>JBNMQV010000010.1:0-194063 GCA_050205545.1 Mycolicibacterium celeriflavum
AACAGCATGTGATCGCCGATGCGACCCAAAAAGTCGACCGGACGGCGCATACCCGCCGTCAACCGCGGATACGTACTGCGAAGAACCTGAACCGTGCCCACCGACGACCCCGCTAATCCGTCACCCGGAAGCGATCGCTCAACATCGCGAAGCACCTGACGGGGTCGCCGGCGACATCGGGCCTCCTGACTACACGCGGGCGCGTCGACGGCCCGTCTCTCTCGACCGGCAGCGTCGCAGTGAAACGCGCACCGGCACAGTGAGCGTCCCGCTTACCGGGACGACCGATGAACGGAACACCCGCTCGCGGCGCGACGAGCGCGTGGCAGGCTGTGGGCGTGACCGATACCGCAGCCTTCATCGCCCGCGTCGAGAACGACCTCCGCGAGACGCCCACCGCATCCGGTGTGCTGCGCTACTACGACGTCGGAGACGGTCCCGTTCTGCTCTTTCTTCACGGCTCCGGCCCCGGCGTCACCGGGTGGCGCAACTTCCGCGGTGTGCTACCCACCTTCGCCCGGCATTTCCGTTGCGTGATCCTGGAATTCCCGGGTTTCGGGGTCAGCGACGACTTCGGCGGCCATCCGATGATCACCGCGCAGGGCGCCGTCGTCCCCTTCCTCGATGCGCTGGGGATCGACCGCGTCGACATCGTCGGCAACTCGATGGGCGGCGGCGTGGGAATCACCTTCGCGATCAACAACCCCGATCGCATCCGCCGGCTGGTCACGATCGGCGGCATCGGCACCAACATCTTCAGCCCCGGTCCGAGTGAGGGGATCCGGCTGCTCCAGGAGTTCACCGAGGACCCCACCCGTGCGCGGTTGGTCGACTGGCTCAACTCCATGGTCTACGACCAGTCTCTGGTCACCGAACAACTGATCGAGGAACGCTGGCAGTTGGCAACCGATCCGGAGACGCTGGAGTCCGCCCGGCGCATGTACGGCAAGAAGGCCTTCGCGCAGATGATGGCGTTCATGCGCAGCAGCGATGCGCCGTTGCCGTGGGCGCAGATGCACAAGGTCGCCGCGCCGACGCTGCTGACGTGGGGGCGTGACGACCGGGTGAGCCCGCTCGACATGGCGCTGATCCCGATGCGCACCATTCCCAACGCCGAGTTGCACGTGTTCCCGAACTGCGGGCACTGGGCGATGATCGAGGCCAAGGCTGCGTTCGAAAGCGCCGTGTTGGCGTTCCTCACCCGAGACGCCTAGGACAGCCTAGGACCGCCTAGGACCGCCTAGGACGAAGCGAGCAGGCGAAAGCCCTTGTAACCCGCGGCGGCCACCTCGGCGCAGATGTCGAGGTAGACGCCGAAACCGCCGATGAACAACATGAATCCGCGTGGTTTACCCGGCACGTTGGCGCCCATGTACCAGGAGTTCGCCCTCGGGAACAGCGTCGCTTCCGCGCGCCGATTGCACTCGGCGATCCAGTTGTCGACGGCCTCGTCGGTAGCTTCGATCGCGGTGTAGCCGTGCCCGTCGAGATGGGCGATGGCGTCGGCGATCCAGTTCACGTTCGCCTCGGCGTGCAGCACCATGTTGGCCAGCACCGCCGGCGCGCCAGGACCCGAGACCAGGAACAGGTTCGGGAAGCCGTCGACGCCGAGCCCGAGGTAGGTGCGCGGACCGTCGGCCCAGTCGTCGCGCAGCCTCTGTCCGCCCCGGCCGACGATGTCGATCTTGCCCAGCGCACCGGTCATCGCATCGAACCCGGTGGCGAGCACGATCGCGTCGACGTCGTAATGGGCGTCGGTGGTGTTGATGCCGTCGGCGTCGACGGACACGATCGGTGTCTTGCGCACGCTGATCAGGCTCACGTGCGGGTGGTTGAACGTCTGAAAGTAGTTTGTGTCGGTGCAGATTCGCTTCGTCCCGATGGGATGGTCGTTCGGGATGAGCAGCTCGGCGACCTCGGGGTCGTCGATCACCGCCCGGATCTTCTCCTCGTAGAACTTGCGCGCTTCCTCGTTGGCGGCCATGTCGATCATCTGATCGCTGAACGTCTTCGAGAACAGCACACCCCCGAGTTCCCAGCGCTTCTCGAACGCCTCACGGCGCTCCTCGGGCGTGGCCTCCATCGTGAGCTTCGGATGGGCGATGTGCGGTGAGCCGCCGCCGCTGCGCCACGACAGTCGGCGGCGTTCGGCGTAGGTTGCCTTGACCTGGGCTCGGTCCTCGTCGGTCAACGGCCGATTGCCCGCGGGCACACTGTAATTCGGCGTCCGCTGGAACACGTAGAGACGATCGGCCTGATCGGCGATGACCGGAATGGACTGGATGCCCGACGAACCCGTTCCGATCACCGCGACCCGCTTGCCGGTGAAATCGACGGGCTTGTGGGGCCAGTGCGCGGTGTGGTACAGCTCCCCCGCATAACCGTCCAGGCCGGGGAAGTCCGGCGTCAACGCCGCGGACAGCGGACCGGTCGCCATCACGCAGAAGCGCGCGGTGACGATCTCACCCGTGTCGGTCGACACCGTCCAGCGCAGGTTGTCCTCGTCGAGCACGGCCGAGGTGACCCGGGTGTTGAGCGTGATGCCGTCGCGCAGGTTCAGTTTGTCGGCGACCCAGTTCATGTAGCGCAGGATCTCGGCCTGCGTCGCGTACTTCTCCGACCAGTCCCACTCCTGCTCGAGCCGGGGATCGAACGAGTAGCAGTAGTCGACGCTTTCGACGTCGCAGCGCGCTCCCGGATAGCGGTTGTAGTACCAGGTGCCCCCGATCTCCGGCGCCGCTTCGAACACGCGCACCGACAGGCCCTGCGACCGCAGCTTGTGCAACGCGTACAGCCCGGCGAAGCCGGCGCCGACCACCACCGCGTCCACGCTTGACCGCTCCTCGGAAGTACCCACGCAGCCACGGTAGGTCGTGGTGGACCCGGCGTAGCCGGAGTTTCCCGATGACCGGGCAATCGGGCCGGGACCGTTCCGCCCATCGGAAGGGCCGGTCGACCCGGCTCCCGACGGCGGTGAAGATCGGCGCATGACACAGACCGACGCCTGCGGGACGCGGGTCGATGCCACCGTTTGCGTCGATCTGGACGGCACCCGGCACCACCTCCGCTGGCCGCGCGACAAGACACTGGTCGACGCGATGCTCGATGCCGGCGTCGATCCTCCGCACTCGTGCCGGGAAGGTCACTGCGGCTCATGCGTCGCGACCGTGGTGTCCGGCGAGGTCGACATGGCCACCTGCGAGATCCTCGAGCCCGACGACCTGGCCGAGGGCCTCATCCTCGGCTGTCAGGCCCGACCGGTCAGCGACGATCTGCACGTCGAGTACTGAGCCGGAAACGCCGCCCGCTGACCGGGATTTGATTCCGTTCGCGCTTCCGGTGCGGTAGACCATCAAGTGCAGCCGATAGTGAGGACATCAGCATGAGTGAGCGCGTACTCGACCGGGTGATGCAACTGGCCGAGCAGTTCAAGGATCAGGGCGCCGAGGCCGAGAAGATCGGGCGGTTGACCGATGCCACGGTCAAGTCGATGAAGGCCGCCGGGTCCATCCGCCTGCTGCAGCCCAAGAAGCACGGCGGCTACGAGGCTCATCCGCGCGAGTTCGCCGAAACCGTGATGGCCACCGCCGCCCTGGACCCCGCGGCCGGCTGGGTCAACGGCGTGGTGGGCGTGCACCCCTATCAGCTCGCCTACGCCGATCCGCGCGTCGGCGAGGAGGTCTGGGCCGACGACATCGACACCTGGATGGCGTCGCCGTACGCGCCGCAGGGTGTGGCCAAGCCCGTCGATGGCGGTTACATCTTCAACGGGCGCTGGCAGTTCAGCTCGGGAACCGACGCGTGCGACTGGATCATCCTCGGCGCGATGATCGGCGACGCGGACGGCAAACCGCTGATGCCACCGCAGATGCTGCACATGATCCTTCCGCGACCGGACTACGAGATCGTCGAGGACTCGTGGGACGTGGTCGGCCTGCGCGGCACCGGGTCCAAGGACGTCATCGTCAAAGACGCGTTCGTGCCGGAGTACCGGACGATGGACGCGATGAAGGTGATGGACGGCACCGCCCAACGCGAGGCCGGCATGACCGAGCCGCTGTACCTGATGCCGTGGTCGACAATGTTCCCGCTCGGCATCTCCGCCGCCACGATCGGCATCGCCGAGGGCGCGCTGGCCGCGCACCTGGACTACCAGCGCGAGCGCGTCAACTCCAGCGGCGTCGCGATCAAGGACGACCCGTACGTCATGTACGCGATCGGTGAGGCGGCCGCCGACATCAACGCCGCGCGCCAGGAACTGCTGGCCAACGCCGACCGCATCTACGACATGGTCGCCGCGGGTAAGGAGGTCAGCTTCGAGGACCGGGCCGCGGGCCGTCGCACCCAGATCCGTGCGGTGTGGCGCGCGGTGTCCGCCGTCGACGAGATCTTCGCCCGATCGGGTGGTAACGCCGCGCGCATGGACAAGCCGCTTCAGCGGTACTGGCGCGACGTGCACGTGGGCCAGCTGCACGCGATCCACGTGCCCGGCACGGTGTTTCACGCCTCGGCGCTGAGCTCGCTCGGTGTGGATCCGCAGGGTCCGCTGCGGGCGATGATCTAGCCGCGCCTCGCCGAACGTGCACTCAGGGCGAAAATCGGGGCGGAAAATCGCCCCTAATGCACGTTCGACGCATCGAGACCGCTGACATTCTCGACATCTAGAAAGGCCGCACCCATGAGCGATCTCAAGAGCCTCGGATACGTCAAGGTTCAGGCCACCGACATCGACCGCTGGCGCCAGTTCGCGTTCAAGGTGCTCGGCTTCGCCGAGGGCTCCGGTCCCGACGACGATGCGCTGTATCTGCGGATGGACGAGCGCGCCGCGCGCATCATCGTGGTGCCCGGTGACGTCGACAAGATCGTCACCGTCGGGTGGGAGGTCCGCGACCATGCGGCGTTGACGCGCGTGAAGGCGGCGCTCGACGGCGCAGGCGTGGCGGTCAAGGAACTTTCACTGGAGGAGGCCGACGCCCGCCGTGTCGAGGAGGTGATCGCGTTCGACGATCCGGCCGGGACCTCCACCGAGGTCTTCCACGGCGCGGTGCTCGACCACAGCCCGGTGGTGACGCCGTACGGCGCCCGGTTCGTCACCGGCGATCAGGGGTTGGGCCACGTCGTGCTGCCGGCCCTCGACGTGCCCGGGCTGTTTCAGTTCTACACCGAGGTCCTGGGATTCAGATCGCGCGGCGCGTTTCGAGTGCCGACGCCGCCGGAGTTCGGGCCGCTACGGGTGCGGTTCCTCGGGATCAACGCGCGCCACCACAGCCTGGCGATCTGTCCCGCGATGACGCTGCGTGACCCCGGCCTGATCCACCTGATGGTGGAGGTCGACAGCCTCGACGCGGTCGGGCAGGCCCTCGACCGGGTGAACAAGGACGGCTTCCAACTGTCCTCGACGCTGGGCAGGCACACCAACGACAAGATGGTGTCGTTCTACGTGCGGGCACCCGGCGACTGGGACATCGAGTTCGGCACCGACGGTATGCGAGTCGACGAAACGTATTACACCGCAGAGGAAATCACCGCAGACAGCTATTGGGGCCACGAGTGGGTGTCCGACCTGCCAGCGGCGATGCGCCCGTGAGCGGCGATATCACTCCCCTGTCCGCGGCCGACATCGCACAGTGGGACGAGGAGGCCGACGTCGTCATCGCCGGCTTCGGCATCGCCGGGGCGGCCGCGGCGGTGGAAGCCGCGCGCGCCGGCGCCGACGTCCTGGTCCTCGAACGCACCGGGTCGTGGGGCGGCGCGGCGTCGATGGCTGGCGGATTCATCTACCTGGGCGGCGGCACACCCATCCAAAAGGCTTGTGGTTTCGACGATTCCGTCGCGAACATGGCCGCGTACCTCAACGTCGCGATGGGACCCGGCGCCGACGAGAAGCGCATCGCCGACTACTGCGACGGCAGCCTCGAGCATTTCGACTGGCTCGTCGGCTGCGGCGTTCAGTTCAAGCCGGAGTTCTTCGGCGAGCCCGGCTGGGAGCCCATGGGCGATCAGGGGCTGATGTACAGCGGCGGGGAGAACTCCTACCCGTTCAACACGATTGCGACGCCCGCGCCGCGCGGACACGTCCCGCAGATGTCGAACAAGAAGCAGGGCGAGGCGAGCGCCGGCTACATGCTGATGAAGCCGCTCGTGGAGACGGCCACCGCGGCCGGGGCGCGGGCGATCTACGACGTTCGAGTGCAGCGCTTGGTCGTCGAGTCCGACGGCCGGGTGGTCGGTGTGTACGCGCGCCGGTACGGCGAGGAGATCGCCGTGCGGGCGCGTCGCGGAGTGGTGCTGGCGATGGGCAGCTTCGCCTACAACGAGGCCATGGTCGCTCAGTACGCGCCGCGCATCGCCGGCCGGCCCGCCGCCGCCATCGAGCAGCACGACGGTCAGGCGATCCGGATGGCGCAGGCACTGGGCGCCGACCTCGCCCACATGGACGCCACCGAGGTGGCCATCTTCATCGATCCGCAGCAGGTGGTCCGGGGCATCCTGGTCAACGGCCGCGGTCAGCGCTACGTCGCCGAGGACACCTATCCCGGCAGGGTCGGGCAGCTGACCTTGTATCACCAGGACAACACGGCGTTCCTGATCATCGACGAGAAGTCCCAGGAGGAGGCGATGGCCTCGCTGTCGCCGCAGCTGATGCTGCGCCCGCCGACCTGGGTGTGCGAGACCGTCGCCGAACTCGAATCCGAGATGGGTCTGCCGACGGGATCGCTTCAGGCGACCGTCTCCGCCTACAACGCCGGCGCCGCCGCGGGCGAGGATCCGCTGCTGAACAAGAAGCCGCAGTGGCTGCGACCGATCGGCACGCCGGTTGGCGCGATCGACCTGCGCGAGAGCACCGGCGGATTCACCCTTGGCGGGCTCCTGACGTCGCTGAACGCCGAGGTTCTGCACGTCAGCGGCGAGCCCATTCCCGGTCTGTTCGCCGCGGGCCGCTGCACCGCGGGCCTGGCCGCATGGGGTTACGCGAGCGGGATCTCGTTGGGCGACGGCAGCTTCTACGGCCGGCGGGCGGGACGCAGCGCGGCGACCGACTAGTTCCCGACGCCTCGTCCGCGTGGTACACGATGGACGCATGAAGGCCGTCAGCTGTGAACGTGGCACCCTGTCCGTCGTCGACCTCCCGTCCCCCGCACCCGCCCGCGGGCAGCTGGTGCTCGAGGTGCGGCGCTGCGGCATCTGCGGATCGGATCTGCACGCGAAGGACCACGCCGACGAGTTGACCGACGTGATGGACGAAGTTGGTTATCCGGACTTCATGCGCCAGGACACGCCGGTCGTCTTGGGCCACGAGTTCGTCGGCGAAGTGGCCGAGCGCGGCCCCGGTGCGCCCAAGGAGTTCAGGGCCGGGGCTCCCGTGGTGTCGTTTCCCATGGTTCGGGCGGCAGGCGGCGTGCACATGACCGGGCTGTCGCCGCTGGCGCTCGGCGCGTACGCCGAACACGTCCTGGCCGAAGCCTCGATGAGCTTCGTCGTCCCCAACGGGCTCGACCTCGACATCGCCGCGCTGACCGAACCGATGGCGGTGGCCTTGCATGCGGTGCGCCGCAGTCAGATCGGCAAGCGAGATGTCGCGATCGTGATCGGTTGTGGGCCGGTCGGTCTCGCGGTGATCTGCCATCTCAAGTCGCTCGGGGTGCAGACGATCGTGGCGAGCGATTTCTCCGCGACCCGTCGCGAGATGGCGTCGCGCTGCGGGGCCGATGTCGTCGTCGATCCCGCCGTCGACTCTCCCTACACGGCCGCCGGCGAGTCCGGGACCATCACCGAGGCGCAGCAGCTGTTCGAACTCGCCGTCGGCTCGATGGAGAAGCTGCGCCGCGTGCCCGGCTGGTCGCATCTGTACCGGATCGCCGACAAGGTGGGCGCAGCGTCGCCGAAGCGGCCGGTGGTCTTTGAGTGCGTCGGCCTGCCCGGGATCATCGACGGCATCATCCGGGCGGCGCCCGTGCAGTCGCGGGTCGTCGTGGTCGGCGTGTGTATGGGCACCGACCACTTCCGTCCTGCCGTGGCGAACGGCAAGGACATCGACCTGCGGTTCGTGTTCGGCTACACGCCGCTGGAGTTCCGCGACACGCTGCACCTGCTCGCCGATGGCAAGTTGGACGCCTCGGCGCTCGTCACCGGCACTGTCGGCCTCGACGGCGTGGCCCGCGCCTTCGAAGTGCTGGGCGCGGCCGAGGCGCACGCCAAGATCCTGATCGACCCGCGAAGCGACACCGTTTCGCCCTAGCCGGGTCGACACGCCGATGCGCGGCCCGACGCCGCAGGTCGTTGACGTGATCGAAAGCAAACCGCACCGTTCGTGTGACACCACGCACAGCGGCATGCTACAAATAGGCATATTCCTATTAGAAATATCGCCTGCCTGGTCGCAGGTCGCTCTCCGGAGGCCACATGACAACGACTGTCGAAACCCCCAGCGCCGTTCTCGACCGCGTATCGCTGGTTCTTGATGCCTTCGACGGGCCCGGCCGACTGACTCTGGCGCAGATCGTTCGCCGCACCGGGCTTCCCCGCTCGTCGGCGCACCGCATGCTCGAGCGCCTCGTCCAGCTGCGCTGGCTGCGACGCAACGGACGCGACTACGAGTTGGGCATGCGGCTGGTCGAGTTGGGTTCGCTCGCCGTGCATCAGGACCGCCTGCACCGCGCGGCTGTGCCCCTGCTGCACGACCTGCACCGCGCCACAGGTCTCGTCGTCCACCTCGCCGTGCTCGACGGCACCGATGTCGTGTACCTGGAGAAGATCGGTGACGGCTTGGGCGCGGCCATTCCCAGCCGCGTCGGAGGTCGCCACCCCGCGCACTGTTCGGCGCTGGGCAAGGCGATGCTGGCGTCGACCACCGACCTGAACTACGACACGATCGACCTGACGAACCGCCGTACCAAGTACTCCATCGGATCGCCCGTCCAGTTGCGCACCGAGCTGGCCAAGGTGCGCTCGCACGGGATCGCGTTCGACCGCGAAGAGGCCCTCACCGGATTCGGTTGCGTCGCAGCGCCGATCGGCGGCCAGGGCGAGGCCGTAGCGGCCGTGTCGGTGTGCGGCCCGATGAACCGCATGATGTTCGACCAGCGCCTCGTCGCGCCGGTCCGGATGACGGCCATGGCGGTGTGGCGCAACGCCGAGGACGGCCCCCGCCGCGTGGCGCCGACGCTGCAGCAGGCCCGCCCGCTGCGGAACATGCCCGCACCGCGGCCCACGGCACCCCGCGAGCCGGTGCTGCAGTACGCGTGAAGCTCGACCCCCAGATCGCCGAGCTCATCGAGGCGCTCGACTCCGGCTTTCCACCGGTGCACACCATGACCGGTGCGCAGGCGCGGGCGACGATCCGATCGCGGTTCGTGGCACCCGCGGAGCCCGAGGCCGTCGGGTCCGTCACCGATGTCACCATCCCCGGAGGCGTCAAGGTACGGGTATACCGGCCGGCAGCCGACCTTCCACTGCCGGTCGTGGTGTACGCGCACGGGGGCGGCTTCGTGTTCTGCGACCTCGACAGCCACGACGGGCTGTGCCGCAACCTCGCGAATCTCCTTTCCGCGGTGGTGATCTCGGTGGACTACCGGCTCGCACCCGAGAGCAGGTGGCCGGCCGCGGCCGAAGACGTGTACGCCGCGACGCTGTGGGCGGCGGAGCACGCCGCGGAGTTCGGCGGTGACCCGGACAGGCTCGCGGTGGCCGGCGACAGCGCCGGCGGCAACCTCGCGGCGGTCACCACCCTGATGGCGCGCGACCGCGGCGGGCCCGCATTGTCCGCCCAGTTGCTGATCTACCCGATGATCGCCGCGGACTTCGAAACCGAGTCATACCGGTTGTACGGCAAGGGCTTCTACAACCCTCGTCCTGCGCTGCAGTGGTACTGGGACCAGTACGTGCCCTCCCCCGCCGACCGCACCCACCCGTATGCGTCGCCGCTGCAGGCGCGCCTCGACCGACTGCCACCGGCTGTGGTGGTGATCGCGGGTCATGATCCGCTCCGAGACGAGGGCGTTGCCTACGCCGACGCGTTGGAAGCCGCGGGTGTTCCCGTGGCGCGGTGCAATTTCGACGGCGGGATCCACGGATTCATGACGATGCCGATGCTCGACGTCGCTCACGAGGCGCGGCGCCAAGCGACGCAAGAACTCGCGAAGTTGTTGTGAGGCCCTAGACCTTCGGCACCGGTCCGTAGCGCTGGTGCGGGTCGAGCACACAGTGGGTCCGGCCGAACACCGTGACCATGCACTTGTTGTTGTGGTTGCAGCGACTGCGCGTGTCGTGATCCGCGATCATCGCGTTCACCAGGTCGGGTTCGCGCAACAGCGCCCTGCCCATGGCCATGAAGTCGAAGCCCTCGCGCAGCCCCGTCTGGAGGTGCTCGTAGTTCGTGATGCCGCCCAGCAGAATCAGTTTCGTGTTGCGGACCACCGGCACGAACTGCCGTGCCGCGTCGAGCATGTAGAGATCGCGGTACGGATAACTGCCCATGACCCGCTTGCCCGCGAGGCGGACACCGGGCCGCAACGCGGAGGGCATCACCTTGGCGAACTCCTTGACCGGGACGTCGCCCCGGAACAGGTACATCGGTTTGTAGACCGACGAACCCTGGGTGAGCTCGATGGCGTCCAGCGCGGAGTCGGCGTCGAGCAGCTGCGCGGTCCGCAGGGCTTCGTCGATCCAGATACTGCCGGGCAGCCCGTCGTCCATATCGAGTTTGGCGATGACCGCGATCTGATCCTTCACGACGTCTCGGACCCGGGTCGCTATTTCGCGGACCAACCGCGATCGGTTGTCGATCGAACCGCCGTATTCGTCCTTGCGCCGGTTGATCCGCGCGCTGAGGAACGAGCTCGGCAGGTAGAGATGGCCGAAGTGCAGCTCGACGGCGTCGAAGCCGGCGTCGACGGCCACCTGCGCCGCCGCGGCGAATTGTCCGATCACGGAACGGATCTCGTCGCGGGTGATCTCGCGACAGTAGGCGAAGGAGGTGGGGTTGACGAAGCGGCTGGGGGCGACGGCCGTGGCGCCGGTCAACTTCTTCGGAGCGACGACGCCGGCATGGCCGAGCTGCGCCGAGATCGCCGCTCCTGCGCCGTGCACGGCGTCGGTGAGCCTGTGCAGTCCGGGCAGCGCCGCCGGGCTCATCACGATCTGGCCGGGCGCGCTGGCGCCCTCCTTCGAGACGCAGCAGTACGCGACCGTCGTCATGCCCACACCGCCCTTGGCGAATGCGACATGGAAGTCGATCAGGTCGTCGGTGACCATGCCGTCGGGCGAACGGCCCTCCGACGTCGCGGCCTTGATGACCCGGTTGCGCAGCTTCACCGGACCGAGCCGGGACGGCGCGAACGGGTCCAGCGTCTCAACGGTCATCGGATCACGGTGCTCCCCGCCGCGGGCGCGGTCAACCGTGTCGTCCCGATGGCCGGGAGCGTCGTCGTCACCACGGACGCCACCGCCCTAATGTCGGGCCATGGCCGACGGTGAGGTGTTCGTCATCGACAGGGTCACCACCCGGCCCGGATGCGCACGGCGTTTCGTCGACACGTATCTGGCCGAATACGCGCCGGGTGCGCGTGATCGCGGGATGACGCTGCGCGACGTGCTCGTCAGCCCGCCGATTTGGTTCGACGACCAGTCCAACGTGATCACCGTGACGTGGTCGCTGCCCAGCCCGCAGGCGTGGTGGGAGATGACGTGGAAGGGCAGGCCCGATGCCACGCTCGGAGCGTGGTGGGACGGCGTGGCCGAACTGGTCGTGGAGCGCACCCGCAGCGTCGCCGCCGCGGCGGCGGACGTGGACGGCTTGTGCGATGTATAGCGTCATCCGGCTGATCGATGTGGTCGGCGCACCCGAACGCGACCACCTGCTGAGTGAGCTGCGGGAGGCGTCGGCGGCGAGCGGCGCGGCCCACGCTCTGGTGCAGCCGACGCTGCCGGGTGTGCGCAACGGTGGCGACATCCTGGTGCATCTGCGGCTCGGCGATGCCGAAGAATGGTTGTCGGTGGCACCGTCTTTCGACGCATTGCTCGACCGCCCCGAGGTCATCCGCGTCAACGGCGCCACCTACACCGGCCACGGGAGCGTCGCCCGCGACGTCTCCGCCACCGTCTACCGGACACTGCTGCTGCGGGTGCAACCGGACACCGACGAGGCGACGGTGGCGCGGTTCGAGGACGATCTGCGGCTGCTTCCCCGATATGTCGCCTCGATCCGCAGATGGCAGCTCAGTCGCATCGACTCGGCCGTCGGCGCCTCACCGTGGACCCACGTCTTCGAGCAGGAGTTCCGCGACCTCGACGGCCTGACCGGCCCGTACCTCATGCACCCCATTCACTGGGCGTACGTGGACCGCTGGTTCGACCCCGAGTGTCCCGACGTCATCGTCCGCGACCGGGTCTGCCACAGCTTCTGCAGCATGCCGCCACAGTGATTCGGGTGCGCTAACAGTCGCTCACCGATCGTTAGTGCACCGAAACCGCTACATTCCGGCGGGCAGGATGTTCGGGTTGGCCGTCGCGGGCGGTTCCAGCGGCGGCAACTCGGCGGTGCCGTCGAGCGTGTGCACCGTCAGCCGCTGCGACCACGGATAGTGCAGGCTGAAAGCGACCAGCCCGGTGCGCTCGGCGGCCGGGAGGTGGCACATCGCCAGCACCGTCTCAGCCAGGTACTCGACCGGCTCGGTGGGAAAGGTGTTTGGAATGAGTTGCGCCGCACCGGGAGTGCGGATCGCCGTCGACGGGCCGACGCAGTTCACCGCGATGTTCGAGTCGAGCAGCTCGGCGGCCACGCCCTGGGTGAAGCGGTGCAGCGCGGCCTTGCAGGAGGCGTAGACGACGTCACCCGACGTCTTGTTGTACTCGCGGTACGGCCGCACGGGGGCGACGCCCGTCACCGATCCGATGTTGACGATCCAGCCCGCGCCCCGCTGCCGCATGTGCGGCACGGCGGCCTTGGTCAACACGAACGGCGTGCGCAGATAGTGCTCGACGGTGCGGTCGAAGGCGTCCAGGCCCATCTCCTCGACCCGGGCGTAGTCGGCGAAACCGGCGTTGTTGACGAGGATGTCGAGGCCACCCGCGCGTCCGACCACCTCGTCGATCAGCCCGCCCCGCTGATCGGGGTCCTCGAGGTCGGCGGCGATGCCGATCGCCGTCCCGCCCGCCCCCTCGATCAGCTCGATCGTTTCGGCGATCGTTCCCGGCAGGGCCGTCGCGGCACCACCGCGTATCGACGCCGACGGCTCGAACGACCGTGCCGTGATCACCACGGTCGCGCCCTCCGCGGAAAGGCGTTGCGCCACAGCGCGTCCGATGCCGCGGCTGCTGCCGGTGACCAGCGCCGTCTTTCCCGCGAGTAGCCCGGTCATCGAATCGCGAAGTGTTCTTCGACGGGCGCGCGATGCTGGTGCCAGATGTCGACCAGGCGGTACGGCGTCGCGACGACCACGCGGCCGGATGCCGAACGGTAGTAGGTGTGTGCGTTCGGGGTGTGGCACCACACCGTCTGCGACATCGCCTCGTCGATCTGCGCGACGTAATCGTCGTAGGCCTCCCGCGTCACCTCGATGGTGGCGGCATCGCGAAGCGCGAGCAGTTGCAGGCATTCCATGATGTAGTGCGCGAGCACCTCCATGGAGAAGTTGGCGCCCGCACCGTGGCCCGGGCTGTAGTTGGGCGCCGAGGTGATGAACAGGTTCGGGAAGCCCGGCACCGTGCCACCGCGATACGCGCGGGGACTGTCGCCCCACTCCTCGCGGAGTGTCCGGCCGTCGCGGCCGCGGATGTCGACCGTGGACAGGAAATCGAGGTGATAGCCGGTGGCGTAGATGATCACGTCGAGATCGATCTGCCGCCCGTCCGTTGTGACGATGCCTGCGGCGTTTACCGCGGCGGGTTCGCTCGCCTCCACGTCGACGTGCTCCCGCGTCAGCGCCGCGTAGTAGCCACCCGGGTCGCGGATGATGCGCTTACCGTACGGCGCGAAGTCTGGGGTGACCTTCTTCGCCAGCTCCGAACCCTCGCCGAACGTCTGGTTGATGTACTCCAGACACATCTGCAGCAGGACGTCGTTGGCCTGCGAGATCGACAGATGGTCCTTCGCCCATTCGGGGTCGCGCAGGATGACGGGATAGTTGTTGTCGGCCGTCGCCCAATAGGACTTCAGCCGGTGCCAGTTCGCGTAATACGGCAGGTGCCGTCCGAGATACCGCCGGTACTCCGGAACGTCGTCGGACAACCGCTTTCGCGGAGCCACCCAGTGCGGTTGCCGTTGGAACACGGTCAGGTGTTCGACCTCGTCGACACACGCATCGACGATCTGCACGGCGGTGCACCCCGCGCCGATGACGGCGACCCGCTTGCCGGTGAGGTCCAGCGACGGATCCCACAGCGCCGAGTGAATACTGGTGCCCTCGAACGATTCTCGACCGGGAACATCGGGCCACCGCGGCCGGTTGAGATAGCCTGCGGCGGTGACGACCACCCGGGCGTAGCTGACGTCGCGGTTGCCGTCGCGGTCGACCGCGTGGATCTGCCACTGGTTGCGCGCGTCGTCCCACCACAGCGCCTCGACCTCGGTGCCGAACCGGGTGTGCTCACGCAGGCCGTGCTTGTCGGCGAGCGAGACCAGGTAGTTCTGGTACTCCGCACCCTGCGGGTAGTAGCTCGACCAGTCGGGGTTGACCGCCCGCGAGAGCGAGTAGTACGCCGACGGCGTGTCGACACCGATACCGGGATACTTCGTCGTCAACCAGGTGCCGCCGACCTCGTCGTTGCGGTCGAAGATCTGATACCGCACCCCGGCGTCGGCGGCGGCCAGGGCGGTGATGATGCCGGCGATGCCCGCGCCGATGATTGCGACATTCGTCGTCGGCGGAATCGCCACGGTGCGCGGCAACGTGGGCTGGGAGAGGTGAAAACCGCCCTGTTCGAGCAGGAGCGGAACGAATTCGTCCTCGACGTCGGAACCGAGCGCCACCGGCAGCGCGCGGGTGAACAGATCGATGTCGTCGGCGGCCATCGCCCCTTCGGCCCGCGGCGAGGACAGCGCCGAGACGACCGCATCGACAAGCGCCGTCATGGTGTCGGGGTCGGTGACGCCGGCGCGCTCGGGTGGATCGGGGATGTGCGTGATCTTGGGCCCAAACCGGTCGATCACCGACGGATCACCCGTCAGCTGCGCCAGCACCGCGACCAGGACGCCGGGGTCCGCCTGAGCGAGATTCGCCCTCAGTTCATCGCGGTCGACGTCCGCGGCGTGCGGCGACGGTATGGCTCGAGCGTCAGCAGTCACAGACACGAGTATCGGCAAAGCACGGCCGACCGGGCAGTGCCCTGCCTACTGAGCGGGACATCCGTCCCTCGCTTCACGGCAGACGCGTTTACGCTGCCCGCCATGGATCTGGATGCGGTGGTCGACCAGGCGCGCAGCCACACGCTGGGCGACATCCCGCGCCGTTCGGCCCGCAGGCAACCCGACAAGACCGCGATCATCGACGGCGATGTGGTGTTGACGTTCGCCGAGTTCGACCAGCTCGTGGACCGGGCCGCGGCGGCGTTGCAGGACAACGGCTTCCGCCCCGGCGACCGGGTGGCGCTGCTGGCGCGCAACTGCTGGCAGTATGCGGTGCTCGCCTTCGCCACCGCCCGCGCCGCGGTGGTGTTGGTCCCGGTCAACTTCATGCTGACGGCCGAGGAGGTCGCCTACATCCTCGGTCACAGCAGGGCCGACGGCTTCATCGTCGAAGCCGAGCTGACGGGCGTCGCCGAACAGGCGATGCGCATCGACGGAGCGCTGCGCACCCGGGCCGCGATCGTCCGGCCCGGACAGAGCATCCCGCCGGGCTGGGACGACTTCGCGCAGTGGCTTTCCACCACCACCCCCGCGCCGAATCCCCGCATCGAGGACGACCAACTGCTGCGGTTGATGTACACCAGCGGCACGGAGTCGCGGCCCAAGGGCGCGATGCACACGAGCCGCAGCCTGATGTGGCAGTACGTCAGCACCATCGTCGCCGGCTCGATGGCCGGTGACGACGTCGAAATCCACTCGCTGCCGCTGTATCACTGCGCGCAGTTGGACAACTTCCTGGCCACCGACATCTATCTCGGTGCGACCAGCATCATCCTGCCCGGGCCCGATCCCGAGACGGTGCTGCGCACGATCGCCCGCTACGGGGTGACCAACTACTTCGCGCCTCCGACGGTCTGGATCGGCCTGTTGCGGTGCCCGGTGTTCGACGAGGTCGATCTGTCCAGCCTGCGCAAGGGCTACTACGGCGCTTCGGCGATGCCGATCGAGATCCTCGCCGAGATCCGGGACCGGCTGCCGAACCTGAGGCTGTGGAACTTCTACGGCCAGACCGAGTTGGCGCCGCTGGCGTCCGCGCTCGGGCCCGACGAGCAGGACGCCCACGCCGGCTCGGCGGGACGGCCGGCGGTCAACGTGGAGACCACGATCCTCGACGAAGACGACGCTCCGGTCGCACCCGGTGTGGTGGGTGAGATCGCCCACCGCAGCCCGCATCTGATGCTCGGTTACCTCGACGACCCGGCCAAGACGGCGGAGGCGTTCCGCGGCGGTTGGTTCCACTCCGGCGACCTCGGCTACTACGACGAGCACGGTCTGCTGCACGTGGTCGACCGGAAGAAGGACATGATTAAGACCGGTGGCGAAAACGTCGCCAGCCGCGAGGTCGAGGAGGTTCTCTACCGGCACAACGGCGTTCAGGAGGTCGCGGTCTTCGGACTTCCGCATCCGACGTGGGTCGAGACAGTCGTCGCCGCGGTGGTCTCCCGCGAGGGCGCCGACCTGACCGAGGACGACCTGATCGCACACTGCCGGCAGCATCTGGCCGGATTCAAGACCCCCAAGCACGTCTTCTTCGTCGACACACTGCCGAAGAACCCGAGCGGCAAGCTGCTGAAACGTCAACTGCGCGAACGCTTCACGGCCGAACCACTGAGCCGCTGAGCCAGAAGGGAACTGAGGATTGTTCACAGGACGCATCGCGCGATTCGACGCGCCCGGAAAGCCGTTCGAAATCGAAACCGTGAACCTGGCCGAGGTCGGTCCCGGCGAGATCCTGATCAAGGTCACCAGGACCAACATCTGTGGATCCGACCTTCACGCGTGGCACGGCACCTTCGCCACCCGCGGCCTGGGAGGACAACTCCCGACGGTGCTCGGTCACGAGATGGTCGGGGCGGTCGAGGAACTCGGTGACGGCGTCACGGCGGACTCCAACGGCGCACCTCTGGAGAGGGGCAGCCGGGTGGTGTTCCCCTACTTCTTTTCCTGCCACCGGTGCCGGAACTGCCTGGCGGGCAGGCGCAACGCGTGCCTGAACCTCGCGATGGCCATGCTCGGACGCGCCGATGCGCCGCCCTACTTCGTCGGCGGCTACGCCGACTACTTTCTGCTGCCCGCCGGGGCGGTCGTGTACACCGTGCCCGAACGGGTCAGCGACGACATCGCTTCCGGCGCCAACTGTGCACTGTCCCAGGTGATGTACGGCCTCGAGCGCGTGGATCAGCAACTCGGCGAGACCGTCGTCGTGCAGGGCGCCGGTGCGCTGGGGCTCTACGCGGTCGCGGTGGCCAAGGCCAGGGGCGCAGGCCGGGTCATCGCCATCGACGGTGTGCCCGAACGGCTCGAGCTGGCAACCGCATTCGGCGCCGACGCGGTGATCGACATCAACACGGCCGCCACGGTCAAGGACCGCACGAAGATCGTCCGCGACCTGACCGGCGGGCACGGCGCCGACGTCGTGGTCGAGGTCGTCGGCCACCCGTCCGCCATCGACGAGGGCCTCAAGATGCTGGGCCAGTTCGGCCGCTACGTCGAGATCGGCAACATCAACATAGGCAAGACCTTCGAATTCGACCCGTCACGATTCGTCTTCGCCAACAAGACGATGGTCGGGGTCTCGTTGTACGAACCGCCGGTGCTGTCGCGGGCGCTGACCTTCCTCGAACAGCACCAGGACACCCTCCCCCTGCACCGGCTCGCCGCAGCGCAGTATCCGCTCGACGACATCAACGAGGCCTTCGCCGCCGCCGAGCACAAGCGCGACGTCCGCGCCAGCATCGTTCCCTGATCCCCGAGGAGATCCATGCACGACTACACCCGCAAGACGCTGTTCATCGACGGGCATTGGGCGACGCCGTCTTCGGACGACGTTATCGACGTCGTCGACCCCGCCACCGAGAAGGTGATCGGCTGTGTGCCCAACGGAACGGTCGCCGACGTGGACGCGGCGGTGGCCGCCGCCCGCCGCGCGTTCGATCCGCTGATCACCCGCGCCGAGCGGCGTGACCGGCTGGCCAGGGTGATCGCCGCGATGGAGAAGCGGCTGCCCGACATCGCCGAGACCATCAGCCGGGAGATGGGCGCGCCGCTGCGGGTGGCGCAGGGCGTTCAGACCAAGGTTCCACTGGCGGTGGCCAACGGTTTCGCCGACGTTCTCGAGTCCTTCGAATTCGAAGAGCGCGTTGGCAACTCGTTGGTGCTGCGTGAGCCGTACGGGGTCGTCGGCGCCATCACCCCGTGGAACTACCCGCTCTATCAGGTGGTGGCCAAGGTGCTGCCCGCGATCGCCGCGGGGTGCACCATCGTCCTCAAGCCGAGCAACGAGGCACCGCTGTCGGTGTTCGAGTTCATCGAGGCGGTCGAGGAGGCCGGGCTTCCCGACGGTGTGGTGAACCTGGTGTCGGGACGCGGAGCCGTGGTAGGCGAGCGCATCGCATCGCATCCCGACGTCGATGTGGTGTCGTTCACCGGGTCGACCGCCGTGGGCCGTCGGGTCGCCGAGCTCGCGGCCGGATCGGTGAAGAAGGTCGCCCTCGAACTCGGCGGCAAGTCCGCCAACGTCATCCTCGACGGCGGCGACCTGACCACCGCGGTGAAGGTCGGCGTGGGCAACGCGTTCCTCAACGGCGGGCAGACCTGCATGGCGTGGACCCGGATGCTGGTGCCGCGGTCGCGCTACGACGAAGCCCTCGAACTGGTCGAGGCCGCCGCCGCCAAGTACACCGTCGGCGACCCGTCCGATCCCGGCACCCGGATCGGCCCCCTGGCCTCGGCCGCGCAGTTCGAGTCCGTGCGCGGGTTCATCGACCGCGCACGCCGCGACGGCGCACGCCTGCTCACCGGCGGATCCGAATCTGTCCGCGACACCGGCTACTACGTCGCCCCGACCGTGTTCGCCGACGTCGACCCCGACTCCGAGTTGGGCCAGGAGGAGGTGTTCGGGCCGGTGCTCGCGGTGATTCCGTTCCGGGACGAAGACGACGCCCTACGCATCGCCAACGGCACGCCCTACGGGCTCGCGGGCGCGGTGTGGGGTCCCGACCTCGACACGGCCATCTCGTTCGCGCGGCGCGTGCAGACCGGACAGCTCGACGTCAACGGCGGCATGTACAACCCGGTCGCGCCGTTCGGCGGATACAAGAAGTCCGGCGTCGGCCGTGAGCTCGGCCGCGCGGGGTTCGAGGAATTCCTGCAGACCAAGTCCCTACAGTTGCCGTCATGAGCACACCGCTGAACATCGCCGCTCACGGTGCGACCCAGACGTGGACCATCGACCTGCCCGAGGTCGGCAACGCGATCACCGACAAGGGCTTCATCTCGGCGTTCGAGGCCGCCGTCGACGCCGCCAACGCCGACCTCGACGTGCGCGCGGTGGTCCTGACGGGTGCGGGCAAGATCTTCTCCGCGGGCGGCAACGTCAAGGAGATGGCCGACCGCATAGGGATGTTCGGCCTCGATGCCCTTGACATGCGGCGTGCCTACGTCGATGGGATCCAGCGCATCCCGCGCGCCGTCGGCCGCCTGGAGGTGCCGCTGATCGCCGCGGTCAACGGTCCCGCCGTGGGAGCTGGCTGCGACCTCGCCATGATGTGCGACATCCGCGTGGCTTCGGAGCGGGCGTCGTTCGCCGAGAGCTTCGTGCAGATCGGCATCATCCCGGGCGACGGTGGCACGTGGTTCCTGCCGAGGGCGATCGGCTACGAGCGCGCCGCCGAGATGACGTTCACCGGCGACCGCATCGATGCGCCCACCGCCTTGGAGTGGGGCATGGTCAGCCGCGTCGTGCCGCACGACGACCTGCTCCCGCAGGCGCTCGCGCTGGCCGACCGGATCACGAAGAATCCCGCTCACGCGCTGCGGATGGCCAAACGTCTGCTGCAGGAGTCGCGGGCCGGCTCGCTGGACTCCACGCTGGCCATGGCCGCCGCCATGCAGCCGCTGGCCCACCGCGACCCGGAGCACGAACAGCGCATCAGCCGATGGCGGACGGCCCCGTGACGCTCCCCCGCCTGGTTCCCCCGGCGGCCGTCGCCGCCACTGCGACCGCGGCCCTGCGAGCCGAGGTACGTGAATTCCTCGCCGAGCAGCGTGCCGCGGGCGCCTTCATGCCGGCGGTCGACGCGTGGCTGACGGGATGGGACGAGAACTTCACCAAAGCGCTTGCCGCACACGGGTATCTCGGGATGACCGTGCCCGTCGAGTACGGCGGGCACGGACGCTCCTTCGTCGAACGGTTCGCGGTGACCGAGGAATTGCTCGCGGCGGGCGCACCGGTCGCGGCGCACTGGATCGCCGACCGGCAGATCGTGCCGTCGTTGCTCAAGTACGGCACGGACCTGCAGAAGAGGGAGTTCCTTCCGCGGATCGTGCGCGGCGAGTGCTTCTTCGGCATCGGCATGAGCGAACCCGACTCCGGCTCCGACCTCGCGAGCGTGCGCACCAAGGCGGTCCACGTGGACGGCGGCTGGTCGCTGTCGGGGACGAAGGTGTGGACGTCGGGGGCGCACTACGCGCACGCGTTCATCGCGTTGGCCCGCACCGCGCCCGTCGATCCGGACAACCGGCACGCCGGATTGAGTCAGTTCATCGTCGACCTGCGCCGGCCGGGTGTGCACATCCGGCCCGTCGTCTCGATGAACGGTGCGCACCACTTCAACGAGGTGATCCTCGACGGCGCCTTCGTGCCCGACGACATGGTGTTCGGTGAGATCGGTGCGGGCTGGCGCCAGGTCACCTCGGAGCTGGCCTTCGAGCGCAGTGGACCCGAACGGTTCCTGTCCACCTTCGTGTTGTTGCGGACATGCGGCGAAAAGATGGCCGCACAAGAGATTTCGCGGGATACCGGACTCGGCCGCCTCGTCGCCAGAACCGCCGGACTGCACCAGATGTCAACCGCCGTCGCGGGCGCACTGGAACGCCGCGAGCCCGCCGATGTTCCCGCGGCGGTGGTCAAGGTGCTCGGCACCACCACCGAGGGTGACATCGCCGACTTCGCCGACACGCTGACCGACGCGACCACGGATCCCGATCTCGCCGAACTGGTTTCGCGAGCCGTGGATCAGCGCCCGGGCTTCACGCTGCGCGGCGGCACCAACGAGGTGTTGCGCGGCGTGATCGCACGCGGATTGGGGCTGCGATGAACGTCGATCCGGCGCTCGTCGAGATGATGGACGCGGTCTTCGCCGAGTACCGCGACGCCCACCCGCCGGCGAAGGTCATCGAACGGGACACCGAGTTGTGGCGGCGCCTTGACCACCTGGGCCTGGTCCGCCTGACCGGCGCCGAGGAGTGGGGCGGCAGCGGAGCGGGCTGGTTCGAGGCCGCCGAACTGCTGACGGCCGCCGCCCGCAACGCTGTGCGAACACCGTTGGCCGAACACGACCTACTGGCGTGCTGGCTGCTCGAGGCGAACGGGATGGGCAGCGACGACGCGGTGCGCACGGTGTGCATGCTCGGCGACGACGGAACCGCCGGCGGTGTCCCCTGGGCCGCGGCCAGTGACCGGGTGGTCGTCGTCTGGCGCGACGGCGACGACCACCGAGTCGCCGACGTCGACGCCGCCGCGCTCTCGATCACCCGGGGCCGCAACTCAATCGGTGAACCCCGCGACTCCGTCACGGCCGATACCGCCGCGCTCGGCGGCGTCCCGGTGTCCTCCGATCTGGTGACCGAGTTGTGGCTGAGAGCCGCGATGGTGCGGGCGATCCAGGTGTGCGCGGCGCTCGACCGGATCGTCTCGTCGTCGGTCGAACACGCCGCGTCGCGGATCCAGTTCGGCCGGCCCTTATCCCGCTTCCAGGCCGTCCAGCACCTGATCGCCGACCTGGCCGCCGAAGCGGCACTGGCCCGGGCGGCGACCGAGGGCGCGCTGACGACGGCCGTCACGGGCGGCTGGTCGACGGACAACCTCGCCTTCCGGGTCGCGGCGGCACGCTCCTGCGTCGGGCATGCCACCTCGGTCGTGGTGCGCAACGCCCACCAGGTGCACGGCGCGATCGGTACCACCTTCGAGCACCGGTTGCACGAGTTCACCCGGGCCGCACTCGCGTGGCGATCCGAATTCGGGTCGGTGCGCTACTGGGACGAACAGGTCACCGACGCGACGTTGGCCGCCGGAGCCGACATGTGGAGCCTGATCGTCGACTGATCCGGCCGCCGTGTTCCACTGACCGGGCATCGTCGCGCCACGTCCCGGTCGGCGACGGTTGACTCGCACCCATGAGCAACGAGATCACGCTGTCCGAGGTCCAGGAGTTCATCGCCGCCTTCTGGTACCACTACGACCAGGGTCACTTCGCCGAACTCGGGGCCCGGCTCGGCGACGAGATGGAATACCTGAGCCGCTCCGATTCCGGGAACTGCCCGTTCGAGGACCTGCTGGCCGCCGAGTTGCACGGCAAGGACGAGACCTTGGCGTGGTTGACCCAGCACCGCAACGAAAATCCCTACCCGCTGCGCCACCACGCCACCAACGTCTTCCGCACCGGCGTCGACGGGGACGTCACCACCGCACGCTTCTACCTGTACGTGAACCAGGTGACGAACAACGTTCCATTCGACGTCTCCAGCGGCGTGGTCGACGTCGGCATCCGCCGCGCCGGCGACGGACTGGTGTTCACATCGATGACCGTGATCCTCGACGCCGAGGACTCCGTCACGTTCTCCGAGCACGCCGCCAAGACCGCCACCGCCTCGACCGCTTCGTAACGCGTGGACGCGCGCGCGGCCTTCGGCGACGGTGTCGCGGTCATCACCGGCGCCGGCAACGGGATAGGCGCGGGGCTGGCACGTCATGCCGCCGCGCTGGGCATGACCGTCGTACTGGTCGACATCGACCCCTCGGCGATCGCGGCGCTTCGCGATGAGCTCGCCGGCTCGGTGGACCTGGTGTGCGATGTGCGGGATCCCGATGCGCTCGAAAGCGTCGCCGCACAGGTGTACTCGGAGATCGGCCCGGTCCGGCTGCTGGTCAACAACGCCGGCGTCGAGCAGTTCGGATACCTGTGGGACACCCCAGTCGCCAATTGGGACCGGCTGGTGGACATCAACGTCAACGGGGTGTTCTACGGAATCCGCGCATTCCTCCCGCGCATGATCGCCGTGGACACTCCGTCGTGGGTGTGGAACCTGTCGTCCATCGGCGGAGTCGCCGCCGTTCCGCTGCAGGCGCCCTACATCATGAGCAAGCACGCGGTGCTGGCGCTGACCGAATGCCTGCGGCTGGAGGTCGAATTGGCCGGCCACGGCGATCGGATCCACGTTCAGGCGGTGCTGCCCGGCGCGGTGAAGTCGAACATCTTCGAGTCCGCAGGCGGCGTGGACGACGGCGACGTCGGGGCCGCGGAGTCTCAGCGCGCAGCGATGCTCGACATCAAGGCCGAGGCGATGGATCCGGTCGAAGCGGCACGGGTGGTGTTCGAGCAGGCCGCGGCCGGTGAGTTCTATCTGCTCACCCAGCCCGAGTACGTCGGCAACGCCATGGCGGAGCGGGCCGACATCCTCGCGTCGCGCCGGGCGCCGGTCCTGCGCACCAAGCGGCGATTCGACCCGACGCGGCATTGACGGAATCCGATTGAAGGAAGGTCGACGTGCAGATCGCCGACAAGGTGTTCGTGGTGACCGGCGCCGGCAACGGTATGGGCAGGCAAGTCGCGCTCGGGCTCGCCCGCCGCGACGCACGCATTGCGGCGGTAGACCTCGATTCGGTCGGCCTGGCTGGTACGGCGGAACTCGCGAGCATCACCGGCATCCCAATGTCCACGCATGTTCTCGACCTCACCAACAACGAGGCGGTCACCGCACTACCCAATGAGGTGGCGAAGGCGCACGGACAGATCGACGGACTGGTCAATATCGCCGGCGTCATCCACCGATTCGCGCCCTTTTCCGAGCTTTCCGCAGATGAGACAGACCGCATCATGGCCGTCAACTTCGACGCCACAGTGCGGATGTGCCGCACCTTCCTGCCGTCCCTGTTGACGCGGCCGGAGGCGAACATCACCAACATGTCGAGTCTCTCCGCGCTGTTGCCGTTCGCCAGCCAAACGCTGTACAGCGCGAGTAAAGGCGCGGTGAAGCAGTTCAGCGAGGGGCTCTACGCCGAACTATGCGACACCAATGTCCATGTGGTGACGGTGTTTCCGGGAAATATCGACACCAACCTGACGGGGAACTCCGGGGTGGCGATGCTCGACGCCGGTGACAGGAAGGTCCGTTCCGCCACCGCCGAAGCCGCAGGCAAAAAGATCGTCGATGGAATTGCCCGTGACCGCTTCCGCGTCCTGATCGGCACGGACGCGTTAGCCCTCGACATCTTGGCCCGGCTGTCGGCGAAGCGCGCTACTCGGCTGGTCGCCAAGCAGATCAAGTCGGTTCTGTGAAGGTGAACATGGCAACCGGAACCGAGTACGACGTCATCGTTGTCGGATTCGGTGCCGCCGGCGCCGCCGCGGCGATCGAGGCTGCCGATCGCGGAGCTCGCGTCGTGGTGCTGGACCGGGGGTATGGCGGCGGCGCGACTGCCTTGTCGGGCGGGATCGTCTACGCGGGCGCAGGCACGGCCGAACAGCGGGCCGGCGGATACGACGACACCGTCGCGGACATGCGGGCGTATCTCGAACAGGAGGTCGGCGACGCGGTCAGCAGCGAAACCCTCCAGAGGTTCTGCGAACAGAGCCCCGATCTGATCGAGTGGCTCAAGGGCCAAGGGGTCGGGTTCCGCGGCGGTCCCGTGTCCTCATACAAGACGTCGTATCCGACCGACGATTTCTACCTCTACTACTCCGGCAACGAGAAGGCCCATCCCTACGCGCGGCACGCTCGCCCCGTGCCGCGCGGACACCGCGTGGTGGCTCCGGGTATGAGCTCGGGCAAGGTGCTGTTCGAAAACCTGCGCCGTTCGGCGAAAGCCAAAGGCGTCGAATTCATTCCGTTGTGCCGCGTGCACCAACTCATAGCGGATGACCACGGGCGGATCCGCGGAGTCCGGTACCGCGCGATGCCGACGAACCATCCCGACGCGCGCAAGCACCGCGTTCTGACCAAGCTCACCGGAAAGGCAGGCACCTGGCTCCCCGGCCTCGTCAAGGGCGCGGTCGAGCGCGCCGAGACGCTGTGGTCCGACGCCGCCGTGGACGGCGAGGCATCTGCACGGGCAGTGATACTGGCCGCCGGCGGTTTCGTCCACAACCGAGAGTGGATGGCCGAACATGCTCCGGAGTTCATGAAGATCTCGCCGCTCGGCACCCCCGGCGACGACGGCTCGGGTATTGCCCTGGGAGTCGAGGCCGGAGGCATGACCGACAAGATGGGCAACATCACGGCCTGGCGCTTTCTGTCGCCACCGAGCGCATTTCTCGAAGGTCTCACCGTGGGCCGGGACGGCCGACGCATCGCCAATGAAGACCTCTACGGCGCAACGCACGGCAATGTGATGATGCGCGAGTTCGGCGGCGCGGGCTGGGCCATCTACGACGCCCCGACCTGGAGAAAAGTCAAGGCCCAGATTCGCACGCAGACGCAGCTCTTCCAGCGCCTTCAACTGATTTACCTGTTGACGGTCGGACACCGCAAGGCGTCGACGGTGGAGGACATCGCCCGTAAGAATGGGATCGATCCGACGGGTCTGCGCGGCACCGTCGAGGAATACAACCGCAGCATTGCCGGCGGCGCAGGCGATCCCGCGCACAAGGAGCCGGATCTGTGTCCGCCGCTGACAACCCCGCCGTTCTACTCGATCAACATCTCCGCGGACTCGTCGATGTTCTATCCGATCCCCGGGCTGACACTCGGCGGCCTCATCGTCGACGAATACACCGGCGAAGTCGCCCATCGTGACGGTGGGACCGTGGCCGGCCTCTACGCCGCGGGTCGCAATGCGGTCGGTATCTGCTCCAACAGCTATGTCAGCGGGTTGTCCATCGCGGACTGCATTTTCAGCGGACGGCGCGCGGGGGCGCACGCGTCGGACACGCTACGGTCGGTCTCGAGTGATCGAGATCGCCTGTGACGCACTACAACCTGGATCCCGACGCCGCGGCACGGGTTGCTCAGTTCGGGGACGTGGCGCCGATGCGGGAACGCGGGCTCGACGCCGTGCGTGACGCGTTGGAATCCGCGCCCCTGCCAGAGATGCCGGAGATGGCCGATATCGAGGATCGGATTATCGAGGGCCCCGTCGGGGAGATCCCGCTGCGCATCTATCGACCGTCAAACGCCAGCGACGCGCCCGCGGTCGTCTACTTCCACGGCGGTGGAATGGTTCTGGGCTCCAACCGCTCGTTCGAACCGTTAGCGCGCAACCTCGCTCACCACTCCCACGCCACGGTGGTGTCCGTCGACTACCACCTGGCCCCCGAAGCGGCACCCCCGGCCCAGTTCGACGACGCCTACGCCGCGACCTGCTGGGTGGCCGCGCATGCCGACGGCCTCCGCATCGACGAGGCCCGGATCGCGGTGGCGGGCGACAGCGCCGGGGGAACGCTGGCCGCCGGCGTCGCGTTGGCCGCCCGCGACCGCGGTGGACCAACCCTTTTCGCTCAGGTGCTGATGTATCCGGGCGTCGACAAGGATCTCGACGTCCCGTCGATCCGAGCCATGCCCGAGGCGCCGATGCTCGCGCTCGTCGACATCGAGTACATGCACGAGCTGGCCGACGGGCCCGACCACCCGTACACGGTTCCCGCACGCGCACAGGATCTGTCGGGCCTGCCGCAGGCCGTCGTCGTGACCGCCGAAGCCGATCCGATCCGCGACTGGGGTGAGCGGTATGCGGATCGGCTGCGCGACGCAGGAGTCCAGACGACGCTGACGCGCTATCCCGGCATCTACCACGGGTTTCTGATGCGTTCGGAGGCGACGGCCCGCGGGCGCCTGGCGGTGGCCGAGATCGGCGCGCTGCTGCGCGCGAAGTTCGCCAATCCGCTGCCCTTCTGATCGAGCGGAAACAGATGTCCCGATGACCGGACACGCACGCGGCCACTTGCGGGCCACAACATCAGAATTGGCCAAGCGACCGGCATGAGATGCCGACCTCGAGAGTAGGAGAGAACATGCTCACCCAAGAGCAGCGGATGGCGTTGTCCGACGTCCTGCGGCCCGCCTCACCGCCCCGCGAGATCGACAACCTCTATACCGACGACCAGCGGGAGCGCCTCCTCGACGTGGTGCGCACCCAGGGTCCGTGGAAGCTGATCATCGCCCAGCACTTCGCGTCGGCCGAAGAATTGATGGCCACCATGAGCGGGTTGTTCCCCGAGGGCTTCACCCCCTCGCTGGACCTGTTCCTCACCGCGACGTTCCGCGGTTATCTGGCCAACTACGGCACGGTGCTCTATCCCGAGTTGCACGACTGCTTCTACAACCAGCGCTTCGTCGAGTACGCCAAGAGCTACTGGAACGCCGAGTACGCCAAGCCCGAGATGATGCTGTTCAACATCAACGGCCCCTGCGCCAACCGCGATCCCGGCCACCTGGACTCCCCCAGCTTCCGCGGCGTGCGCCACGAGAACGCTCCCACCTGGCTGACCAGCGTGATGGGCAAGTCCGGGCTCTTCCGCGACTACCTCATCAAGATGGCTCAGGTCATCACCTGGTTCTCGCTCGACGAGGGCAGCGGCTTCACCTACTGGCCCGACGGACCCCTCAAGCCGCCGAAACGCCTGCTGCCGCCGGTCTACAACCGCGGTGTGCTCGTGCAGAACGAGATGATGGTGCACCGCGGCGAGGCCAATGGGCCGCTCGATCAGCAGACCCCGGCCGGCCTGGCGTTCGACACGGTGTTCACCGGAGATCCGTCGGACCGCGACTCCTGGCTGCTCAAGAACGGCGAGGACGTCATCGCCCGCCACCACACCGACGAACTCCGGTTCCTGGTGCACTGGTCGGCGGAGGTCTTCACCGATTTCGACGAACTCAAGAAGAACATGGACGGCAGCGACGATCTGACCATCGACAAGGCGATCGACATGCTCGTCGACGATGTGCACTCCAAGGGCATCAAGCTCGATGTGCCGAGCGAGCCTCTGCACGATCCGGAGTTCATCTCGGCGCTGAACGCGGTCTACGACCTCGGCGGGCCGGCGGAGTACCCGCAGGAAGCTCCCCTGTCGGCATTTCAGCTGACCTAGTTGCGATTTCGGTGCGCTGTCAGTCGCTCAGCGATTGGTAGCGCACCGAATCACGCCTTTTCGTCGACGATCGGCAGTGCGCCCCGACGCGCCGCTTCCTCGATCGAATCCCGAAGCTCGAAGCAGACCAGAAACGGCCTGCCGTCGTGCGGCTGGATGGCTTCGGCGTCGCGGCGCTGGTGACACTTCCCGGCGGATTCGGCGTCCCATTGCACGCTGGTCTGCTGCCAGGTGCTCTTGCGCACCAGAACGGTTGCCGCGCAGAGCCGGCACGTCACCGAGGTCATCGGCGCGTCGGCGAGACGGTTGTCCTGGCGGACGGTCATCCCGCGCTCGTGACGGCGTCCCGCGCGGCGATATTGGCTTCGACGACCTTCATCCACTCCTCGCGCGGCCGGGTGGTGTCGATCTCGTATTCGAAGCGGTCCACCATGTCCGGCGACACGTCGGCGACGTCGACGTAGAACTGCTCGTACCACCGACGCAGTTGGTAGACCGGCCCGTCCTCCTCGCACAGCAGCGGATTGTCGATACGGGCCTTGTTCTTCCAGATCGCGACGTCCTGCTCGAAACCCATCTTCACGAAGTCGCCGAGACCGATCGCCGTCTGCATCGCGAGGTCCTCGGGCAGGTTCTCCGACTTCTTGACGATGATCCCGTACTGCAGCACGAAGGAGTTCTGGTCGATCGGATAGTGGCAGTTGATCAGCACCGTCTTGTGATCCACGTCGGTGTAGTGGTACGTCAGGTCGTCGATCATGAACGACGGCCCGAAATACGAAGCGACCGAAGTGGTTCCGAGCATCTGGGTCGGACCGGGCTCGCCGAGGTCGGGCCGTCCGGCGCTGTTCATGTACTGAGTGGCGACGTGGCCTTCGAAGATGTTCTTGAAGTGTGTCGGCAGCGAACCGTGGATGTAGAAGAAGTGGGCCATGTCGACGACGTTGTCGATGATCTCGCGGCAGTTGGTGTTGACCACGGTGGTGTACCAGTGCCAGTCGGTCCAGTCTTCGCTCGTCGCGCCCTCGATGCGCGGAATGGTGACCTCGGGCGGCGGAGGGTTGCCCTCCGGGTCGTTCCAGATGAACAGCATGCCGTCCTGCTCGAGCGTGGTCCACGTCGCGGTGCGGGCCAGTCGGGGCACGCGCTTGCTGTAGGGCACCTTCTTGCATCGCCCGTCGCCGCCCCAGCGCCAGTCGTGGAACGGGCACGCGATCTCGTCGCCCTTGACCTCGCCCTGGCTCAGGTCGCCGCCCATGTGCCGGCAGTACGCGTCCAGGACGTTGATGCGGCCGTCGCCGCCGCGGAACACCACGAGCTTCTTGCCGAACGCGTGCACTTGGTGCGGTTTGCCGTCACCGAAATCTCTGACCAGCCCCAGGCAGTGCCATCCACGAGCGAACCGCGACGGCGCGGCCTCCGCCTCGATCTGGCGGACCTCGATATCGGTGTCCATCGTCATACCGCTGTTCTAGCAGCGATTGCCGACCGTGTTCACGGTTCTGTTCCGCTCATCAGGACATGGGTTCCGGCCCGGCGCGAACCGCTCTAATTTGATCGGTTGTGAGTAGCGCATACGGGGCGACGATCCCCGACGGCTTGCCGATGACCGACACGAACGTCGATCTGGTGGTGGTCGGGTCCGGCACCGGAATGGCCGCCGCCCTCACCGCTCACGAGCGCGGCCTGTCCGTGCTGATCGTCGAGAAATCGGCCTATGTCGGAGGTTCGACCGCACGTTCCGGCGGCGCGCTGTGGCTCCCGGCCAGCACGGTGATCGAGGACGACGGCGGCGCCGACACCGCGACGCGGGCCAAGACGTATCTCGACGCGGTGGTGGACGGGACCGCGCCCGCGCAGCGGTCGGATGCGTTCCTGGCGAACGTCGGTGCGACGATCGAGCTGCTGCGGCGGGCGACGCCGATGCGGCTCTTCTGGGCCAAGGAGTACTCGGACTACCACCCCGAGGCGCCCGGCGGCACCGCCGTGGGCCGTACGTGCGAATGTCGTCCCCTCGATTCGGCGATCCTCGGCCGGTACCGCACGCGACTGCGTCCCGGCGTGATGGAGGCCAAGGTCCCGATACCGACCACCGGCGCGGACTACCGCTGGATGAACCTGATGTCGCGGGTGCCGCGCAAAGGGCTGCCGGTCATCGCCAAACGCCTCGGCCAGGGAATCGGCGGATTGGCCCTCAAGCGGCGGTATGTCGCCGGGGGTCAGGCGCTGGCCGCCGGCCTCTTCGCCGGTGTGCTGCGCGCGGGCATCCCCGTGTGGACCGAGACCACCTTGCGTCGGCTCGTCACCGACGGCGACCGCGTGAGCGGCGTGGTGCTCGGCCACAACGGCGCGGAGATCACGGTGTCGGCGCGCCGCGGTGTCGTGCTCGCAGCGGGTGGTTTCGATCACGACATGGACATGCGGTGGAAGTTCCAGTCGGAAGCGCTCGGCGAGCATGCCAGCCTCGGCGCGGAGACAAACACCGGCGACGCGATCCGGATCGCTCAAGATGCCGGCGCCGCAACCGATCTGATGGATCAGGCGTGGTGGTTCCCCGCCGTCGCGGCCCTACCGGGTGCGGACCCCAAGGTGATGCTGGCAGAACGGTCGCTACCCGGATCGCTCATCGTCGACCAGACCGGAAGCCGGTTCGTCAACGAGGCGACGGACTACATGACGTTCGGACAGCGGCTGCTCGAACGTGAACGTGCCGGAAATCCGGTCGAATCCATGTGGATCCTGTTCGACCAGGGGTATCGGAACAGCTACGTGTTCGCCGCCGAACTGTTCCCGCGCATGGCGATACCCCAGAGGTGGTACGACGCCGGCATCGCGCACCGCTCTGACTCCATCGCCGGACTCGCCCCCAAGATGGGCGTCGACGAATCGACGCTGACCGCGACCGTCGAACGCTTCAACGAAAACGCCGGCGCCGGAGTCGATCCCGACTTCCTGCGCGGGGCCAGCGCCTACGACCGCTACTACGGCGATCCCACCGTCACACCGAACCCGAACCTGCGCCCGCTGAACCGGGGGCCGTTCTACGCCGTCAAGATGGTGCTCAGCGATCTCGGCACGTGCGGCGGCCTGCGGGTCGACGACCACGCCCGCGTGCTGCGGGAGGACGGCCGCGCCATCGACGGGTTGTACGCGATCGGCAACACGGCGGCCAACGCGTTCGGCACCACCTATCCCGGGGCGGGCGCGACGATCGCGCAGGGCCTGGTCTACGGCTACATCGCCGCCGCAGACGCCGTGGCGGGCGGGTGACCGATCAGTCCTCGGCTTCGGCCTTCTTCTCGATCTCGTACCAGAATTCCGGTGCTGGCCAAGGGATTTGCGTACCACGTTCGATGCCGGCGTCGGCGAAGGTGGCCTCGGCCTCGTCGAGCTCTTTGAGCATCTTCATGGCGAGCTCGCGTTCGGAGGCGTAATACCGCTCGGCCCACTGCAATGCGACCTTCGCGTAAGCCCACGACGGTTCCACGCCCGCCCACTTGGCGTCCTTGGCGGCCTGCCGCTGCATGTCGTCGGCGTACGCGATGTGCTCCTGCAGGATCTCCTTGAGGCGCTCCGGCTCGGTCAGATGCCCGAAGGTCACGCGCAGTAGCGGGTTGTGCTTGAGCACCGGTGGATCCACCGGCGCCTCGTTGGCCCATCGCCGCACCGCTTCCAGACCCGCGGGGGTGATCTTGTAGAGCCGACGGTTGCGGGTGCGGCCGGTGTTCTCGACGCGTGACGACAGCAGCCCCAACTTCTCCAGCTTCTTCAGCTCCGAGTAGATCTGGCTGTAGGCGGGGCTTCCGTAAAAGAACCGCATGCTCCATTCGATCCACTTACGAATGTCGTAGCCCGACAATTCGTGTTCGTAGGTCAGCATGCCCAGCAACGCCCAACTGGTCGCGGCCAGATTCGGCTTCGCGTCGGACGTGCTTTTCGCCATTTGCCTAGCCTAACAACGGCGGAGCACACCGCGCGTCCTACGCACCACTGGCCGGGACGCCGCCTTGCAGAGTCGCCCAGGCGTGCGCACGCTGAACCCATGGCCGGTTCCGAACTCGACGACCTGCGCGCGGTGTACGAACCGTTGGCACAGTCGGTGCGACGACTCATCGATGTCACGATCCGCACCCGCGCGGACGCAGCGACGGTCACGGCCGTGAAGGACCGAATCGACTGCGCCAGCGACGAACTCAGTGAATCGCTGCGTGACGGCTCGTTCGGGCTGGAGCACACGAGCGACGGCGAGCCCATGGTGTGGGGCAATGTCGTCATCGGTGTTCGCAATCCGGCCGCTCCACCGCTGGTGGTGCATCACGAGGCAGACGGTCGAGTATGGGCCGATTTCACGCTCGGCGCCGCGTTCGAGGGTCCGCCGGGGCATGTCCACGGCGGAGTCTGCGCGATGCTGCTCGACCACGTGCTCGGCGCGACGGCGCACAAGCCGGGTAAGCCCGCCGTCACCGGAACGCTCACCACGCGGTACCGACGCGGGACCCGCCTCGGCCGCCCGCTGCGCGCGGAGGCCTGGATCGAACGCATAGAGGGCGCCAAGACGTTCGCGGTCGGTCATATCGCGGACGCCGACGGAGTCACCGTCGAAGCCGACGGCGTCTTCATCCACCCGCGCGACCCCTGAGCGCTCGACGGGTTGCCGCCGAGTTCTGCACCAGGGCCGTGATTTCGCCGAAACCACGACCGTGGTGCAGAAATGGAGACCGTCAGGCGGCCCGGCGCCTGCGGTGACGCGTATCGGTCGACCACAGGTGCCCGCAGGTCGGGCACTGCAGGTGGATCACGGTGGCCTGGTTGCTCAGCAGGTACTGCCAATGCTCGGCGCAGTTGCGCTGGTTGGAGCACTCGCCACAGCCGGCGCCGTGGTCACAGCCGGGGCAGGCCAGCCACGCGCGTCTAGAGAAATCGGCGGTGGGATCAATCGGCAGCACGCGACACCGTCCGATCCGGCAGAATCCCGGCCGCCACGAGCTCGTCGTAGATCCGCTGCTGGTCGGCGTCCAGATCGCTGTACAGCATGTCGTATGCCAGCCGCTCCTGCTCCAGCGCGGCGATCGGATCCCAGTCGTCGCCGATGGCCTCGAGGACGGCCGCGCGACGCCGCCCCTCGTCGAGCGTCAGGTCGTACGCGAAATCGAAATCAGCCATGTAGTGAAAGCACCCTCGAGTAATCGGTCGTTATGAAACGGCCAGAGTGCACGGCCGGAAGCCCGATGACAATGAATTAGGTCACATCGATGTGTTGAAATTCGTCACTGTCGCTCAGCGAGCCACCGGCGTTGCCGGCGGATGAAGCCCGCGTCGACGGCGGCGCCGTGACCGGGCACGTAGATCGCGTCGTCGCCACCGGCCGCCAGCACGCGATCGAGCGTCGAGGGCCATGCGTCGAGGTCGGAGTCGTCCTCGACAGACGGATCGCCGGACTCTTCGACGAGGTCTCCGCAGAACACCACGCGCGTGTCGGCCCCGGGCACCACCGCGATCAGATCGTGGTCGGTGTGGCCGCGGCCGGGATGGCTGATCGACACCGTCCGCCCGCCGAGGTCGATGTCGGCCTCCCAGACCTGGCGACGCGGCTCGCGCAACGCGCCGATCGCCGCATCCACTTCGTCGGGGGCGGCACCGTGGCGCACCGCGTCGTCGCGCAGGTGCCGCTTGCGGTGGAGCACCGCCTCGGCCACCGGCGGCGCGCAGTACACCAGGGCACCGTCGAAGACCGGGAAGCCGAGAACGTGATCGAAGTGGTGGTGCGTCAGCAGCACGTGCCGCACGGGCGCCGCGACGAGCTCGGCGGCGTCAGCGCCGATGCTGCGCGCCTCGGTCAACGTGCTGCCGGTGTCGATCAGCAGGCAGGCGGCATCGCCGGCCACCAGACCCACGGTGACGTCACAGAACGGCAGCCGGGTCCGAAACACCCTGTCCGCCAACCGATCCCACTGGTAGTTCACTGTCCCAGCGTGAGCGGTTGCGCGGCCCGATACCGCTCGAGCACCGACGGTGTGGGATCCGCGCGGTAGGTCGCCGTTTCGCCGAGCGTCCACGACGGCGGGGCGTCGGCCTCGGTCAACGTCCACGCGGCCTGCCGGGCGGCGCCCAGCGCCACGTACTCGGCCGGTTCGGGCACCTGCACCGCCGCTCCCAGGATCGCCGGCGCGATCCGCCGAACCGCCTCCGAGCGCGCTCCCCCGCCGATCAGCATGATGCGTTTGACGTCGACACCGTGCGTCTGGATCTTCTCGATGCAGTACGCCATCGAACAGAGCAGCCCCTCGACAGCGGCCCGAGCTACATTGGCGGGCAGCAGGTTTCGCGTCGTCACACCGTGCAACGCGCCCGCAGCGTCGGGCAGATTCGGTGACCGCTCCCCTTCCAGATACGGCACCAGAATCAGCCCGTCCGCGCCCGGCGGCGCCGATAGCGCGAGCCGGTCCAGTTCGTCGAACTCCACGGCCAACATCCTGGCGACGGCGGCCAGGACCGGAGCTCCGTTGAGGGTGCACACCAACGGCAACTGGTTACCGGTGGCATCGGCGAACCCGGCAACGATGCCCTCCGGATCGCGGGGCGCGGCCGTTCCCACCGCGCTGACCACCCCCGACGTTCCCAGCGAGACCACGCAATCACCCTCACCGGCGCAGAGTCCGAGCGCCGCCGCGGCGTTGTCACCGGCCCCCGGTCCCAAGAGAGCCCCGGCGGTCGAACGGCCCGCCTGCCCCGACGGGTCGAGCACCGGCGGGACCTGTGGTCTTCTCCCCCGCATCGCCATCTCGAGTAGCTCGACGTCGTAGCGCCCCGTCGCGGCGGAGAAGTACCCCGTCCCGCTGGCGTCGCTGCGGTCGGTGCGGAGGTCGCCGATGTCCGATGAGCCGCTCAGCCGCCACGTCAGCCAGTCGTGCGGGAGACAGACCGCCGCGGTCGCATCGGCGTGCTCGGGTTCGTGATCGGCAAGCCAGCGCAATTTCGCGGCGGTGATCGCCGCGACCGGCACCACCCCGACCCGCGCGGCCCATTCCTGCGGCCCACCGAGCTCGTCGATCAGGTCAACGGCGGCTGCACTGGACCGAACGTCGTTCCACAGCAGCGCATCTCGTACGATGCGACCGTCGTCGGCCACGCAGACCATGCCGTGCTGTTGCGCCCCCACCGACACCGCGGCCACGTCGTCGAGCCCGCCCGCCGCCGAGGCCGCGGCCTGCAGCGCCGACCACCACGACTCAGGATCGACCTCGGTTCCTCCGGGATGCGGAGCCGAGCCCGACCGGACGACCGTCCCGGTGTCGGCGTCACAGATGAGCACCTTGCAGGACTGAGTTGATGAATCGATTCCCGCGACGAGCGCCACATTCGCCAACCTACTCCCGCGCGAATGACCCGAAAACCGCCGTTCGGTCGGCCGATCGCCGGACCGGCTGCCAGAATCAGACGTGGATTTCGAGCGCCCCGACCTGGCAGGGCCAGAGGGCTACCACCGCGACGAGACGGAAGCCCAACGGCTGGACCGCAATTGGTCGAGTTTGTTGCAGGAACTGCGGGTCGCTCAGACGGGCGTTCAGCTGCTCACCGGTTTCCTGCTGATCTTGCCGTTCACCGACCACTTCTCCGACCTGGACGATGTCATGCGCGTCGTCTATCTCGTGACGGTGGCCTGCTCGATCGGTGCGACCATACTGCTGATCGCCCCGGTCAGCATGCACCGGATGCTGTTCCGTCGGCGCCGCATGGGGACGCTGGTCGCGACCGCCCACGGCCTCGCGATCGCCGGGACGCTGTTGCTCGGCATCGCGCTGGCCGGTGTTGCCACGATCATCTTCGACGCCGTCGCCGACCGGGTGGCGGCGTGGATCGCGGGTGGCGGCGTGCTGGTCGCGCTCGTCGGATTTTGGTACGTCCTGCCGTTGCGGTATCGCAGTCCCCGGAACAACCCGTATTGACGTTTGCGTCCGGATTCGCCTGGGAACTCCTGGCCCATGTTGATTCGCCGTATCGCGCGCCCGATGCTGTCAGCAGCCTTCATCACCCGAGGTGTCGAGGCCCTACGCAGCCCGAAACCCGCGGCCGATGCCGCACGCCCGACGCTCGAGGGGCTCAGCAAGCTGCCCGACCCCGTCGGCACGAATGTCCCGACCAATGCCGAGACCGTCGCCCGCGCCACGGCCGCCGTCCAGATCGGCGGGGGTCTGCTCCTGGCGACCGGCAAACTGCCGCGGCTCGCCTCCGCCGCGCTCGCGTTGAGCGTGGTGCCGGGCAGCCTTGGCGGACATACGTTCTGGAGCGAGACCGATCCCCAGCGCAAAGCCGACGAACGGCGCGCTTTCATCACCGACATCAGCCTGATCGGCGGGCTGATCATCGCCGCGGTCGACACCGAGGGCAAACCCTCCCTCGGTTGGCGCGGCAAGCGCGCGGCGCAGAAGGTCACCGCGGCGTTGCCCGTCGGCGCGGCCGCGGGCGGTGCCCTTTCTGACGGCGCGTTGGCCGAGAAGGTCGGTCACGGCCTGCACGTCGGCGCCGAACGGGGCCGCGAACTGGCCACCGTCGCCCGCGAACGCGGCGCCGAACTCGCCGAGGTCGCCCGCGAACGCGGACCCGAGATCGCCGAACTGGCGCGCAAGCGCAGCGCCGAACTCGCCGACGTCGCCCGCGAACGCGGACCCGAAATCGCCGAGGTGGCGCGCAAGCGGGGCGCGGTGCTCGCCGACGTCGCGCGTGAGCGGGGGTCCGAGTGGGCCGACGTCGCTCGCGACCGGGCACCCGAACTGGCCGAGACAGCGCGCGGACGCGCGTCCGAGCTGGCCGAGACGGCGCGCAAACAAGCCGACACCGCGCGCAAGCAAGCCGAGACGGCTCGCAAGCAGGCGCGCAAACAGGCCAAGCGCCAGCAGCGCAAGCTCCGCTGATCTCCCTTCCGAGGGGACCAAATCGACCCTGACCTGCCAGGGTCGCCGGTACATTGACTCGGATGACTAGCGGAAATCTCGGACCACAGCCTGGGCAGTACGGCGGCGGCTATCCCGCCGGCGGCGGCGCACAACCGGGCGGCTTGCTTCTGCGCTGGCTCGCCCGACTCATCGACGGCATCCTAGTCGGGATCGTGAGCTGGCTGCTCGCGTTCGTCACCGACAGCGCCTCCAACATCATGGTCACCGGGTTCTTCACCGGTGGCCTGATGTTCGTCTACTTCCTGGCCTTCGAGGCCGGCATGGGTTCGACGCCGGGAAAGAAGCTGCTCGGCCTCAGCGTCCGCGGACCAGGTGGAGCGCCCAAGCCGACCGCCGCACAGGCGGCCATCCGGAATTCGTGGACGCTGCTCCCGATCATTCCGTTCGTCGGCGGACTGCTCGGCGTCATCGCGATCATCGTCATCGCCGTGACGATCAGCGGCAGCGCCACCAAACAGGGCAAGCACGACGAGCTCGCGGGAGGAACGCAGGTCGTCAAGGGCTGACCGTCCGACCGTTGCTCCGCAACGGGTTTCGGCGCTACAGCACCAGCCACAGCACGAGGCTGAACACGAATGCGGTGAGGCCGAGCGTGGTCTCCATGACCGTCCACGTCTTCAGCGTGGTCTTCACGTCCATTCCAAAGAAGCGGCTGACCAACCAGAAGCCCGAGTCGTTGACGTGTGAGAGCACGGTCGCCCCGGCCGCGATGGCGATGACCAGCAGGGTGAGGTGGAGACTGCCCAGGCTGGCGTCGGCCGCCGCGGCGCTGAGCAGGCCCGCCGTGGTCGTGATGGCGACCGTGGCCGAGCCCTGCGCCACCCGCAGCAGTGTCGCGATGATGAATGCCTGAATGATCAGCGACATTCCGAGCCCCGACAGCGAGTCGCTGAGCGCGCTCCCGATACCGCTCAACCGCAGAACACCGCCGAACATGCCGCCGGCGCCGGTGATCAGGATGACCGAGCAGATCGGACCGAGGGCCTTGTCGTAAAGGGCGCTGACGTCGTCCATCGATCGGCCCCGCCGCAGGCCGAGCACCACAGCCGCCACGATCACCGTGATCAGCAGCGCGATGCTGGTGTTGCCGAGCAGCATCAGGTATTGGGCCCAGGTGGCGTCCTCGTCGAGGACACCGGCGGTGATCAGGGTGTCGAGAACGGTGTTGAACGAGATCAACACGAACGGCAGAAGCAGCACGCCGAGCACAGCGATGAACGACGGAGCGGTTCGGGCCGCGGTGGCCACTCCTGCAGCGGCCGTGCCATCGGGGGCGTCGGTATCGGTTTGCGTTGTCCCGCCGTTCATCTCGCCGAACAGCGCCGTCGGAACGTCGACGTGGACGCCGCGGCCGATCACCCGGGAGACCAACAGCACGCCGATGTACCACGACAGCACGGCGACCGGAGCGCCGACCAGGAGCGTCACGCCGATGCTCGCACCGAGCGCCTCGGCCGCGGCGACCGGGCCCGGATGCGGCGGCACCAGGGCATGCATGGCGGCGAAGGCGCCGGCGGCCGGCAGACCGTAGAAGAGCAACGAACCCCCGAAGCGCCGGGCGACGGTCATGATGATCGGCAGGAACACGACGAGGCCGGCGTCGAAGAAGATCGGGAAGCCGAACAGCAGCGCGGCGACGCCGAGCGCGAACGGCGCCCGCTTCTCACCGAACCGGGCGATGAGCGTATCGGCGAGCACCTGGGCGCCGCCGGTGACTTCGAGCAGCCGACCGAGCATGACACCGAAGCCGACCAGCAGCGCCACCGAACCCAGGGTGTTCGAGAAGCCGTAGCTGATGGCGTCGGGAACATCGCCCACGGGGATGCCCGCGGCCAGCGCCGTGAGCACGCTGACGAGCACCAGCGCCACGAAGGCGTGCATCTTGACCTTGATGATCAAGAACAGCAGAACCGCCACCGCTCCCGCGGCAATCAACAGGAGAGTCGTTGCCCCGTAGGCGGGGTCGATTGCTTCCATCAGGCCTCCGAACTGTCAGCGCCGGGATCTCCGGACGTCTCAGGCTTGCAGGTGGTGGTCGAAGTGCTTCGCCGGCGACGGACCCGGGCTGGCCGGGGTGCCGGTCACGCGTCTTGCCGATTCGTCGAGTCCGAACCCCTTGCGGAGACGTAGCTTTCGACGATGGCGTCGATGCTCTGATCGACATCGATGTCGATGCCGTGCTCATCGGGGTCCAGCGGTTCGAGCGTGTCGAATTGGGAGGCCAGCAGCGACGCCGGCATGAAGTGGCCGGGACGGCTGGCCTGACGCCTGCCGATGACTTCCGGAGTGCCGACCAGATGCAGCAACTCGGTCTCGGGACAGTGTCGCCGCAACTGATCGCGATACTTGCGTTTGAGAGCCGAACAACTCATCACGCCGCCGGTCGCACAGCGTTCGGCCAACCACTCGCCGATCGCTTCCAACCAGGGATAGCGGTCGTCGTCGTTGAGCGCCTCACCGGCCGTCATCTTCGCGATGTTCGCCGGCGGATGGAAGTCGTCGGCGTCGGCGAACGGTACCCGAAGACGCTGCGCGAGAGCGGCGCCCACAGTCGACTTGCCCGAGCCCGAAACGCCCATGACGACGATTGGAGACGCCATTTCCTCCACCTACCCAGTTGTGTTTGGCATCACACAGCATGCCGTAATAGTCATACGATTGCAATAGCATCACGCATTGATATGTCTTTAGTTCGTTTGATCGACGGTATGAAAAGATGTATCGGTGTCGTCTCAACCAGTCGTCGGCGCGCTACACGGCAACCTGCTCAACTCGCTGGGCACGGCGATCGTCTCCGGTGAGTATCCCGCCGGGCAGGTGCTGACGCTCGACGGCGTGAGCGCGCGGCACGGGTTGTCCCGCAGCGTCGCGCGCGAGGCGATTCGCGTGCTCGAGTCGATGGGCATGGTGGAGTCGCGACGCCGGGTCGGCATCACGGTCCAGCCTTCGGAGAAGTGGAATGTCTTCGACCCCAGGCTGATTCGGTGGCGGTTGGACGCCGGCGACCGCGCCGCCCAACTCCTCTCGCTCTCCGAGTTGCGCCGCGGTTTCGAACCGGCGGCGGCGGCCCTGGCCGCGCGGCGGGCCGATCCGGACCAGTGCCGCATCATGGCGGCCGCCGTGTCGGACATGGTCGTGCACGGACGATCGGGAGACCTCGAGGCCTATTTGGAGGCCGACAAGCTGTTTCACCGAACCATGCTGGAGGCCAGCGGGAACGAGATGTTCCGGGCGCTGAACGCCGTGGTCGCCGAGGTCCTTGCCGGGCGTACCCACCACGGGATGATGCCGACGACACCGAATCCGGCGGCGATCAACCTGCACGACGAGGTGGCACGCGCCATCAGGATGCGCGACGAGACCGCGGCCGAACAGGCCATGCGGGCGATCATCGACGAGGCCAGTTCGGCGGTGTCGAAAGACGATCCCGGGCACTGACCGCGCGGGAGGGGACCCCGGCGAGCGGTCCCAGGGTCGGGTGGTTAACTGCCGGCGTGGACAGGCAACCGACGTTGGCGCGCCGATTCTTCGATCGACTCGAACCCGTGCACGCCGTCACCTACTTCGCCCCGGAAGCCCGCACCGCCCTCGACGCCCTTGGCTACAAGGGCTTTTGGATGGGCTACTTCGCCGCCAGGTCGGCACCGCTCGGCCAGGTGCCGCCGGAAGTGGTGACGGCCGCGTTCTACAACTTCGCACCGCACCGCGTGGCCAAGGCCCTTCCCGCCGCGTGGGACGTCGCTCCCCCGGCCGACGCGCTGCGCGTGCGATCGGAATCCGCCGTGGCGGCGCTGGAACGGTACGGCGTCCGGGACGGTGATGTCGCGACCGCGGCGGACCTGCTGGCCAAGGCGGCCCGCGACGCCACGCTGGACGGCCGCCCGTTGTTCGCCGCGAACGCGGCGCTGCCCTGGCCCGAGGAACCACTGGCCAAGCTGTGGCACGCCACCACCCTGCTGCGGGAACAGCGCGGCGACGGTCACATCGCGGTGCTCATCAGCCATGGGATCTCCGGTCGCGAGAGCAACATCCTGCACGCCGCGGCGGGCCGCGTGCCCAAGGCGATGATCATGCGCAGCCGCGACTACGACGACGAGCAGTGGGAGGCCTACCGGTCGCGGCTCGCCGCGCGCGGGCTGCTCGACGGCGATGAGCTCACCGATGCCGGCCGCGACCTCAAGCAGCACATCGAGGACAGCACCGACCGGTTGGCGCTGCCGGTGCTCGACGCGCTGAGCGACGACGAGATCGAGGCGTTGTTCCGCGCGTTGACGCCGATCACCCGCAAGGTGGTCACCGGCGGCGACGTCCCGGCCGCGACGCCGATGGGCCTGAATCGCGACGACCTCGACGACGACTGCGCCCACCTCGCATAGAACTCCCGCGCGAGCGTGCGTGTTTGCACACGACACGCCGCGGTATGGCGGCATTTTGCGCACACTCGCGGCACGCTGGGTGACGTGATGGTGCTCAAGTCGGTGATGCTGTTCATCTTGGCCGCGCTGCTCGAGATCGGCGGCGCGTGGCTGGTGTGGCAGGGCGTGCGCGAGCACCGCGGCTGGTGGTGGATCGGTGCGGGCGTGATGGCGCTCGGCGCTTACGGTTTCGTCGCCGCGTTCCAACCCGACGCCCACTTCGGCCGGGTGTTGGCGGCGTACGGCGGTGTCTTCATCGCCGGATCACTCGCGTGGGGCATGATCGCCGACGGCTTTCGCCCCGATCGCTGGGACGTCACCGGTGCGCTGATCTGCCTGGCCGGCGTGGGCCTGATCATGTACGCCCCGCGCTAGCCCTGGTTGCGGTTCCACTCCAGCCAGCCCACGCCCTTGCGGCCGTCGGCCGTGGTGACCGTCGCCCAGGCACGGGGGAAATGGCTGACCCGCCCGTCGGGCGATGTCAACAGCACGGGCGCGTGGGCCTGCACCTCCGCGGTCACGGTCACGTCGCCGGGTGTCAGCGTCAGCGTCGTGGCGACGGGTAACGCGTTGTCGGCGAACGTCTCTCGCGCGGTGACGGCCTGCAGTTCGATCAGGGGCTCACCAGCCGTCTGCACATAGCCGATGCCGAGCGGCGGCGCGCCGGGTATGCGGATGTCGACGCCGTGCAGGTGGGTGCCGTCGTCGAGGTGCAGCGCGCTCCACACCCAGTCCATCGCCCACCAGTCGCGCACACCCCACGAGTGATCGCGCTGCCCCGGCACATCGGTGAACGTGAACTCGCGGCCGTCGACGGTCACCGTGCCCGACACCGTGCACGGGATCTCGTAGCGTGGGGTGACCCGGTACAGATACGGCGCGCCCACGGTGGTGTAGTCGAGTTCCATCGACACGTCGACGGGTCGTCCGGATTCGTTGCGCAGCAGTGCGGCCGGATCCTCGTACGCCTGGCCGCGGCCCCGCATTGTGACGCGGTAGGTCTTGAGCGGTTCGGTGGCGGTCAGCGTCAGCTCGATCTCGCCGGTGCCCTCGAAGTCGAGCAGCGCGTACGTCGGCATGCCCGGCCCGCACACCAGGCCGTTGATCCACTTCTTGTCCAGGTTCGGGTACAGCCCGAGACGCACCCAGCCGCCGACCTCCTGTTCGAGGTCGACGAAGTCGTAGTACCAGCTTTCGTTCCACAGCGGCTCGTCAGCGGGCGGGTGCTCGCCTTCATCCTCGGCGGTCGGCGTAAGAGGTTCGGGCGCAACGGGTTCCGGCAGTATGTTCAGCGCGTCGACGTCGAGCACATGTTCGCAATGGCGCTGCAGCATCGTCATGAACATCTCGTCGCCGCGTTCGGTCCGCTCGACGAGCATCGACGAGATGATCGCCATCATCACCCCGCCGAACGTCTGCCTGCGCACCCCGTCGCGCACATCATCGATGGTGAGCGGCGCGTTGGGTCCGAGCGCTTCGTGGTAGGCGTTCAGCAGCGCGTCGTAGTGCTCCCGGCGCACCTCGACGGGTAACGCACAGCCCATGAAGTACGCGACGTCCGTCATCGCCGGTCCCCAGGTGACCGTCTGCCAGTCGACGACGGTCAGCGGGCGGTCGGCGCCGGGCAGTCCGAACAGCATGTTGTCGAGGCGGAAGTCGCCGTGCACGAGTCCCTTGATCCGGTCGGGCGCGGCCTCCGCGGCCAGATAGGCGTCGAAACTCGCGACCAACCGTTCACACACCTCGCGGTGCGCGGGCGCGATCTTCTCGCCGTAGCGTTCGGCGAATCCGGCGTACAAGCCGGCGATGAGTGCCTGGTTCACCGGCGCCTCGCGATTGAGCCACTCGGCGCTCGCGGCGGCGGGATCGCCGAGAAGCGGTCCGTGCAGCCTGCCGAGCTCGGACAATGCCAGCATCGCCTCTTCGGCTGTGGCACCGCGGATTTCGTCGCCGACGGTGGCGGGTCCGGCATCGCCGAGCAACAGATGGAAGGCGCCGGTTTCGGGGTTGAACGCCGACGAGAAGCACGGCGCCACCGGTCCCCCGATCCGCGGTGCGATGTCGGTGTAGAACCGCACCTCGCGTTCGTAGAGGCCCAGCGCCAGCCCGGTCTGCCTGCTCACCGGATCGGTAGCCGCCACCTTGAGCACGACCGTCGCGGGGCCGGCGTCCTCACCCGCGTATGTCAGTGCGACGCGGTAGCACTCGCTCATCTGCCCGGTGCCGATGCGCTCGTATGAGAAATCCGCGACCGGCGAGCCGATGGACGCCGACAGCCACTCGGCGCTCAGTTCGGCGGGGCGCTCGACGACGTTGATGGTGGGCACTCGTCACCTCCGTGTGACATCTCGGGTGGCGGCGCCACCGTTAACGCGAGACCAGCGAGAAGCTCTCCCACGCCTCCCGGCGGGCGGCGTGCGGGTCGAACTCGATCCGCGGGCGGTGATCGAAGACTCGCACAGCACGGTCCGCGCTCGTGTACGTGGGCCAATCGTCTCCAGGTACGCCGGTGCGGGCGAATTCTCGCCAGCGGCGCTGGACGTCGTCGCTGACACGCAGGGCCTTTCGCCGGTCTCCGACGGCGGTGAGCAGCCGCCCGAACCCGCTGCGGTACACGTCGAAGACGGCAAGCAGTTCGGTGGCGTGCGTGGCGCCCAGCCCCGCCAACCGCAACGAGCGCGGTGCGTAGTCGTAGCGATACAGGTGAGTGGGCGCATGACGGCTGTGCGCCTCGGCGATCTGCCAGGCAGCCGAGCCGAACGCGAAATCGCCGCCGAACTGGACGCACGCCTTCTGGTCGGGGTAACCCGGATATGCCGCGGTGATGCGTTCCCGCTCTTCGGGTTCCGCCTCGGCGAGCAGCCGCTCGATCATCGGCTCGGACATCGGCAACAGCTTGAGGAAACGCCCGAAGAGGTTGGCCTCCTCGGCGTTCGTCCCGACGATGAGCGGGACCCGGTGCGCCTTGCCGCTGCGCATCGCCTCCACCGGATCCAGTGGCAGGTAATCGGTTCCGCTCGTCGGCCCGGCCGCGAACGCGCCGAGCATCTCGCGCTGGCCCTGTTTGATGAGCCGTTCGAACGCGCTCACCATCTCGGCGGGCCGGGCCTTCATCACCGTGTCGGCGCCGTCGTCCTCGCCCGCGCCCAGCAGCGCGGCGAACCTCGTCGCATACTGCGCGGCCACCTCCGGGGTGCGCACCATACCCGCCGCCGGACTCTCCGAAATCGCCTTGGCGAACAGGCCTTTGGCCGCGGGGACGGCCAGCAGTGTGGCCACGGCGTGCGCCCCGGCACTCTCACCGAAGATCGTCACGTTGTCCGGGTCGCCGCCGAACACCGCGATGTTGTCGCGCACCCAGCGCAGCGCCATCACCAGGTCGCGCAGATAGAGGTTGTCGTCGATGGTGATGTTCCGATTGGACAACGACGACAGGTCGAGGCACCCGAGCGCGCCGAGGCGGTAGTTGACCGAGACATACACACAGCCCTTGCGGGCCAGCGCCGCGCCGTCGTAGATCGGCGTGGCCGACGTCCCCATGAAGTAACCGCCGCCGTGGATGAAGACCATGACGGGCATCGGGGCGTCCGAGCGCTTCTTCGGTGTCACCACGTTCAGCGTCAGGCAGTCCTCGCTCATCGGCTGGTACTTGCCCGGCGCCAGCATCGTGTACATCCGTTGCTGAGGCGCGCAGTTGCCGTATCCATGGCAGTACCGCACACCGCGCCACGGCTGGACCGGCTGGGGTGCGCGCAGGCGCAGCGGACCCACCGGCGGGCGCGCGTAGGGCACCCCACGCCAGCGGTGCACGCCGTCGCGGGTGAACCCCTCGATCGTGCCGGAGGCGATGGTCGCGCGGACGGTGTGTTCGTGCATCACCCGACGTTAGCAATGGACTCGCGCCGCGCCTGGTCAGGGATTGCGTGTCGGCCCGCTAGCCTGGCCGGTATGCGAATGGCTGTGCTGATCGCGTCTGTGCTGGTAGCGGGGTGTTCGTCGACGACGGGCGGGCAGGCCGAACGGATCGAACCGATTCCGCCGTCCCCATCGGCGAGTTCGACGACACCGAGCACGACCAAACCGAAGCCGACCACTCCGCCCGCCCCCGGCGCCCCGATCGGCGACGTGGTGGCCTGGGTCGAGGCGGGCGAGCCCGCCGACGCCGCCCAGTACCACTCGGCAACGCGCGACGGCCAGACCACCGACCTCGGGGAGGACGTCGCGTTCACCACGCCGTCGGGCAAGACCAGTTGCATGACCGACAGCCAAAACGCCGACGGCGCACTGGCCTGCCTGGTCGACCTGGTCAACCCCCCGCCGCGGCCGGACGACGCCTACGGGGAGTGGAAGGGCGGCTGGGTCGATTACGACGGCACCAGCGTGACCGTCGGCTCCGTGCACGGCGATCCCGGCCGGTTCACCGCCGGTGAGGGGCCCGAGCTCCCGTACGGCCGGGTGCTGTCCTTCGGCGACTACCGGTGCCGCAGCGACGCCGTCGGACTCTTCTGCGTCAATTACGCCTTCCGATCCGGGGTCCGGTTCAGTGACGCGGGCATCGAGCCGTTCGGCTGCCTGCAACCGGCCACCGCGCCCCCGCAGACCGGCGAGAAGTTCAGCTGCTGACGGCAGGAAACGAATCCACCTGCGGTGCGATGGTTTCGGTGACACCGACCGTGTCCCGGCCCACTTGCGTTGCTGCCGAGCCTGATTCGCGACCGGCACGGTCCGGCTGAAGGAAAGACCGCCCCGCCGGAGGATCCGCAGGGTGGTCGGTCGTCAGTTCAAGCGGAACGAGCCCGACACGAAAGTCGGTGTGACGTTGCGGCCGTTGATCGTCGAGCGCATCGAGCCGTTCGACAGGCGGGTGATCTGTTGTGCCTGCTGCAGCTGTCGCTTGTTGCGGACTTCCGCACGGAACTGCGCGTCGTTGAGTTGCACGATGTCGGCCTGGTCGAGCGTTCCGCTGACCCCGTTGAGCTGCACGCCGACGGCCGAACCGTCCTCGCGGACCACCCAGGAGGCGCGCACGCCGTCCAGATCGGCGGTGTAGACGCCGGCATCATTGGATACGGGTGCCGCGGTGAACTGGTAGGTCACCCCGTTCATCGTCAAGTCGCCTTCGACGCCGGTGCCGTCGAATCGCGCGGAGAGGGTGTCGCGGAACCGGGACTTGAGGTCGATCTTGCCGTCGGCCTGCTCGCCGAAGAACCACGCTTCGTCGTCGGTGCCGTTGCAGGCGTAGGCGGCGACCTGCGCCCCGTCGACGGAGATGCCGATCGTCATCGCCTTGCCGTCGGGGGATTTCATGTCCGCGACGTAGCGTCCCGATTGCGGGAACGGTTGAACGGCCTCCGAAGTGGCGGTGGTGGTGGTCGCGTCCGCCGTCGGCGTCGAGTCCGAGGACGATCCGCCGGAGCAGGCGGACAGGGCGCCAAGCGCGAGCATCGCGCCGAACGCCACGAACAAAATGCGGGTCAATCGCTTCATGAGCAACACGGTCATGGTGGGTCCTATCGGGCAGAACTTGCTGGTCGTTCCTGACGACGAGCTCACACCCGTGGTGGTTCAACCGCGCCGCGAATTACGGGAAATTCAGCGCCAGCCGTCGGCGGCCTGGGCCGCCCTCATCAACGCGTCGCACAACACGCGCAGCTCGCCGGTGTCGGCGCCTTCCTCGATCGCCGTCGCGACGTCTTCGGCCGCGCATCGGACCTGGTAGACGCGGTCGGAGAGTTCGGCGGCCTCGTCCGGGCTGAGGACCACCGCGTCCGGGGCCAGCGAGGTGCCCCTGATCAGGCTCCGCTGTTCGTACGCGCGCTGCCGGCAGGACTGCCGGCAGTACTGCCGCCGCCGGCCGAGGCCGACGTCGTCGACCTGACGACCGCACCAGCGGCAGGGCTGGGGGCGTACACGCTTCTTGATCCCAGTTGCCACGAACGTGACTGTAAACCGAGGGCAACCGGTTTCCCGGTATCATGGAGGGTCGAGTCGGGAACTTCACAGCATGTTGCTGCGTTGAAAATCCGGACAATTACGCGCAGATCGAGGAGTGTTTGACGATGGCTGATCGCGTCTTGAGGGGCAGTCGCCTCGGAGCCGTGAGCTACGAGACCGACCGTAACCATGACTTGGCGCCGCGTCAGGTCGCGCGGTACCGCACCGAGAACGGTGAAGAATTCGACGTTCCGTTCGCCGACGACGCCGAGATCCCCCACACCTGGCTGTGCCGCAACGGTATGGAAGGCACCCTGATCGAGGGTGACGCGCCGGAGCCCAAGAAGACCAAGCCGCCGCGGACGCACTGGGACATGCTGCTCGAGCGCCGGTCGGTCGAGGAGCTCGAGGAACTGCTCAAGGAGCGCCTCGACATCATCAAGGCCCGCCGCCGCGGCTGATCCCGTCGTTCCCCGCGAGCGACCGTCGTGTGCCACCAAATCACGGCGTGTCGCCGTGCAGACACGGTCGCTCGCGGAAATTAGTCAGCGTGTGACGCGGGCGCCTCGGGCCCGGTCGATGCGCCCCCGCAGGCCCCATTCCGCGACCTTGAACAGGGCCTCGCGGATGTTGGAGCCGCTCATCTTGGACTGACCGAACTCGCGTTCGGTGAAGGTGATGGGCACCTCGGCGACGACGAAGCCGTTGTTGATCGTGCGCCAGGTCAGGTCGATCTGGAAGCAATATCCCTTCGAATCGACCGCGTTCAGGTCGATCTTCTCGAGCACCTCGCGACGGTAGGCGCGATAGCCGGCGGTGATGTCGTGGATGTCGACGCCGAGCAGGATGCGGGAGTAGCCGTTGGCGGTTCGCGAGAGCACAAGGCGCCGGCGCGGCCAGTTGCGCACCTCTCCCCCCGGCACGTAGCGCGAGCCGATGACCAGGTCGGCGCCGCCGTCGATGGCGTCGAGGAGCCGGTACAGGTGTTCGGGGGGATGGCTGCCGTCGGCGTCCATCTCCACGAGCACCGAGTACTCGCGGCCCAGTCCCCACGCGAAACCGGCCAGGTACGCCGCGCCGAGGCCGCCCTTGGCGGTGCGGTGCATGACGTGGATGCGGTCCGGGTCGGCGAGCGCCAGTTCGTCGGCGAGCCTGCCGGTGCCGTCGGGGCTGCCGTCGTCGATGATCAGGATGTGCACATCGGGCCGCGCCTTCTGGACGCGCTCGACGATCAGCGGGAGGTTCTCCCGCTCGTTGTAGGTGGGGATGAGGACCAGCGTGCGCTGGCTGGGGCGCTCCCCCGGGTCCCGGCCCGTTGTCATGTAGCTCCTCTATCTTTCGTGCCGCCGCTGACTCGACGACGCACAAAGCTTTCATTCTGCAGCATCGCGGCGATCAGGCTGCCCACGCCGAGGGCGATGAGCAGGCCCTCGACCAGCGGACCCCACCGCGTCGCGGCCGTGAGCTGCGTTTTCAGCCGAACGGCGGAGTCGAGGAAGGCCGGTTCGTAGAACGCGGTGCGAGCCAGCTCACGGCCGTCGGGCGCGATGAAGGCGCTGATTCCCGTGGTGCCCGCGACGACGACGTACCGGTCGTGTTCGACCGCACGGAGCCGGGCGAACGCGAGTTGCTGTTCGCTCATCGACTCGGTGAACGTCGCGTTGTTGGACGGCACCACCAGCAGCTGCGCCCCGTTGCGCACCGACTCGCGCGGCGCACGGTCGAAGATCACCTCCCAGCACGTGGTCACCCCCACCGGCACGCCCGCGGGATGCACGACGCCCGTGCCGTCGCCCCGGACGAAGTAGCCGGCCCGCTCGGCGTATTCGGAGAAGTGGCTGAAGAAACCGCGCCACGGCAGGTACTCCCCGAACGGCTGCACGATCTGCTTGTCGTGGCGCTCGCCGGGCCCGCTGCGCGGATTCCAGACGATCACCGAGTTTGTCGTCGTCGGCTCGTCGGCTGTGGCGCCTGGGGCTTCGACCACCGCGCCGACGAGGATGGGTGCGTCGATGGCCGCGGCCGCGGAGGTGATCAGCTCGTCGGCGTCCGGATTGGCCAGCGGGTCGATGTCGGAGGAGTTCTCCGGCCAGACGACGAACATCGGCCGCGACGCCCGCCCCGCCCGCACCTCCTCGGCAAGCCGCAGGGTCTCGCGCACGTGGTTGTCGAGCACGGCGCGCCGCTGCGCGTTGAAGTCCAGTCCGAGCCGCGGAACGTTGCCCTGCACGACGGCGACGGTGACCGAGTGTTCGTCTCCCGCGCCGATGCCGGACTGGCGAATGTGGGGCCACGTCAGCGCGGTGAGCAGCAGCACCGCGCTGATACAGACCCCCGGCACCACCACGGCAGGCGGTGCCGCGTTCTGCCCGGCGTCCCGCCGCCACCACTCGATGACCTCGAAAACCATTGCCGCCAGGCTGAACCCGATGAGCACGACCGCGAAAGACAGCAGCGGCGCTCCGCCTAGTTGGGCGATCGACCGCAGCGGGCTTTCGGTCTGCCCGTAAGCGACCACGCCCCAGGGGAACCCGCCGAACGGCACCGTCGATTTGAGCCACTCCTGCGCCGACCACAGCCCGGCGAACCACAGCGGCCAGCCCGGCAGCCTGCGAACCACCACGGCCGCCGCGCCGAACAGGGCCGGGAAGACCGCTTCGGCCAGTGACAACCCGATCCAGGGGACGGGGCCGACGAACGCGCCGACCCAGGGAAGCAACGGCAGGTAGAAGGCGGCCCCGAACAGGAATCCGTAACCGAATCCGCCTCGGACGGTGGTGGTCTCGCGCGTCAGCACCCAGGCCAGCAGCGCGAACGCGACGAAGCCCAGGTACCACCAGCCGAACGGCGGAAAGCTCAGGCACAGCAGCACCCCGGCCACGATCACGACGGCCAGTTGCGGCAGCCGGTTTATCAGGGCTTGACCGAACCGCCTTGTCCTGGAGGCGGTTTCAGCCATGGATGACGACACCCCGGTGAACCGTCTGACGGCAGCGGGGCGAAGGGCCGTCCAGCCGCGGCAGCGCGGGCACCCGCGAGCGCCGGTCGGTCGACCACCGCTGCACCGCGTCGGCGGGTGCGCTCACCTCGAGTTCGTCGGCCTCCCACACCGCGTACGAGGCCGGTGCGCCGGGGACCAGGGTGCCGGCGACCCCGTCCCGCACACCTGCGGCCCGCCACGCACCGCGGGTCAGCGCCGCGAACGCCGCACGCGCCGAGAGTGCGCTGCCCGGGGTCTGATGCCGCGTCGCCGCGCGCACCGTCGCCCACGGATCCATTCCGGTGACTGGGCTGTCCGAGCCGAAGGCGAGGGGCACGCCTTGGGATGCTAACAGCGCGAACGGGTTCAACGACCTTGCTCGCTGCGGCCCGAGGCGCTGGGCGTACATGCCGGTTTCGCCGCCCCACAGCGCGTCGAAGTTCGGTTGCATGCTGGCGAGCACACCCCACGCGCCGAGCTTGTGCGCCTGTTCCTCGGTGACCATCTCCAGGTGCTCGAGCCGGTGCCCGCACCGGGCCACCGCGGGAGCCCCGGCGGAGGCGACGACGGACTCGAGCGCGTCGACGACGGCGGAGACGGCGGCGTCACCGATCACGTGGAACCCGGCCGGGATTCCCGCCTCGGTACAGGCCCGCAGGTGCGCCGCGATCGTGTCGCGGTCGAGATAGGCGTTGCCGGTCAGTCCAGGAGAGCGGCCGGGCGCGTCGGCGTAGGGCTCGTGCAGCCAGGCGGTGCGCGATCCGAGCGCACCGTCGACGAAGAGGTCGCCCGCCAGGCCTCGGGCGCCGGTGCGCTCGATCAGCGCGCGTGCGGCGCCGGCGGTGGTGACCGCTTCGCCCCAGTAACCGATGACCTCGACGCCGTGGTCGAGGGCGCGGATCTCGTCCCAGTCGTCGAGGCCGCCGATCTGCGGACCGGCGCACTCGTGCACGGCGACGATGCCCGAGGCCGCCGCGGCGTCGAGCGCGGCCGTTCGCGCGTGGCCGCGCTGTTCGGGGGTCAACCGGGCCCGGGCGGCGGCGCGAACCGTGTGGTGCGCGTCGGCCGTCAGCGGTAGCTGCGGGTCGAATCCGGCCGCGACGGTGAGGTCTGCGCAGAGCGTCCGCAGCGCGGTGGACGCCGCCGCCGAGTGCACGTCGACCCGGGCCAGGTAGGCGGGGCGGTTCCCCACGGCGGCGTCGACGTCGTCGGTGCTGGGCGGGCTTTGTTCAGGCCAGGTCGACTCGTCCCAGCCGTGGCCCCAGATCGGGCCGTCGGGATGGGCGCGGGCGTACTCGCCGAGCAGTTGCAGGCAATGCCGCTTCGATTCGGCGGCCCGCAGGTCGAGGCCTGAGAGCGTGAGTCCGGTGGCGGTGAGGTGGATGTGGCTGTCGACGAACGCGGGTGCGACGAACGCGCCGTCGAGGTCAACGACCTGCGCGTCGGGATACTGGCCGCGGCCCACCTCGTCGCTACCCAACCAGGCGATCACCCCGTCGCGCACCGCCAGCGCGGTCGCGTCGGGCATGGCGGGGCTGTGCACCCGCCCGTTGAGCAGAAGGGTCGTCACCTAGGGGAGGTTCTCACAGGCCGTCGGTCGGACGCGGCCCGCGCTCCACAGCGGGCGGTTCGACGTCGACCACGTCGACGACCTCGCCGTCGACGTAGTCGGTGCGCCTCGCGGCCGCGCCCCAACCCGCGACCCCGGCGGTGATCAACGGCATGCGTCGCGCGGCCACCGCGGTCACCAGCGGACGGGCCGCCGCCCTGGACGGCGGCAGCAGAAGCAGCGCTCCCACCACGGAACTGGCCAACCCAGGGATCACGACGAGCACGGTTCCCAGCGCGACCAGGATGCTGTCGGCGGCCGTTCCGTGCAGCGTCGCCGGCGTCAGACCCGAGCGCAATCGACCGACATGCCGTTTGAGCTGAGAGCCGGCCAGCACGAAGCCCAGCAGGAACGTCGCGACCAGGAGCAGCAGCGTCCAGCCGATGCCGATCGTCGACACCAGGGCCACCACGACCGCGGTCTCGATGATCACGTAGAGGACAAACAGCCGCATCGCCATACGCGGATAACGTCCGGGCGGCCCCGCGGGTTCCGTAAATTGGCGATGTGGCCACGATCAAGATCGACACCCCGGACGGTCCGATCGACGCGTTGCTCTCGAAACCGGACGGCGACGGGCCCTGGCCCGCGATCGTGGTCGTACACGACGCGATCGGCTACGGACCCGACAACGAGGCGATATCGGCGCGCATCGCCGCGGCCGGATACCTCGCGATCACCCCCGACCTGTACTCCCGCGGCGGGCGCGCCCGCTGCATCACCCGGGTGTTCCGCGAACTGCTCAGCAAGCGCGGTCGCGCGCTGGACGACATCCTCGCCGCCCGCAACCATGTGCTGGCCCTGCCCGAGTGCGCGGGCGCTGTCGGCATCGCCGGGTTCTGCATGGGCGGGCAGTTCGCGCTGGTGATGTCGCCGCAGGGATTCGGCGCGTCGGCACCCTTCTACGGCACCCCGCTGCCCCGCCATCTCGACGAGACGCTGACCGGGGCGTGCCCGATCGTCGCCAGCTTCGGCCGTCGCGATCCGATCGGCATCGGCGCGGCCGACAAGTTGCGAAAAGTCGTTGCGGACAAGGGAATTCCAGCCGACATCAAAGTGTACCCGGGCGCCGGGCACAGCTTCGCCAACAAGCTGCCGGGGCAGCCGTTGTTGCGGATCACCGGGTTCGGCTACAACGAGGCGGCGGCCGACGACGCGTGGGCGCGGGTGTTCGCGTTCTTCGGCGAGCACCTGGCGGTTACGCCGCGGGCTTGATCTCGACCCCGATGTGCACCTTGTCGATGCCGCCGCGGATGAGCGCCTGCGGAATCCACCACCACGCGTGGTACCAGTAGCGCCGGGTGACCTTGTCGAAGACCCGGCGGGTGTCGTCTTTGGGCAGCACCCTGGCGACCGCTTCGACCGGTTCGCCCTTCGGTTTGCCCAGTGCCGTCGACTTCTGGATGGTCACCCGCGGGGTGTTGTTGATGCGCTTGGTCTTCCACGACCCGTCGTCGGTGACGACCAGGAGCTTGCCGTCCTCGGGGGCACCCCAGATCGGGGTGGGTTTGGGCTTGCCGTCCTTGGTGAAGGTGGTCAGCAAGATGTACTTCGAGTGCGCGACGTCGTCGAACGTGTCGGCCATGATCACCCCGGCTTGATCTCGATGGTCACGTTGTTCTTCATTCCCCCGCGCAGCTTGGAGAAAACGTTGAACGTCTTGCCGAGCAGCCCGTAGCGCTTGCCGATCGCGGCGTACGTCGCGCCGTTCGCAGACTTGTCGAGGATCGCCGCGACCGCCTCGACCGGTTCACCCTTGGGGTTGCCGCGCATATCGCACGGCGCGATGGTCACCTGCGGCGTGTTGCGGATCCGCTTGATCTTCCAGGACTTCTCCTGCGTGATGGCGATCAGACCGTCACCGTCGGGCACCGCCCAGATCGGCGTCGGCTTCGGCCTGCCGTCCTTGGTGAACGTGGTCAGCAGGATGTACTCGGACTTCGCGACATCGGCAAAGGTGGCAGACACGCCACCCAACCTAGCCCTCCAGATCGCCCTCGGTCTCCAACAGGACGTTGCGCAGTCCGTCGAGCGTGGCCCGTTCGGGTGCGGCCCACATGCCGCGGTCGGCGGCCTCCAGCAGGCGTTCGGCCATCCCGTGCAACGCCCACGGATTCGACTCGGCCATGAACTTGCGGTTCTCATCGTCGAGCACGTACTCCGCCGACAGCCGTTCGTACATCCAGTCGGCCATCACGCCGGCCGTCGCGTCGTAGCCGAACAGGTAGTCGACGGTGGCGGCCATCTCGAAAGCGCCCTTGTAGCCGTGTCTGCGCATCGCGTTGATCCAGCGCGGGTTGACCACGCGGGCGCGGAACACCCGGGTTGTCTCCTCCGACAGCGTGCGGGTCCGCACGGCGTCGGGTCGGGTGTTGTCGCCGATGTAGGCGGCGGGATCCTTACCCGTCAACGCGCGGACCGTGGCGATCATGCCGCCGTGGTACTGGAAGTAGTCGTCGGAGTCGGCGATGTCGTGTTCGCGGGTGTCGGTGTTCTTGGCCGCCACCGCGATTCGGCGGTACTGCCGACTCATGTCATCGCTGGCGGCGGCTCCGTCCAATCCGCGGCCGTAGGCGAAGCCGCCCCACGCCGTATACACCTCGGCGAGGTCGGCGTCGTCGCGCCAGTTGCGGCTGTCGATCAGCTGGAGCAGGCCGGCGCCGTAGGTCCCCGGCTTGGATCCGAAAATCCTTGTGGTGGAGCGTCGCTCGTCGCCGTGTTCGGCGAGGTCGGCCTGCGCATGCGCGCGGACGTAGTTGTCCTCGGCCGGTTCGTCGAGCCCGGCGACGAGCGTCACCGCATCGTCGAGCATCGTGACGACGTGCGGGAAGGCGTCTCGGAAGAACCCCGAGATGCGCACCGTGACATCGATGCGGGGCCTGCCCAGGTCGGCGAGCGTGATTGGCTCGAGGTCGACAACCCGCCGGGACGCCTCGTCCCAGACCGGGCGCACACCGAGCAGCGCCAGCACTTCGGCGATGTCGTCGCCGGCGGTCCGCATCGCCGAGGTGCCCCACACCGACAGGCCGACCGACCGCGGCCAGTCACCGTAGTCGTCGCGGTAACGCGCCAACAGCGAATCCGCCATCGCCACACCGGTTTCCCACGCCAGCCGCGACGGCACCGCCTTCGGGTCCACGGAATAGAAGTTGCGGCCGGTGGGCAGCACGTTGACCAGCCCGCGCAGCGGTGACCCCGACGGGCCGGCAGGGATGAAGCGCCCGTCGAGCGCCCGCAGGATCTGCGGTATCTCGTTCGCCGTGCCCGCGAGCCGCGGCACCACCTCGGTGGCGGCGAACCGCAGCACAGCGGCTACGTCGGCGTTGTCGGTCAGCGTGTCGACGACGTCGGGGTTCCAACCCGACTCCTGCAGCGCGGCAACCAGTTTCCGGGCCTGGGTCTCCGCGGCGTCGACGGCGGTGCGCTCGTCGTTGCCGTCCTCGGCGAGGCCGAGCGCCTGGCGCAGGCCCGGCACCGTCTGCTCGCCGCCGAACAACTGCCGGGCCCGCAGCACCGCCAGCACCAGGTCCAGTTCGTCCTCGCCGCCGGGGGTTTCGCCGAGGATGTGCAGGCCGTCGCGGATCTGAACGTCCTTGATCTCGCAGAGCCACCCGTCGACGTGCAGCAGCATGTCGTCGAACGAGTCCTCCTCGGGCCGCTCCTCCAGACCGAGATCGTGGTCCATCTTCGCCGCGCGCATCAGCGTCCAGATCTGCTGGCGGATGGCGGGAAGCTTCGCAGGATCGAGCGCCGAGACGTTCGCGTGCTCGTCGAGCAACTGCTCCAAACGAGCGATGTCACCGTAGGTTTCGGCGCGCGCCATGGGCGGGATGAGGTGGTCGACGAGGGTGGCGTGGGCGCGACGCTTGGCCTGTGTGCCCTCGCCGGGATCGTTGACCAGGAACGGGTAGATCAGCGGAAGGCTGCCCAGTGCGGCATCTGAACCGCAGGCCGCCGACATGCCGAGCGTCTTGCCCGGCAGCCATTCCAGGTTGCCGTGTTTGCCGAGATGCACGACGGCGTCCGCGCCGAACACCGACTCGATCCACCGGTACGCGGCCAGATAGTGATGGCTCGGCGGCAGGTCCGGGTCGTGGTAGATGGCGACCGGGTTCTCCCCGAACCCGCGCGGCGGCTGCACCATCAGCACGACGTTGCCCGCCTGCAGCGCGGCGATCACGATCTCGCCGTCGGGATCGGCGCTGCGGTCGACGAACATCTCCCCCGGCGGTGGACCCCAGTGCTCGACGATCGCATCCGTGAGCTCGGCTGGCAGCGTGGCGAACCAGTCGCGATAGTCCTTGGCCGACACCCGGATCGGATTGCCCTCGACCTGCCCTTCGGTGAGCCAGTCGGGGTCCTGGCCGCCGCGTTCGATCAGGGAGTGGATCAGCGCGTCGCCATCGCCGGCGTCGAGGCCCGGGACGTCGTCGATCCGGTAGCCGTGTTCGCGCATCGCGCGCAGCAGCGCGACGGCGCTGGCCGGTGTGTCGAGGCCGACGGCGTTGCCGATGCGTGCGTGTTTGGTCGGATAGGCGGAGAACACCACCGCGATCCGCTTGTCCTGCACCGGGATCGACCGCAACCGGGCATGGCGGACCGCCAGCCCGGCGACGCGTGCGCAGCGTTCGCGGTCGGGCACATACGAGGTGAGCCCCTCGTCGTCGATCTCCTTGAACGAGAACGGCACCGTGATGATGCGCCCGTCGAATTCGGGCACGGCGACCTGTGTCGCGACGTCGAGCGGCGAGAGCCCGTCGTCGTTGTTCTGCCACTGCGACCGCGGGCTCGTCAGGCACAACCCCTGCAGGATCGGAACGTCCAGCGCGGCAAGGTGCGCGACGTTCCAGCCGTCGTCGTCTCCACCGGCCGCCGCGGTAGACGGGGTGGCGCCACCGGCCGCGAGCACGGTGGTGATCAGCGCGTCGGCCGTCCCGAGCAGTTCGAGCAGCTCCGCGTCCGCGGTGCGCAGCGATGCGCAGAACACGGGCAGCGCGCGGCCTCCGGCGTCCTCGATCGCGTCGCACAACGCCTCGACGTAGGCGGTGTTGCCGGCCAGGTGCTGCGCGCGGTAGTAGAGCACCGCGACGGTGGGACCGTCGCCGCGCCCGTCGCGGGGCATCACCCCCCACAGCGGCGTGCTCTCCGGCGGGGAGAACCCGAAGCCGGTCATCAACACGGTGTCGCACAGGAACGCGTGGAGGTGGCGCAGGTTCGACACGCCGCCTTGAGCCAGATAGAGGTGTGCTTGCAGCGCCACACCCGCGGGCGTGGTCGAATGCCGCATCAACTCCGCGTCGGGTGACTGCTCGCCGCTGACGACGACCGCGGGCACTCCGCTCGCCACCACCTGGTCGATACCGTCCTGCCAGGCGCGGTAGCCGCCGAGAATGCGCACCACCACGACGTCCGCGCCGCCGAGCAGTTCACCGAGCTCGCCGTCGACCAACCGGGACGGGTTGGCCCACCGATAGTTGGCGCCGCTGGAGCGGGCGGTGATCAGGTCGGTGTCAGAGGTGGACAGGAGTAAGACGGCGGGGTCACGAAACGGCTGAGCCACCCCCCATTACTACCCCACGCCCCATTTCCTGCCGCGACGTGCCGATGCGCACGCGCGACGGATTCCGACCGTGCGCAGTGACCTAGTGACGGTTCCAGCGGCCGTAGGTGCTCTGCGGATACGGCAGCCCGAGAGCGGCGATCAGCACGACCAGAAGAGCACCGAACACGATGAGTTCGAACATCGTCGTTCCTTCCTGACGCTTACTGCACACGCGTGCAGTAATGCGGAACTTACGACGTCAGCGGCCGTTTGAGACCGACTTGTGTGGCACGGATCACTAGAACCTCTAGTGTGACCACCATCACGTTTGGGGGGTGCGGACCTCGAAATCGGAGCGCTCCGGCGAGGCCAGCAGCCGGCGGTGACGAACCGGCTCCCAGGGGAACAACTCGGGCAGACCGTGCTTGTCGAGATACCAGCTGTTGCAACCGGTGGTCCAAACCGTCTGCGGCATAGCAGATTTCATCTGCTCGTTGTAATCCTTGGTGGCGATGTCCGTCGGAGCCGCGGCCTCGATCTCGCCGTCGCGGATGCGTTCGATCCACCACATCGCGTAATCGGCCTGGTTCTCGGCGATGATCACCAACGACTGCTGACCGATCGGTGAGTGCGGTCCCATCAGCATGAACATGTTCGGGAAGCCCGGCACCGCGACCGATCGATAGGCCTGGGGCCCGTCGGTCCACGCATCATCGAGCGAGACGCTGTCCTCCCCGATGATCTCCATCGGACGCGTGTACGCGTGCGCGTCGAACCCGGTGGCGATCACCAGGAGATCCAATTCGTGCAGGGCGCCGTCGGCGGTGACGATGCCCCTGGGCTCGACGTGGTCGATCGGCTCCACGACCACCTCGACGCCCGGCTTCTGCACGGATTGGTAGTAGTGCCCGGCCGCGACGATGCGCTTGCACATCGCCTGATAGTCGGGCGTCAGTTTGCGGCGCAGCTCTGGATCGCGCACCGAGAGGTTGAGGTTCCACCGACACATCGCCGACACCAGCCGGCGGCGCAAGCCCGGGGCGACCATCGCCTTGGCGAAGAAGTTCTCGTACACCGCCTGCCAGAAGCGGTAGCCGAAGCGACTCATCGCCGGGAAGCGGCGGAGCGCGGCCTTGGTGATCGGTGAATACCGCGGGTTGGGAAACGGAAAGACCCATTGGGGCGTGCGCTGGAAGATGGTGAGCCCGCGGACCCTGCCGCCGAGTTCGGCGGTGATCTGCACACCCGTCGACCCGGTGCCGATCAGCCCGATCCGCTTGTCCTGCAACGACACCGAGCGGTCCCAGCGAGACGAGTGGAACGTCGGTCCGGCGAACGTGTCCAGCCCGGGGATGTCCGGATAGCGCGGTACCCGAAGGATCCCGGTTGCGGTGATGAGGACGTCGAATGGTTCGGCGCCGTCTGCGGTGCTGACCCACCATTTGCCGTCGCGAAACTCGGCCGACGCGACCGGGGTGCCGAATCTGATGTGGGCGCGGATGCCTCGCTCGGTCGCGACCTGTGTGAAGTACGACTGGACCTCATTGCCCGGTGGGAGCAGTCGGGACCACTCGGGGTTCGACCGGAAGGTGTAGGAGTAGAACCGCGACGGCACGTCGCAGTGGAGTCCGGGATAGGTGTTGTCGCGCCAGGTGCCCCCGACCTCGTCGGCCTGTTCGAAGATCGTGAAGGTGTCGATGCCGGCGTCCTGCAACTTGGCCGCCATGCAGATCCCCGACATGCCTGCGCCGACGATCGCGACGTGCACCGCGCGTTTCTCTGTCACCCGGGCCCCCTTCGGATATCGGAATGGTACGCCGGACCGGGGCCGTCGATGAGGCGATCGGCGCTACTGCGCGGTGATGAAGCCCTGACCCACCATCCAGTCGCGGGCGACCACACTCGGGTCGCGGCCCTCCACGTCGACCTGCTTGTTCATGTCCATGATGGCCTCGTTGGTCAGGGCCGCCGTCACCGGCGCCGTGGCCTCGGCGATCTGCGGATGTGCCTCGTAGAAGGCGCGTTTCATCGTCACCGACGGGTTGTAGTGGGCGAAGAACTGCTTGTCGTCGGTGAGCACGACGAGGTCGAGCGCGGCGATGCGGCCGTCGGTGGTGAACACCTCACCGAAGTCGCACTGGGTCCCGTCGGCGGTGGCCTGGTAGATGATGCCGACCTGGAGGACCGGCGTCTGCGCACGCGCGGGGTCGAAGCCGTAGGCCGCCGCCATGCCGGGGTAGCCGTCCTGGCGGGCCCGGAACTCGGTGTCGACGCAGGTGCGCGCCGCGGCCGGATCGCGCCTGACCAGCTCGGCGTACTCCGAGAGCGTGCGGACATTGGTCCGCTCGACGACGCCTCGACTGGCGGCCAGCGCGTAGGTGTCGTCCATCGGCCCCGGCGGCAACCACACCATGTCGTTTCGGGCCAGGTCCTCGTCGCGGACGGCCTCGAACTGCTTGCGGCTGTCGGGAATCGGCTTCTCGTGGCCCAGGTAGTTGATCCACGCGTTGCCGGTGAACTCGTAGGCGACGTCGACCTGACCGGACAACTGCGCTTCCCGGGTGCTGCGCGAACCCACGATGCCGGTGAGGTCGCGGACCTCGGCGCCGGCCGCCACCAAGGTGTACTCCAGGATGTATCCGAGGATCACCTGTTCGGTGTATTCCTTGGAGCCCACCGTGATTCGCACCCCCTCGAGCGCGGGGTTGGGCTGGATCGATCCGGGCCCCACCTTGAGCGGCACGGTGCTCCCCGCGCCGAGGCCGCAACCGGCCAGCAGGAGGCAGGCGACGGCGGCGATGGCGGCGATGGCGCGGCGGATCATCGCAGACCCTTGGGGTTGAGATAGAACTCGGCCAATCCGCCCAACCAGTCGACGAGCAGGGCCAGGCACACCGCGAGCACACTGCCCAGGATCAGGGTCACGTTGTCCTGCAACTTGTATCCGGTGTCGATGAGGATGCCCAGGCCACCGGCGTTGACCAGGAACGACAGCGTCGCGGTGCCCACGGCGAGCACCAGCGACGTGCGCAGCCCGGCCAGGATGTAGGGGATCGCCAGCGGCATCTCGACGCGCGTCAGCACCGAGCGCCGCGACATGCCCTGTCCCAGACCGGCATCCACCAGCGACCGGTCCACCTGATTGATGCCCAGGATCGTGCTGGCCAGCACCGGCAGCAGTGAATACAGCGCGATCGGCAGGACGCCGATCCAGAAACCGGTCTTACCCGTCCACAGGAACAGCAGCACCAACAAGCCGATCGCCGGCGCGGCCTGGCCGATGTTGGCGACGCCCATGAAGAACGGTCGCAGCAGTTTCGCGCCGGGGCGCGTGACGAGCACACCCAGCGGAACGCCGATCAACAGCACGATCGCGGTGACCGCGACGGTGATCAGCAGGTGCTGCCAGATCAGCGTGGCGATGTTGCCGGGGTTGATGTTCTCCTGCTGGGTGGCGGTGAGATCGCGGTTGAACGCCCAAAAGGTCACCGCGGCACCGACGATCAGCACCACGACGGGCTGGACGAGCAGTCGTCTGCGTTCGCCCGGGTTGGCGCGCGCCGACTGCGCGGAGTCCGCGACCGCGGTCATGGTTGCCCGTCCGTGCCGGCCTCCGCGGAGGCCCGCAGCCAGGTGATCGTGTCGATCAGGGTGTCGAGTGTGACGACGCCGGCGTAACGGCTGCCGGGCCCGGCCACGACGGCCGACGCATGCTGTTGCGCGAGAATCGCTTCCAGGGCGTCTTCGAGCGTCGACTGGGTGCTGACCACGTCGAGCGGTTCGACGGCGTCGGCCAGCGCGCTCGCGTGTTCGAGCTTGCTCTCCCGAACCCAGCTGACGGGCCGCTCACGCTCGTCGAGCACCACGACCCAGTCGAAATCGCTGCCCGCCAACGCTTGTCGCACATCGTCGACCGAATCGGTTTGCCGCACCGCCGGATGCTGCCGCAGTTCGACGTCCTTGATCCGCATCAGCCCCAATTGGCGCAGCGATGCGCCGGAGCCGACGAAACCGGCGACCGTGTCGTCGGCCGGGCTGGCCAGGATGTTCTGCGGCGTGTCGTACTGCAGCACCTTGGACTGGTTGCCCAGCACCGTGATTCGGTCGCCGAGTTTGACGGCCTCGCCGAAGTCGTGGGTGACGAACACGATCGTCTTACGCAGGTCGCCCTGCAACCGCAGCAGTTCGTCCTGCAGCGTGCTGCGGGTGATCGGGTCGACGGCGCCGAACGGCTCGTCCATCAACAACACCGGGGGGTCGGCGGCCAGCGCCCGTGCGACACCGACGCGCTGCTGCTGCCCGCCGGACAGCTGGCGCGGATACCTCTCGGCATATTGGCTGGGTTCCAGGCCGACCATGTCGAGCAGTTCGTCGACCCGCTCGGCGATGCGTTTGCGGTCCCAGCGCAGCAGGCCGGGTACCAGGCCGACGTTCTGCCGGATCGTCATGTGCGGGAACAGCCCCGCCTGCTGGATGGAATAGCCGATCGAGCGGCGCAGCTCGGTCGGGCGGATCGACATCGCGTCGTTGTCGCCGATCATGATCGTGCCCGACGTCGGCTCCGACAGCCGGTTGATCATCCGCATCATGGTGGTCTTACCGCAGCCGGACGGGCCGACGAACACGACGATCTCACCCGCGGGGATCTCGAGCGACACGTCGTCGACGGCGGGCTGGTCGGAGCCCGGATAGACCTTGGAGACGTGGTCGAGCACGATGCGCACCCCGGTGCTGCCGTTGGAGTTTGCGTTCTCCGGCGCGATTTGCGTTGTCATCGAATGCCTTTCGACGTGGTGAGGCGGCCGACCAGGACGAGAATCGCATCGAGCGCGAGTGCCAAAATGACGATCAGCAGCGTTCCGGTCAGCGCCATGGGAACGGCCGTCGGGCTGCCCACCCGCGCCAACCCGGTGAAGATCAGGTTTCCCAGTCCCGGCCCCTTGACGTAGGCCGCGATGGCCAGCACGCCCATCGACATCTGGGTGCTGATGCGCATGGCGGACAGGATCGACGGCCACACCAGCCGCAGTTCCACCCGGGCCAGCGTGTCGAGCCTGCTCATGCCGATCCCCCGCGCCGCATCGGCAAGGGCGGGATCGACCGCGGTGAGCCCGACGATCGTGTTGCGCACGATCGGCAGCAGCGAGTACAGCACCAGCGCTGCGACGCTGGGCACCACGCCGAGGCCGAACAGCGGGATCAGCAGACCCAGCAGCGCGAACGCCGGGACCGTCAGGATGACGCTGGACGTCGCGGTCGCGAGGTTGGCGGCCAGCGGGTTGCGGTAGGTCAGCACGCCGATCACCACCCCCACGATCGTCGCGATGAGCACACTTTGGACGACCGCGCTGACGTGTTGATAGGAGTCGAACGCCAGTTGCGCTTGGTGGGCGGTGATGTAGTCCCACAGTGCCCTCACGGCGGTGAGCTACCCGATCTTGATCGAGCCGAAACCCGCCGCGTTCGATTCGCGCTGAGCCGAACCGTTGTCGCCGCACGGTTCGGCGGCGAACGTGATCACCACGTTTCATGCATCGTCTGGAGGTTCCACGTGTCGTCTTCTCTGCGGGTGGTCAAGCTCGGCGCCCACATCGGTGCCCGGATCGAGGGCGTCGACCTCGGCGCCGGCGTCGACGCGGAAACCGCGTCGGCGATCAATGCGGCCCTGCTCGAACACAAGGTCGTCTTCTTCCGCGATCAGCACGGTCTGGACGACGACGGTCAACTCGCCCTCGCGCAGGCGCTGGGTACCCCGACCACCGCGCACCCGACCGTGACCTCGCGCGGAGACCGCTTCCTGCCCATCGATTCCCGCTACGACAAGGCCAACAGCTGGCACACCGACGTGACGTTCGTCGACCGGATCCCGAAAGCGTCGATCCTGCGGGCGATCACCCTGCCTCCGTACGGCGGCACGACGACGTGGGCATCCACCGAGGCCGCCTACGAGCGTCTCCCGGCGCCGCTGCGCACACTGGCCGAAAATCTGTGGGCCGTGCACACTAATCAGTACGACTACGCCACGCTGCACGACGAGCTCGACGCGTCACCCACCGCCGAGCAGCGGTCGTACCGCGACGAATTCGTCTCCGACTACTACGAAACCGAGCATCCCGTGGTCCGGGTCCACCCGGAGACCGGCAGGCGGGTGCTGCTGCTCGGGCATTTCGTCAAGAAGTTCGTCGGCCTGGGTTCGACCGAGTCGGCCACCTTGTTCAACCTGTTGCAGGCACGAATCACGAAGCTGGAGCACACGATTCGATGGGCCTGGCAGCTCGGCGACGTCGCGCTGTGGGACAACCGCGCCACCCAGCACTACGCCGTCGCCGACTATGACGATCAACACCGCCGTCTCAACCGCATCACGCTGGCCGGCGACATCCCCGTCGACATCCACGGCCGCCAGAGTCGCGCGATCGTCGGCGACGCCTCGGCGTACTCGCCGGTGGTCAGCGCCCCGAACACGCCGCCCCAGGCACTGGCGAGCTGATCACAACCGGTCGAACTCCCGCGACAGCAGCGCGTCCTCGAGGTAGGTGAACCGCTGCGGATAGTGCCTGCGCGGTTCGCGATGGCTTGCTCGATGGCCCTGCCAGAGCCCACGCACCGCATCCAGAGCCGAGGCCCACTGCCGGTGCGCCGGCGATGCCGGAAGCCGGGCGGCCGCGGTGCCGAACCGCACCTGCTCCTCGGTGATCAGTGTCGGCTCGATCGTCGGCACCTGTCGCGTCGTCGACGTGCGCCTGGTCGTTGTCAGTTCGGTCATGGCGATCTCTCCCACCGTCCTCGCCCGGTCCGCCCCGGACCTTGATGTTTCGGACGCTACGAGCGCCGGGCGGATGGGCGCACGCGTAGCGCACTACCTGTGTTTCGGCCCAGCGCCCACGACTACCGTGAACTCGTGGCCAGGACCCGCGATCAGGACGCCTGCCCCGGTGCTCTGCAGGTCCACCGGGCCGCCGACGGCGCCCTGGCCCGCATGCGTCTGCCGGGCGGGGTCATCTCCGCGGCGCAGCTGCAGACGTTGGCGCACGCGGCCAGCGAGTGGGGCGCGGGCACGCTGGAGCTGACGTCGAGGGGGAACCTGCAGCTCCGCGGCGTCACCGACACGGAGGCGGTCGCACAAGCCGCCGCGGCGGCCGGTCTCCTGCCGTCACCGACTCACGAACGCGTGCGCAACATCGTCGCCTCGCCGCTTTCGGGGCGGGTGGGATCGGCCACCGACATCCGCGGGCTGGTCACCGAGCTCGACGCGGCCATCCGCGCCGACGCAGACCTGGCCGCCCTGCCCGGCCGGTTCCTGTTCGGAATCGACGACGGCCGCGGCGACATCTCCGGTCTGGCCGTCGACGTCGGCGTGCACTTCGGCGGTGAGACGGCCGCGCTGCTGTTGGCGGGCCGCGACACCGGGGTGCGGCTTACCGCGAGCGCGGCGGTGTCGACGATGATATCCGTGGCCCGGCGGTTCGCCGTCGAGCGCGGAAAGGCTTGGCGCATCAAGGAACTCGGCGACAACGACGCCCTGCTCGGCGAACTGACGCCGTCGGCGGCGCCGGGCGCGACGTGGCCCGCGGTGACCCGACCGCCCGTCGGGTGGCTTCACCAGGACGACGGTCGGATCGCGTTGGGCGCTGCGGTTCCCCTGGGCGTGCTGCCCGCGCGGACCGCGGAATTCCTCGCCGCGATCGAGGCGCCGATGGCGATCACGCCGTGGCGCTCGGTGCTGGTCTTCGACCTCACCGAGGACGTGGCCGACGTCGCGTTGAGAGTGCTGGCGCCGTTGGGCCTGGTGTTCGACGAGAACTCGCCGTGGCTGTCGATCAGCGCGTGCACCGGACGACCCGGATGTGAGCACTCGCTGGCCGACGTCCGCGCGGACGCCGCCGTCGCCGTGGACGACCCGGCCGTGGGCCACCGCCACTTCGTCGGCTGCGAACGGGCCTGCGGCAGCCCGGCCGTCGGTGAGGTGCTGGTGGCAACCGGAGACGGATACCGGGCGCGCGGCGCGCACCCGTAGGGTGATCGCGTGCTCGACTACATCCGCGATGCCGGGGAGATCTACCGGCAGTCGTTCGCGACGATTCGCGACGAGGCGGACCTGGCGCGCTTCCCCGACGACGTGGCCCGGGTCGTCGTGCGGTTGATCCATACCTGCGGTCAGGTCGACGTCGCCGACCACGTCGCGTACCGCGACGACGTCGTCGCCACCACCCACGCCGCGCTGGCCGCAGGCGCCCCGATCCTGTGCGACTCGTCGATGGTGGCGGCCGGGATCACCCGGTCGCGGCTGCCCGCGGACAACGAGGTCGTCTCGCTGGTGGCCGACCCGCGCGCCCCGGACCTCGCCGCCCGCCTCGGCACCACCCGCTCGGCGGCGGCCGTCGACCTGTGGGCTGACCGGCTCGGCGGCGCCGTGCTGGCGATCGGCAACGCGCCGACCGCGTTGTTCCGGCTGCTCGAACTCCTCGACGACGGCGCACCCACCCCCGCGGCGGTGCTCGGCGGCCCGGTCGGCTTCGTCGGCTCGGCGCAGTCCAAACAGGAACTCATCGACCGGCCCCGCGGGATGTCCTATCTCGTGGTCACGGGTCGTCGCGGCGGCAGCGCCATGGCCGCCGCGGCCGTCAACGCGATTGCCAGTGACGTCGAATGAGCCCGAGGCGAGGAACGCTCTGGGGCGTCGGGCTCGGGCCCGGCGACCCCGAACTGGTCACGGTCAAGGCGGCCCGGGTGATCGGCGAGGCCGACGTCGTGGCGTACCACAGCGCGCGACACGGTAAGAGCATCGCGCGCGGCATCGCCGAGCCGTATCTGCGGCACGGCCAGATCGAGGAGCACCTGGTCTACCCGGTGACCACCGAGAGCACCGATCACCCCGGCGGCTACGCCGGCGCGATCGAGGACTTCTACCGCGAGGCCGCCGACCGCATCGCCGCCCATCTGGAGGCGGGCCGCAACGTGGCGCTGCTCGCCGAGGGCGACCCGCTGTTCTACAGCTCCTACATGCACATGCACACCCGGCTCACCGAACGCTTCGACGCGGTGATCGTGCCGGGGGTGACGTCGGTGAGCGCGGCGTCGGCGGCGGTGGCCACTCCCCTCGTCCAGGGCGACGAGGTGTTGACCATCCTGCCCGGAACGCTGCCCGCCGACGAGCTCGAACGCCGGCTCTCCGACACCGACGCCGCGGTGATGCTCAAGCTCGGCCGGTCGTATCCGGCTGTGCGCGAAGCGCTCTCGGCCGCGGGCCGGCTCGATGACGCCTTCTACGTGGAACGGGCAAGTACGCCGCAGCAGCGGGTGCTGGGCGCCGCTGAGGTCGACGACGGCACCGTCCCGTATTTCTCGCTGGCGATGCTGCCGGGCCGCCGCGATCGCGACGCGGTGTCGGGCAGCGTCGCAGTGGTCGGGCTGGGCCCGGGCAGCACCGACTGGATGACCCCGCAGTCACGTCGCGAACTCGCCGCGGCCACCGACCTCATCGGCTACGGCCCCTACCTCGACCGGGTGGGTGCCCGGACCGGCCAACGCAAACATCCCAGCGACAACACCGACGAACCCGCCCGCGCCCGGCTGGCGTGCACGCTGGCCGAACAGGGCCGCGCGGTCGCGGTGGTGTCCTCCGGCGATCCGGGTGTGTTCGCGATGGCGACCGCGGTGCTCGAGGAGGCCAAACAGTGGCCGGGGGTGTCGGTGCGGGTGGTCCCGGCGATGACCGCCGCGCAGGCCGTCGCCAGCCGGGTCGGCGCGCCGCTGGGACACGACTATGCGGTGATCTCGCTGTCGGACCGGCTCAAGCCGTGGGACGTGATCGCCGCGCGGTTGACCGCCGCCGCGCAGGCCGACCTGGTGCTGGCCGTCTACAACCCGGCGTCGAAGACGCGCACGTGGCAGGTCGGGGCGATGCGCGATCTGCTGCTCGAACACCGCGACCCCGGCACCCCGGTGGTGATCGGGCGCGACGTGTCCAGGCCGCGCGAGGAGGTCAAGGTGGTGCGTTTGGCCGACCTGAATCCCGCCGACGTCGACATGCGCTGCCTGCTGATCATCGGTTCGTCGCAGACCCAGTGGTACGCCGACGACGGCGACCGGGTGTTCACGCCGCGGCGTTATCCCCAGTAGCTATTTCGTCCGCTGTTTGTCCAAGGGCGAGCGCTCGGCACCACCGAGGGTGTTAATGTCCGGCGCGTGACATCCGTTCTCGCCATTCCACGTGGGCCCGAAGATGTAACGCCGGCATGGCTCGGATCAGTGCTGCGGACAGACGTCGACGCCGTCGAGATCACGCCGATAGGGACGGGCCAGACCGGCGCCACGTACCGGGTGTCGGCGACGTATGGCGCCGACACCGGCCTGCCGCGATCGTTCGCGATCAAGCTGTCGGCCCAGGACGACGCGGTGCGTGAACGGGTGGCCCTGGGCTACCGCTCGGAGGTCGAGTTCTACTCGCTGATCGCCGACCGGATGCGAATCCCCGTCCCGCGCAGCTACTACCAGAACATCTCCGACGACGGCGCCGACGTGGTGCTGCTGCTGGCCGACATGGCGCCCGCGGTACAGGGCGACCAGATCGCCGGCTGCAGCCCGACCGAGGCGGGGTTGGCCGTCGAAGCGCTGGCCGGGCTGCACGGCCCGAGCTGGTGTGAACCCGAGTGGATGGACCTGTCGGCGATTGTCATGCCCAAACCCGGCGACGCCGAGGCGGCCAAGGGCATGGGTGACGTCTGCAAGATGGCCGGCGACATCGTCAACGACCGGCTGGGGTCGTCGATCAGCCCCGAGGACCAGGAAACCCTGTCCGCCGCAATGGCTTCGGTAACCGACTGGCTGATGGCCGAACCGACCCGCTACGCGCTCATGCACGGCGACTACCGGCTCGACAACATGCTGTTCGACCCGGACCGGACCCGCATCACCGTGGTCGACTGGCAGACCATCGGGATCGGCCTGCCGGGCCGCGACCTCGCGTATTTCACCGCGACGAGCCTCGAGTCGGGGGTGCGCGCGGAGATCGAGCGCGAGCTCGTCGAGCGCTACCACCGCGCGCTGATCGGTTACGGCGTCGAGGATTACGACCTCGACACCTGCTGGAACGACTACCGCCTCGGCCTGGTGCAGGCGCCGCTGCTCGTCGCGCTGGGCACGGCCTTCGCCTCGACGACCGAACGCGGCGACGAGATGATGCTCGTCATGCTGAGCCGGGGATGCCAGGCCATCCGCGAACTGGGCACGCTGGAGCTCATCGCGTCGTATCGGTGACCCAGTCGACCGCCGCGTCCACCGAGGCGACCGTCCTCACGCCGGCAGGCAGCGGCGGGCGGTCCACCATTACCACCGCGACTCCGAGTTCCGCTGCGGCGTCGAGTTTGGGGCGCGTCATCGTCCCGCCACTGTTCTTGGTGACCAGCGCGTCTATGCGGTGCTCGCGCAGCAGGGCCAGTTCGTCGTCGTAGCGGTACGGACCGCGCGACAGCACCACCTGATGTCGCGACGGCAGATCCGCGGCATCGGGTGGGGTTACCGCGCGGATCAGGAACCACGCGTCGACGTCCTTGAACGCCGCGGCGCCCGACCGCCCGGTGGTGAGGAACACTCGTTGGTGACCCTGGGCGGCAATGGTTTTCGCGGCTTCGGCGTCATCGCGTACGACGGTCGCGTCGCCGGGCGGCCAGGCCGGGCGCGCCAACACGAGGTGCGGCACCCCGAGTTCGGCGCACACCGCGGTCGCCGTCGCGGTCATGGTGGCGGCGTAGGGGTGGGTCGCGTCGACGACGGCGTCGACGGGTCGGTCGAGTAGCCATTTCCGCAGGCCGTCGGCGCCGCCGAAGCCGCCGATGCGTACCTCGCCGACCGGCAGCGCGGGATCGGGCACCCGGCCGGCCAGCGAGCTGATCACCTCGATGCCGGGACGGAGGCGGGCGGCCAGCGTGCGGGCCTCCGATGTGCCGCCCAGCAACAGGATTCGCATCAGTGCCGTCCCCGCCTCACCCGTCCCGACGAATACAGGTAGCTGTCGGCGAAGCCCTCGGCCGCCAGCACGTCGCCGACAACGATCACCGCGGTGCGCGTGATGCCCGCCGCCTTCGTCTGCTCGGCGAGATCGGCGAGGGTGCACCGCACCATCTGCTCCTGCGGCCACGACGCAAAAGCGACCACCGCGCAGGGTGTTTCGGGTCGGTAGCCGCCGGCCAGCAGTTCGGGGACGATCGCGTCGATCTGCGCGGCCGCCAGGTGCAGCACCAGCGTGGCCCCCGGCGCCGAAAGCGTCCGCAGGTCCTCCCCCGGCGGCATCGCCGTGGACAGCGTGGCCACCCGCGTCAGCGTGACCGACTGCGCGACACCGGGCACCGTGAGCTCGCGACCGAGCGCGGCGGCGGCCGCGGCGAATGACGGCACCCCCGGGACGATTTCGTAGTCGACGCCGAGGTCGTCGAGGCGGCGGCACTGTTCGGCGAGCGCGCTGTAGATCGAGGGATCGCCGGAGTGCAGGCGCGCCACGTCGAGCCCGGCGGCGTGCGCGGCGGCGAGTTCGTCGACGATCTGGTCGAGCGTCAACGGGCCGGTGTCGACGACGCGGGCGTCCGGCGGGCACAGCGCGAGCAGATCCTCGGGCATGATCGAACCGGCGTATAGGCAGACCGGGCAGCGCTGCAGAAGCCGCTGACCGCGCACCGTGATCAGGTCGGCCGCGCCGGGGCCGGCGCCGATGAAGTAGACGGTCATGGTTTGGTCACCACCCACTGTGTCACGGGCATCGCGGGCCGCCATCCGGTGAACCCGCCGAGCGCCTCGCCCCGGTAGTGGGAGAACCGCTGGAGGTCGCCGCCGTGGCGTGAATACCACTGGGCGACAAGTGCTTCGGACTCCACAGTGACGGCGTTGGCCACCAGCCGACCGCCCGACGGCAGCCGCTCGAAGCACGCCTCCAGCAGGCCCGGTTGGGTGAGGCCGCCCCCGACGAAGATCGTATCGGGCGGGGACGCGGAGTCGAATGCCTCGGGTGCGTCGGACCGCACCTCGACCGGAACGCCGAACGCCAGTGCGTTGTCGGCGATGCGTTTGCGCCGTTCCTCGTCACGTTCGAACGCCACGGCGCGGCAACCGGTTCCGCTGCGGCACCATTCGATCGCGATGCTGCCCGACCCCGCGCCGACGTCCCACAGCGTCTGCCCCGGCCGCGGCGCCAGCGCCGCCAGCGTGATCGCCCGCATCGGCTGCTTGGTGATCTGCCCGTCGTTGGCGTACACGTCGTCGGGCAGCACGCCGAAGCGGCGCTCGTCGGGCAGGTAGCGCACCGCGACCACGTTGAGGTCGTCGACGTCGCCGGGTGTTCGGGCGGCCCACTCGCGGGCGGTGGCCGTGCGACGGCGCTCCGCGGGTCCGCCGAGTTGTTCGAGCACGGTGAGTTCGGAGTCGCCGCGGCCGGTGTCGGTCAGCACGCGCGCCAACGCGGACGGTGTCGATGCGTCGCGCGACATCACCACTGCCTGACCGCCGCGGCGTACCGCGGTCTGCGGTTCGCCCATCACCAGGCTGATCACCTCGGTGTCCTGCACCGCCCAACCCATCCGCGCGCAGGCCAACGTCACCGACGACACATGCGGGAGCACCCTCACCCGGTCGGGGCCGTAGATCCGGATCAGCGAACCGCCGACGCCGTGCAGCAACGGGTCGCCGCTGGCGACGACGTGCACGTCAGAGTCGGCGTCGTCCAGCAGCGTGCGCAGCGCGGGCAGCATCGGCGACGGCCACTCACGACGCGACGCGGTGACGCTGTCGTCGAGCAGGTCGAGCTGGCGGCGTGAGCCGTAAACCACGGTGGCCCTGACGAGTTCGGCTCTGGAAGTCGGCGACAGGCCGGCCATTCCATCGGCGCCGACGCCGACGACGACAATCACCTCGGGAGCCTCCGCCACACGAACCGCGGCGTCATCTTGAACGCCAGCGCCAGCAGCGCCAGCGGTGCGGGCACCCACACCGTGCTCCGGCCGCGGCGCAGCGCGCGCACCGTCGCGTCGGCCACCGTCGCCGGTGTTCTCGAAAGCGGTGCGGGTTTCATCCCCTCGGTCATGCGGCCGATCACGAAGCCCGGCCGGACCACCAGCAGGTGGACCCCCGAGCCGTGAAGTGCGTCGGCGAGGCCGCTGCAGAATCCGTCCAGCCCGGCCTTGGCCGAGCCGTAGACGTAGTTGGCGCGTCGCACCCGGACCCCGGCCACCGACGAGAACGCGACCATGGCTCCGGCGCCCGCGGCGCGCATCGTCTCCGCCAGTACGGTCAGCAGGCTGACCTGCGCGACGAAGTCGGTGTGCACGATCGCGGCGGCGTGGGCGGGATCCTTCTCCGCGAGGGCCTGGTCGCCGAGGATGCCGAAGGCCAGCACTGCGGTCCCGATCGGGCCGTGCTCGGCGACGATGGACTCGACGAGCGGGCCGTGGGAGTCCAGCTCATCGGCGTCGAACTCGCGCACATGCACGGCCGCGGCGCCCGCCGACCGGACCGCGGCCACCTCCGCGTCGAGGTCGTCGGACCGGCGCGCCGCCAGCAGCACCTCCGCGCCGGGCGCCAGGCGCGTGGCCACTTCGAGGCCGATCTCGCTGCGGCCGCCGAAGATCACGACCAAAGGCGGACGAGCGTCAGCCGTGTCTGTCATGGCTGCGATTATGTCCTGCGCTACCGTGAAGGCCGATGGCCCAGTCCAGCCGCCGGGCGACCACCCGGCTCACCACCGACGCGCTCGCGTTCCTGTCCGAGCGTCATCTCGCGATGCTGACGACCCTGCGCTCGGACAACTCGCCGCACGTCGTCGCGGTCGGGTTCACGTTCGACCCGGCCACCCACATCGCCCGCGTCATCACCAGCGGCGGATCGCAGAAGGCCGTCAATGCCGAGCGCCAGGGCGTCGCGGTGCTCAGCCAGGTCGACGGCGCCCGGTGGCTGTCGCTGGAGGGCAAGGCCAAGGTCAACACCGATCCCGACGCCGTCCGCGACGCCGAGCTGCGCTACGCCCAGCGCTACCGCACGCCGCGGGTGAACCCGAAGCGCGTCGTGATCGAGGTCCGTGTCGAGCGGGTGCTGGGCTCCTCGGACCTGTTGGACCGCATCACCGAGTGACCGCGAGTAGACGCGAAACTGCCAAAAATTGCGGAAAAACGGCAGGCTTGCGTCTGCTCGGCGGATCAGGCGACGGGTACCACGACCAGTTCGTGCGGGCGGTGGTTCACCGATTCGGCGCCGTCGGCGGTGACGATCACGATGTCCTCGATGCGCGCACCCCACTCGCCGGGAAAGTAGATCCCCGGCTCGACGGAGAACGCCATGCCCTCCTCGAGGGTCAGCGTGTTGCCGGCGACGATGTAGGGCTCCTCGTGCACCGACAAACCGATGCCGTGGCCGGTGCGGTGCACGAACGCGTCGGCCAATCCCTCGGCGGCCAAGACGTCGCGGGCGGCGGCGTCAACGTGCTCGGCGGTGACGCCGGGCTTCACGGCCTCGACCGCGGCCTGCTGGGCGCGCTGCAGCACCGCATAACGACGGGCGACCTCGGGATCCGGTTCGCCGATGCTGTAGGTGCGGGTCGAATCGGAGTTGTAACCGGGCTCGTAGGGTCCGCCGATGTCGACGACGACGACGTCGCCGGCGCGCAGTTCGCGGTCCGAACACTCGTGGTGCGGGTCGGCGCCGTGCGGTCCCGAGCCGACGATGATGAACGCGACCTCCGAATGCCCCTCGGCGACAATGGCTTCCGCGATGTCGGCGGCGACGTCGGCCTCGGTGCGCCCGGGCACCAGGAACTCGGGGACGCGGGCGTGCACCCGGTCGATCGCGGCCCCGGCCTTGCGCAGCGCGTCCACCTCGGCCGGATCCTTGATCATGCGCAGCCGGCGCAGCACGTCGGTGGCCAGCACCGGCACCGCGCCGAGCACCTCGGCGAGCGGCAGCAGGTGCAGGGCGGGCATGGAGTCGGTGACGGCGGTCTTCAGGGTCCCGCCACCGAGCGCCTCGGCGACCACGGCGTAGGGGTCGTCACCATCGACCCAGTCGCGCACCGTCAGGCCGAGTTCGGGCACCGCGGACTCCTTGAGCGCTGCCAGCTCCAGCCGGGGCACCACGACGGTCGGGGCGCCATCGGCAGGCAGCACCAGCGCGGTGAGCCGCTCGAACGTCTGCGCGCGTGAACCGATCAGGTAGCGAAGGTCGTAACCCGGCGTGATGACCAGGCCCGCAAGGCCCGCGTCGGCGGCGGCCGAGGCGGCGGCGCGCAGCCGGGAGGCGTAGACATCGGTGCTGAATCGGTTGGCCATCATGGGATTCAGGCTAATCCGCGCCCGTATAGGTGGCGACCTCGCTCGTCCTTCGCGCTACTGTCAGTGACCGTGGCCGCTCCCCTCGTACTGCTCGACGGCGCCAGCATGTGGTTTCGCTCCTACTTCGGGGTGCCCAGTTCGATCACCGCGCCCGACGGCCGCCCGGTCAACGCGCTGCGCGGCTTCCTCGACGCCATGGCCACGGTGATCACCCGCGAGCGTCCCGGCCGCCTCGTGGTGTGCCGCGACGACGATTGGCGCCCGCAGTGGCGCGTCGACCTCATTCCCTCCTACAAGGCGCACCGCGTGCTCGAGGAGAACCCCGAGGGTGAACCCGACGTCGAGGAGGTGCCCGACGAGCTCACCCCGCAGGTCGACATGATCTTCGAGATCCTCGACGCGTTCGGCATCCCGACCGCGGGCGCCGCCGAGCACGAGGCCGACGACGTGCTGGGCACGCTGGCCGCGCGCGAGAAACGCGATCCCGTCGTCGTGGTCAGCGGGGACCGCGACCTGCTGCAGCTGGTCCGCGACGAGCCGGTTCCGGTGCGGGTGCTCTACCTGGGCAGCGGGCTGGCCAAGGCCACGAAGTGGGGTCCGGTCGAGGTGGCCGATAAATACGGCGTCCCGATCGACCGCGCCGGCCCGGCCTACGCCGAGCTGGCCCTGCTGCGCGGCGATCCGAGCGACGGCCTGCCCGGTGTTCCGGGCATCGGCGAGAAGACGGCCGCGACGCTGCTCGCGCAGCACGGCTCGCTGGAGAACATCCTGGCCGCGGCCAACGACCCGAAGTCGAAGATGAGCAAGGCGTACCGCACCAAGCTGCTGAAGGCCGCCGACTACATCGAGGCGGCCGGCCCGGTGGTCAAGGTGGCCACCGACGCCGACCTGGACTGGTCAACGCCGAACGACACGCTGCCGCTGGCCGCCGAGCATCCGCGCAAGGTCGTCAAGCTCGCCGAGACCTACGGCGTCACGTCCTCGATCGGGCGGCTGCAGAAGGCCCTCGACGGGCTCGACGGCTAACGGGCTTACTTGGGCCTGCCGACCTCGTAGGTGCCCTTGTCGTCCTGGAACGTCACCGTCACCTGGCGCTTGGTGCCGTCGATGCTGACCTCACAGTCGAACGTGCCGCCCTTCTGAACGGTCGGGTTCTGCCCGTCGTTGCACTTGACGTCCTTGACGTTCTTGGCGCCGTATCCGTTGGCCTCGTCGGTGAGGATCTGCTGCACGCCGGTCTGTGCGGCGTCGATGTCGAGTTTGGTGGTGACGAAGAAGCCCGGCTTCCAGAAGCCCAGCACCAGCACGACCGCCACGATGATCGCCGCCAGCAGGCCGATCACGCCGCCGATCACCGCCAGCGAGCGCTTGGATCCCTCCTCGGAACCCGGCGCACCGTACTGCGGGTACTGGCCGTACTGCCCCGGCTGCTGACCGTACTGGCCCGGTTGCTGGCCGAATTGGCCGGACTGGTCGCCGAACTGTCCCGGCTGCTGGTAACCCGGCTGCCCGGGCTGCGTGTAGGGCTGGCCGTAGTGCGGCTGTGCGTACTGGCCGGGCTGCTGATAGGCCTGCTGGCCGTACTGCTCGCCGCCCGGGTACTGCTGCGGCGGCTGATACGCGGGCTGCTGGTACTGCGGGTACTGCTGGCCCTGCGTGGGGTCGTAGGCGGGCGGCTGCCAGCCCGGCGCCGCCTGGGTCGCGTCACCGCCCTGCGGCTGCCACTGCTGGCCGGCCGAAGGATCGCTGGACGGCTGGTCCGTAGGCTGCTCCGGCTGCTGGCCTGGCCACGACTGCGTCGGATCAGATCCCTGCGGTCCGCTCATTTCACTCCTTGTTCGAGGATCTTGCTCCCGACACATTACCCCGCATCAACAGCGACGACGCCGCGTCGAACGTCGTTTATCGCGCGTTTCGCGGTGGCCCGCAGCGCGGCGCTGGGAGCGGCGTTGCGCACCTGGTCGAGCAGGTCGAGGACCTGCCGGCACCATCGGACGAAATCGCCCGCCGACAGCGGTGATCCGCTGCCGGTGGCGTCCGAGGCGGCCAGGGCGCTGGTCAAATCGCCGGTGGTGGCCCACCGGAAAATCGCCGCGACGAAGCCGTCGTCGGGTTCGCGGCTGCCGGTGATCCGGTGGCGCTGCTCGTCGGCGCGCAGCTCGCTCCACAGCCGCCGCGTCTGGTTGAGCGCGCGGCGCAGCTTGCCGGTGGGGATGTCGAAGCCCTCGCGCCCGCCCGGCGTGTCGCCGCGCGCCTCGTAGAGCACCGACGACACCACACCCGACAGCTCGGCCGCGTCGAGGCCCTCCCAGATGCCGGTGCGTAGGGCCTCCGCGACCAGCAGGTCGCTCTCGCTGTAGATCCGGGCCAGCAGCCGGCCGTCGTCGGTGACCTTCGGATCGTCGACGGCCCCGGCGATGAAGCCCCGTTCGGTCAGCAGGGCCACGATCCGGTCGAACGTGCGCGCCAACGAGTTCGTCGCCGCGGCCACCTTCTGCCGGATCTGTTCGTTGTCGCGTTCGATGCGCAGGTATCGCTCGGCCAGCCGCGCCTTCTCCTCCCGGTCGGGCCGCTGGTGGACGGGATGGCGCCGCAACTGCTCGCGCAGCGAGGCCAGTTCGGGGTCGATGTCGCGTTCGGCGCCCTCGCGCGCGGGGCCGCTGCGCTTGCCCTTTCTCGACGGGACGTCGAGGCGTTCGGCTGCGGAGTTCAGCGCCGACGCGAGGTCGCGCCGTGCGCGTGGATTGCGATGCTCGACGCGTTTGGGCAACGGCATGGACCCCAGCGGGGCCGAGGTGCCCGAGTAGTCGGCCGACGAGATCCGCCCGGCCCAGCGGTTTTCGGTCAACACCAGCGGGCGCGGGTCTTCGTCGTCGCGGGCCGGTTCGAGCACGACGGCTAATCCCCCGCGCCTGCCGTGCGTGATCGTGATGATGTCGCCGCGGCGCAGCGACGCCAGCGCTTCGTTGGCGGCCCTCCGCCGCTGCAACCGCGAAGCGCGCGACTGGGCGCGTTCGCGCTCGGAGATCTGCATCCGCAGCCGGACGTAGTCGAGGATCCCGTCGTCACCCAGTTCGGCGGCCAGCTCGGTGAGCATCCGCTCGCCGCGTTCGATGCCGCGGCGCAGTCCGACCACCGACCGGTCGGCCTGGTACTGCGCGAACGACGCCTCCAGGAGTTTGTGCGCCTGCGCCGGGCCCATCTGCTGCACGAGGTTGATGGTCATGTTGTACGACGGCGCAAAGGAACTGCGCAGCGGGAACGTCCGGGTGGACGCCAACCCCGCCACCTCGGCCGGTTCGACGTCGGGAGTCCACAACACCACCGCGTGGCCCTCGACGTCGATACCGCGGCGGCCGGCCCGCCCGGTCAGCTGGGTGTACTCGCCGGGCGTCAGCGGCACGTGCTGCTCGCCGTTGAACTTCACCAGCCGCTCGAGCACCACCGTGCGGGCGGGCATGTTGATGCCCAATGCCAATGTCTCCGTGGCGAATACGGCTTTCACCAGGCCGGCGGAGAACAATTCCTCCACGGTGTGGCGGAACACCGGCAGCATGCCGGCGTGGTGGGCGGCCAAACCGCGCAGAAGTCCCTCACGCCATTCGTGGTAGTCGAGCACGATCAGGTCGGATTCGGGCAGATCACCGCAGCGACGGTCGACGACCTCGGCGATGCGGGTCCGTTCCTCATGGGTGGTCAGCCGCAACGACGAGCGCAGGCACTGTTTGACCGCGGCGTCGCATCCCGCGCGCGAGAAGATGAAAGTGATTGCGGGCAGTAGTTCTTCGCGTTCCAGCGTGGCGATCACGTCGGGTCGCGACGGCGGACGGTACATGGTCGGCCTGCCCCGGTTGCGGCCCCGGCCACGTGGCTGCCAGTCGGTCAGCCTGTCGGCTTCGCGCCGATGTGCGATGTGGCGCAACAACTCCGGGTCGACCACCAGTTCCCGGTTCTGCTTCTTGGGCGCGTGGTCCGCGCGAGTGGCGCGGTAGTCGAACAGGTCGAACAACCGTTTGCCGACCAATACGTGCTGCCACAGCGGAACCGGTCGGTGCTCGTCGACGATGACCGCGGTGTCCCCGCGCACCGTCTGGATCCAGCCGCCGAACTCCTCGGCGTTGCTGACCGTCGCCGACAGGCTCACCAACTGCACCTCGTCGGGCAGGTGCAGGATGACCTCTTCCCACACCGCACCGCGCATGCGGTCGGCCAGGAAATGCACTTCGTCCATGACGACATACGAAAGCCCGTGCAGCGTAGACGAGTTCGCATACAGCATGTTGCGAAGCACTTCGGTGGTCATGACTACCACGTCGGCGTCGCCGTTGATCGACTGATCGCCGGTCAGCAGGCCGATCTTCTCGGGGCCGTAGCGGAGCACCAGGTCGTTGTGTTTCTGGTTGCTCAGCGCCTTGATCGGTGTGGTGTAGAAGCATTTCCCGCCAGAGGCCAGGGCGAGGTGCACCGCGAACTCCCCCACGACGGTCTTGCCGGCGCCGGTCGGTGCACACACCAGCACCCCGTGCCCGTTCTCCAGTGCCTCGCACGACCGGCGCTGGAAGTCGTCGAGCTGAAACGACAACTGCTCGCTGAAACCGGCCAGCTGGCTAGGTGGCATCGTCATCGACCACGGGCCGCGCGGACGTCGGCACGGTGCTGGCGTCGACGGGTTCGACCGGCCCGATCGGCGCGGCCGCGTCGTCGGGGACGTCCTCGAGCGCGGCGCGCCGGGCCTTGCGCCGGTCGTGCAGCCGCGCGATCTGAATCGCGAACTCCAAGAGGACCGTCAGGGCGAGCGCCAGCGCCAGCATCGAGAAGGGATCGGACCCCGGCGTGAACAGCGCGGCGAACACGAACAGCGCGAAGATCAGGCCGCGGCGCCACGCCTTGAGCCGCTCGTAGGTCAGCACTCCGACGGCGTTGAGCATCACGATCAGCAGCGGGAACTCGAAGCTGAAACCGAACACCAGCAGCAGGTTGATCAGGAAGCCGAAGTACTGGTCGCCGGACAGCGCGGTGATCTGCACGTCGCTGCCGACGGTCAGCAGGAAGCCCAAGGCGGTCGCCAGCACCAGGTAGGCCAGCGCCGCCCCCGCGACGAACAGCCCCGCGCCGACGGTGACGAACGCGATCGCGAACCTGCGTTCCTTCTTGTACAGCCCCGGCGTGATGAACGCCCACGTCTGATACAGCCACACCGGGCAGGCCAGCACGATGCCCGCGGTCAGCGCGACCTTCAGCCGCAGCATGAACTGGTCGAACGGGGCGGTGGCGAGCAGCCGGCATTCGTCGCCGGGTGCGATGGTCGCCCGCGACGACGGGGGCAGGGCGCAGTACGGGCCCCGCAGCCAGTCACCGAGGCTGGGCAGCCCGAAGACACCGTGGGTGTACCAGAGGAAGCCCAGGATCGTGGTGAGTACGACTGCGGCCGCCGAGATCAGGAGCCGGGTGCGCAGTTCGTGCAGGTGCTCGACCAGCGACATCGTGCCATCGGGGTTGACCCGCGAGCGTCGTCGGCGAGGATCGAGTTTTCGGAAGAGTCCTGGGGTCTGCACGGCATGCCTACTGACGCGGCTGGGTGGCCGCGGTTAGTCGATTCTCGACGGTCAGGCCGGACGTTTGTCCGAGGGGTGCTCGGTCGTCGGAGCCGTTGCGTTATCTGGAGCGGCGTTGTCGACCCGCTCCGAGGCAATCGGAGTAGCCGGCGGCGTCTCCGGCTTGGAATCGGATTGCATCTCCTTGATCTCCGACTTGAAGATCCGCATCGACTTGCCGAGCGAGCGCGCCGCGTCCGGGAGCTTCTTGGCACCGAAGAGCAGCACGAATACGGCGATAACGATCACCCAGTGCCAGGGTTGTAGACCGCCCATTTAGGTCACCTCCAGACGTCCGGGCCAGTCTACCGTCACTCGGTCTCCGCGCCGTAGGCGCGCAACGCGGCTTGGGCCGATTCACGCACCTTGGCGGCGAGCTCGGCGGGTTCGAGCACCCGGACGGCGGACCCGAAGCCGAGCACGAACCGGGCCATCCAGTCGTCGGAGGCGTAGGTCATCGCGGCCTCCCAGCCCCCGTCGGGCAGCTCCCGGCTCACCCGCAGCGGGTAGTAGTCGAACATCCACGCCGCCGACCGGTCGATCAGCAGCGTCGCCGACGGCAGCGAGGGGTCGGCGTCGAACAGCGAGGTGTCCGGTGCGGGCTGAACGGCCGGGGGCGGTGGCGCCGCCGGTTCGTCGAGCACCTGCGCGTCGACGATGCGGTCGAAGCGGAACAGCCGCACTCCCTCGGCCGTGCGGCACCACGCCTCGAGGTAGCTGTGGTCGCCGACGAGCACGACGCGGATCGGGTCGACGGTGCGGCTTGTCAGCATGTCGTGGGATGCCGAGTAGTACTCGATCGTCAACGCGCGCCCGTCGCGGACCGCCTGCCGCACCGCAGCGGCCGCCTCGCTCTCGATCGGCGCCGGCTCGTCGACCGCCGCGCCGTCGCTACCGACGGTGCCGGCCGCGTTTTCGATCTTGGCGATCGCGCTGCGCGCCGCCTCGGGATCGACCATGCCCGGCACGTCGGCCAGCGCGCGCAACGCCACCAGAACACCGGTCGCCTCCGGCGAGGTCAGGCGCAGCGGATGGTCGATGCCGGCGGTGAACGTCACTTCGATTGTGTCGCCGGAGAATTCGAAGTCGATCAGGTCGCCGGGGCCGTAACCGGGCAGGCCGCACATCCATAGCTGGTTTAGGTCCTCGCGCAGCTGCTTGACGCTGACCCCGAGATCCGACGCCGCCTCGGCGTAGGTGATCTTCGGGTTGGCCTGGAAGTACGGCACCATGTTGAGCAGCCGGACCAGCCGGGTCGACACGGCCGTCACTGTTTACCCGCCTGCGCCCGCAACCTCGCCACCACGTCGTCGCGCAGCGACTCGGGCTCCAACGCCACCGCATCCGGGCCGTAGCTCGCGACCTCACGGGCCAACCGATCGAACATCCCGATGTCGATGGTGATCACCTCGCCCGCGCGGCCGTTGTGCGTCTGCTGGGTCACCGAGGCGGCCCGTCGGCGCAGCGCGGTGCCCCTGCCCTCGGCGATCCACACCCGGGCCTGACCGCCGGACGGCCATTCGCTCACGGCGCGTTCGACGATCTCGCGCAGGTCGACGTCCCGCGGACGCGTGACCTCGCCGGGCGGCCCGACCGTTTTCACCTCGGCGCCGATGCGGGAGAGGCGAAACGTGCGGGTGGCGTCGCGGTCGCGGTCGTGGCCCACCAGGTACCAGCGGCCCCGGTGGGTGATGACGCCCCACGGCTCGACCGTGCGGGTGGTGTACGGGTCGCTGCGCGACGGCCGGTGCGGGAACTGCACGGTTTGTCCGGAATCGATGGCGGACAACAGGATTCCCAAGACTTCTTCCGAGCCGCGCAGTCCGGGCAGCGCCGCGGTCGACGTGATCGCCGGGGCGGCCTCAACGGCGTCGATGTCGATGCCCGCCGCGCGCAGCTTCAGCAGCGCACCCTGCGTGGCGGTGATGAGCTCCGGCGATTCCCACAGCTGCGTGGCGACCGCGACGGCGGCGGCCTCGTCGGGCGTGAGTTCGACGGTGGGCAGCGCGTAGGCGTCGCGGTTGATCCGGTAGCCCTCGGTGGGGTCGAACTGCGAAACCCGGCCGGTCTCCAGCGGAATGCCCAAGTCACGCAACTCGTTCTTGTCGCGCTCGAACATGCGGGAGAAGGCCTCGTCGCTGGCGCTGTCGGAGTAACCCGAGACGGTCTCCCGAATGCGCTCGGCGGTGATGAAGTTCCGCGTCGACAGCAGCGCGATCACGAGATTCATCAGCCGCTCGACTTTGGAGATCGCCACTCGACCCAGCTTAGGGTGTCCGGCCCGCCCGGCGAGCGCTCAGCCTGGCGCGCCGCGCGACCCTTACATCGAGGCGATCAGCCGCTTGACCCGCTCGTCGACCGAGCGGAACGGGTCCTTGCACAGCACCGTGCGCTGCGCCTGGTCGTTGAGCTTGAGGTGCACCCAGTCGACGGTGAAGTCGCGGCCGGCTTCCTGCGCGGCGCTGATGAACTCCCCGCGCAGCTTGGCCCGGGTGGTCTGCGGCGGCGTGTTGACGGCCGCCTCGATGTCCTCATCGGTGGTGATCCGCGCGGCCAACCCCTTGCGCTGCAGCAGGTCGAACACCCCGCGGCCGCGCTTGATGTCGTGATAGGCCAGGTCGAGCTGGCTGATCTTCGGGTCCGACAGCTCCATGTTGTAGCGGTCCTGGTAGCGCTGGAACAGCTTGCGCTTGATCACCCAGTCGATCTCGGTGTCGACCTTGGCGAAGTCCTGGCTCTCGACCGCGTCGAGTTGGCGTCCCCACAGGTCGACGACCTGCTGGATCTGCGTGTTGGGCTCGCGGTTCTGCAGGTACTCGACCGCGCGCGAGTAGTACTCGCGCTGGATGTCGAGCGCGCTGGCCTGCCTGCCACCGGCGAGGCGCACCGGCCGCCGGCCGGTCAGGTCGTGGCTGACCTCCCGGATCGCGCGGATCGGATTGTCCAGCGAGAAGTCGCGGAACGCGACCCCGGCCTCGATCATCTCGAGCACCAGCGACGCCGTGCCCACCTTGAGCATGGTGGTGGCCTCGCACATGTTGGAGTCGCCGACGATGACGTGCAGCCTGCGGTACTTCTCGGCGTCGGCGTGCGGCTCGTCGCGGGTGTTGATGATCGGGCGCGACCGCGTGGTGGCCGAGGACACGCCCTCCCAGATGTGCTCGGCGCGCTGGCTCAGGCAAAACGTCGCGGCCTTCGGCGTCTGCAGCACCTTGCCCGCACCGCAGATCAGCTGGCGGGTTACCAGGAACGGCAGCAGCACGTCGGAGATGCGCGAGAACTCGCCGGCCCGCACGATCAGGTAGTTCTCGTGGCAGCCGTAGGAGTTGCCCGCCGAGTCCGTGTTGTTCTTGAACAGGTAGATGTCGCCGCCGATGCCCTCGTCGGCCAGCCGCTGTTCGGCGTCGATGAGCAGGTCCTCGAGCACACGCTCGCCCGCCCGGTCGTGGGTGACCAACTGCGTCAGGCTGTCGCACTCGGCGGTGGCGTACTCGGGGTGGCTGCCCACGTCGAGGTAGAGGCGGGCGCCGTTTCGGAGGAAGACGTTCGAACTGCGGCCCCACGACACGACTCGCCGGAAGAGGTATCGAGCCACCTCGTCGGGGCTCAGCCGGCGGTGGCCGTGGAACGTGCAGGTGACACCGAATTCGGTCTCGATGCCCATGATTCGTCGCTGCACCTCATCGAGACTACTTGTTGCTCGCCGGTCACGGAGGGCAAGCCGCGCCGAAGAGGGCGGCTGACATCCCCGTCGCGGTCCGTAACGGCCCCGGCCTGTGGATAACTTCGGCAGCGTGGGCGCCGATTCTGTCAGCATGAGCCATGGGGGAAATCGTTGAGGTCGACGTGTCGCAACTGCGCAGCGTCGCCGACCGGGTCATGACCGCCGCCGACCGCATTGCCGAGATGCCTTGGCCCGAATTGAATCCGGACGACCTTCGCGGCGCGGCCGTCGCCGCCGTCGCCGCGCCGATGCCCGTCGCGCCCGGGCTCGCCGACGTCGTCGCCACCATGCGCGGGTGGGCGCTCGCGGCCCGCATCTCCGCGGACGCGTTCGAGCGCGCGGAGCAACGCACCGGCGACCGCCTCGGGCGGTGACGCGACCGACCATCGACCAGGCCGCGGCGTGGCGCCCCGCCGCGCTGAACCGGCTGGCCGACGGGTGGGACCGCAACGCCCGCCTCGTCTCGGTGCACGCCGACAGCCTGGCGGGCGACTTCGGCTTCTGGACCGGCGCGGCCGCCGACACCGCCCGCGACAACGCGAAAAGCATTGTCTCGGTGGCCGATAGGCACGCGCGGGCGTTGGTGTTGGCGGCCGCGGCCGCCCGTGACGGCGCGGCCCAGATCGACGCGGCCCGGTCCGGCGTCCTGACGCTGGTGGAAACCGCCCGTTCGGAGGGCTTCACCGTCGATGACGCCGGGTCGGTCACGGTGCACGACCCGCCGTCGTCCCTGCTGGTCACGCTGGCCGGCGGGGTGCCGTCCGTCGCCGTCGAGATGCTCACCGTGCGTGCCGCCGAGCTGACCCGCCGACTCGGTGACGCCCTGGATCGGCTGCACGCGGCGGACGCCGACGCCGCGGCCGACCTCGCCGAGGCGTTCGTGCTGCCGTCCGTCAATCCGCACGCCGCCGACGCCGAGGTCGTCGCCGCGTGGCCGCACACGGGCCAGGACCGGATCGCCGAGCAGATCGCGGCGATGACGCCCGAGCAGCGACAGCGGCTGATCGACGCATTCCCCGTGCAGGTCGGCAACACCGACGGGGTCCCGTGGGAGATGCGGGTCGAGGCCAACCGGACCAACGTCGCTCAGGCCGCGCTGCGCGAGCCCGACCCGGAACGCCTCGCGGTGTACCGGGGGCTGCTCGGCGAGATCGACGATCCGGCAGGCAAACACGGCCGACTCGATCGCCAGATCCTCGGATTCGATCCGGCCCGGTCATCGCTGATCGAACTGCACGGCGACGTCGCGTCGGCCTCGAGCGTCGCCGTGCTGGTTCCCGGACTGAACACGACCGTCACCGGATCGTCGGCCAACGCCCAAACCGCACGCCGATTCGTCTCGGCGACCCGCGGCGACGTCGCCACGATCACCTATCTCGGCGGCCCATTCCCCCGCGGCGACAACGTCGTCAGCGGCCTCGCGGCGGCGGCTGATCCCCGGTACGCGTTGAACATGGCCCCGCGGCTGGTCGCCTTCACCGAGGACGTCGACCGGCGGGTCGACTCGACCGGACGCCGCATCCCGGTCACCGTGATCGGCCACTCCTACGGCGGGTCGATCGTGGGCACCGCGGAGGCCTTCGGCATGACCTCCGACCGCACGTTGTACGTGGCGGCCGCAGGCGCGGGCGTCGGGGTCGACGATCCCGGCGGCTGGCACAACCGGAACCCGCAGGTGCTGCGCTTTTCGATGACGCCGCCGGGCGACTTCATCTCGGCCGTGCAGGGCATCCCCGGCGGCCCGCACGGCGCCGACCCCGACGAGATGCCGGGTGTGATCAGGTTGCCCGCCGGCCGCTACGACGACGGGCGGCCGATGGCCGGGCCCGGCGCCCACTCCGACGTGCTCAACGCCCCGTCGGAGGCCTGGCGGACGATTCTGGGGGTCATCACCGGCGATATCGGCAGGGATCGCGCAACCTCACAACAACCGGGTTGACATCTGGCCAGAATAAGCCGGTGTGGTCCCGCAGTTCCCCCGTCGACGGGTTCCGGCTCGCCTACGACCGGTTCGGCACCAAGGGCGCCGCACCAGTGGTTCTGCTGCACGGCTGGCCGGGTAACCGCCAGGACTACCGCCGCGTGGTGCCGCTGCTCGGCGACGCCGCCGATGTCATCGTGCCGGACCTACGCGGGTTCGGCGGCTCCGACAAGCACGCCGTCGCGATCCGGCACTTCTACAGCGCCACCGCCCAGGCCGGCAGCGTCATCGGCCTGATCAAGGAGTTGGAACTGTCGGGGGTGGTGCTCGCGGGCTACGACGTCGGCAGCCGCGTCGCCCAGAGCGTCGCCCGCATGCAGCCGGACCTGGTCCGGTCGCTGGTGCTGTCCCCGCCGCTACCGGGTGCCGGCGATCGGGTGCTGACGGCGAAGGCGCAGAGCGAGTTCTGGTACCAGGCGTTCCATCAGCTGCCACTGGCCGGGCAGCTTCTCGACGGCAATCCCGATCTGGTGCGCGACTATCTGCGGCACTTCTGGACGCACTGGTCGGGCCCGAATTTCGCGGTGTCGGAAGACGAATTGGAACGGCTGGTGTCCGACTACGCGCTGCCGGGCGCATTCACCGCGTCGATCGCGTGGTACCGCGCAGGCGCCGGGATGATCGCCCAGTCGTTGACCGAGCTGCCGCCCGAGCGGGCCATCAAGATCCACGTGCCCACCGATGTGGTGTGGCCGCACCACGATCCGCTGTTCCCGGCCGAGTGGTCGGACCGTCTCGGGCACTACTTCACCGACGTGCAACTGCACTTCGCTTACGACGCAGGCCATTTCACGCCGCTGGAGTGCCCCGAGCAGTTCGCCGAGCTCATCCTGATCCGGGCGAGGCCCACCCCGGCCGCCGGCTGACTACTCCTCGGCGGACTCGGACTTCTCGGCGGCGGTCTCCGTCGCCGGCAGCAACGCTTCCAGAGCGGAGCCGGTGATCCGGCGGAACGCCCGGCGCGGCCGGTTGGCGTCCAGGATCGCGACCTCGAGCGTCGACGGACCCAGCACGCGCTGTTCGGCACCGTTGCCGGCGGCGTGCAACGCGTCGATGGCGATCTTCATCGCGTCCTGCAGGCTCGCGTTCTCGGTGTAGGAGTCGTTGAGGGCGGCCGTGATCGGTTCCGTCGTTCCACCCATCACCACGAAGTGCGGCTCGTCGGCGATCGAGCCGTCGTACGTGATGCGGTACATCTCCGGCGGTTTAGTCTCGCCGTAGTGGGCGACCTCCGCGACGCACAGCTCGACCTCGTAGGGCTTGGCCTGTTCGGTGAAGATCGTGCCCAGCGTCTGGGCGTAGATGTTGGCCAGCTGGCGGCCGGTGACGTCGCGGCGCGCGTAGGCGTAGCCCCTGGTGTCGGCGTACTGGATGCCGCCGCGGCGCAGGTTGTCGAACTCGTTGAACCTTCCGACGGCGGCGAACCCCACCCTGTCGTAGAGCTCGCTCACCTTCTGCAGGGAGCGCGACGGGTTCTCGGCGACGAACAGCACACCGTCGGCGTACGCCAGCGCCACGACGCTGCGTCCCCTGGCGATGCCTTTGCGGGCGAGCTCGGAACGCTCGCGCATCGCCTGTTCGGGCGAGATGAAATAGGGAAAGCTCACGAATCTCCCCGCGCGTCGGTCGAACGGTGGACGGCGTCCGGGCCGAACGTGTCAGCGCGCGAACGGTTTTCGATGACCTGACGGGCGAAGTCGGCGATGCGCTCCTCGGAAACCTCCTCGGCGCCCTCGGCGTCGATGAGCACCGCGGTGGGGTAGATACCGCGCACCAGGTCGGGACCGCCGGTGGCGGAATCGTCGTCGGCGGCGTCGTAGAGCGCCTCGATGGCCACCCGCAGCGCCGAATCGCCGTCGGTCACTTGCGAATACAGCTTCTTCATCGACGACTTGGCGAAGATCGACCCCGAGCCCACCGACTGGTAGCCCTCTTCCTCGAAGTTCCAGCCGCCGGCGGCGTCGAAGGACACGATGCGTCCCGCCGCCTCCGGGTTGGGGTCGTCGACGTCGTAGCCGGCGAGCAACGGCAGCGCGATGAAGCCCTGCAGGGCCGCACCGAGGTTGCCGCGCACCATCGTCGCGAGCCGGTTCACCTTGCCGGGGAACGTCAGCGCGACGCCCTCGAGCTTTTCGTAGTGCTCGAGCTCTACGGCGTAGAGCCGGGCGAACTCGACGGCGATGGCCGCCGTCCCGGCGATGCCGGTCGCGGTGTAGTCGTCGGTGATGTACACCTTCTGCACGTCGCGGCTGGCGATCATGTGGCCCTGGGTGGCGCGGCGGTCACCGGCCATCACTACACCGCCGGGAAACTTCAGCGCGACGATCGTGGTGCCGTGCGGCGCGAAGTCGGAGTGGGGGTCGCCGGACTGGGCGGCGGCCCGGTGGGCGGGTAGGAGTTCAGGCGCCTGGCGGCGCAGCAGTTCAGAGAAGGACGACAGGTCCACGGGGACGGACGGTGCTACCGGGTAGCGGTGTTCAGAAAAGTGGGGCAAGGCCAGCTGATCGCGTTGCGGCCAGGTCACTGTCCACCCTTCTGTACGTATGCGCGCACGAAGTCTTCGGCGTTCTCCTCGAGAACGTCGTCGATCTCGTCGAGCAGGTCGTCGGTCTCCTCGGCCAGCTTCTCGCGACGCTCCTGCCCGGCGGCCGTGCTGCCGGTGAGGTCGTCGTCCTCGCCGCCGCCACCGCCACGCTTGCTCTGCTCCTGAGCCATCGCTGCCTCCTGCGTAAGTTGTCGGCGGGCTCACTGCTGCCCGCCGTGACTCCACATTACCGGTCGCCGCGCGGATTGCCTGCGATAGCGCGCTTAGTTGGTGAGCTGTTCTACCAGTTCCACGGCGCTGTCCACCGAGTCCAGCAGGGCTCCGACGTGCGCCTTACTGCCCCGCAGCGGCTCCAGCGTCGGGATCCGGACGAGCGAATCGCCGCCAAGATCGAAAATCACCGAGTCCCAGCTGGCGGCGGCGATATCGGCCCCGAACCGGCGCAGGCACTCACCGCGGAAGTACGCGCGCGTGTCGGTCGGCGGGTTGTCGACCGCGTCCAACACCTGCTGTTCGGTGACCAACCGCTTCATCGACCCGCGGGCCACCAGCCGGTTGTACAGGCCCTTGTCCAGCCGGACGTCGGAGTACTGCAGGTCGACCAGGTGCAGCCGCGGCGCCGACCAGCCCAGGTTCTCCCGGTGCCGGAAACCTTCGAGCAGTCGCAGCTTGGCGGGCCAGTCGAGGATCTCCGCGCACTCCATCGGGTCGCGCTCGAGCAGGTCGAGCACTCCTGCCCAGGTCTGGACGATGTCGGCGGCGCGCGGGTCCGGGTCGCGGCTGTCGACCAGCTTGGCCACCCGGTCGAGGTACATCCGTTGCAGCGCAAGGGCGGTCACCTCGCGACCGTCGGCCAGCGCGACGGTCGCGCGCAGCGACGGGTCCCGGCTGATCACGTGCACCGCGTGGACCGGCCGAGCCAGCGCCAGATCGCTGAGGTCCATGCCCTCCTCGATCAGGTCGAGCACCAGCGCCGTCGTGCCCAGCTTCAGGTACGTGGAGGTCTCCGACAGGTTCGCGTCGCCGATGATCACGTGCAGCCTGCGGTACTTGTCGGCGTCGGCGTGCGGCTCGTCGCGGGTGTTGATGATGCCTCGTTTGAGCGTCGTTTCCAGGCCGACCTCGACCTCGATGTAGTCCGACCGCTGCGACAGCTGGAAGCCGGGCTCGTCACCGGAGGGGCCGATGCCCACGCGCCCGGAACCCGTCACGACCTGGCGCGACACCAGGAACGGGGTCAGCCCGGCGATCACCGCGGAGAACGGCGTCTGCCGGCTCATCAGGTAGTTCTCGTGCGACCCGTAGGAGGCGCCCTTGCCGTCGACGTTGTTCTTGTAGAGCTGCAGCTTCACGGCTCCGGGGACGCTGGCGACGTGCCGCGCGGCGGCCTCCATCACCCGTTCGCCGGCCTTGTCCCAGATCACGGCGTCCAGCGGGTCGGTGCACTCGGGCGCGGAGTACTCGGGATGGGCGTGATCGACGTACAGCCGCGCGCCGTTGGTCAGGATCATGTTCGCCGCGCCGACCTCGTCGGCATCGACGACCGGCGGCGGCCCCGCCGAGCGGCTGAGATCGAATCCGCGGGCGTCACGCAGCGGCGATTCCACCTCATAGTCCCAGCGCGTGCGCTTGGCGCGCTGGATCCCGGCGGCCGCGGCGTACGCGAGCACCGCCTGGGTGGAGGTCAGAATCGGATTCGCGGTCGGGTCGGACGGCGACGAGATGCCGTACTCGACCTCGGTTCCGATAATCCGTTGCATGTCGTCAAGCCTAGGTGACGGCGGAAAGTAGCCTGCGACCGTGCCATCCGATCCAGCGGATCTCCCCCGCCTCGACGCGGCGCAGCGCCAGACCGCCGAACGCTGGTTCCTCACCCACGGCCTGCCCGCGGTGCTGCGGCCCGGCCGGTCGGTCCGCCAGCTGTGGTCACGCTCGGCGCCCGCCCTGGCCGGATTCGCGGTGCTGATGGCCAACACCATCGCGGTGGTGTCGTTGACGGGTCAGCACGCGATCGACATCGACGGCCGGCCGACGCGCGGCGAATGGTTCGTCCTGGCGCTGCTGGTCTTGGTGCTGCCCGCGGCGGCCGTCGTCGGCTGGTGGGTTTCGCGGATCGCGACGCAGCGCGGTCGGCTGGTGGCCGCGGCGGTCGCGGTCGTCGTCGCGCTGCTGGGCGGGGTCTTCGGCGGGCCGGGCCCGTATCTGTTCCGCAACCTCGTGTGGGTGGCGGTGTCCATCGTCGCGATCCTGGCGCTCACCGCCTCTGGCGTCGGGTCGATCCTGGGCTGGGCCGCTCGGGTGACGATGGCGCATCTGAGCGCGGCGGGCTCGCTGCTGCTGCGCGCGCTGCCCGTGCTGCTGTTGACGTTCCTGGTGTTCTTCAACTCGCCGGTGTGGCTGATGGCGGCGACGATCTCGCGCACCCGGCTGTGGCTGGCGCTGTGGTTCCTCACCGCGATCGCGGCGGCGTTCGTGGTGTCGGTGATCGTGGATCGGTTGCGTCCCATGGTGAATGCCGCCGAACCCGACCCGGGGCACGCCGCCAGGCTGGACGGCACACCGTTCGCGGCCATGCCGGATCCCCCGGGCGTGAAGCCGCTCAGCCGCGCCGAGCGACTCAACGTCTACTTCGTGCTGGCCGCATCGCAATTGGCCCACATCATGGTCGTGGCGGCGGTCACGGCGTTGCTGTTCCTCGTGCTGGGGATGATCCTGCTCTCACCCGAACTGCTTGCGGCGTGGACGCGCAACGGCTCCAGCGACGGGCAGTTCCTCGGCATGACGATCCCGGTTCCCGATTCGCTCATCCAGGTGACGCTGTTCCTCGGCGCCCTGACGTTCATGTACGTCAGCGCGCGGGCGGTCGGCGACGACGCCTATCACGACCGATTCATCGCCCCTCTGATCGACGATCTGCGCCTCACGCTGACCGCCCGCAACCGTTACCGGGCCGCCGTTGCGGCGCGGTGAGCGCTTCTGAGAGCGGATTTCGCGCACAATGAGCCCGTGTCGGACATGCGGCGGGTGCACGACTGGTTTCTGCACCGCGGCCTGTCGCTGGTGCTCACCCGCCGGGTCCGCTCCGGCGCGCTGATCGAGCGCTCCGCCCCGATGGTCAGCGGTGTGGGAGCGCTGATCTCGCTGATGATGCTGCTGGCCAACCTCACCGGCGACGACCGCGACGTCGGCTATGTGATCCGGCTGGGCGTCCTGACGGCGGCGCTGGTCGCGGCGCCGTTCGGGTTGCACCTGCTGCACCGCATGGGCACCACGCAAAGCGAGGCGGGCCGGCGCTCCGCCGCCTTGGTGGTGATGGCGGTGTTCGTGTTCGGACTTCCGTTCGCCGACAGCGGGTTTTCCGGGATCGCGGCGGCCGAGGCGGCGGGATTCGCGGTCGTCGCCGTGCTCGCGGTCTGGCTCACCTATCTGGGCATCGGGGCGATCGTGTTGTGGGCGCTGCGGTTCGCGTGGGTGCAACTGGGGGCGCTCGGGACGCTGATGAGCCGCGCGCTGCCGCTGTTGATGCTGACCGTCGTCGTGTACTTCACCGGCGAGCTGTGGCAGCTGGCCGCGCGGATGCCGCGCCAACGGCTCTGGCAGACAATCGGATTCCTCGCCATCGTCGCGCTGCTGTTCGTGGTCACGACGATCCGCGACGAGGTCCGTGCGCTGCGCGAGGATCGCGCCGAGCAACAGGATCCGGCCAAGCTACTCGAGGACACTCCACTGGCCGTCGAGCCCGGGACCCGCCTGGAGCGCCCACCGCTGTCGCTGGCCGAACAGGTCAATGTCGTTGCGGTGATGGTCTTTTCCCAGGCGATCCAGGTCGTGTTCTTTACCACGGGCCTGTTCGTCTTCTTCCTCGCGCTGGGTATCGTCGCGATCCCCGACGACGTCGCGGTGCTGTGGTCGTCGGAGGACACCTGTCCGGTCGGCCAACCGCCGTGCCCGGGAAGGTGGTTCGGGGTCAACGTGCCGGTGCCGCAGACCATCGTGCACGTGTCGCTGTTCGTCGCCGTGCTGTCCGGGTTGTATTTCACGGTGAGCACCAGTGTGGACCCGCTGTACCGGGAGCGCTTCTTCGACCCGCTGATCGCCGACGTCGCGGTGAGCCTGGCCGGCCGCGACGCCTACCTGGCGATGGAGCCCGCCCGCTAGCCCCCTACGTCTGCAGCGAATAGCTGTTGGCGAGGTCGTCCTGCGTGACGCAGGCGTCCTCGGTGGCCGTGTCGACGACGAGCGGCTCGGCCAGCGTGCGCGCCTGATAGGTCCAGCCGTCGGGCAGCGACAGCCTGGCCGCGAGGCCCGGGAGGTCGTCCAGCGTCAGCGACGGGTCGACGGTCTGGCTGTACGTCTGCATCACCCAGCGCCGCCCGTCCGGATCGGCGAGCTCGTAAATCTCGCGCCCGGCGTCGAACGTGAAGACCGCCTTGCGATCCACCCGGTTCAGTTGATACGGGGCCGGGTTCATCGAGGCGAGCTTGACGGTGGCTTGACGTAGCATCTCGATACCGCCGAAGCTCTTGCGCTCCAACGTCTCCCGGCCTCGCTTGCCGATGCTGCTCATCAACCAGTAGCGCGGCCCGTTGAGCAACGCGGCGACCGCGACGTTCTCCTCGGCGATGGTCTTCGCGTCCAGCGCGTTCCACAGCTCGGCGGGGCAGTCGTTGAGCGGGAACGTGTTGTAGACCGTGGCCTCGGCGCCCGACGGCGTGGACGTGACGAGCAGCACCTCGCCGTACCGCTTGCCGAACACATCGCCGGTGGTCGACAGGTCGTCGTCGGACATGACGCGACGGTAGCCCTCGATGCGCGCGTGCGTGCGCAAATCGCTGCACAACGACGGCGTGCGGCGTCAAACGCACGCCCGCGCCGAGGAGTACTACAGGTACTGGCCCAGGTTCGACTCGGTGTCGATGGCGCGGCTGGCCGACGAGCTCTTCCCGGTGACGAGCGTGCGGATGTAGACGATCCGCTCGCCCTTCTTGCCCGAGATCCGTGCCCAGTCATCGGGATTGGTGGTGTTGGGCAGGTCCTCGTTCTCGGCGAACTCGTCGACGATCGAGTCCAGCAGATGCTGGATCCGCAGACCCCTCTTACCGGTCTCGAGGACCGACTTGATCGCGTACTTCTTGGCCCGGTCGACGACGTTCTGGATCATCGCGCCGGAGTTGAAGTCCTTGAAGTACATGACCTCTTTGTCGCCGTTGGCATAGGTCACCTCGAGGAAGCGGTTGTCGTCGATCTCGGCGTACATCCGGTCGACGACCTTCTCGATCATCGCCTTGATGGTCAGCGACCGGTCGCCGCCGAACTCGGCCAGATCGTCCTCGTTGACCGGCAGGTCCTCGGTCAGGTACTTGCTGAAGATGTCCTGTGCCGCTTCGGCATCCGGACGCTCGATCTTGATCTTCACGTCCAGGCGGCCCGGGCGCAGGATCGCCGGATCGATCATGTCTTCGCGGTTGGAGGCGCCGATGACGATGACGTTCTCCAGCCCCTCGACGCCGTCGATCTCCGAAAGCAGCTGCGGCACAACCGTCGTCTCGACATCCGAGCTGACGCCGGTGCCACGGGTGCGGAAGATCGAGTCCATCTCGTCGAAGAACACGATCACCGGGGTGCCCTCGGACGCCTTCTCCCGAGCGCGCTGGAAGATCAGCCGGATGTGACGCTCGGTCTCACCGACGAACTTGTTCAACAGCTCGGGGCCCTTGATGTTGAGGAAGTAGCTCTTGGCCTCGCGGGCGTCGTCACCGCGCACCTCGGCCATCTTCTTGGCCAGCGAGTTGGCGACCGCCTTGGCGATCAGCGTCTTACCGCAACCGGGCGGACCGTAGAGCAGCACGCCCTTGGGCGGACGCAGCGAGTACTCCCGGTACAGCTCCTTGTGCAGGAACGGAAGCTCGACCGCGTCACGGATCTGCTCGATCTGCCTGCCGAGGCCGCCGATGTCGTTGTAGCTGACGTCGGGCACCTCCTCGAGAACGAGGTCCTCGACCTCGGCCTTTGGGATCCGCTCGAACGCGTATCCGGCCTTGGTGTCGACCAGCAGCGAGTCGCCCGGGCGCAGCTTGCGGGGCCGGCTGTCGTCGGTCGCGTCGTCGTAGCCTTCGGGCAGCTCACTCGCGGCGACCAGCGGCTCTGCCAGCCAGACGATGCGCTCCTCGTCGGCGTGCCCGACGACGAGCGCGCGGTGTCCGTCGTTCAGGATCTCGCGCAGGGTGCTGATCTCGCCGACGGCCTCGAAGTTGCCGGCCTCGACGACCGTCAGGGCCTCGTTCAGGCGGACGGTCTGTCCTTGCTTGAGCGTCTTGGTGTCGATGTTGGGTGAGCACGTCAGCCGCATCTTGCGCCCGGACGTGAACACGTCGACGGTGTCATCGTCCTGGACGCCCAGCAGCACGCCGTAACCACTCGGCGGCTGTCCCAGGCGGTCGACCTCTTCGCGCAGGGCGAGCAGCTGCTGACGGGCCTCCTTGAGGGTCTCCATCAGCTTGGCGTTGCGGGCGGCGAGTGAGTCGATGCGCGCCTCGAGCTGGTGCACGTCTCGAGCGCTGCGTAAACCACTCTGGGGGCCGACCGCGTTCTCCAGCTGCTCTCGCAGGATCGCGGCCTCGCGGCGGAGCTCCTCGAGCTCGGCTGCTTCGTCACTCGACATGCCGGATCCTCGAGGGTCAAAACCCTCCGGGAAAGCGTCAGAACGCTCTGATTCACTCATGTTGCGCCCCTCCCCGCACCGAGAGTTGGTGCAGTAACAACTTCAACGCTACCGGCGATTCAGCCTTCGTGTGCGGTGTAGCAATTTGACACACCTGCACCACTGTTAACCTCTCTGATGTGTTGGGCCGATCGAAAGGAAAATCGTGACCCTGAAAGCCCTCGTTACCGGCGTCGCAGCGGTCGCTGTCGTCGGCGGTGCCGCGGCAGGTGTGACTTCCATTGCATCCACCAACGTGGCCTCCGCTCCGACCGTCGCCCCGGTCGTCTGGGACATTCCGATGCCGCAGGCTCCGGCCCCCGACCTCGAAGGTCCGCTCCAGCAGACGCTGCAGGCGCTGGGCACCTCGGGCACGGCCGCGAGCAAGGCGCCCTACATTCAGGGCGGCATCGGGCGCATCGAGAGTCGCGTCGCCGATACGAAGCTGCGTGAGGCCGCCGCCGACGGCAAGTTCCCGTTGACCTTCGCGCTGGCGAACATCGACCAGAACGGCCCCGTCGTGTCGGCCGATGTCACCGCGACCGCGGCCACCGGCGCCACGGCCAGCCAGAACATCCAGTTCGTGCCGGGCCCGAGCCCGACCGGCTGGCAGATGGCGAAGCAGTCGCTGATGGCACTGCTGGCCGCCGTCGGCTAGGAGCCCGGTGCGTCGCACCAATCGTTTCGCAGTCCTGAGCGCCGTCGCGTTAGCGGCGGCGCTCGGGCTATGCGGATGTGGCGCCGACGAACCGACGGCCTCGCCGCCCGCTGCGACCGAGGCGCCGCCGCCGGCCACCACCACGCCGCCCGCGCCGCCGCCCGACCCGTCGACGCTCGCGCCGCTGCCGCCTCCCGAGGCGCTCACCGACGTGCTGGCGCGCATCGCCGACGCCAACATTCCCGGCGCCCAAAAGCTCGATCTCATCGAGGACGGCACATCGGCCGACGGCGAATCGATGGACAAGTTCGCCACCGCCCTGCGCGACGGCGGCTACGCGCCGGCCACCTTCGAGGCGAAAGACCTCTCATGGGCCGACGGCGCGAAGGGCGTCGTTCAGGCGGTCGTCACCGCCCGCACCCCCAACCCGCAGGCCGGTGAGTTCACGTTCCCGATGCAATTCCGCTTCGCCGACAACCATTGGCAATTGACCCGGTCGACGACCGACGCCCTGCTGCAGCTCGGTCCGGCACCCACTCCGACGCCGACGCCGTGAGCCGCCGATGTGGATCGGCTGGCTCGAATTCGATCTGCTCCTCGGCGACGTCCGGTCGCTCAAGCAGAAGCGTTCCGCGATCCGGCCGGTGATCGCCGAACTGCACCGCCGGTTCGCCGTCTCGGCCGCCGAGACCGGCGCTCAGGAGTTGTACCGGCGGGCCAACGTCGGCGTGGCGCTGGTGGCGGCCGATCGTGGGCATGTGGTCGAGGTGCTCGACGCCGCCGAACGCCTGGTGGCCGCGCGCCCGGAGTTCGAACTGCTGTCGGTTCGGCGGGGGCTGCGGCGCAGCACCGACGAGTAGCGGGCCGCTTAACGGGTTGATCGCACGCACCTGATGCGCGGAATCAACCCGTCAAGCGCCGAGTTGGCGTTTGCGCCTGGCGGGCATCGGCGCCACCGCGCCCGGCGCCAGTTTGCGCACGCTGACCAGAAACGCGGTGTGGCCGCGCATCGTGTGCTGCGGGCGCACCGCGAGGCCGACGACGTGCCAGTTGCGCTGCATGCTCTCCCAGGCCCGCGGTTCGGTCCAGCACTGCTGCTCGCGCAGCGCCTCGACCACCCGCGACAGCTGGGTGACGGTCGCGACGTAGATCATCAGCACGCCGCCGGCGACGAGCGCTTCGGCGACCGTCCCCAGGACTTCCCACGGCGCGAGCATGTCGAGCACGACACGGTCTACCTCCGGACCGCTGTAGGTGGTGAGGTCGGCGACCACCAGCTCCCAGTTCGCCGGGGCCTCACCGAAAAACGTCGCGACGTTGCGCTCGGCGTGGTGGGCGTGGTCGTCGCGGACCTCGTAGGAGATCACCCGCCCCTCCGGGCCGACGGCCCTCAGCAGCGAGCACGTCAACGCGCCGGAGCCGGCACCGGCCTCGAGCACCCGCGCCCCGGGGAAGATGTCGCCCTCGTGCACGATCTGGGCGGCGTCCTTGGGATAGACGACCTGTGCGCCGCGCGGCATCGACATGACGTAGTCGACGAGCAGCGGGCGCAGCACGAGGAACTGGTCGCCGCTGGTCGACTTGACGACGCTGCCCTCGGGCAACCCGATCACGTTGTCGAGCGCGATGACGCCGCGATGGGTGTGGAACTCCCCGCCGGGCGTCAACACCATCGTGTAGTGACGACCCTTGGCGTCGGTCAGCTGCACCCGATCGCCGACGGCGAACGGACCGGTTCTTGGCACAGCCCTTCAGCCTGCCAGTAGACGCGCCGCCGTGGGTGGCCGGGGTTGTCGGACACCGGTCTTAGGCTGACGGCATGGACGACCAGGGCGAGCAGAAGATGCGACGCCCGGCGCTGTCTCCGTCGCGGGCCGCCGACTTCAAGCAGTGCCCGCTGCTCTACCGTTTCCGCGCGATCGACCGGCTGCCCGAGCCGTCCTCGGTCGCCCAGGTGCGCGGTTCGGTCGTGCACGCCGCGCTGGAACAGCTGTATACGCTGCCGGCCGCCGAACGCCGCCGCGAGACCGCGCTGACGCTCGTTGAGCCGGCGTGGGAGCGGATCGTCGCCGAACAACCGGGCCTCGCCGACGAGTTCGCCCCCGAGGTCCGTGCCACGATGCTGGCCGAGGCCCGGGACCTGCTGGCAGGCTACTACCGGCTCGAAGATCCCACCCGGTTCGATCCGCACGGCTGCGAACAGCGCCTCGAGGTCGAGTTGGAAGACGGGACGCTGCTGCGCGGCTTCGTCGACCGCATCGACGTCGCCCCCACTGGGGAGATGCGGGTGGTCGACTACAAGACCGGCAAGGCGCCGCCGGAAGCGCGGGCGCTGGCTGAGTTCAAGGCCATGTTCCAGATGAAGTTCTACGCGGTGGCGTTGTTGCGCTCGCGCGGTGTGCTGCCGGCGCGGCTGCGGCTGCTGTACCTGGCCGACGGCCAGATCCTCGACTACACGCCGGACCACGAGGAGCTGCTGCGGTTCGAGAAGACGCTGACGGCCATCTGGCGGGCCATCCAGAACGCCGGGGCCACAGGCGATTTCCGACCGCAGCCTTCGGCGATGTGCGACTGGTGCGCCCATCATGCGCACTGCCCGGTGTTCGGTGGTACGCCGCCGCCGTATCCGGGTTGGCCCGAGGCGCCCGACGAGGGGTCGCCGACCGCCGAGGACATCGTGATGCGGGCGGCAGGGTCGGCTGCGTGATTGCCCGAAGGCGACCGCGAGTGAGGATCGCAGCGCAGCGAGGACCGGAGGGAGCGGGAGCCGAGGCATGATCGGATGCCTATACCGGCGCGTCGGGGTCGACGGCGAGTACCAGGTCTTCGACTCCACCGACGGCACCCGCAGCAACTGGGACCCCGAAATCCAGCACGGCTCACCGCCATTGGCGTTGATGACGCGGCTGATCGAAGATCTTTCCGCCGACTCGGGTTTGCGGATCGGCCGGTTGACGCTCGACATCCTGGGTGCGATACCCGTCGCGCAGGTGCGGGTGCGGGCGTGGGTGGACCGCCCGGGCAGGCGGATATCTCTGATGGTCGCGGAGATGACGGCGGCAGGGTCCGACGGCAGGCAACGGGCGGTCGCGCGGGTGTCGGCGTGGCTGCTGGCACCCAGTGATACCGCCGACGCGGCGACTGACCGCTATCCCCCGCTCGTCGAAGGCGACGCCGTGGAGGTGCCGCACGGCTGGGTCGGCGCCAAGGGCTACCTCGAGACCGTCAGCTGGCGGCGCCAGCCCGAGACGGGTGAGACCGGCTATGTCGTGTGGATGAGTCCGCTTGTTCCGCTTGTCGATTCGGATCCGACGACGGCGCTGCAGCGGCTCGCGATGGTCGCCGACAGCGCGAACGGCGCCGGTGCCGCGCTGGATCCGGAGTCGTTCGTGTTCATGAACACCGACACCGCCGTGCATCTGCATCGGCTGCCCACCGGGGACGACTTCGCGGTGCGGGCGCGCGGTTCGATCGGCCCGGACGGTATCGGTGTGACCACCGCCGAACTCTTCGATCGGCAGGGTTTCATCGGCACGTCGGCGCAGACGCTTCTGGTGCAACGGCGGCCGTGACCGTCGCCCCTCGGTCGAGGGCTTGCGGGGTCGATTGCCAGCACCGGGTGCGGGCGATCAACCCGTCAACGGCACCATGGGTGTGATGACTATGGACCGGACGATGCCGCCGATGAATGCGGATGAGCGCACGACGTTGGAGGGTTGGCTGGACTTCTACCGCGGGACCCTTGCCGCCAAGTGCGAGGGCCTCGACGAAGAGCAGCTGCGCGTCGCGTCGGTGGAGCCATCGGAGATGACACTGCTGGGCCTGGTGCGCCATGCCGCCGAGGTGGAACGCAACTGGTTTCGCCGGGTGCTGGCCGGAGACGATGCGCCGCCGATCTTCGACGCGACGCCGCACCCCCAGGGTCATGAAGGCGGTTTCGAACTGTCGCCGAATTCGTCATATCGCGAGGCTGCCGAGCTGTGGCAGAACGAGATTCGTCACGCCCGCGCCAATTGCGCTGCACGCTCGCTCGACGACACCAGTGCGTTCATGGGCGGCGAAGTGAGCCTGCGGTGGATCTTCGCGCGCACATGATCACGGAGTACGCACGTCACTGCGGGCACGCCGACTTGATCCGGGAACGCATCGACGGGCGCACCGGCGTCTGACGGTCTGCCGTCACTCCCTCGGCGGCGATGGCCGGTCGCGTTCGGCGAGTTCAGCCTCGTTGAGTGCGCGTTCGGCGGCGATTTGGCGCGCTTCCTCGGCCGCGCGAGTGCGTCGACGCCGCGGCATCTTCCCCGATTTTTCCGCGCTGGGCGGGGGTTGGGCGGCCGGCGGCAGCGCGGCGGTCGCGGTGCCCCACAGCGGGAAGAGCGTCCTGCTCGCCGGGAACGTCGTGTAGGTGCGGCCTGACGGACTTGTCCACACCACAGCGCCGTTGGCTAGCTGCTGATCCGACCAACCCCGCCAGAACGTCTTGAGCAAATGGTGAATTCGACACAGACACTTGATGTTTGACGGATGGGTTGCACCCGCCGGCCACGGTATTGTGTGGTCGACATCGCAGAATTCGGCAGGGCGATCGCACCCTGGGAAACGACAGGTCATATCCCGCATGCGGACGAACCGCTCCACCACCGCCGGTGGCCGATACGTCTTTGAGGGGTTTCCTCTGGCGTAGGCAGTTTCGTGACCTTCGCCCCGTCGGCGATCAATTGCGCGACCATCGGCGCCGGCAGCACTCCCCCGCCCACGACCACCGCGCCCCCACGACCCGGTCGCAGCGCCGCGGGCCGCGCAGGCTTTGAGGGTTTCGGATCAGGTTCGAAAAGCGGCAGCGGATTCGACTCCTGGTCGCCATCGAGGTACTGTCCACCGCACTTGCCGCCGCTTCCGGTTCGGCGATCACATAGATCGTCGTGTTCGCGGCACGCCAATCCACGCCTGCAGTCGGACAATTCGCACCGCCGCAGCGGCACGCCAGGCGCTCTCCCATGTGCCCGATCACGCCCAGCGCATCCGAGCGTCGCTGTCCTGGTGTGCGTGAATCGTCGGAGCAGACGCCGTCCGATATGACCGTTACCCGATTCTTGAGCGCCACGGCATCGGCGTTGGTCAACCGTGCGAATACCGTCGTCGTCCCGGTCTCGTCATCGGGATGACCGAATCGCACGTCGCGTCCACGCGCCGCTGTCCGCGTCCGCCGGACCGCCGCCGGGTCGACACTGTCGACCACCTTGTCGACGGTCCTCTCCAGCTGGGTCGCTGTCATCGATCCGAATTCGGCGACGCTGGAAGCCAACTGAGCATCGACGGTCGCGAGTGTCTGCTCGTCTTCGATCAGATGAGTGCGCCACGTCAACGTCGCCGCCACCGACGCGCTGACCGCCCCCTCGGCGAACGAGGCCGCCACAGAAGGCAACCTGTCCCGCAACTGCACCGCGATCCGCATTTGCTTGGACGCCGCCCGTTGACCCACATGCAACGCGGCCGCCACCTCGCACGCCGCGGCCGCCCACGGATCACAAACCCAGTGCTGTTGATCCTCGACAGCGGCATCCTCGCGGCGGCGCACCAGCTCGGCGATCAGCGCCAGCTTGCGCGCCGCCGCCGACGCCTCTGCGCGCCCAGCACCCTCGATCTCGGCCACCAAGGCGCCGTCATCGAAGTCGTCGAACATAGTTTCGATCCTGTCAGCCGACGATCCTAGCCAACAGGGCGTCCGCACGATCTGTGGATGAACTCGACGTTGGGGATACGGCCCGAACCGACGAAGACGGCGAATCGCGTAGTTCTACCTATCTACCCCGCGAGCTGTGACTGCACGCTGGCGGCATGGACACACCAACCACGCCGCGGACCACGGCCGCCTACTTCCTCCAAGCCGCCATCGCTTTCGGCGTGAGCCTGCTCGGCATGCTCGGCGGCATCCTCTTCCTGCCGCTGGACCCGTGGCAGCGACTGTTCCTCGCCATGACCGCACTCTTCCTGGTCACCAGTTCGTTCACCCTCGCCAAGGTGATCCGCGACCAACAGGAAGCCGCGACGATCCGGGTGCGACTCGATGAGGCGCGGATCGAGAAACTGATCGCCGAACACAATCCGTTCACCACCACCTGACGTATATGTCCTTGTGTCTATATAGATGCAGTGCAATACTAGCCGCATGGACGTCTTCGAAGCGGTCGCCGAGCCGAGTAGGCGCGCGCTGCTCGACCAGTTGGTGGACGGCGAACGCACCGCAGGTGAACTCGTCGCCAGCCTGCCGGAGCTGACCCAGCCGACGGTCTCCCGCCATCTGCGGGTGCTCCGGGAGGTCGGCCTCGTCGAGGTCCGGCCCGACGCGCAGCGACGCATCTACGCCCTGCGCGCCGACGGGCTCATGGCGATCGACGATTGGATCGCGCGCTACCGGCGCATCTGGACCGACCACCTCGACGCCCTCGAGCGTCACCTGGAAGCCAAGCATGGGAGTTCCGATGAGTGACCGCAACGGCCGATTGACCGTCGACGGCGACCGGGCCGTCCTGACCTTCGAGCGCCGACTGCCCTTCCCGATCGAGGCGGTCTGGTCGGCCATCACCGATCCCGAGGAACGCCGAGAGTGGTTGGGCGCGACGATGATCGAACCGCGCGAGGGCGGGACAATCGACATGGTTCCCACCGGACCGCCGCTGCCGCCGGACCGAATGCGCGTGACCGGCCGCATCCTCGTGTGGGAACCGCCGCACGTCCTCGAACACGAGTGGCGCCAACCGATCGTCGAGGACAGCACCGTGCGCTACAAGCTCACCCCCGACGGCACCGGCACCCTGTTGCGGTTCACCCACCGCGGGCTCGGTGTGCGCAATGCCGGCGGATTCCTCGGCGGCACCCACGCCTACCTCGACCGCCTGCAGGCCTACCTCGAACACGAGCCACTGCCGGATTGGCTGACCAGGCGCGCAGAGATCAACAGCACACAGACAGGAATCAGTTGAGATGACACACAACGGATCTGACATCGCCGCACCGGCTGTGGCCATCGCCTACCATTCCGGATTCGGGCACACCGCGACCCTCGCCGAAGCCGTGGTCGCGGGAGCCCGCGAGGCGGGCGCCGTCGTCACGCCGATCGCCGTCGACCGGATGACCGACGCCGACTGGGACGTCCTCGATTCGGCCGACGGCATCATCTTCGGCACCGCGACGTACATGGGCAACGTGTCCGCCGCGTTCCAGGGTTTCGCCGAGAAGACCGGGCGACGGTGCGCCGCCGGCGCATGGCGCGACAAGGTCGCTGCCGGTTTCACCAATTCCGGCGGCAAGAGCGGCGACAAGCTCAACACCCTCGTCTCACTGGCGGTGTTCGCCGCACAGCACCACATGCAGTGGGTCAGCCTGGGGCTACCGCCGGGATGGAACCACTCGCACGCGAGCGAGAACGACCTCAACCGGCTGGGCTTCTTCCTCGGTGCCGGCGCACAGACCGACGTCGACGCGAATCCCGATCAGGTCCACCCCGCCGACGTCGCCACCCACCGCCATCTGGGCTATCGATTCGCCTTGGTGACAAGGCAATTCATCGTCGGCCGCTCGGTCACTGCAGCGGCTTCATCTCCTGCAGCATCGTAGGCACCAGCTCGCTCACCGTCGGGTGGATGTGCATGGTGCGTGAGATCGCGGTGTAGGGCTTCTCGGCGGTCATGATGTCGAGAATCGAGTGGATCACCTCGTCACCGCCGACCCCGAGGATCGCGGCGCCGAGGATCTGCTCGGTCTCCGCGTCGACGACCACTTTCATGAAACCCTGCGTCTCCCCCTTCTCCACCGCGCGACCGACCCGCGTCATCGGACGCTTGCCCACCAACGCCTTTCGCCCGGAGTTGCGAACCTGGGCCTCGGTCATCCCGGCGCGGCCCAGCGGCGGGTCGATGTAGAGCGCGTACGTGGTGATGCGGTCGCTCACCCGGCGCGGGTCGTCATCGAGCAGGTTCGCCGCGACGATCTCGAAATCGTTGTACGACGTGTGCGTGAACGCGCCCTTGCCGTTGCAGTCGCCCATGGCCCAAATGTGCTCGACGTTGGTGCGCAGCTGGTCGTCGACGACGATGTAGCCGCGGTCGTCGGTCTCGACCCCCGCCTTGTCGAGTCCGAGATCATCGGTGTTGGGGGTGCGGCCGACGGCGACGAGCAGATGGGTTCCCGCGATCGGTGCCGCACCGTCGCTCGGGATGACTTCGAAGCCGTCGTCGGTCTTGGTGAACCGGATCGCGTCGGCGTTGAGGACGACGTCGATGCCCTCGGCCTCGAGGATGTCCTTGACCGCAGCCGAAACGTCCTCGTCCTCACGTGAGGTCAGCCGCGGCCCCTTCTCGATCACGGTGACGCCCGCTCCGAACCGCCGGTACATCTGCGCGAACTCCAGCGCGATGTAGCTGCCGCCGACGATGACGAGATGTTCGGGGACCGTGTCCAATTCGAGCATGCCGACATTGGTCAGGTAGTCGACGTCCGATAGACCCGGCATGTCCGGTGCGACGGCCCGGCCGCCGACGTTGAGGAAGATCTTGTCTCCGTGCACCACTCGGTCGTCGACGCGGATCGTGTGCGGATCCTCGAAACGTGCGTGGCCCCGCAGGAAGGTGCACCCGTCCATACCGTCGAGCCAGGACTCCACACCTTCGCGGTCGCCGAGCACGATCTTGTCCTTGCGCTCCTTGACCTTCGCCATGTCGACACTGACATCGGCTGTGTGGACACCGTATTCGGCGCCACGACGGGCCAGGTGGGCGGCGTGTGCGCTGGCGACGAGGGTCTTGGTCGGTATGCACCCGTAGTTGACGCACGTACCGCCGACGAGTTTGCGCTCGATCACCGCGACCTTCTGCCCCGCCTGCGTGAGCCGCCCCGCCAGCGGTGGACCGGCCTGTCCCGCGCCGACGATGATCGCGTCGAATCGCTCTGTCACTTCAGCCAGTTCAAACGGCATCTGTTCACACCAGGCTGACCAGGAACGCGACCAGGAAGCCGCCGCCCACCGCGACGATGTCCTCGAGGATGGCGCCGGGGCGGTCCTGGCCGCTGCGCAGGTCGGCGAAACGCTGGCGCGCCGCCGCGCCGACCATCGTGCCGATCACCGCGCCGATCATCCCGGCGCCGATCGCGCTGAACGTGTGGAAGTACGCGCTGCCGATCACCGCTCCCGCGAAGCCGCCCATGATGAGCCGCGTGATGAACTGGGGCGCCGTCTTACGGCTGGGAGTGTTGGGCAGCTGATCGGTGACCAATTCGACGAGCAGGAAGATGGTCAACACGGTGACGGTGATCGGATGTGCCATCCACTCCGACCATTTCCCGTCGACGTCGATCCACCCGAGCAGAGCGCCCCAGGCGACCACCGCGGGCGCAGTCAGTGCGCGCAAACCGGCGATGACGCCGATCAACAGTGCGAGAACCAGAATCAGGACCTGCGTCATTGCGACCTCCGGCCGGTGTTGTCGACCCCCGGACGCTAACACGCAGCCCGGGCCGGGTCGCGCCGAATCAGAACCGACAGAATCGGATGTCGGAGGCCAGAATCGCCTTGGCGCCGATGGCGGCGAGCTCGTCCATGATCTTGTTGACGTCCCGCCGCGGCACCAACGCCCGCACCGCGACCCACGCCGGATCCGCCAGCGGAGCGATCGTCGGCGACTCCAGACCGGGGGTCACCGCGGTCGCGCTGTCGAGCACGCTTCGGGGACAGTCATAGTCGAGCATCAGGTACTGCTGCCCGAACACCACGCCCTGCACCCGTGCGACCAACTGAGCACCGGTCGGGCTGTCCGGCGCACCATCGCGCTCGATCAACACCGCCTCGGAGTCGCAGAGGGATTCGCCGAAAGCGATTAGGTTGTGCAGTCCCAGGGTGCGACCGGAGCCGACCACGTCGGCGATGGCGTCGGCGACGCCGAGCTGCACGGAGATCTCCACCGCGCCGTCGAGCCGGATCACCGTCGCCTCGATCCCGTGCGCCGCCAGGTCTTTGCGGACCAGGTTCGGGAACGCGGTGGCGATCCGCTTGCCCGCGAGATCCTCGACGCGCCAATCCCGTCCGGCCGGAGCGGCGTACCGGAACGTCGACGACCCGAAGCCGAGCGCCAACCGCTCCCGCACCGGCGCATCCGATTCGGCGGCCAGATCGCGTCCGGTGATACCGAAATCGAGCTGCCCCGACCCGACGTAGATCGCAATGTCCTTGGGCCGCAGGAAGAAAAACTCGACGTTGTTCGCCGGATCGACGACAGTGAGATCCTTCGTGTCGGTGCGACGCCGGTACCCGGCTTCGGAGAGGATCTCGCTCGCCGGTTCGGAGAGCGTGCCCTTGTTGGGGACGGCGACGCGAAGAGCGGGCATCGGCGATGAGCCACTCGGGCGAAGAGCAGACATCAGAGCTTCTCGTAGATGTCGTCGAGGGTGAGGCCGCGCGAGAGCATCAGCACCTGCGTCCAGTACAGGAGCTGGCTGATCTCCTCGGCGAGCGCGTCGTCGCTCTCGTGTTCGGCCGCAAGCCACACCTCACCGGCTTCCTCGAGGATCTTCTTGCCGATCCCGTGCACGCCGCCGTCCAGCGCTGCGACGGTGCCGCTACCGGCGGGGCGGGTCCGGGCGCGTTCGCTGAGCTCAGCGAACAGGGCGTCGAAGGTCTTCACGGCTCGCGATTGTGTCACGGTCGCACCCGCCGGGTCACGCCGGTTTGCCCGCCGCCCTCATCGGCCCGCCATGTGCAGCGCGGCGCGGTGGCTGAACAACAGCGACGCCCCGATCGGGTTTCCGCCGCCGGGATACGTCTCCCCTGACACCGCCGCCATCGTGTTGCCTGCCGCATACAGCCCCGGAATCGGCCGGTCGTAGGCGTCGAGGACCCGGGCGTCGGTGTCGGTGCGCAACCCGCCCTTGGTGCCGAGGTCGGACACCCCGAATGCGGCGGCGCGGTAGGGCGGCGTGTCGATCGGCACGAGCGGTGACGCGTCACCGGTGAAGGCCCGGTCGAACGATTCGGCGCCGCGGCCGAAGTCGTCGTCGACGCCGCGCGCCGCGAACTCGTTGAACCGGCGCACGGTCTCCTCCAAATGCGTTGCCGGAACACCGATCTGGTCAGCGAGTCCGGCCAACGTGTCGGCCTGCACCCACAAACCCGTGGACAGGTACTGCTCCGTCGGCGAAAAGGACACGTTGGTGGCCATGACGGGCGGTTGCTCACCGGCTCGGCTGTCGTAAACCATCCAGTACGGCGAGCCGACCGTGCCGTCGCGCATGGCGCGCAGTATCTCGCGGCCGAGGCGGTCGTAGGCGGCGGATTCGTTGGCGAAGCGGCGGCCGGACCGGTCGACGAAGATGCCGCCGGTGAAGCACAGCGCGAACGCCGCGCGACCGTCCGGATGGATCAGACCCGGAGACCACCAGGCCTGGTCCATCAGGTCGGTGCTCGCCCCGACGGCTATCGCGGCCCGGTGCGCCAGTCCGGTGTTCGCCGGGGCGCCCATGGTGTCGCGGGCCGAACCCGGGACGCCGAATTCCGCCCGCATCTCGGCGCTCTTTTCGAAGCCGCCCGTCGCGAGCAGAACCCCGCGCCGTGCCCTGATCGTGCGGCGAGCGCCGTCGTGCTCCACGACCGCGCCGACGACGCGGCCGTCCTCGGCGACCAGTTCGACGAGGCTGGTGGACAAGTGGGCCGTCACGGCGGGGTTGTCCGCCATGGCCCACAGGAACCGGCCCACCAGGGCCCGGCCGCCGGTCAGCAGATCGGGCTGCGGCGCTCCGAGCCTTTCGTGGTCGAGCGGCCCGCGCACCGTGCCCGCAAACCGGCCGAGGCGCTCGTCGGGCACCGCCTTGGACACGATGTGACGCATGCCGTCGGTGCGGGCGCCGGCCGCCGAACTGTAGTAGTCGGGCCACGGCAGGATCTTGAACGCGAAGTGCTCGTCGCGTTCGAGGTAGTCGATGAGCGCGGCGCCGCCGCGGACGTATGCCTCCTGAAGCTGCGCTGGGGTGCGGTCGCCGACGACCTCGCGGTAGTAGCGGAGCGCGTCCTCGATGGTGTCGTCGCAGCCGGCCCGGGCGAGCACCGGATTGCACGGATACCACATCCCGCCGCCACCGGAGTAGGCGAACGTGCCGCCGAACCGGTCGGTGGCTTCCACGATGGCGACCGAAAGCCCCTCCCGCGCAGCGGTATAGGCGCCGGCCAGTGCTCCAGCAGAGCCGGCGACGAGGACGTCGACCGACTCGTGCTCGGCGGTCAGACGCTCTCCTGCTGCGTTGTGGCCTCGTTACCCATGTCCTCGAGGTGCTTGCCCTTGGTCTCGGCGACGAACTTCCACACGAAGAAGAAGGACAGCACCGCGCACAGCGCGTAGAAGCCGTAGGCGATGCCGAGCGAGAAGTCGCCGAGGGCAGGGAACGACGCCGTGATCGCGCAGTTCGCGATCCACTGCGCCGCGGCGGCCAGACCCAACGCGGCACCGCGGATGCGGTTGGGGAACATCTCGCCGAGCAGCACCCAGACCACCGGCCCCCACGACATGCCGAACGAGACGACGAACAGGTTGGCTGCGATCAACGCGATCAGCCCCGCCGTGTCCGACGGATCCGGTTGGCCGTCGACCACCGGGGCCGTGCCGAAGATCACCGCCATCGTGCCGAGGGTGATCGCCATGCCCGTGGACCCGACCAACAGCAGCGGCTTGCGTCCGACCTTGTCGATCAGCGCGATCGCGACCAGCGTGGTGACGATGTTCGTCACCGACGTGACCACGGTGATGGTGAAGGCCTGGCTCTCCTCCCAGCCAACGGACTCCCACAGCACGTTGGAGTAGTAGAAGATCACGTTGATGCCGACGAACTGCTGGAAGACCGACAGGAACACGCCCACCCAGACGATGCCGTAGATTCCGCCGGTCGGTTTTCTCAGGTCCGACCATGACGGCGGTTTCTCCGACTTCAGCGACTCCTTGATCCGGGTGATCGTCAGCTCGAGGTTCTTCTCCCCCAACAACTTCGTCAACACCCGCCGGGCCTCCGGAATGCGGTATGTCGCAACCAGATAGCGCGGCGATTCCGGAATCGTGAACGCCAACGCACCGTAGACGATCGCGGGCACCGCCATCACCAGGAACATCCACCGCCACGCCTGCATGCCCAGCCAGAGCTCCTCGCGGGCGCCACCGGCGAGGCGCGCCAACAGGGCGTCGATCGCCAGGGACACGAAGATGCCGGAGACGATGGCCAGCTGTTGCAGCGAACCCAACCGACCGCGGATGCGGGGCGGTGATGTCTCTGCGATGTAGGCAGGTGCGATCACCGATGCCACGCCGACGCCGATCCCACCCACGACGCGGAAGAAGGCGAACACCCAGACGTTGGTCGCCAAGCCGGTGCCGAAGGCGCTGATGAGGAACAGCAGCGCGGCGATCTTCATCACCGACAGCCGGCCGATCTTGTCGGCCAGCCGCCCGGCGACCACCGCGCCAAGGGCCGCACCGATCAGCGCGGCCGCGACGGCGGCGCCCGTCACCGCCTTGGCGGTCTGGAAGTGATCCTCGACCGCCGCGACGGCACCGTTGATGACCGCGCTGTCGTAGCCGAACAGCAGGCCGCCGAGCGCCGCCACGGACGCGATGAGGACGACGCGCCCGCTGTGCTCGGATTCCTCGTAATCCACGCCTGCCGAGTGATCACCGGCGGGTCCGTGCGTCATGTGAGACCTTTCCCCAGCGTCGGGTGATGGACGTCACATTCAATCACAGACCGGTGGTCAGGCGGTGCGTTCTCCAGGGCCCGTCACGAGTTCGGAATGAACCCGACGCAGGTCTGCGGCGCGCAGCCCGACGAGGGAGGAAATCTGTCGACGGCGCGGGCCTCCGGGCACCGCTACGTCGTTGGGTACCACCAGTACCGGGCATCCGGCGCCCTCGGCGGCCGCGGTGCCCGTCACCGAGTCCTCGATCGCCAAACACGCGCCCGGATCGAGGTCCAGCAGCGCCGCCGCGCGCTCGTACACATCGGGAGCGGGCTTGCCGCGGGTCACCTCATCGCCGCAGACGGTCACCGAAAAGTAGTGCGCGCCAATGCTGTTCAGCGCTCGATCGGTCAGCGCGCGCAGGGTGTTGGTAACCAGGGCCAGCGGAATATCCTCCGCCACAAGCTCTTCCAGCAACTCTTGCGCGCCGTCGCACCACGGCAGGCCGTCGTCGAACAGCTGGGCGGTGTAGTCGTGCAGCCACTTGCTCGATTCGGCCATCGCGCGCGGATCCGGGTCGAGGCCGAGGTCGGTGTACACGGTCGCGATGGTGTCCTCGGCCGAACCTCCGACCATCGATTCGCGCACCTGCGGGGTCAGTTCGCCACCCAATTCGGTGTACAACGCCGCCAGCGAGATGTCCCAGAGTTTTTCGGAGTCGACAAGGGTGCCGTCCATATCAAACAGCACCGCTCGCATGGGGCCGATTGTGTCATGGGTGCCGCGTACGGTGAAAATCATGACCATCCTGGTGACCGGGGCGACGGGAAACATCGGCCGACGCATCGTCGATCGCCTGATCGACCTGGGATGCAACGATATCCGCGCGCTGACGAACAACCCCGCGAAGGCGGATCTGCCCGACGGCGTGGCCGCCGTCACCGGCTACCTCGGCGAACCGGCGACGCTGCCGCCCGCGCTCGAAGGCGTGGAGGCGATGTACCTGGCACCGCTGCCTGCGACATTGGACGTCACCCTCGATCTGGTCAAACAGGCCGGTGTCGGATATGTCGTCGCGTTGTCGGGCAGCGGGGACTGGCAGGAACACGCCGACACGATCACGGCTTCGGGGCTCGTCAATACGCAACTGGGGCCGGGCGAGTTCACCGACAATTTCACGATCTGGTCCGAGCAGATCAAGGCCGGCCGCAGCGTCCTCGAAGCCTATCCGTCAGTGGTGGAAGCGCCGATCACCATGGACGACATCGCCCGAGTCGCGGCGGCACTGCTGATCCAACCCGACCCTGCGCACTACGGACGGTCCTACCCCATCACCGGCCCGGCGGCGCTGACCCGCGCCGAGATCGTGCAGCAGATCGGCGAGGGCATCGGCATCGACGTCGCGGTCGAGCACTGCAGCCGAGCGCGGGCCGAGGCGGCGTTGCGGCCCGCGATGGGCGAGTATGCGCGCTGGTATCTCGACCAGATCGAGACCGGTCTCGACGCCCCACAACACGCCAACCAGCTGGTCGCCGAAATCACCGGCACACCAGCGCAATCGGTGGCGGAGTGGGCCGGCGCCAACGCCGAACTGTTCCGGCCTGTCGAAGAGTGAGCCTCAGTCCTCCGGGTTGTAGCCGAGGTTGGAGGACAGCCAGCGCTCGGCCTCCTTCAGCGTCCAGCCCTTGCGCTTCGCATAGTCGGCGACCTGATCCTGTGCCAGTCGCCCAACGACGAAGTACTGCGACTGCGGATGCGAGAAGTACAGGCCACTGACTGCGGCACCGGGCCACATCGCCATCGACTCGGTCAACTCGATGCCGGTGCGCTCCTTGACGTCCATCAGCTCCCAGATCGTCACCTTCTCGGTGTGCTCCGGGCACGCCGGATAGCCGGGGGCGGGGCGGATTCCGACGTACTTCTCGCCGATGAGCGCGTCGTTGTCGAGCTGCTCATCCGGCTGATAGCCCCAGAACTCCGTGCGCACCCGCTGATGCAGCCGTTCGGCGAACGCCTCGGCAAGCCGATCGGCGAGCGACTCCAGCAGGATCGCGCTGTAATCGTCGTTCGCCGCTTTGAACTCGGTGATCTTCTCGGCGCTGCCTAGGCCCGCGGTGACGGCGAACGTGCCGACGTAGTCCGCCAGGCCGGTGTCCTTGGGCGCGATGAAGTCGCCGAGGGACCGGTTCGGGATGCCCTCGCGATGCTCACCCTGCTGACGCAGGTTGTGCAACGTCGTGAGCACCTCGCCGCGGGTGTCGTCGGTGTACACCTCGATGTCGTCGCCGACCGCGTTCGCCGGGAAGAAGCCGATCACCCCGTTGGCCGTCAGCCACTTCTCCTTGATGACGGTGTCGAGCATCTCCTGGGCGTCGTCGAACAGCTTGCGGGCGGCCTCGCCCGAGGCCGGGTTGTTGAGGATGTCCGGGAAGCGGCCCTTCATCTCCCAGGCGTTGAAAAACGGCTGCCAGTCGATGAACTCGCGCAATTCGGCCAGGTCGTAGTCGAGGAACTCCCGCACGCCGAGGCCCTGTGCGGGCGCGGGCGGTGTGTATTCGTCCCAGTCGATCGGCGTCCGGTTCGCGCGGGCCTTCTCCAGCGTCACCGTGGGGCGCTCGTTCTTCTGGGCGTGCCGTTCCCGCAACGACGCGTAGTCCTTCTCGGTCGCCTCGAGCAGCGCCGGGCGCTGCTTGTCGTCGAGCAGGGCGGCCGCGACCGGCACCGAACGCGACGCGTCCTTGACCCAGACCACCGGACCGCTGCGGCGCGGCGCCACCTTCACTGCGGTGTGCGCGCGCGAGGTGGTCGCGCCGCCGATCAGCAGCGGGATCTCCAACCCTTCGCGTTCCATCTCGGCGGCGAAGTTGACCATCTCGTCCAGCGACGGGGTGATCAGCCCGGACAGCCCGATGATGTCGGCGTCATGCTCCTTGGCCGCGTCCAGGATCTTCTGGGCGGGGACCATCACACCGAGGTCGATGACTTCGAAGTTGTTGCACTGCAGGACAACTCCGACGATGTTCTTGCCGATGTCGTGGACGTCGCCCTTGACGGTCGCCATCACGATGGTGCCGTTGGTGTCCTTGGAGCCGGCTGTCCCGGCCTCCACCTTCTCTGCCTCGATGTAGGGCAGCAGGTAGGCGACGGCCTTCTTCATCACGCGCGCGGACTTCACGACCTGGGGCAAGAACATCTTGCCCGAGCCGAACAGGTCGCCGACGACGTTCATGCCGTCCATCAGCGGTCCCTCGATCACCTCGATCGGACGCCCGCCCGCGGCGGCGATCTCGGCCCGCAATTCCTCGGTGTCGTCGTCGACGTGCGCGTCGATGCCCTTCACCAGGGCGTGCGTGATCCGCTCGCGCACCGGCAGAGAACGCCACTCGGCGGCGGCCGGGTCCTCGCCCTTCTCCGTGGTGTTGAACCGCTCGGCGATCTCCAGCAGCCGTTCCGCCGCGTCCTCGCGCCGGTTCAGCACGACGTCCTCGATGCGCTCCCGCAGTTCGGGGTCGATCGAGTCGTAGGGCACCAGGGCGCCGGCGTTGACGATGCCCATGTCCAGGCCGGCCTTGATGGCGTGGAACAGGAACACCGCGTGGATCGCCTCGCGCACAGGGTTGTTGCCGCGGAACGAGAACGACACGTTGGAGATGCCGCCCGACAGGTGCACCCCGGGCAGGTTCTCCTTGATCCAGGCGCAGGCCTCGATGAAGTCGATGCCGTAGCTCGCGTGCTCCTCGATGCCGGTGGCCAGCGCGAAGCAGTTCGGGTCGAAGATGATGTCCTCGGCCGGGAAGCCCACCTCGTCGGTCAGGATCCGATAGGCGCGCCCGCAGATCTGCTTGCGGCGCTCCAGGTTGTCGGCCTGCCCTTGCTCGTCGAAGGCCATCACGACGACGGCGGCGCCGTACTTGCGGCACAGCCGGGCCTCGCGGATGAACTTCTCCTCGCCCTCCTTCAGGGAGATCGAGTTGACGATCGGCTTGCCCTGCACGTTCTTCAGGCCCGCCTCGATGACCTCCCACTTGGAGGAGTCGATCATCACCGGCACGCGGCTGATGTCGGGTTCGGACGCGATCAGCCGGGTGAACCGGTCCATAGCGGCGACGCCGTCGATCATGCCCTCGTCCATGTTGATGTCGATGACCTGCGCACCGACCTCGACCTGCTGCAGAGCCACCGACAGCGCGGTGTCGTAGTCCTCGGCCTTGATCAGGTTGCGGAAGCGGGCCGAGCCCGTGATGTTGGTGCGCTCACCGATGTTGACGAACAACGAGTCGTCGTCGATGTTGAGCGGCTCCAGGCCCGCGAGCCGGGTGGCGACGGGGATGTCCGGCACCTGGCGCGGCGCCTTGCCCTCGACGGCCGCGGCGATCTTGGCGATGTGGGCGGGCGTCGTCCCGCAGCACCCGCCGACCATGTTGACGAAGCCCGCCTCGGCGAAGTCGGCGACGTAGCCGGCCTGGCTGTCGGGGGTTTCGTCGTACTCGGCGAAGGCGTTGGGCAGGCCCGCGTTCGGGTAGCAGGAGACGAAGGTGTCGGCGATGCGCGACATCTCGGCGATGTAGGGCCTCATCTCCGGTGCGCCGAGCGCGCAGTTGAGGCCCACCGCCAGCGGCTTGGCGTGCCGGATCGAGTTCCAGAACGCCTCGGTGACTTGACCGGACAGCGTCCGTCCGGAGGCATCGGTGATGGTGCCCGAGATGATCACCGGCCAGCGGCGCCCGCGCTCCTCGAACATCGTCTCGATCGCGAAGACCGCGGCCTTGGCGTTGAGCGTGTCGAAGATCGTCTCGACCAGGATGATGTCGGCACCGCCGTCGACCAGCCCGTTGGCGGCCTCGAGGTACGCCGTGACCAGCTCGTCGTAGGTGACGTTGCGGGCTCCGGGGTTGTTGACGTCCGGCGAGATCGACGCCGTCCGGGTCGTCGGCCCGAGGGCGCCCGCGACGTAGCGCGGCTTGTCCGGGGTGCTGACCTCGTCGCAGGCCGTGCGGGCCAACGCCGCGCCCGCGTAGTTCAGCTCGTAGGCGAACTCCTCCATGCCGTAGTCGGACAGCGAGATCGCGTTCGCGTTGAACGTGTTGGTCTCGATGATGTCGGCGCCGGCGTCGAGGTACTCGCGGTGGATCGCCTCGATGATCTGCGGCTGGGTCAGGTTGAGCAGGTCGTTGTTGCCCTGGACGTCGCTCGGCCAGTCCTTGAACCGCTCGCCGCGGTAGCCGGCCTCGTCGGGCCGGTCGCGCTGGATCGCCGTGCCCATCGCGCCGTCGATCACCAGGATCCGCTGCCGCAGTGCTGCCGTGAGTTCGTCGGTGCAGTCGGGGCGGATGTTCGGCGTGAGGGTGGTCGACTCAACGGCGGTCATGTGCGCTCCTTCCGGTTAGGAAGGCGTCCTTGCTTTCTGCCGAGCGTGGCGGATACCGCGCGGAGAACCGGTCCCAGGGGTATCCGTTGCAACGCCTCTCGACCAGGAAAGTCTACGTTGTCACCCGATCGACGTGTGGACGCCCATCTCGTCGCGTCGATCGACCCAACCTGCTTGGCGAAACACGGCCTCGAGCGAGGGTTGGCAGATCTTGTCGGCAACTGCGTCGACACCTTGATCAACCAACTTGCAGCCGAACGTATTTCGCCTCCGTGACGGACGCACAGGTTTCGTTCAGCACCGCGAGGTTGTCGAAGGTGGGATTGGCCGTGTGAAGCCGGGTGCACATCGCGCCGGCACCGACCATCGACCGCGCCGCACGGGCGTCGAGCAAATCGGTGTCATACACGCGAGCGTTCACATCAGCCACGGATCCAGGGTAGTCAGCAGATCAAGTCGGCACGTGTGGCGATGGCGCTCCTACCCGCCCCGAAGGGCTTACGCTGGCGTTGTGACCTTGTCGGATGCGAGCGGCTTCAAACCGCCCGACCTGCCCGAACTGACCGACACGATCGTTGTCGCGGCGTTCGAGGGCTGGAATGACGCGGGCGACGCGGCCAGCGATGCGGTGGAGCACCTCGACGCCATCTGGGAAGCCGAGACGATCGTCGAGATCGACGACGAGGCCTATTACGACTACCAGGTGAACCGGCCGGTGATCCGGCAGGTCGACGGGGTCACGCGCGAGCTGGTATGGCCGTCGATGCGGATCTCGCATTGCCGCCCGCCGGGTTCGGACCGGGACATCGTGTTGATGCACGGCGTCGAGCCGAATATGCGCTGGCGCACGTTCTGCTCGGAGCTGTTGGCGATCGCCGACAAGCTCAACGTGCAAACCGTCGTCATCCTCGGCGCGCTTCTGGCCGATACGCCGCACACACGTCCGGTGCCGGTGTCGGGGGCGGCCTATTCGTCGGACTCCGCCAAGGTGTTCGGGTTGGAGGAGACGCGCTACGAGGGCCCGACCGGTATCGCCGGCGTGTTCCAGGACGCGTGCGTGCAGGCCGGTATCCCCGCGGTGACGTTCTGGGCCGCGGTCCCCCATTACGTCTCCCAGCCGCCGAATCCCAAAGCGACGGTGGCGCTGCTGCGCCGCGTCGAGGATGTGCTCGACATCGAGGTGCCACTGGCGGATCTGCCGACCGCCGCCGAGGAGTGGGAGCAGGCGGTCTCGGAGATGACCGCCGAGGACGACGAGATCGCCGAGTACGTGCAGTCGCTGGAGGAACGCGGTGACGCCGAGGTCGACATGACCGAGGCGCTCGGCAAGATCGACGGTGACGCGCTGGCGGCCGAATTCGAGCGCTACCTGCGCCGCCGAGGCCCCGGCTTTCGCGGCTAGCTAGACCCTGACGGCTTGCGGCGGCTTCCAGGTGCCGTTGAGCGCGTCGGGCTTGGGCCAGTACAGCCGCATGATCATCTGGAACGGCCCCTTCGGCGCGGGCAGCCAGTTCGCCTCCTTGCCGGGCCCGGGCGAGGAGTTCTGCACGTAGATCGTGTAGCCGCCGTCGGGGTCTTGCACCAGGCTGGTCAGCATCGGCGAATTGATCAGATACCGCTGGATCGGGTTCTCGACGAGCAGGCTCTGCGGCATCTCGTACATCGTCAGCGACCAGAACGCGTTGACCGGCGGCAGCTGACCCGACGGGAACTTGACGACGTAGTTGTTCGCACCGGTGAGCGGGGCACCGGCCGAATCGTTGGGGATGCCCGGGTACAGCGCCTCGGCGGCGGTGTTGCCGAAGATGCCGAACACGGCACCGGCCATCCGGTACAGGTAGTTGCCCTTGAGGTCGGCCGCGGTGCCGAAGAACTGCGCCGATCCGACCTCACCGGTCTCGATCTTGTCTTTCTTGAGCTTGTCCAGCTCGGCCCACGCGTTGGCCATGCCACCCGCGACGGCCGCTCGCATCTCGGGCGACAGCCTGTCCGCCTCGAAGTCGCCCTCGGGCCCGATCCCGAGCCTCTCGAACCGCTCGCGCATCTCTCGCTCCTGCGGCAGCGTGGGAGCGGTCCGCAGCGTGAACCCCAGGATCTCGAAGAACTGCGGCGATGTCCGCTGCTGATCCGGCGTCAGCGGCGGCACGAAGTCGATCGGCGGAGCCGGCGGGGGCGCCGGCTGATTCAGGTATGCCGACAGCGGCATCGCCTGATACCCGGCCTGGATCCGCTTGACGTTCTCGAGGTCCGATGGGCCGAACAACTGCGTGCGGTAGATCACCGACGCCAGATCGGTGTCGAAGCGGATGACCTCGTCGATGCCCTCGGGCTTCTCGCCCGTCCAGTTCGGGCCCGCCACAAGGTACTTGCCGCCGCCGTTACCCGTGGTGCGGCTGCCGACATAGGCGACGTTGTAGGTGTAGCCGTCGATGAACTGCAGCGAGTAGTACCGGTCCTGTTCGACCGGCGGGACCGTCAGCACCAACGGCTCGGTGCGCAGATCCAGCCCCAGCATGGAGTAGGGAGTGTCGGCGTTCGGCGTCCGCACCGCCTTGTCCTCGGGCGTGTAGAGCTCTGCCTCGTTGTGGATTTCGTTCAATCCACCCTTGTACTCCGGACTCTCCTTGTCAACGAAATACGAATACCGGATCCGGTAACTGTCGACCAGCGGGAAGCCGTAGATGTAGGCCTCCTTGGCGATCGTCCTGGCCTGCTCGGGGCTCACCGCCGCATCACCAGCCGGTGGCGGCGCAGGTGTCGCCTCCTCTTTCGAATCCGTTGTGCCGCAAGCGGCCAACACCGTAGCGGCCACCAATACCGCGATCCGACGGATCAACGCTTCTCCAGCGCTTCGGTGCGCGCGCTCATCGAACGGCCCAGCGCCGCGACCTCGGCATCCACCTTCGGCAGCAGTTCGGGTACCGACTTGAGCGAGGCGCGATCCCCCACCCGCGAGGTGAGCAGCGGCTTGAGCCAGCGCATCAGCCCGACGAAGCGCGGACAATTGACCTGCCGCTTGCGCCCCTCGATGCCTTTGACGAACAACTCACCGCACTCCCGCACCGACGTGGTCTTGCCCAGCGGGCCCGGCAGCGTGTCGAGCATCGCGCGGGCGCTCGGCAGGTCCGATCGGCTCTCCTGCACCAGCGGGGTGTCGATCCAGAGCATGTGCGCCGATCCGACGTCCACGCCGTGGTGCGCCACCTCGAGCCGCAGCGCGTTCGCGAAGTGCTCCACCGCCGCCTTGGACGCGTCGTAGGGCGCCATGCCCGCCGACGCCGCGTAGGCGGCCGCCGAGGACACGACCAGCACGTAGCCGCGGCGCTCGATCACCGACGACAGGGCTGCCCGCACGGTGTGGAACACACCGACCACGTTGACGTCGATGAGCGTGCGGAACGCCTCCGGGTCGACCTGCAGCACCGACCCGTAGGTCGCGATGCCCGCATTCGCCATGACGATGTCGATGCCGCCGAACCGCTCCACGCCCTTGGCGACGGCGGACTCCATCGCGGCCAGATCGCGCACGTCGGCGACGGCGGTGACCACGCCCTCGTTGCCGAACCGCGCCGCCACTTCGTCGAGTCGGTCGCCGTCCAGGTCGGTCAGCACCAGTTTCGCGCCCTTGCCGTGCAGGCGGCGGGCCACCTCTTCGCCGATGCCGTTCGCCGCGCCGGTGATCAGCGCGACCTTCCCGTTCACAGAAGCCATGGGCGACAACGTACCCCGCCCGGTGGCACCGCGGAGATGTTCTACAGGCGAATGCCCAGCAGGGCGTCGACGGCGGCCGCCACCGTATGCCCGGCCTCGGGATCGTGCCCGCCGTAGGTGAGCGCGTCGGTGGTCCAACCGTCCAGCGCGGCAAGCGCTTTCGGGGTGTCGAGATCGTCGGCGAGGTACCTGCGGACGCGGCTCACCACGTCGGTCGCGTCGGGTGCGGCGGGCAGCGCCACCGCGGTGCGCCACCGGCCCAGCCGCTCGACCGCCTCGGCGAGCACCGCATCGCTCCAGTACCGGTCCTCGCGGTAGTGGCCGGCGAACAACCCCAGCCGGATCGCGGCGGGGTCGACACCCTCGGCGCGCAGGCGCGAGACCAGCACCAGATTCCCGCGGCTCTTGCTCATCTTGTGGCCGTCCCAGCCGATCATCCCGGCGTGCACGTAGTGACGCGCGAATCTCCGCTCGCCGGTGACAGATTCGGCGTGGGCCGCGGAGAACTCGTGGTGCGGGAAGATCAGGTCGCTGCCGCCGCCCTGGATGTCGAGGTCGGTGCCGATGCGGCTCAACGCGATCGCGGCACATTCGACGTGCCAGCCCGGCCGGCCGGGCCCGAACGGCGACGGCCAGCTCGGCTCCCCCGGCCGCTGCGCCCGCCACAGCAGCGCGTCGAGCTCGTCCCCCTTGCCGCGGCGCTCGGGGTCGCCGCCGCGTTCGGCGAACAGGCGCCGCATGGTGTCGCGGTCGTAGCCGGACTCGTAGCCGAACTGGGCGGTCGCGTCGGCGCGGAAATACACGTCGGGATACTCGGCGTCCTCCACGACGTAGGCCGCACCCGACGCCAGCAGCTTCTCGACGATCTCGATGACCTCGGCGATCGCCTCGGTCGCGGCCACGTAGTCGTGCGGCGGCAGCACCCGCAGCGCCGCCATGTCCTCACAGAACAGCTCGGTCTCCCGGTCGGCGAGCTCACGCCAGTCGACACCGTCGCGTTCCGCTCGTTCGAACAGCGGGTCATCGACGTCGGTGATGTTCTGCACGTAGCTGACCTGGTGGCCGGCGTCCAGCCAGATGCGGTGGATGAGGTCGAACGCCAGGTAGGTCGCGGCGTGGCCGAGGTGCGTCGCGTCGTAGGGCGTGATGCCGCAGACGTACATCGTGGCGGTCTCGCCCGCGCCGACGGGCCGGACCTGCCGGTCGGCGCTGTCGTAGAGCCGTAGCTGGGGTCCGCGACCCGGCAGCGCCGGGACGACGGGAGCCGGCCACGAATTCATAGTCTCGACTTTAGGCATCCACCTCACCTACACCGCGCGCGGCCGTTTCATTCCCGTTCAGTGCCGCCAACGGTTCCGGTACGCCGACAGGATCTCCTCCAGCAGCGGTTCGGCCACTTCCGGCCGGCACATCAGCAGGTCGGGCAGGTAGGGGTCGCGCCGGTTGTAGATCAGCTCCGAGCCGTCCAGCCGCGACGCGTGCAGGCCCGCGGCCTGCACCACTCCCGCCGGCGCCGCGGAGTCCCACTCCCACTGGCCGCCGGCGTGCAGGTAGGCGTCGACGTCACCTCGCACCACCGCCATCGCCTTGGCGCCCGCCGACCCGATGCGCACCAGCTGGATGTCCATCCGGTCGCGCAGCCACCACAGCACTGGGGGCGGGCGGTTGGCGCTCGCGGTGATGAGGATCGGGCCCTCGGTGCGCGGTGGCGGTGGTGTGACGGTGTCGGTGCGGTAGACCTCGTGACGGGCCGGCAGCGCGACGGCGGCGTCGGTGATGCGCCCGTTGGGCCGGCCGTCGCGGCGCCACAGCGCGATGTGCACGGCCCAGTCCGTGCGGCGCGGCATGGAGAACTCGTGGGTGCCGTCAACCGGATCGACGATCCAGACCCGGTCGGCGTCCACGCGCGACAGATCGTCGACGGCCTCCTCGGACAGCACCTTGTCATCCGGGCGCGCCGCGCGGAGGCGTTCCAGAATCAGCTTGTTGGCCAGCTTGTCCCCGGTGTCGCCGAGGTCGTAGGGATCGTAGAAGCCCACCTGTTCGCGGACCTTCAGCAGCATCTCGCCCGCCTCGGCGGCCACCTCGGCGGCCAGCGCCGCATCGGTCAGGCTCATCAGGTCAGTATCACCAACCGGTCCTCGAGCGGCGCGACAGGCACGGCGTCAGAACGCCGGCCATGGGATCGGGCGGCGCCGATCGGGGGTGGGCATGACCGGATCGGTGAGCAGCGCAACGGTTCTGGAGAGCAGCGCCGCGATCTCGCGCTCGGTGATGAGCGTGCACAGTTCGCCGGCCAAGCCGTCGCGCAACTGGTCGCGCAGTGCGGCCACCGATTCGAGCGTCTGGTCGTCGACGGGTTTACCCGCCCAACCCCACAGCACGGTGCGCAGCTTGTCCTGCACGTGCAGCGTCACCCCGTGGTCGACGCCGTACACGTGCCCGTCCACCCCGCACAAGATGTGACCGCCCTTGCGGTCGGCGTTGTTGACCAGCACGTCGAACACCGCCATCCGGCGCAACCGGTCATCGTCGGCGTGCACCAGCGTCACCTCGTCGCCGGCGTAGTCGTAGGCCTGAAGGATCGGAAGAAAGCCCGGCGGGATGTGGCCCGCCGGAAGCAGATCCACCAGGTCCGGGCCCGATGGCCGTTCGTCGTCGACGTCGTCGCCCGGCTGGTCCACCCACAGCTGCACCATGCCCTCGCCTGCGGGCCCGTTACGAATGATGGTGTAGGGCACCACATTCCACCCCAACGCCGCCGACACGAGATAGGCACCACGCTCACGGCCGGCCAGTGTGCCATCGGGGAAGTCCCACAGCGGGGCCTCACCGGCCACCGGCTTGTAAACGCAATGCACTTGCTGCTCACAGAGATTCGCTTCGCACAAGAACGTCGCGTTGCTCGCCGAGCGGATCCGCCCGATGACGGTCAGCTCGCCGCGGCGCAGCACGTCTTCGCGGGCCGCGTCGGACCCGCCGTCAGATGTCGATGTCATCGTCGGACTCGGCGAAGGCGCCGCGCCGATAGCCGTTGGTGCGCACGCAGATGTGGCCCTCGGGGTCCAGCGGCTCGTCACACAGCGGACAGGGCGGTCGGCCTGCCGAGATGACCCGGTTCGAGCGCGTCGCGAACTCGCGGGCGGACTCCGGCGTGAGGAACACCCGCACCGCGTCGGGGCCTTCCTCCGCGTCGTCGAGCACCACCGACGCGTCGAATTCGGTCTCCGTCACCGCGAGTAACTCGACGACGACGGTCTGCGCCTCGGAATCCCAGCCGAGCCCCATCGTCCCGACTCGGAACTCGGCGTCGACCGGGGTGATCAACGGGCTGAGATCTTCGACCTCACCGGTGTCGGGCGGGATCGGTGTGCCGAACCGGCGATTGATCTCGAGCAGCAGCGCGGCAATCCGCTCGGCGAGCACGGCGACCTGTTGCTTCTCCAACACCACCGACACGACGCGCTTGTCGTGAACGGCTTGGAGGTAGAACGTGCGGTTGCCGGGCTGACCGACGGTCCCGGCCACGAAGCGGTCGGGTGTGCGGAAGACGTGAATTGCGCGGGCCATGGCACTTTCCAAAATACCGGTTCGGGCTAGTCAGCCGTCTTCCGACTAGCCGGTCGATCCCCCGACGACCGCGTCTTCCGGCGGCACCTCACCGTCGCCGGAATCGGCCTGACCGTCGCTCTTGGCGGGTTTCGGCAACAGTGCGGACGTCAGTTGGTCACCAGTGTGGTTGACGTGGATCACGAACGGCCGCACCGACGTGTAACGGATCACGCTCATCGATGCGGGGTCGGCCGTGATCCGCTGGAAGCTGTCGAGGTGGGTCCCAAGCGCGTCGGCGACGATGGCCTTGATCACATCGCCGTGGGTGCACGCGACCCAGAGCACATCGCCGTCGTGCTCCTCGGCGAGTCGACGGTCGTGCTCACGCACCGCGGCCACCGCGCGGGCCTGCACGTGGGCGAGGCCTTCGCCGTCGGGGAACACCGCCGCGCTCGGCTGCTGCTGCACCACCGCCCACAGCGGTTCCTTGACCAGTTCGGCGATCTTGCGGCCGGTCCAGGTGCCGTAGTCGACCTCGGAGATCCGTTCGTCGACGATCGGCGTCAGGCCCAGCGCCTCGGCCAGCGGTTCCACGGTCCGTTCGCACCGCAGCAGCGGCGAACGCACGATCGCGCGGACCGGCAGTGAGCCGATGCGTTTCGCCACCGCCTGCGCCTGTTCGCGGCCCTTGTCGTCGAGGTCGACGCCGTCGGAGCGGCCCGCGAGCGTGTGGGCGGTGTTCGACGTCGAGCGGCCGTGCCGCAACAGGATCACCGTCATGTCGCCGCCACCACTCCGGTCCCCAGCAAGATCAAAACCACAGTGCCCAGCATGACGCGGTAGCCGACGAACCAGTACATGCTGTGTCTGACCAGGAACCGCAGGAACCACGCCACCGCGGCGAAGCCGACGACGAACGCGATCACCGTGGCCACGAGCAGTTGCGGGCCGGTGGCGCTCATCCCCTCCCCGACGGGGTGGAACGCGTCCGGCAGCGAGAAGAGCCCGGAGGCGAACACCGCGGGGATGGCGAGAAGAAAGCCGAACCGGGCGGCCACCTCACGGTTGAGGCCCAGGAAGAGGCCCGCGCTGATCGTCGCGCCGGACCGGGACACCCCGGGCAGCAACGCCAGGCACTGTGCGAAGCCCACGATGATGCTGTCTTTCCACGTCAGTTGCTCGGTGGTGCGCACCCGGCGACCGAAGTACTCGGCGGCGGCGATGACGGCCGAGAACACGATCAGCGCGATCGCGATGGCCCACAGATTGCGTGCCCCCGTGCGGATCTCGTCCTTGAACAGCAGGCCCAGGATGCCGATCGGGATGGTGCCGACGATGACGTACCAGCCCAGCCAGTAATCGGCGTTGCGGTGGGCGGTGACGAACAGCCCGTTGAACCAGGCCTTGACGATGCGCCCGATGTCCTTGGCGAAGTAGACCAATACCGCGAACTCGGTGCCCAGCTGGGTGACCGCGGTGAAGGACGCGCCCGCATCGTCGGCGAAGAACACCCGTGAGGTGATCGCCAGATGTCCCGACGACGAGACGGGCAGGAACTCCGTGAGCCCTTGGACTATCGCGAGGACGACAACCTGCACCCATGACATTGCCGGCACGTCCGTCACGACGACGACCGTACCGTGGGGATGGTCAGCGGCTGGTTCGCGCCACCGGCTCGGCTGCGGCCACGAGATCACGCACCGCCGCCCCCACGCTGCGCCGGTCGGTGAGGTCGATGTCGGTCAGCTTGCGGCTCGCCGCCGCGACCACGTCCTCCTCGTGCGGGACGGGGCCCTCCAACCGCGGGCGGTAGATCTCGACGATCAACATCTGGCGCTCGACGTGGAACGAGAAACTGCGGCCGTCGCCCACTTGGCCGAACCCGCTGGCGTGCAGGCCAGTGGTCATGTCCTCGATCACAAAATCCCGGGCACCCAGTGCACGGTCCGCGGCGAGGGTCATGACGGCACCATACCGCCGTCGCGGCCGCGGTCCGCGGAGCCACGGCGAGCGGCCGAGAACCCATGGGCAGCGATCTGCCTAAACTGGCCGTTCAGTCGATTTGCCGTACGCACGAACCGAGAGCTACCCCTTGTCGCCACTAATAAACACCCGGATTCAGCCGATACGCCGGATCGCGGCGGCACTGGCAATCTTTCCGGCGTTTGTCCTGGTCGGCGGCTGCTCGTCGGAGTCGTCCGACCCGCCGCCCACCATCGCTCCAGCCCAGGCCGTGGTGTCCCCGCCGGTGAGCGAGCGGCCGGACGGCGTGGTGCGGCCGTTGCGCGCTGACGCCCAGGCGGCGTATCTCGACACCGCGACCGGCTCGCTGGCCGTGCTGGCGCCTGCCCCGGCGGACCGATCGCAGGTCACGGTGTTTTCGAGAGACGGTGCCGAGTCGACGGCGGTGCCGCTGCCCGGCCCCGCGACCGCGTTGACCGGTGACGGCGACGGCCACGCCTACGCCGCCACGCGCGGCGGCTACCACCGGATCGACCTGGCCGCCCGCTCCGCCACCAAGGTCGACGTCGAGGGCCAACCGGACACCGATTTCACCGCGATCGCCCGGCGCACCGACGGCCGGCTGGTGCTCGGCAGCTCCGACGGAGCCGTCTACACCCTGGGCTCGGACACCTCTGTCGCGGCGCGGCTGAAGATCTTCGCGCGCGTCGATGCCCTTGTCACACAGGGCAATACGACCGTGGTGCTGGACCGCGCGCAGACGTCGGTGACGGCGCTCACCGAGGAGGGCGACCAGCAGGCGCAGGCGTTGCGCGCCGGTGAGGGTGCGACGACGATGGCCGCCGATCCGGTCGGGCGGGTGCTGGTCGCCGACACGCGGGGCGAGGGACTGCTGGTCTTTGGCACCGACCCGCTGATCCTGCGCCAACGGTATCCGGTGCGCGACTCCCCCTACGGCCTGGCCGGGTCGTCGGGACTGGCCTGGGTGTCGCAGACAGCGTCGAACACCGTCGTTGGCTACGATCTGGCCACCGGCATTCCCGTCGAGAAGGTGCGATATCGAACCGTGCAGCAACCCAACTCCCTGGCATATGACGAATCCTCTGGCACGCTGTACGTGGTGTCCGGATCGGGAGCGGGTGTGCAGGTGATCGTCGACGCGGCGAGAGCCCACGCATGAGCGCGGTCCAACGCGGACGGATGCCCCCGGGCTGGGAGGAAGTCGTCAAGGCCGACCCTTCGGACGACTACGAGTGGATCCCTTTGCGGCTTCCGCCGGACGTCACGCGCGTCAGCGCCTCGACCCGGTTGTCGATCGAAGCCGAGTACCGCGGCTGGGAGCTCACTCGCGTTCGGCTCTACACCGACGGCTCGCGGCGGGTGTTGCTGCGGCGCAAGAAGACGGCGGCCGGTCGGACCGGCACCCCCGAGCCACCCGCGCAGTGATTGCATGATGTACGGCGCGCTGCGGCGGGCGCTGTTTCTCGTTGCGCCCGAACGGATTCACACCTGGGTGTTCGCCGCGCTGCGGGCGCTCACCTACTTCTCGTGGCCGCGGCGCGCGCTCAAACGCTGGTTGGGTCCTCGCGATCCGATCCTGGAGAGCACCGTTTTCGGGGTCCGATTTCCCGGTCCGCTCGGCCTGGCGGCGGGTTTCGACAAGGACGGCAGCGGTCTGCGGACCTGGGGCGCGCTCGGATTCGGGTACGCCGAGGTGGGCACCGTCACCGCGCAGGCCCAGCCGGGCAATCCCAAGCCGCGGATGTTCCGGCTCCCCGAGGACCACGCGCTGCTGAACCGGATGGGTTTCAACAACCACGGCGCGGGTGAACTCGCGGTGCGGCTGGCCCGGCACGTGCCGGATGTGCCGATCGGGGTGAACATCGGCAAGACGAAGGTCACGCCCGCCGAGGCGGCGGTGCAGGACTACGCCACGTCGGCGCGCCTGCTGGGACCGCTCGCCTCGTTCGTGGTGGTCAACGTCAGCTCACCCAACACGCCCGGATTGCGGGATCTGCAGGCGGTCGAGTCGCTGCGGCCGATCCTGACCGCGGTGCAGGCGGAGACGTCGACGCCGGTGTTGGTGAAGATCGCGCCCGAGCTGTCCGACGAGGATGTCGACGAGATCGCCGATCTGGCAGTCGAACTCGGTCTGGCCGGCATCGTCGCGACCAACACGACGGTGTCGCGGGAGGGGTTGACCACATCGGGCGTCGAGGAGCTCGGCCCCGGCGGGATCTCGGGGCGTCCGGTGGCCAGGCGTTCGGCGGAGGTGCTGCGCAGGCTCTACCGTCGCGTCGGGGACCGACTGGTGTTGATCAGCGTCGGTGGCATCGAAACTGCCGATGACGCCTGGGACCGGATCACGTCCGGCGCCTCGCTGCTGCAGGGCTACACGGGATTCGTGTACGGCGGCGGGCTGTGGGCCAAACGAATTCACGATGGCATCGCCCGCCGCCTTCACGAGGGGGGCTTCGGCTCATTGGCCGACGCTGTCGGTTCGGCGGCTCAGTAGCCTTTGCGCTTGCGGACGAGGACGCCCGCTTCCGCTTCGCGTAGGCGCTTCTGTGCGCGGCGTTCCTTGATCGACCGTTCGGGCATCTTCTTCGGACTGCGGCCCGGTTTCTTGTCAGCCATTGTCGCTCCTTGAAAAGAAGTGGCAATCACTCAACGCGACCATACGTCAGTTCCGCAGAAAAGCCAGTCGTGCAGGTAATCGCAGCGCGCAGAGCGGATTTCGCTAGTTCTGTTCGTAGGTGGCGTGAATCAGCGCCCGCGCGATCGCGTTCTGGAACAGGTTGAAGCCGAGATAGGCGGGGGTCGCGTCCTCGGGCAGGTCCAGCTTCTCGACGCCGACGGCGTGCACGGCGACGATGTAGCGGTGCGGGCCGTGTCCAGGCGGCGGGGCGGCGCCGATGAAACGCTTGATGCCGGCGTCGTTGCGCAGCGTGAGCGCATCGCCGGGCAGCCCGCTGCCGTCGCCGGCGCCCGCGGGCAGCTCGGTCACCGTGGCGGGCAGGTTCGCCACGGCCCAGTGCCAGAATCCGGACGCGGTCGGGGCGTCGGGGTCGTAGACGGTGACCGCGAAGCTGCGGGTCTCCTCGGGGAAGCCCGACCATGTCAGGTGCGGCGAGACGTCGTTGCCTCCGGCGCCCATGATGCCGCTGACCTGGTCGTTGGCGAGCGCGTCGCCGTCGTTGAAGGTGTTCGAGGACACCGTGAACGTGGGTAGCTTCGGGAGAAAGTCGTACGGGTTGTAATCAAACGCCATGACTCGTCCTTTCGTCGATCAGCTGTGCAACAGGAAGTGTTCGAGAACCTGGGTACCGAACTTCAACGCGTCAACGGGTACCCGTTCGTCGACGCCGTGGAACAGCGCGGTGAAATCGAGGTCGGGCGGCAGCTGCAGCGGCGCGAACCCGAAACAGCGAATCCCCAACTGCGCGAACGCTTTTGCGTCCGTCCCACCCGAGAGCATGTAGGGCACGATCCGGGCGTCGGGATCGACTGACAGGATCGCGCCGTTCATCGCGTCGACCAGGTCGCCGTCGAAGGTGGTCTCGTACGACGGCAGTTCGGTGACCCACTCCCGGGTCACGTTCGGCCCGATCAGCTCGTCGACCTCGCGTTCGAAGGCGGCCTGGCGGCCGGGCAGGATGCGGCAGTCGACCACCGCTTCGGCCGACGCCGGAATGACGTTGGCCTTGTAGCCGGCCTTGAGCATCGTCGGGTTGGCTGTGTCGCGCAGCGTGGCACCGACGACGCGCGCGATCGGCCCCAGCTTGGCGATGGCGCCGGCCAGGTCCGGGGAGTCGATGTCGAACGAGTAGCCGGTCTCCTCGGTGACCGCCTGCAGAAACTGGCCGACCGCGTCGGTCATGACGAGCGGGAACTCGTGGCGACCGAGCTTGGCCACCGCTTCGGCGACCGCGGTGACCGAGTTGCTGTCGTGGATCATCGAGCCGTGACCGGCGTGGCTGCGCGCGGTCAGCTTCATCCAGTTCATCGACTTCTCGGCCGTCTCGACCAGGTAGAGGCGCCGCTCCCCGCCGTCCTTGCGGGGCACGGTCAGCGAGAAGCCGCCGACCTCGCCGACCGCCTCGGTGACGCCGGCGAACAGGTCGGGCCGGTTCTTGACCAGCCAGTGCGAGCCGAACTTGCCGCCGGCCTCCTCGTCGGACAGGAACGCGAAGATCAGGTCGCGCGGCGGGGTGATCCCCGCGCGTTTGAAGTGCCGCGCGATCGCGATCAGCATGCCGCACATGTCCTTCATGTCGACCGCGCCGCGGCCCCACACGTAGCCGTCCTCGACCGCGCCGGAGAACGGGTGCACGCTCCAGTCGGAGGCCTCGGCCGGCACGACGTCGAGGTGACCGTGCAGCAGCAGCGAGCCGCGTGAGCTGTCGGCGCCCTCGAGCCGGGCGAACACGTTGCCCCTGCCCGGCGCCCCCGCCTCGACGTATTCGGTCGCGTAGCCGACCTCTTCGAGCTGTTGGGCCACCCAGCGCGCGCATTCGGCCTCGCCCTTGGTGGTGGCCGGGTCGCCCGTGTTGGACGTGTCGAACCGGATGAGCGTGCTGACGAGGTCGACGACCTCCGCTTCGGCGTTGAGGGGACCAGTCACAGTCACCATTCGTACCATTGACATGCCAGCTGGGTTTGGGTCCGGCCTCGGTGATCCGATAGCCTTAGCTGCCCACAACGAGTCCGAGTGGCGGAATGGCAGACGCGCTAGCTTGAGGTGCTAGTGCCCTATTAACGGGCGTGGGGGTTCAAGTCCCCCCTCGGACACCAGGTCAGTAGGCCTTCTCAGGCGAAGCGTTCCAGGCAGTGGTCCTGATTCCCCAGCACGCCGGCGCGGAACGCGTCGATCCGCGCGAAACCGGCGGGCGCCGATTGTCCGCTGACGTCGCTGGCCGCCAACCCGTTGGTGAGCAGTCCCGTCACGGCCTCGTCGAGGTCGCCGGCCGTCAGGGCGACCGTGTTGCCGTCCGGTGTGTTCACTTGCTGGGAGAGTTTGCGCGTGGCCGCGCCGGTGAGGCATGCGGTCCGCAAGCCCGTCTCGTCGGTGTCCAGCGGCAGGCCCAACTCGCTCTGCAACGCCAGCGCGTAGCGCGAGATCAGCACCGAGTAGGCCGTGTTGTCGCCGGTCAGGCCGACCGGACCCTCGCGGGCGGCACCGAGCTTCTTCAGCCCGGCGAGGTCGACGGCGATGGTGTTGGTCGCCGGGCAGAACGAGGCGGGCGGCGTGGGCCGGGCGTCGGGACACCGCTGCGCAGTTGCCGCGTCGAAGGTGAGCCGCGGTGGTCTGGCGGGCTCGAACAAGAGGTTCATCGCCGCGATGACCGACCTCACGGAGCCTTGGGACACCGGCCAGTTCCCGGTCTCCCCTCGCTGCAGCGCCACCGGCAGGTCGCCGCGTCGCTGCGCGACTTCATCTTTGTCGATCCGCTTGCATGTCTCCGGTCCGTCGGCGAAGCCGAATTGGAACGCCGAGATTCGCTCGAATGCCGAACCGTGTTCGCCGCCCGACGACGCGCCGTTGCGGTCGAACAGCGGATCCCGGAACGAAATCATGCTGGCGAGAAGGGCGTTCAAGCCGTTGCCGGTCGACAGTCGGAAGCGGCGCGAGTTTCCCTCCGCCACCCACCGCATGTAGGCGCCGGCGAAACAGTCGGCCTGTTGCTCGGCCACCAGCGTCGGCGTGCTCGGAGAATTCAGCGCGGCCTGGTATTGCACGGAATGGCCGTACTCGTGTGCCAGCACCATCGCGACGGCCATGTCGCCGTAGGACTTCTTCAGCGATGGCAGCAGCACGCCGCGGTCCCAGCCGATCGAGCTGTCCGGCGGGCAGAATGCGGCGTTGACCAGTCCCGCGGTGGTTTCACCGCAGAACGACGTGGAACTGTCGCGACGGTTGGCATCCCAGGACAAGAGTTTGCGCACGGGCGTGAATTCGCCTGCGAGCGCTTGGGCGAACGTGCCCTTCCAGTAGTCCTCGACGTCGCTGACGGACTGCACCGCGAGCAGGTCGATGGGCCCGCCGTCGGTGTTGGCCACCCTCCGCGACGGCGCGGGCGCACTCTCCCTCAACCCCGAGGGCCCGTCGGCGACTCGCATACCGGCCACCGCGAACGGATCCGCCGACCCTTGAGTCGTCGTGCCGCAGGCGACCAGCACGACCGCCGCCGCCATGACGGCAGCGCGCTTGACCGCAATGTGCATGCGGTGACTCACGAGGGGTGATTATCCGCCGTCCGCGCGTCGCCCGCCGGACATTGTCGATATGGGCGAGGTTCGTTCACTCTGCGCCCAGGGCCTACCTTTCGCGCGATTTCGCACCCTCGACGCAGAGTCAACGCGGAAATGAACTCAATACACGTCGCGCACATACCGTTTGGTTGCGACCAGTTCACGCTTGTAGTCGTGCGCCTGCTCGTGTGACATGCCGCCGTGCGTCTCGATGATCGTCATCAGCGCGGCGTCGACGTCCTTGGCCATGCGGGCGGCGTCGCCGCAGACGTAGAAGTGCGCGCCGTCGTCGAGCCAGCGCCACAGCTCGGCGCCGTGGTCGAGCATCCGGTGCTGGACGTACACCCGCGACGCCTGGTCGCGGGAGAACGCGAGATCCAGCCGGTCGAGCAACCCGTCGCGGGCCATGTCCTCGAAATCGTCGCGGTAGTAATAGTTCTGGTCCCGGTGCTGCTCGCCGAAGAACAGCCAGTTGCGGCCGTCGTGGCCGAGCGCCCGCCGCTCCTGCAGGAAGGCGCGGAACGGCGCCACGCCCGTGCCGGGGCCGACCATGATCATCGGGATCGTGCCGTCTTCGGGCGGGCGGAAGTGCGGTGAGCGCTGCAGAAACACCGGCGCCGACGACGCGCGGTCGGCGAGGAAGGTCGAACAGACGCCGCCGCGCCTGCCGCCGTCGGCGCCGCGGTACCGCACCACCGACACCGTCAGCTGCACCTCGTTCGGGCTGACCAGCGGGCTCGACGAGATCGAGTAGCTGCGCGGGGTCAACCGCACGAGCACCTCGCGCCACTCATCAGGATCGGCGTGAACGACGAACTCCTGGACGAGGTCCAGGCCGTTGCGGCCGGTCAGCCACTTGTCGAACTTCGCCTTGGGCGCCCGCAACGCCTTGGCGTCGCGGCTGTGCTCGGCGATGAAGCGCACCAGATCGGGCGTGACCCGGCAGAAGTCGTAGTGCGAGATCAGCGCGTCGCGCAGCGGCTGTTCGGCACCGTCGATCTCGACCGCGTGCTGGGCCGGCATCCCGGTGGCCGCCAGCCACGCGTCGACGATCGCGGGGTCGTTGGTGGCACAGACGCCCAGCGAGTCGCCTGCCGCATACTCGACGTCGTGTTCGGAGATGTCGAAACCGAACTGGCGCACCTCTTTTCGCGACGCGGGCCCTGTGAGCACCACATTGCGGGACAACGGCACGACCAGTGGACGCGCGCGGGTGAACGGCTGCGCGACGGTGGCCGGCCGCACGAGTGTCGACACGCTTCCGGTCGACGGCGAGATGTCCGGATTGAGCAGGGCGGCGACGTCGTCGGCCCAGCGCCGCATCCGCTCGTCGTCGTACGCCTCGCAGTCCGCGCGTTCGAGCAATCGCACCGCACCGAGGTCGGCCAGCCTCGCGTCGACCGCCCTGGCGTGCCCACAGAAGTCGTCGTAGGACCGGTCGCCGATGCCGAGCACCGCGTACCGCACGCCCGTCAACGGGGTTGCCTTGTCGGACTGCAACCGGTGCCAGAAGCCCGCGCCGTTGTCCGGTGGTCCCCCGTCGCCGAACGTGCTGGTGACGACGAGCACGTCACGGGCCGCGGCGAGATCGGCGGGCGCCAGGTCGTCCATGTTCACCAATTGGGCGTTGCCCAGCCGTTCGGCAAGCCGCGAGGCGAAGCCCTCCGCGTTACCGGTCTGCGATGCCCACAGCACCAGCGGTCCGTCGTCGAATCGTGGTCGCGCGGCTGGCTTATCGGTGGGACGGTGCTGCCCGGCGAGCAGCCCGTTGATCCACTGGCGCACCTCGGTGGACACCGGCGCGGAATCGGGCAACACCGGAACATCGGCCTGCGCCTCGGCCAGCCCGCTGAAAAAGCCCGACACGTAGAGCGTTTCCTGCTCGGTGAGCGTCGGCGAGGCGACGGGTTGCAGGTGCACCGCGCAGACCTTGAATTCGGGCTGCAGCGAGTCGGGGTCGACGGCGTCGTTGGTCAAGGCGTTGACGGTGAGGTTCTCGCCGTGCTCGTCGTTCCAGTGGAACGGCACGAAACAACTGCCCGGGCGGACGCTCTCGGTGACGGTTGCGGGCAGCAGGGCGCGCCCGCGCCGTGTCGTGAGTTCGACGGGCCGTCCGTCCTCGATGCCGAGTCGCAGCGCGTCGTCGGGGTGGACCTCGACGAAGGGCTCACCGGTCAGCTTGTTCAACGACTCCACTCGGCCGGTCTTGGTCATGGTGTGCCATTGGTGTTGCAGCCGACCGGTGTTCAGCACGAGCGGATACCCGTCGTCGGGCAGCTCCCTCGCGTCCATGTGCGGACGGGCGTGGAAGATCGCCCGCCGCGAGGGCGTCGGGAAGGCGAGCCGAGGTGCGTGTCCGTGCTCGTCGACGAAGTGGTCCTGGCTGACACCGTCGTTGAGGTAGCGGATCGGATGGCGGTCGGCGGCGTCGTCCGGCGGGCACGGCCACTGCAGCGGCGTCTGCCGCAGCCGCGCGTAGCTGGCGCCGCGAAGGTCGTAGCCGGTCTTCGGGTTCGAGAATCGCCGAATCTCGTCGAAGATCTGCTCGCTGGACGTGTAGGCGAATTGCTCGCCGAAACCCATATGCGCCGCGACCTGGCAGATCAGTTGCCAGTCGGGCCGGGCCTGTCCGGGCGCAGGGATGGTCTGCGGAAGCAGCGTCAGGTTGCGTTCGGAGTTGACCATCACGGCGTCGGCCTCGGCCCACATCGCGGCGGGCAGCACGATGTCGGCGTAGGTGTTGGTGGCCGTGTCGCGATACGCGTCCTGGGTGATGACCAGCTCTGCGGCCCGCAACCCGTCGACCACGGTCGACCGATTCGCCACCGAGGCAACGGGATTGGTACAGATGATCCAGCACGCCTTGATGTCGCCGTCGGCAAGCTGCCGGAACATGTCGACGGTGCCCGAGCCGACCTCGGGGCGGATGGTGCCCGGCGCCAGCCCCCACTGCTCCTCGACGAATGCGCGATCCTCTGCCGAGATCACCGACCGCTGCCCGGGCAATCCCGGCCCCATGTAGCCCATTTCGCGCCCGCCCATGGCGTTGGGCTGGCCGGTCAGCGACATGGGCCCGCTGCCCGGCCGACAGATCGCGCCGGTGGCCAGGTGCAGGTTGCAGATGGCGTTGGTGTTCCAGGTGCCGTGGGTGCTCTGGTTGAGGCCCATCGTCCAGCAGCTCATCCACTCCCCCGCGTCGGCGATCATCCGCGCGGCGAGCCGGATGTCGGACTCGGCCAGACCGGTCAGATGAGCGACCCGCTCGGGGGTGTAGTCGGCGAGGAACGCCGGCATCGTCTCCCAGCCCTCGGTGTGCCGGTCGATGAAATCGCGGTCGATGTCACCGTTTTCGACCAACAGATGCAGCAGCCCGTTCAGCAGCGCCAGGTCGGTGCCGGGTTTGATCTGCAGGAACAGGTCGGCGCGCTCGGCGGTCGTGGTGCGGCGCGGGTCGACGACGATCAACTTGGCGCCCGCCTTGAGCCGCTCGGCCATACGCAGGTACAGAATCGGGTGACAGTCGGCCATGTTGGAGCCGATGACGAAAAACAGGTCCGTGCAATCGAAGTCGGCGTAGGACCCGGGCGGGCCGTCGGCGCCCAGTGACTGTTTGAAGCCGGTTCCCGCGCTGGCCATGCACAGCCGCGAGTTCGACTCGATGTGCACCGTGCGCAGATATCCCTTGGCCAGTTTGGTCGCGAGGTACTGGGCTTCGATGGACATCTGGCCCGACACGTAGAGCGCCACCGCGTCGGGACCGTGTTCGTCGACGATCGCCCGCAGCCGCCTGCCCGCCTCGGCGACGGCGTCGTCGACCGGTGTGGGCACCAGTTCCTCGTCGCGGCTGGGCCGCAGCATCGCCGAGGTGAGCCGGCCGTCGGCACGCATCATCTCTGCGTGGGTGGCGCCCTTGGTGCACAGCCTGCCGAAGTTGGCGGGATGCAGCTTGTCGCCGGAAACCCGCGCGATCACGGGATTGCCGGTCTCGCGGTCGGTGACGGTGTGCACCTCGATACCGCAGCCCACGCCGCAGTACGAACACGCCGTCCGAGTCACCATGGGCGTCAAGCGGGCACCGGCGAGGCGACGCGGCCGACCTGCTCGCCGGCACCGGCGCGTGAGGTCTGCATGCGCAGGAACACGAACCAGGTGACGATCGCGCAGATCACGTAGAAACCGAGGAACACCCAGAACGCGTTGGTGGCGGACTTGGCGTCGCTGACATATGAGGCGCGCAACACGACGTTGATGAACACGCCGCCGAGCGCACCGATCGCCCCGGCGAAGCCGATCAGCGCCCCGGACATGCTGCGCGACCAGGCGGCCTTGGTTTCGCGGCTCCATTCGTCGTGGCCCTGGGCCTTGGCCTCGAAGATCGACGGGATCATCTTGTAGGTCGAACCGTTGCCGACGCCCGACAGGATGAACAGCAGGATGAAGCCCGTGACGTAGGCGGCCATCTGGCCGCCGGTGGCCGCGCCCGCCATGCCGTCGTCGAGAACGCCCGCCGCTACCAGGATTCCGGCGGCGAAGATCATCGCGACGAACGTGTAGAGCGTGACCCTGCCGCCACCGACCTTGTCGGACAGCTTGCCGCCGAACGGGCGCGAGATGGACCCGAGCAGCGGGCCGATGAACGCGATCTGCGCGGCGTGCAGCGAGGCCTGCGCCGGGGTGTCGCCGCCGGCGAGGAAGTTGATCTGCAGCACCTGTCCGAAGGCGAACGAGAAGCCGATGAATGAGCCGAACGTGCCGATGTAGAGAAAGCTCATCACCCAGGAGTGCTTGAACCGCAACGCTTCTGCCATCGCGCCGAGGTTCGACCGCTGGTTGCCGAGATTGTCCATGAACAGCGCCGCCCCGAGCGCCGCCATGGCGATCAGGACGAGGTAGATGGCGCAGACGATTTCGGGGGCGGTGTTGCTCACGGCGGCGATGACGACGAGCCCGACGAGCTGAATCACCGGTACGCCGATGTTTCCCCCGCCGGCGTTCAGGCCGAGTGCCCAGCCCTTGAGCCGCTGCGGGTAGAAGGCGTTGATGTTGGTCATCGACGACGCGAAGTTCCCGCCGCCGACTCCCGCGATGGCGGCGACGACCATGAACGTGGTGTAGGAGGTGCCGGGGTTGTTCATCACCCACAGCGTCAGCACCGTCGGGATCAACAGCAGCAACGCGCTGACGATGGTCCAGTTGCGCCCACCGAACCGCGCCGGGGCGATGGTGTACGGAATCCGCATGAACGCGCCGACCAGAGTGGGCATGGCGACCAGGTAGAACTTGCCCGCCGCGTCGATGCCGTAGATGTCCTGCGGCATGAACAGCACCATCACCGACCAGATCGACCACACCGAGAAGCCGACGTGCTCGGCGAAGATGGACCAGATCAGGTTGCGCCTGGCGATCCCTTTACCACCGGATTCCCAGGCTTCGACGTCCTCGGGGTCCCAGTTCTCGATGGTGCGGCTGCGGCTCAGAGTCTTCACGGCAATCACGATGGCCGGTGGCCATTCCGCCGCCGTTGCACGTCCGTGACCGAAAGGTCAACACCCGCTCACATGGGCCGGGCGCGGTCGTCCAATCGCTCGAAACGTGCCAGAAACAAATGTGGCGTGGGTTACGTCAGCCGGCGGAGGCCCAGAACCGCGTGAGCACCTCGGCCCCCCGCGCCGGATCCTGCACCATCCACCAGTGCCCCAGCCCCTCGAAAACCTCCGTTCGGGCGCCGGCACGCTCGGCCGCCCGGCGCCGCATCTCCTCGGTTCCGACATACGGATCCTCGGTGGCGAGTATCGACAGGCCCGGTCGCGAGGCGGCCTTGCCCAACTCGCGTGCGGCCTCGGAGATCACCGGTTGCGCGGCCGATCGGTACAGCGCGAGGATCGCGCGTCCCATCTCGGGGCCTTGCGCCTCCGCGAGCGCCCTGGCGATGTCGGCGGGAAGGCCCAGCTCGGCCATCCGGGCCGCCCGTTCGTCGACGCTGCCGCCCAGCATGGTCTCGTTGAGTTCCTCGCCGGCTCCCGGCGTCTGCCACACCTGGGCGAGGTCGTGCCAGACGTAGTCGACGTCGAACAGCCCGACGACGTCGCTGGTCCAGGTGCGCAACAGGTCGGGCCGGTGCATCGCCACGTTGACGACATGCCCGCCGCCCCAGTCGTGTCCGACGAGATCGACCGGTTCGCCGAGGCCCTCGAGTTCACGCTCGAGCCAATCGCGGTAGTCGAGGTATGTCGCCGAGAAGTCGTCGGGCAGCGGTGCGCCGAAGCCGGGTGGGGAGAGCCGCACCACGTCATCGCGGCCGAGCTCTTCGACCAGGGGACCCCAGATCGCATCCGTCTCCGGATTGCCGTGCACCAGAACGACTGTCATACCGCGATACTAGGCGCGCCGCGCGGCTTCCTGGGCCAGCTGCACGCGCGACGCCAGTCCGAGCTTGGTGTAGACGTGCGTCAGGTGCGTCTGAACGGTCCGATGCGACACGAAGAGCCGCGCGGCGATGTCCTTGTTGCCCAGCCCCTCGGCGACCAACCGCACCACGTCGAGCTCGGTCGGCGTCAACGAGTTCCAGCCGCTGGCCGGCCGCTTGCGCCCACCGCGGCCGCGCTGCGCATACGCGACGGCCTCCTCGATGGACAGCGCGGTCCCTTCGTCCCACAAGGCCTCGAAATCCGTTTCGCCGAGGGACTCTTTCAGCAGCGAGATTGTTGCCGCATACGCCGCGTCGTGCACGCGAAGCCGCACCAGCCCGGTCCGTTCCCGCATGGCTGCGGCGGCGCCGAGGAAGCGTGCGGCGTTGCGGTGATCGCCGGCAGCACAGGTCAACTCGCCGAGCACCTCGAAGGCATCGGGAGCGACCTGATGGGACCGGTGAGCGGAAATACACTCGATCGTCCGGCGGACATCCTCATCGGCCTGAGCGAGATCACCCTGCGCCAACGCGATGCGGGTGCGATTCACCAGCGCCCGCGCCAGGTGCCATCCGTGCATCAATGACACGTCGGCGTCGGCGAATTCTCGGGCTGCACTCAGATCACCTCTGGCGAGTTCGAGTTCCGCCGACGGGATGACGTTCGTGATCGCCGTCTCGGGCTGTGCGTTGATGCGCTGCCATGCCCAATCGCACGCATCGGCAGCCGCTTTCACGTCTCCCTCGGCGAGGACCGCAAAGGCATACGGCGCGTACGCCCACGGTTCGAGATGTGGGCCCAGCGTGGACGCGGTTTCAATGGCCGCCTCGGCGTAGCTTCGCCCGGTGGCGGGATCCCCCAACCACACGTACGCATGCCCGAGTCCGATACGCGCAAGGTAGCCGTGGAGCACGTCACCAGATGCATCCGCTTCGGTGAGAAGCGCATGGAGGAGCGACGTGCCCTCCTTCAGATCGCCCATCTGATAGACCGACATCGCCGGGCCCCAATATCGATTCATCCGCGACATGAATGTGTCTCCGACGGCCTCGGCCAGCGACTGACCCTCCTCGCCGGCCGCGATGGCCGAGACCGGATCTCCGATAAGGATGTAGATGAAGGCCTTCCACGCGAGGATCTGGCAGAGCCGCCACCGGTCGTCCAATCGCCGTGCCAGCTCGAGAGCTTCGTCGATGTACGGGTAGGCCGCCTGCGCATCGAACGCGGATGCGCCTATGCACGACACCAACACCCGAAGCAACAAGACGGGGTCGTCGAGTTCCCTCGCCGTCGCCAGGGCCTGCTCAAGACCCTCCGTGACGCCGACGGTGACCGCCCACGCGTGGAGCACCGCCCTGTCGGCCACCGCGCTGAGCCGGGCGACGACGTCGCACACCTTTTCGAGCGCCGGCTCATTCAGCACGGCGTTGAACCAGGACAACCCCTCCTGCACCCGACCGCGCATGAGCCACAGCGGTTGCAACGAACTCGCAAGCCGCAAGGCCGTGTCGATGTCGCGACGCTCGAGGCTCCACGCGAAAGCCGCACGGAGATTGTCGATTTCGATCTCCGCGCGAGTGACCAGCCGTTCGTAGTCGGCGCATCCCGGCGCCTCGAGCCGCGCGATCGAAGCATAGTGATCCCCGTGCCGACTCCGGACGGTATCGGCTTCGCCGGACTCGCCGAGTTTATCCAGGGCGTACTGACGCACCGTTTCCAGTAACCGGTATCGCACGCGCCCACTCGAACTTTCGGCCAACACCAGTGACTTGTCCACCAGAAGCATCAGAAGATCCAGCACCTGGAAGCGCTCGACCTCTCCGCCCGCGGCCACCGCCTGCGCGGCCTCGAGATCGAAGTCCCCGGCGAACGCCGCCAGTCGCCGGAAGACGACGCGTTCGGGTTCGGTCAGCATCTGATGCGACCAGTCCACGGACGCCTTGAGGGTTTGTTGGCGCCGCACCGCCTTTCGCGATCCGCCCGTCAACAGACGGAACCGGTCGTGCAGGCCGTCGAGGATCTCCCGCACGGACAGCGCGCGGACCCGGGCGGCCGCGAGTTCGATGGCCAGCGGCATACCGTCCAGCCGCCGGCAGATCTCGCCGATGACCGCGAGTTCTTCGTCCCCGGCAGCGAAATCCGACTGGACGTGGCGGGCGCGGTCGACGAACAACTCGACGGCCTCGTCGTCGATGGACAGCGAGGCCACCCGCCAGATGAGTTCACCGTCGACGCCGATCGGTTCGCGGCTGGTGGCCAGCAGCGTCAGGGCGGGACACCGCTCGAGCAGCGTGGTGATCAGCTCGGCACTGACCTCGAGCAGGTGTTCGCAGTTGTCGAGCACGGCGAATCCCGCGCGTTCGCCGATGAACTCGACGATGCTGTCCATCGTCGAGCGGCCCGGTTGATCCGGCACACCGAGCGAGCGGAGCACGGCGACGGGGACGAGGTCCGGGTCGCTGATCGGGGCCAGGTCCACGTACCAAACCGACGGCGAATCAATGCGATCCGCGATCTGGACGGCGAGGCGTGTCTTGCCCACCCCACCCGCGCCGGTCAACGTCACGAGCCGGTTCTTGGTCAACAGCTCGCGGATGTCGGCGATCTGCTTGCGACGTCCGATGAATCGCGTCAGCTGCGCGGGCAGATCGGGTCTCAGCGCGGTGTCGGCCGTGCGTAGTGGCGGGAAGTCATTGCGGATGTCGGGGTGGCACAGTTGCACAACGCGTTCCGGACGTGGGAGGTCCCGCAACGGATGCGATCCGAGGTCGCTCAGCCATGCGTCGTCGGGCAGATGGTCGAGCACCATGGACTCGGTCGCGCCCGTCAGCACCGTCTGCCCGCCGTGCGCGAGATCGCGCAGCCGCGCCGTGCGGTTGATCGTCGTCCCGATGTAGTTGCCCTCATCGCGCAACTGGATCTCGCCGGTGTGCACGCCGATGCGCAGCCGGATCGGGGCCAGCGGCGCCTGCTGCAACGCCAGCGCGCAGGCGACCGCGTCGCTGGCCCGAGCGAAGGCCAGCACGAAGCTGTCGCCCTCCCCCTGCTCGACCGGGCGCGCACCGTTGTGGACGACCACGAGATCGGCCAGGATCGCGTCGAGTCGCCGGATGGCCGCGCGCATCTCCTCCGGCTGCGAGTCCCACAACCGCGTCGACCCCTCGACGTCGGCCAGCAGCAACGTCACGGTTCCGGTCGGCAGTCCGCTCACACCAAGTTCGCTCCACTCGAGTGCGCTCATGCTAGCCAGCATGCGACCCGCACATCGGCAAAACATCAGCGCAAACGCGTAGATTTCTCCCCGGACGGCGGGATCACAGCCGTCCTTTCAGCCGATCCCGGTACGACCGCCCGTCGGGGTCGTACATGAACCGGTACGCGGGTTCGGCCCACAGCCGGGTCAGCAGCCCGAGGCGCTCGGCTTTGTGCGGACGCAATCGGCCGGGCGGCCTCGGTCCTTTGCGTCCGGAGGTGTACCACGCCTCCAACGCCTCTGCGCCCTCGACGATCTCGTCCACGGCGGTGACCGGATCGACCAGGCCCCGGTCCTCGCTACCGTCCTCGGCGCGGTCGAGGTGCTCCCGCATCAACCGCAGCCGCAGATCGCGGGCGAACACGCCTTCGTCGTCGAGCACGGCACAGGACAGCTCGCTGTCGTGTGTCCACGACCGCCGGTTGAAGTTGTCGCTGCCCGAGCACGCCCACACGTCGTCGATCACGCATACCTTTGCGTGTACGTAAACCGGTGTGCCCTCTCGGTTTTCGACGTCGAACACGTGCACCCGATCCGGCGCCGCCCGGTGGCATGTCTCGATGGCCTGCCACCGGCCGACCTGGTTGGGAGGTAGAGCGAGCCGGCCGTCGACATCGGGATAACGCGGCACCACCGCGACCAGATGCAGGTCGGGATTGTCCTGCAGCGCGGCGGCGAACAGGTTGGCCACCCGCTTGGACCACAGATACTGGTCCTCCAGATAGATCAGCCGGCGGGCGCGCGGCACAGCCTTGCTGTAGGCGCGTGCGATGCTGCGCTCGCCGTGCGGCGCGAAATCGTAGGCGAAGTGGGCGTCGGGGTAGGTGCGCAACACCTGGACTCGGTGCGAGCCACACGGGGGCGGGTCCGGTGGTTGGTCCGGCAGCGAATCGGCCGTCATGTCCGCGCCGCTGAACTTATCGCGCAGCCACGCCAGCGGGTTCAACATGTCCAGCGACGCGGGATCGTTCCACCGCTCCCGGAAGGTCAGGTCCAGCGCGCCGACGACCGGCCCCTGGAGTCGCAGTTGCACGTCGTGCCACGGCGGGTGGTCGCCGTAGCGCGGCGACATCGGCAGCGCCTGCGGATCGCCGCGATGCGAGGCGTCGTCCCGCCGCGAATGGCACAGATCGATACCTCCCGCGAAGGCCACATCGCGCTCCGGCCGGCCGGGATGGCGGATCACGACCAGCTTCTGGTGGTGCGAACCGCCGATGCGCACCCGCTGGTCCAACAGGACCTCCCCGCCGGCGTCCTCGATGTGCTCGCCGAGATGACGGTTCTCCTCTTCGCTGTACGACAGCTCATCGAGGTGCGAACGCCAGACCAGCCCCTTGACGATCACACCGCGTTCGGCTGCGCGGCAGAACAATTCGCTGACCGTCGGACCGCCGTCGCGCATCTTCTGGTCCGGGTCACCGCGCCAATCCGTGAAGAACACGTAATCGCCGGGCTCGAGCGCCTCCACTTCGGTGGCGAGATCGTCGAAATAGGTCGAACCGTGTACGAGCGGTTCGACGCGGTTGCCGTCGCACCACACCGGGATGTCCGATGCGGGGTTGCCGCGTTCCTCCGCGGTGAGGAACCACTCCTCGACGTTCACGGGCGCCGCCGCAACAGTCGGTCCCGGTACGAGCGGCCGTCCGGGTCGAAGATCATCCGGTAGGCCGGTTCGGCCCACAGCCGCGTCAGTGGATCGACCCGTTCGCTCTCGTGGGGCCGCAACCGACCCGGTGGTCGCGGCCCGCGACAACCCGCACGATGCCACTCCTCCAAAGTCCGTGCGCACTCGACGATCTCGTCGACCGCGGTGACGGGATCGAGCAACCCGCCGTCCTCGCTGCCGTCGTCCGCCCGGTCGAGATGCTCACGCAGCAATCGCAGCCGCAGATCACGCGCGAACACGTCGTCGGCGTCGAGCACCGCGCATGACAGTTCGCTGTCGTGGGTCCACGACCGCCGGTTGAAGTTGTCGCTCCCGATACAGGCCCAGGCGTCATCGATGACACAGACCTTGGAGTGCACGTAAACCGGTGTGCCTTCGTGGTTTTCGACGTCGAAGACGTGCACCCGGTCCGGTGCCGCCTGTCGGCACGCGTCGAGTGCGAGCTGACGACCTACCAGGGTCGGCGGACGGCCAAGACCGCCCTCGAGGTCGAAGTAGCGTGGCACCACCGCCACCAGCTGAAGTTCGGGGTTCGTGGTCAGCGCGTCCACCAGCAGGTTGGCGACCTCCTCCGACCACAGGTACTGGTCCTCCAGGTAGATCAGCCTTCGGGCGCGACGGATCGCTTTGGTGTAACCGCGCGCGATGCTGCGTTCGCCCTCCTTGGCGAACTCGTACTGGATCAGGGCGTCGCCGTACGTGCGCAGCACCTGAACCGCGTGCGGCCCGCACTCGGGCGGATCCGGCGGCTGCTCCGGCAGCGGGCGGCGCCGCGCGTCGCCGCCGAACTTGTCGCGCAGCCACGCGAGCGGATTGAACAGATCCAGCGGCGCCCGCGCCGTCCAGCGCTCCCGGAACGTGACGTCGAGCGCACCGATGACCGGACCCCGCACCATCAGCTGCACGTCGTGCCACGGGGGCCGCTCCCCGTACCGGCTCGACATCTGCACCGCCTGGGGGTCCCCGCGGTGCGACGCGTCGTCACGGCGGGAGTGGCACAGGTCGATGCCGCCGATGAACGCCACGTCGCGCTCCGGTTCGTCGGGATGCCGGAGCAACACCAGCCGCTGATGGTGCGATCCGCCGACCAGCACCCGCTGGTCGAGCAGGACCTCTCCGCCGGCGCGCTCGATGGTCTCGGCCAGGTGGCGGTTCTGCTCCTCGTTGAACTGCAAGCGATTCGGATACGACCGCCACATCAGACCCTTGACGAGCACGCCGCGGTCGGCCGCCGCGCGGAATAGCTCGGCGACGGTCGGGCCCTCGTCGCGCAACCTCTCGTCGGCGTCACCCCGCCAGTCGGCGAAGAACAGGTGATCACCGGCGCCGAGGGTCTCCACCTCGGTGACGAGCCGATCGAAGTAGGACGCGCCGTGAATCAAAGCCTCGGCCTGGTTGCCCTCGCTCCACGCGGGCAGCTCCCAGCTGGGGTTGCCGCGTTCACCGGCGGTGAGGAACCATTCGGCCAGCACAGACACCCCGTGGGATGCCCGCTCGACGGTGGATCTACGCACGAAATAATGGCCGCGTGACGGCGAAAGTCCTGTTCCTCTACAACGAGCACCTCGCGACCGAGGTCCTGCTGGGCGAGGCCTTCGTCGACGCGGGGTTCGACGTGGACACCTTCGAGGTGGTGCCCGCCGAGCGCGTCCACTCCCCCGCCGGCGACGTGACGTTTCCCGACCCGACCGCCTACGACGTGCTCGTGCCCCTCGGCGCGAGGTGGCCCGTCTACGACGACGCGCTGCGCCGCACCTGGGTCGGCGAACAGATGGCGATGATGCGCCGCGCGGCCGACGCCGGTATCGCGATCCTCGGCATCTGCTTCGGCGGACAACTGCTGGCCCAGACCTTCGGCGGCACGGTCACGCGCTCGCCGTCACCCGAGATCGGTTGGTACGACGTCGAGTCCGTCGATCCCGGACTGGTGCCCGGTGGACGGTGGTTTCAGTGGCACTACGATCGCTGGACCCTGCCGCCCGGCGCCACCGAGCTGGCTCGCACCGCGGATGCGTCGCAGGCGTTCCTGCTCGGCCGCACGCTCGCGCTGCAGTTCCACCCGGAGGTCGACTTGGCGCTGCTCGACGCCTGGCTGGCCGACGACACCGTGGGAGAGATCGCCGCGTTCGGGCTGACACACGAACAATTACGCTCCCAGACAATCGAATTCGCCGACGATGCTGCGGTCCGGGTGCGGCGCCTCGTGAATGGTTTCGTGAGCCGCGTGGTTCGTCAGGCGTGCCCGAGCTCGTGAGCGAGCGCACCGTCGAGGGACGGGTGGCGGAAGCGATGGCCGACGGCCTGCAACGCGGCGGGCAGAACCCGTTGATTGGCCTCGGCGAGTTCGCGGGCGCCCTGCTCGCCCAGCAGTAGTCGCGGACCGAACGACGGCACGGGCACGACGGCGGGGCGCCGCAGCACCCGCGCCAGCGTCCTGGTGTAGTCGGCGTTGCGCACCGGGTGGGGCGCCACGGCGTTGACCGGCCCCGTCAGCCGCTCGTCGTAGAGCGCGCGGTGATAGACGTCGAGCAGGTCGTCGAGCGCGATCCAGGCCAGCCACTGCCGGCCGCTGCCCAGCCGGCCACCCAGGCCCGCGGCGAACAGCGGCCGCATCAGCCGCAGCGTTCCGCCGCGGGCGGATTGCACGATGCCCGTCCGCACGGTGACGACCCGCAGCCCCGCCTCGGCGGCCGGCGCGGTCGCCGCCTCCCAGTCGCGAACCACATCGGCCAGGAAGCCGTCTCCGGGCACGCTCTCCTCGGTCAGCACGGCATCGCCGCGGTCGTAACCGTAGATGCCGACCGCGGACGCGCTGACGAACACCCGCGGACCGTCGGCGGTGTGGGCCGCCGCGTCGGCGAGTCGGCGGGTCGGTTCGACGCGGCTGGTGCGGATCGCGTCCTTGTGTGCGCCGGTGAAGCGGCCGGCGATGGATGCGCCCGCCAGGTGCACGACGGCGTCGACGCCGGTCAGCAGCCCGGGGTCCGGCCGGGCGGGATCCCAATGGCGTTCGTCGGGGCTCGTCGGCGCCCGTCGCACGAACCGGATCACCCGGTGTCCGCCGGTGCTCAGGAACGCGGTCAGCGCCGATCCGACCAAACCGGATGCGCCGGTGACCGCGACGGTGAGCGGCCGCAGCCCGGCGGCCGCGGCGTCGCGATGGGCGGCCAGGTCGTCGGCCAGTTGTCGATGGCGGTAGACGAACATCGGCCGTAGCGCCGCCGCGGGCACGGGCGCCTCGATGCGGTCGTACACCCGGGTGCCGCCGCCGGCGTCGGCGAACTCGTGGATGTGGGTCCACCTGCCGACGAGGCGCGGTGGCCACGAGGCCGGACCGTCGGAGGACAGCACGTCGACGAAGCGGTTCGGCGGGTCGTAGCGCGCCGGATCGTGCTGCGCGATCCAGCGCAGGCCGCCGGGCAATCCGAGCACGGCCCGCCCGTCGGCCAGCGACTCCGCTTCGGCGAGCACCGTCATCGGCTGCCACGGCGGCACGAGCCGCCTCATCGCGCCCGGCCGCGCGTGCCAGGCGAACACCTCGTCGAGTGGGTGCTCGACGACACCCTCGTATTCGATGCCCATATCCCGATATTCGTCGCCGTCGTGCCGATGGATTGCGTCCGGGTGGGGTACCCACGGTCGTAGGCTGACAAGGTCTGAGACATCGAATCGAATGTGATGAGCGGATGGAGCGGGCTCGCCCGCCGAAGCGCCAAGCGCGTGTATCAGGACCGCCGCGACGCCGGCGAGGTCCTGGCCCGCGAGCTGTCGTCGTACCGCGACCGGGATGTGGTGGTGCTGGGCCTCGCGCGCGGCGGCGTGCCGGTCGCCGCGGAGGTGGCGCGCGAACTGGACGCCCCCCTCGACGTCTTCCTGGTCCGCAAGCTCGGTGTGCCGCAGTGGGAGGAACTGGCCATGGGCGCGCTGGCCAGCGGAGGCGGCGTCGTCATCAACGACAACCTGGTGCGCAACCTCGGCATCGGTGACGAGGCGATCCAGGCCGCGATCGCCAGGGAGACCGACGAGTTGAACCGCCGCGAGCGGGCGTACCGGGGCGATCGGCCGCCGCCCGAGTTGGCGGGCAAGACCGTGATCCTCGTCGACGACGGAATCGCCACCGGCGCCAGCATGCTCGCCGCGGTGCGCGCGGTACGGGCCCAGGATCCGGCACAGGTGGTCGTCGCGGTCCCGGTCGGCCCGCCGTCGGCATGCCGTGAACTAGCCAAGGAAGCCGACGACGTGGTGTGCGCGAGCATGCCGGCGGGATTCGAGGCCGTCGGGCAGGTGTTCGCCGACTTCCATCAGGTCGGTGACGACGAGGTGCGCGAACTACTCACGCCCGGCGAAGGCGAATAGCCAAGGGCGGCAACGGATTAGCGGCGTTCTTCGCCCGAATCGGCTTGCTCGACGACGGTGGTCTCGTCCTCCGCGTCGCCCGCATACTCGGGTTCCTGCGCGGCGGTCTCGTCGTCCGGATAGTCCTCGTAGTACTCCGGATCGGCCTCGGTGTGCGCGTCGTCGGAGGTGCCGGCCCTGCGGTTCGACCGCTCCCGCACCGCATCCACGATCAGGAGCACGACGCCGATCACGCTGGCCGCGATACAGACCCAGGCGATCAATTCATTGCTGGTGACGACCGCGGTCACGAGTGCCGCGAGGCCGATGACAGCGAGGACGAGCGCAACGATCAGCATTGATCAACCCTAGGTCAGAGAAGGTTCAGTTGTTTCCCCGGTTGAACTGATTGAAGCCGCCGCCGTCGTTACCTGCGCTGGAGTCGACCGGCGCGGCCGAACCGCGCTGGCCCAGCTCCTCGAGCTGCGATTCCAGATAGGTCTTGAGCCGCGTGCGGTATTCGCGCTCGAAGGTCCGCAACTGTTCGAGGCGACCCTCCAGCACGGTGCGCTGCTGGTTGATGGTGCCCATGATCTCGGAGTGCTTGCGCTCCGCGTCGGCCTGCAGGGCGTCGGCCTTCTCCTGGGCCTGGCGCAGCTGCGCCTCGGAGCGGGTCTGCGCGTCGGCGAGCATCGCGTCGGCGCGCTGACGGGCGTCGGCGACGGTGGTCTCGGCGGTCTGCCTCGCCTCGCTCACCATCGCGTCGGCCTGGGCCCGCGCATCGGCGAGAAGCTTCTCCGACTCCGCCTTGGCGGTGCTGGTCAACCGGTCCGCGGTGTCCTGGGCGAGGCTCAACACCTTGGCCGCCTTCAGGGCCTGGTCCTCGCTGGGCGCTCCCGCGGGCGCCTCGTAGGCCGGCTGCGGCGCCGGCTCGGGGGCGGGCTGCTCGTAGACGGGAGCGGCGGCCGGGGCCGGCTGTCCGGAGCGGGCGGCGGCGAGTTCCTGATCCAGTTCGGCGACACGCTGCCGGAGATCGGTGTTCTCCTCGATGAGCCGCGTCAGCTCGTTCTCCACCAGATCGAGGAACGCGTCGACCTCGTCCTCGTTGTAGCCGCGCTTGCCGATGGGTGGCTTGCTGAACGCGACGTTGTGAACGTCGGCGGGTGTGAGCGGCATTGTCGCCCCCTTGAAGTCTGGACAGTCAACCGGTCTCAAAGTGTAGAGCGTTGATGGAACGTAACTGGCGTCCATCCTGTCACACCAGCCGCGGCCGTTGCAGAAGAGGATGAAATTAAGAGCGAATTTCAAACATGACCGGACGCCCGGTGGTGATTTCCGCGCTCAATTTCTCGCGGGCAAACGCGTGGTAAGTGTGCGGTCTCAGGCCGCCGCGCCGAACGCCAACTGCATGCCGATGAAGGCGACCAGCAGCAGCACCATGATCGACAGGTCGAACCGCACCGCACCTATCGTGAGCTGGGGAATGAGCCGCCGTAACAGCTTCACCGGCGGGTCGGTCACGGTCATGATGATCTCCAGGATCACGACGGTCGCGCCCTTCGGATGCCAGTCCCGGGAGAACGACCGGATGAACTCGACCACGACGCGCGCGATCAGAAGCAGCCAGAAGATGAACAGGGCGAAGCCCAGGATCTCGAAGAAGAGCGACAACGCCGAAGGTCCTCACTACGGGCACAGATGTGACATTTGATACAGCCAGGGTCGCGCTCGAAGGCCGCTCAAGCCTGAACGCGACGCCAGCCTACCCGTCTGTGAGCTTGTCCTATTGATAGGAGTAGAAGCCCGCCTCCGCGATGCGGCGCCGTTCCTCGGCGGTGACATCGACGTCCGCGGGCGACAACAGGAACACCTTGGTGGCGACCTTGTCGAACGACCCCCTGAGCGCGAAGGCCAGCCCGGCGGCGAAGTCGACGAGGCGCTTGGCGTCGGCGTTGTCCATCGAGACCAGGTCCATGATCACCGGGGTGCCGTCGCGGAAGCGCTCGCCGATGGTGCGGGCCTCGCTGTAGTCCTTCGGGCGCAGCGTGGTGATCTTCGACAGCGGGCTGCCCGCCTCGAAGAGTTCGGCCATCCTGCGGGGGTCCATCGCGAGCGCGCCGCGGGTGGCACCGCGCATCGGGGCGAACCGGGGTGCCGGACGCTCGAACTCGCGCGGTGCGCGCAGTCTCGGCTCGAATCGGTCCTCGTACCCGCGGTAGCCCCCGGGGGCGTCGTCGTACTCACGGTCGTCGTAACCGCGGGGTCCCGGGCCGTAGCCGTCGTCGTCGAAGCGGTCGTCTCTGCTACGCCGCGAATACCCACGTGAGGCGCCGCGGTCGTCGTCCTCGTAGTACTCGTCGTCGTAGTCGTCCATCGGGGCCATACCGAAGTAGGCCTTGACCTTGTGGAGTGTGCTCATCGCTCGACCCTTCTCATGCCCTGGACTCTGGTGTCTGTGATGAAGATGTGACTGGAGTGACTACTCCTGGTGACGGTAAAGGACGCTGTCCCAATAACGCGGTACCGACACGCACACATGTCGAGCCGTGTTTGACCGCCGCTTCCATGTCGTTCGACATCCCGGCCGACAGTTGGAGGCGATGCGGATAGCCGGCCTGCACCCGCCGGTACTCGGTGTTGACCCGCGCGAACGCCGCGTCCGGGTCCTCGCCCAGCGGCGGGATCGCCATCAGGCCGGTGAATTCCAGCCCCGGTGACTCGTGCGCCGCGGCACACAACTCGTCGACGGCATCCGGCTTGTCGATGTCGACGCCGCCGCGGCCCTCGTCGCCGTCGAGGCTCAACTGGATGAAGATGCGCAGCGGTTCGGTCCGCCGGCCATCGTCGAGCGCGCCAGTGGCCGCGCGGCTCAGGGCGTCGATCAGCTTGCGGTTGTCGACCGAGTGCGCCGCATACGCCCAGCCGGCAATCGAGCGCGCTTTATTGCGCTGTATCCGCCCGACCATGTGCCAGCGAATGGGTCCGACATTCGGATTCGACGTGATTTCGCGGACTTTATTCGACGCTTCCTGTTCGCGTGATTCGCCAAAAGCCTCACACCCCAAACGGCGAAGAATAATGACATCGTCGGCGGGAAAGAATTTCGTCACCGGCAACAATTCAATTTCGGCGATATCGCGCCCTGCGGCTTCGGCGGCGGCGGACAGCCGCGCCCGCACGGCCGTCAGCGCTTCGGTGAGTTCGAGTTCGCGGGACGACGGCACGCTGACGCTCACTCCATCCACACCAGTGAGGCGAGCCGGCCGGTCGGGGCGTCGCGACGGTGGCTGAACAGACTGCGATCCTCGACCGTGCAGCGGGGGTCGACGTCGATGGCCGTGACGCCCAAAGTCGTTAACTGCCGGTGGATTCCGGCCCTCAGGTCCAGGGCGGGGGTGTTCTTGGCACTCGTCGTGCGGCTGCCGGGCAACGCGGTCTCCACCTCGGCGGCCATGGCCTCCGGCACCTCGTAGTTGCGCCCGCTGACCGCAGGCCCGAGCAACGCCGAGATGTCTTCGGCGTGCGCACCGAGCGACAGCATCACTTCCACGGTGCGCGCGACGACGCCCTTCTGCGCGCCCACGCGACCGGCGTGCACGGCGGCCACCACACCGGCGCGCGCGTCGCCCAATAAAACGGGAACGCAATCGGCGGTAACCACCGCCAACGCCAATCGCGGCGTGGTGGTGACCAATGCGTCAGTTTCGTCCACCGGACGATCGGTGGCTTCGTCGACCACGACGACGTGATCGCCGTGCACCTGATTCATCCACACGATTCCGTCGTCGCCCAATCCGATGGCGCCGCTGAGCCGTTTGCGGTTGGCGGTGACCGCCGCCGGATCGTCGCCGACGTGGTCACCGAGATTGAAGGTGTCGAACGGCGGCGCGGAGACGCCGCCGGCCCGTGTCGTCGTCACGCGCCGTATGCGAACCGTCACGGTCGCCAGTATTGCCGGATCAGTGGCGCATGAACGGCGGCACGTCGACGTCGTCGTCATCGTCCCCGCCGATACTGACCGTCGCGCCGTTGGTGTGCACCGGCACGCTCGCCGGATCCGCGGGCTCGAACAGCGACGTGCTGACCTTGCCGGCCTTGCCCGGGGTGATGCCCTGCCCCTCGGCGGGGCTCACGACCGGTTTGCGTCCGGGTCCGGCCGAGTCGAAGCCGGCGGCGATCACGGTCACCCGCACCTCGTCGCCGAGCGAGTCGTCGATGACCGTGCCGAAGATGATGTTGGCTTCTTGATGGGCGGCGTCCTGCACCAGCGAAGCGGCCTCGTTGATCTCGAACAGGCCCAGATCGCTGCCGCCGGCCACCGACAACAGCACGCCCTGCGCGCCCTCCATCGAGGCCTCGAGCAGGGGCGAGTTGATCGCGATCTCGGCGGCCTTGAGGGCGCGGCCGTCGCCGCGCGCCGACCCGATGCCCATCAGAGCGGTGCCGGCCCCGCTCATCACGCCCTTGACGTCGGCGAAGTCGACGTTGATCAGGCCCGGCGTCGTGATCAGGTCGGTGATGCCCTGCACGCCGTTGAGCAGCACCTCGTCGGCGCTGCGGAACGCGTCCATCAGCGACACCGCGGCATCGCCCATCTGCAGCAGCCGGTCGTTCGGGATGACGATCAGGGTGTCGCAGCTCTCGCGCAGCGCCTGAATCCCGTTCTCGGCCTGATTGCTTCGCCGCTTGCCCTCGAAGGAGAACGGCCGCGTCACCACGCCGACGGTCAGCGCGCCGAGCTTGCGCGCGATCGACGCCACGACGGGCGCGCCACCGGTGCCGGTGCCGCCGCCCTCACCGGCGGTGACGAACACCATGTCGGCGCCGCGCAGCAGTTCCTCGATGTCGTCCTTGGCGTCCTCGGCGGCCTTGCGTCCCACCTCGGGGTCGGCGCCGGCGCCGAGCCCGCGGGTGGAGTCACGACCGACGTCGAGCTTGACGTCCGCGTCGCTCATCAACAACGCCTGCGCGTCGGTGTTGATGGCGATGAACTCCACGCCCTTGAGGCCCTGCTCGATCATCCGGTTGACGGCATTGACACCGCCGCCACCGATGCCGACCACCTTGATGACGGCGAGGTAGTTGTGTGGGGGGGTCATCGCGATCCCTTCCTCCCAGGTTGTCCGACGACACGCCGAGTCTTGGCAAACCCTAAACCTCAACCAGAGGGTTATAGTTATGTGAAGTTGTTCCGCGCAACCAGAACGGTAGGGCGAGGTCGCGACCTAGCCATGCAGGCGCGCCGACACGCGCGACAAATTTTTCGTGCAACCTCGCGCACTCGCCGGGCGGGTCGTTACTTCACCGTCGGCAGGTCCGGGCTGGACACGTCGTAGGTCTTACCCGGCTGGGTGAGCAGCGCCCCCAGCTTCAGCGCCTTCTCCTCGGTCCGGTCGGTGGTGCCCCACACCACTTCCCTGCCGTCGATGAGCTGCAGCGTGATGGCCGCGACCGACGGCGCCGCGATCCGGGCGACCTGGGCGGCGACCTCCGGGCGCAGCGACGTCATCACCTGCAGCGCCGCCTTGGTCGGCTCGTCGTTTGGCCCCGGGCTGTCGGTGTCGATATACGGCACGCCCGGCGGCGGCGGACCGATCGCGAAATCCACACCGTCGCGGTCGAACAGGTGCGGGCCGTCGGGATAGTCCTTGACCACCACCGGGACCCGCTCGACGACGGTGATCCGCAGGGTGGACGGGTACTGGCGCTGGACGCGCGCGCTGGCGATGCGCCGGATCGCGGCCACCCGTTCGGCGACGCTGTCGGTGTTCACCTGCAGCAGCGGCGTTCCCGGCGCGACGGCGGCGGCCGCGACGATCTCCTCCTGCGTCACCGCCCCCACGCCGGTGACCACCGTGCTGCGCACCGCCATCACCGGGGTGAAGTACAGCAGCAGCCCGAGCCCTACGACGATGACGCTGATCAGCGCCGACCACATCAGCACCTTCAGGCCGCGCACCGTGCCGCGGCGCAGTCTTCTGGCCTCGCCGGGCGGCTTACCCATTGCGCGCCGCTTGGCCTCCCTGCGGGCCTGCTCGATCGCCATGGCCCTGGCCTGCGCGGCGCGACGCTCCTCGCGTTCCCGGCGTGCCCGCCGCCGCGGGCCTTCGAAATCCGGTGCGGCGGCGGGCGTTTCGGCCGCCTGCTGGGGCTGCTCCGGCGGTGGGGTCTCCTCCCCCGGTTCGTGCGCCGCCGACGGCTCGGGAGGCTCCTGGGGTTCCGCCTCGTCGGCCGGGTCGGGATCCTTCGGCCCGGTCATCGCGACCCCGGTGTGCTCCGGTTGGCCTTGACGCGCAGGGCGGTGAGGATTTCGGGGCCGAGCATCGTGACATCGCCCGCGCCCATCGTCACGACGACGTCGCCTGGCGCGGCGGCCTCGGCCACCCGCGCGGCCACCGCGGAGAAGTCGGGCACGTACGTCCCGGGCACACTGATGTGCTCGACGACGCTGGCGCCGCTGACCCCGGCGATCGGTTGTTCCCTGGCGGCGTACACGTCGAGCACGAACACCTCGTCGGCCCCGTCGAGCGCCTGACCGAACTCACGCGCGAATGTCTGTGTGCGCGAGTACAAGTGCGGCTGGAAGACCACGATCGAACGGCCGCCGGCCTGCTCGGTGACGGTGCGCAGCGCGCTCAGCGTGGCCCGCACCTCGGTCGGGTGGTGCGCGTAGTCGTCGAAGACGCGCACTTCGTTGGCCTCCCCGACCAGCTCGAAACGGCGCCGCACCCCTTCGAAGCCGGCCAGCCCGTCGAGCACGGCGTCGACCGGCGCACCCGCCTCGATCGCGGCCAGCACCGCGCCGATCGCGTTGAGCGCCATGTGCCGTCCGGGTACCGCCAACCGCATCACCCGCGGATGCGGTTCGTCGGCGAACTGGATGTGCGCCACCGCGCCGGTGTCGTGCTGCTCCCAGCTCAGCAGGGTGCCCTGCAGCGGGCGGCTCGGGTCGCTGCCGTAGCGCAGCACGCGGATACCGAGTTCCTCGGTGCGCTCGGCGAGCGCCGCGGCACCGGAGTCGTCGGTGCAGACCACAAGCGCGCCACCGGGTTTGAGGCGTTCGACGAAGTCGTCGAACACCGCACCGTAGGCCTCGGGGCTGCCGAAGAAGTCGAGATGGTCGGCCTCGATGTTCGTCACCACCGCGACATCGGGGTTGTACTCCAGCAGGGAGCCGTCGCTCTCGTCGGCCTCGGCCACGAAGCAGTCGCCGCTGCCGTTGTGAGCGTTGGTGCCCGCCTCGCCGAGATCGCCACCCACCGCGAACGACGGGTCGAAGCCGCTGTGCTGCAGCGCCACGATGAGCATCGACGTGGTGGTGGTCTTACCGTGCGTCCCGGTCACCATCAGCGTGGTGTGGCCGGCCATGAGCTTGGCCAGCACCACCGGTCGCAGGATCACCGGGATACCGCGCCGACGCGCCTCGACCAGTTCGGGATTGGTCTTGGGGATGGCGGCGTGGGTGGTGACGACGGCGGTCGGGCCGCCCGGCAGCAGGTCCAGCGACGAGGCGTCGTGCCCGATCCGGATCGCGGCGCCGCGCGCCCGCAGCGCGGCCACCGCCCGCGACTCCTTGGCGTCCGAACCCGACACCAGCCCGCCGCGGTCCAGCAGGATGCGCGCGATGCCCGACATGCCGGCACCGCCGATGCCCACCATGTGCACCCGCTGCAGCTCCGGCGGCAACGACTTCGGTTTCACCGCAGGCTCTTTCGGCTCTCGGCGCGCGCGACGTCCAGCGCGATCTCGGCGACCCGCCGTGCCGCGTCGCGGTGGCCGGCGAGTGCGGCGGCGGCCGTCATGCTCTGCAACCGGCCGGTGTCGGTGAGCAGGTCGACGACGGTCTCGGCGACGAACTCCGGCGACAGATCGGCGTCGTCGACGAGCAATCCGCCGCCCGCCCGGACGACCGGCAGCGCGTTGAGCCGTTGTTCGCCGTTGCCGATGGGCAGCGGGACGTACACCGCGGGCAGTCCCACCGCGGTCAGTTCGGCGACCGTCATCGCGCCGGACCGGCAGATCGCCACGTCGGCGGCGGCGTAGGCGAGATCCATCCGGCTCAGGTACGGAACCGGAACGTAGGGTGGGTCCCCGTCGACGGGCTCACGCAACTCGAGGGTGTTCTTGGGGCCGTGCGCGTGCAGCACCGAGATGCCGGCCGCGGCAAGGTCTTTGGCGGCGCCGGACACAGCGCGGTTCAGCGACTGCGCACCCTGCGAGCCGCCGAACACCAACAGCACGCGGGCGTCGGGGGCGAATCCGAAGTGGGCGCGCGCCTCGGGCCGCAAGGCCATGCGGTCCAGGGAGGTGATCGCGGCGCGCACCGGCACCCCGACCACCTCGGCGGGCCTGCCGAGCCCGGGGTCGGCGACGGCCGAGAGCACGCTCCGCGCCGAGCGGGCGCCGACCCGGTTGGCCCAGCCCGCGCTGGCGTTCGCCTCGTGCACCACCACCGGCACGCGCCTGCTCCGTCGCACGCTGCGCGCGGCGAGGTAGGCGGGCAGCGCGACGTAGCCACCGAATCCGATCACCACGTCGGCCTCGACCTCGTCGAGCACCGCCCGGGTCTGGCGCACCGCCCGGCGCACCCGAAGGGGCAGGCGCGCGAGGTCGCCGGAGAGTTTGCGGGGCAGCGGCACCGGCGTGATCAGCTCCAGGTGATATCCCCGTTCGGGGACCAGGCGGGTCTCCAGGCCGCGCTCGGTGCCCAGCGCGGTGATCCGCACGTCAGGGACGAGGTCGGTCAGGGCGTCGGCCACCGCCATCGCCGGTTCGACGTGTCCCGCGGTGCCGCCGCCCGCGAGTACCACGGAGACTCCCCGGTCGTCCCCCGGCCGCCGAGGGACGGGACCCGTGTCGTTCACCCGTAACGCTGACCTTCCAGTGCGCGCCGGCGGCTTCGCTCCGCACGGCCGCCTCCATGATGCCTTGCCGCCCGAACCGACCCACCGGCCGTCTGGCGTTTGCGCGCGGGCTTGGGCGCCTGTTTGGCCGCGGGCTTGGCTGCGCGTGGGCGCTTGGCCTTGCCGGCTTTGCCCGATCGTTCGGCGCCGCGCTTGCCGAGCCGCTCTCTGGCCACCTCGATCCGCGGCGGCACATACGGCGCCGGAAGCGGCAGCCGCAGCAACCTGTTGACCCGGTCGTCGCGGCCCGCCCGTAGCGCCGCCACCGCCTCCGGTTCGTGGCGCGCCGCGCTTGCCATGATGCCGATCATGAAAAGCGTTGTCGCCGTTGATGTTCCGCCCGCGGAGATGAGGGGTAGCTGCAGCCCGGTGACGGGAAGCAGGCCGACCACGTAGCCGACGTTGATGAAGACCTGGCCCATGATCCACAGCGTCGCGGTGGCGGTGAGCAGGCGCAGGAACGGGTCGGCCGAGCGCCGGGCGATCCGCATCCCGGTGTAGGCGAACAGGCCGAACAGGCACAGCAGGCCGCCCGCGCCGATGAACCCGAGTTCCTCGCCGATGATCGCGAAGATGAAGTCGTTGTGGGCGTTGGGCAGGTAGTTCCACTTGGCCGCGCCCTGGCCGAGACCGTCGCCGAACACGCCTCCGTTGGCCAGCGCGAACCGGGCCTGACGGGCCTGATAACCGGAGCCCTGGGTGTCGGCGCCCGGGTTCAGCCAGGACTGCACGCGCGCGGATCGGTAACCCTCGGCCATCGCCAGGACGGCGGCCGACAGCACGACCATGAACAGCGAGGACAGGAACACCCGCAAGGGCAGCCCGGCGTACCACAAAAGCCCCAGCAGGATGATGCCCAGCGACACCGTCTGCCCGAGGTCAGGCTGGGCGACGATGAGCGCCAGCGCGACGAACGCCGCGGGCACCAGCGGGATCAGCATCTCCCGCAGCGAGGCCTGCTCCATGCGGCGGGCGGCCAGCAGGTGCGCACCCCAGATCGCGAACGCGATCTTGGCCAGCTCGGAGGGCTGCATCGAGAAGCCGGCGACCACGAACCACCCGCGCGAGCCGTTCGACACCGTGCCGATCCCCGGGATCAACACCAGGATCAGCAGCACGATGGTCAGCGCGAAGCCGGAGAACGCCATGCGCCGCATCAGCTGAACCGGGACCCGCATCGCGACGTAGAACGCGAACAGGCCGATGACCGTCCACAAGACCTGTTTGCCGAACACCGCCCACGGCGAGCCGTCCTGGTCGTAGGAGTACACCCCCGACGCCGACAGCACCATCGTCAGGCCCAGCGTCGTCAGCAGCGCCGCCACCGCGATGATGAGGTGAAACGACGTCATCGGGCGACCGAGCCAGGCGCCGACGCGGGTCCGCGGGCCGGCGGCGGCAAGCACCGGTTCGGCGGGTTTGTCTTCGGCGCCCGCCCTGCGGAGCCGCAGCCGGGTCAGGATGGTGGTCACGGGCGCCTACCGGGTCAGGGCGCGCACGGCGTCGGCGAACGCGTCGCCGCGGTGGCTGTAGCCGCTGAACTGGTCGAAGGAGGCGCCCGCAGGGGCCAGCAACACGGTGTCACCGGACCGGGCGAGGTCGCGGGCGGCGTCGACCACTGCGGCCATGATCGCGTCGCCGGAGGGCTGACCTTCGAGTCTGATCACACTAGTAACAGCACTAACATCCGACCCATTTGTCCCTTGCACCCCAAAATCCTCCCCCGTCACAACCTCGATGACGGGGACATCCGGGGCGTGTCGCGCCAACGCGTCGGCGATCAGCGCGCGGTCGCGGCCGATCAACACGGCTCCGACCAGCCGATTCGCAACCGAAGCGAGGAGTTCGTCGACGGATGCCCCCTTGAGCAGCCCGCCGGCCACCCACACCACGCGGGGATAGGCGGCGATCGACGCCTGGGCGGCGTGCGGATTGGTGGCCTTCGAGTCGTCGACGTAGGTGACCCCGTCGACGGTGTCGACCACCTCGGCGCGGTGCCTGCCGACCCGGAAGCCGGCGAGCGCGTCGGCGACGGCGGCCGGGGGCACCTCGACCGCGCGGGCCAGCGCCGCGGCGGCCAGCGCGTCGAGCACGCCGACCGGGCCGGCCACCGAGATCGACGCGGCCTCGGCCAGCGCCCATCCACCGTCGGGCGGATCGCCGAACGCGTTGTCGACCAGCGTGCCGCCGACCACGCCCAGTTCGCCGCGACCGGGCTCGCCCAGCCGGAAACCCACGTGGGTCGGCGCGTCCGCGGTGGCGAGCAGGCCCGCGGCCACCGGGTCGTCGAGCCCGACGACCGCGACGCGTCCGTTCAGCACGCGGGCCTTGGCGTGGGCGTAGGCGGCCATCGATCCGTGCCAGTCCAGATGGTCCTCGGCGACGTTGAGCACCACGCCCGCGTCCGGCCGCAGCGACGGCGCCCAGTGCAGCTGGAAGCTCGACAGCTCGACCGCGAGCAGGTCGGACGGTTCGGCGAGCACGTCGAGCACGGGGTTGCCGATGTTGCCGCACAGGACCGCGCGCCGGCCGTCGGCAACGAGCATGGCGTGCAGCATCGATGTCGTCGTGGTTTTGCCGTTGGTGCCGGTGACGACCAGCCAGCGCCGCGGCGGGCCGAACCGGCCCGCCTGGTCCAGTCGCCAGGCCAGTTCCACGTCGCCCCAGATCGGCACGCCGGCCGCGGCCGCCGCCGCCAGCACGGGCGTGGTCGGGGCGAATCCCGGGCTCGTGACGACGAGCGCGTATTCGCCGATGTTGGCCTCGGCCTCGGCGGTGGTGACCACCTTGGCGGGGGTGATCAACCGCTGCAGTGCCAGCGGATCGTCGTCGCAGATGGTCAGCCGCACGCCGGTGGGCTCCAGCACCGCGCTCACCGAGCGGCCGGTCAGACCCGCGCCGGTCACCAGCACCCGGGCCCCAGGCAGCAGCGGCTCGACGGTCATGTCAGGCACCGACGGTGGTCAGCCATTCGCTGTAGAACAACGCGACGCCGAGCCCGCATGCGATCGCGGTGAGCAACCAGAACCGGATGATCACCGTCGTCTCGGCCCATCCGACCAGCTCGAAATGGTGGTGGAACGGCGCCATCCGGAACACCCGGCGGCCAGTCGTGCGGAACGCCAGGATCTGCACGACAACCGACACCACCTCGGCGACGAACAGGGCGCCGAGCACGACGGCCAGCATCTCGGTGCGGCTGGCCACCGACAGCCCGGCGATGATGCCGCCGAGGGCCAGCGAGCCCGTGTCGCCCATGAAGATCTTGGCCGGTGCGGCGTTCCACCACAGGAAGCCGATACACGCGCCCGCGGTCGCCGCGGCGATGATCGCCAGATCGAGCGGGTCGCGCACGTTGTAGCAGCCGAGGCCGGGACTGGTGGCGCAGGCGTTGCGGAACTGCCAGAACGTGATCAGCACGTAGGCGGCGCACACCATCGCCATCGCGCCCGCGGCCAGCCCGTCGAGCCCGTCGGTGAAGTTGACCGCGTTCGACCACGCGCTGACCACGACGATGCAGAACAACACGAACAGCACGGGCGGCAGTGTGACCGTGGCGATCTCGCGCACGTAGGAGAGTTCGGCGGACCCCGGCGTCAATCCGTCGGCGTTGCGGAACTGCAGGGCCAGCACGCCGAAGATCACGGCGGCGGCCAGGATGCCGACGGTCTTGGCGGTCTTGTTCAGACCCAGGTTGCGCGAACGGCGGATCTTGATCAGGTCGTCGATGAACCCGACGACGCCAAGGGCGGTGGCCAGAAACAGCACGAGCAGGCCGGACGCCGACGGTCCCCGGCCGTCGATCACGACGCCGACGAGGTGGGTGCCCAGGTAGCTGGCCCAGATGCCCGCGACGATCGCCACCCCGCCCATCGAGGGCGTGCCGCGCTTCTTGGCGTGGGTGGGCGGGCCGTCCTCGCGGATCTCGTGACCGAATCCTTGCCGGGTGAACAGCCGGATCAGCAGCGGAGTGAGCAGGATCGAGCTCGTCAGCGCGATGCCGACGGCGATGAGGATCTGCCTCATGCGTGCGGATCCCGGGCTTCGGTGACCAGCACGTCGGCCAGCGCGGCGAGGCCGGCCGCGTTCGACGCCTTCACCAGCACCACGTCGGACGGTTGCAGTTCGGCGCGCAGGAGTTCCAGCGCCTCGTCGGCGTCGGCGACCATGGTGGCCTCAGAGCCCCACGATCCCTCCATCACCGCGCCGTGGTGCATGGCGCTCATAGTCCTCCCGGTTCCGACGACGATGAGTCGTGACACATCTAAGCGCACGGCCAGTCGGCCGATGCGGTCATGCTCGGATATCGCGTCGTCGCCCAGTTCGGCCATCTCGCCGAGCACGGCCCAGCTGCGGCGGCCTCCGCCCTCGCGGGCCATCCACGCCAGCGCCTTGAGGCCCGCGCTCATCGAGTCGGGGTTGGCGTTGTAGGCGTCGTTGATGACGGTGACGCCGTCGCTGCGGGTGACGACCTGCATGCGGTGTTTGGACGCGGGTCCCGCGGTGGCCAGTGCGGCGGCGACCTGCTCGAGGGAGGCGCCACATTCGCGCGCGACGGCGGCCGCGCACAGGGCGTTCGACACCTGGTGGTCGCCGTGGACGGCCAGCGCGACGTCGATGTGCTCCCCGCCTGCGTGCAGGACGAACCGCGGCCTGGCCAGTTCGTCGAGCGTGACCGCCTCGGCCCACACATCGACGTCGCGCCCGCCCGGCTCCCGCGACACGGCCACGATGCGCGCGGCCGTCTGCGCGGCCATGGCCGCCACCGCGCTGTCGTCGACGTTCAGCACCACCGCGCCCGAGGCCGGAACCGATTGCGGCAGTTCGGCTTTCGTCTTGGCGATGGCTTCGCGCGAACCGAATTCCCCGAGGTGTGCGGTGCCGACGTTGAGCACCACCGCGATGGATGGCGGGGCGATCGCGGCCAGCGCCGCGATGTTGCCGCGGTGCCGCGCCGACATCTCGAGAACCAGGAAGCGGGTGGACCGCGTCGCACGCAGCACCGTCCACGGATGCCCGAGCTCGTTGTTGAACGATCCCGGAGGGGCGACCACCTCGCCCAGCGGGGCCAACACCGCGGCGACCAGGTCCTTGGTCGACGTCTTCCCCGACGATCCGGTGATGCCGATGATCGTGAGCCCGCCCGCGACGAGTTCGGCGGCAACCGCGGCCGCCAGCTCCGCCAGCGCGGTGAGCACTGCCGCGCCGGAGCCGTCCACGTCGTGTTCGAGCACGCCTGCCGCGCGGTCGGAGGTCTCCGGTGTCGGGTCGACGACGATCGCGGGCACCCCGACCGGGCGGGCCGCCAGCACCGCCGCCGCACCGGCCTGCACGGCCGCCGCGGCGAAGTCGTGTCCGTCCGAGCGGGCGCCCGGCAGGGCAAGGAAGAGGCCGCCGGGGGTGGCGGCGCGCGAATCGAATTCGACGGTGCCGGTGACCCTGACGCTCGCGGCATCGGCGTCGGAGATGTCGGTGAGCCGCCCGCCGACGATCTCGGCGATCCGGGCGAGCGTGAGATCGATCATGCTCGGCGCCCCTCGAGGGCCCGCGCCAGTTCCTCGCGATCGTCGAAGGGCCGCGTCACGCCGGCGGCGGTCTGCCCCGCCTCATGACCCTTGCCGGCGACGAGCACCACATCGCCGGGCCGCGCCCACGCCACCGCGTGCTCGATCGCGGCGCGGCGGTCGCCGATCTCGACGACCTCTCCCCCGTCCGCCGCGCTCGGATCTGTCCCGCCCACCGCCCCACCGACGATCGCCGCCCGGATCTCGGCCGGGTCCTCATCGCGCGGATTGTCGTCGGTGACCACCACCAGGTCGGCGAGTTCGGCGGCGACGCGACCCATCGGCGCGCGCTTGCCCGGATCGCGGTTGCCGCCCGCGCCGAACACGACCGCCAACCGGCCTTCGCTCTGCGCCCGCAGCGTCTCCAGCACGGCCTGCAGGGCGCCGGGCTTGTGCGCGTAGTCGACCAGCGCGAGGAAGTCCTGCCCGCACTCGACGGGCTCCATCCGGCCGGGCACCGACGCGGTGCGCAGTCCCGGCGCGGCCTGTTCGGGTGACACCCCGACGGCGTCCAGCAGCGCGATCGCGAGCAGGCAGTTGGCCACGTTGTAGCGCCCCGGCAGCCCGATCCGCACGCCGTGGTGCACACCGGCCGGATCCACCGCGAAGAACTCCTGCGCCCTGCGGTCGACGGTGCGGATGTCCTCGATGCGCCAGTCGGCGACGGGACCGGTCGCGCTGACCGTCACCGGATCGACTGCCAGCCTGGCCATCTCGCGGCCCGCGTCGTCGTCCACACACAGCACGGAAAGGTCTGCGCGGTTGCGGGATTCGGGATGGAACAGTCGCGCCTTGGCCTCGAAGTAGTCCCGCATCGTCGGATGGAAGTCGAGGTGATCGCGGGACAGGTTGGTGAACCCGCCGACCGCGAAGTGCACGCCGTCGACGCGGCCGAGGGTGAGCGCGTGGCTCGACACCTCCATGACGACGGTGTCGACGCCCTGCTCGACCATCACCGCGAGCAGCGCCTGCAGATCGGGCGCCTCGGGCGTGGTCAGGACGCTCGCCTGATCGCGTCCGTCGATCCGGATGCCGACGGTGCCGATCAGCCCCGCCACCCGCTCCGCCGACCGCAACCCGGCCTCGGCCAGATAGGTGGTCGTGGTCTTACCGGAGGTGCCGGTGACGCCGATGACCCGCAGCCGTTCGGAGGGCCGTCCGTACACCTCGGCGGCCAACTCGCCGAGCACCGAGCGGGGGTCCGGGTGGACCAGAACGGGAACGTCGACGCCGGAACCGACAAGCGCCAGGCCGTCGGGATCGGTGAGGATCGCGACCGCACCGCTCGCGACCGCCTCCGCGGTGTAGCGGGCGCCGTGCGACGACGCGCCCGGCAGCGCCGCGAACAGGTCTCCTGGTGCCACGTCCGCGCTGCGCAGCGTGACGCCGGTGACGCGGATGTCCGGTACGGCGCCGCCCGCGGGCACCGCCTGGACCTGCCCGGCCAACGGTCCGAGCGCCGCGCCGGCGGGATGGCTGGGTCGCAGGTTCATGGCGTTGACACAGTACCCAGTCGCCCTCCCGCCGCCCCGCCGCATATCGGGGCGTCCGCGCTCGCCTCAGTCGGCTACCAGCGTCAACCGCGACTCGGGGTCCGGCGACAGCGGCACGTTCTCGCGCTGCAGCAACCAGGACGCGATGTTGTGGAACAGCGGCGCCGATGTGGTGCCCGGCTGGCCGTCGGCGGTGCGCTGCGGGTGGTCCATCATGATGCCGACGACGTAGCGCGGGTCGTCGGTGGTGGCGATGCCCGCGAAGGTGATCCAGTAGACGTCGTCGTAGTAGCAGCCGCAGGCCGGGTTGATCTGCTGGGCGGTGCCCGTCTTTCCGGAGATCTGGTAGCCCTCGATCGCGGCCTGCGAGCCGGTGCCCTGCTGAACCCCGGTCGGGTCGCGTTGCACGGTGGCGCGCAACATGTGCCGCACCGTGCGCGCGGTCTCCGTCGACACCACCCGGATGCCCTCGGGGCGAGGCTCGTCGGTGCGGGTGCCGTCGGGGGCGATGGTGCTCTTGACGACGCGCGGCGGGATGCGCACGCCGTCGTTGGCGATGGTCTGGTACATGCCGGCCATCTGCAGCAGCGTCATCGAAAGCCCCTGTCCGATGGGCAGGTTGGCGAAGGTGCTGCCCGACCACTGGTCGATCGGCGGGACCAGGCCCGCGCTTTCCCCCGGCAGCCCGACGCCGGTGCGCTGGCCGAGGCCGAACTTGCGCGCCATCTCGAAGAAGCGCTCCGGGCCGAGGCGTTGCGCCAGCATCAGCGTGCCGACGTTGGAGGACTTACCGAAGATGCCGGTGGTGGTGTACGGCATCGTGCCGTGCTCCCACGCGTCGCCGACGGTCACGCCGCCCATGTGGATCGAACCGGGCACCTGCAACACCTCGTCGGGGTGCGACAGCCCGTACTCGATGACCGACGCGGCGGTGACGATCTTGTTGACCGACCCGGGCTCGTACGGCGACGACACCGCGGGGTTGCCCAGTTGGCGGTCCTCCTGCCTGCCGATGTCCTGGCTGGGGTCGAACGTGTTGTCGTTCGCCATCGCCAGCACCTCAGCGGTTTTCGCGTCCAGCACGACCGCCGAGACGTTCTTGGCGCCGGACAGGTTCTTGGCCTGCTGCACCTGCTGCTGGACGTAGAACTGGATGTCGTCGTCGATGGTCAGCATCACCGTCGAACCGTCGACCGCGTCGTGGCGGTTGCGGTAGCTGCCGGGGATGACCACGCCGTCGGAGCCGCGGTCGTAGGTGATCGAGCCGTCCGTGCCCGCCAGCACGGCGTCCATCGAATCCTCGAGTCCCAGCAGGCCGTGCCCGTCCCAGTCGATGCCGCCGACGATGTTGGCGGCCAGCGAGCCGCCCGGATACTGGCGCAGATCCTGTCGCTCCGAACCGACTTCGGGGAACTTCTTGGTGATGGCCTCGGCGATCGCGGGATCGACCGCCCGCGCGAGATAGACGAAGGTCTCGTTGCTCTTGAGCTTCTTGAGGACCGTGGCGGAATCCGGCTTGTTGTTCAGCCGCGACGCCACCTCCGCGGCGATGTCGCGCAGTCTGCGGTCGGGCTCGGGTGCCTCGGTGCTCTTGGCCCTGGCCTCTTCCAGCTGCTTGCGCACCTTCTGCGGCTGAAAGGTCAGCGCGCGCGCCTCGATGGTGAAGGCGAGTTTGTCGTCGTTGCGGTCGACGATCGAGCCGCGGACGGCCTTGTCGACGTCGGTGACCTTGAGCTGGCTTGCGGCCTCGGCCCGCAGTCCGTCCGCGCGGGGCACCTGGAGATTGAACAGCTGCCCGGCCGCGACGATCAGCACCAGGAAGATCGCCGCGTTACCGACACGGTGGCGGAACACGAAAGACGCGCTGCGCAGCCCGGTTTCGGTGATCGGGGCGCGGGTGCGGCGAGCCTTCGCCGAGCGCTCCTGCGAACCGGGGGTCGGCTTCATGCGGGTGTCGGTCTTGCGGGGCCGACGCTCGCCGCGGCTCATGCGCCGGCACCCGCCGGAGGCACGACCGCGGGACTGAACTGTTCGGCGCCGGGGACGGGACCGGGCAGCGCCTGCGGGACCGGGATGTGCGGCGCGCCGCCCGCTGCCTCAGGCACGACCGGCCCGGGCGCCGCGCCGGGCATGACGGGTGCCGCACCGGGGACCGTCGGCGCGGCACCGGGAGCCGGAATCTGTCCCGGAACCGCCTGCGGCACTGCGGGAATCGCCTGCGGCACCGCCGCACCCGGTGTCGGCACACCCGGCGTCGGCGCCGTGCGCGTGGGCATCCGGACGGTGACCTCACGGGGGTCGACGACCCGCGGCGCCGGCCGCGCCGGCGGCGGCGGTGCCTGCGGGGTCACGTCGGGCAGCGGGGTGTTCAGCGGTGGCGGCGGAACGCCTTCGGCCGGTTTCGGGGTGCCGACGACGACCCAGTTCCCCGCCGGATCCTGCACGAGGTGTGCGGTGTCGCGGGACGGGATCATCCCGAGCTCCCGCGCGGCCTCGGCCAGCGCGGGGGCCGCCTGCGCCTCGAGCACGTCGCGTTCGAGCGCTTCTTTCTGTTGCAGCAGTGCCTGATTCGTCTCGCGGGCGTTGCCGAGTTGATAGGAGCGCTCGGCCGCGTCGGTGGACAGCCACAGCGTCGTGCCGAGACCGACACCCAGCGACCCGATCACCAGCACCACGAACGGCACCCTGGCGACCAGCTCGCGCGGGTTGAGCTCGATCGAGGCCAGCTTGACGATGATCCGCTCGCGCAGCGGGGGCCGAACGACCTTTGGCGCCTTGGCCTTCCGCGCCTTGGCGCGAGCCTTGGCCTGGCTGGTGTTCTTGGGCCGGCCCGGCGCCCCGGTCGGACGCGGGATCGGGTTGGTCTGGGGGGCCGACCGCTGCGGCCGCTGATCGCGGGTCGGCTTGCGCCGCGCCTGCGGGTCGGTAGAACGCCGCTGGGCACCGCGGGCGGTGCGCCGACGCTCGTCGTTGCCGCGCACCGCTTTTCCGCGCTTGGCCTGCTTGACCTGCTTGGCCTGCTTCGCGCTCATTCCGCTGCCCCCACCTTCTCCAATGCGCGTAGCCGCACCGGCGCGCTACGCGGGTTCCGTTCGATCTCCTCGGGAGCCGCACGCTCGGCACCGCGGGTCAGCGAGACGAATTTCGGCTCGTGACCCGGCAGTTCCACCGGCAGGCCGGGTGGCGTTGTGGATGCCGTGGCGGAGGCGAAGGCCGCCTTGACGATGCGATCCTCCAGGGACTGATAGGCCATCACCACGATGCGCCCGCCGGGGGTGAGGGCGTCCAGCGCCGCGGGCAGCGCATCGCGCAGCGAGTCCAGCTCGCCGTTGACCGCGATCCGCAGTGCCTGGAACGTGCGCTTGGCCGGATGACCCCCGGTGCGCCGCGCCGGCGCGGGGATGGCCTCGTACAGCAGCTCGACCAGCTCACCGGTGGTGCGGAACGGTCGACGGGCGCGCCTGCGGATCAGCTGGGCGGCGATCCGGCTCGCGAAACGCTCCTCGCCAAACTCCCGCAGCAGCCGGGTCAGCGCCTTCTGGTCGTAGGTGTTCACCACGTCGGCGGCGGTCAGTTCCGCGTCGGGGTCCATCCGCATGTCCAGCGGAGCGTCGGCGGCGTAGGAGAATCCGCGCTCGGTGCGGTCCAGCTGCATCGAGGACACCCCGAGGTCGAACAAGATGCCGTCGGCCTGGCTGGCCCAGTAGCCGTCGTCGCCCAGCACCCGACCGATGCCGTCGTACCGGGTGCGGACCAGCATCACCCGGTCACCGAACCGAGACAGGCGCTCCCCGGCGATCCACAGCGCATCGGGGTCTCGGTCCAGGCCGATGAGCCGCAGGCCGGGCAGTTCGGTCAGGAAGCGCTCGGCATGTCCGCCGGCTCCGAGCGTGGCGTCGACGAGCACCGCGCCCTCGCCGTCGGGGCCGCGCCGAGTCAGCGCGGGGGTGAGCAGTTCGACGCAGCGGTCCAGCAGGACGGGGATGTGTCCGTGGTCTCCGCTGCGCCGTTCCATCGCCTTCCCTCTGTCCAACGCCCCTGCACCGAGGTCCCTGTCCGAGAGCGCGGACCTGGCGTCGGGGAAGTACGCCAGGGCCGGTTCGGGCAGAGGCCGCGATGCACGGGCTTGAGGCCTGTGCCGGTCGACCGCCGAATTAGATGATGTCGTGCAGAGCTTCATCGGTGGCCGCGGAGAAGTTCTCTTCGTGGGTCTGCTGGTACTCCTGCCATGCCGCGGAGTCCCAGATTTCCAGGTAGTCGACCGATCCGATCACCACGCAGTCCTTGGACAGGTTCGCGTAGCGACGGTGATCGGCCGACAACGTGATTCGGCCTTGTGCGTCGGGATGCTGTTCGTCGGTGGCGGCGGCCAGGTTTCGCAGGAATGCGCGCGCTTCCGGGTTGCTACGCGATGCCTGCGAGGCCCGTCGGGCCAGCTTTTCGAACTCGGCGCGCGGATAGACGGCAAGGCTGTGATCTTGGCTTTTGGTGACCATCAACCCTCCTGCCAGCGCGTCGCGGAACTTGGCGGGCAGCGTGAGCCGCCCCTTGTCGTCGAGCTTCGGCGTGTAGGTGCCGAGAAACATCTCGTCACCTCCAACGCCCTGCCATCCGGAACCCCGGTCGCTCCGTTGTCCGCCACTTTACCCCACAATCCCCCACCTTCCGCCATTTGTGCCTCAAAATTCCGGTTGCGTCCCCACGGCGACCCCTGCGACGGCACGTTCGGCGACGAGCGGGCGGGGACCCACGACCCCTCGGGCGGGAAAAGTGCTGGTCAACGGGCCATATCGAGGCGTTGGGGACGAGTGGGGCGCGAACCGGCCCCAGACGCGAAAAAAGGGGCAGCCCGCGCCTGCGGGCTACCCCTGTGTCGGGTTAAGGCCTATTCGTCGAAGCGACGGCGGAAGCGGTCCTCCATGCGGCTGGCGAACGAACCACCCGAACCCTTGCCGCGCTTCGGGCGGGGGCCGCCCGGTTCGGCAACCGAATGGTCGCGGCCGCCCGGGATGCGGGGGCCGGTGATCGCGAAGACCACACCGCCGAACATCACGATGAAGCCGAGGACCGACAGCACCGGGAAACCACTGATCTGGGTGGCGGGGAACGCGACGCCGGAGACCAGCATCGCGAGGCCGAGCACGAAGAGCGCGGCGCCCTGGAGACGGCGCCGAGTCGAGGGCGCGCGCAAGGTTCCGCCTCGAACACTCGAAGCGAACTTCGGGTCCTCGGCGTAGAGCGCGCTCTCGATCTGATCGAGCATGCGCTGCTCATGATCGGAGAGTGGCATTCGTCCCTCCCTCGGAACCCAGGGGCCGCCCGCGGCCTTCTCGTTGTTCAAACTCGTGTGTGCCCGCGTTCACGGGCATCTAACAGTCATGATACGAGGTCGATCTGAGCCGTACCACCTAGTTCGACCCACGATTGTATGACGTGCGCCGCCGCCTGGGAGGCGCAGGCGGGTCCACTCGATAATGGGTGCAACGACACCGCCCGACACGCGGAGAGGCAGACACAGTTGGCGACATTTCTGATCGATCTGTCGCCGAGCGATATGCAACGCCGGCTCGGTGACGCACTCGCGGTCTACGTCGACGCGATGCGCTATCCGCGCGGCACCGAGGCCCAGCGGGCATCGATGTGGCTCGAGCACACCCGCAGGCCGGGGTGGAAGGCCGTCGCGGCGGTGTCCGCCGACGAGGCACCCGTCGAGGCGGCCGAGCTGGCGTCGGCCCCGATGGTCGGCATCGCCTACGGCTACTGCGGCGCCCCCGACCAGTGGTGGCAGCAGCAGGTGGTGGCCGGACTGCAGCGGGTGGGCGCGGACCGCACGCACATCGACCGGCTGATGACGAGCTATTTCGAGCTGACCGAACTGCACATCCACCCCCGCGCCCAGGGCCGCGGGCTCGGCGAGGCGCTGGCCCGCCGCCTGCTGGCCGGCCGGCAGGAGTCGCACGTGCTGTTGTCGACGCCCGAGATCAACGGTGAGGCCAACCGGGCTTGGCGGCTGTACCGCCGGCTCGGCTTCACCGATGTCATCCGCGGCTACCACTTCGCGGGCGATCCGCGGGCTTTCGCGATCCTGGGCCGGTCTTTGCCGCTGTGAGCGGGACGGTCTGGCACGATGACCACGTGCCGGCCCGCCACCGCAGCAGCAGAACCCGCTTGCTCGCACTCGTGATGCTGATGCTCGTCGTGCTCCCGACGGCCGTCGGCTGCGTCCGGGTGCGGGCGTCGATCACGGTCTCCCCCGACGACCGGGTGTCCGGTCAGATCGTCGCCGCGGCGAAGCCGCGCAACGCCGACGACAAGGGACCGCAGCTGCTGAACAACCTGCCGTTCGCCAACAAAGTGGCGGTCTCGGAGTACAGCCGCGACGACTACGTGGGGTCCCAGGCGGTGTTCTCCGACCTCACCTTCGCCGAGCTGCCCCAGCTGGCCAACATGAACCGCGACGCCGCGGGCGTCGACCTCTCGCTGCGCCGCGCGGGCGACCTGGTCATTCTCGAGGGCCGCGCCGACCTGACCTCGCTCAGCGATTCGGAGGCCGACGTCTCGGTGACGGTGTCGTTCCCCGGCGAGGTCACCTCGACCAACGGCGATCAGGTGTCGACCGAGATCGTCGAATGGAAGCTGCGACCCGGGGTGGTCAGCACGCTGAACGCCCAGGCCCGCTACACCGATCCCAGCGCGCGGTCCTTCACCGGCGCCGCGATCTGGCTGGGTCTGGGCTCGTTCGTGGTCGCGGCCATCATCGGCACGCTGGCCTACTTGAGCCGCGATCAGTCGCCGAAAGTGGGCGAACCCAGCGAGTGACGGCCGTCTGACTTGCTCGGACCGCACACGCAGGCTCTACGCTGAAGGACGTTCGGGGCAGGGTGGTCGCACAGAGAAAGGGGCGCCCGCTGAGCGTGAATGCCACGGCACCGTCGGCCGTCGAGCTGGCGGGCGCCGTCACCGATCAGCTGCGTAGCTATCTGCAGGAGCGCCGCAGCGAATGCGCCTACATGGGCGACGACTACGCCGAAATGACCGCCGCGCTGGAGGAATTCGTGCTGCGCGGCGGCAAGCGGCTGCGGCCCGCGTTCGCCTACTGGGGCTGGCGGGCGGTGGCCGAGCGACCCGAGAACCCCCTCGATCCGGACGTGCTGCGGTTGTGCTCGGCGCTCGAACTCCTGCACGCGTGCGCGCTGGTGCACGACGACGTCATCGACGCCTCGGCGACGCGGCGCGGGCATCCGACCGTGCACCGGCTGTTCACCGAGCGGCACCGCTCACACGGCTGGCACGGCTCACCCGAGCAGTTCGGCATCTCGGCGGCCATCCTGCTGGGCGACCTGGCGCTGGTGTGGGCCGATGACGTGGTGGCCACGGCCGACCTGTCCGCCGACGCCGCCGCGCGGGTCCGCACGGTGTGGAGCGCGATCCGCACCGAGGTGCTGGGCGGGCAGTACCTCGACATCGCCGCCGAGGCCAGCGGTGCGGACTCGGTGGCCTCGGCGCTGACCGTCAACATCTACAAGACCGCGTCGTACACGATCACCCGGCCGTTGCAGCTCGGGGCCGCCGCGGCTGCCGACCGGCCCGACGTGCAGGCCGCCTTCCACGAGTTCGGCACCGACCTCGGGGTCGCGTTCCAGCTGCGCGACGACGTGCTCGGCGTCTTCGGCGACCCCGCGGTGACCGGCAAGCCGTCCGGCGACGACCTGCGGGCCGGTAAGCGCACCGTGCTGGTGGCCGAGGCGGTGGAGCTGGCGGAGAAGGCCGATCCGGTGGCGGCCAAGCTGCTGCGCACCTCCATCGGCTCGACGCTGACCGACGCCCAGGTCAAGGAGCTGTGCCAGGTGATCGAGTCCGTCGGCGCGCTGGCAGCGGTGGAGAACCGCATCTCCGAACTCACCCGCCGCGCGCTCGACACCCTCGACGCCGCCGCCATCGACGCCCAGGCCAAGGCCGGGCTGTCGGAGCTCGCCCGATTGGCCGCGAATCGAACCGCATAGCCATGACCACCTCACCGTCGAAACCGCCGACGAAAGCCGGTTTCTCTGCGCATGTTTCGCGGTTGACCTCGTTCGTGACGTCACCGCATGCCCAACCCGCCCGCCTGGGCTTCGCCGGGGCGGTGCTGATCACCGCGGGTGGACTGGGGGCGGGCAGCACACGGCTGCATGACCCGCTGCTCGAATCGCTGCACCTGTCGTGGCTGCGGTTCGGACACGGGTTGGTGCTGTCATCGATCCTGCTGTGGGGCGGCGTGGCGGTGATGTTGGCGGCGTGGTTGTGGCTGGGCCGCCAGGTCATCAACCGCACCGCCACCGAGTACACCATGGTCGCCACCACCGGAATCTGGCTTGCGCCACTGCTTTTGAGCGTCCCGCTGTTCAGCCGCGACACCTACTCCTACCTCGCGCAGGGGGCGCTGCTGCGCGACGGCCTCGACCCGTACGCCGTCGGCCCCGTCGACAACCCGAACTCGTTGCTGGACAACGTGAGTCCGATCTGGACCACGACCACCGCGCCATACGGACCGGGGTTCATCCTCATCGCGAAGTTCGTCACGATGCTCGTCGGTGAGGACGTGGTCGCGGGCACGATGCTGCTGAGGCTGTGCATGCTTCCGGGCCTGGCGCTGCTGATCTGGGCCGCGCCGAGGGTCGCTCGACACATCGGCGCCGACGGTGCCACCGCGCTGTGGATCTGCGTGCTCAATCCGCTGGTGATCATCCACCTGATGGGCGGCGTGCACAACGAGATGCTGATGGTCGGCCTGATGATGGCGGGCATCGCGGTGAGTCTCTCCGGCCGCCACATATGGGGCGTGAGCCTGATCGCCGCGGCCGTGGCGGTGAAAGCGACGGCGGGACTGGCGCTTCCGTTCCTGGTGTGGGTGTGGGCGCGGGACCTGCGCAACAGGCGCGACTTCCCGCCGGTCAAGGCGTTCGTCGTGGCGACGGTGGGCTCGGCGCTGATCTTCACCGTGGTCTTCGCGGTGCTCTCGCTCGCGGCCGGGGTGGGCCTGGGCTGGCTCACCGCGCTGGCGGGTTCGGTGAAGATCATCAACTGGCTGACGCTGCCCACCGCGGCGGCCAACCTCGTCAACGCCGTCGGCGGGCTGTTCCTGCCGGTGAACTTCTACGCGGTGCTCGACGTCGCGAGGATCATCGGCATCGCCGTGATCGCGGTGTCACTTCCGTTCGTGTGGTGGCGTTTTCGGCACACCGACCGCGAAGCACTGACCGGCATCGCGGTGGTCATGGTGATCGTCGTGCTGTTCGTGCCCGCGGCGCTGCCTTGGTATTACACGTGGCCGCTGGCCGTGGTGGCCGCGCTGGCCCAGAGCCGGCGGTCCATCGCGATCATCGCGGGCCTGTCCACCTGGATCACCGTGATCTGGAAACCCGATGGCGCACACGGGATGTACTCGTGGTCGCACGTGCTGCTGTCGCTGGCGTGCGCCGTGGTCGCGTGGTACTCGCTGAAGAGCGCCCCGGAAGCGGCGGCCGATGTCAATAAGCCACGACCGCGAGCGGTCAATAAGCCATCGCCTGGGCCCGACGCACCACCTCGCGGGCCTGATGCGAGTGAAGAGCATCAACCGGCCGGGCATTAGGCAGCTCGTCGGTGCTGCCGTCGCGCCTGATGGTCAGCGACGCGTCGGGCGTGAAGAGCCAGCGCACGATCTCGGTGTCGTGGTAGCCCCCGTCGCGCAACACGACGAGCAACCCGGGCAGGCTCTTGACGACGTGGCCGGAGTCGTCGAAGAAGACCTTCGGGATCACCACCGTGCCACTGCGACGAACACCGATAAGATGGCCGTCCCGCAGTTGTTGGTGCACTTTCGTCACCGCGACGCCGAGCATCTCGGCGACGGTGGGTAGGTCATAGACGTCCTCCGCGGGATCGAGGACGTCCTCGGCGGCCGGAATGCTGCTCACCGCACCGAGTCTAAATCCGATAACCGTCGGCCGGAGCGGCGAATCCGCCGGTATCGCGCTCCGTAACATGTCTGCGATGGACGCCTACCCGCAGACGGACCCGCTGCTGGGAACCGTGCTCGACGGCAGGTACCGCGTCGACGTCATGATCGCCACCGGCGGAATGTCGGCGGTCTACCGCGGGTTGGATCTGCGCCTGGATCGGCCGGTGGCGCTGAAGGTGATGGACACGCGGTACGCGGGTGACGCCCAGTTCCTGACCCGGTTCCAGCGCGAGGCCCGCGCCGTGGCCCGGTTGACCGACCCCGGCTTGGTCGCGGTGTACGACCAGGGCGGCGGACGGGTGGGCGGTCCCCCGCCCTTCCTGGTGATGGAGCTCGTGGAGGGTGGCACGCTGCGCGAGCTGCTGCGCGAGCGCGGGCCGATGCCCCCGCACGCGGCCGCTGCGGTGCTCGGCCCGGTCCTCGGTGGGCTGGCCGCCGCGCACCGGGCGGGCCTGGTGCATCGCGACGTCAAACCCGAGAACGTGCTGATCTCCGACGACGGCGACGTCAAGATCGCCGACTTCGGGCTGGTTCGGGCCGTGGCCGAGGCGAAGATCACCTCGACCAGTGTCATCCTGGGCACCGCGGCGTATCTGTCCCCCGAACAGGTCAGCACCGGCGACGCGGATCCCCGCAGCGACGTCTACGCGGCCGGCATCCTGACCTACGAGCTGCTGACCGGCCACACCCCGTTCGCCGGTGACTCGGCGCTGGCGGTGGCGTATCAGCGGATGGACAACGACGTCCCGGCCCCGAGCACGGTGATCGCCGGTGTCCCAGCGCAATTCGACGATCTGGTGCTGCACGCGACGGCCCGCGATCCGGCTCGGCGCTACGCCGACGCCCGCGAGATGCGCGACGATCTGGACGCGATCGTCGATGAACTCGGCCTGCCGCCGTTCCGGGTGCCCGCACCGCGCAACTCCGCGCAGCACGCCTCGGCCACACTGCACCGTCCCCCGGCGCCTGCGCCGGCGCCGCGTGCGCCACGCCAGGCGACACGGACGCTGCCGCGCGACGACTCACCGGCGCCCGAGCCCGACTATCAGCCGGTGACGGGACGGTTCGCCGGAATCGAGCTCGAGGAGTTCTACTGGGACAGACAGCGTGCCCGGCGCGCCCTACTGTTCTGGGTCGTCGCGGTGCTTACGCTGACGGCGCTGATCGCCGCAGGCGCGTGGACGGCGGGCGCCAACCTGGTGAACCTGATCTAGTCCTACGGTCGGACTCCTCGACGCGGCTCGTCCCTCGCCGCTTGATCGCCGTCCGACTCGTTCTACCGTCGGACTCCTCAACGCGGCTCGTCCCTCGCCGCTTGATCGTCGTCCGACTAGTCGCGCAGCATCTCGGCGACGAGGAACGCCAACTCCAGGCTCTGCTGCGTGTTCAACCGGGGGTCGCACGCCGTCTCGTAGCGCCCGGCGAGGTCCGCGTCCGAAATGTCCTGTGCCCCACCGAGGCACTCGGTGACGTTCTCGCCGGTGATCTCGACGTGGATGCCGCCCGGATGGGTGCCCAGCGCCCTGTGCACCTCGAAGTAGCCCTGCACCTCATCGACGATCCGGTCGAAGTGGCGGGTCTTGTAGCCGGTCGAGGACTCGTGGGTGTTGCCGTGCATCGGGTCGCACTGCCAGACCACCTGGTGCCCGGTGGCCTGGACCTTCTCGATGATCGGCGGCAGCAGATCGCGCACCTTGTTGTTGCCCATGCGGGTGACGAGCGTCAGCCGGCCCGGCTCGTTGTTCGGGTCGAGGCGCTCGACGTACTCGACGGCCAGTTCCGGCGTCATGGTCGGGCCCAGCTTGACCCCGATCGGGTTCGCGATCACCTCGGCGAACGCGATGTGCGCGCCGTCGAGCTGGCGGGTGCGCTCACCGATCCACACGTAATGCGCGGACAGGTCATAGAGCTTGGAGCCCTCGTCGGTCTCCGACAGCCGCAGCATCGCGCGCTCGTAGTCGAGCACCAGCGCCTCGTGGCTCGCGTAGATCTCGGCGGTCTCCAGGTTGCGGTTGTCGACACCGCATGCGCTCATGAACGTCAGCGCGCGGTCGATCTCACCGGCCAGTGCCTCGTACCGCGCACCTGCTGGCGAGGTGCGGACGAACTCGCGGTTCCAGTCGTGCACCAGGTGCAGCGACGCGAGGCCGGAGCCGGTGAGCGCCCGCACCAGGTTCATCGCCGCGCTGGCGTTGGCGTACGCGCGCACCAGCCGCGACGGATCGTGTTCACGCACGGCGGCGTCGGGCGCGAAACCGTTGATCATGTCGCCGCGATAGGACCGCAGGCCGAGCGCGTCGATGTCGGCCGAGCGCGGCTTGGCGTACTGGCCGGCGATGCGGGCGACCTTGACGACCGGCACGCTGGCGCCGTAGGTCAGCACGACGGCCATCTGCAGCAGCGCGCGCAGGTTGGCCCGGATGTGGGGTTCGGTGTTGTTGACGAAGGTCTCGGCGCAGTCGCCGCCCTGCAGCAGGAACGCCTCACCTCGGGCCACGTCGGCCAGCAGGCTCTTGAGGCGCTCCACCTCGGCGGGCACGGTCACCGGCGGGACGCTCTCCAGCACGGTGCGCATGTTCTTCGCCGCTTCGACATCCCAGGTCGGCTGCTGCACCGCGGGCTTGGCGAGTGCGGCGTCGAGCCGCTGCCGCAGCTCATCGGGCAGCGGCGGCAACGAGGGCAGCTGTTCGATGGGTACGTCGACGGTCCAGTTCACCCGTTCATGGTAACGGCCCGCGACATGTGCATTTCACCGCTGGCCCGGCGCTTCCCCCGTGGTCATCAGCTGGTACCGCCGCAAATTGTGGCGGGCGTCGACCAGCGCGTCGTGGGCGTCGCGCGGACGCGGCGGCATCCGCGGCGAACCGCGCTCCTCCCAGAACTGGCGCAGTTCGCGGGTGAAGCGCGGGATCGCCGGCGGAAGATCGGTCATCGGCCCCCACAACTGACACAGCACGACATGGTCGTAGGCGCCCACCCAGGCCCACAGCTCGATCGGCTCGTCGCCGTCGATCCCGAAGAAGTCCTCCAACTCGGAGCGGATCTGGCGACGGGAGCGCCACAGCTGCGACGCCGGCGGCGGGAGCTTCGGTAGCACGTGCTTACGCACCCAGCTGCCCGCCCGCTCGGGGTTGAATTCGGTTGACACCGCGTAATATTCGCGGCCATCCTCGGCGGCGACGCCGATCGAGATCAGCTCGATGGTGCGGCCGTTGTCGATGAATTCGGTGTCGTAGAAATAGCGCACTAAGCGGGTTCCTTCTCGGGTTCCGCCGCGACCGTTCGGTCCCTCGGAGCCGGTGCGGCGTGAATCTCGCGGTCGAGTTGCTCGTCCACCTTGGCATCGTCGGGAAACTTCGGCATACCGGCGATCGCGTCCTGCAGCCAGAGCTTGGCCTGCACCACCGGCCGTCGCAGCCAGCGTTCGCGCTCCAGCGCCCGGTGCATCTTGCGCGGGCGGTTGGTGTAGCGCCAGCGCGCCCACGGAGCGTGCGGCCGCGACAACCGGATCGCGCCGACGAACAGCAGCGGGGTCACGAACATCCCGACCAGGCCGGTCCACACCTTGCCCTTGAGCAGCACGATGACGGCCAGCACCAGCGTCAGCAGGGCCGCCACGACCACCCCGGCCCGCGCCAGTAGCGAGGGGTCGTTGCGCCAGATGTCGATGTCGAAGAACGACAGCGGGTTGAAACCCAGGATCAACAGGCCCGCGACCGCCACCGCCGCGAAGACGGCGTCGACCGAGGTCCTGCCGTCCTCGGCCCAGTAGACGTCCTGAAGGTGCAGGATCAGCGCGAACTCGTCGAGCACCAGCGCTGCACCGATTCCGAAAAAGATTGCCGCCACCGAGAACTCGGGTACTCCCCCGTCAACGCCCAACGTCACCATCGTCACACCGGAGATCATGACCAGCACCACGCCGATCACCACGTGGTGGATGTGCAGTCCACTACCAGTGCCGATGTTGCGCGGCTGCCACCACTTGCGGGGCGCATCGCTATCGGCGTGGCTGCGGATGTACCGCACGATCGTGCGGGTCACGAAGAACGTGAGGATGAACGCGATCAGGCAGTACACGAGCGGCATCCGCGCGTGCGGGATGCCGAAGACAAGGTGTAAGTCCGCGAGCACGCAGAAAACTTACGCCGACCTGCGCGTGTCGTGCCCGGGATACCGGCCGACGCGCCGTGGTGCCCGGATAGTCTGGTCGGTGACATGAGTACGTGGCGGTCGCCCGGCGGGGCTGGTTGGGGGCCAACGCTCGCCTGGCGGCTGTTCCAACTGCTGACCCTGGCGGCGTTGGTCTGGGCGGGCTGGCGTTTGCTCGGCCGGATGCCCTACCGCATCGACGTCGACGTCTACCGGATGGGCGGGCAGGCCTGGCTGGACGGGCGGTCGCTCTACGCCGACGGCGCGATGTTCCACACCCGCGGCGGCCTGGACCTGCCGTTCACCTACCCGCCGCTGGCCGCCGTCGCGTTCGCGCCGTTCGCGCTGTTGTCGCTGGAGGCGGCCAGCGTGGCCATCACGGTGACCACGCTGGTGCTGCTCGTCGTCGCGGTGACGATCGTGCTGCACCGCTGCGACGTGTGGCCGCAGACGTCGGTGACCGCCGAACCCGCTTGGCTGCGGCAAGCGTGGCTGGCCGCGGCCATCGTCGCGCCCACCGTGGTCTACCTGGAGCCGATCCGGTCCAACTTCGACTTCGGGCAGATCAACGTCGTGCTGATGACGCTCGTGATCGCCGATTGTGTGCCACGCCGGACCCCGTGGCCGCGCGGCATGCTCCTGGGCCTGGCGATCGCGCTGAAGCTCACGCCCGCGGTCTTCCTGCTGTACTTCGTGCTGCGCCGCGACGTCCGCGCGGTGGTGGTGACGGTGGTGTCGGCCATCGTCGCCACGCTGGTCGGGGTGGCGTTCGCCTGGCGCGACTCGCTCGAGTACTGGACCGAGACCGTGCGCAACACCGATCGCATCGGCACGGCCACGCTGAACACCAATCAGAACATCGCGGGCGCACTGGCCCGGCTCGGGCTCGGCGAAGGCCCCCGGTTCGTGTTGTGGACCGCGGCGTGCCTCGCGGTGCTGGCGCTCACCGTCTGGGCGGTGCGACGGGTGCTCAAGGCCGACGAACCCGTGCTCGCGCTGATCTGCGTGGCCATGTTCGGTTTGGTGGTCTCGCCGGTATCGTGGTCGCACCACTGGGTGTGGGCGCTCCCGACGCTGCTGGTCACGGCGCTGGTGGCCTATCGCAAGCGGCACGCGGCGCTGGGCGTGGTGACGGCGGCGGGCTTCGCGCTGATGGTGTGGACTCCGATCACGCTGATGCCCGAGCACCAGGAGACCGCGGCGTCGCTGTGGCGTCAGCTGGCCGGCGGCTCCTACGTGTGGTGGGCGATCGCGGTGATCGTCGTCTCCGGCACGCTGACGGTGGCGCCCGCGGTGCGCAGCAGGCCGGTCGTCGGCGCGGCTCCCGTGCCCGCGGTCAACTAGGCGGTCGGGCTCAGCCTGCGGCTACCTGCGGCATGCGAGCCGACGGCTTTGTCGTGTCGTCGGCCCTACCCTCCTTGATGTCGGCGGCGTAGAGGTCGACGTACTCCTGACCGGACAACCGCATCAGCTCGTACATCACCTCGTCGATGACCGCGCGCTCGATGAAACGATTGCCCGCCAACCCCTCGAAGCGACTGAAGTCCATCGGCGCACCGAACTTCACCTGGACCCGGCCGAAGTGCCACATCTTGCTGCCCGGCGGGTTGACGACGTCGGTTCCGATCATCGCGACCGGAATGACCGGCACACCGCTCTGCAGCGCCAACCGGGCCAGGCCGGTCTTGCCCTTGTAGAGCCGTCCGTCCGGCGAGCGGGTGCCCTCCGGATACATCCCGAGCAGCTTGCCCTCGCCGAGGATGCGCGCCGCGGTGTTCAACGCGCTCTGCGCGCTGTCGGCGTCCGTGCGGTCGATCGGCACCTGACCGGCGACGGTGTAGAACCAGCGGGTGAACCAGCCCTTCAGGCCGGTGCCGGTGAAGTACTCCGCCTTGGCCAGGAACGTGATCCTGCGACTGACCACCAGGGGCAAATAAAAACTGTCTGCGACCGCAAGGTGATTACTGGCCAGAATCGCCGGGCCGGAGACCGGAACATGCTCCAGCCCTTCGACTTTCGGCCGCCCCAGCAACGACAGGAGGGGACCCATGAAGATGTACTTGAACAGCCAATACCACATGGGCCCTCCCGGTGATCGAACACCGGCCGGTGTTCTGCGACAACTTTACCCACGCACTGTGGATGCGACCACAGCGCGCAAGACTACTCCTCGACGGTCACCGGGATGTGCTGATAACGCCCCGGTCCGGACGGCGTGGCGCCGTTGGGCCCCGGCTCGGTCGGCGGCGCGGGCGGGCCGTCCGGCGGTCCCCCGGGACCCGTGGCGCCGTCGGCCTGTTCGAGGATCGCCCGGACGACGGCCAGCAACGCGACACTGTGCTCGGCGATGACGGTGAGCAGCGGATGCTGTTCGCCGGCGGCCAGGGCCGCGAGAGCGCACACCGGGCACCACACCTGCTGGCACTTGCCCGCGGTGCCGGTGGTCGCCCGCGCGGCGGCGAGTCGCACCGCGGGATCGAGCTTGTCGAGGATCGCCTGCGCGAGTGCCCGCAACTCCGGGCCGAGATCGGCGTGCGGCGTCGTCACTTCGGCCACACCTCCGGATTCGGTCGGAACCGCACGGTCAACTCACACCCTCGCAGTTGTGCGTCCATCACGACGCATCTTCGCAACACGGACGCCAATCGGACTCGGCGCCGCAATCCCCCCGCGCCGATGATCAAGTCGTCGTCGACCCGGCCCAGCGTCAACGCCGAGGAGTCGACCTGCGGCAACTCTAGCCGTAGCCGGTACACCGATTCGAGGCCGGAGCCCGACTCGCGGTCGACGACCGGGCGCAACGGTCCCGGCGGCGGAGACCCGTCGCGGCGGCGTGCGCAGTCGAGCAGCTCGCCGAGCGCTTTGGCGCCGATCGGCTCGCCGGCCAGATGCGGCACCAGCACGAGCTGGACATCGCCGATCGTCGCGTCGAGCTGATCGAGCACGGCCTGCTGTTCGGAGATCCGCTCGGTGTACCAGTCGAACGCGGGGTGCTCGGGCAGGTTGCGATATTCGTACGAATCGTCTTGTACCAGTATCTGGTTGACGATCAACTCGGCGACCTGTACGCCCATCAGCGCCAGCGAACCCAACGTGCGCGCGGCCTCTGCGGCGACCACCCGCTCGGCGGTCATCACCAGGTGCGCGCTGACCTTGGACCCGTCGGTGAGCATCGCGCCGAGCGATTCGGTGCCTGCGCCGATGCGTTCGAACAGCGCGACGACGGCCGCGGTGTGCGGGTCGTCGGCTCCGGTGGACAGGCGCCGATGCCGCGGCCACGCCCGCTCCAGGTACAGGCCGAACGTCGCGGGCAGGGTCAGCATGCGCAGCGCGTCGGCGGTCGACGCGCAGTCCACCACGATGCGGTCCCAGTGTCCGGAGGCCGCCAGTTCGCCCACCTCGTGCAGGCCGAGCACCTCCTGCACGCCCGGCAACGCCGAGAGCTCTTCGGGGGCAACGCTTCCCAACTCGGAATCTGGGAACCGGTCGGACAACAGGCCGGCGATGTCGCGCCAGCGCGCCTCGAGCAACGCCAGGGTGTCGAGCGCGAGCGCGTCCAGTGATCCGCCGCCGGCGTCGGCGTCGTCGGTGAACACCCGGGTGGGTTCGCGCGAACCGGTCGGGGTGACGGTGGTGCCGAGCACGTCGCCGATGGAATGCGCCTGATCGGTCGAGACGATCAGTACCCGCAGCCCAGCGCGCGCGTCACGCACGGCGGTGGCCGTCGCCAACGTCGACTTGCCGACTCCGCCCTTACCGACGAACAGGCCGATTCTGGCGACGGGCGGGTCGGTGGCATTCAGCTCACTCAGCCTCGACTCGTTTCTTGAGGTCCTTCAACGCGGTGTCCGTGAGGCGCCGTTCGGCCTTCCGCTTCAGCAGGCCGATCATCGGGATGATCAGATCGACCGACAGCTCATAGGTGACGTCGGTCCCTGATCCCTTGGGCGACAGCCGATATGCGCCATCCAGCGACTTGAGCAGCGAGCTCGACACCAGCGACCACGTCACCGACTGGCGGTCCGGCGGCCAGATGTAGGAGAGCACCATGGTGTCCTTGAGGACGGCCGCGTCGAGCACCAGCCGGGCGGTCTTCGGATAGCCCTCGGCGTCTGCCTCGAGAACCTCGGTCTCCTTGTACTCGGCCACCCAGTCCGGATAGGACCCGATGTCCGCGATGACATCCATGACCGTCGAAGGATCGGCATCGATGTAGATGGTCTGCGCCGTCTTGTCCGCCACGTTGAAAATCTACCCTCCCCTGCGCTGCACGCGTCCCGTCGCCGAGTGTGCACTCACGGCGACTCGACGGCCAATGGCGACACCCCCACCGGGCGTGTGGCCTCCAGCCGCTGCTTCACCTCGAATGCCATGTTCTTACCCGCGACCCGACGCCGGTGGACCGTCTTCGCGAGATTCATCTTGGCCAGCTGCCAGGCCGCCACACCCGCCGGCTCGGCGTGCAGGAAGTAGTGCAGGACGACGCCGTCGAGCACCGGTTCCAGCCATACCTCCATGGTCCCGACGAGCGCCCCCGTTACCGCCCAGCGGTGGCCCTTGTCGCCGCGATCCTCCACGACCGTCAACCGCAGGTCGGGCCACCACCGCCGCCAGCTCGCGGGATCGGCGATATAGCGGCCGACCTCGGCGGGGTCCGCCGCGACGAACGTGTCGTCGGCGATCTGAATGCTGTTCATGGCACACCAGCTTCACATACGAACCTGCCCCCGATCCCGGCCGACTAGGGTGGACACGGCAAGAGCAGCCGGATCGAGAGGCCAAGATCGTGCGTGAGTTCAGTGTTCCCGCGCCCTTCACGGTGGGCGAGCACGACAGTGTCGTCAGCGCCGTGTTCGACCACGAGCGCGACGATCCCGATCATGTGATCTTCCGCCGCCTCGTCGACGGTTCCTGGACCGACGTCACGTGCAAGCAGGCGGCCGAACAGATCCGCGCGGCCGCTCTGGGTCTGATCGCCAAGGGCGTGGCGCCGGGCGACCGGGTCGCGCTGCTGTCCGCGACGCGGTACGAGTGGCCCATCCTCGATCTGGCGATCCTGGCCGCCGGCGCGCGCACCGTGCCGATCTACGAGACCAACTCGGCCGAGCAGGTGAAGTTCGTGCTCGGGGACTCCGAGGCGGTGCTGGTGATCGCCGAGACCGACGCGCATGCGGGCAAGATCGAGCACCTCACCAACGAGCTTCCCGCGCTGCGGGAGGTGCTGAAGATCGAGGGCTCGGGCACGCCCGCGCTCGACGAACTCGCCGAAGCGGGCAAATCGGTCGACGCCAGGCAACTCGACGAGCGGCTGGCCGCCATCAAGTCCTCCGATCCCGCGACGCTTATCTACACGTCGGGCACCACCGGTCAGCCCAAGGGCTGCCAGCTCACCCACTCGAACCTGGTTTACGAGATCCGCGGCGCGAAGGAGTGCTTCCCGACCCTGCTCGACAAGGGCGAACGCATGCTGGTGTTCCTGCCGCTCGCGCACGTGTTGGCCAGGGCGATCACGCTCGCGGCCTTCACGTACAAGGTCACGCTCGGCTTCACCAGCGACATCAAGAACCTGGTGCCGACGTTCGCGGTGTTCAAGCCGACGCTCGTGGTGTCGGTGCCGCGCGTGTTCGAGAAGGTCTACAACACCGCCGAGCAGAACGCCCGCAACGACGGCAAGGGCAGGATCTTCGACATCGCGGCCGACACCGCGATCGAATGGAGCAAGGCGCAGGACACCGGCGGTCCCGGCCTGCTGCTGCGGGCCAAGCACGCCGTGTTCGACCGACTGGTTTACGGCAAGTTGCGCGCGGCGCTGGGCGGCGACTGCCGCGGGGCGATCTCCGGCGGCGCCCCGTTGGGCGCGCGGCTCGGACACTTCTACCGCGGTGTCGGGCTGACAATCTACGAGGGCTACGGCCTGACCGAGACCAGCGCAGCGATCACCGTCAACCGGATCGACGACATCAAGGTGGGATCGGTCGGAAAGCCGTTGCCGGGCAACAGCATGCGGATCAACGACGACGACGAGCTGCTGGTCAAGGGCGGCGTCGTGTTCAACGGCTACTGGAACAACGACGAAGAGACCAAGGTCGTGTTCTCCGACGGCTGGTTCCACACCGGCGACCTCGGCGCGATCGACGAGGGCGGCTTCCTGACCATCATCGGCCGCAAGAAGGAGATCATCGTCACCGCCGGCGGCAAGAACGTCGCGCCCGCGATCCTCGAGGACCGCTTGCGGGCGCACCCGCTGATCAGCCAGGCGATGGCGGTCGGGGACGCCAAACCGTTCATCGGCGCGCTGATCACGATCGACCCCGAGGCGATCGAGGGGTGGAAGGAGCGCAACGGCAAGAGCGCGGGCGCGTCGGTCGGCGATCTGGCGAACGACCCCGATCTGGTCGCCGAGATCGATCTCGCGGTCAAGGAGGCCAACCAGGCGGTGTCGAAGGCCGAGGCGATCCGCAAGTTCCGCATCCTGCCCGTCGACTTCACCGAGGACACCGGCGAGCTGACCCCGACGTTGAAGGTCAAGCGCAAGGTCGTGGCGCAGAAGTTCGCCAGCGACATCGAAGCGATCTACGCCGGGTAGAGCAGCTCCGACAGCCGCTTGGCCTGGGTGTGCCACTGCCAGTTGTCCACCACCCAGCGCCTGCCCGCCGCGCCCATCCGCACCGCGCGGTCCGGGTCGGCCAGCAGGTCACCGACCGCTGCGGCGATCGCGCCGACGTCCCATCCGTCGACCACCGTGCCGGTCTGCCCGTCGCGCACGGTCTCCGGCGCACCGCCCGAGCGGCCCGCCACCACCGGAACACCACTGGCGGACGCCTCGAGGTAGACGATGCCCAGCCCCTCGACATCCAGGCCGGCACCACGGGTGCGGCACGGCATCGCGAACACGTCGGCCATGGCGTGATGGGCGGGCAACTCGTCGCCGGGAACCGCGTCGGTGAAGACGACGTGCTCGTCCACCCCGAAGCTGTGCGCGAGCTTGTGCAGGGTGGACCGATACGGTCCGCCGCCGACGATCACCAGCGCCGCACCGGGAACGCGTTGCCGGATCGCGGGCATCGCCCGGATCAACATGTCCTGCCCCTTGCGCGGCACCAGGCGCGACAGACAGACGACGACGGGCCGGCTGCCGAGGTTGTAGCGGGCCCGCAGCTCGGCGCGCGCGACCTCATCGGGGGTGAACCGGTCGGTGTCGACACCGGGCGGCAGGTGTTCGAGCGCGGCGCGCGGCCCGAACGCCGACGCGAACCGGCGCCGGGTGTACTGGCTGACGTAGGTGACAGCGTCCGTTCCGGATCCGATGCGGCGCAGGGCGTTTCGCGCGAAAGGCAACATCGACCAGCCGACCTCGTGGCCGTGCGTGCTGGCGATCACCCGGCGCGCGCCGGCGTCTCGCGCCAGAGGTGCCATCAACGCCAACGGGGCGGCCGCGCCGAACCACACCGTCTCCGCGGAGGTCTGTTCGATGAGGCGGCGCATCCGGCCGATCACCGACGGCTCGGGCAGCATGAGGGTGGTCGGGTGCCGCACCACCCGATACGGGGCGTCCCGATCGAAGTCGTCGGAGCCCTTCCACTTCGGCGCGTACACCGTGAGTGTGTGCCGCCCGTCGGCGACGAGGTGGTCGACCAGCTCCTGCAGATAGGACTGGATGCCACCGCGGCGCGGTGGAAAGTCGTTGGTGACCAACAGAACCCGACTCACGTCAGCCGCTCGCCCACTGCCGCCACCCGGCCAGCACCGCGTCCAGGTCGGTTCCCAGCGTGTCCCGCACCGCCGTCGCGACGTCGGGGTGTCCGGGTCCGCACGCCCGCCGGTACAGCTCGAGCAGCGTGGCGGCGCCGTACCGGTCGGCGACGAACCGGCTGAACCACCAGGCCCGGTCGTAGGCGAGCGACCGGGCGGGTCCGGCCAGCTCGGCGTCGGTCGGCAGCGCGAGCGTCGCCGGGTCGGGCTTCGGCGCCGCGGGCCTGGCCACGTAGTCCGCCACCCCCTCGGTGAGCCAGCGGGGCGCGTCGGCCGCGGTTTCGGCACGGGCCGCATAGTGAAACAGCTCATGGCGCAACACAATTCGCAGCGCGGCCGGGCTGACATCCGCCGCTGCGGGGGCGAACATGATCCGCTCGTCGGTGGTGGTGGCCGCGGTGCCGGAGTCACCGCCGCCCAGCGACGCGAACTGCGCCTCGGTGCCCGCGGCCGCGATCACGACCTCGCGCGGCCATCGGGGCCCCCAGAACCCGGTGACCGCCGTTGCGGCCCCGTCCATCTCGGCCCCGATCCGCGACAGCAGTTCCTCGGACCGCGGCCCGCCCAGGTTCACCAACCGCACCACGCGGCCGTCATCGAGGGTGTGGATGCGGGACGCGGCCGTCGGTGTGGTCAGCGACGCCGGGGTGGGCGGCGTGGCCACCATCGGACCGGAGGGCACCTCGGAACGACCGATGAGCAACAGCGCGAAGACCAACTCGGCGACGAGCAACGCCGCGAGCCTGGACCTGCTCCTCGCGTGCGCGGTGCTGCGGCGGTCAGTAACGGCGGACGTTGTAGATCGGCGCATTGTCCACCGGGGCGACTCGCACCGGCGTGCCGTAGGTCGAGGCGTGCACCATCATTCCGTCACCGATGTAGATGCCGACGTGCGAGGCATCGGAGTAGTAGGTCACCAGGTCGCCCGGCTGCATCTGATCCCGCGACACCGACTGCCCGCCGTTGGCCAGGGCCTGGCTGGAGTGCGGCAGCGAGATGCCCGCCTGCTGGAACGACCACATGACCAACCCGGAGCAGTCGAAGGCGTTCGGACCGGAACCGCCCCACGAGTACGGCGAACCGATGCGGCTCAGCGCGGCCTGGATGACGGTCGCGGAGTGTCCGCCGACCGGCGGCGCCATGTCGCCGGGCGGGATGGCATCGGGCGCGGGCGGCGCCGCCATCACCGCGGGGTCACCACCGGGCGGCAGCGGAGCGGGCGGGGGCACCGGAGGTCCGGCCGGGACGGCGGCCAACGCGTCCCGCTGCTGCGGCGTCAGCGCCTCGTACTGCGACTTCACCACCGCGATCTGCACCTGCAGCCGGCTCTGCTTGGACTGTAGATCCGCCCGCACGGCGGCCGCCTGTTCGGCGGCGGTCTTGGCTTCGGCGGCCGACTTCGCGGACGCCTCTTCGGCCAGCGCGGCCTGCTTGCCGATTTCGCGGTAGCTCTTCATCTGCGCCGACATCTCGGCGGCCATCACGCGCTGCACCGACAACTGGTCGATGAGGCCCTGCGGGGAGTTGGCCGTCAGCATCGCGTCCAGGCCGTCGGTCCTGCCGCCCATGTACTGCGCCGCGGCAACCTTGTCGACGGCCGCCTGGAAGTTTGCCAACTGTTCGCGGGCCTTGGTCGCCGCCGCCTGATCGGCCGCGTGCTTGGCTTCCGCGTCGCGCTGGATGGCCAGCTTGTTGTCGAGATCGAGCTGCGCCGAGTGCATGGCCTCGGTGGTCTGCTCGGCCTGGCGCGAGAGCTCGTTGAGCTTCGCCAGCGCGTCGTCGGCCGGATCGGCCTGCACACTGATCGCGGAGAGGCCGGCGAAGAAGGTGATACCGACTATCGCGCCGACTAAGAGGTGGAGAAACCCGCGAATGGTCAAGCGCGTGCGGTCGAGCCTCAAGATTTTGCGTCCTTCAACATCCGGAACGAAGCCGTGTCGAACTGCCCTTAGGTCTCAGACAGGTTACGAAACGGCATCGGGGTTGTCCAACAGAAGACGCAAATTTAACAGGCAGCTCATATTTCCTTCGTCCGCCCGTCATGCCGCGTGTCGTCAGGCGACACCTGAACTTCCGTCCCGACGCACGGGTACCAGTCGCAGGCGCGGCGCCAGGCCGACATCGGCGAGCACCTCCAACGCCCGGCGCTCGTCGTCCAACAAGGTGTCGGGTACGCCCAACAAAACGCTCACGACGCAGTCCTGACATCCGGGTCCGCGGACCGCGCAGTCATCGCAGTCGATCTTCACCGTGCCCACGAATGGCTCCTCTCGGTCGGTGCGGTCCGCACGCTATCGGGAGGCACCGACAAGTTCGCCGGGCCCGCGTGGCAACCCGAGACTGTCGGTGGTGTTTTCTACCGTCGACCCGTGAGCCAGCTCAGCTTCGCCGATGTCGATCGGCAGGCTGACGTCTCGCTGCGCGCCACCACGTTCGTCGTCGTCGACCTGGAAACCACCGGGGGCCGCGCGAGCGGGGACAACCACGACGCGATCACCGAGATCGGGGCGGTCAAGGTGCGCGGGGGCGTCGTGCTCGGCGAACTCGCGACGCTCATCGACCCGGGCCGCAGCATCCCACCGCAGATCGTCGCGCTCACCGGCATCACCACCGCCATGGTGTGCAATGCGCCGAGGATCGAGTCGGTGCTGCCGGCCTTCCTCGAATTCTCCCGGGGCGCGGTGCTCGTCGCCCACAACGCCGGGTTCGACATCGGGTTCCTGCGGGCGGCCGCCGAACGGTGTCAGATCCCCTGGCCCAGGCCGCCGGTGTTGTGCACGGTCAAACTGGCCCGCCGGGTGCTCACCCGCGACGAGGCGCCGAGCGTGCGACTCTCCGCGCTGGCCCGGTTGTTCAGCGCGAGCACCACCCCGACACACCGCGCGCTCGACGACGCCCGCGCCACCGTCGACGTCCTGCACGGGCTGATCGAGCGCGTGGGCAATCAGGGCGTGCACACCTACACCGACCTGCGGTCGTACCTGCCCGACGTCACCCCGGCGCAGCGTCGCAACCGCCACCTGGCCTCGGCGCTACCCCATCGGCCGGGCGTGTACCTGTTCCGCGGCCCCGCCGCCGAGGTGCTGTACGTCGGCACGGCCGTCAACCTGCGCCGACGCGTCGGCCAGTACTTCAACGGCTCGGATACCCGCACCCGCATCAAGGAGATGGCCTCGCTGGCCACGGCGGTCGACCACGTCGAGTGCGCGCACGATCTCGAGGCCGGGGTGCGCGAGCTGCGCCTGCTGGCCGCGCACGCCCCGCCGTACAACCGCCGGTCCAAGTTCCCGCACCGATGGTGGTGGATCACGTTGACCGACGAGGCTTTTCCGCGGTTTTCGATCGTGCGCACCCCGAAGCACGACGCGGTGATCGGCCCGTTCCGCGCCCGCGCCGACGCCGTCGACACCGCCGCTCTGCTGGCCCGGTTCACCGGCATCCGGACGTGCACCAAGAAGCTGGGACGTACGGCGGTGCACGGCCCCGCCTGTCCCGAACGCGAGCTGTCCCCGTGCCCGGCACCGCGCGACGCCTGTGCCGCCGAGTACGCCGCGACGGTCGCGCGGGCCGCCGATTTGATAGCCGGCCGCGACGGCCGGGCGCTGGCCGCCGTACTGGCCCACATCACCGACCTCGCCGACCGCGGCCGCTACGAGACGGCGGCCCGCCTGCGCGACCATGCCGCCACCGGCATCGACGGGCTGTGGCGCGGGCAGCGGCTGCGGGCGCTGGCCGCCGTCACCGAACTGGTCGCGGCCCGTCCGGACGGCAGCGGCGGTTGGCATCTGGCGGTGGTCCGCAACGGCCAGCTGGCGGCCGCGGGCAACGCCCCGCGCGGCGTGCCGCCGATGCCCGTCGTCGACGCGATTTGCGCTGGGGCACAAGCGGTTCTGCCGTCCGCGGCACCGTTGGGCGGTGCCCTTGTCGAGGAGACGGCGCTGATCGCGCGATGGTTGCATCAGCCAGGGGTGCGCATCGTGCGCGCCGAGGACGGCTACTGCTCCCCCGCGCATGCCGCGGGCCGGTGGGCGGCGTGGGCGGCGTCGGCACGATCGGCCCGCCTCGCGGCCGAGCAGATCGCCGCGTCAGGCCTGTTGAGTGAACCGCACCCATCGCGCGAGGAGTTGTTCGGCCGCCCCGGAGTCGATGGCCTCGGACGCCTTGGCCAGCCCGCTCTCCCAAGCCGGCAGCCATTTGGCGTCGCTGGCTAGCCCCGCGTGCGCCACCAAAGCGCCCGCGGCGTTGAGGATCACGGCGTCGCGCACCGCGCCCGGCGCACCGCCGAGCACCGCCCGCACCGATGCCGCGTTGGCCTCCGCGTCGCCGCCGACCAGTTCGGAGATCTCGGCGCGCTTGAACCCGAACGCGGCCGGGTCGAACTTCAGCCGCTCTACGGTGCCCGCCTGCACCCGCCAGATCGTGCTCGTCGTCGTGGTGGTGAGCTCGTCGAGACCGTCGTCGCCGTGCACCACCAGCACGCTCGACCCGCGGGTCGCGAACACGCCGGCCATCACCTCGGCCAGCTCCCCCCACGCGCAGCCGACCAGACCGGCCCGCGGCGATGCGGGATTGGTCAACGGGCCCAGCAGGTTGAACACCGTCGGCACCCCGAGCTCGCGGCGCACCACGCCCGCATGCCGGTACGACGGGTGGAAGTGCGGGGCGAACGCGAACCCGATCCCGACCTCGGCGACGCTGCGCGCGACTTCGTCAGGGCCCAGGTCGATCCGCACCCCGAGCGCCTCGAGCGTGTCGGCACCGCCCGAGAGCGACGATGCGGCGCGGTTCCCGTGCTTGATCACCGGCACCTCCGCCGCCGCGACGACGATGGCCGCCATCGTCGACAGGTTCTGGGTGTTGGCGCCATCGCCGCCGGTGCCCACCACGTCGACGGTCGCGGTGCCGATCACGTCCGTGGGAACCCGCCGCGCATGTTGGAGCATCGTGTCGGCCAACTCGGTCACCTCGGCCGACGTCGGACGCTTCATGCGCATCGACACCCCGAAGCCGGCGATCTGAGCGGGCGTCGCCGCGCCGGTCATGATCTGGTCCATCGCCCACGCCGCCTGCCCGTTCTCGAGCGACTGGCCGGTGGTGAGCCGGCCGAGGATCCGGGGCCAGGTGAAGGAATCGGGGTTTTTCTCAGGAGCCACCACGCGATTATTGACGAAACTCCGGACCCGGGTGGAGATCGACAACTACAAAGCGTCATACTTGCGGTGTGACGAGCGCTGTAGGGACCTCGGGAACCGCAATCACGTCGCGAGTACATTCGCTGAACCGGCCGAACATGGTCAGTGTCGGCACCATTGTGTGGCTGTCCAGCGAGCTGATGTTCTTTGCTGGCCTGTTTGCGATGTACTTCACCGCCCGATCGCAGGCGGGCGGCGAGTGGCCGCCGCCGCCAACGGAGCTGAACCTCGTGCAGGCGGTGCCGGTCACCCTGGTGCTGATCGCCTCGTCGTTCACCTGCCAGATGGGCGTGTTCGCCGCCGAGCGCGGCGACGTGTTCGGGCTGCGCCGCTGGTACGTCATCACCTTCGCGATGGGCCTGTTCTTCGTCCTCGGCCAGGGCTACGAGTACTGGCACCTGGTCGAGCACGGCACCACCATCTCCAGCAGCGCTTACGGATCGGTCTTCTACCTGGCCACCGGATTCCACGGACTGCACGTCATCGGCGGCCTCGTCGCCTTCCTCATTCTTTTGGCCCGGACCCGGATGAGTAAGTTCACTCCGGCCCAGGCCACCGCGTCGATCGTGGTGTCGTACTACTGGCACTTCGTCGACATCGTCTGGATCGCCCTGTTCGCCACCATTTACTTCGTCCGTTGATCGGCTCGCCGATGAGTCCGTTGACCGGCTCGACCGGTCCGATGAGAAGGGGTTCGATGACCGACAAGTCGCGCCGTCGGCTACGCAGGCGCCTGTCAGGTGCTGTGCTGCTGCTGCTCGGACTGGGCGTCGCCGGCGGTCTTGCCGCCACCCTGACGCCCTCGCCGCAGGTTGCGGTGGCCGACGAATCGCAGTCGGCGCTGTTGCGCACCGGTAAGCAGTTGTTCGACACCTCCTGCGTGACCTGCCACGGCGTCAACCTCCAGGGCGTGCCGGACCGTGGGCCCAGCCTCATCGGCGTCGGCGAGGCTGCGGTGTACTTCCAGGTCTCCACCGGCCGCATGCCCGCGATGCGCGGCGAGGCCCAGGCTCCGGATAAGCCGCCGCAATTCGACGAGGCGCAGACCGATGCGATCGGCGCCTACGTGCAGGCCAACGGCGGCGGCCCGGTCGTCCCGCGGGACGACAACGGACGCGTCGCGCAGGAATCGCTGCTGGGCGACAACGTGGCCCGCGGTGGCGACCTGTTCCGGCTGAACTGCGCGTCGTGCCACAACTTCACCGGCAAGGGCGGCGCCCTGTCGTCGGGTAAGTACGCGCCCGACCTCGGCGACGCCAAGCCCGCGCAGATCTACACCGCGATGCTCACCGGCCCGCAGAACATGCCCAAGTTCTCGGACCGGCAGCTGTCGCCGGATGAGAAGCGCGACATCGTCGCCTACGTCCGCGAATCGGCGGAGACCCCGAGCTACGGCGGCTACGGCCTCGGCGGGTTCGGCCCGGCGCCCGAGGGCATGGCGGCCTGGATCATCGGCATGGTGGCCGTCATCATCGCGGCCCTGTGGATCGGAGCGCGAGCATGAGCGAGCCGGGTAACGGCACCGACAACACCCCGAAGGGCACCGACGCACCCGGTCAGGCCGGTGTGCCGGGTCAGCCCACCGACGCCGAACTGGCGGCGATGTCCCGCGAGGAGCTCGTCGAACTCGGCGGCAAACTCGACGGCGTCGAGATCGTCTACAAGGAGGACCGATGGCCGGTCCCCGGCACCAAGGCCGAGAAGCGCGCCGGCCGCGTGGTCTCGTATTGGCTTCTGCTGGGCGGTTTTTCGGGCCTGGCGCTGCTGCTGGTGTTCCTGTTCTGGCCGTGGGAGTACCGGCCCTACGGCTCCGAGGGTGAGTGGATCTTCGCGCTCACCACACCGCTGTACGGGTTGACGTTCGGCCTCTCGATCCTGGCGATCGGCATCGGCGCGGTGCTGTACCAGAAGAAGTTCATCCCGCAGGAGATCTCGATCCAGGACCGCCACGACGGCGCCTCCCCCGAGATCCACCGCAAGACGGTCGTGGCGAACCTGGGCGACGCGCTGGAGGGCTCGACGATCAAGCGCCGCAAGCTCGTCGGCCTCTCGCTGGGCATCGGGCTCGGCGCGTTCGGTCTCGGCACCCTGGTGGCGTTCGCGGGCGGTCTGATCAAGAACCCGTGGAAGCCGGTGGTGCAGACCGCCGATGGCAAGAAGGCCGTGCTGTGGACGTCGGGCTGGACCCCGCGGTACCAGGGCGAGACCATCTTCCTCGCCCGCTCCACCGGCAACGGAACGTTCGTCAAGATGCGGCCCGAGGACATCGATGCCGGCGGCATGGAGACGGTGTTCCCGTGGCGCGAGTCCGACGGCGACGGCACCACGGTGGAGTCGCACCACAAACTCGCCGAGATCTCGATGGGCGTGCGCAACCCCGTCATGCTGATCAGGATCAAGGCGCAGGACCTGCCCCGCGTCGTCAAGCGCAAGGGCCAGGAGAGCTTCAACTTCGGCGACCTGTTCGCCTACACCAAGGTCTGCTCTCACTTGGGTTGCCCCTCTTCGCTTTACGAGCAGCAGTCCTATCGCATCCTCTGCCCGTGCCACCAGTCTCAGTTCGACGCGTTGCACTTCGCTAAACCCATATTCGGCCCGGCTGCGCGCGCGTTGGCGCAGCTGCCCATCACCATCGACCAGGACGGGTATCTCGTCGCCAACGGCGACTTCATCGAACCCGTCGGGCCGGCCTTCTGGGAACGGAAAACAGCATGAGTCCGAAATTGCCGAAACCGCCCGCCCTCGCCGAAGTCGCGGCGCACCAAGGGAATGCGATCGATTCGCGTTATCACCCGTCCGCGGCGGTGCGACGCCAGCTGAACAAGGTGTTCCCCACCCACTGGTCGTTCCTGCTGGGCGAGATCGCCTTGTACAGCTTCATCGTCCTGCTGATCACGGGCGTGTACCTGACGCTGTTCTTCGACCCGTCGATGGCGGAGGTCACCTACGACGGCGTCTACCAACCGCTGCGCGGCGTGCAGATGTCGAAGGCCTACGAGTCGACGCTCGACATCAGCTTCGAGGTCCGCGGCGGGCTGTTCGTCCGGCAGATCCACCACTGGGCCGCACTGCTGTTCGCGGCGGCGATCATGGTGCACCTGGCCCGCATCTTCTTCACCGGCGCCTTCCGGCGGCCGCGTGAGGCGAACTGGGTGATCGGCGCGCTGCTGCTGATCCTGGCGATGTTCGAGGGCTACTTCGGTTACTCGCTGCCCGACGACCTGCTCTCCGGCATCGGGCTGCGGGCCGCACTCTCGTCGATCTCGCTCGGTATGCCGGTGATCGGCACCTGGTTGCACTGGGCGTTGTTCGGCGGCGACTTCCCCTGCGGCGGCGTGGGTTACGAGTGCAACGCCGACGGGTTCTGGATCCCCAGGATGTACGCACTGCACATCCTGCTGATCCCGGGGATCATGTTGGCGCTCATCGGGCTCCACCTCGCGCTGGTGTGGTTCCAGAAGCACACCCAGTTCCCCGGCCCGGGCCGCACCGAGACCAACGTCGTCGGCGTGCGTGTCATGCCCGTGTTCGCGGTCAAGTCCGGCGCGTTCTTCGCGATGACGGTCGGGATCCTCGGCCTGATGGGCGGTCTACTGACCATCAACCCGGTATGGAATCTGGGGCCGTACAAGCCTTCTCAGGTGTCGGCGGGTAGCCAGCCGGACTTCTACATGATGTGGACCGAGGGCGTGGCCCGTATCTTCCCGCCGTGGGAGCTCTACTTCGGCAACTACACCGTCCCGGCGTCCACCTGGGTGGCCCTGTTCATGGGTTTGGTGTTCACGCTGCTGATCGCCTACCCGTACATCGAGAAGAAGCTCACCGGCGACGACGCGCATCACAACCTGCTGCAGCGTCCGCGCGACGCCCCGGTGCGAACCGCGTTGGGCGCGGCAGCAATCGCGCTGTACATGCTGTTCACGCTCTGCGCGATGAACGACATCATTGCGCTGAAGTTCCACATCTCGCTGAACGCGACGACGTGGATCGGCCGCATCGGCATGGTGGTGCTGCCCGCGATCGTGTACTACATCGCCTACCGGTGGGCCATCGGCCTGCAGCGCAGCGACCGCGAGGTGCTCGAACACGGCATCGAGACCGGCATCATCAAGCGGCTGCCGCACGGTGCCTACATCGAGCTGCACCAGCCGCTGGGTCCGGTGGATCAGCACGGCCATCCGATTCCGCTGGAGTACCAGGGCGCTGCCCTGCCCAAGCGGATGAACAAGTTGGGCTCCGCGGGTGCGCCGGGTACCGGCAGCTTCCTCACGGCCGATCCGATCGAGGAACACGAGGCGCTGACCGCGGCGCTGCACGCCGGCGAGCGCAGGGCGCTCACCGCGTTGGCGGAGCACCAGGAGCGCACCGGCTCGAACGGACACGGCTCACGCGACGGAGACTCGGGCAACGGCCATCACTGAGCCGCCCCGGTGACAAACGAATAAGGACTACGCGCCCTGCTGATCGAGCAGGGCGCGTAGTTCTTTGAGGTAGAACCACGGCACGACGGGCATGGCGAGCGTGACCAGAGCGGTCAGCACGTAGAAGACCCACGCCGCGACGTTGCTGTCGACCGCCATCAGATAGGTGGCCACACCGATGGCCACCATGGCGATGCCGATCGCGCAGGCGATCACCACCGCGCAGCGCAGCCACACCAGGTCGACGGCCGCGGACACCGGCTCCGGCGCTGCGAGCGTGCGCTCCTGGCGCGGTGCCGCGTACGGCAGCTTCTCGGTGGGCGGTGTCGGATCCATCGCCTGTGTGCGCGCGGGAGCGGCCTGCGCGGGTCCGGCGGCTTGCGGCGGCGACTCGGCCAGCGCCTCCCGGCGGGCGCGCAACAACAGCGGGACCGCCCCGATGATCACCACCGCGGAGATCCCGATGATGGTGTAGAGCAGCCACGGCGTTCCGGCGTCGCCGGAGGACTCGGTCTGGCCCCGCCCGAGGTCGACCAGCGCGACCGTCGCGGCGACACCGGTGCCGAGTGCGACCAGCCAGATCCCCGCGCAGGAGCCGAGCAGGATGCGGTCGGTGCGGTCGAGTTCGCTGGGATCCAGTACGGGGGTCAACCGCGAGCGCCCCGACGCGTCGGTTTCGTATGTCATCAGCAGCTGGTCTGTGCGGCGTTGTTGGTGTTCGAGGACAGCACGGTGCCGTCGCTCGTCGTGATCGAGCAGTTGAGCCTGCTGACCAGAAACAAGCTCGAGGCCTGCACGGAGCCGACCTCGGACTGCGAGATCGGCGTCACGGTCAGCGACCACGGGATGTACACGTTGCGCTGCGTCCGGCTGCGTCCCGACGCGTCGATGTAGGTCACGGTGATGATGTCTCCCGGTGCTTTGGTTCCGGTCACCGAATAGGTGACCTGGCGCGGGCCCGAGCGCGTCGTCGTCGGGGGCGGCGGTGCCGCAGGCGGGGTGGTCTCCGGTGCCGGTGGCGG
>JBNMQV010000011.1:0-190482 GCA_050205545.1 Mycolicibacterium celeriflavum
CCTCCGCCGCCACCTCCGCCACCACCGCCACCACCGGCGTACGTTCCGCCGGCGCCGAACGTGAACGTGTGCGCCAATGTCGGGCGACGGATCAGCGTGAGCGGTTGCATCTGACCGGGGACGCATCTGCTTGACTGACGGCCGTGGACCGCGCTTCATTCGACCGTCTCTTCGATATGACCGACCGCACCGTGATCGTCACGGGTGGCACCAGGGGTATCGGCCTCGCGCTGGCTGAAGGCTTCGTCCTCGCCGGTGCCCGCGTCGTGGTGGCCAGCCGCAAACCCGACGCCTGTGAACAGGCCGCGGAGCGGCTGCGCGGCCTCGGGGGACAGGCGATCGGCGTGCCCACGCACCTGGGTGACGTCGACGCGCTCGAGGCGCTGGTGCAGCGGACCGTCGACGAGTACGGCGGGATCGACGTCGTGGTCAACAACGCCGCGAATGCCCTGGCGCAACCGCTCGGCGAGATGGCGCCCGAGGCGTTGACGAAGTCGTTCGAGGTGAACCTGCGCGGGCCGGTGTTCCTGGTGCAGGCGGCCCTGCCGTACCTGAGGAAGAGTGCGAATGCCAGTGTGATCAACATGGTCTCGGTCGGGGCGTTCAACTTCTCGGCCATGACGTCGATCTACTCCGCCAACAAGGCCGCGCTGATGTCGTTCACCCGGTCCATGGCCGCCGATTTCGCGTCGTCGGGCATCCGGGTGAACGCGATCGCGCCCGGACCGGTGGACACCGACATGATGCGCAACAACCCGCCGGACGTCGTCGACGGGATGGCGCGCAGCACGTTCCTCAAACGGCTCGCCTCACCCGACGAAATGGTCGGCACCGCACTGCTGTTGGCCTCCGATGCCGGAAGCTACATCACCGGCACGGTCATGATCGTCGACGGCGGCGGAACGCCTCGCTAGCCTCGCGCATCTCGCCGCTGGTCGAGGCCAGGATCTGGCTGCGGTTCTCCAGGTGCAGGGCCGCTTCCAGGCTGGACGCCTCGAGGTTGGCCCACAGCACCTGCTTCGTCGACTCGACGCCGAACTTGCCGTAGCCGCACAGCGTCTCGGCGATCGCCATGGCGTCGAAGAGGACCGCTTCGTCGGTGGACACCCGCGACACGAGCCCCAGTCGCAGCGCTTCGGGGGCGTCGACCTCCCGCGCGGTCAGGATGAGGTCGAACGCCGGCCCTGCGCCGATGATCCGCGGCAGGGTGTAGCTGACCCCGATGTCGCAGCCGCCCAGGCCCAGCTTGATGAACTGGGTGCAGAACCGCGCCGACTCCGAGGCGATCCGGATGTCGCAGGCCAGCGCGATGCCCATCCCGCCGCCGTAGGCGACCCCGTTGACCGCGGCGATCACGGGTTGGCGCAGCCGATGGATGCGTGCGGTCAGGTCGGCGATGCGCTCCTGCCACCGCATGCCCGAACGCGGGAACTCCGTTCCCTCGCCCGCCTTCTGGGGGTTCGGGTCGGTCAGGTCCAGACCCGAGCAGAAACCCCGTCCGGCACCGGTGGCCACGACGACGCGGCAGTCGTTGTTCGAATCGATTCGCTCGAGCGTGGCGTGCAGATCCTCGACGAGGTCGTAGGACAGCGCGTTGAGCTTCTCGGGCCGGTTCAGCGTGAGCACGGCGATGTCGGGACGGGGGTAGGCCAGTTCGAGGTGCGGCATGCGCACACGCTAACCCGCGCCCGGTTTCACACGCTGCTGCGCCATCCGGCGACACCGACCGCGATCATTCGCAGCTGTTTGACCGCCACCCGTTTGATCTCGTTGAGCGCGGCCTGGTCGTGGGCGTCCTCGATGGCTTCGGCGATCACGATCATGGCGTTGACGAACAGGCTCGCCAGGATGTTGAGGTCCTCGCTGCTCCAGGTGTTGAGGCCCGGGAACCGCGCCAGGTCGATCGCCAGCTCGGAGGTGATCAGCCGGATCTCGGTGCGGATGGCGTACCGCAGCACGGTGACGCCGCTGTTGCGCTCGCGGCCGATGAACCGCCAGTGCTCGCGGCGTTCGTTCACGCCGTCGATGAGGATGTCGACGCTCGACTCGATGACCCGCTTGGGATCGAGCTTGCCCGCGCGCGCCCCGCGCAGCATGTCGCGCAGACTGCGGAACGACTCGTCGATCAGCACGAGGCCGAGGGCTTCCATGGACTCGAAATGCCGGTAGAACGCCGCGGGCACGATGCCTGCCTCGCGGGTGACCTCGCGCAGGCTCAGCGCGGAGAAGCTGCGCTCCTCGAGCAGCTTGAGGGCGGCCGCGACGATCGCCTGCCGGGTGGCTTCCTTGCGCTCCTCGCGGGACATCGTCGATCGCGGGTGTTCGCGGGACCGTGATCGTCCCGACCGGCTCGGCCGTGAACCAGGCGTACGACTGTTCACTATGTGAAACCTACCACAACCTGGGTGAATGGGTTGACGAGGTGCTGCATGTGCGGGAACGGTGTACATATGTTCACTCAAACGCTCACGCGGGGGCTCCGGGACAGGGTGCTCGGGTCGCCGCTGGTAGACCTGCTCACCGGCCCGCACGGCGTGGACCGATACACCGAGCTCGTCGCCCCCACCTGGACGCGGGGAGACGCCCGTGCGGAGGTCGTCGCGGTGCGGCGCCAGACCCCGCGCAGCGTCACCCTCACCCTCGAGCCGAATCAGGCGTTCACCGGTTTCCGCGCCGGACAGCACATCAACCTCACCGTCGAGATCGACGGCCGCCGCCGCACCCGGCCCTACTCGCCGGCCAACGCCGAAGGGGCTCGCCGGCTCGAGCTCACGGTGGGACGTCACGACGGCGGCCTGGTCTCGGGATACCTGTGCGACCACGCCCGCCCCGGCATGGTGGTGGGCCTGGATTCGGTCGGCGGCGACTTCGTTCTCCCCGATGTTCTCGCCGATGTTCTCCCCGATCTGCTTCCCGACGACGCACCACGGCGCATCCTGTTCGTCTCCGGCGGCAGCGGCATCACCCCGGTGATGTCGATGTTGCGGACGCTGCGGGCCCGCGGGTTCGGCGGGGAGATCGCGTTCGTCCACTACGCCCGCTCGCCCGAGGAGGCGTGCTACCGAGCCGAGCTCGACGCGATGCGCGGGGTGCGCGTGCTGCACGGCTACACGCGCTCGGCGACCGGATCCGACCTGGACGGCCGGTTCGGCCCCGCGCACCTGGCCGCGGCGATGCCCGATCCCGACGCGGTGTTCGTCTGCGGCCCGCCGCAGCTCGCGGACGCGGTGCGCGAGCACTGCCCGAATGTGCGCTCGGAGAGCTTCGTGCCGCCGACGTACACCGTGCCCGCCGAACCGTCCGGAGGCACCGTGACGTTCGCCGACAGTGGCGTCACGATCACCGACGACGGCCGCCCACTCCTGGAGCAGGCCGAGGACGCGGGCCTGACTCCCGAAAGCGGATGCCGAATGGGCATCTGCCACAGCTGCACTCGCCGCAAGACACGCGGCGCGGTGAAGAACCTGATCACCGGCGCGGTGTCCGCCGCCGAGGACGAGGACGTGCAGATCTGCGTGTCGTCTCCCGTCGGCGACGTCGACATCGCGCTCTAGAACCGAGGAGGAGATCGACATGACCGTCATCACCGACACGCAACCGCGCACGACGCAGCAACCGCGCACCCTCGAGAAGACCGTCGCGGGCAAGAAGGTCAGCATGACCGCCGAGCAGGCCGAGGCCTTCGGCCGTGAACTCGACGCGCTCAAGGAGCGCGTGATCGCCGATCTCGGCGAGCGCGACGCCACCTACATCCGTCGAATCATCAAGACGCAGCGGGCTTTCGAGCTCGGTGGCCGCGCGCTCCTGTTCGGCGGCGTCTTCCCGCCGTTCTGGCTGGCGGGCACCGGACTGCTCGGCCTGTCGAAGATTCTCGACAACATGGAGATCGGCCACAACGTCATGCACGGTCAGTACGACTGGATGGGCGATCCGGCGATCTCCAGCCGAGGCTTCGAATGGGACACCGCCTGTCCGGCGGACCAGTGGCGGCACTCGCACAACTACATGCACCACACGTACACGAACATCGTTGGGATGGACCGCGATGTGGGTTACGGCATCCTGCGGATGAGCAAGGATCAGAAGTGGACGCCCTACTTCCTCGGCAACCCCGCCTACGCGTTCCTGCTGATGGTGTTGTTCCAGTACGGCGTCGCGCTGCACGAACTCGAGACCGAACGCATCCGCGCCGGCGAGATCACGGTCGCCGACAAGCGCGAGATCCTCGAGGGCATCTGGCGTAAGACCAAGCGCCAGACGCTCAAGGACTACGTCGCGTTCCCGCTCCTGGCCGGGCCGTTCGCGCCGTGGGTCGCGGCGGGCAACCTGACCGCGAACCTGATCCGCAACGTGTGGTCGTACATGATCATCTTCTGCGGTCACTTCCCCGACGACGTCCAGGAGTTCACGGTCGAGGAGACCAAGGCCGAGACGCGGGGGCAGTGGTACTTCCGCCAGGTGCTGGGCTCGGCGAACCTCACGGGGTTGTTCCCCCGTCGCTTCGCTCGCCCTGAATCGGCGAAGCTGTTTCACATCCTGAGCGGCAACCTGTCGTTCCAGATCGAGCACCATCTGTTCCCGGACATCCCGGCGCACCGCCTGGCCGAGATCTCCGAGGAGGTCAAGGAGATCTGCACCCGCTACGGAATTCCGTACAACAAGGGATCGCTGCCGCGGCAGTTCGCGACGGTGGTGCGCAAGATCGTCCGGCTGGCGCTGCCGTAAGGCTCAAAACCGCGCCAAGACTCAGGTCTGGCAGACCGGACACCAGTAGGAGACGCGGTCGCCCGGGTTGCCCGGACGCGGCGAGTCCGACTCGATCGGCGTGCCGCACCGGCGGCAGGGCCGGCCGCGTCGGCCGTAGACCCACAGGTCGCGGCCGCCGCGGGTGTCCCCGGTGGTGGTCCGGTTGACGCGGGACCTGTTCAGCCACAGCATGTCTCGGGCCCGCTGCACCATCCGCAGCGGGTCCTTGACCTTGCCGACCGGCGTGGTGGGCAGGTAGCCGGTGACGAAGCAGAGTTCGTTGGCGTAGACGTTGCCGACACCCGCCATCACGCGCTGATCCAACAGCGCCTCGGCCAGCGGTCGCTGCGGGTCCTCGACGAGGTTGGCGCGGGCGACGCGCGGCTCCCAGTCGTCGCCCAGCAGGTCCGGCCCGAGGTGAGCGACGGCCTCCATGTCGCGATCGCGCTGCAGTATCTCCAGCACGCCGAGATCCACCCCGGCGGCGCGAGAGTCGCTGGTGTGCAACAGGATCCGGATCTTGTACTCGGGCACTCGGCGGATCTGGCCGCCGATCAACCAGGCGCCCTCCATCTTCAGATGTGAGTGGATGCTGGCGTCGCCGACGCGGATGAACAGGTGCTTACCGCGGCTGAGCACCTCGTCGACCACGCACCCCGTGAGGTCGACCGTCGCGAACTTGGGCACCCGCACATCGCATCGCGTGAGCTGCTTACCCGCCAGCGCCTCACGTAGTTTCGTGGCCGTGCGGAAGACCGTGTCACCTTCGGGCATGCGTCAGCGCCCTCTGTTCTTCGCGCAAGCTCTCATCACCGTAACCGCAGGCCGCGTGGCGTCCGCGCGAAGCCGGCGCCGAGCAGCGCATCGTGCACCGCCGCGCGCTCGCCCTCGGCGCCCGGCTCGAGCACCGGCACCCCGTTGACCTTCTCGACGAGGAACGACCCGACGCGGCCGCTGCTGACCAGCTCGGCGAGGGCGCCCGCGGCCGCGATGTGCGCATCGGCGTCGCCGGTGAAGCTCAGCAACGACCGCCCGCCCCGTTCGAGGAACCACACCAGCTCACCGTCGACCATCGCGACCAGCGCACCGGCCTTGCGTCCCGGGCGGTGCGTGACATCGTCATCGGAACGCCTTGTCGGCCAGGGAAGTGCGGCGCCGTAGGGATTGGCCGGATCGGCCGCCGCCAGGACGACCGCGCGATACTCGCGGTGGTCCTGATCGACGCTGTCGAGATAGGTGCGTAACCGGTCGACCGTGGAGGCGACCGCGAACTGGGCTCCGCCCAGCGACTCGACGAAATAGCCGCGCTGGCATCGACCGGCGTCCTCGAACGCCGTCAGCACCTTGTAGAGCATCGCGAAGCCGCCGGGCACCCCCTCCGCGCCGACCGCACCCTTGGTCAGCACGCCGTGCCTGCCGAGTAGCAGTTCGGCCTGGAAGTGTGCGCGCACCGTCGATTCCGGCTCGGCGACGGGCAGCGCCGACCACCGTCCCGCCACCGTCGGATCCGCGTTGCGGGTCTGGGCGTGCGCGACGCTGTAACTGCTCAAACGCGGCGCGCGTCGCCGCTGCCGGTGTGCGGGTGCGCTGCGCCGACCCGCCGGCCCGCGGGTGCCCATCAGCTTCGCGCGCACGGGCGCGAACGTGTCGCCGGTGACCCAGCCCGCCCAGACCAGTTCCCACAGCGCGTTCTTGTGGTCTTCGGTCGGATTGTCCGCGAGCTGACGGTAAAAGAATGCGCCGCCGCGATCGAGCGTCTCGAGGATCGCCCGGTGCGCATCGGTGAACTCGATCTCGATGGGCGCGGTCAGCGTCAGCGGCGCCGACTCTGCGGAGTGGAAGGCGATCCACCCGTCGCCGCCACCGATCTGTCCCGCACCCGACCACATGACCTCGCCGGAGGCCAGCAGTTCGTCGAGCATCGCAGGTTGATAGTCGCGCACGCGCTGACCGAACACCAGCGGCTCGACCGCCGACGCCGGAATCGGAACGCCCGCAAGCTGATCGATCACGGTGGCGAGCCCGTCGACGCCGCCGTTGTGCGTCGATCCGACCGACTGCCACGCGGGCAGGAAGCGGCCGTAGGCCGCGGTGCTGACCGGCTCGATCTGAGCGCGCAGCGCGGCCAGCGACCGGCGCCGCAGAATCTTGAGCACGTCGGCGTCGCACCACTGCTCGGCGGCCGCCGGGTCCGAGACCGGCAGGTCGGTGAACTCACCGCGAATGAGCTTGCCGTCGATGGCCATTCGGCCCAGCACGTCGGCGGTGACCCGCAGGCCCAGGCCGAATCGGGCGGCCGCATCGTGCGTGGTGAACGGCCCGCGGGTGCGGGCGTACCGGCCCAGCAGCTCGCCCAGCGGGTCGTCGACCGATTCGGTGAATGCCGTCGGCACCCCGACCGGTACGGCCACCCCGACGCCGTCGCGCAGCAGGCCGATGTCCTCGATGGCCACCCACCAGGTCTGGTCGGCGAAGGACACCGTCAACGCGCGCTTGGCCGCCCGCAGGCCGTCGAGCCAGCCACCGATGTCGGAAGTCGTGCAGCGTTCGGCGATCTCGGCCTCGGTCAAGGGGCCCAGCAACCGCAGCAGGTCGGCGACGCCCTCGGCGTCACGGGCCCGGCGATCGTCGCTGAGGTGTTGGAGTTGTCGCGTCGTGCTCGTGATGACCTGCGGGTCGAGCAGTTCGCGCAGTTCCACGCGGCCCAGCAGCTCGGCGAGCAGCACGCTGTCCAGCGACAGCGCCGCGGCCCGGCGTTCGGCGAGCGGGCTGTCGCCCTCGTACATGAACGCACCGACGTATCCGAACAGCAGCGACGCGGCGAACGGCGACGGTGTCGTGGTCTCCACTTCGACGATGCGCAACCGCCGCTGCGCGACTCGGTGCATGAGCTCCGTCAGCGCGGGCACGTCGTAAACGTCCTGCAGGCACTCCCGCACCGCCTCCAGCACGATCGGGAAGTCGGGGTACTTGCGGGCGACGTCGAGCAGCTGTGCGGCGCGTTGCCGTTGATGCCACAGCGGGGAGCGTTTACCCGGATGGCGGCGCGGCAGAAGCAGTGCGCGGGCGGCGCATTCGCGGAACCGGGACGCGAACAGCGCCGAACCGCCAACCTCGGCGGTGACGATCGGCTCGATCTCGTCGGCGTCGAACACGAACAGGTCGGCACCGGGTGGCGCGTCCTCGGTGTCGGGCAATCGCACGATGATGCCGTCGTCGGACGCGGTGGGCTTCTCCTCGATGCCGTACCGCTCACGCAGCCGTCGCGACACCGCCAGTGCGAGCGGGCCGTGCACCCGCAGGCCATAGGGCGAGTGCAGGATGACGCGCCAGTCGCCGAGTTCGTCGCGGAACCGTTCGACGACGAATGTGGTGTCCGACGGCACCACGCCGGTGGCCTGGCGCTGGTCGTCGATCAGCTGCCACAGGTTGTCGGTGGCGAAGTCGTCGAAACCCATTGTCTGGCAGCGCTGGACGAACTCGTCCTTGCCGAGGCGGGCGAGTTCGCCGGTGTATGCACCGACCGCCGCGCCGAGCTCGGCAGGCCGGCCCACGCCGTCGCCGCGCCAGAACGGGAGCCGGGCAGGCTGGCCGGGTGCCGGGATCACCAGCACGCGGTCGTGGGTGATCTCGGTGATCCGCCAGCTGGTGGCGCCCAGCGAGATGACGTCGCCGGGGCGGGACTCGTAGACCATCTCCTCGTCGAGTTCGCCGACGCGCGAGGATTTTTCGGAATCGGTGGCCAGGTAGACGGTGAACAGGCCGCGGTCGGGGATCGCGCCGCCGCTGGTGACCGCCAACCGCTGGGCGCCGGGGCGGGCCGTCAGGGTGCCCGTGTCGCGGTCGTAGACCAGGCGGGGCCGCAGCTCGGCGAACTCCGTCGACGGGTACTTGCCCGACAACAGGTCCAACGTCGCCTCGAATGCGCTGCGCGGCAGTGTGACGAACGGAGCGCTGCGCCGCACCGCGTCGAACCAGCGGTCGGCGTCGAGCGGTTCGAGTGCACACGCCGCGACGGTGTGCTGAGCGAGCACATCGAGCGGGTTGGTCGGCACCTGCATGGTCTCGATCTCGCCCGAGAGCATCCGCTTCACCGTCACCGCGCACCCGATCAGGTCGGTGCGGTGCTTGGGGAACAGCACGCCCTGCGAGATCTCGCCGACCTGATGGCCCGCGCGCCCGATGCGCTGCAGCCCGCTGGCCACCGAGGGAGGCGCCTCGACCTGAATGACGAGATCGACCGCGCCCATGTCGATTCCGAGCTCCAGGCTCGAGGTGGCGACCACGGCCTTGAGGCGGCCGCTCTTGAGGTCGTCCTCGACGATCGCCCGTTGCTCCTTGCTGACCGACCCGTGGTGCGCCCTGGCCAGCAGCGTCGGCGCACCCGAGGCCTGCCCGCTGCCCATGATGTGCGCGGGGGAGCCGCCGGCGACACCGGTGTTGGGTCCCGTCTCCAGCTCCTGGCCGCTGCGCTCGGCGTGAATCTCGTTGAGCCGCGACGTGAGTCGCTCGGCGAGGCGGCGCGAGTTCGCGAACACGATCGATGAGTTGTGCGACTCGATCAGGTCGACAATGCGTTCCTCGACATCCGGCCAGATGGTGTTGTTCTCGAGGTTCGCCATGTCGGGCACCGGAACCTGGACCGACAGGTCGAACGTCTTGGCCGCCGGCGGCGCCACGATCGTCGTGCGTGCCTGCCCGGACAGGAACCGCGCCACCTCTTCGGGCGGGCGCACGGTCGCCGACAACCCGATCCGCTGGGCGGGGGAGTCGAGCAGTTGGTCCAGCCGTTCGAGCGACAGCGCAAGGTGCGCGCCGCGCTTGGTGGCCGCGACGGCGTGCACCTCGTCGACGATGACGGTCTCAACGGAAGCCAGGGTGTCGCGCGCCGCCGAGGTCAGCATCAAGAACAGCGATTCGGGGGTGGTGATCAGGATGTCGGGCGGCCGGGCGATCATCTCGCGGCGCTGTGCGGGTGAGGTGTCGCCGGACCGGACCCCCACGCTGATCTCCGGCGGGGCGACCCCGCGCCGCTGGGCCACGCGGGCGATCCCGGTCAGCGGGGTGCGCAGGTTGCGCTCGACGTCGACGGCCAACGCCTTGAGCGGGGAGACGTAGAGCACCTTGGTGCCCGCGCGCGGTTCGGACGGCGCCGACGTCAACTGGTCGATTGCCCACAGGAACGCCGCGAGCGTCTTACCCGAACCCGTCGGCGCGATGACGAGCGTGTTGTCCCCATCGGCGATCGCCGTCCAGGCCTGGGCCTGGGCGGGCGTCGGTTCGGCGAACGTGCCGGTGAACCACTCCCGGGTCAGCTCGCTGAACCGGGAGAGGGGGGATTTGCTCATCGACATCCATGGTGCACCCCACCACCGACAACTTTTCGGCGGTTTCGGTGCTCTAGGTATCGCTCAGCGATTGTTAGCGCACCGAAATCACAGGTCAGCGGCGTTTCGGGGAGACCGCTTCGCGCAGGGAGGACGGGATGCCGGGGACCCGGCCGACGGCGTCGAGCAGGGCGTGGGCGCACGCGTCGGCGACCTGACCGGCGTCGATGGACGGGTCCATCAGCCGTTGTCTGCACATCTCCAGAGTGAACGCGAGCCAGCCGTAGACGGTGATGCGCAGGTCGCGCTCCACCTTGGAGTCCAGGTCGTCGCCGAGCGCGGCGTGGATGCGGCCGAGGATCCGGTTGGCCTGGCGGTCGTTGTCGGTGTCCTCGATGCCGCGCAGCACCGGATCGGAGCGCCCCGTGCCAACGTAGGCCGCCCACGCGCCGTGCGGATGTTCGTCGTCGTAGCGCAGATACGCCAGGACACCCTCACGCACCTGGTCGAAGAGGCTCTGCCCGGGCCGCGGCGGCGTGTTGGTCGCCTCGAACAGCCGCTCGCCCTCGGCGCGGATCACCGCGGCGAAGAACGCACGCTTGTCGGGGAAGTAGTGGTACATCAACGCCCGCGACACCCCGGCCCGCTCGGCGATCTCGTCGATGCGGACCTCGTCGTAGGGGCGCTGCCCGAACACCTCGGCGCCGAGCGTCAGCAGTTCGCTGCGTCGGTCGGCGGGGGACAGCCGCCGTCGGGACTCGGCCATGCCGCCATCGTAGTGAACACATGTCCAACAACGGCTCGCACGGAGTAAACGGACCGCTCCGGGGTAACCCCGCGCAAGGACGGACATCAGAGGAGAGGCGATCGATGAGTTTTCCAGAGCAGCAGCAGGCGCCACCCGGCGTGCAGAGCGAGATGACCCCGACCCCCGACTGCGGTGAGACGAGCTATCGCGGATCGGGTCGGCTGACCGGCAAGCGCGCGATCATCACCGGCGGTGACAGCGGAATCGGCCGCGCGGTCGCGATCGCCTACGCGCGCGAGGGTGCCGACGTGCTGATCGCGTACCTGAACGAGGACGGCGACGCCAAGGAGGTGCAGAAGTACGTCGAGGACGCCGGGCGCAAATGCGTGCTGGTACCGGGCGATCTGTCGGATCCGGCGCACTGCCGCGCCGTCGTGGACCGCGCCGTCGAGGAATTCGGCGGCATCGATGTGCTCGTCAACAACGCCGCCTATCAGATGACGCACGACAGCCTCGACGAGATCAGCGACGAGGAATGGGATTACACGTTCCGGCTCAACATCGGGGCGTACTTCTATCTCGTGAAGGCCGCCCTGCCGCACATGGGCGCCGGCGCCTCGATCATCGGCAGCTCGTCGGTGAACTCAGATATGCCGAATCCGAAGCTGGCGCCGTACGCGGCGACCAAAGCGGCGATCGCCAACTTCTCGGCCAGCCTGGCGGAGATGTTGGGCGAGAAGGGAATACGCGCAAACAGTGTGGCGCCCGGTCCGATCTGGACTCCGTTGATCCCGTCGACGATGCCGCCGGAGAAGGTCAAGCAGTTCGGCGAGAACACCCCGCTGGGCCGCGCCGGGCAACCGGTCGAGCTGGCGCCGGTCTACGTGATGCTGGCGTCCGACGAGTCGAGCTACGTGACGGGCGCGCGGATCGCGGTGACCGGGGGCAGGCCGATCCTGTAGCGCAGTCCTAGACTGACGCGATGATCGAGTTGCGCGTCGACCGCACCATCGCGGCGCCGCCCGAGCGCGTCTTCGACTGGCTTGCCGACCCGCAAGGCCTCACGGCGGCGCCTCTCGTCCTGGGCGCCCGGTTGGCGAAGGACTCGCCGGAGTTGGGAACCGGCGCGAAGCGTGTGGTGACCGGAACCGGCATGTGGTTCGAGGAGGAGTACACGGCGTTCGACCCGCCGCGCAGCTACTCCTACCTGATCCTGCGCTCGGTTCCTGGCTTCGTGCACGAAGGCGGCACTCTGACGTTCACCCCCGACGGCGCCGGTACCCGCGTCGACTGGGTGACCAGGTACAGCCATCCGCTCTGGTCGGGCGGTAAGGCGTTCGAACCGGTGAGTTCGCGACTGCTGCGGTGGAACTTCCGCGCCATCCTCGACGGCTGCGCCAAGGCGCTGGAGACGTCCTAGCCGAAGTGCACGCCCTGCGCCAGCGGTAGTTCGGTCGAGTAGTTGATCGTGTTGGTGGACCGCCGCATATAGGCCTTCCACGAATCCGAGCCCGACTCGCGGCCGCCGCCGGTCTGCTTCTCGCCGCCGAACGCGCCGCCGATCTCGGCGCCCGAGGTGCCGATGTTGACGTTGGCGATTCCGCAGTCGGAGCCGTCGGCGGCCAGGAACCGCTCGGCCTCGCGCATGTCGAGCGTGAAGATCGACGACGAAAGACCTTGCGGAACGGCGTTGTTCATCGCGATCGCCTCGTCGAGTGTCTCGTACGTCATGACGTACAGGATCGGCGCGAACGTCTCGGCGTGCACGATCCCGGTCTGGGCGGGCATGCGCACCACCGTCGGTGCGACGTAGTAGGCGCTCTCGTCGCCGACGTCACGGCGTTCTCCGCCGATCACCTCAGCGCCGTCGGCGCGGGCGATCTCCAACGCGCGCACCATGTCTCGGTAGGCGGTCTCGTGGATCAGCGGGCCGACCAGCGTGTCGTCGGCGAAGGGGTCGCCGACGGGCAACTGGCGGTAGGCGGCGGCGATCCGCTGCACCACGTCGTCGGCGATCGAGGAGTGCACGATCAGCCGGCGCAGCGTCGTACAGCGCTGACCCGCCGTGCCCGCGGCGGAGAACACGATGGCGCGCACCGCCAGTTCGAGATCCGCCGACGGCGTCACGATCGCCGCGTTGTTGCCGCCGAGCTCCAGCAGCACCTTGCCGAACCGCTGAGCCACCCGGGGCCCGACCTGCCTGCCCATCCGCACCGAACCCGTGGCGCTGAGCAGCGCGACGCGCGGGTCGTCGACCAGGCGTTCGCCGATCTCGCGGCCGCCCTGAATCAACCGGCTCACCTCCGGCGGGGCCCCGACGTCGCGGGCCGCGCGCTCGATCAGCGCCTGACACGCCAGCGCGGTCAACGGGGTCAGCTCCGACGGCTTCCATACCACGGTGTCACCGCACACCAACGCCACCGCCGCATTCCACGCCCACACCGCGACGGGAAAGTTGAACGCGGTGATCACGCCGACCACGCCGAGCGGATGCCAGGTCTCCATCAGCCGGTGGCCCGGGCGTTCGGAGGCGATGGTCTTGCCGTAGAGCTGACGCGACAGGCCGACGGCGAACTGGCAGACGTCGATCATCTCCTGCACCTCGCCGAGGGCCTCGGAGGTGATCTTCCCCGCCTCGAGCGTGACCAACGCGGCGAGGTCGGTCTTGTGCGCGACGAGCAGTTCACCCAGCCGTCCCACCAGCGCGCCGCGGACGGGTGCCGGCGTGGTGCGCCACGTCGTGAACGCTCGAGCCGCTTCGGCGATCGCGCGCTCGGCCTCTTCGGCCGTCGTGTCGGGGACCGTGAACAGCACTTCGCCGGTGATCGGGGTGCTGGCCTGCAAGCCGTGCTCCCCGGGTGTGCCGAGGTCGCCGTGGAAGCCGACCGCGTGCAGGGCGTCGAGTGCCCGGGTGCGCAGGTCCTCGACGGTCGGAAGTGTCGGTGTCGCCATGGTGGTCATTGTGCTGCTTTCTCGTAGAGCTCGTAAGGGTCGTGGATCGGCCGGTCGATGCGGTCCGCCAGCCATTGCATGCTGTAGTCGAAACCGCCGGCGGTGTTGTCGGCGCGTGCGTCGGTGTCGAGGTTGGATCGGAAGATGCCCGCCGCCGAAGCGGGCAGGAAATCCTCGTAGACAATGGGTTTCGACGGATCGCCGCCGCGGTAGTAGGCCAGCCCGGAAGCGGCCAGTTCCTCGTCGCTTCCGGGGAAGTGCTGATCCCACGCGGCGGCCGGATCAGGCGCGGCCATCGCGGCGTCGTAGCATTCGCGACCCTTCGGGGTGAGCGCGACGCCGCGGGCCTCGACCTCGCCGAACCGCACCCGCAGCGTGCCCTCCGCCACCGTTCCGTCCTGCTCGCGGAAGCGCCTCGGTTCGGCGAGCGCGCGAAAAGACGTCTGCCGCAACAGCACCGGTGGGCCGTCGACACGCGGTGGGCCCTGGATCGCGTCGATCATCGTGATGCCCCGTGCGGTCATCCGGCGATACAACTCGTCGATGTCGAGCACCCGCGGCGTGAGGTGGTTGATGTGGGTGGTGGTGACGCCCGCGATGTCGGCGGCCACCGCGGAGACCCGGCTCAGTTCCTCGTACCACCCACGGTCGATCGGGCTGCGGGACAACGCGAACGCGGTCACCGCATCGGCGACGAATCGCTCGCCCCGGTCGCGGTCGACGCCGCCGCCGGTCGCGATGCGCCTGGCCTCGGCGATCAGGGCGGGGTCGAACAACTGTCGACGGCCGACGAATTGCTCGACACGGTCCCGCAGATCGGTGGGGAAGAAGCGCTCGTCGGCGGTGGCCAGCATGGAGGTGAACACCCGAAACGGATTGCGCGCCAACTCGTCCGAATCGGTCGGGCGAAACGCCGTCGACACCACCGGAACCGGAGAGGCCGCCTCGCGTAGATCGTAGAAGCCGACCGGGTACATGCCGAACGCCGCGAACAGGTCGGCGACGTCGGCGAGTTCGGAGGCGCTCCCGACCCGGATCGCTCCGTGGCGCTCGGCGGTGACGCGTTCGAGCGACCCGAATCGTTCGGCATCTGACGCGCTCGCGGCGTGGTCGCGGTTCACCTCGGAGGCGACGTCGACCAGCGTGGTGTAGGCGGGCACCTCGGCGCCGTACATCCGCGACAGTTCAGCGGCGAACCGGGCCCGCAGCTGCCACGGTTCGAGGCTCTTCGGGCTCATCGTGTGCACCGCCTCGGATACAGTGCCGCCATGGCTGGAGCCGACGAACAGGCCCATACCGCGGCGCATCTCGACGAGATCGACCGCACCCTGGTTCGTGAGCTGATCGCCGACGGCCGTGCCACGCTGGCGCACCTGGCGGCGACCACGGGACTGTCGGTTTCGGCGGTGCAGTCGCGGGTGCGGCGGCTCGAGGCGCGCGGCGTGGTGACCGGATACTCGGCCCGGATCAACCCCGAAGCGGTCGGCAAGATGCTGTCGGCGTTCGTGGCGATCACTCCTCTCGATCCGTCCCAACCCGACGACGCTCCCGCTCGCCTCCAACACATCGAGGCCATCGAGTCCTGTCATTCGGTGGCCGGGGACGAGAGCTACGTCCTGCTGGTCCGCGTCGGGTCGGCGCGCGCCCTCGAGGACCTGCTGCAGCAGATACGCACCGCGGCCAATGTGCGGACCCGAAGCACGATCATCCTACAGACTTTTTACGAGCGTCGCGACTTCATGCCGTAACTATTACTGTGTTGAGGCTATAAGGCCGTAAAAGTTCTGGTAATCTGGCGTCATGACCGATCTGTTGACGCGCCCCGGGCTCACTGCGCCCGGCATCGGACCCGACGATGTCCATGCCGTGTTGTCGCGCAGCATCCTGGCCGACGGTATGGATCTGGTTCTCGACATGCGGCGGTCGTCGGGCTCCCATCTGGTCGACGCCCGGACCGGCGAGCGCTTCCTGGACATGTTCACGTTCTTCGCGTCGTCGGCCTTGGGGATGAACCATCCGGCGCTGGCCGACGACGACGAGTTCCTTGTCGAACTCGCACAGGCCGCGGTCAACAAACCGAGCAACTCCGACGTCTACACGGTGCCGATGGCCCGGTTCGTCGACACGTTCGTGCGCGTGCTCGGCGATCCGGCGCTGCCGCACCTGTTCTTCGTCGACGGCGGTGCGCTCGCCGTCGAGAACGCGTTGAAGGTGGCGTTCGACTGGAAGAGCAGGCACAACGAGGCCAACGGGCGAGATCCCGCGCTGGGCACCAAGGTTCTGCACCTGCGCGGCGCGTTCCACGGCCGCAGCGGGTACACCTTGTCGCTGACCAACACCGACCCCAACAAGGTGGCACGGTTCCCGAAGTTCGACTGGCCGCGCATCGACGCGCCAGTGATCCGCCCTGGCCTCAACGATGAAGCTATGGATGCGGTCGAGGCGGAGTCGCTGCGCCAGGCGCGGGCGGCGTTCGAGGCCCATCCGCACGACGTGGCGTGCTTCATCGCCGAACCCATCCAGGGGGAGGGCGGAGACCGGCACTTCCGGCCGCAGTTCTTCGCCGCGATGCGCGACCTGTGCGACGAGTTCGACGCGCTGCTGATCTTCGACGAGGTGCAGACGGGCTGCGGGCTGACCGGAACCGCGTGGGCGTACCAGCAGCTCGGCGTGACCCCCGACGTCGTCGCCTTCGGCAAGAAAGCCCAGGTCTGCGGCATCATGGTCGGCCGCCGGGTCGATGACGTTGACGACAACGTCTTCGCCGTGAGCTCGCGGCTCAATTCGACGTGGGGCGGCAACCTCACCGACATGGTGCGGGCCCGCCGGATCCTCGAGGTGATCGAGGCCGACGGGCTCCTTACGCGCGCCGCGGCGACCGGCCGCTACCTGCTGGACCGGCTCGAGGGCTTGTCGGCGGAGTTCCCCGGCGTCGTCCTCGACGTTCGGGGCCGCGGCCTGATGTGCGCGTTCAGCCTGCCCTCGCCGGCGCTGCGCGACGAGTTGATTCGCCGGCTGTGGGACCGGCGCGTGATCCTGCTTCCCAGCGGGGAGCGCAGCGTGCGGTTCCGGCCCGCCCTGACGGTGTCGAGGGACGACATCGACGCGGCCCTCGCCGCGGTGCGCGACGCGCTCAGCTGATCTGCGTCGGCGCCGACGGCTCCAGCAGCCGCCGGATCGTCGACCGCAACCGGGGCAGCTCGGCGCCGCCCACCAACACGCAACCGTGGAGTTCGGCGAGTTTGCGTGCGGCGGCGGTGAATTCGTGGTTCGTCACCACCATCGTGCTGGCGCAGTCCTGCATCGGCGCGCCCGCCACCACTTCCTGGACGGCGCCGGCGCCGACCGGACGCGACTGTCGCTTGCATTGAATGGCAACGCGATTCGGTCGCTTGCCGACGATGATGTCGACGCCCCAGTCGCCCGTCATCGCGGTCATGATCACCGGGGCCCCGCAGGACCGGGCGACGCGCGCCACGTAGTCCTCGAACTCCGGGCCCGTCATCGCCGCGGTGGCGTCCTCGCCCGGGCCCGCAGTGGTGACACCGTCGAGCGCTCCGGCGAGAAAGCGCGGGGCGGCGGCGAGCAACAACGGTGCGATGAGCCCGATCGCGACGCTCCATTGTGGGGCGACCCCGAGAAGCCACGCCCCGGCGCCCGCCGCCACGGCGGTGGCCAGGTACACCTTCACGGTCACCCGACGGATCGTACGGCTGGTCGCCGACATTCCCCGGCTGGCCGACCCGGGCATTTGTCCGATAAACGAACGAACAAAGCCGGACGCAATACACGTGTGTGGTCGGCGGCGCTAACCTGCGAACATGACCGACGAGGTGGCCGAGGCCACCGGGCAGACACCCGTCGAGCAGGCGCTCGCCGGCGGCGACCCGCATCGGGTGGGTTGGTTCCGGTTCTACTTCACCGACGAACGCTGGGAATGGTCGCCGCAAGTCGAACGGATGCACGGCTACGAGCCGGGTACGGCTCAACCCACAACGGACCTCGTGCTGTCCCACAAACACCCCGACGACTACCGCCAGGTGGCCGCGACGCTGGACGAGATCCGCCGCACCTCGGGGGCGTTCTCCACCCGTCACCGGATCATCGACACCCGCGGCGATGTCCACGACGTCGTGGTGGTCGGTGACCAGTTGTTCGACGACGACGATCGGGTGGTCGGGACCCACGGGTTCTACGTCGACGTCACGCCGTCCACACTTCAGCGGCGCGACAGGGACTTCAGCGCGGCGGTCAACGAGATGGCGGAGGCCCGCGGCCCAATCGAGCAGGCCAAGGGCATGCTGATGTTGATCTACCGGATCTCCGCCGAATCGGCGTTCGAGTTGCTCCGTTGGCGTTCGCAGGAGACCAACACCAAGCTGCGGGTGCTGGCCGAGCAAATCGCCAAGGACTTCCTCGGGCTCGCCTATGACGAGGAGCTGCCGCCGCGCGCGACCTACGACCGACTCCTGCTGACCGCGCACTACCGCGTACAAAACTGAGGTTTACCGCGCCATCCGGCCGGGAACACCCTCTGCGTCAATACCATTTCGCTGATTTGCAGCAAATTCGGGAGTTTCTCGTCGTGTACCACGGTCCCACTGAGCTGAGACATATCGACACCGGCATCCGCGACGCCGTGCGATTCGCCATCGGGATCGGAGCCACCGGCGCCATATTCCTGCTCGGCGCGATGGTGTGGGTGAGCACCTGCCAGGGCGCCACGGCCGACACCCTGGCTTGCGGGGCGCCCCAGCGCACCCTGCTGGCCCTCGCCGCACCCGCCGTTCTGCTCGCCGGGGGCCTGCGCGCCTTCTTCCGCGCATATCAGAACGGACGCAAAGGCGAGATGTCGTCGGCGTGGCACGGGGCCGGATGGTTCCTGCTGGCGTCGATGCTCCTGGTGCTCACGACCAGCATGCCCGCCCTCACCGGCTCCACGGTGTTCGGCGGATGAGCTCGCCGACGACCGACCGACCGCTGACCGCCGTCGCCTTGGTGTGCAGCCTCAAGCCCAGTCCCGCCGAGTCGAGCAGCGCGTTGATGGCCGAGCACATCTGCCAAAACCTGCGCGAATCGGGCGTGGACACCTCGGTGGTGCGGTGCGTCGACTACGCGATCGCGCCCGGCGTCGAGGCCGACATGGGCGACGGCGACGAGTGGCCGCAGATCCGCGAGAAACTGCTGGGCGCGGACATCCTGGTGCTGTCCACTCCCATCTGGTTGGGGCATCCCTCCAGCGTGACGCAGCGGGTGCTGGAACGACTCGACGCCGAACTGTCGAACACCGACGACGCCGGGCGGCCGATCATGGTGGGCAAGGTCGCGGTCGTCGGTGTCGTCGGCAACGAGGACGGCGCGCACAAGGTGATCGCCGACTGCTTTCAGGGCCTCAACGACATCGGCTACACCATCCCCGCCCAGGGCGGCACCTACTGGACGGGTGAAGCAATGCAGAGCAAGGACTACAAGGAACTCGACGAGGTGCCCGAGCCGGTCGCGTCGACGACTGCGGCGTTGGCGCGCAACGCCGCTCACCTCGCGGGGGTTCTGCGGGCGGACGCCTACCCGGCCTACGAGTGAACGCGATTTTCGCCGCGGTTTCTCCCCATGTGGGGTCGGGTAGTTCTAGCGTTGTCAATAGCCCATAAAAGCGGGGCGGAGGTATGCCGAGAGAGGAGTACCGATGAAGAGCCCGAAGGATCCCGTCGACCACGCGAGGACGACACGTCCGCACGCCGGGGAGTCGATGAAGGACACCAAGAACCTGCCGGGGCTGATCCTCATCGGGTTGGCGCTGGTGCTGTTCGTTTCGGCCCTGGCGGCCCATGGTGCCGGCCACCACAGCGTGGGGATCGGCCTGGGCTGTGGATCTGCCGCACTGTTCGTCATCGGTGGCGGATGGTTGCTCGTCGAGCACCTGAGGGTGCGCAAGATCGAAGATCGTTGGTACGCAGAACATCCCGACGCCGTGAGACAAAAGCCCAGTAGCTGAGACAGGCAAGAGAAAAGCCCAGCCGATCGGCTGGGCTTTCCTACTTGGATCAGTAGTTACTGCTCGTTTTCCTGGCGCTTCTCAGCGGCGTCGGCGCCTGCTCGGGCGGATTCCGCCTCGGCTTCCTTCTTGGCGGCGTCCTGCTGGGCGTCGGCCTTGTCCTGCTGGGCCTTGCCCTCGCGGACCATGTCGTCGCGGCCGGTAACGGTGCCGACCGTTTCCTTCGCTTTGCCCTTGACGTCTTCGACGACGCCCTTGATGCCTTCTTCAGGGCCACTGTTCTTCTCGGTCATATTCACCTTCCGCGATGTGCGTGGATCAGTCCAACCACGAGGAACTTCCTCGCGCAGGGGACGGGTTCCCGAGGCCCTGATCGACTAAACGCCCACCGGGGCTGGCTTGGTCACTCCGGCGTGGCATCGTCCTCGGGGTCGATGTCGACGGTCTCCAACTGTTCCTGCCAATCCGCGGGCGATGCCTCCAGGGGCGGATCCGGTTCCGGCTCTACGCTCGCCTCCTCGTCGAGAACCGGCTCGCTGGCGTCGCGCTGTTGTTCCACCGCATCGGGGATTGGAACGTCGTCGGGCAGGCCTTCGCTGTCTGACATGCCCGGCCGGATACCCGAGCCCCGAGGGGCGAAACGGCGCCGCCATGATCGATCCGGAATACGAAGGACGTGTATCCGCCGCGCGAAGAACCGATCGTGACCCGTTTTGCGTGCGAAATGCCAGGGTAGGCGGCCGGTGTGCCTGCACTGCGGATCATTTGGATGCCTGTTCGGCCGGGATGTGCGCGCGCCCAATGAAGATCGCCATGGTGTCGGACGCTCACGACATGCGTGTCGTCGAGCAGGCGGCGGCTCAGGTGAGAAGCGGCCACCATGTGACCGTTTACCTCAGGCAGGCCGATGCGGAGTCATCCGACCCCTGCCTGACGCCGCAGGGCTACACGATGATGCCCGTGCCGGCGGGCCCCGCCACACCGCTGCCCGAAGGCGAACTGTTCGAATACGCCGAGCCGTTCGCCCAGTTTCTCGACGCACACTGGACCGCCGACCGGCCGGACGCCGTGCACGGCCACTTCGGGATGTCCGGTTTCGCGGCGCAACTCGCCGCACGTCACCTCAATCTGCCTACGGTGCAGACCTTTTCACCTGCACGTGAGACAGAACCCGCCGTGGACACTCGGAGAGGCCGCCTGCGGGATCGGCGGCATCTCGAGGCGCTCGTCGCCAGAAGCGCATCATGGGTCACGGCCTCGTGCACCGAGGACGTCTCGCGGTTGGTGCGGTTGGGTGTGCCGCGCGGCCGAGTCTGTGTGGTCCCTTTCGGGGTGGACCTGCAGCTGTTCAACCCAGACGGTCCGGTCGCCCCTCGAGGGGACATGCATCGCATCGTGACCGTCGGCCGGTTCGCGCCGCGCAACGGCTTCGACACCATCATCCGGGCACTTCCGCATATCGCGGGTGCGGAGTTGCTGATCATCGGTGAGCCTGACTCGGCGGATGCCGAATCCGATTCGGAAGCAGGGAAATTGATTCAGCTCGCCACGAATCTCGATGTGGCGCAGAGGTTACGAATCATCGCTTCGGTTCCCCGCGAGGCTCTCCCCGCCATCCTGAGGTCCGCCGATGTGGCTGTCTGCACTTCGCAAAGCGACGGCGGATTGGAAGCGATGGCGTGTGGCGTCCCGGTCGTCGCGTCATGGTCCGGTCCCATGTTGGACGCGATCGTGCACGATGTGACGGGTTACTTGATCGATGCGACACGGCCCGCAGAATTGCCGAAGGCGCTGAACCGGTTGCTGCGCGACGACTTTCTGCGCCAGAGCATGGGGGCCTCGGGATGCGACCGTGCCCGGGCCCGCTTCTCTTGGGAACAGGTCGCGTCCGACTATGAGCGGGTGTACAGCCGGCTGCAACAGGTGCGAGCGTCCGCCTGAGCTGACGGGACCTAGGTACTACTGGCTTTGGCGACCTTGCGGATCAAGCGTGCCGTGCTGCTGTCCAGCACCTGCTGCCGTTCGGCGAGGGTCTTCATCTTCGCGGCCCGCCGGGCGGCCGCGGCGATCGTGAGCTCGGACTCGTAGCCCTGGACAACCCGCGGGTCGACGTACGAGCTGCGGGCGACCGCGGGGGTGTTGCCGAGTTCCTCGGCCACCTCCTTCATCACCGCGGACTCGACCCGCTTGATCACGGTCTTGTTGACGGGCGGGTCGGCGTCCACGAACGCCGCGGCCGCCAGCACCGTGCCGTGCCATGTGCGCAGATCCTTGACCGTGTACCGGTCGCCGACGAGCTCCTTGAACCGCGTGTTGAGGTCTTCGGCGTGGATGTCGATCCAACCCGAACCGTTGCGGCACACCAGCAACCGCTCGGTGCGCTCGGGACGGCGCAACAGCGCGCGAACCGAGCGGACCGCCTCGGGGTCGTCGATCAGCAGCGTGCGCCGCACGCCGCTCTTGGCGGGGAAGTCGAACTCGATGGCGTTGCGCTGCAACGTCACGTGCTCGCAGAGCAGCGTCGCGATGCCGTACGAGTTGTTCTCCTCGGCGTACTGCTCCGAGCCGGCGCGGAAGTAACCGAGGTCCGCCAGGTGCAGCGCGAGCGCCAGCACCCGGTCACGCTTCAGGCCGCGGCCGCGCATGTCGGCCGCGATCTGCCTGCGCATCTCGGGCAGCGCGGCCGACATCTCCAGCACCCGGTCGAACTTCTCCTCGTTGCGCTCCTCCTGCCACCGCTGGTGGTACAGGTATTGGCGCCGGCCCGCGGCGTCGGTTCCGACCGCCTGGATGTGCCCGTTGGGATGCGGGCAGATCCACACCTTCTTCCAGGCCGGAGGGATGACGAGATCCTTGATGCGTTCCAGCGTCTTCTCGTCGGTGACCGGGCTGCCGTCGGGCTGCTCGTAGGAGAACCCGCGACCGCGGCGCACCCGGCGCAGGCCGGGGCCGTTGACGACGCTACGACGAAGCCGCATGTTTGGCTCCCGAGCACCGAAGGGTATGGAACCCGCACCATGGAGAAGTCTTACTTTGTCGCGCCATCGGAACGCTTCTGTTCACAGTCGGGTCCGCTGCTTGCGCGGCGCGAGCCGTCGGGCGCGGGGTGGGAGCTTCTCCATGGCCGGGTAAATACCCGCGCTGGCGTGCGGCACACGTCAGGGGCCGTGGGTGACCGGAGTACTCGTGGTTAGGTGGGATCCGACCTGGGGTAATCTCGCTTCGACATTGCCGGGAGGTCAAATGGCCGACGTCGCCAACAAGAACAATGGGCACGGGCACGGCGCGCGGTCGGTGGAACTCCGGGTCGCCGCCGAACTCGAGAACCTAGCGGTGCTGCGCACCCTGGTCGCCGCGGTGGCGACCTTCGAGGATCTCGACTTCGACGCCGTTGCGGACCTGCGCCTCGCGGTCGACGAGGCCTGTACCAGGCTGATTCGATCCGCGGTGCCCAACTCGACGCTGCTGCTCGTCATCGACCCACGCGAGGACGCGGTCGTCATCGACGCGTCCACGACGTGCAAGAGTTCCGACATCCTGGCGCCGGGGAGCTTCAGCTGGCACGTGCTGAGCTCGCTGACCGATGAGGTGAAGACCTTCGAGAACGGGCAGGGACCCGAGAACGCGCAGGTATTCGGGATCTCGATGACGACGAGACGAGCGACGCTGCAGTGACGCCGTCGACGTCACAGGGTTCGTCGTCGCGTTCGAACTCTGAGTACGCGGATGTCGCCGACATGTTCCGCGAGCTCAAGAACGTGCCGGAGGACTCGCCGAAGTTTCAGCGGCAGCGTGACCGCATCGTCGAGCGCTGCCTGCCGTTGGCCGACCACATCGCGCGCCGCTTCGACGGTCGCGGCGAGCCGCGCGAGGACCTCGTCCAGGTGGCCCGTGTCGGACTGGTGAACGCGGTGATCCGCTTCGACGTCGAGGCCGGCTCGGACTTCGTCTCGTTCGCGGTGCCCACCATCATGGGCGAGGTTCGGCGGCACTTCCGTGACAACAGTTGGTCGGTGAAGGTGCCGCGGCGGCTCAAGGAGCTCCATCTGCGACTCGGCGCGGCCACCGCGGAGTTGTCCCAGCGCCTGGGCCGCGCCCCGACGGCGTCGGAGCTGGCCGCGGAGTTGGGTATGGACCGGGACGAGGTCGTCGAGGGCCTGGTGGCCGGCAGCTCCTACAACACGCTGTCGATCGACAGCGGCGGCAGCGGAACCGAGGACGCCCCGGCGATCGCCGACACGTTGGGCGACGTCGACCTAGGTCTGGATCAGATCGAGAACCGGGAGGCGTTGCGGCCACTGCTCGCCGCGCTGCCGGAGCGTGAACGCACCGTGCTATTGCTGCGATTCTTCGAATCCCTCACCCAGACGCAGATCGCCGAGCGGGTGGGAATCTCACAGATGCATGTGTCGCGTCTGCTCGCGAAATCCCTAGCGAGACTTCGGGACCAGCTTCAGTAGCGGCTTGACGTCCTTATCGGCCGGCATGGCCGCCGCGACGCTGTCGCGGACGGGCAACGCGGCATCCGGATCGCAGATGCGCAGCAGCCGGCTGACCGATGCGCTCGGCACCATCGCCCACTCGATGTTCTCTCCCGCGGTGCGCACGTTGAGCGTGTGCAGCGCGGAAAACCCTGCGGTGCCGAAGAATTCAACGTCCGACAGGTCGACGACGAGGCACTCCAGCTCGGCGGCGTGGCGCATCGCGTAGTCGACGAACGCGCGCGAGTTCGCGGCATCGATCTCACCGTGGACGGCGACGATCGCGGTGTCGGGTTGCGGCCGCCGGGTCGCGAAGTACGCGGTGTGGCAATCGCGGGTTTCGATGAACTCAGCTTCGGGAATGGAAGGTGAGAAATGAGAAATAGACATATGTGACTCCATCAGTGAATGCGTGATTCGTACTGTGGTTCACGTCAAAATTTTGGGGCCCTGCGTATTCAAAGCCTTCGCAGCATGGGCGGGAGTTCTGCCCTGCACGTCGATGACGTTCCAGCTTCGGCTGTGAACTCAACCTGGACTGAACCCTACGCTGCATATGGTCCATGCACAATCGAAATCAACATCACCGTCGTAACCACTGGTCACGGCGTCGGCGCTAGTCGATGAATGGCAAATTTGTCGAAACCGATGCCGAGTCGCAGACTGGTGGGATGACGCAGAGGGTCGCCGGCGTGCTGCTGGCCGCCGGTGCCGGCACCCGCTATGGCATGCCCAAAGTGCTTGCAGCAGAAGGTGAATGGCTCAACTCGGCGGTAAACGCGCTGGCTTTCGGCGGATGTGACGACGTGGTGGTCGTCCTCGGCGCCGCTTTGGTCGAGGTTCCGCAGCCCGCACGCGCTGTTTTCGCCGAGGCGTGGGCGGACGGACTGTCGGCGTCGCTGCGGGCGGGACTGTCGGCTATCGACGCGGACTACGCGGTGCTGCACACCGTCGACACACCCGACGTCGGCGCCGATGTGGTGCGCCGCGTGGTGGCCGCGGCGGTCGCCTCGGAGTCCGGGCTTGCGCGCGCCCACTACGACCGGGCGCCGGGCCATCCGGTGGTGATCGCGCGCAGGCATTGGGCCGGGCTGCTCGAACAATTGCACGGCGACGAGGGGGCGCGCTCGTTTCTGGCCGGCCGCGACGACGTCATCGTCGTGGATTGCGCGGATCTCGCGACGGGGCGCGATATCGACGTGAGGTGACGCCGGCGGGCCGGCGATCAAGCCACCGTCAGACCGAGCATCGCGGTCGCGAACCGGCGCACGGACTGCTCGGCGATCGCGGCAGCGTCTGCGTGCCCGCTGCGGTGTCGCGTGGACAGTCGTGCGGCCTGCGGATCGAGCCTGATCTCGGCCAGCATCTCGCCGGTGGTCGGTTCGCACACAGCCCAGGTGTAGGCGGTGTCGGACGCCCACTGCGCGCGGCAGCGTGCGATGTAGCCGGGATCGTTCTCACCCATGTCGGCGAGCGCGGGCCCGTCGTCGATCAGTTCGTCGTCGCGCGGCGCACGCAGATACCAAGCGCCGGCGTTGATCTCGACGGGTTCCATGGTGGTTTCGGTGCGCTAACGCTCGCTGCGCGATCGGTTGCGCACCGAAATCACTTGATCTCGGCGAGGACGGTGCCCTGGGTGATGGCGGCTCCCGCCTCGACGGCCAGGCCGGTGATGGTGCCGTCCTTGTGGGCGGTGACCGGGTTCTCCATCTTCATCGCCTCGAGCACCACGACGAGATCGCCTGCGGAGACCTCCTGGCCCTCCTCGACGGCGACCTTGACGACGGTGCCCTGCATCGGCGCCGTGACGGCGTCACCGGATGCGGCGGCTCCACCGCCGCCACCGCGCTTGCGGGCCTTGGGCTTCTTGCGAACGACATTGGAACCGGAGCCGCCGACACCACCCCCACCGCCGCCGAGCGCCAGGTCTCCGGGCAGCGACACCTCGAGACGACGACCGCCGACCTCGACCACCACGGTCTGCCGCGGGACGGTGTCCTCTTCCTCGATCGGGTCGCCGCCGGTGAACGGCTCGATGGTGTTGTCCCACTCGGTCTCTATCCAGCGGGTGTGCACCGTGAAGCCGTTGTCATCGCCGATGAACGCGGGGTCGGACACGACGGCCCGGTGGAACGGGATGACCGTGGCCAGACCCTCGACCGTGAACTCGTCCAGCGCGCGCCGGGACCGCTCGAGGGCCTCCTCGCGGGTGGCGCCGGTGACGATCAGCTTGGCCAGCATCGAGTCGAACTGGCCGCCGATGACCGAACCGCTCTCCACGCCGGAGTCCAAACGGACGCCGGGGCCGGTCGGCGGAACGAACTTGGTGACCGGGCCCGGCGCGGGCAGGAAGCCGCGACCGGCGTCCTCACCGTTGATGCGGAACTCGATGGAGTGGCCACGGGGCGTGGGGTCCTCGGTGATGTCGAGCGCCTCACCGTTGGCGATGCGGAACTGCTGGCGCACCAGGTCGATGCCCGAAGTCTCCTCGGTCACCGGATGCTCCACCTGCAGACGGGTGTTGACCTCGAGGAACGAGATCAGCCCGTCCTGGCCGACCAGGTACTCGACGGTGCCGGCGCCGTAGTAACCGGCCTCCTTGCAGATTCGCTTGGCCGACTCGTGGATCTCCTTGCGCTGGGCGTCGGTCAGGAACGGCGCGGGGGCCTCCTCGACCAGCTTCTGGAACCGGCGCTGTAGCGAGCAGTCGCGGGTGCCCGCGACGACGACGTTGCCGTGCTGGTCGGCGATCACCTGCGCCTCGACGTGGCGGGGCTTGTCCAGGTAGCGCTCGACGAAGCACTCGCCGCGGCCGAACGCCGCGACCGCCTCGCGGACCGCCGACTCGTAGAGCTCGGGGATCTCCTCGATGGTGCGGGCGACCTTCATACCGCGGCCGCCGCCGCCGAACGCGGCCTTGATCGCGATCGGCACGCCGTACTCCTTGGCGAACGCGACGACCTCGTCGGCGTCCTTGACCGGTTCGGAGGTGCCGGGCACCAGCGGCGCCTTGGCGCGCGCGGCGATGTGGCGGGCGGTCACCTTGTCGCCGAGATCGCGGATCGACTGCGGGCTGGGCCCGATCCAGATCAGGCCGGCGTCGATGACCGCCTGCGCGAAGTCGGCGTTCTCCGAAAGGAATCCGTAGCCGGGGTGGATCGCGTTGGCTCCGGACTTCTCGGCGGCGTCGAGCAGCTTCTCGAACACCAGGTACGACTCGGCCGACGTCTGGCCGCCCAGCGCGAAGGCCTCGTCGGCGAGCCGTACGTGGGGAGCATCGGCGTCAGGTTCGGCGTACACCGCCACGCTCTGCAGCCCGGCGTCCTTGGCGGCCCTGATCACCCGGACCGCGATCTCCCCGCGGTTGGCGACCAGCACCTTGGAGATCTTCGAGCTGGCGTGACTGGGCACTGCGCCTCCTGGTGGCATGTCTAAGAAACGTCTTTAGGAATGTAACTGGGGGAAGTTTATGCGCCGCCGCCGAGGTGCCCGTGGGCCGGTCCCTTACCCGTCGGTAACCGACGGACGTCTCAGCGAAGCCGCTTCTTGATCCGGGCCAGCATCGCCGACATGCCACGCAACCGCAGCGGGCTGATCAGCGCCGCGAGCCCCAGTTCGGAGTAGAAGTCGTCGGGGACGGCGAGGATCTCGTCGGCGGGGAGGTCGTCGAGGCCCGCGGCCAGGATCGCGGCGAACCCGCGCGTCGTCGGCGCCTCGGCGGGCGCGCTGAAGTACAGCCGGACGTGGTCGCGGTTCTCGGCGTCGACGTGCAGGAACAACGGCGACTGGCATTCGGGCACCGGTTCCATCGCCGCCTCTTCGAGGTCGGCGGGCAGCGGCGGCAGCTCGTTGGCGAATTCCAGGAGCAGTTGCAGCTTGTCCTGCCCCTGCACCTCCTGGAAGTCCGACACCACCTCGGCCAGCGCGGCCGGCATTGCACTCATGAGGAGCCCGGCACATCCCCTGGTTCGGATCCGGCCACGACAGGGACGCGCACCGCGTTGCCCCATTCGGTCCACGAACCGTCGTAGTTGCGCACGCCGGGCAGGCCCAGCAAGTGGGTCAGCACGAACCAGGTGTGGCTCGAGCGCTCGCCGATACGGCAGTAGACGATCGTCTCGTCATCGGGCTTCAGGAAGCCGTACAGCACCTCGAGCTCGGTGCGGCTGCGGAACCGCCCACTGTCGTCGGCGGCCTTCGCCCAGGGGATGGAGCGCGCGGTCGGGATGTGGCCACCCCGCAGCGCGCCCTCCTCGGGATAGTCGGGCATGTGGGTGCGTTCGCCGGTGTACTCCTGCGGCGAGCGGACGTCGATCAGCGGGGCCGCACCGAGCGCACCGAGCACGTCCTCCTTGAACGCGCGGATGGGCGCGTCGTCGCGTTCGACGACGGGATAGCCGGTGCTCGTCTTGTTCGGCACGTCGAGCGTGGTCTCGCGGCCGTCGGAGATCCACAGGTCGCGGCCTCCGTTGAGGAGGCGGACGTCGGGATGGCCGAACAGCGTGAACACCCACAGTGCGTACGCGGCCCACCAGTTGCTCTTGTCGCCGTAGATCACCACGGTGTCGTCGCGGGCGATGCCCTTGCGATTCATCAGGTCGGCGAACTGTTCACCGGTGATGTAGTCGCGCACATGGGGGTCGTTCAGGTCCGTGTGCCAGTCAATCTTGACCGCACCCGGTATGTGGCCGGTGTCGTAGAGGAGCACGTCCTCGTCGGACTCGACGATCGCGAGGCCCGGTCTGCCCAGGTTCGCCGACAACCAGTCGGCGGTGACCAGGCGTTCGGGGTGGGCATACGACTGCAGGGCGGGGTCTGGATCGGCAGGCAGAGGCACAAACCCGAGCCTACCGAGGCACGCGTGTCCCGTGGGATCAGGTGACCGGGTTGTCGCGCCAGAGGTCCGCCAGCGACAGCCCGGCGCGCTCGAACATGCCGCGCACCAGGGGCAGGCCGATGCCGATCACCGACGACGGGTCCCCGTCGACGCCTTCGATGAACCAGCCGCCCAACCCGTCGAGGGTGAAGCCGCCCGCCACCGCCGTCGGCTCACCGGTGGCGACGTAGGCCTCGAGATCGGTCCGCGACGGCGTCGAGAAGTGCACGGTGGTGGACTCGGCCTCGGCCAGCCGGCACGCGATGTCGTTGTCCCGCAACCGGATTACGCAATGACCGGTGTAGAGCCGGCCGGAGGTGCCCGCCATCTGCAGCCAATCGGCGAGGGCAACCTCGGCGGTGGCCGGCTTACCGACCAGTGCCCCGTCGCGCAACAGCATGGAGTCGCAGCCGATCACGACGCAGTCGGCCGCGACCGCGGAATCGAGTTCGGCGACGACGGCGTCGGCCTTGGCCGTCGCGAGGGCGACCGTCACCTCCGCGGGCGTCGCCGCGGCGTCCAGGCCCGCGACGACGGCGTCCTCGTCGACCCCGGAGACCGCAATCAGCGGATCGATTCCCGCCTGCCGCAACACCTTTCGGCGACCGGAGGAGGCCGAGGCGAGGACGACGCGCGTCATCGACGACGCATGTGTGTCCGTTCCACGAGCGTCACCCGCTGCCAGCTGAACGGCGTGTACCGCAGCCGGTCGACGGGATGACCCCAGAGGTTCTCCTCCTGCTCACGCGGCTCGGACGGGGCGCTCGACGCGGCGGCCAGCACCGCGATCAGCGCGGCGAGCTCGTCCTCGGAGGGCTCACCCCTGACGACCTGGATGTGCGCCTCGTGATCCTGCTGCGCGGCGATCTGCTCGTCGGTCACCGTCACGTCGGCCTCCCCGTCGCTCGCAGGACCTGAACCGTTCGCCCCGCTCACCCCGGCTGAATTGTTCGCCCCGCTCACCCCGGCTGAATTGTTCGCCCCGCTCACAGTGGGATGTTCCCGTGCTTCTTGGGCGGAACCTGCGTGATCTTGCGTTCCAGCAGGCGCAGCGCGTTCGCGACGTAACCGCGAGTGTGCGACGGCGGGATCACCGCGTCGACGTAACCGCGTTCGGCCGCGATGTACGGGTTGACCAGGGTGTCCTCGTACTCCTGCTGCAGCTCCAAACGCAGGGAGTCGACGTCCTCGCCGTTCTTGGCGGCCTCCTTGAGCTTCGCGCGGTACACGAAGCCGACGGCGCCCGAGGCGCCCATGACCGCGATCTGCGCGGTCGGCCAGGCGACGTTGACGTCGGCGCCCATCTCCTTGGACCCCATGACGCAGTACGCGCCGCCGTAGGCCTTGCGGGTGATGACGGTGATCTTGGCGACCGTGGCCTCGCCGTAGGCGTAGAGCAGCTTGGCGCCGCGCCGGATGATGCCGTTGTACTCCTGGCCGGTGCCCGGCAGGAAGCCCGGCACGTCGACCAGCATCACGATCGGCACGTTGAAGCAGTCGCAGGTCCGGATGAAGCGGGCGGCCTTCTCCGAGGCGTTGATGTCCAGGCAGCCGGCGAACTGCGTCGGCTGGTTGGCCACGATGCCCACCGGGCGGCCCTCGATGCGGCCGAACCCGACGATGATGTTCTGCGCGTAGCCGGCCTGCACCTCGAGGAACTCGTCCTCGTCGAGGATGCGGGTGATGACCTCGTGCATGTCGTAGGGCTGGTTCGGCGAATCCGGGATCAGCGTGTCGAGTTCTAGGTCTTCCTCGGTGAGGTTGTCCTCGATCGGGCCCTCGGGCACGCCCACCGGGTAGCGCGGCGGGTCGGCGTAGTTGTTGCTCGGCAGGTACGACAGCAGCTCGCGCACATAGTCGAACGCGTCCTGCTCGCCGGAGGCGACGTAATGCGCCAGACCCGACTTCGACATGTGGGTGTGCGCGCCGCCGAGTTCCTCCATCGTCACCTCTTCGCCGGTGACCGTCTTGATGACGTCCGGCCCGGTGATGAACATCTGGCTGGTCTGGTCGACCATGACCACGAAGTCGGTCAGCGCGGGGGAGTACACGTGCCCGCCGGCCGCGGCGCCCATGATCAGCGAGATCTGCGGGATCACGCCGGAGGCCAGGATGTTGTTGTGGAAGATGTTGCTGTACAAGCCAAGTGAGACGACGCCCTCTTGGATGCGTGCGCCCGCGCCGTCGTTGATCCCGATCAGTGGCCTGCCGGTCTTGATCGCGAGCTCCTGGACCTTGACGATCTTCTCGCCGTACACCTCACCGAGGCTGCCGCCGAAGACCGTCGCGTCCTGGCTGAAGATGCAGACCTCGCGGCCGTCGATGGTGCCGTAACCGGTCACCACGCCGTCGCCGAGCGGTCGGTTGGCCTCCATGCCGAAGTTGGTGCTGCGGTGCCGCGCCAGCGCGTCCAGCTCGACGAACGAGCCCTCGTCGAGCAGCGCCAGGATGCGTTCGCGCGCGGTGAGCTTGCCCTTGGCGTGTGTCTTCTCGATCGCTTCCTCACCGACCGGGTGCAAGGTCTCCTCGGCTCGCCTGCGCAGATCGGCCAGCTTGCCCGCGGTGGTGTGGATGTCGATCTCGTGTTCGCCTGACGGCTCGACCGACGGCTTTTGAACGGAGGTCATGGTGACCGATGCTAACGAACGGTCGGCGCGCGACCGACGGCGCGTCCTTAAGGTCTCCTTAAGCTGCCTCGCGCGCCGGATGGACGGGCGCCGGTGGTAGTAGTGAGGGCCGAACCGGCGACAGATGGGGGTCCGATTCCGATGACCGCGCAACGGGCTCCGCTCGACGTCGACGCGCTGCGCGAGGAGGTGTTCCGGGGTTCACAGGCCTGGCGCCGCATCGACGTGGTGGCCGAGACCGGATCCACCAATGCGGACCTGATCGCCCGGGCCGGGCGCGGCGAGGACATCGCCGGTGCCGTGCTGATCGCCGAGAACCAGACCGCGGGCCGGGGGCGGCGCGGCCGCAGCTGGTCGGCGGCGCCGTTCGCGCAGATCACGATGTCGGTGGGGGTGGACGCCACCGCGGTGCCCAGCTCCGCGTGGGGTTGGCTGCCGCTGGCCACCGGCGTGGCCGTCGTCGATTCGGTGGCCGACACGGGCGTGACCGCGGGCCTGAAGTGGCCCAACGACGTCCTGGTCGGCGACGGCAAGCTGGCGGGCATTCTGGCAGAGGTCGCCGCCGGACAGCAGGCCGTGGTGATCGGCGTCGGGGTCAACGTGTCGCTGCGTGCCGAGGACGTCGGCGTCGAGGGAGCGGTCTCGCTGATGGATCTCGGCGTCCCGGCACCCGACCGGCAGCGCCTGGTCGTTCGGCTGCTGCACGAACTGGGCAACCGCCTCGAGTCGTGGCGTCGGGCGACGGGTGCGGATGCCGGGCTGGCAGCCGACTACCGTGCCCGCAGCGTGACGCTGGGCCGACGGGTCCGCGCGCTGCTGCCCGGCGAGCAGGAGGTCCTCGGCGTGGCCCGCGACGTGGACGACCAGGGCAGGCTCGTCATCGACGCCGAGGGCCGGCCGGTGACCGTCTCCGCGGGCGACATCGTGCATCTACGCCCCGACCAGTGATTTCGCCTTAAAGTCTTCGCATGGGTTACCCGGACAACGTGCTCGCCTCCGACGAGCAGGTGGTGCTGCACCGCCATCCGCATTGGAAGCGGTTGATCGGGCCGGTCCTGATCCTGCTGGTCGTGACCGCGCTGGCCGCGTTCGGCGGCGGGTACGTCAACACCACCGGCTGGGACCAGACCGCCCGCAACGTAGTGCTGATCGTGATCGCCGCGATCTGGCTGATCATCGTCGGGTGGCTGACGATCTGGCCGTTCCTGAACTGGTGGACGACGCACTTCGTGATCACCGATCGTCGCGTCATGTTCCGCCACGGGATGCTCACCCGCTCGGGCATCGACATCCCGCTGGCCAGGATCAACAGCGTCGAGTTCCGGCACGGCCTGCTGGACCGCATCCTGCGCACCGGCACGCTGATCATCGAGTCAGCGGCGCAGGATCCGCTCGAATTCTACGACATCCCGCGAGTGGAGCATGTCCACTCGCTGCTGTATCACGAGGTCTTCGACACCCTGGGTTCGGAGGAGTCGCCGAGCTGAGCCGCCGGACCGGCGTGCCGGCCGGGCCTGCGCAGCGGGGTGACGACGTTGCCATCGACGTGCTCGCTGTCGATGTGCTCGTGGTGGTCCTCCATGAGCTCGGCGAGCCCGCCCGCGGTGAGCGACTCGACCGCCTTGTCGGGGTTGCGGCCGAACTCGTCGGGGAACACCCAGCGCCGGAACGCCCAGAACCGGAACGCCATCTGCAGCAGGTTGCCGATGATGTAGGCGGCGATGAAGTCGGCGATGTTCTCCACGGTCAGGCTGACTTCGGGCACCCGCAGCATCAGCACGTAGCTGGAGAACCACAGCGGGGCCATGCTCAGCAGCACGCCGACCCCGCTGAACCCGAAGAACAGCAGCGCCTCGTGATGACGCTCGCGTCCACCGCGGTCGCGGAAGCTCCACTCGCGATTGAGGATGTAGGAGGCGATCACCGCGACGATGCCCGCGATGATCTTCGCCGTGACCGGCTTGGGCTCGAGCACCGTGAGCTTGAGCGTGTAGAAGACGGACGTGTCGATGATGAACGTCGTCGCGCCGACTATCGCGAACTTGATGAGTTCGTGATGCCGCTCGAAGTACGGCCGTACCGGATTTGGCAGCCGCGCGATCGTCGCATCGGTAAAGGACACAACAGGGCAGTGTACGGAAAATGCGCAGCCTACGTGTACCCGTGCAGGTCGTAGGCGGTACATGGGAACCGACCCGGCCGGCTCGTCATGACACCATGAGGACGTGTCGCAGAACCCCAAAGGACCCCCGGTGGTCGCCATGGTCGGCGGTGGCCAGCTGGCCCGGATGACGCATCAGGCCGCGATCGCGCTCGGCCAGACGCTGCGCGTCCTCGCCGTCGACGCCGGCGACCCGGCCGCGCAGGTCAGCCCCGATGTGGTGTTGGGCACACACACCGACCTCGACGCGTTGCGCCGCGCCGCCGCCGGCGCCGACGCGCTGACCTTCGACCACGAACACGTGCCGACCGAACTGCTGGAGAAGCTGATCGCCGACGGGGTCAACGTGGCACCGCCGCCGTCGGCGCTGATCCACGCCCAGGACAAGTTGGTGATGCGCCGCAGGCTCGAGGCGCTCGGCGCGCCGGTGCCGCGCTTTGCGGCGGTCGAGGGTTTGTCGGACATCGACGAGTTCGCCGCTCGGGTCGGCGGGCCAGTGGTGGTCAAGACCGTGCGCGGTGGATACGACGGGCGCGGGGTCACGCTGGCCGGCGACGTCGCCGAGGCCCGCGACGCCGCACGGCGGTATCTGGACGGCGGGGCCGAGGTCCTGGTCGAGGAGAGGGTCGCGATGCGGCGCGAGCTCGCCGCGTTGGTGGCGCGTTCGCCGTTCGGTCAGGGAGCGGCGTGGCCGGTGGTGGAAACCGTGCAGCGGGACGGCATCTGCGTGGAGGTGATTGCGCCCGCACCGCGACTCGATGACGAGTTGCGTTCGGCGGCAGGAGAATTGGGGCTGCGGCTGGCAGCGGAGCTCGGAGTCGTCGGTGTGCTGGCCGTCGAGTTGTTCGAGACCGTCGACGGTGGGCTGCTCGTCAACGAGTTGGCGATGCGCCCGCACAACTCGGGGCACTGGACCATGGACGGCGCCCAGACCAGCCAGTTCGAACAGCATCTGCGCGCGGTGCTCGACTATCCGCTCGGAGACACCGCGCCGATCGCGCCGGTCACCGTGATGGCCAATGTGCTTGGCGCGCAACAAGCCCCGGCGATGACGATGGACGAACGGCTGCACCACCTGTTCGCTCGGATGCCGGACGCGAAGGTTCACCTGTACGGCAAGGCCGAGCGGCCGGGCCGAAAGATCGGCCACGTCAACGTGCTCGGCGCGGCCACCGGTTCGCTCGACGCCGACGCGTACGTCGCCGATGTGCGCGAGCGCGCGGTCAGGGCGGCACACTGGTTGTCGCACGCGGAATGGACGGACGGATGGGACCCACATGAGTAGCGCTCCTGCGCCGCGCGTCGGCCTGATCATGGGCAGCGACAGCGACTGGTCGGTGATTGAGGACGCGGCCCACGCGCTCGCCGAATTCGGGGTGCCGTTCGAGGTCGGCGTGGTGTCCGCACATCGCACCCCGGTCCGCATGCTGGAGTACGCGCAGAGCGCGGCCGACCGCGGCATCGAGGTGATCATCGCGGGCGCGGGCGGGGCGGCGCATCTGCCGGGCATGGTGGCGTCGGCGACGCCGCTTCCGGTCATCGGCGTCCCGGTGCCGCTGGCCAAGCTCGACGGGATGGACTCGCTGCTGTCGATCGTGCAGATGCCCGCCGGGGTGCCGGTGGCCACGGTGTCGATCGGCGGCGCGCGCAACGCGGGGTTGTTGGCGGTTCGGATCCTCGGCGCGGCGGACAGCGCACTGCGCGAACGGATGGTGCGGTTCCAGGCCGACCTGCACGACACCGTGCTGCAGAAGGACGCGGCGCTGCGCGAGCGCCTCCTCGGCGAATAGGTGGACGCGGCCCTCGAGAGTAGGGTTACCGGCGAGTAGCAAGGAGTTTTCATGGCCATCGGCAACCCGTCATTCGACCTCTTTCAGCTCTCCGACGAGCACAACGAGCTGCGCGCGGTGCTGCGCGACCTCTGCGAGAAGGAGATCGCCCCGCACGCGGCCGACGTCGACGAGAAGGCGCGCTACACCGACGAGGCGCTTGCGGCGCTGACGTCGTCGGGCATGGCCGCGATCCATATTCCCGAGGAGTACGGCGGTCAGGGCGGCGACTCGATCGCGGCGTGCATCGTGATCGAAGAGGTCGCCAGGGTGTGCGCGTCGTCGTCGCTGATCCCGATCTGCAACAAGCTCGGCACGATGGGGCTGTTGCTGCGCGGCAGCGAGGAACTCAAGAAGCAGGTGCTGCCGTCGATCGCCGCGGGTGAGGCCGTCGCGTCGTACGCGCTCTCGGAGCGCGAGGCCGGCAGCGACGCCGCGTCGATGCGCACCAGGGCCCGCCGCGAGGGCGACGAGTGGGTGCTCAACGGCGCCAAGTGCTGGATCTCCAACGGCGGCCAGTCGACTTGGTACACGGTGATGGCGGTGACCGATCCCGACAAGAAGGCCAACGGCATCTCGGCGTTCATCGTGCACAAGGACGATCCCGGCTTCTCCATCGGCGCGAAGGAGAAGAAGATGGGCATCAAGGGATCGCCGACCACCGAGTTGTACTTCGAGAACTGCCGCATCCCGGCCGACCGGATCATCGGCGACGAGGGCACGGGGTTCAAGACCGCGCTGGCCACCCTGGACCACACCCGGCCGACGATCGGCGCGCAGGCGGTCGGCATCGCGCAGGGCGCCCTCGACGCCTCGATCGCATATGTAAAGGAGCGCAAGCAGTTCGGCAAGCCGATCGGCGACTTCCAGGCGGTGCAGTTCATGCTCGCCGACATGGCGATGAAGATCGAGGCCGCACGGTTGACGGTGTACTCCGCCGCGGCCAGGGCCGAACGCGGCGAGCCCGACCTCGGGTTCATCTCCTCGGCGTCGAAGTGTTTCGCCTCCGACGTCGCGATGGAGGTCACCACCAACGCGGTGCAGTTGTTCGGCGGCTACGGCTACACCACCGACTTCCCGGTCGAGCGGTACATGCGCGACGCCAAGATCACCCAGATCTACGAGGGCACCAACCAGATTCAGCGCGTGGTGATGTCGCGCGCCCTGCTGAAGTAGCCCTCCACCGGGATTCAGGTGTACTCGATGAACGTGGCCATGCCCGCTTCGAGGTGATACGTGTTGTGGCAATGGGTGATCCAGCGACCAGGATTGTCCGTGTCGAAGTCGATGTCGACGGTGCGCAGCGGCGCGACCAGCACGGTGTCCTTGCGGGCCCGCGGGCCGTCGGGGCCCATCACCTGGAACGTGTGCCCGTGTAAATGCATGGGGTGAAACATCTTCGACTCGTTGACGTAGCGGATGCGGACGCGTTGACCGCGCGTCACCGCGTATCCGTCCCGGGGCGGATCGTAGCGTCGTCCGTTGATCGTCCAGGTGTAACCGTCCACCGGTCCGGCCAACCGCATGTCGATCACCTGCTGGGCGGCGCGGTTCGGCAGGTTGACGTCGGGCGCGGCCGCCAACGTCGCGGTGTCCAGCGGGGGCTGCTGCCGTAGCGTCGCGACATAGTCGTCGATATCGGGTGCGCCGCTTTTGTTGTCGACGCGCATGTTGAGCCGGGCGTAGCCGTCCTTGCGGTAGGCGGCGGCGACGACCGGGGCCGACGCCTGCAGGGTGATGATCGCGTCGGCCCGTTCGCCCATCCCGAGGATGACCGAATCGACCTGCCTGGGTTCGACCGGGAACCCGTCGGTCGCGATGACACGCAGCGGGTGCCCCGGCACGCCGACCTGGAATGCCGTGTCCGACCCGGCGTTGATGATGCGCAGCCGAATGCGTTGTCCGGCATGGTAATCGACGACCTGCGGATCGGCGGTCACGCGGCCGTTGATCAGGTAGTACGGATAGGTGACATCGCCGCCGTCGTCGCCGAGCGGCGTGGCCGGGGCGATGCCGGCGTCGGGGAGGTTCGGCATCGGGGCCATGCCCGCCTTGTTCAGCTCCGCCAACACCTGGTCGGGCGTGCGGCCGGTGCCGTCGACCCAATCGTCGAGCACGATGACGAGTTCGTCGTCGTAGTCGGCGCCGTCGGCGGGATCCTCGATGATCAGCGGGCCGTACAGGCCGCGGTCGAGCTGGGTGCCCTCATGCGAGTGATACCAGTACGTCCCGGCGTCGGGGACGACGAACTCGTAGGTGAACGACTGGCCCGCGGGCACGGCGGGCTGGGTCAGCACGGGCACGCCGTCCATCGGATTGGGTATCGCGAGGCCGTGCCAGTGGATGGTGGTCGGGGCGGGCAGCTTGTTGTCCAGCTGCGCGCGCATCCTCTCGCCCTTGCGGATGCGGATCTCCGGCCCGGGCACCCGGTCGCCGTACCCCCAGGTGCAGACCGTGACGCCGCCGAGGTCGACGTCCACCTCCGCGGGCGTGAACGTGATGTCGAACCCCGAGGCACCTTCGGCCGGCGCCTGCTCGGGCGTCCGCGACGAACACGCGCCCACAACGCCTGCCGCCACGCCTGCCGACAGCACGAGGAATCCGCGCCGGTCGATCACGCTCCTCAGCGTGGCACCACGGCCCCGCGAGCAGGCGCAAAACTGCCTCATTTCGCCCGGCGGTTTCCCAGAAATGGGCAGTTTTGCGCCTGCTCGCCGGAGAAACGCGCGCGGTCACCCCTTGGTGACCTTCTCGGTTGCCCTGCGACGGTCCAACAGCATGGCGTCGGGATTGGCCACCTGGACGAGCGAGGCGCCGACGGAAAACAGGGCCAACAGATGATCGACGAGCTCGTCGGCGGTATCCCACCCTGCGCTGGACAGCACGCGATCCGACGCGCTCAACCCTTGTGCCGCAGCGGATTCGCGGGCCGCGGCGAGAGCCTCGTCGACGCCGCGGCCGTTGAGCGCAGGCCCGGGGGAGCGCTCCGGCACGATCTGATCCCCGTGCACCCGCACGGCGGTGGCGTAGTCGGTCACCCCGACCGGCAGGTCGGGCGCGGGCTTGCCGAACGGATCGAGCGACAGCACCGCGACCTCGCCTATTCCGCTACCCATGCCGACGATCTCGTCGGCCTCGGCCAACCGGTCCGCGGTGCACAGCGCGATGTCGGCGGGCTCGCCGGTGCCCAGCACGACCTCGGCGCCGATCCACCAGATGCCGAAGTACACCGCCGCACTCTGCCAGTGCGCGGGCAGCAGGACCGCGACGCGGCTCGACGGGCCTGCGCCCAACTCGTCGCGTAACAGGTTGGCGGTCTTGGCGGCCCAGTTCGCGAGCGTGGCGGTCGACAACTCGATGCGCTCGCCGGTGGCGTCGTCGTAGTAGGTGATGCGCGGGCCCGCGGGGTCGGACGCCATGAGTGGGTCGAGGATCGCGCCGCTGACCGTCGTCACGCTAGTTGACGCACTCCGGATCGTCGGCGCCGGCGGTCAGGATCGGCGACGGCGGCGGCGGTGTGGCCTCGGTTCCGCCGACGGCCACCGAGTCGGCGGTCAGCGTCGGCACGCTGCCGTCCAAACCGGAGCCCGGACCGGTGTAGTCGTCGGCGAGCACCACCCGCACGTGGCCCGGCGGCACGGACGCGTCCTCGACGATCGCCAGGCCACCCAGATCCTTCGAGACGGCCTGCGCACCAAGGTCATCGGGTTTGGCGGCCCGGACCTGGCTGGTGGCCACCGGATCGCCTTCGTGGTTGCCCGTGGGCCCCTGGGTGAAGCCCTTGTTGGCCAGCGCCTGCGACACCGACGCGGCCAGGCCGTTGACCTCGGTGGCGTTGACCACCTCGACCGTGGTCTTGTCGGGCGAGTAGGCGATCTCCTCGGTCTTACCCTGATCCTGTTCGTGCAGCAGGCTTTCCACCCCACTCTTCACCTCGCTGGGGTCGATCCGTACGACGCTCTGCATTCCGTCGTCGCTCCAGCCGTTCTCCTGCAGCACCGGGATGGTGGCGAAAGCGACGTTGCCTGCCGCCAGCTTCTGCAGCTGCTCGGCGAATTGCATGACGTCCCAACCGTCGGACAGCACCACCGAGCGCTGCACCGCGTCCTGCAGCCGGTTCAGCGTGGACGGGCTCGACAGCGTCTTACCCGAGATCACCTCGTGCGCAAGCGAAGCCATCACCGCCTGCTGCCGCGTCACCCGGTCGAGGTCGCCGCGCGGCAGATCGTGGCGCTGTCGCACGAAGCTCAACGCCTGCGGGCCGTTCAGCTTCTGCCAGCCCGCCGGGAAATCGGCTCCCGAAAGCGGTTCGTAGACGGGCTCTTTCAAGCACACGTTGACGCCGCCGAGCGCATCGGTGATCAACGCGAAGCCCAGCAGGCCGACCTCGGCGTAGTGGTCGACGGTGACGCCGGTGAGGTTGGCCACGGTCTTGATCAGCGCCTCGCGTCCGGCCTCCGTGGCCTGCGGCTCGGCCTCGGCCGGGTCCATCCCCTTCTGCTCGACGAGTTCGGTCATCTTCTCGAGGTGTTCCGAGCCGTACACGCCGTTGATCTTCATCTTGCCGACACCCGGTGCCTCGACGTAGGAGTCGCGGGGGATCGAGATGGCGGTGGCCGACTTTCCGTTGTTGGGCACGCGGATGAGGATGATCGTGTCGGTGTTGGTCGACTCGTCGTCGCCGGCACGCAGCGTGGCCAGTTCCTCCTGGGACAGCGGATTGCCGTGCGCGTCGGTGCGGCTGTCCAACCCGACGAGCAGGATGTCGATCGCGCCGTCCTCGCCGCCCTCGCCGAGGGCGATCGACGAGATGTGGTTGATCCCGGATTCGAACGAGCGGATCTTGCTCCACGCGACGCCCGTACCGACCACGATCGTCAATGCCGCGCACACGGCGATGACACGAAGCATTCGACCGGGCATCAGCCCAGGCTACTGGCGAGCCGGGCGCGAAGCGGGTAGCGCGCCCCGGCGTGCCAGACTCGTGATCATGTCTTTCCGCGAATCGGGCCGAATCGTCATCCCCGGTGCAGGCGGGATGGTGGGCCGGGTTCTCGCAGGTCAGGCCCGCCGGGAAGGACGCGAGGTCCTCGCGCTGACGCGTGCGGAGTGGGACATCACCGACGCGACGGCCGCCGAGCGTGTCATCGAACCCGGCGACGTGGTGATCAACTGCGCGGCGTTCACCCAGGTGGATGCCGCCGAGGCCGAACAGGACCGTGCGCACGCCGTCAACGTCGACGGACCGGCCCACCTGGCGCGGGCGTGCGCGCGGGTCGGGGCGCGCCTCATCCACATCTCCACCGACTACGTGTTCTCCGGCACACTGCGCCGGCCCTATGAGATCGACGACGAGACCGGACCCGTGAACGTCTACGGCCGCACCAAGCTCGAGGGGGAGCGGGCGGTGCTCGCCGCGCTGCCCGGCGCGCACGTCGTCCGCACCTCATGGGTGTACGAGGGCGCCGACGGAACGGACTTCGCGGCGGCCATGCGGCGCAAGGCCGCCGGCGACGGCACGGTGGAGGCCGCCGCCGACCAGTCCGCCTCCCCGACGTATGCCGGTGACCTCGCCGCCGCGCTTCTGCAGATCGCCGACGGCGCGATCCGCGAACCGGTGCTGCACGCGGCCAACGACGGCGAAGCGAGCCGCTACGAGCAGGCGCGCACCGTCTTCGAGGCCGTCGGCGCCGACCCCGACCGGGTCCAGCCGGTCACCAGCGAGAGCAACCCCCGGCCGGCGCGGCGCCCCAGGTATACGGCTCTGTCGGGCCGCCGCTCCGCCGAGGCCGGGCTGACACCGCTGCGGCCGTGGCGCGAGGCGCTGCAGGATGCGCTGTCGGCCTATGGCCCTGACGGCCCGTTACCCTCAACGCCGTGAGTTCGGAACGGGTGCCGCATGAGTGACGAGTTGGTCGTCGTCACGGTGACGTACTCACCGGGGCCGCACCTCGACCGGTTCCTGGCCTCGCTGTCGCACGCCACGGACCGGCCGGTGACCGTGGTCATGGCCGACAACGGCTCGACCGACGGCGCGCCCGAGGAGGCGCTCGAACGCTATCGCAACGCCCGATTGCTGCGCACCGGCGGCAATCTCGGCTACGGCAGCGCGATCAACCGCGCAGTCGCCGAGTACCTGAAGGACTCGGACAACAACGATTTCTTCGTGGTCGCCAACCCCGACGTGCAGTGGGGCCCGCGCAGCATCGACATCATGTTGGAAGCCGCCGCCCGCTGGCCGCGCGCCGGTTCGCTCGGCCCGCTGATCCGCGACCCCGACGGTTCGGTGTATCCGTCGGCCCGGCATCAGCCGAGCCTGGTGCGCGGTGGCATGCACGCGGTGGTGGGACCGTTCTGGAAGTCCAACCCGTGGACCGCCGAATACCGCCAGGAGCGCCAGGAGCCCAGCGAACGCTCGGTCGGCTGGCTGTCCGGATCGTGCCTGTTGCTACGCCGGTCGGCGTTCGAGGAGATCTCGGGCTTCGACGAGCGCTACTTCATGTACATGGAGGACGTCGACCTCGGAGATCGGCTCTCGCGGGCGGGCTGGCAGAACGTGTACGTCCCGTCGGCCGAGGTTTTGCACGCGAAAGGCCACGCGACCGGCAAGGACCCCGCGCGCAACTTGGCCGCCCATCACACCAGCACCTACACTTTCCTGGCGGATCGGTACCCGAGGTGGTGGCAGGGTCCGCTGCGGTGGACGATCCGAAGCTCGCTCGCCGCCCGCGCGGGCCTGGTGGTCCGCAACGCACGACGCAGACGGGCGAAAGGACGGCGCTAGTGAATCCCGCACAAGTCGACGCCGTCATCCTCGTCGGGGGTCTGGGCACCCGGCTGCGGCCGCTGACACTGTCCGCGCCCAAACCCATGCTGCCGACGGCCGGCCTGCCGTTCCTGACGCATCTGCTCTCGCGCATCGCCGCGGCCGGCATCGAACACGTCGTGCTCGGCACGTCGTACAAGGCCGCGGTGTTCGAATCCGAGTTCGGCGACGGGTCGAAGTTCGGGCTGCAGATCGAGTACGTCGTCGAGACCGAACCGCTCGGCACCGGCGGCGGCATCGCCAACGTCACCGACAAGCTGCGCCACGACACCGCGCTGGTGTTCAACGGCGACGTGCTATCGGGCGCCGACCTGCGCGCGCTGCTGGACACCCACGAGAACAACGCCGCCGATGTGACGCTGCACCTGGTGCGCGTCGGAGATCCCCGCGCGTTCGGTTGTGTGCCAACGGACTCCGAGGGCATGGTGACCGCGTTCCTGGAGAAGACCCAGGACCCGCCGACCGATCAGATCAACGCCGGCTGCTACGTGTTCAAGCGCGAGGTCATCGACCGCATACCCAAGGGCCGCGCGCTCTCGGTCGAACGCGAGGTGTTCCCGGGCCTGCTGTCCGACGGGCTCCGCGTGTGCGGCTACGTCGATTCCACCTACTGGCGCGACATGGGCACACCGGAGGACTTCGTCAGGGGCTCAGCGGATCTCGTGCGCGGCATCGCGCCGTCACCCGCGCTCGGCGGACACCGCGGCGAGAAACTCGTGCACGACGGCGCCAGCGTTGCGCCCGGTGCACTGCTGATCGGCGGCACCGTGGTCGGCCGCGGCGCCGAGATCGCCGGTGGCGCAAGACTGGACGGCGCGGTCATCTTCGACGGTGTCCGGGTCGGCGCGGGCGCGGTGATCGAACGTTCGATCATCGGTTTCGGGGCCCGCGTCGGCCCGCGTGCGCTGATCCGCGACGGTGTGATCGGCGACGGCGCCGACATCGGCGCCCGATGCGAACTCCTTCGCGGTGCGCGCGTGTGGCCGGGCGTCACGATTCCCGACGGCGGAGTGCGTTTCTCGACCGACGTGTAGCGACGTCAGCGGGTGCGGGCCGCGGCCGCCAACTGGGTGAGGCCGAAATCGCAATCCTCGGGCAGCGCGTCCAACGGCCACCACCGCAGGTCCAAAGACTCGTCGCTGACCACGATTTCGGCGCCGGCGGGGGCGCGCACGATGAACTGCATGTCGAGGTGGCGCGTCGGCACTCCGAGCGAGCACGTGACCGGATGAACGTGCAACGCGGCCAAGGTCGGGTCGATGGTGAGGCCTTCGATTCCGGACTCCTCGGTGGCCTCGCGCAACGCGGCGGCGACGACATCGGAATCGGTTGGCTCACAATGCCCGCCGAGCTGCAGCCAGCGCCCGAACCTGGGGTGCAGCGTCAGCAGCGCCCGCGTTCCGGTGTGGTCGAGCACCAGCGCCGATCCGGTGACGTGACCGGGTGCGCATTCGCGAAGGCAGCCATCGGGTCTGGCGGCCAGAAACGCCAATACGGCGTGGCGCAACGTGTCCTGTGCGGGATCCGGCGCCTGCCAACCCGTCAGCGCGTCGACCGCCGATGCGTGCAGGCTCACTTGCGCACCAGCAGTGTGTCGGTCGGCACGGGAGGCCGCGGGCCGGGCGGCGTTTCGCCCTCGGGGTAGCCGATCGCGATCGCGCCCAACGGTTCCCAGTCGCCGGGCAGTCCGAGCTCCTCGCGGACGATGTCGGCGGCGAAGATCGTCGACCCGATCCAGCAGCTGCCGACGCCCCGAACCGCCAACGCGACCAGCAACGCCTGCACGGCCGCACCGACCGCGACCGTGAACATCGTGTGTTCGGCGGCGGTGCGGTCGGCATCCGGGTAGATGTGCGCACCGTCGGGCACCATGAACGGGATCACGACTTCCGGTGCGTCGTAGAGGATCCGGCCGCGTTCGACGCGACGCTCCACGGCATCGGCGGGGCGGCCGTCCGCGGTGAGGTCGGCGCGCCATTTGTCCTTCATCCGGTCCAACAACGCCGAGCGCCTCGCGGAGTCCTGCAACCACACGAACCGCACCGGCCGGGTGTGGTGCGGGGCGGGAGCGGTGAGTGCCTCGCCGACAGCGGATTCGACGAGCTCCGGCGCCACCGGCTCGGTCGAGAATCGGCGCACCGATCGGCGCAGCAGCTGTGCCTGACTCCTGCCGAGGGCGATGGCCTCCTCGGTGCCCAGCCAGAACAGATCCTCCTCACCCGCCCGCACCAGACGGCGCGCGGTCGAACCGTCGTCGGGCAGGCGCAGCCCGCGCACCACCGCCACCGGGATGTCGGTCAGCTTGCCCTTCACCAGATCCGCGGCGGCGGCGATCTCGTCGGCGACCGCGATCTCGGTGACGATCAGCTCGTTGCCGTGCCGGTCGACCGAACCGCCGTAGTTGTGCAAAACGGCCAGGCCCGCCGATCCGATGGCGACGTCGGTCTGCCCATTGCGCCAGGCGCGGCCCATGGTGTCGGTGACGACGACGCCGACGGTCACGCCGAGCCGCTCGCGCAGCGCCGACTGCAGCGCGGCGGCGCTTCCGTCGGGATCGACCGGCAGCAGCGCGAGTTCGGCCGAGTCGACATTCGAACCGTCGACACCCGCGGCGGCCTGCACCAGGCCGATCGCGTTCTCCGTGATCAGGGTCCGGCCCTTGCGGGCCAGAACCCGAACCGCCTCGGCGTCGATCAGCTTGCGCCGCAGCGCGTCGCGTTGCTCGGGATCGATCGGCGCATCGACGATGCGTCCCTCACACTTCGACATCACCTTGCTGGTGACCACGACGATGTCGTGGTCGCGCAGCCACGGCGCCGCCGTGGCGATGGCCGCGGCGAGGTCGTCGCCGGGGCGGAACTCGGGCAATCCCGCTATCGGCAGCATCTCCACGGCGGCGGCGGTGCCGTGATCTCCGCGGGGCGCCGAAGGTTCGATCATGGTTTCACGCCCGCCAAATCCATTCCGGCGCGGACCATCTCGGCGGTGGTCTCGGGGTCGGTCATCAGCAGTGGCACCGCGCGGACGTCGACCCCGTCGATGTCGGCATGGTCACCCTCGTGCACCAGCCAGCCGTCGAGGATGCCGACCCCCGAGCGCGCGCCGTAGTGTCTTCCGACGGCTTCCGACGTGCTGGGCACCCCGATCACCGAGAGGCATTCGTCGGCCATGCCACGCAACGGCTTTCCGCCGATGATGGGGGAGTAGCCGATCACCGGCGCCGGCGTCGACCGCAGTGCGCCGTGGATGCCGGGTACGGCGAGGATCGCGCCGATGCTCACCACCGGGTTCGACGGTGCGATCAGCACGACGTCGGCCGATTCGATGGCCTCGGCGACACCGGGCCCGGCGGTGGCCTTGTCCGCGCCGACGAACGCGAAGCTGTGCGTCGGCACCTTGGCGCGATAGCGCACCCACCATTCCTGGAAGTGGATCGCGCGTTTCTCGCCGGTGCTCGGATCGGTGATGACGACGTGGGTTTCGCTGCGGTCGTCACTGGCGGGCAGCAGCCGGGCGCCGGGTGCCCATCTCGCGCACAGCGCCTCGGTCACCTGCGAGAGCGGATAACCGGCGCGCAGCATCTGACTGCGCACCAGATGTGTGGCCAGATCGCGGTCGCCCAGCCCGAACCAGTCCGGCTGCACGCCGTAAGCCGCGAGTTCCTCCTTGGCGTGCCAGGTTTCGTTGCGATGCCCCCAGCCACGCTCCGGGTCGATACCGCCGCCGAGGGTGTACATGCACGTATCAAGATCGGGACAGATCCGGACGCCGAACATCCACGCGTCGTCGCCCACATTGACCACTGCAGTCAATTCATGCTCAGCAGTATCATCAGTCCCAGCAGCACCTTTCGCGCCACCAAACTGACCCAGGCCCAAGAGCCGTTGCACGCCAAGGAGGAATCGGGCGCCACCGACGCCGCCGACCAGTACGGTGACCTTCACATCGATCGAGCGTAGGCCGTCCAATCGGATTGGGTACGGGCAGGAGTCGGTGGCGCGACAGCGGAATTGGGGTGTGATGGACACGCCGAGGTCACGACTCGCCGTATTTCGATCACGGAATGGTATGAATTCCTGTTCTAGAGCTTGACCAGGGCGACTGACGCGTGTGTAATCACACCAGTGTCATTTCCCGGTAGGCCATCCGGTTCCGGTGCCGCAGACCGAGATTCGATCACTTGTTCGAATTGGAAGTGTCCTACAGATTCGTGGGGCACTCATAGGGGATCAACGAGACCAGGTGAGGAGGCGGAAGATGTCTTTTGAGTACAGCGATTTCGATCGTCTGGCTCGGTTGGACACCCGGGTCTTCGGCTCAGTAGACAGCGCGCCGCACGACTATTCGGAATTGGCACCGGTTGAGACGCCTCGGCGTCCTCAGTTGAGCTTGGTGCCCGATCCGATCGACGTGGCGCCGGCACTGACACCGGAGGATGAGCTCTGGCAGGAGAAGGCGCTGTGCGCCCAAACCGACCCGGAGGCGTTCTTCCCGGAGAAGGGTGGCTCGACGCGCGAAGCCAAGCGGATCTGCCAGGGCTGCGAGGTGCGCGACGCGTGCCTGGAGTACGCCTTGGCCCATGATGAGCGCTTCGGCATCTGGGGCGGCCTGTCCGAGCGCGAGCGCCGTCGCCTCAAGCGCGGAATCATCTGAGGCCGCGGGTCAATCGTCGTCGATCGTCGGGTCGATGACGGAAGGCTCGACGCCCAGATAGGTGGCGACCTGAGCCACCAGGATTTCATGCAGCAGCTCTTCGAGCTCGATGGAATCCTTGGCTCGCCGCTCGATCGGCTTGCGGAACAACACAATTCGCGCGCGTGTGGCGTTACCCCTGACGTCCACGCCCGCCGGGATCAGCCGGGCCAACGCGATCGGTCCGTCGGCGATCACCTCCGGCGGCCACTGCACACTGTCCGGATCCTTCGGCGCGATGCGCGGTATCTCGTCAACCGCGACGTCCAGGGCCGTCAGCCGGTCCTGCCACCGCCGCTCGATCGGTTCGTATGCCTCCAGCACCGCCATGTCGAACCGCTCGGCGCGACTACGCCAGCCCGGCACCGTCGGGGGGAGTAACGGCCCGCGCATCTCGCGGCCGCGGCGCGATCGCAGGTGTCCACGCTTGGCCACCGCAGGGGTGCTCCTTTCGTGCGTGATGAACTGGATCGTAACGGTTCGAGATCGGCCGTCCGCAGGCTGCGCGTGTCCGGCGGCGCGCGGAGTGCGGCCACGATAGCCTTCCGCTGTGAACGTTCCCCGTCGCTGTTGCCGGCCCGGGTGTCCGCACTATGCGGTCGCGACGCTGACATTCGTCTACGCCGACTCCACCGCCGTCGTCGGTCCCCTCGCGACGGTGGCCGAACCGCATTCGTGGGACCTGTGCGTCGTGCACGCCGGCCGCGTCACCGCGCCCCGCGGCTGGGAACTGGTTCGGCACGCGGGCCCGCTGCCGTCACATCCGGATGAAGACGACCTCGTCGCGCTCGCGGACGCGGTCCGGGAGGGGCGCGACGTCGCCCCTCCGATCAACAGGGTGGCCACCGGTTTCTCCGATCCCGTCACCGGTACCCCCGGCGGTTCGCTGATGGCGCCGCCCGCCCGGCGGCCGGAGTCAAACGGCCGCCGCCGAGGCCATCTGCGGGTGCTGCCGGACCCCACCGACTAGACGCCTGCGCGTCTATCCGGACAGCTAGGCTGGCGCAGAAGTAGTCCGTGTCACGAGGAGTCCTATGTCCCGGCCCGCCGCGGCGGTTCATCGCGTCATCAAGGCCTATGACGTGCGCGGTTTGGTCGGAGCCGAGCTCGACGAGCCGTTCGTCGCCGATGTGGGCGGCGCCTTCGCCCGCCTCGTTCGCGACGGCGCATCGCAGATGGTCATCGGCTACGACATGCGGGCCAGTTCGCCCGCTCTCGCGGCGGCCTTCGCCGAGGGCGCGACCGCCCAGGGCCTCGACGTGGTGCGGATCGGGCTCGCCTCGACCGACCAGTTGTACTTCGCCTCCGGTCTTCTGGACTGCCCCGGCGCGATGTTCACCGCCAGCCACAACCCGGCCGCCTACAACGGCATCAAGCTCTGCCGGGCGGGGGCCAAACCGGTCGGCAAGGACACCGGGCTGTCGACCATCGCCGAAGAGGTCATCGCCGGTGTTCCCGGCTACGACGGCGCGCACGGCACCATCAGCGACCGCGACGTGCTGGCCGACTACGGCGAGTTCCTGCGCTCACTGGTGAGCCTGGCCGACCTGCGGCCGCTGAAGGTCGCCGTCGATGCGGGCAACGGCATGGCAGGCCACACCACCCCCGCGGTGCTGGGCCCGATCGCCCCGATCACGCTGGCGCCGCTGTACTTCGAGCTCGACGGCACCTTCCCCAATCACGAAGCCAACCCGCTGGACCCGGCCAACCTGACCGATCTGCAGTCCTTCGTCGTGGAGACCGGTGCGGACATCGGCCTGGCCTTCGACGGCGACGCGGACCGGTGTTTCGTCGTCGACGAGAAAGGGCATCCGGTCTCGCCGTCAGCGGTGACCGCGTTGGTCGCCGCGCGGGAACTCGGCAGGGAGATCGGCGCCACGGTGATTCACAACCTGATCACCTCGCGGGCAGTGCCCGAACTGGTGACGGAGCGGGGCGGTACGCCGGTGCGCAGTCGCGTCGGGCACTCCTACATCAAGGCGATGATGGCCGACACCGGTGCGATCTTCGGCGGTGAACACTCGGCGCACTATTACTTCCGCGACTTCTGGGGCGCCGACTCCGGCATGCTCGCCGCCCTGCACCTGTTGGCCGCGCTCGGTGAACAACACCGGCCGCTGTCGGACATGATGGCCGACTATCAGCGTTACGAGGCGTCCGGCGAGATCAACTTCACGGTGACCGATGCCGAGCGGTGTGTCGACGAGGTGCTCAAGGCGTTCGGCAGCCGGATCCACTCGATCGACCACCTCGACGGCGTGACCGTCGACCTCGGCGAGGGCACATGGTTCAACCTGCGGATGTCGAACACCGAACCGTTGCTTCGGCTCAACGTGGAAGCCCGCACCACCGAAGAGGTCGACGCGATCGTCGGTCAGGTCTCCGACACTGTGCGCGCGCAGGTCCCGTCGAACTCCGGGGCGGCCACGTGAATCCGGGATCGGCGGCGACCATCGACCTCGACGACGTCGACGGTCTACTCGACGCGGACCGCGAGGGCCTGCTGCGTGCCTCGGCGATGGCCGGTGCCCAGGTCCGCGCCACCGCCGCCGCACTCGCCGAGGGTGAGCTCGAATCCTTGCGCAGCGACGGGGCACCCCGCACGGTGATCTGGGTCGCCGGCCGCGGCAACGCGGAAACCGCAGGCTCGCTGCTGGCCTCGGCATGGGGAGGGTCGGTGGCCGCGCCCATCGTTGTCGCCGCCGAGGTGCCGCCGTGGATCGGTCCGTTGGATGTTCTGGTCGTCGCCGGCGACGACCCGGGCGATCCCGCTCTGGTGAACGCCGCCGCCACCGGTGTGCGCCGCGGCGCCCGCGTGGTGGTCCTCGCGCCGTACGAAGGGCCGCTGCGCGACGTCGCCGCGGGCCGTGCGGCGGTGCTGCCGCCGCGGATGTGGGTGCCCGACGAGTTCGGTTTCGTGCGTTATCTCGCCGCCGGGCTGGCGATGCTCGACGCGGTCGATCCGACCATGCATGTGGATCTCGAGGCCCTGGCCGACGAACTCGACGCCGAGGCGCTTCGCAACAGCGCGAGCCGCGAACTGTTCACCAACCCGGCCAAGACCCTGGCCGAACGGATGTCGGACCGCGAGGTGGTACTGGCCGGTGACACAGCGGCGACGCTGGCGCTGGCACGGCACTGCGCGGCGATCCTGTTGCGCATCGCCCACCGGGTCGTGGCCGCGGCGGGTTTCGCAGACGCGCTGGTGGCACTGCGCGGTGGCACGGGGGCGGCGCCTGCGGCGGACCGGGAGCGCTCGATCTTCCACGACGAAGAGATCGACGGTCCGCTGCCCCGGCGGATGCGGACCTTCGTGTTGACCACCGATGCGGAGCGGCCGTTCGTCGCCGCCCGCGCGGCAGACGTGGACGACGTCGACGTGATCAGCGCCCAGGACGTGCCCGAACTGCCGGAGGCAGCGGCGGTCCCGGACGCGTCGACGGCGGCTGGCAGCATCGAGCAACAACTGGCCATGCTCGCCGTCCGCTTGGAGATGACCGCCGTCTACCTGAAACTAGTTCGAGGTTAGCCAAGTGCACTTGCTACGCGGAGCGGTGCGGACCTATGCCTGGGGTTCACGCACGGACATTGCCGAGTTCACCGGAAGGCCAAGTCCGACAGCGCATCCCGAGGCGGAGCTGTGGTTCGGTGCCCATCCCGGTGATCCGGCCATGCTGGAGACCGACGACGGGGAGCGTTCGCTGCTGGACGCGCTGCACGACGACCCCGAGGGTCAGTTGGGTGCTGCGGTCTGCGCGCGCTTCGGGGAGACGCTGCCGTTCCTGGTCAAGGTGTTGGCCGCCGACGAGCCACTGTCGCTGCAGGCGCATCCCAGCGCCGAGCAGGCCGTGGAGGGATATGAACGGGAGAACAAACTCGGCATCCCCGTGTCGGCGCCCAACCGCAACTACCGCGATCCCAGCCATAAACCCGAATTGATCGTCGCCGTAAGCCCATTCGAGGCGCTGGCCGGATTCCGCCCCGTCGCGCGAACCATCGAGTTGATGTGGGCGCTGGAGGTCAGCGATCTCGACCCGTTCGTGCACCTGCTCTCCGGGCAGCCGGACGGCGACGGGCTGCGGGCGTTGTTCACCACCTGGATCACCGCCCCGCAACCCGATCTCGACGTCTTGGTGCCCGCGGTGATCGACGGCGCTATCCAGTATGTGCGCTCGGGTGCAAGCGAATTCGCGGCCGAGGCCAAGACCGTGCTCGAACTCGGCGAACGGTATCCCGGCGATGCGGGTGTGTTGGCGTCGCTGCTGCTGAACCGCATCACGTTGAAACCGGGTGAGGGCATCTACTTAGCTGCCGGGAACTTGCACACCTATCTCAGCGGTGTGGGTGTCGAGGTGATGGCCAACTCCGACAACGTGTTACGCGGCGGGCTGACCCCCAAGCACGTCGATGTCCCGGAGTTGTTGCGCGTGCTCGACTTCACCCCCGCCGAGGACGTGGTGGTCCGGCCGGAGAGGGTCGAGGACGGTATCGAGTCGGTGTATCGGACTCCGGCACAGGAGTTCTCGCTGTCGGTGCTGCACATCGACGGCGAACGGGTCGGTCACGAGATCGACGCGCCGAACCACCGCGACGGTCCGCAGCTGCTGCTGTGCGCCGAGGGCTCGACCGTCGTCCACGCCAAGGGCGGCACCGTCACCCTGAATCGGGGATCGGCGGCCTGGGTGCCCGCCGACGAGGGACCGATCCGGCTCGCGGCCACGCAACCGACGAAGCTGTTCCGCGCCACCGTCGGCATCTAGCGCTCAGTGGGGGGCGTCGTCCTTGGGGCGTCGACCGAACGGCAGCACATGCACGACAGCGAGCACGATCGCGCCCACCACCAGGCCGATGACGGCCGACGCTGCGGTGTTGACCAGCCACGCCAGCACGGCGCCGACACCGCCGACGGCGTGGTGGACGATCTCCTCGAGGTGGTGCACAAAGCCGTACGGCGGATGGAAGCCGAGCTCGTCGGTGCCGAGCAGCAGGATGTGACCGCCCACCCACAGCATCGCGATCGTGCCGATCAGCGAAAGCGCCGCAAGCAGTTTCGGCATTCCGGCCACCAGGCCGCGGCCGATCTTCTGCGCGAACTTCGAACTGCGCTGGGCGAGCCGGAGCCCGATGTCGTCCATCTTCACGATGCCGGCGACGACGCCGTACACCGCGATGGTGATCACGATCGCCACGACGACGAGGATGATCAGCCGCGGCCAGAACGACTGGTCGGCGACCTCGTTAAGCGCGATCACCATGATCTCGGCCGACAGAATGAAGTCGGTGCGGATGGCGCCGGTCACCATGAATTTCTCGGCCTCGTCGCCCGACCCGGCGACGGGCGCGGCGTGATCGTCGTGCCCGCGGATCCGCCCCCATACCTTCTCGGCGCCCTCGTAGCACAGGTACGTCGCACCGAGCATCAACAGCGGCGTCAGCAACCACGGCAGGAACTGGCTGAGCAGCAGCGCCGCGGGCAGGATGAAAACCAGCTTGTTGCGCAGCGATCCGATCGCGATGCGCTTGATGATCGGCAACTCACGCTCGGCCGCCAGGCCGTGCACGTACTGCGGCGTCACGGCAGTGTCGTCGACGACGACGCCCGCGGCCTTCGCGGTCGCCCGCCCCGCGGCCGCCCCGATGTCGTCGACCGATGCGGCGGCCATCCGCGCCAGCACCGCGACGTCGTCGAGTAGACCGAACAGCCCCGCGCTCATCGCGTCCTCGTCATGGTGTTGAAGTTACCGTCCGCGCGGATTTCAAGCCGACTGCAGCACCTCGACTTTGTGGCGGGCGGCCCGTTTCTCGGCCAGCCACAGCCGCAGGTTGTGCCGGATGGTGCGGCCCACCAGCCGCGGCGAGGGGACCATGTACAGGCTGTCGAGCAGGCTGAACCGGCGGAGGAACCACTCGGCGAGAACGGGATCGGTCTCCGCCGCACCGAGGAACTGATCGAACAGCCCGCCGACGGGCTTGTACCACCACTTCGCCTCGCCGGTCGCGTTGTGCAGCGTCAGGTCGCCGATGGCCGTCATCACCCACACCGGCCACGTCGTCTTCGCCGTCGCCTTCGCCAGACGTCCCGCCAGATCGTCGTCGCCGGTTTGCAGCACGGTTCGCAGGTTGCTCGCCTGGATCGCCGTCATCGTCATGCCCTGGCCGAAGGTCGGGTTGAAGCTGACCACGGCGTCGCCGAACGGGATGATCCCCGCGGGAAAGCGTTCCAGCGCGTCGTAACGGCGCCACCGACTCGTCGGGTAGCGATGAAACGCCATCTCGCCGAGCGGGGTGGCGCGTCGCAGCGCGGCGGAGACGTGCGCGGGCAGGATTTCGTCGGCCAGGTCGAGGATCTGCTCGACGGTCTGCGGCGGGGGCACCTTGCCGACACCGAAGGTGGTGACGTTCCAGTTGCCGTCCTCGTATAACAGCATCCCGATGCCGAGCGGCTGGGTCCGCGAGGCGCCCGCGACGACGACCTTTTCGGCCAGCAGGCCTTCGGGGACGTGGAACTGGTGGCTGGCGTAGGCGATGCCGACGTCGACCGTTTCCTCGGCGGGCCGCTCGAAGCCCCACATCTGTAGCCACGCGGGCAGGCGCGTGCCCCGTCCAGTGGCGTCGACGACCAGGTCGGCGTCGACGGTCTCACCGGAGTCGAGCAGTACGCCGGTCACCCGTCGCGCTGTCGCGTCGTACGCGGGTTCGGACACGGTCGCGTGCACTATGTCGACGTTGTCGATGGCCTTCACCCGCTTGCGGATCTGCCACTCGAGCTGCGGTCGGCTCGGCACGTAGGCGGTGAATTCGTCGCGCAGCCGGTGCGCCGTTCCGAGCACATGCCCGGCGGCGCCGAAGTGAATGCAGTCCGGCCGGTTCTCCAGGATCGGCACGCCGTCGGCGACCATGTCGGCGAGCAGGCCGGGGAAGTGGGATTCGAATTCCTCGGCGCCGCGGGCCATCAGCAGGTGGACGTGACGGCCCTGCGGCACGGCCGCGCGGTTGGCGGGTTCGTCGGGCAGATCATCGCGCTCGTAGACCGTGACCCGGTCGCTGACGTCGGAGAGCACCCGGGCGGCACACAGGCCCGCGAGACTCCCCCCGACGACGGCCACGTGTTTATAACTCCGCCCCATTGGGTGCACGGTACTCGGTAGATTGCCGGAACGGACCCAACAGGAGGACGTGCGATGGCTCGGCGGACGAAGTCGGTGGAGCAGTCCATCGCCGACACCGATGAACCGGACACCCGCTTGCGCAAGGACCTGAGCTGGTGGGACCTCACCGTGTTCGGGGTGTCCGTGGTGATCGGCGCCGGCATCTTCACCATCACCGCCTCGACCGCGGGCAACATCACCGGCCCGGCGATCTCGGTCTCGTTCGTGCTTGCCGCGGTCGCCTGCGGGCTGGCGGCGCTGTGCTACGCAGAGTTCGCCTCCACGGTGCCTGTCGCGGGCAGCGCCTACACGTTCTCCTACGCGACGTTCGGGGAGTTCATCGCCTGGGTCATCGGGTGGGACCTGATCCTCGAGTTCGCGGTCGCGTCGGCGGTGGTCGCGAAGGGGTGGTCCAGTTACCTCGGCGAGGTGTTCGAATTCGGCGGCGGCACCGCGGATTTCGGTTGGGTGCAACTGGATTGGGGCGCGCTGCTCATCATCACCTTCGTCACCGTCATCCTGGCGTTGGGCACCAAGCTGTCCGCCGGGGTCAGCCTGGCCATCACCGTGATCAAGGTGGGGGTGGTGCTGCTGGTGGTCGCCGTCGGCGCCTTCTACATCAAGGCGTCGAACTACTCGCCGTTCCTGCCTCCGGCCGAACCCGGCGAGGGCGGACGCGGCACCGACCAGTCGCTGCTGTCACTGATCACCGGCGCCGAGGGCAGTAGCTACGGGTGGTACGGCCTGCTGGCCGGCGCCTCGATCGTGTTCTTCGCGTTCATCGGGTTCGACGTCGTGGCCACCACCGCCGAGGAAACCAAGAACCCGCAGCGCGATGTGCCCCGCGGCATCCTGGCCTCGCTCGCGATCGTTACGGTGCTCTACGTCGCGGTGTCGGTCGTGCTGACCGGCATGGTGCACTACACCGAACTGCGCGCGGCGGGGGAGAAGGCCAACCTCGCGACGGCGTTCAGCGCCAACGGAATCGACTGGGCCGCAAAGGTGATCTCGATCGGCGCGCTCGCGGGCCTGACCACCGTGGTGATCGTGCTGGTGCTCGGACAGACGCGGGTGTTCTTCGCGATGTCGCGCGACGGGTTGCTGCCCCGCTCGCTGGCCAGGACCGGGCGTCACGGCACGCCGGTGCGCATCACGCTGATCGTCGGTGTGCTGGTGGCGATCACCGCGTCGGTGTTCCCGATCGGCAAGCTCGAGGAGATGGTCAACATCGGAACGCTGTTCGCGTTCGTGTTGGTGTCCGCCGGCGTGATCGTGCTTCGGCGGTCCCGGCCCGACCTCGAGCGCGGGTTCCGGGTGCCGGGCGTGCCGTGGTTGCCGATCGCCTCGATCGTCGCCTGTGTGTGGTTGATGCTCAACCTCACCGCGCTGACGTGGATCCGCTTCCTCATCTGGATGGCGATCGGCGTCGCGCTCTACTTCGTCTACGGCCGGCGCCACTCGGTGCTCGGCCGCCGCGAAAGCCAAACCATCACCGCCTAGCCCCGCTGCCGGTCTTCACGCTGCCGAACGCTCAGTTTTGTACGAATGTCGGGCCCGAAACCGTAGACGGCTGCGCGCGCGCCGCTGCCGTCTTTACAAACTATGGCTCTGTGTCTAGACAGACGACAAAATGGCCTTTATAGTCAACCTCAGACGAAGCACTCACTTCAGGAGGTTCGGCCGTGACCACCCAGGAACTCGACGTCACCCAGTGGCGCGACAAGAAGCGCTACCTGTGGCTGATGGGCTTGATCGCGCCGACGGCGCTGTTCGTGATGCTGCCGCTGGTGTGGGCGTTCAACCAATGGGGCTGGCACGCCGCGGCGCAGGTGCCGTTCTGGATCGGACCGATCCTGCTCTACATCGTGCTGCCGGCGCTGGACCTGAGATACGGGCCCGACGGGCAGAACCCGCCCGACGAGGTGATGGAGCGCCTCGAGAACGACAAGTACTACCGCTACTGCACCTACGCCTACATCCCGTTCCAGTACGCCAGCGTGATCGTCGGCGCCTACCTGTTCACCGCGTCGGACCTGAGCTGGCTCGGCTTCGACGGTGGATTGGGCTGGCCGGCCAAGATCGGACTGGCGCTTTCGGTCGGCCTGCTCGGCGGCGTCGGTATCAACACCGCCCACGAGATGGGGCACAAGAAGGACTCGCTCGAGCGGTGGCTGGCCAAGATCACGCTGGCGCAGACCTGCTACGGCCACTTCTACATCGAGCACAACCGCGGACACCACGTCCGGGTCGCCACTCCCGAGGACCCCGCCTCGGCGCGCTTCGGCGAGACGTTCTGGGAGTTCTTGCCGCGCAGCGTTTTCGGATCGCTCAAGTCGGCGTGGGAGCTGGAGGCCAAGCGGCTCGAGCGGGCCGGTAGGAGCAAGTGGCATCCGAGCAACGACGTCCTCAACGCCTGGGCGATGTCGGTGGCGTTCTACGGCGTGTTGCTCGCGGTGTTCGGCTGGGCGCTGGTTCCTTACATCCTCATCTCGGCGGTGTTCGGGTTCACGCTGCTCGAGACGGTCAACTACCTCGAGCACTACGGCCTGCTGCGGCAGAAGACCGAGAGCGGTCGCTACGAGCGTTGCGCGCCGGTGCACAGCTGGAACTCCGACCACATCGTGACCAACCTGTTCCTGTATCACCTGCAGCGGCACAGCGATCACCACGCCAACCCGACCCGGCGCTACCAGACGCTGCGCAGCATGGAAGGCGCGCCGAACCTGCCGAGCGGCTACGCGTCGATGATCGCGCTGACCTACTTCCCGCCGCTATGGCGCCGCGTGATGGATCGCCGGGTGCTCGAGCACTACGACGGTGACATCACCCGGGTGAACATCCAGCCCCGCCTGCGCGACAAGGTGCTGGCCCGTCACGGGGTGCCCGCATGACGGCGTACCGCTGCCCGGGCTGCGACTACGTCTACGACGAAGCGAAAGGCGCTCCGCGGGAAGGCTTTCCGCCCGGAACGACATGGGGTGAGATCCCCGAGGACTGGTGCTGCCCCGACTGCGCGGTGCGCGAGAAGGTCGACTTCGAGACCGTCACCCGTTGACTCTGCGTCCACGGCGCGAAAGTGCGAGTGATCCTCGTCGTGAGCGCACAGTCAATCGAAGAGAGAAGAAGGAGAAGTGATGGACTACAAACTGTTCGTCTGCGTGCAGTGCGGATTCGAATACGACGAGGAGAAGGGCTGGCCGGAGGACGGCATCGCCCCCGGCACGCGCTGGGACGACATCCCCGACGACTGGAGCTGCCCGGACTGCGGTGCGGCCAAGTCCGACTTCGAGATGGTCGAGGTCGCCCGTTCGTGACGACGCTCTCGGCGAGCGAAGCGACGGGAAAGACTAAGGTCGCGGCTGTGAACAGCCCGCGCCGCACCGCGCAGCGCATTCCCTATGCCGAGGCGTCGAGGGTGCTGCTGCGCGATTCCATTCTGGACGGCATGCGCGAGCTGTTGCTCACCCGCGACTGGTCGGCGATCACCCTGTCGGATGTCGCCAAGGCGGCCGGCATCAGCCGCCAGACCATCTACAACGAGTTCGGTTCGCGCCAGGGACTGGCCCAGGCGTACGCCATGCGCCTGGCCGACCGCCTCGTCGACCAGATCGATGACGCCATCGAAGGCAACGTCGGCGACGTGTTCGCCGCGTTCAGCCAGGGCTTTCGCGACTTCTTCACCGAGTCCGCCGCCGACCCCCTGGTGATCTCGCTGCTGACCGGCGAGGCCAAACCCGATCTGCTGCAGCTCATCACCACCGGCAGCGGACCGATCCTCACCCACTGCAGCCGGCGCCTGACCCAGACGTTCATCGACAGCTGGGTGAAGGCCAGCGAAGAGGACGCCGGAGTGCTCGCCAGGGCCATCGTCCGGCTCGCGATCAGCTACGTCTCGATGCCGCCGGAAACCGACCCCGGCTCATCACCCGCTCGCGGGCATGACGTGGCGCGTGACCTGGCCCGATTGATGACGCCGTTCGCCGAACGCTACGGTGTTATCGATATTCCTTAGCTGTCAGAGCGCCACGGCCGGGTCAACCGCGCAGCGCCTGTCCCGCGAGCCCGCAGGCTATGGATGTCTACATGGATGTCGCCGTGCGCACATCTGTGCGCTCATAGGCAATGACGAAGGAAAAGGGGCTCTACATGACTGAGCTGAAGGCCGACTCCCGCAACGGGATCGATTACAAGGTCGCCGACCTGTCTCTGGCCGACTTCGGCCGCAAGGAGATCCGCCTGGCCGAGCACGAGATGCCCGGGCTGATGGCGCTGCGCGAGGAGTACCACGACGTGCAGCCGCTCAAGGGCGCGAGGATCTCGGGCTCGCTGCACATGACCGTGCAGACGGCGGTGCTGATCGAGACGTTGACCGCCCTCGGTGCTGAAGTTCGATGGGCGAGCTGCAACATCTTCTCCACCCAGGACCACGCGGCCGCGGCCGTCGTCGTCGGCCCGCACGGCACCCCGGAGGAGCCCAAGGGCACCCCGGTGTTCGCGTGGAAGGGCGAGACGCTCGAGGAGTACTGGTGGGCCGCCGAGCAGATGCTCACCTGGGAGGGCGAGCCGGCGAACATGATCCTCGACGACGGCGGCGACGCCACGATGATGGTTCTGCGCGGCGCGCAGTACGAGAAGCAGGGGGTGGTCCCGCCCGCCGAGGACGACGATCCTGCGGAGTGGAAGGTCTTCCTCGGCGTGCTGCGCAAGCGCTTCGAGACCGACAAGAACAAGTGGACGAAGATCGCCGAGGCAGTCAAGGGCGTCACCGAGGAGACGACGACGGGCGTGCTGCGCCTGTACCAGTTCGAGGCCGCCGGTGAGCTGCCGTTCCCGGCGATCAACGTCAACGACTCGGTCACCAAGAGCAAGTTCGACAACAAGTACGGCACCCGGCACTCGCTCATCGACGGCATCAACCGTGGCACGGACGTGCTCATCGGCGGCAAGAAGGTGCTCATCTGCGGCTACGGCGACGTCGGCAAGGGCTGCGCGGAGTCGCTGGCCGGCCAGGGCGCGCGCGTCGCGGTCACCGAGATCGATCCGATCAACGCGCTGCAGGCGCTGATGGACGGGTTCGACGTGGTGACCGTCGAGGACGGCATCGGCGAGGCCGACATCGTCATCACGGCCACGGGCAACAAGGACATCATCACGCTCGAGCACATGCGGGCGATGAAGGACCAGGCGATCCTGGGCAATATCGGTCACTTCGACAACGAGATCGACATGGCCGCCCTCGAGCGCTCGGGCGCCAAGAAGCTCAACATCAAGCCACAGGTCGACCAGTGGATCTTCGACGACGGCAAGTCGATCGTCGTGCTCTCCGAGGGCCGGCTGCTCAACCTGGGCAACGCGACGGGGCACCCGTCGTTCGTGATGAGCAACAGCTTCTCCAACCAGGTCATCGCGCAGATCGAGCTGTGGACCAAGAACGACGAGTACGACAACGCGGTGTACCGGTTGGCCAAGCATCTCGACGAGAAGGTCGCGCGCATCCACGTGGAAGCGCTCGGCGGCCAGCTGACCAAGCTCACCAAGGAGCAGGCGGAGTACATCGGCGTGGACGTCGAGGGCCCGTACAAGCCCGAGCACTACCGCTACTGATCACGTCTTGATCGAAACTGCGGGGAGATCGCGATCCTCACGAATTCGGCGATCTCTCCGCAGTTTTGCGTCAGCGGTTGCCGGCTGGGGCCAGGCATACCACCCGCGCCGGTTTGACGACCGAAATTGGGTTGGTGTCCGGCGGGCATACTCGGGTGTCGGTCGTGCCATCGATGCGCCGCACCGCCTTGATCTGTGCACCGGAACCGCCGCAGGTGCGTAGACGCAGTGGCGAGTCCGAGGTGTCGGTGGTGTTCACCGAGTAGCAGTTGCCCTCGATGAAGTTCAGGGTGAAGCACACGGTGGCGTCGTCCCAGACCACCGAGGTGTAGGCGGTTTCGCTGCGCGCCTTGCCGTCCGGACACCTCGCGTCGGGCCCACCTCTGGAGGCGACCTCCATTACGGCCGTCTGTTCGCCACAGTCGACAGGTTTGAGCGTTCCCTCGGCGTAGCCGTCGGCGGTGACGCAGTCGCCGACCGCCACACCTGGACCGGACGATCCGTCGCCGGCGGAACCGACCGTGCGAAGCGCCGCACCCGCCAGGCCGAGCACGAGCACGACCGTCCCCGTGACGATCAAGGCGGTACCGCTCCGCTTCGGCGGCTCCCCGGGCGTCACCGACTTCGACGAGCGGCGCTGCACGATCCCGACGATCAGCAACGTGAGCCCGATGGCGGGAATCAACAACGTGGCGAGCAAATAGCCGAGGTTGTACGCCGCCACGAAAGATCCTTTCGACAGGGTTGAGCACTCGACGTCGATTCTGCGCTACCGCTGACGCCCTCGAGCGCACGAATTCGAGCCTATGCCGGGTACTCATCGCGTTTGCGCGGCCAGTCGGAGAAGTCCTCACCGCGGCCCTTGGGCGCCCGATCGAGCAGCTGCCACGTGGCGTTGAGCGCCTCGGTGCCGCGATCGTAGGTCGAGTAGGTGTGGTAGACGACGCCGTCCTGCTGCGCGAAACAGCTCAGCGCCATCAGCTCCATCACGTCGAGCATGCTGCCGCTGCCCGACCCGTAGTCGCGCCGCGGCGTCGGTACATGCATATAGCCGAAGAAGTCCGCGTCGAAGTCGCTGCCGCCCGAGGACACCCACTCGATGTCCCAGCCCATCCGCTGCTTGTAGGCCTGAAGAACGGGGAGCGGCGAGCGCGACGACAGGATGAACGTCACGTCCCGATGCGCCAGGTGCGGTGCCGCGCCGACCAGGTTGTCGGTCTCGAACGTGCACCCCGGGCAGCCCTCCGGCGTGTTCGGCCCGTGCATGAAATGCCGCACGATCAGCTGTGAGCGACCGTCGAACAGCTCGGCCAGCGTCCGCCGCCCGGCCGTGGTGTCGAACTCGTATCGCTTGTCGACCCGCACCCACGGCAGCGCCTGCCGCTGCTCCGCGAGCTCGGCCGCCATGCGGGTCAGCTCCTTCTCTTTGGCCAGCTGCTGCTCGTATGCCGCTCGCCACTGTTCGCGCGTCCCGACCGCATGCGTCGTCATCGCGTCTACCTCCTCGTCACGGATGTGCTCGCCGATGAAGACTCGCGCCGACGCTCGAACTCATCGGTGTTGACGCGGAAACCCGCCTCATGGAACCAGTTTCGTTGCTAACGTCCGACCGGTGCGTCGCATCGTCGTAATCGCGGTCGCCCTCATCCTTTCTTCCCTCGGGATTTCGGCCCCCGCATCGGCCGACGACCCGACCATCGACGACCACCATCCATACTTCAACGAAGACGAGTATCAGGCGTTCTACACCCCGCCCGATCCGTTGCCGCCGGGCAAACCGGGCGACCTGGTCCGCTCCGAGCCGTCGCGGCTGGTGCTCGAACCGTCCGGCCAGCTCGGCATGATCATGGCCGACGGCACACGAATCATGTACCGCAGCACCGACGCTCGCGGAAACCCGAACGTCGTCACCGGCACCTACTTCGAGCCGCACGCGCCGTGGCCGTTCGGCGGGCCGCGGCCGCTGATCGTCTACGGCCCCGGCACGCAGGGCCAGGGCGACCAGTGCGCGCCGTCGCGGCAGTTCAACCAGGGCATCCACTGGTCGCCGTACCTCGACATCGCGTTCAACTACGAGGAGCTGTTCGTCGCGACGATGGTCGCGCGCGGCTTCGCGATCGTCATGACCGATTACGAGGGTCTCGGCACGCCCGGCATCCACACCTACGTGAGCCGGGTGTCGCAGGGCCACGCGATGCTCGACGCCGCCCGCGCCGCGAAGAACCTGCCCGACACCTCGCTGGCGCCCGACGGCCCGCTGGCGTTCTGGGGTTACTCGCAGGGCGGAGGCGCGGCGGCGTCCGCGGCGGAGATGGCCGAGTCGTACGCCCCCGAACTCAACATCGTCGGCTCGTATGCCGGCGCGCCGCCCGCCGACCTGAAGGCGCTGTTCCCGTTCATCGACGGCAGCATGCTGGTGGGCGCGGTGGGTTATGCGTTGAACTCGGTGATCGCGGCCTACCCCGAACACGAGGCCGAGATCCGGGCGACGCTGACGCCGCGCGGCGCCGACCTGCTCTACAAGGTGCAGGACCAGTGTGTCGCCGAGACGCTGACGAAGTTCATGTTCCGGCACCTGCAGCCGTACTTCAATCGCGACATCTTCCAACTCGTCGAACAGGAGCCGTTCACGTCGCTGTTCGACGAGCAGAAGCTGGGCCGCATGAAACCCAATGCGCCGGTGCTCATCAACGCCAACCGATACGACCCGCTGGTCCCGTGGGCGCCGGCGATGCAGCTCGGCCGCGACTGGTGCGCCCAGGGCGCCGACGTCGAGGCGCGCACCAACGAGCAGCCGCCATTCCTCAACAAGGCGATGGTCAATCACGGCCTGCCGATGCTGGTCGACGGCGAACCGGCCATGCAGTGGATCGCCGACCGGTTCAAAGGCGTGCCGACCGCGCCGAACTGCGGACGCTTCTGAGGCGGACCGTCAGGGCACGGCCGTTGCGCCGCAGTTGTTTTTGAGGTCGACAAGCGGCTGGCGGATCCCGGCCATCTCGGCGCTCTCCTGCGGATGGCTGGACATGTAAGTGGTCACGCGCCTGGCGACCTGTTCGCGCGTCAGACCCTGCAGCGTGCTCATGTACGCGTTCAGGTCGGGATGGGTGAACAGGTAGGCCGACGTCGACGCATCGACGCCTGCGCGCACGCCTTCGAGATCGGCACTGGAGCAACTCGGCGGTGCCGCACCGGAATTCGGATCGGCTTGCGCGAGGGGGGCGGCGAGCAGCGCTGCGGCTCCTGCCACCCCGGCGAGGGTGGCGAGGGTGACGGGAATTGACCTGCGAATGTTCGACATTGCGGTTACTCCTGCGGATGGGTGGTGGTGTTTGCCAGTCTGTTGCGGCCGCGTCAGCGCCGCATGCCGTCCCAAGCGGTTACACAGGAACCCCGAAGGCGACGGCAAGGCTTTCGGGTTCGGACCGCGGCCTCCGGGTATCCCGAAGGCGTCCGGCGTCGCATCCTCGGAGGAACCACGGTGAGCCACGGCTGTCCCTCGGTCGCGACGCAGCACGTTGCATCCGAGGCCGCGGGATGATGCGCCGGTTCGCGCCGCGGTCGGCGCTGCGCTTCTCCACAGCCCGCTACCGTTTCCGCGAAAGCCTGTTCGCGCTGCCGGCGCTCGTCCTGTTGAGCGGTATCGCGGTCGCGGAGGTGACCGCCTACCTCGACGACGCCGTCGGTTCTGACATCTCGCTCCCGCTGACCGTCGAGATGAACAGCAACGCGGCGATCTGGCTGCTGAGCACCGTCGCCGGCGCGACGATCACGACCGCGGGCGTGGTGTTCTCCCTGACCGTCGTCAGCTTGCAACTCGCCAGCAGCCAGTTCTCCCCGCGCGTGATGCGCTCGTTCATCCGCGACCGGCTCAGCCAGCTGGTGATCGGCCTGCTGGTGGCCACCTTCGTGTTCTGTGTGCTGACGCTGCGTCACATCAGCGGAGATCCGACCTCGGATGCGCCGCGGGTCTCGATGACGACGGCGATCGTCCTGGCCGTGGCGACGGTGGTGCTGATCATCGCCTACCTCAACCGGCTGGCCTACGGCCTGCAGGTGGGCGAGGTGGTGCGGACCATCGCCGAAGAGGCCGACGCCGTCATCGACGAACAGGTACGGCAGACGCACACGGAGACAGCGGCCCCGCATCCGCCGGAACCCGGTTCGGGTGGGCACCTGACCGTGCACGCGGGCAGCGACGGCTGGGTCACGCAGTCGCCGAGCAACTACATCCTCGCGGCGGTCCCGCCGGGAACCGTGGTGCGGTTGGAAACCCGCACCGGCGCCTACATCCACCGCGGTGAGGTGCTCATGACGCTGTGGCCGGTGCCGGCCGACGCCGACCACATCGAACGCAAGCTGAGGTCGACGGTCGAGGTGGCCGACATCCGCACCATGCAACAGGACGTCGACTTCGGCATCCGCCAGCTGGTCGACATCGCCCTGCGCGCGCTCAGCCCCGCGGTCAACGACCCGACCACGGCGGCCGACGTGGTGCTGCGGATCGGCAGCGTGATGCGCAGACTGCTGTCGGCGGACATGCCCCCGCAGTCCGTGCGCGGGCCCGACGGCAGGATCCTGCTTCGGCCCTGGGACCTGTCGCACGAGGAGTATGTCGCGCACGCCTTCGATCAGATCCGGCAGAGCTCGGTGGGTCAGCCGCACGTCGTGGCGACCGTCCTGCGGGTCCTTCGCATGCTCATCGCGCATGCGCGCAGCGAGGGCCGCGAGGAGTTCGTGCCCGCGCTGCGACATCAGATCCGGCTGTTGATGGACGCCATGACGGCCCAGACCGATCTTCACCCCGCCGATCTGGAGCGCCTGCAGGCGATTTCGCAGGAGACGTCCGTCGATCCGGCCGAACACGACGTCTGATGCGGCGGAAGCGAGTCGGGCATCGCTAGTCTCACAGCCGTGCTGATGGTCATCGAGGGGGTTGACGGCGCGGGCAAACGCACGCTGACCAACGGACTGCGGACCGCGTTCGAAGCCCACGGCAAGACGGTGACCAGCCTGGCGTTTCCGCGCTACGGCCAGTCGGTGGAGGCCGACGTGGCCGCCGAGGCGCTGCACGGCTCGCACGGCGACCTGGCCGACTCGGTCTACGCGATGGCCGTCCTGTTCGCGCTCGACCGTGCGCGCGCCAAGGCCGAGATCGAACGACTGCGCAACGAGCACGACGTCGTCATCCTCGACCGCTACGTCGCGTCGAACGCCGCCTACAGCGCCGCGCGCCTTCACCAGGACGCCGACGGTGAGGTCGTCGAATGGGTGCGCGTCCTGGAGTACGAGCGGCTCGCGCTACCGCAACCGGACGCCCAGGTGCTGTTGGCCGTCCCCACCGAACTGGCGGCGCGACGCGCCGAGCACCGCGCCAACACCGAGGCCGACCGTGCCAAGGACGCCTACGAGCGCGACGGCGGTCTGCAGCAACGCACCTCCGACGTCTACGCCGCGTTGGCCGCCGCGCACTGGTGCGGGCACTGGACGGTCGCCGGACCCGACGTCGACGCCGCGGCGCTGGCCGCGGAACTGGGCGCTCGTTGACCCCATTCGGGCACATTCGCCGGTCAACACGCGAAACGCGCCGTGTGGTAGCCGGGGTTTATCGCAATTCGGTGACACCATGGACACCATGAGGCAAAGGATTCTGGTTGTCGACGATGACCCGTCGCTCGCCGAGATGCTCACCATCGTGCTGCGCGGGGAAGGTTTCGACACCGCGGTCATCGGTGACGGCACCCAAGCGCTGACGGCGGTCCGCGAACTGCGGCCCGACCTGGTGCTGCTGGACCTGATGCTGCCCGGCATGAACGGCATCGACGTCTGCCGGGTGCTCCGTGCGGACTCCGGCGTGCCGATCGTCATGCTGACCGCCAAGACCGACACGGTCGACGTGGTGCTCGGCCTGGAGTCCGGCGCCGACGACTACGTGATGAAGCCGTTCAAGCCCAAAGAACTCGTGGCGCGGGTCCGAGCACGGCTGCGCCGCAACGAGGACGAGCCGGCCGAGATGCTGTCGATCGGCGACGTCGACATCGACGTGCCGGCCCACAAGGTCACCCGACAGGGCGAACAGATCTCGCTGACGCCGCTGGAGTTCGACCTGTTGGTGGCGTTGGCGCGCAAACCGCGGCAGGTGTTTACTCGTGATGTGCTGCTCGAACAGGTGTGGGGTTATCGGCACCCCGCGGACACCCGTTTGGTGAACGTGCATGTCCAGCGGCTGCGGGCGAAGGTCGAGAAGGACCCGGAGAACCCCCAGGTGGTGCTCACCGTTCGAGGAGTGGGATACAAGGCCGGACCTCCGTGACATGCACGGCTCGGCCGTGGTCGTGATCTCGACCGCACGGCGGTCGCCGTGTTGACCACTCGGCGGGCGCCGTGATCTTCAGTTCCAGACGACGCATCCATCGGCGTTCGGCTCCGCTGGTGCGTGGCCTCGGCGCGTTGGGGCGGGCCATCAGCCTCGCCTGGCGTCGCTCCCTGCAGCTGCGCGTCGTGTCGTTGACGCTGGGTCTGTCGCTGGCCGTCATCCTCGTGCTCGGGTTCGTGCTGACCAGCCAGATCACCGACCGCATCCTCGAGGTCAAGGTGCGCGCGGCCACCGAGCAGATCGACCGGGCACGCACCACGGTCAGCGGGATCGTCGGCGGTGAGGAGACCCGTTCGCTCGACAGCAGCCTGCAGCTGGCGCGTAACACGCTGATCGATCGCAGTGCCGATGCCGAACCCGGCCTGGCGGGCACCTTCGACGCGGTGCTCGTGGTGCCCGGCGACGGACCCCGCGCCGCCACCGCGGCGGGTCCGGTCCAGCAGGTGCCCGACACGCTGCGCGAGTTCGTCAAGGCAGGCCAGGTCAGCTACCAGTACGCCACCGTCCACACCGACACCTTCTCCGGGCCCGCGCTGATCGTCGGCAGCCCGACGTCGTCGCCGGTGACGAACCTCGAGCTCTACCTGATCTTCCCGCTGAACAACGAGGAGTCCACGATCGCGCTGGTGCGCGGGACGATGGCGACCGGCGGCGTGGTCCTGCTCGGCCTGCTCGCCGCGATCGCGCTGCTGGTGGCGCGCCAGATCGTGCTCCCGGTGCGGTCGGCGTCGCGGATCGCCGAGCGGTTCGCCGAGGGCCACCTCACCGAGCGCATGCCGGTGCGCGGCGAGGACGACATGGCCCGCCTCGCGGTCTCGTTCAACGACATGGCCGAGAGCTTGCACCGCCAGATCACCCAGCTCGAGGAGTTCGGCAACCTGCAGCGGCGGTTCACCTCCGACGTCAGCCACGAACTGCGCACGCCGTTGACGACGGTGCGCATGGCCGCCGACCTGATCTACGACCACAGCGAGGATCTCGATCCGGCCCTGCGCCGGTCCACCGAGCTGATGGTCAGCGAGCTCGACCGGTTCGAGACCCTGCTCAACGACCTGCTCGAGATCTCCCGCCACGACGCCGGTGTCGCCGAGCTCTCGGTCGAGTCGCTGGATCTGCGGTCGACGGTGCAGAGCGCGCTGGACAACGTCGGGCACCTCGCGGCCGACGCCGAGGTCGAGCTCATCGTCGACATGCCCACCAAGGAGGTCATCGCCGAGGTCGACCCGCGCCGCGTCGAGCGCATCCTGCGCAACCTCATCGCCAACGCCATCGATCACGCCGAACACAAACCCGTCCGCATCCGGATGGCGGCCGACGACGACACAGTCGCCGTCACCGTCCGCGACTACGGGGTGGGGCTGCGGCCCGGCGAGGAGAAGCTGGTGTTCAGCCGGTTCTGGCGGTCGGATCCCTCGCGCGTCCGTCGCTCCGGCGGCACGGGCCTGGGCCTTGCGATCAGCATCGAAGACGCCCGCCTGCATCAGGGCAGGCTCGAGGCGTGGGGCGAACCCGGCAAGGGCGCCTGCTTCCGCCTGACGTTGCCGCTCGTGCGCGGGCACAAGGTGACGACCAGCCCGCTGCCGCTGAAACCCGTTGCGCCGGACGAACCCCCGCCCCGCAATCGCGACCGTGAGCCCGCACAGGAGTCCGTGTGAGAAGCGCGCTGGCGGCGCTGTGCCTGCTGGCCTTGGTCCTGACGGGCTGTGCGGGTGTGCCCAGTTCGTCGTCGCCGCAGGCCATCGGAACCGTCGACCGGCCCGCCCCGCCCAGCCTGCCCAAGCCGACGCCGGGCATGGATCCCGACGTGCTGCTGCGCGAATTCCTCAAGGCCACAGCCGATCCCGCGAACCGGCACCTGGCCGCGCGACAGTTCCTCACCGAATCCGCCTCACAGGCGTGGGACGACGCGGGCAGCGCGCTGCTGATCGACAACGTGGTGTTCGTCGAAACCCGCGGCCCGGAGCGGGTCTCGGTGACGATGCGCGCCGACATCCTCGGGTCGCTGTCGGACATGGGCGTGTTCGAGACGGGGGAGGGCGCGTTGCCCGACCCCGGGCCCATCGAACTGGTGAAGACCCCCGACGGCTGGCGCATCGACAAACTGCCCAACGGTGTGTTCCTCGACTGGCAACAGTTCCAGGCCACGTACCGTCGCCACACCTTGTACTTCGTCGACCCCACCGGCAGCACCGTCGTGCCGGATCCGCGCTACGTCGCGGTGTCGGACCCCGACCAGTTGGCCACCGAACTGGTGAGCAAGCTGATCGCCGGGCCGCGACCGGAGATGGTCAAGACCGTGCGCAACCTGTTGGACCCGCCGCTGAAACTGCGTGGCCCGGTGACCCGCGCCGACGGCGGCAAGATGGGTGTCGGCCGCGGGTATGGCGGCGCCAGAATCGATTTGGACAACCTGTCGACGACGGACCCGCACAGCAGACAACTGCTTGCGGCACAACTCATCTGGACCCTGTTTCGCGCCGGCGTCAACGGCCCCTACGTGATCAACGCCGACGGCGCCGCGCTCGACGACAGGTTCGCCGACGGATGGGAGACCTCCGACGTCGCGGCCACCGACCCCGGGGCGGCCTCCGGCGTCGCGGCCGGTCTGCACGCGTTGGTCGGCGGATCCCTTGTCGCCCTTGACGGTCAGCGCGCGCCGCGCGTCCCCGGCGCGTTCGGGCAGATGCCGAACCAGACCGCCGCGGCGGTGTCGCGCAGCGGGCAGGAGGTCGCCTCGATAGTCACGGTGCGGCCGGGCGCCCCCGATACGTCGGCGACGATGTGGGTCGGTGCGCTGGGCGGCGAGGCGGCACAGGTGCTGGACGCGAAAAGTCTCTCGCGTCCGAGTTGGGGACTCGACAACGCGGTGTGGGTGGTGATCGACGGCAACAACGTCGTGCGCGTCATCCAGGACGCCTCGGGCCAGCCGGCGCGCATACCGGTCGACTCCACGCCGGTGTCGAGCAGATTCCCCGGGGTGATCACCGAACTGCAGTTGTCGCGCGACGGCACGCGCGCGGCGATGGTCATCGACGGCCAGGTGATCCTGGCCGGTGTCGAGCAGACGCCCGGCGGCGGCTACGCGCTGACCTATCCGCGACGGTTGGGATACGGGTTGGGCAACACGGTGGTGTCGCTGTCGTGGCGCACCGGTGACGACATCGTCGTCAGCCGGACCGATCCGCAGCATCCCGTCTCGTACGTCAACCTCGACGGTGTGAACTCCGACGGGCCGAGCCGCAACCTCGTCATGCCGGTCACCACCGTGGCGGCCAACCCGTCGACGGTCTATGTCGCCGACGCCCGCGGGGTGGTGCAGCTGTCGGGTTCGGTGGCCGAGGACGACCCGGCGTGGGCCGAGGTGCGCCCGCTACTCGTTCGGGGCGCCGAACCGGTCCTGCCCGGCTAGCGCTTCTCGTTCACCGAGTTCTGCCCCAGGGCTGCGAAATCGGTTCGATCACGACCCTGGCGCAGAATTCGCGAAAGCTCTTGAACCCGCCGCCCGGTTGGCCCGTTGTCCTGACAGAACGACGCAGCAGGCGTTTGCTATCTGCCAGGAGTGAAGATGAGGACTCGCGGTCCCTTGATCACGTTGGGCGCGGTTGCCGCGCTCGCAGCCGCGCTGTGGCTCGGCAATGTCTCTCACCAAGAGGCGCCCGCGGCCGCGCCGGTCGCGGAGTCGGTCACCGCGAGCCCTCCGGCGAGCGCGATGCCACCGCCCGCGCCGAGCTTTCCGGCCAAGGCCGATTACGTGGGCGCGGTGCCGACGGCCGGCGGCGAGATGACACTGGAGATATCGGTCGACGGCGATAGGGCGATCGCGTATGCGTGCGACGGCGACTCGATCGAGGTGTGGTTGAGGGGCGCTGCCACCAACGGTGTCGTCGACCTGGCGAGCAAGGACGGGACCGGCGTTCTCGACGGGCATCTCGAAGGCGATGCGGTGGCGGGACTGCTGACCATCGGCGAGAAGAGTTGGGACTTCACCGCACCGGCTGTCGAATCACCCGCCGGGCTCTACACCTACGAGCGGGATGGCGTGCGAAGCAGTTGGATCGTCGACGCGGACGGCGACGTCACCGGTGTGCTGCGCCGCGACGACGGATCCATCGGGCCCGCACCGGTTCTGGCCACCGGCGGGACCGCCGTCATCGATGGAAAGCGGGTCAGGGCCGTTCGGGTGGGCGACAGCGATGTCTGAGCCCATCGCCACCCGCAACACCGCCACGGGTGGGATGCTGATCGCCGTGGGCCTCGGCGCGATGGTCGCCGTCACGCTCGGGGTCTTCGGCAGAGTCCATGAGCCGCAGTTCTTTTCGATCAACGTGGCCGGGTTCTCCAGCGGCACGGCGGTGAAGTCCTGGCTGGCCACCCTCGCGATCCTGTTGGCGCTGTTCCAGATGCTGTCCGCGTTCGTGATGTACCGGCTGACGCCCGGCGGGCGGGCGCCGGCGTGGATCGGCACGGCCCATGTGTGGTCCGGGCGGCTGGCGGTGCTGGCCACCGTGCCGGTGGCGGTGCACTGCCTCTACGCCCTCGGCTTCGCCGAAACCGATACGCGGGTGCTGTTCCACTCGCTGTTCGGCTGCTTCTTCTACGGGGTCTTCGTCACCAAGATGATCCTGCTGACGCGCGGCGGCGTTCGCGGGTGGGTGATTCCCGTCGCGGGCGGGCTGGTGTTCTTCGGGCTCGTGTACGTGTGGCTCACCTCGGCGCTGTGGTTCTTCCAGACCAGCGGGCTGACATTTTGACGAAAGGGGTCGCCATGCAGCGCAAACAATTCCTCGCGGGCGCGGGGCTGGGAATCGCGGCCACCGTGCTGGCGTCCTGCACCACGTACGGCAAGGAACCCGACGCGGCCGAAGAGCCGGCCGCATCGCCCCCCGCTGCCGGTGGCGGCGCGGCACCCGCCACGTTCCTCGCCAACGTCGCCGACGTTCCGGTCGGCGGAGGAGTCATCGTCGACGAGACCGTGGTGACGCAACCGACGGCGGGCGACTTCATGGGCTTCTCGGCCACCTGCACCCACGCCGGGTGCACGGTGCGCGACGTCGTGGGCGGCACCATCAACTGCCCCTGCCACGGCAGCAGGTTCAACCTCGACGGCACGGTCGCCAACGGACCCGCCGCCCGTCCTCTGCCGGCGAAACCGGTTCGGGTGCAGGGTGATTCGGTGGTACTGGGCTGAACACCGTACGGCGGGGATCGGCTTGCCCGCCGAACGTGTCACCGGCCGCCGCCACACTGACCGCATGCTCGATCTCGTGCTGCCGCTCCAGTGTGGCGGCTGCGGCGCACCGTCGACGCGGTGGTGCGAGGCCTGTGCGACGACGCTGACGGTGAAGGCCGACGAACCGCACCTCGTCTCGCCGCGGGTGCACCCCGGCGTGCCGGTGTACTCGCTCGGTCGTTATGCCGGGCCGCGGCGCGCGGCCGTCATCGCGGCCAAGGAGCAGGGCCGCACCGATCTGCTGGGTCCGCTGGCCGAGGCGCTGCGAACCGGCCTGCTGCACCTGCTGACCTGGGGTCTGGTCGACGCCCCGCTGACGGTGGTCCCCGCGCCGACCCGCGGGTGGTCCGCCCGGCGGCGCGGGGGCGACCCGGTGACCCGGATGGCGCGCGCGGCCGCGGCCGAACTACCGGGCGTGGCCGTCGTCCCCGTGCTGCGCACCCGCGCCTTCGTCGCGGATTCGGTCGGGCTGTCCACCGCCGATCGGCAGCGCAACATCGCCGGCCGGGTGAGGGTCGTGCGGCCCGTCGCGGGCGAGGTGCTCGTCGTCGACGACATCGTCACCACCGGCGCCACTGCCGCCGAATCGGTTCGCGTGCTGCACACCAATGGGGCACGCGTGGCGGCCGTGCTGGTTGTGGCAAACGCCTGAGCCCGCCGCGAGCGGCGCAACAGAGCCGCCGCGAGCGGCGCCATATCAGACCGAGGTGAAGAACTGGAAACAGGTCCCTGGATTCACTGGCACTCCCGGGTGAACGCGGCTACCGTCGGCAGCAACACCCGTGAATGACTCACGGCCGGCGCTCAAGATCGAGGCGCCAGCATCGCCGACGCGGTAGGAGGTGAGTAGACGACACCTTGCACCGGCGAGCGGCGAGACATGCAAGCCCCGTCGGTGCGGATCCCACGACAACCCGGGCACGCTGATGCGTGCGGACGCCGAAGAAACGAGTTGCCAAGCATGTCAAGCCAATCCCTGGACTCCCGCACGATGGTGATCGAGGACGAAACGCCCGAACCTCGACCGCGCGCCGAGGTCGCGGTCACCGGCCGCAACGTCGAGATCCCCGACCACTTCCGCAAGTACGTCGCAGAGAAACTGTCACGCCTGGAACGATTCGACCGCACGATCTATCTGTTCGACGTCGAGCTCGACCACGAGCGCAACCGACGTCAACGCAAGAACTGTCAACACGTGGAGATCACCGCGCGCGGCCGCGGTCCGGTGGTCCGCGCCGAAGCCTGCGCCGACAGCTTCTACGGCGCGATGGAGTCGGCGGTGGACAAGCTCGCCGAGCGACTGCGCCGCGCGCGCGACCGGCGCAAGATCCACTACGGCGACAAGACGCCGGTGTCGGTGGCCAAGGCCACCGCGGTCACCGCGCAACCCGATCCGCTGCCCAAGCCGGAGCACGACGGAGCCGCGCTCGACGAACACGAGCCCGGCCGCATCGTGCGGGTCAAGGAGCACCCGGCCACGCCGATGACCGTCGACGACGCCCTGTCGCAGATGGAGCTGGTCGGCCACGATTTCTTCCTGTTCCACGACAAGGAGACCGACAAGCCGTGCGTGGTCTACCGCAGGCACGCGTACGACTACGGATTGATTCGGCTCGCCTGAGTTCCGGTGACCGGGTCCGGCTTGCGTGAGCCGGACCGGGCCGCCGTTTTGCCTGGCCCGACGCAGCGTGGCCAGGTTGGGGCGCCTGTCACCTACCATGGGTTGAGCTCAAAGACTTCCAACCCATAGGGGAACTAGCGTGCTGCAAAAGTTGCTGCGTCTCGGCGAGGGCCGCATGGTCAAGCGCCTCAAGGGAGTGGCCGACTACATCGACTCCCTGGCCGGCGACGTCGAGAAGCTGACCGACGCTGAACTGCGGGCCAAGACCGACGAGTTCCGCAAGCGCGTCGACGACGGCGAAAGCCTCGACGACCTGCTGCCCGAGGCGTTCGCGGTCGCACGCGAGGCGGCCTGGCGCGTGCTGGACCAGAAGCCGTTCAACGTGCAGCTGATGGGCGGCGCGGCGCTGCACTTCGGAAACGTCGCCGAGATGAAGACCGGTGAAGGCAAGACCCTCACCGGCGTGCTGCCCGCCTACCTCAATGCGCTGTCCGGCAAGGGCGTGCACATCGTCACCGTGAACGATTACCTGGCCAGGCGCGATGCCGAGTGGATGGGCCGCGTGCACCGCTTCCTCGGCCTCGAGGTCGGCGTGATCCTGGCGCAGATGACGCCGGACCAGCGGCGGGCCGCATACGCCGCCGACATCACCTACGGCACCAACAACGAGTTCGGCTTCGACTACCTGCGCGACAACATGGCGCACTCCCTGGCCGACCTGGTTCAGCGCGGACACAACTACGCGATCGTCGACGAGGTCGACTCCATCCTCATCGACGAGGCCCGCACCCCGCTGATCATCTCCGGCCCGGCCGACGGCGCGTCGCAGTGGTACACCGAGTTCGCGCGGATTGTGCCACTGATGGAGAAGGACGTGCACTACGAGGTCGACATCCGCAAGCGGACCGTCGGCGTGCACGAACTGGGCGTCGAGTTCGTCGAGGACCAGCTGGGCATCGACAACCTCTACGAGGCGGCCAACTCGCCGCTGGTCAGCTACCTCAACAACGCGCTGAAGGCCAAGGAGCTGTTCCAGCGCGACAAGGACTACATCGTCCGCGACGGTGAGGTGCTCATCGTCGACGAGTTCACCGGTCGCGTGCTGCACGGCCGCCGCTACAACGAGGGCATGCACCAGGCCATCGAGGCCAAGGAGCGCGTCGAGATCAAGGCCGAGAACCAGACGCTGGCCACGATCACGCTGCAGAACTACTTCCGCCTCTACGACAAGCTCGCGGGCATGACCGGTACCGCACAGACCGAAGCGGCCGAGCTGCACGAGATCTACAAGCTCGGCGTGGTGCCCATCCCGACCAACAAGCCGATGATCCGCGCCGATCAGTCCGACCTGATCTACAAGACCGAAGAGGCCAAGTTCATCGCGGTCGTCGACGACGTCGCCGAACGCTACGAGAAGGGCCAGCCCGTCCTGATCGGCACCACCAGCGTCGAGCGGTCGGAGTACCTGTCGCGCCAGTTCACCAAGCGCCGGATCCCGCACAACGTGCTCAACGCGAAGTACCACGAGCAGGAGGCGGCGATCATCGCCGAGGCCGGTCGGCTGGGCGCGATCACGGTCGCGACGAACATGGCGGGCCGCGGCACCGACATCGTGCTGGGCGGCAACCCCGACTTCCTCACCGACAAGCGGTTGCGTGAGCGCGGCCTGGACCCGATCGAAACGCCCGAGGAGTACGAGAAGGCCTGGCACGAAACGCTGTCGCAGGTCAAGGCGGAATGCGCGAAAGAGTCCGAAGACGTCATCGCCGCCGGCGGCCTCTACGTGCTGGGCACCGAGCGCCACGAGTCGCGCCGCATCGACAACCAGCTGCGCGGTCGCTCCGGCCGCCAGGGCGACCCGGGTGAGTCCCGGTTCTACCTGTCGCTGGGCGACGAGCTGATGCGACGGTTCAACGGCGCCACCCTCGAGGCGTTGCTGACCCGGTTGAACCTGCCCGACGACGTGCCCATCGAGGCCAAGATGGTGACCCGCGCGATCAAGAGCGCGCAGACGCAGGTCGAGCAGCAGAACTTCGAGGTCCGCAAGAACGTCCTCAAGTACGACGAGGTGATGAACAAGCAGCGCGTGGTCATCTATGACGAGCGCCGCCGCATCCTCGAGGGCGAGAACCTCGCCGAGCAGGCCCGCCAGATGCTCGTCGACGTGATCACCGCCTACGTCGACGGGGCGACCGCCGAGGGCTACTCCGAGGACTGGGATCTCGAACAGCTCTGGACCGCGTTCAAACAGCTGTATCCGGTGGGCATCGACCACCACGACCTGATCGACTCCGATGCCGTCGGCGAACCCGGCGAGCTGACCCGCGACGAACTGCTCGAGGCGCTTCTCGCCGACGCCGAGCGCGCCTACGCCGAGCGGGAGAAGCAGATCGAGGAGATCGCGGGGGAGGGCGCCATGCGCCAGCTCGAGCGCAACGTGCTGCTCAACGTGCTGGACCGCAAGTGGCGCGAGCACCTCTACGAGATGGACTACCTCAAGGAGGGCATCGGCCTGCGCGCGATGGCGCAGCGCGACCCGCTCGTCGAGTACCAGCGCGAGGGCTACGACATGTTCATCGCGATGCTCGAGGGACTCAAGGAGGAGTCGGTCGGGTTCCTGTTCAACGTCGCGGTCGAACCCGTGCAGCAGCCGACCGTCGCCCCGGTCGCACCGCCGTCGGGCCTCAGCGAGTTCGCCGAGGCCGCCGCGGCGCAGGCGCAGGGTGGGGTGGCGACGAAGGAGCGGCCCGCGGCACCGGGCTTGCGCGCCAAGGGAATCGACGACGACTCGCGGCCGCTGACCTACAGCGGGCCGGCGGAGGACGGCTCGGCCGAGGTGCAACGGTCGGGCAACGGCGGTGCGCCCCGCCCGGCGGCGGCCGGCGGTGGCACCCGCAAGCAGCGGCGTGAGGCCGCGCGCCAGCAGGCCCGCGAGCAGAAGGCGATGCGCAGGCGCTGACCCGGCACTAAGCCTCGACGAGGGCGGCGATGCGGCCCAGGGTGGCCCGCATCCCGTCCTCGGCCTGTTTCGGTGTCGAGCCCATCTTGAGCATGAGGCGTTGCCGGTCCTCGGAGACGTCCCAGGTCTCGCGCACCAGCGTGCCGTCGACTGACGGTTCGAGTTCGTAGCGCCAGATGCGTCCGCCGATCAGCCCCAGCGGGCCCATCGTCGTCTTCCACGCGATCCGGCGATCGGGTTCGAACTCGACGACGGTGTTGGTGGTCCGGTAGGGGAGGAACAGCGACTCCGGTCGCCCGCGCATCGCCATGCCGAATTTCGTTCCGGCGGACAGCGGTTGGGACTTGCCCGCGTGGGCGTGGTCGACGGTTCCCGACCCGTCGAAGGCCGGGTGCCGTCCCGCGTCGGCGAGCAACGCGAAGATCGCGGACGCGGGCGCCTTGATGACGCGCTCGACGCTGATCGAGTTTCCCTGCACGCCGAGCAGGCTAGCGCTCAACCGATCTGCAGCGCGACCACCCGCCACCGCCGACCGTCGAACGCTATGCGCGCCGCCACCGCGCGGATGCGCTGTCCGCGACGGTAAGTGCCGAAAACCTCGGCGGCCGTTCCACCGTCGATCACCCGCAACCTGACGCGGCGCAGGGTGGCGACCGTGGCGTGCGGGTGACGGGTCATCGCGAGCACGCTCTCGATGAGCGCCGGTGTCAGCAGCGGACGCAACTGCGCCAGCGGACGGCGCCGGTCGATCACCTCGAACACCCGGCGCAGCGCCGCGTCGGCGAACACGACGGCATCGCGCGGTGGCGCCGGCTCGGGCGGCACAGGCGCAGGCCGCCGGAGGTGCGCGGCTCGCACACCGCCACGGGATGCTCTGCGGTGCAGTGCTTTTGACGACGGCGGCGGACAAGCGCCGACACCCAGCGGCGGAGGTTCGCAGTCGATGACGGGCGCCACCAGTGCCGTTCGTCGACCCTCCTGCGAAGGAGCGGTCGCCTCGGCAGGGGTGCAGAATGGTTTCACAACACGCTCCAGCTACTCGACGAGACAGGACCCGTCCGCTGGAGAGTGGCAGACCTCATCATGATCGCACGGTTCGCAAGGGCGCGCAGACAGTGATACGCACCCATGATGCGGACCCGAAGGGTTTGCCTATAGCGTGGCGGAGACTTCGGCACACGCGGTCGGACCGCGGCAGTACAGGGGAGGGACGACGTCGCGATGGTCACCCGGTTGTCGACGGCGGACGCATCGTTCTACCACCTGGAGAACACCTCGACGCCGATGTACGTCGGTTCGCTGGCGATCCTTCGCAAACCGCGCAGCGGGCTGAGCTACGAAACCCTGCTGGCCACCGTCGAACAACGGTTGCCACAGATCCCGCGCTACCGCCAGAAGGTGCGGGAGGTGACGCTGGGGCTGGCGCGTCCGGTGTGGGTCGACGATCCAGACTTCGACATCACCTACCACATCCGCCGCTCGGCGCTGCCCTCGCCGGGCAGCGACGCGCAGCTGCACGAACTCATCGCCCGGCTCGGGTCACGTCCGCTGGACCGGTCGCGGCCGCTGTGGGAGATGTACCTGATCGAGGGCCTGGCCAAGAACCGCATCGCCATCTACACGAAGTCGCATCAGGCGCTGGTGAACGGGATGACGGCCCTGGAGATCGGCCACGTCATCGCCGATCGCACCCAGAAGCCGCCGGAGTTCGGTGAGGACATCTGGATTCCGTTGCGCGAGCCCAGCGATCGGCAGTTGCTGCTCGGTGCGCTCGGCGAGTGGTTCATGCGCCCGGCCGAGCAGATGGGTGCGGTCCGCAACGCCGTCGTCGACGTCGCCACCAACGCGGGCCAGCTGGTCAACATGGGGCGCCGGGCCCTCGAGGTGGCCCGCACCGTCGCGCGCGGCACCGCGCCGAGCAGCCCGCTGAACACCACCGTCTCGCGCAACCGGCGGTTCACGGTCGCCAGCGGGCGACTCGAGGACTTCCGCGCGGTGCGCGCCCGCTACGACTGCGACGTCAACGACGTGGTGCTGGCCGTGGTGGCAGGCGCGTTGCGCAACTGGTTGATGTCGCGCGGTGAGCCGGTGACCTCCACGACGCGGGTGCGCGCGATGGCGCCGATGTCGGTGTATCCGGACGCCGAACTCGACGCGACCGGCCCGGGCCAGGCCATCAGCGAGGTGACGCCGTTCCTCGTCGACCTTCCCGTCGGCGAAGGCAACCCGGTGGTGCGGCTTTCGCAGATCGCGCACGCCACCGAATCGGCGTCCACCGCAGCCAGCCTGGTCGACGCGCGCACGATCGTCACGTTGTCCGGGTTCGCGCCGCCGACCCTGCACGCCATGGGCATCCGGGTCGCCACCACCTTCTCGGCGCGCCAGTTCAACCTGCTGATCACCAACGTGCCGGGCGCACAGCACCAGATGTACATCGCGGGCACCAAGCTTCTCGAGACCTACGCTGTGCCACCGCTGCTGAGCAACCAGGTGCTCGCGATGGGGGTGACCTCTTACAACGGAGTGGTCTATTTCGGGATCAACGCCGACCGCGACGCGATGAGCGATGTCGATGTTTTGCCCGGTCTGCTGCGCGAGTCGCTGGAAGAACTGCTAGAAGCCGCGCAATAGCCCAAACCCTGCGTTTGCCGGATTGACTCGTCCGCTGCAAGCAGGGTCGAATTGGGTCACCATGACCACGAGCGCAGAGAACGAGACGCCAGGAAAGGCCAGGAGCGCGACGCGCCGGGCATTCGAATCGCCGACCGATCATGTCGTGCCGCACCCGGCGCTGGACCAGCCGCCCGGCGACGACGCGCTCACCCGCTCGCGCGGCGTGGACTGGATCGTCTTCGGCGTCACCGCCGTCATCGCCATCGGCTTCCTGACGTGGGGCTTCGTCAGCACGGCGTCGCTGGCCTCGGCGTCGAGCAGCGCGCTGACGTGGGTGATGGACAACACCGGGTGGCTGTTCGTGCTGACGGCCTCCGGTTTCGTGGTCTTCATCCTGTGGCTCGCGATCGGCCGCTTCGGTGCGATTCCGCTGGGACGCGACGACGAGGAGCCCGAGTTCCACGGGGTGTCCTGGGTCGCGATGATGTTCAGCGCCGGCATGGGCATCGGGCTGATGTTCTTCGGCGTGGCCGAACCGCTGTCGCACTTCGCGACGCCGCCGCCGGGCACCGGTGCGCCCGGCAACCCCGAGGCCGTGCAGACCGCGATGGCCACGACGCTGTTCCACTGGTCGCTGCACCCGTGGGCGATCTACGCGGTCGTCGGCCTGGCGATCAGCTACGGGGTCTACCGCAAGGGCAGGCTGCAGCTGATCAGCGCCGCCTTCGAACCGCTGCTGGGTAACCGTGCGAACGGGCCATGGGGCAAGGTCATCGACATGCTGGCGATCTTCGCCACGCTGTTCGGCTCAGCCGCCTCACTGGGTCTCGGCGCGCTGCAGATCCGCAGCGGGCTGCAGATCGTCGGCGGTATCGGCGAGACCGGGAACACCGTCCTCGTCGTCATCATCACGGTGCTCACGGTGGCGTTCGTGCTCTCGGCGGTGTCGGGGGTCGCGCGCGGCATCCAATGGCTGTCCAACATCAACATGGTGCTGGCCGTCGTGCTGGCGATGTTCGTATTCGTGGTCGGCCCAACGGTTTTCATCCTCAATCTGCTGCCGACGTCACTGGGCAGCTACGTGGCCGACCTCGCGATGATGTCGGCGCGCACGGGCGCCGAGGGTTCCGACGTCAACGAGTGGCTCCAGACGTGGACGATCTTCTACTGGGCGTGGTGGATCTCGTGGACGCCGTTCGTCGGGATGTTCATCGCGCGGATCTCGCGCGGGCGCACCATCCGCCAGTTCGTCACCGGTGTGCTGCTGGTGCCGAGCCTGGTGTCGCTGGTGTGGTTCGCGGTGTTCGGCGGGTCGGCGATCAGGGAGCAGCAAGAAGGGGTGGACCTCGCAGGCGAAGGCAGCATCGAGGCCCAGCTGTTCGGCCTGCTCGACCAGTATCCGATCGCCACGATCGCCAGCGTGCTGGTGATGCTGCTGGTCGCGATCTTCTTCGTGTCCGGCGCCGACGCCGCGTCGGTGGTGATGGGTTCGCTGTCCGAGCGCGGCACGATCAAACCCGGCCGAGGCACCGTCATCTTCTGGGGTGTGGCCACCGGTGCCGTCGCCGCGGTGATGCTGCTCGTCGGCGGGGAGGACGCGCTGAAGGGGCTGCAGACCATCACGATCCTCGCGGCGCTGCCGTTCGTCGTCGTGATGGTCGGCATGGCGGTGGGGTTGGTGAAAGACCTGCGCCGCGACCCGCTGATGGTCCGCAGGCAGTACGCGGCCGAGGCCGTCGACACCGCCGTCATCCAGGGCGTGATCGAGCACGGCGACGACTTCGTCATCTCGGTCGAGAAGGATCCGGCGAGCGCGAAATCGCCTGACGACTAATCTCGCCTGGTGCGCGTCTACATCCCCGCGACCCTGACCATGCTGCAGCAGCTCGTTGCCGATCGGGTGCTGCATGCCCGCAGCGGCACGGCGTTCGCGGTGACGCCCGCGCTGCGCGAGTCCTACGCCGAGGGTGACGACGAGGAGCTCGCGGAGGTGGCGCGGCAGGAGGCGGCGCTGGCGTCGCTGCGCCTGCTCGCCGGCGAGGGCGTGGGTGATCTGCCGCCGCGGCGCGCGGTGGTGGAGGCCGAGGTCGACGGCGCGACGGTCCGTCCCGATCTCGACGACGCCGTGGTGCGCCTGGAGGGGCCGATCGCCTTCGATGACGTGATCGCCGCCTACGTCGACAACGCCGAGGCCGAGTCCGCGGTGTTGCCCGCGCTCGAGGCGGTCGACGAGGCGGATCTCGGCGACGAGGATGCGGAGTTCGTCGTCGGTGACGCCCAGGACCACGACCTTGCCTGGTACGCGCCGCAGGAGTTGCCGTTCCTGCTCGAACTGCTCTGACCGGTCGGCCGCGTCTTCGGCTGGATACGGAAGCGTAGGTTACGGTACCGTAGGTTCATGGCCAAGAACTACGTCAAGGTCTCGGCCAACGTGGCCGATACGGTTCGCCCCAAAGTCGCCGGTAACCCCGGCGTGCGGGCGTTGCGGACCATTGCCGGACGGATCACCACGCCGCTGCTGCCCGACGACTACCTCAAGCTCGCCAACCCGCTGTGGTCGGCGCGGGAGCTGCGCGGCCGGGTGCTCGACGTCCGCCGCGAGACCGAGGATTCGGCGACGCTGGTCATCAAGCCCGGGTGGGGCTTCACGTTCGACTACCGGCCGGGCCAGTACATCGGTATCGGGGTGCAGATCGACGGCCGATTCCGCTGGCGGTCCTATTCGCTGACCTCGGCGCCGTCGCGCACCACGCGCACCATCACCATCACGGTCAAGGCCATGCCCGAAGGGTTCTTGTCGACGCACCTCGTCGACGGTCTGGCGCCCGGCACGATCGTGCGGCTGGCCGCCCCGCAGGGCAACTTCGTGATGCCCGACCCCGCGCCGGCGAAGGTGCTGTTCCTCACCGGCGGATCGGGCATCACACCGGTGATGTCGATGCTGCGCACGCTGGCCCGACGCGATCAGATCACCGATATCGTCCATTTGCATTCCGCGCCAACGGAATCGGACATGCTGTTCGCGGCCGAGCTCGCCGAGCTGGGTCGTGCGCACGACGGCTACCGGCTGCGGTTGCGCGCGACGCGTACCGCGGGCCGACTGGACCTGGCCCGGCTCGACGACGAGGTCCCCGACTGGCGCGAGCGCCAGACCTGGGCGTGCGGGCCCGAGGGCATGCTCGATGCCGCGCAGCGGAGCTGGTCGGCGGCCGGGCTCGCCGAACGCCTGCATCTGGAGCGGTTCGCCGTGTCCAAGACCGCCGTGCACGGGCAGGGCGGAACCGTCGAGTTCGCCCGCAGCGGCAAGACGGTCGAGGTCGACGCCGCGACACCGCTGATGGAGGCCGGCGAAGAGGCCGGCATCCGCATGCCGTTCGGCTGCCGCATGGGCATCTGCCAGTCGTGCGTGGTGGGCCTCGTCGAGGGGCACGTTCGCGACCTGCGCACCGGCGTCGAACACGAACCGGGGAGCCGGGTGCAGACCTGCGTCTCCGCAGCGTCCGGCGATTGCGTGCTCGATGTCTGAGGTTTACTGGCTGGTAACCTACGGGTACGTAGGTTACGGTAGCGTAGGCACGCGAGAGGAGGCTTGACGATGGCAATCACTGACGTTCCCGAATTCGCGCATCTGACCGATGCGGACATCGAGAGTCTGGCCGTGGAGCTGGATGCGATCCGGCAGGACATCGAAGATTCCCGCGGTGAGCGCGATGCGCGCTACATCCGCCGCACCATCGCCGCCCAGCGTGCCCTCGAGGTCGCGGGCCGCGTGATGCTGGCCGCCAGCTCGCGCCGCTCGGCGTGGTGGGCGGGCACCGCCACCCTGGGCGTGGCCAAGATCATCGAGAACATGGAGATCGGCCACAACGTCATGCACGGCCAATGGGATTGGATGAACGATCCCGAGATCCACTCCTCGACGTGGGAGTGGGACATGAGCGGGGCGGCCAAGCACTGGCGCTTCACCCACAACTTCATGCACCACAAGTACACGAACATCCTGGGCATGGACGACGACGTGGGCTACGGTCTGCTGCGCGTGACCCGCGACCAGAAGTGGAAGCCGCACAACGTATTCAACCTGCTGTACAACACCATGCTCGCGACGCTCTTCGAGTGGGGCGTCGGACTGCAGCACCTCGAGCTCGGCAAGATCTTCAAGGGCCGCGACGACCGCAAGGCCACGATGGTGCGGGTGCGCGAGTTCGGCACCAAGGCCGGCCAGCAGGTGTTCAAGGACTACGTCGCCTGGCCCGCGGTGACCTCGCTGTCGCCGGGCGCGACCTACAAGTCGACGCTCAAGGCCAACGCGGTGGCCAACATCATCCGCAACATCTGGTCCAACGCGGTGATCTTCTGCGGCCATTTCCCCGATGGCGCAGAGAAATTCACCAAGACGGACATGATCGGCGAGACCAAGGGCGAGTGGTACCTGCGCCAGATGCTCGGCAGCGCCAACTTCGAGAACGGCCCGGTGCTGCGGTTCATGAGCGGCAACCTGTGCCACCAGATCGAGCACCACCTGTACCCGGATCTGCCGAGCAACCGGCTTTATGAGATCTCGTTGCGGGTGCGCCAGCTGTGCGACAAGTACGACCTGCCGTACACGACGGGTTCGTTCCTGGTGCAATACGGCAAGACGTGGCGGACGATCGCGAAACTGTCGCTGCCCGACAAGTTCTTGCGCGACACCGCCGACGATGCGCCGGAGACGCGCAGCGAGCGGATGTTCGCCGAACTCGAGCCGGGCGAGCGCCGTGGCCTCAAGTCGTCGATCGCGGCCGTGCGGGCCCGTCGCCGCGAGAAGCGGGCCGTCCGCGCTCAGGTGAAGGCCCGGCGCGCCGCCTAGCTGCTTGCGGTTTGACGCCCGGCGGGCTTACCCGGCCAACCGGTAGCCGCCACCTCGCGCGTCAACTCGCGCATCGCCGGGATCGCATTCATCAGCGCGGCAACGCTTTCCGCCGACAGCGGTGCCAGTGCCGCGGTGACGGTGCCGAGCACGGCGTCGTCGATGGCGTCGCGTTCGGCGAGCGCGCGCTCAGACGGTTGCAGCACGGCGACGCGGCGGTCGTGCTCGTGCTGGTGCTTGTCCACCAGGCCGCGCTCGATGAGTGACCGCACCGCCGCGCTGACGTTGCTCGAGTGCATCGAAATGCGTTCCGCGACTTCGGAAACGCTGCTGCCGGGTTGATCCATGACCGCGCGCAGCACCGCGAGTTCGGAGGAGGGGAGCGGCACGACTCCCGCCTTGGCCGGGCCGAGCCGAGCGATGCGCCACGCGAGGTCGTGCAGGACGCCGGCGAGCGCCCGGACCGAGGTGTCGTCCATCACATCAACTTACATATGACGACATAGGTATTGCAAAATACATATATTGTCTTAGAAATCTGTGCGCCGTCTGCCGCGCCGACCCCGTCAAGGACCACATGACGCCCGAAACGTCGCCGAGGAACATCTCGGCGCTGCTCATCACCGTGCTCGCACTGCTGAACGCGGTGACTCCACTGTCCATCGACATGTACCTGTCGGCGTTCCCGCACATGACAACGGAATTCGGCACGACACCGTCGACGGTCCAGCTCACGTTGACCACGTTCCTCGTCGGCCTGGCGACGGGTCAGCTGGTGATCGGCACGCTGTCGGACCGGTTCGGCCGGCGTCGCCCGCTGATCATCGGATCCATCGCATGCCTGGTGGTCACCGCGCTGTGCATCGTGGTGCCGTCGATCGAGTTCCTGATCGTGCTGCGGTTCGTTCAGGGCTTCACCGGCGCGGCGGGCGTCGTGATCTCGCGGGCGATCATCGCCGACCGGTCACGCGGTTCGGACGCGGCGCGGTTGTTCGCGGTCATGATGTTGATCGGCGTGCTGGCGCCCGTGATCGCCCCCGTGATGGGCGGTTTCATCGTCGCCGCGGTCGGGTGGCGCGCCGTGTTCGCCGCGCTCGCGGTCATCAACCTGGTCATGGTGCTCGGCGTGGTGTTCGTCGCGCACGAGTCGCTGCCGGTCGAACGGCGCCGCCCGGGCGGGTTGAGCCACCTGATGGTCAGTGCCCGCAGCGTGCTGGGCAACCGGTATTACGTCGGCTACACCCTGACGATGGCGTTCGCCGCCGCCGCGATGTTCGCCTACATTTCGGCCTCGCCGTTCGTCCTGCAGAACATCATCGGCCTGTCGCCGCGGGCCTACGCGCTCACCTTCGGCAGCTGTGCGCTCGCCGTCGGGGCTGGCAGCGCGATCTCGGCCCGCATCGTCAAACGCTTTGGCCCGCGCCGTGTTCTGACGTTTGGCGTTGTCGGGATGGTGGTGGTCGCGACGCTGATGTTGATCGACGTGACGGCCGGAGGCGTGAAGGCGTGGGCGACGATCGCGTTGATGGCCTGCTTCATGGGCGCCGTCGGCTTCGTCTACGCCAACGCGACCAGCCTGGCGGTGACCGAGGTTCGTCACGCGGCCGGTTCCGGATCGGCGGTGTTGGGGTTCCTGCAGTACGGCATGGGCGCGGTCACGCCGCCACTGGTCGGTTTGGCGGGCAGTAGCAGCGCGGTCCCGATGGGCGTGGCGATGTTCAGCGCGGCGGTGGCCGCGGCATTGGCCCTCTTCGTGTTGACCCGCGGGCACGTGGTGGTCGACGACGATCCGGCCGAGAGCCTCGTGGGCGCCGACGCTTGACCAGTTGTAGCGCGTCCGTCGTCGGCCGCGAGCGACCGCGAAATGCCAACTTTCTGTGGCGTGTCGTGTGCAAACACGGTCGCTCGCGCAATCAGGCGGAAAGGGCTGAGAGCAGGCGACGGGTCGCGGCGACCCGGTTGGCCGCAGGGCCGGTCAGCGTGTCGAGCGCGCATTCCGGATCGGCGGGCGGTCCCATGTGCCCGCATCCGCGGGGGCACTCCTTGATCGCCTCGGCCAGATCGGAGAACGCCAGCATCACGTCGTCGGGTTCGATGTGCGCCAGTCCGAACGAGCGGATGCCGGGCGTGTCGATGATCCACCCTCCGAAGTCCAGCGGCAGTGCCACCGACTGGGTCGACGTGTGTCGGCCCTTCCCGATGTCGGTCACCTCACCGGTGGCTCGTTCAGCCTGGGGCACAAGGCGATTCACCAACGTCGACTTGCCAACCCCCGAGTGGCCGAGCAACACGGTGACCCGATCGGCCAGCAGCGGGGCCACCGCGTCGAGCGGATCGTCGCGCCCGGCCGTGGTGATGGTCAGGTCGAGATCTTCGAATTGCGCGGCGAACGGCGCCGGCGGCGCGAGGTCCGTCTTCGTCAGGCACAGAATCGGTTCGAGCCCGCCGGCGTAGGCGGCGATCAGCGCGCGCTCGACTAGGCCGGCGCGGGGCGGCGGGTCGGCCAGCGCGACGACCATCAACAACTGGTCCGCGTTGGCGACGATGACCCGCTCGGTCGGATCGGTGTCATCGGCCGTGCGGCGCAACACCGTTCGGCGATCGCCACGACGGACGATCCGGGTCAGCGTGTCCGGTTTGCCGGACAGGTCGCCCACGACACCCACCTCGTCGCCGACGACGATCGGGGTGCGGCCCAGTTCTCGGGCGCGCATCGCGACGACGCGGCGGTTCGGGTCGCCGCCGAGCGCACAACCCCACCGCCCCCGGTCGACGGTCACCACCATCGCCTCCTGCGCGTCGGCGTGCTCGGGCCGAATCTTGGTCCGCGGCCGCGAGCCTCGGCCGGGCCGCACCCGGACGTCGGACTCGTCGTACTCGCGCCGGCTCAAGCCTGGTCGACCTCCGTGGTCTGCCCCGCGAGCATGTCGGTCCACAACTCGGGGAATTCCGGCAGCGTCTTGGCGGTCGTCTCGATGTCCTCGACGGCGACGTCGGGCACCCGCAGCCCCACGATCGCACCCGCGGTGGCCATCCGGTGGTCGGCGTAGGACCGCCACAACCCGCCGTGCAACGGTCGGGCCGTGATCACCAACCCGTCGGCGGTCTCCTCGCACTGGCCGCCGAGGCCGTTGATCTCCGCCGAAAGCGCCGCGAGGCGGTCGGTTTCGTGTCCGCGCAGATGCGCGATACCCGTCAGTTTCGACACCGAGTCGGGGGTGGCCAGCGCGGCCAGTGCGGCGACCGCGGGCGTGAGCTCGCCGACTTCGTGCAGATCCACGTCGATACCGCCGTAGAACTCCGCACCGCACACCTCGAGGTAGGAATCACCGTGTTGCACAACCGATCCGAGCTTCTTGAGGATCGAGATGATCGCGTCGGCCGGCTGCGTGCTCTTGCGCGGCCAGCCGGTCAACCGCACGGTGCCCCCGCTGACCACCGCGGCCGCCAGGAACGGCGCCGCGTTGGAAAGGTCGGGCTCGATGTCCCAGTGCCTCGCGGCCACCGGCCCCGGCGACACCCGCCACCGGTTGTCGCGACTGTCGTCGACGTCGACCCCGGCGTCGCGCAACATCGCGACCGTCATCGCCACATGCGGCGCCGACGGCACGGTCTCGCCGGTATGCACGACGGTCAGCCCGTCGCGGAAGCTCGACCCCGAGAGCAGCAGCCCGGAGACGAACTGCGACGAGGCCGAGGCGTCGATCTCGACCGTCCCGCCGGCGACCGATCCGGCGCCGCGCACACCGAACGGCAGCCCGTTGCCGTCGATGTCGACGCCAAGGCCGCGCAGCGCGTCGAGAAGCGGTGCGATCGGACGGGCGCGGGCCTGTTCGTCGCCGTCGAACGTGACCGTCGCGGTGCCCAGCGCCGCCACGGGCGGCACGAACCGCAGCACCGTGCCGGCCAGCCCGCAGTCGATGCTGACCCCGTCGTCCGGCGCGATGCGCCCGCTGACCCGCAACTCGTCGGCGTTGCCCTCGACCGTCACGCCGAGCGCACCCAACGCCCCGATCATCAGGTCGGTGTCGCGGCTGCGCAGCGCGCCGCTGAGCGTCGAATCGCCGTTCGCCGTGGCCAGCGCCGCCAGCACCAGCGCCCGGTTCGTCTGCGATTTCGAGCCGGGCACCGTGACGGTGGCATGGACCGGAGTCGATGCCGACGGTGCGGGCCAGGCCTCGCGTTCACTGTGTCCGGGGGCGCTCACCGCTCCATCTTCCCCTGTCGGCTTCCCGTGTCACCATGGGATTCATGTGTGGACGTTTCGCGGTGACCACCGACCCGGCGCTGCTGGCCGAGAAGATCAAGGCGATCGACGAGACCACATCGGCCACGTCCGACGGCAAGGACGCGCCCGGGCCCAACTACAACGTCGCGCCGACGACCACGATCACCACGGTGGTCAAGCGCCACAGCGAACCCGACGACGACGCCACGCGCCGGCTGCGGTCGATGCGGTGGGGTCTGGTGCCGCCGTGGGCCAAGGCGACGGCCGACGGCGGCCCCGAGACCAAGGGCCCGCTGCTGATCAACGCCCGTTCGGACAAGCTGACCAGCTCGCCGGTGTTCCGTAACCCGGCCAAGGGCAGGCGCTGCCTGGTGCCGATGGACGGTTGGTACGAGTGGCTGAAAAAGGGAGAGGGAAGGGCTCCGAAAATTCCCTTCTTCATGTACGCCGGCGATGGTGAGCCGCTGTTCATGGCGGGGCTGTGGTCGACGTGGCGGCCGAAGGATGCTCCCAAAGACGCCAAACCACTGCTCAGCTGCACGATCATCACCACCGATGCCGCCGGCCCGCTGGCAGAGATCCACGACCGCATGCCGCTGACCGTCAGCGAAAACGACTGGGACCGCTGGCTGGACCCCGACGCGCCGATCGACGAGGGGCTGTTGCGCGGCCACGGCGACCTCGACCGCATCGAGGTCCGCGAGGTGTCCCGGCTGGTGAACAGCGTCCGCAACAACGGCCCGGAGCTGATCGAACCCGTCGAACCCCAGGCCGAACAGGGCACCCTGCTTTGACGCGTCCGGATCCGTCCGGGCCGCTGCACTCCGCCGCCGTCGTCGATTCCGTGGCCGCCGACCTGCGTAGCGCGGGCTTCACCACCGACGGGGTGGCCGGCCTGCTCGGCGCCGACGCCGACGCGGCGTTCGCCAGGGGAGTGTGGTGGCCGGCCCTGCGGGTCACCGCCCGTGTCCTCGACACCGGAACCGCGCAGCAGCGACGCCTCGCCGTGCTGGTGCGCCTGCTGCTCCTCGGCTCCGCCGAACCCGCCGAGCACGTCGAGCTGGCGCTGCCGTCGGTCGGCGTCGACGCGCTGGCGGCCAACGGCGTGGTGTCGGTGACCGCCGACGGGACGGTGTGCGCCGCCCTCGACATCCGGCCCCACAGCGACGGCGCCACCGACTTCCTCGTCGTCTCCGACCTCGACGCGGCGATGCGCTCGGGACCGGTGCACCGCGACCACGTCCTCGGCATCGGCGGGGCGTCGGTCTCGCTGGCCCGCGCGGTCGTGCGCACACCCGTCGCCCGCGCGCTCGACCTCGGCACCGGCTGCGGCGTGCAGGCGGTTCACCTCAGTGGGCACTGCGCACAGGTCGTGGCCACCGACACCAACGAACGCGCACTCGCGCTCGCCGCGGCGACCGCGCGGCTCAACGACATGACGTGGGATCTGCGCCGCGGCAACCTGTTCGAGCCGGTCGCCGGTGAGCGCTTCGACCTCATCGTGTCCAATCCGCCGTTCGTGGTGGGCGCCGGCGGCCGCGAGTACCTTTACCGAGACTCGGGCCTCGCCGGAGACACGCTGTGCCGCAAGCTGATCGAGCAGATCGGCGCGTATCTGAAACCGGGTGGCACCGCGGTGGTCATGGCCAACTGGATCGTCCGCGATGGCGGCGACTGGCGCGACCGGGTGCGTGACTGGCTCGCCGAAACCGGCCTGCACGCCTGGGTGGTTCAGCGCGAACTCGCCGATCCGGTCAGCTATGTGTCGCTGTGGACGTCCGACGCCGGCGAGGAGCCGGAGCAGGCGGCGCGTCGCGGAGGTCAGTGGCTCGACTGGTTCACCGACGAGGGCATCACCGGCATCGGGATGGGCGTGATCGCGCTGCGCGCACCGCGATCCGGTGAACGCCGCCCGCCCGACCGGGTCCTCGAAGAGATCACCGGCGCCGACGAGGCACCCACCGGAGACGAGGTCGACGCGTTCTTCGCCCGCCGCGAGTACCTGCACGCCACCAGCGACGAGCAGCTGCTCGCCGCGCGGCTGTCGACCGCGCCGGTGTTCCTCGACGAGCAGTCCCTGCCCGGGCCCGACGGCTGGCAGGTCGTCGGCGCGGCGGTGCGCCGTCCCGGTGGCCCCGGTGCGGTCATCGGCGTCGACGAGGTCGTGCGGGCGCTGTTGGCCGGCTGTCGGGGCGAGGTGCCGCTGGGCACGCTGGTCGAGCTGCTCGCGGCCGTGCACGGTGTCGACGCCGACGCGCTGGCGGAGGCCGCCTTACCCGTCGTGCGCGAGGCGATCGGCCGCGGGATCCTCTACCAGGCGCACTGAGCCTTGACAGAGGATTCCTCGGTTCAACTAGAGTAATCCTCGTGCCAGCGCGGACCGGGCCCGATGCGCGGAGCCGGTTACTGGAGGTCGCACGGCGCCGCTTCGCGAGCGACGGCGCCCTCTCGGCCACGCTCGACGAGGTGCGCCGCGAGGCCGAAGTGAGCGTGGGCGCGCTGTATCACCATTTCCCCGACAAGCTTTCGCTCGCCACCGCGGTCTTCGCCGAGCTGCTCGCCGAATACCAGGCAGGGTTCGTGGCGATGTTGCGCGGTCATGACACCGCAGAGGGCGGAATCCGCGGCGGCATCGCCTATCACTTGCGGTGGGTCGCGGCGCACCGCGGCGAAGCGGGGCTGCTGCTCGGCCCGCGGCTCGACAGTGACGAACTGCGCGCGCACAACGAGGCCTTCTTCGCCGCGGTCGGTGACTGGTGGCGCCCACACCACAACTACGGCGCGCTGCAACCCATGCGGGTCGGGGTGACGGCGGCGCTGTGGCTGGGCCCCGCACAGGAGTACAGCCGCCACTGGATCGCAACGGTTGCGAAGCGGATACCGCCCGCGACGGTCGAAACCTTCGCCGACGCCGCATGGAAGGCCCTGCGCGCCAACGATATCGAGGAGGATCCATCATGACCGATTCGCTGTACCGGACGATGGTGGCCGCCGGGGACCAGGCCGACGCGCGGGTCAGGGTGCGTGTCGAGCACCGCGGGGACAGGGCGGTGGTCACGCTCGACGAGCCGGGGCGGCTCAACGTCCTGTCCGCGCCCCTGGTGCGACAGCTGCGGCGTGCGCTGACGGATCTGGACGCCGACCCGGATGTGCGCTCGGTCGTGCTCACCGGCGCCGATCCGGGCTTCAGCGCGGGAGGCGACCTGCGGATGATGGACGCGGCGATCGAACAACTCGGCGCCCAGGAGGGCGCGGCCGACATCTGGCGGTGGATCCGGCGGGAATTTCGGCGGAATCGCGCGCCTGATCGCGGGCTCCGAGACGATCTTCGTGGCCGCGCTCAACGGCGCGGCGGCGGGCGTCGGGCTGGCCTGGGCGCTGACGTGCGACGTCGTGATCGCCAGCGAGCGCGCGGTGATTGTGCCCGCGTTCGGCAGGCTCGGCCTGATCCCGGAGGTCGGCACGAGTTGGGCGCTGACCCGCCGCCTGGGGTACCAGGGTGCGCTGGCGTACTACCTGCGCGGCGAACACATCGACGCCCGCGAGGCACAGCGGCTCGGGCTTGTGCAGGAGGTGGTCGAACACGACCGCCTGCTCGCGGTCGCCGACGAGTGGAGTTCGCGGATCTCGGCGATGCCGCCGCACGCGGTGGCGATGACCAAGCCGCTGTTGCGCGCGGCCGCGGACGCCGACTGGCCCGATGCGCTCACCCTCGAGGAGTTCGCCGAGCCGGCGTGCTTCACCACCGCCGCGTTCGCCGAGTCGGTTCGCTCGATGCTCACCTGACCCCGCGAGCCGCGCTCGATTTTCCCGCATTTGCCTGCTCACGTAAGAATGGCCATTAACATAGTGCGGGTAGGTCGAGCGAGGGGGTCAGGCGTGGTCAGTGCGGTGAAGAGGCTCTTGAGCTTCGAGATGACCATCGCCGAGTGGATCGGCACCGGGCTCATCCTCGCCGCGCCCTACGTCGTCGTCGGCATCGGCTGGACGGCCCTGACCCTGGATCATCTGGACGGCGGCGGGGTGAGGTGGCTCGTCCAACTGGTCGGCTCCGTCGCGTTCTGGCCGGCGCTGGTCTTCTCGGCGGTGTGTGTCGGATGAGCAACCCCTACCGCATCTCCGTGCGACGGCGCGCCGCCCGGTGGGACCCCGGCGCCGTCGTCTCCGCCGCCGAGGCGATGGACTTCTGGGCGTTCGCCGCGGGCGCCGCCAACGTGGTGATGCAACTGTCGTGGCCGGAGGTGGGCTACGGCGTCGCGGAGAGCAAGGTCGACTCGGGGAACCTGCTCAAGCACCCGTGGAAGCGGGCGCGGACGACGTTCCAGTACCTCGCGGTGGCGGTGCTCGGCACCGACGACGACCGCGCGGCGTTCCGCGAGGCGGTCAACACCTCGCACAGACACGTCAAGTCGACCGCCGAGAGTCCCGTGCGGTACAACGCCTTCGACCGCGACCTGCAGATGTGGGTCGCGGCATGTCTTTTCGTCGGGCTGGAGGACACATACCAGCTGCTGCGCGGGGAGATGACACCGGAGCAGGCCGAGCAGTTCTACCGCTCGGCCTGGCCGCTGGGCACCACCTTGCAGGTCTCCGAGGACCAGTGGCCGGCCACGCGCGCCGAATTCGACGATTTCTGGCGCGGCGCGTGCGAGCGGGTCAAGATCGACGACCACGTCCGCGGCTACCTGATGCACATGCTCAACCTGCGCATGATCAACCCGCTGCTGGGGCTGCCGTTCCGGCCGCTGCTGAAATTCCTGACCACCGGGTTCCTCGCGCCCGTCTTCCGCGAGCAGATGGGCTTGCGGTGGAACGGTATGCGCCAGTTGCTCTTCGAATCGCTGTTTCTCACCGTCGCTTTCGTCAACAGATTCCTGCCGGTGTTCATCCGCCAGAGCGGCAGCTACGTGCTGCTCGCCGATGTGCGTCGCCGGGTCCGTGCGCACAAGGCCCTGGTATGACGGCGCTGCGCCGCCTGCTCAGTCGCCGCGTCAGCGTCGAGGCGATGATCGAGTTCGGGATGTGGCTGGCCATCCCGTACCTGCTGATCGGTCTGGTATGGGCGTTCTTCGACGCCGAGCAGGTACAGCTGATCGACACCGCGTTTCGCACGCGGATTCCGGCGGGTTCGGACATCGGCGCGTTCTTGGCGACCGCGCTGTTCTGGCCGGCGAACCTGTTCGGCATCGAACTGTGCGTTCCCTGACTTTCCCGTGACGGCGATGTCACGATGAGCCGGTGACGGGCTCGCCCGACGACAACGCGCTGGCGGGATACCCCGTCGTCGCCGGCCCGGTGCCGCCTCCGATCTTCTCCGAACAGCGTTGGTGCGACCTCACTTTCGTGCACTGGCCGGTGCGCCCGGACACCGTCGCCTCGCTCTACCCGCCGGGCACCCGCCCCGACGTCTTCGGTGACGGATTCACTTACGTCGGCCTGGTGCCCTTCCGGATGCGGGGCACGACGGTCGGGCGGACGCTGCCGGTGCCGTACCTCGGCACCTTCGCCGAGACGAACGTCCGGCTGTACTCGATCGACGAATCCGGCCGCCACGGCGTGGTTTTCCGCTCGCTGGAGACGACGCGGCTGGCGGTCGTCCCCGCCCTTCGCCTCACCCTCGGCATTCCCTACACGTGGGCCAAGATGCGTATCGACAGGAACATCGACGGCGCGGGCGAGACCATCACCTACACCAGCGAACGGCGGTGGCCCCGCCGCGGACTGCGCAGCGTCCTCACTGTTCGGGTCGGAGACGTGGTGACGCCCACGCCGCTGGAGGTGTGGCTGACCGCGCGCTGGGGCGCACACACCCGCAAGGCGGGCCGCACCTGGTGGGTGCCCAACGAACACGACCCGTGGCCGCTCTGCGCGGCCGAAATCGCCTATCTGCAGGACGATCTCGTCGCCGCCGCCGGCATCAGCCCCGCGGGCCCGGCGCTGCGGGCGTTGTTCACGACGGGGGTGCGGGCGCGGTTCGGACGCCCCTGCGTCGTCGCCTGATTACGGACCCGTGTACCCCGGCGGATTGGGCGTGTCCACCCACAGGTCGACACCCAGTTCGGCGCCGGGCACGCAGTTGTACACCGACAGGTCGGCCACACCGGATTCCAGCAACACGTCCTCGCACAGCAGCGATTGCCCGGTGTACTCGCGGGCGGGCTTGGTGAGGATGACGTACGCCGCGTCGGCGTAGACGTCGGGCTTGCGGGCGCGGCCCATCGCCTCGTCGCCGCCCAGCAGGTTCTGCACGGCCGCCGTGGCCACCATCGTGCGCGGCCACAACGTGTTCGAAGCGATGCCCTTGTCCCGCATCTCCTCCGCGATGGCCAACGCGCACAACGACATTCCGTACTTGGCCATCATGTAGGCGGTCGGTTTGAGCCACTGCGGCTCCAGCCGTATCGGCGGCGACAACGTGAGGATGTGCGGGTTCTCGCGGCCCACCATGTGGGGGATGCACGCCTGCGAGACCGCATACGTGCCGCGCACCTGGATCCCGTTCATCAGATCGAACCGCTTGAGCGGCACCTCGGTGATCGAGCCGAGGTTGATCGCCGAGGCGTTGTTGACGCAGATGTCGATGCCGCCGAACTGTTCGACGGTCTTCTCGACCGCCGCGGCAACCGAGTCACCGTCGCGGATGTCGCCGACGATCGGCAGCGCCTGTCCGCCGGCCCCCTCGAGTTCCTTGGCCGCGGTGTACACGGTTCCCGGCAGCTTGGGATGCGGCTCGGCCGTCTTCGCGATCAATGCGATGTTGGCGCCGTCGGCGGCCGCGCGCTTGGCGATCGCCAGGCCGATGCCGCGGCTCGCGCCGGAGATGAACATGGTTTTCCCGGACAACGCTGCTTGTGCCATGCGTCTCACCCTAGAGCCGCGAAACTGTATTCCAGCAGGCCCCTACTCGGCTTTTCTCTGCGGGAACACAGTTTCGCGGACCGTCACGCGCAGATGTCGGCGGTGACGGCGGCGGTCAGGCGGATCAGGTCCTGCGGGGCGACGGCCACATCCCAGCCGCGCTTGCCGGCGCTGCACAGCACCCGGTCCCAGCGCAGCGCGCTCTCGTCGACGACCGTCGGCAACGGCGTGCGCTGGCCCAGCGGCGAGATCCCGCCGATCACGTAGCCGGTCGACCGCTCGGCGGCCGCGCGCTCGGCCATCGTGGCCTTGGGCACGCCGAGCGCGGCCGCGGCCGCCTTGAGCGAGAGCTTCTCCGGCACCGGCAGCACCGCGACTCCCAGCCCCCTGGGCAGCGTGAGCACCAGCGTCTTGAGGATCTGCTCGGGTTCGACGCCCTCGGCCCTCGCGAGCGCCTCCACGGCCTCCTCGCCGAACGACGCGTTGCGGGGGTCGTGGCGGTACCGCAAGACCTGGTGCGCGACGTCGGCGGCCAGCAGGGTTGCGATGGCCGGAGTTGCTGCGCGTGGCACCGCGCCAGCCTAGTAAGACGCGCGTACGCCGGGATTGGGGGAACAATCGGGGCCCGCGCCGCTGTTATTGACGGTGGCTGCACCGCGGCGAGGGTTCGCGGGCAGAAAACATGTCGGTCTCAACCTCTAGGATGAGTGAAGGGGGTCAGGTGCCAACGCTGGCCATGAACTTTCCAGTGATCCCGGTGGATCTACCGGGATTGTTCGCTGGCACCGCGACAGAAGGGACGGTGTTCCCCACCATGACCGACTCCGACGGGTCGACGGATTCGGCGCCCGAGGCTCCTGAGCACCAGGAGAGCGACGCCGAACTGACCGCACGCTTCGAGCGCGATGCGATCCCGCTGCTCGACCAGCTCTACGGCGGCGCGCTGCGGATGACGCGCAACCCCGCCGACGCCGAGGACCTGCTGCAGGAAACCATGGTCAAGGCGTACGCCGGCTTCCGGTCGTTCCGCGAGGGCACCAACCTCAAGGCCTGGCTGTACCGCATCCTGACCAACACCTACATCAACAGCTACCGCAAGAAGCAGCGCCAGCCGGCGGAGTACCCCACCGAGGAGATCACCGACTGGCAGCTGGCTGCCAACGCCGAGCACTCCTCGACCGGATTGCGCTCGGCCGAGGTCGAGGCGCTCGAGGGGCTTCCGGACAGCGAGATCAAGGAAGCGCTGCAGGCGTTGCCGGAGGATTTCCGGATGGCGGTCTACTACGCCGACGTCGAGGGCTTCCCATACAAGGAGATCGCCGAGATCATGGACACGCCGATAGGCACGGTGATGTCCCGGTTGCACCGGGGCAGGCGCCAGCTCCGCGAGCTGCTGGCCGGCGTGGCCCGCGACCGCGGGTTCATTCGGGGACAGCAGATGGACACACCCGAGGAGGTCTCGTCGTGAGCTCGTTCTCTGACGATGAGCGATGGCAGCCCCCCGTCGGACCGGTCGACCCCGAACATCCCGAATGTGCCGCGGTGATCGCCGAGGTGTGGACGCTGCTGGACGGCGAGTGCACCCCCGAAACGCGTGACAAGCTGCGCCATCACCTCGAGGAGTGCCCTGCCTGCCTGCGTCACTACGGCGTCGAGGAGCGGGTCAAAAAGCTGATCGCCAACAAGTGCGGCGGTGAAAAGGCCCCCGACAGCCTGCGTGAGCGGCTGCGCATCGAGATCAGCCGCACCACCATCATCCGCCGCGGTTAGCGCCGAGGATCACGTCTGGGCGCGTCAGCGCACCGATTTCGAGCCGGCGTTGGGCCGCTTGCCGTGGTTGGCCTTCGAGTGCTTGCGGTCACGTTTCTTACGGCCACGCTTGGCCATGGTCCTACCTCCGAATGCTCTGGGGATTGCTCGGCCCGTATCCACCGGGCGCGTTCGATCCATTGTCTCATGACCCTGCGACAGCGCTGACAAGCCGGTGGTGTGGTTCGATGTATGCCGAAACGCATACGCCAGCGGAGAGTAATGGGGTGATGATGGCCGAGGACGTTCGCGCTGAGATCGTGGCCAGTGTGCTCGAGGTCGTGGTGAGCGAGGGCGATCAGATCGGCGAGGGGGACACCCTGGTGCTGCTGGAGTCGATGAAGATGGAGATCCCGGTGCTGGCCGAAGTGGCGGGCACCGTGAGCAAGGTCAGCGTTTCGGTTGGCGACGTCATCCAGGCCGGCGACCTCATCGCGGTGATCAGCTGAGCGCGTCCGGGTGAACCTCCGCGGGAAGTAGTTCGCGATGTCGACCCTCGGTGATCTGCTCGCCGAGCACACCATGCTGCCCGGCAATGCGGTCGATCATCTGCATGCGGTGGTGGGCGAGTGGCAGCTGCTCGCCGACCTGTCCTTCGCCGACTATCTGATGTGGGTGCGCCGCGACGACGGCGCCCTGGTCTGTGTGGCGCAGGTGCGGCCGAACACCGCGCCGACCGTCCTGCACACCGACGCGGTCAGCACGCTGGCCGACGCCGATGCGATGCCGCTCGTCACCGCGGCGTTCACCTCCGGCGAGATCGTCGTGGGAGACGGTGCGGGACAACAGGTTTCCCCCGGGCTCAACGTGGAAGCCGTTCCGGTGCGGTACAAGGACGAGGTCGTCGCGGTGCTGACCCATCAGACCGCGCTGGCGTCCAGGAAGGCGAGCCCGCTGGAGTCGGCCTACCTCGACTGCGCCAGCGACCTGCTGCACATGCTCTCGGAGGGGACGTTCCCGAATGTCGGCGACATCGCGATGTCGCGGTCGAGCCCGAGGGTCGGTGACGGTTTCATCCGCCTCGATGAGGAGGGCGTGGTCACCTTCGCGAGCCCGAACGCGATCTCGGCCTATCACCGCATGGGTCTGGCCGCCGAACTGGGCGGGCACAACCTGGTCACCGTCACCCGCCCGCTCATCGGCGACCCGTTCGAGGCGCAGGAGCTGGCGAACCACGTGCGCGACTCGCTGGCGGGTGGCTCGAGCATGCGCATGGAGGTCGACGCCGGCGGTGCGGCGGTGCTGATGCGCACCCTGCCGCTGGTCGTGCACGGCAAGCCGGTCGGGGCGGCGGTGTTGATCCGCGACGTGACCGAGGTCAAGCGCCGCGACCGCGCCCTGCTGTCGAAGGACGCCACGATCCGCGAGATCCACCACCGGGTGAAGAACAACCTGCAGACCGTCGCCGCGCTGCTGCGGCTGCAGGCCCGGCGCACCAACAACGACGAGGGTCGCGAGGCGCTGATGGAGTCGGTGCGGCGCGTGTCGTCGATCGCGTTGGTCCACGACGCGCTGTCGATGTCGGTGGACGAGGAGGTCAACCTCGACGAGGTGGTCGACCGGATCCTGCCGATGATGAATGACGTTGCCGCCGTTGACAGTCCGATCCGCATTCATCGCGTCGGCGATCTCGGTGTGCTCGACGCCGACCGCGCCACCGCGCTGATCATGGTCATCACCGAGCTGGTGCAGAACGCCATCGAGCACGCCTTCGACCCCGGTGTTCGAGAGGGCAGCGTGATCATCCGGGCCGAGCGCTCGGCCCGGTGGCTGGACGTGGTCATCCACGACGACGGCCGCGGGCTGCCCGACGGGTTCAGCCTGGAGAAGTCCGACCGGCTCGGCCTGCAGATCGTGCGGACGCTGGTGTCGGCGGAACTGGACGGATCGCTGGGCATGCATGAGGGCGCGACCGGCGGCACCGACGTCGTCTTGCGGGTGCCGCTGGGCCGTCCGCGGCGGGCCGCACAGTAGTCGAGTTTGAAATTCGCAAATCGGCCAATTGGGTCGTTAATTGGCCAATATTGCATTTGCAGAAAGATACGGCCCCGACGAATGTCGGGGCCGTAAATGTTTGGTTCGGGTAGAGCTCAGACTCCGCTGCGGGCCTTGGTCCTGGCGTTGCGACGCTTGAGCGCGCGGCGCTCGTCCTCGCTCATGCCACCCCAGACGCCAGCATCCTGTCCGGACTCCAAAGCCCAGGTGAGGCACTCGGTGGTCACCGGGCAGCGGTTGCAGACGAGCTTCGCGTCAGCGATCTGAGCGAGCGCCGGCCCGCTGTTCCCCACCGGGAAGAACAGTTCCGGATCCTCATCGCGACAGACCGCCTTGTGGCGCCAATCCATTAGATCAAACTCCTCGTCAGATACGTCACCTGTGCGCAGCACGACGCACGGCATTTTCTTCGGCTGTTTAACGCGTGCACATTGAATGTTTCTGCAACGTTGCTTCGATGCTTTCACAGGCTGGACAGATGTCAATACTCGCGAGTTAACAAGTGCGCAATGTCACTAGCCCGGTGGCTTCGCGCGCCGCCCACTCGCCTGTACTACACTCGATCCAACTGCGCCCGAAATACTACGCTTGGAGGCCATCACCGCAGGTCAGAGAGCTCCGCCGGGGCGGGCGCCAACACCCCCAGCGCGTCGGGAACCGCGGTGAACATCATCGAGTCTCGAAGTCCGACGTAATCGCCGTCGATCTGGCAGGCGACCGGCGCCTCGCTGGTCACCTGCAGCCACGGGAGGTCGTCGTCGCGGACCAGGTGCCTGGCCTCGATGCGGGCCTTCTTGGACAACATCCGCCGAACCAGCATCAGGTTCGCCCACACGTTCATGCTGGTGGTGGCGAAAACGCCGAGGCCGGTCTCGAACGTCGTCATCGGGTTGGTCCACACCGGCCTGGCGTTGGCGTACGTCCACGGGCTGGCGTTGGAGACGAACGCGAAGTGAACGCCGCCGACCGGTTCACGGTCGGGCAGGTGCAGGGTGAGCGACGGTTCCTTGCGGGTGCTGGCCAGCACCTCGCGGATGGCCACGCGCACGTAGCGGGACGCGGTGACCGCGCGGCCCTTGGCACGCTGCGCCTCGACGGCCGCCACGACGTCGCCGTCCACGCCCATCCCGGCCGTGAACACGCCCCAGCGTTCACCGCAGTCCATCAGCCCGATGCGCCGCCATGTCTTGCGGCGGCGGTACTCCGACAGCAGGTCGATGAGCTGATTGGTGGCCTCGATGGGGTCGGGGCTGATGCCCAGGGCCCGTGCGAAGACGTTGGCCGAACCGCCCGGGACGACGCCGACGGCCGGGGCGGCGGCACCGGGCCCACCGACCTCCAGGACGCCGTTGACCACCTCGTTCACCGTCCCGTCGCCGCCGTGCACGATCAGCGCGTCGACGCCCTCGCGCGCCGCATCGCGGGCGATCTCGATGGCATGGCCCCGGTGATCGGTGTGCGCGACGGTCAGCTTCACCCGGCTCTCCAGCGCGTGGGCCAACAGATCACGGCCGGCCGCGGTCGTCGAAGTCGCATTCGGGTTCACGATCAGCACGGCGCGCACGGGGTCCGAGCCTACTGAACGGGTTCGGCGCACCCCTCTACGCTCGAGGGCGTGATCGTTCCATCCCCGACGACGGTGCGTCAGGCCGCTGTCCTCGTCGCCCTGGAGGGCGCGGCCGCGCTGGTCGCGGCGTTGGTTTACGTGGTGAGCGGCTTCGACCAGGCCGAGGAGTCCGGCCTCAACAAGTACGGCACCGCGCTGTGGTTCGCGATCATGGGTGCCGGTGTGCTGGCCGCGGGATGGGCGTTGTGGACGGGCAGGCGATGGGGCCGCGGCATCGCCGTGTTCGCCCAACTGCTGCTCCTGCCCGTCGTCTACTACATGGGAGTGGGCTCACACCAGTGGCTCTACGCCGCGCCCATCGGGATCGTCGCGGTGGGCACGCTGATACTGCTGTTCAGTCCGTCGACCCTGGAATGGGCTGGGACTCACGGTGATTCGGCGGCCAGCGCCGACAACTCCGGTCCCGACACGCGGTAGGTGATCCAGTCCGTCTGGGGCTTGCCGCCGACGGCGTCATAGAGCGCGATCGCGTTGACGTTCCAGTCGAGCACCGCCCACGAGAGCCGGGTGTATCCGTGTGTCGTGCACTCGCGGGCCAACGTGGCCAACAACTTTCGGGCCAGCCCACGCCTGCGGAACTGCGGCCGCACGAACAGGTCTTCGAGGTAGATGCCGCCGACACCGTCCCAGGTCGAGAAGTTGAGAAACCACAACGCGCTCGCGGCGGCCTGCCCGTCTACCTCGACGATATGACCGTGCACGATCGCCGGCTCGCCGAACAGCGCCTGCCGCATCTGGTCTTCGGTGATGGTGCACTCGTGCGAGGCATGTTCGAACTCCGCGAGTTCGTGGACCATCGCGGTCAGCTCGTGCTCGTCGCCCGGGCGCACCCGGCGGATCAGCTCGGTCACGTGTCGACGCCCAGGGCGGTGAGGATGGTGGTGAATTTCGTTGTGGTCTCCTCGACCTCGTCGTCGGGATCGGACTCGGCGACGATGCCGCCGCCCGAATACGCCTCGGCCGTGCGGCGGTCCGCGGACAGCTGGGCGCAGCGGATCGAGACCACCCACCGGCCGTCGCCGCGCTGGTCGCACCAACCGACGGCGCCTGCGTAGAAACCGCGGTCGCCTTCGAGCTCCCCGATCAAATCGGCCGCATCGGCCGTGGGCACCCCGCCCACCGCAGGCGTGGGATGCAGCGCGATCGCCAAATCCAAGGCGGTGACCGTTCTTTCGCGCAGCCTCCCGGTGATGCGGGTGGCCAGATGCCACACCGAATCCGTCTTGCGCAGCGCCGGCTCCGCGGCGACGTCGAGGTCGGTGCACAGCGGGTCGAGCGCGTCGCGGATCGTGTCGACCACGAACTGGTGCTCGCGAAGGTTCTTCGCCGACGCGGCCAATGCGGCGCCGTTGGCCTCGTCGGTGTCGGGGTCGGGGGAGCGGGGCGCCGATCCCGCGAACGGTGCGCAGACCACCTGCTCGCCGCGCCGGGCCACCAGCAGTTCCGGGCTGGCGCCCACCAGCACGGTCCCGGAGTAGCCACCGCCCGCCGCGGTGAGATCGGCGAGGTACCCGTTGGCCGCCGGGTCGGCGTTCAGAAGCCGGTGCAGGACGGTGCGTGCGTCCAGCGGCCCGTCGGCGGCCAACCGCAGGGCCCGGGCGAGCACGACCTTGTGCAGCCCGCTCGACGGGCTGTTGAGCCGCTCGACGGCACTCGCGACCCGCGCGCGGTGTTCGTCGGGTTCCGGCAGCGACTCGGCGATCCGCACACCCGGCATCTCGCGCAGCGGCCAGTCCGGCAGCGCGTCGAGGAACTGGACGCTCTGCGGACGGATCAGCGCCGCCGGTTTCGTCATGTCAAATGGCAACGCGCCCATGACGATCGGGGCGCTGTGCGAGGCCAGCGCGGCGCGCGCGTCGGCGATCTTCGGGAAGGCGGTGTGCACCCCCTCCGCGACGACGGCGCCGCGGGAGGCCAGGACGAAGGTGGGTTCGCGAGTCACCGTGGTTTACACGGATCCTGGTGGCCGGTCAGTCCCAGCGCGATGATCTGGCGCATCGCGTGCTCGAAACCGAGCACCGCCAGGGAGGCGGGCGCCATCGCGAACCGGATGCCGCTCGGAACCGGCATCTCCACCCACCGCGCGATCATCGAGCGAGAGAAGTGCGCATGGCCGACGAACACCACGTCGCGTGACTCCATGTGCTTCAGCGCCAGTTCGAGGGCGCTGTCGGCGCGCTGGGTGACCGCCTCGACGCCTTCGCCGCCGTCGGCTCCGTGCGTCCAGATCAGCCAGTCGGGGACCGTCTCACGGATCTGCGGCGTCGTGAGCCCCTCGTAGCGGCCGTAATCCCATTCCTGCAGAAGCGGCGACACCTCGTCGATGGTCAACCCGGCCAGTTCGGCGGTGCGCACCGCACGACGCATCGGGCTGCACAACACCAGCGGGTTGTCGAGTTCGAGTTCGGCCAGCGCCTCGGTGGCCAGCTTGGCCCGTTCCTCGCCGGTCGCGGTGAGTTCGAGGTCGGTGCGGCCGGTGTGTCGACCGCTCTTCGACCACTCCGTCTCGCCGTGACGAAGCAGGATGAGGCGGTGCTCCAGGAGGGCCACGCTGACTGATTCTGCCGCACGGCGCGTCGCGCTGTCCCGACCCGTGCAACGATGGGCACCGTGACGCGGGTACTTGCGGTCGCCAATCAAAAGGGTGGGGTAGCCAAGACGACGACGGTGGCGTCGTTGGGTGCGGCGATACAGGAGGCGGGCAAGCGGGTCTTGGTGGTGGATCTCGATCCGCAGGGCTCGCTGACGTTCTCATTGGGTCACGACCCCGACAAGCTGCCGGTGTCGATCCACGAGGTGCTGCTCGGCGAGGTCGAACCCGACGCAGCCCTGGTCGACACCCCCGAGGGGATGACGCTGCTGCCGGCCAACATCGACCTGGCCGGTGCCGAGGCCATGCTGCTGATGCGCGCCGGGCGCGAGTACGCGCTCAAGCGCGCGCTGGCCAAGATCATCGACCGCTATGACGTGGTGATCGTCGACTGTCCGCCGTCGCTCGGCGTGCTCACGCTGAACGGGTTGACCGCCGCCGACGAGGTGATCGTGCCGCTGCAGTGCGAGACGTTGGCGCACCGCGGCGTCGGGCAGTTCCTGCGCACCATCGCCGACGTGCAGGCGATCACCAACGCCGACCTGAAACTGCTGGGCGCGCTGCCGACGCTGTACGACTCGCGCACGACACACAGCCGCGACGTGCTGCTCGACGTGGCCGACCGCTACGACCTGGCGGTGTTGGCGCCGCCGATTCCGCGCACGGTCCGCTTCGCCGAGGCCAGCGCGTCGGGTGCGTCGGTGCTCGCCGGCCGCAAGAACAAGGGTGCGGTCGCCTACCGGGAGTTGGCGGCGGCGCTGCTCAAGCACTGGAAAAACGGCAAACCAATGCCGACGTTCGCCCCGGAAATCTAGCGATTTCGGTGCGCTTCCGATCGGTGCGCGACTGGTAGCGCACCAAATCACGCCTGGCCGAGCGCCACCAGCTCGCCACCGCGCTGTTCCAGCAGCGTCGAACCGGCCACCGCAGGCACCACCGGCGGCGCGCTCGGCGGCCGCGTCACCGGGATGTGGCGTTCGCCCTGCCCGGTCGCGGGATCGAACACGTCGTAGCCATCGGTGACGGGCACCAGCAGCCGTCCCGCCATGATCGCGGCCGGGCCGACCGGCTTGTTCCGCCCCGCGGGGGTGACGGTGTAGAGGTACTCGAAGTTGTTGGCGGAGAACACCATTACGCTGTCACCGGTCCACCAGGTGATCAGGTCACCGGCCCGCGACATGGTGGCCTCCGGGGACGGCACACGGTCCACGGGCGTGCTGGCGATCGTCGCGCCCGTTTCGTCGACGATGTTGACCACCGGCTTGGGCGTCGGCACGTAGACGGCGGTCATCGTGTCGGCGACGGCCACCACCCGAGCCCCGGAATCGGGCGCAACGCCCGGCTGCGGGACGTACTTCAACTCCGGGGTGTCCTCCTCGTCGGAGGGCCGCAGCAGCGTCAGGCGCAGATCGGGCTGCCGCGGGCACGCCTCCAGCACCGACACCGCGCTCGAACTCGCCTGCGCGGACACCAGCCGGCACAGCGGCAACGTCGGGACGTCCGGTTTGATGCGGGCGTCCAGCGCGCCGTAGCTGATCATCCGGACCATGTCGGAACGCCACAACTCGAGCCGGTTCTCACCCGCCGAGAGCACCGTGGTGCCGTCGGACGACAGCGTCACCGAGGCGTCGGCGTAGGACGAGCGGGCCGAACCCCGCTTGCCCGTCGCGGCGTCGATGGTGCTGACCTGACCGCATCCGCGCGTATCGGGATACACGGCGACGGCGTACTGGTAGACGTAGCTGACCCCGCACAGGTCGAGGTCGCGCGCGTAGGTCCACAGCGTTTCCCCGGTCGCGGGATCGCGGCCGTCGACGGTGCGGCCGTCACCGGTCACCACCGCGCCGCCGACGACCAGCGGCATGGTGGTGCGCCCGCTGGGCGCGGTCCACAGTTGCCGCAGCGACTGCGGAACGGCCTTGGCGGGGGTCAGCGGCTCAACCGGCGCCGCGGCGGGCCTGCTGATGGTCGCCCGCGCGTCGCTGGTCCACCACACCAGGCCCGCGGTCACCGCGATCACGACGGCGATCGCCAGCGCCACCATCACATCGGTGCGCGTGCGGCGTTCGGGTTTGACCATCGCGGGGGAGGCGCCGGGCTAGCCGGCGCTGGCCGCGGCCTTGCGGGGCCGACGACGCCGCCGGCGCTTCGCCGGAGCCGTATCGCCGGAACCCTCGCCGGTGCCGGCGGAATCCTGCTCGGGTGACGTCGCCGACGCCTCGGGATGGCCCGTCACCGGCTTGCCCCCGCGGGTGCGGCGACGAGTGCGGTTGCGCTTGCGGGCGGGACGGTCTTCGGACTTCTCCTCCGGCGCGCGCCTGCTGCTTTGCACCTTCACCGGCTCGCCGGCGGTGCCGGTGGCATCGGTCGGGATGTTCAGCTCGCTGTAGAGGTGCGGCGAGCTGGAATACGTCTCGGCGGGATCGGGGCAGCCGAGGTTCAGGGCCTTGTCTATCATCGCCCAGCGCGCCAGCTCGTCCCAGTCGACGAGGGTCACCGCGACGCCGGTCTTGCCGGCCCGGCCGGTGCGCCCGATGCGGTGCACGTAGGCCTGCTCGTCCTCGGGGATCTGGAAGTTGATCACGTGGGTGACGTCGTCGATGTCGATACCGCGCGCGGCGACGTCGGTGGCGACCAGCACGTCGATCTCGCCGGTGCGGAACGCCTTGAGCGCCTTCTCGCGCGCACCCTGTCCGAGATCACCGTGCACGGCGCCGACCTTGAACCCGCGCTCGGCGAGCTCGTCGGCGACCTTCTGCGCGGTGCGCTTGGTGCGGGTGAAGATCATCGTCGCGCCGCGGCCCTCGGCCTGCAGGATGCGGGTGACCATCTCCACCTTGTCCAGCGCGTGGGCGCGGTAGGCGAACTGCTCGGTGGTGTCGTGGGTGGCCGCCGAGTGTGGGGCCTCGGCCCGGATGTGCGTCGGCTGGTTCATGAAGGTCCTGGCCAACGTGATGATCGGGTCGGGCATCGTCGCCGAGAACAGCATCGCCTGCCGTTTGTCAGGGATCTGGCGCAGGATCCGCTCGATATCCGGCAGGAAGCCGAGGTCGAGCATTTCGTCGGCCTCGTCGAGGACCAGCACGGACAGCCCGCCCAGCTTCAGGTGCCCTTGCTGGGCCAGGTCGAGCAGGCGCCCGGGCGTACCGACGACCACGTCGACGCCCTTCTCGAGCGCTTCGATCTGGCCCTCGTAGGGCCGTCCGCCGTAGATCGACGTGACCGAGAGCTTGCGGTCGCCGACCGTCAGGTACTTGGCGGCGGCCGCCAGGTCGCCGTACACCTGCAGACAGAGCTCACGGGTGGGAACGACCACCAACGCGCGCGGAACACCGGTCAGGGGCCGCTCGGGGTCGGTGGTGATCCGCTGAAGCAGCGGCACGCCGAACGCCAGCGTCTTACCCATCCCGGTGCGGGCCTGGCCGATCAGGTCGTCGCCGGCCAGCGCCATCGGCATGGTCAGCTCTTGAATGGCGAATGGATGTTCTTTTCCATCCTCGGCGAGAGCACGGACGATTTCGTCGCGAACTCCCAGTTCAGCAAATGTGGGATTGAGATGCGTCATACGCGAAAACGAGGCCTTTCAATTGTCATCCTCATGGCTTCCACGCGCGCACGAGTTCGACAAGAGATGGCCTGTGAAGACCAGGGCCCAGCACTGAGGTAGGCGGACCGACTGCGTGCACGCACATTTCTCGGGTCGGGGCGAGCCATACAAAATGCGTTGACAACCGCCACGCCCGAAACCATCATACCTGGCCGCATCGCCCCGCCGGGCGACCCGCCGACGGCGTTTAAAGTTGGGCCCATGAACACGACGCCTCCGGCACCCGGGCAAGCCGACTCGGCGACGTCAGGTGTGTCGGCCGACCATCCCGGCGTCAACGAGCTCTTCGCCCTCCTGGCCTATGGCGAGGTGGCGGCGTTCTACCGGCTCACCGACGAAGCGCGCATGGCGCCGAACCTTCGCGGGCGCATCAACATGGCGAGCATGGCGGCCGCCGAGATGAACCACTACGAGGTGCTGCGCGATGCCCTCGAACGCCGCGGTGTCGACGTCGTACCCGCAATGACGAAATACGCGTCCGCCCTTGAGAATTACCACCGGCTGACCACTCCGAGCACGTGGCTCGAGGCTCTGGTGAAGACCTACGTCGGCGACGCCCTCGCCGCCGATTTCTACCTCGAGATCTCCCACGCCCTGCCCGGCGAGGTCGCCGATGTGGTGCGCGCGGTGCTCTCCGAGACCGGCCACTCCCAGTTCGTCGTCGCCGAGGTGCGCGCGGCGGTGACGGCCAGCGACAGGCAGCGCCACCGGCTCGCGCTGTGGTCGCGCAGGCTGCTCGGCGAGGCCATCACCCAGGCGCAGTTCGTGCTCGCCGACCACGACGAGCTCGTCGACCTGGTGATGGCCGGCGGCGAAGGGCTCACGCAGATGACCGAATTCTTCGACCGGCTGCAACGAACCCACGCCTCCCGCATGGAGGAACTGGGCCTCGCCTGAATTACTGGGTGCAGGTCGCGATCATCGAGTTGTTGTTCTGCGAGGCGACCAGCGTGCCCGAGGCATCGAGGATGCTGCAGTTCAGCTGGCCGGCGACGCTGGTCGCGGTGACCGACTTGAGCTCGACACCCGGGTCGAGGACCACCTGCTTGACCCACGGCAACGCGACGTTGACGTCGGTGCGCAACGCGCCCTGCCCGTCGGTGTAGATCACCGTGACCAGGTCGAGCAGCTGGCGGTTGCCCGTCACCCGGTAGGTGAACGTGCGCGGTGGCGCCGGGGCCGGCGGGGGAACGGCCGCCTGCGCGGTGGGAGTGGGTACGGGGGCCACCGGTGGCGTCGTCGCGGCGCTCGGGGTGATCGTCGTGACGGTTTCCGGCGGCAGCGAGGGCACGACGGGCGCGGCCGTTCCCGCCCGCGGCGCGGTGGTGGTCGGCGCGCTCGACGGGGCGGGCGCCTCGGACGTCCCGGTGGCCGACACCGAACCGCTGTCGCCACCGCCGAGGATGATGCCGGTCGTGCCGATCGCGATGAACAGGATCACCCCGGCGATGCCGGCGACCCACATCCAGCGCCGGTCGATGCTCTCCTCGTCGTACTGCTGCTCGTACTCGTCGTAGTCGTAATCCTCGGCCTCGGGCCGGCCGGGGTACTCGTAGTCGAAGTCGTCGACGGGCGGCTCGTCGCCGTAGCCGGAGTAGCTCGGGATCCGCTCCGTCGGGGCCAGCGAATACGGGGAGTGCGCGGTATAAGTCCTGTTCATGTGGGCTTTCCCAGTCGTCTTCAGCATTATCGCGCCTGATGCTATCGAGACGGAAGTGACAGATGAGGTTCACTGGCTGGTGTGTTGGTTACGGTCCGGACTCGGTTCGGTCGCCGTTGATATCGGTGCTTCGCTGACCGCGAACTCACCGGCGGGATGCGTCCGGCGGGCCGTCTACTAGCCTTGGCTCAAGTTCTTCGTAAAGACGAAAGGGGCCACCGGCGTGGAGGTCAAGATCGGTGTCACGGACAGCCCGCGCGAGCTGAGCTTCAACAGCGCGCAGACACCAAGCGAGGTGGAGCAGCTGTTCACCGAGGCGCTCGCGAAGGATTCGGGTGTGCTGGCCCTCACCGACGAGAAGGGTCGGCGCTTCCTCGTGCAGACGTCCAAGATCGCCTATGTCGAGATCGGCGCGGCCGACGTCCGTCGTGTCGGCTTCGGGGTCGGGCTCGGTTCTAAGACCGGGTAAGCGGCACGTGTGACAGTCCGCCCCAAGCGAACTGGACGGTGCCCTCGACCGCGGCCTCCTTGGAGATCGGCCGCTCGTTGTTGAGCCAGTAGCGGGCGGAGTCCACGCTGATCGCGACCAGGCCGACCGCGATCATCCTGGCCCGGTGCGCCTCGAGCCCGGAATCGCGGCTGATCAAGTCGAACACCGCGTCGGTGCAGGCCTCGGTGGCCACTTTCACCTGCGCGGCGACCTGCGGTTCGTTGACGTAGTCGTTCTCGAAGATCAGCCGGTAGCCCTGGCCGTCGTGCTCGATGAAGTCGAAGAACGCCTGCACCGCGGCGCGCAGCCGCTGGCGGTTGTCGGTGGTGGTGCGCAGCGCCTGACGGACACCGGAGACCAGGTTCTCGACGTGTTTGGCCAGCACGGCCAGGTAGAGCTCCAGTTTCGACGAGAAGTGTTGGTAGAGAACGGGTTTGCTCACCCCGGCGCGCTCGGCGATCTCGTCCATGCCCGCCGCGTGATAGCCGCGATCGACGAAAACCTCGCTGGCAGCGACCAAGAGCTGCCCCCGGCGCTCATCGCGCGGCAGCCTGCCGCCGCGCCGGTTCAACACTTCGCCGCCCGGCTGCGCGCCTCTCTTGGCGGCGGTGTTGGCGAGATCGCTCATCACATCCTTCATCCCATGTCATCGGGGCCTGGTTTTCGCAATGACCTTACTACCGTTGACAAAGCGTGCAGGTGAGGCGCGGCTCACAGCGCAAGGGACCGCCGATGGCGCGCCAAAGGTATCAGGGCGCTGGCCTGTGTCATCCTGTTGCGGTGACCTACGACTCCCGTACTCGAGGAGGACAGATGGGTCCCGAACACGGCGGGGGTGTTCGCGTGCCCGCGCTGCGCAACGAATGGCGCGAGCCGCTGCGCGCCCAGCGCGATCCGCTCGCGGAGAGTTCCGGGCGGGTGAGGTCCAATCGCGACGAGCACCGCGGCTTCCGCAAGCAGTCCTGGCTCGGCCGCTTCGTCTCCACCTACGGCTGGCGGGCCTACGCGCTGCCCGTCCTGATCGTGTTGACCGCCGTCGTGATCTACCAGACCATCACCGGCACCAGCGCGCCCGCGCCGAAGCAGGCCGAGGGCCCGGTGCAGGGGCCACCGACCATCGGGGTGGCGAGCACGGCGATCATCGGCGCACCGCCCAAGGGGCTGACGCAGTTCGACGCGAACCTGCCGACCGGAATCCTGCCCCAGGGCGGCCCGTTCACCGAGGCCGGCGCCAAGACGTGGCACGTCGTGCCCGGTACCACCCCGCAGGTCGGACAGGGCACCGCGAAGGCGTTCACCTACACCGTCGAGGTCGAGGACGGCATCGACACCGCGACGTTCGGTGGCGACGAGGCGTTCGCCCGCATGGTCACCGAGACGCTGGCCAACCCCAAGAGCTGGACGCACAACCCGCAGTTCGCGTTCACCCGCATCGACGCGTCGTCGGGGGTCGAGCCGGACTTCCGGGTGTCGTTGAGTACGCCGATGACCGTGCGCGAGGGCTGCGGCTACGACATCCAGCTGGAGGCGTCCTGCTACAACCCGGCCTACCGCGACGGGCAGCCGCGCGTGTTCATCAACGAGGCGCGGTGGGTGCGCGGTGCAGTGCCGTTCCAGGGTGACGTCGGCTCGTATCGGCAGTACCTGATCAACCACGAGGTCGGCCACGCGATCGGTTACCAGCGGCACGAACCGTGCGGCGGCAACGATCAGCTGGCGCCGGTCATGATGCAGCAGACGTTCTCGACCAACAACAACGACGCGGCGCGCTTCGACCCGCAGTCGGTCCAGCCCGACAATCACACCTGCAAACCCAATCCCTGGCCGTACCCCATCGCCTGACGCCTGCGGCGCGAGTGCGCGCGCATGCCTGCGGGAAGCCTTGGCCGCTCGTTGCTGTTGAATGTCGTAACTGCTGTGATGGTCATAGACGTTGAATCAGGTCGATCAAGGAGAAACACGGTGTCGACACCGTTGCCGCCGCTGGTAGAACCGGCGGCCGAACTCACTCGCGAGGAAGTGGCGCGCTACAGCCGTCACCTCATCATTCCCGACCTCGGACTGGACGGGCAGAAGCGGCTGAAGAACGCCAAGGTGTTGGTCATCGGCGCCGGCGGGCTGGGCTCGCCGACGCTGCTGTACCTCGCCGCGGCGGGCGTCGGCACGATCGGGATCGTCGAGTTCGACGTGGTCGACGAGTCGAACCTGCAGCGTCAGATCATCCACGGCCAGTCCGACATCGGCCGGTCGAAGGCCGAGAGCGCCCGCGACTCGATTTTGGACATCAACCCGCTGGTGACGGTCAACCTGCACCAGTTCCGGCTGGAGCCCGACAACGCCGTCGAACTGTTCGAGCAGTACGACCTGATCCTGGACGGCACCGACAACTTCGCGACGCGCTACCTCGTCAACGACGCCGCCGTGCTGGCCCACAAGCCGTACGTGTGGGGGTCGATCTTCCGCTTCGAGGGCCAGATCTCGGTGTTCTGGGAGGACGCCCCGAACGGGCTCGGGTTGAACTACCGCGACCTGTACCCGGAGCCGCCGCCACCCGGGATGGTGCCGTCGTGTGCCGAGGGCGGGGTGCTTGGGATCCTGTGCGCCTCGGTCGCGTCGGTGATGGGCACCGAGGCCATCAAGTTGATCACCGGCATCGGTGAGACGCTGCTGGGCCGACTGATGGTCTACGACGCGCTCGACATGACGTACCGCACGATCAAGATCCGCAAGGATCCCTCGACGCCGAAGATCACCGAGCTGATCGACTACGAAGAGTTCTGCGGCGTGGTGTCCGACGCCGCCGCCCAGGCCGCGGCCGACTCGACGATCACCCCGCGCGAGCTCAAGGAGCTGCTCGATTCCGGTAAACCGCTGGCGCTGATCGACGTCCGCGAACAGGTCGAGTGGGACATCAACCGCATCGAGGGCGCCGAGCTGATCCCCAAGGGCGCCTTCGAATCGGGTGAGGCGCTGGCCAAGTTGCCGACCGACCGGACACCGGTGTTCTACTGCAAGACCGGTGTGCGTTCGGCCGAAGTGCTCGCCATCGCCAAGAAGGCCGGGTTTTCCGATGCGATGCACGTGCAGGGCGGCATCGTCGCGTGGGGTAACCAACTCGAACCCGACATGGTCATGTACTAACGGCTGGTTTGCCGAAACTCCGCTTACGCTGAGGTGGTGACTGTCGAACGGCCACCGGATCATGTGCTGGCCGCGTTCGGCCTGACCGGTGTTGCGCCCGTTTCGCTTGGGCCGGGCTGGGAGGGCGGCTGGCGCTGTGGCGAGGTGGTGGTGTCGATGGTCGCCGACCACGCCCGCGCCGCGTGGTCGGCCAAGGTCCGCGAGACGTTGTTCGTCGACGGGGTGCGCTTGGCGCGGCCGGTCCGCTCGACGGACGGACGCTATGTCGTGGCCGGGTGGCGTTCCGACACTTTCGTCGCCGGAACGCCGGAACCCCGCCATGACGAGGTGGTTTCGGCCGCGGTGCGGCTGCACGAGGCGACGGCCAAACTCGAACGCCCGAGGTTCCTGACGCAACCACCCGTCGCGCCGTGGGGCGACGTCGACGTGTTCATCGCCGCCGACCGTGCCGCGTGGGAGGAACGGCCGCTGCACTCGCTGCCGCCGGGTGCCAAGGTGTCGCCCGGTTCCACCGACGGACAGCGCTCGGTCGAGCTGCTCAATCAGCTTGCCACCCTGCGCAAGCCGACGAAGAGCCCGAGCCAGTTGGTCCACGGCGACCTCTACGGCACGGTGCTTTTCGCGGGCACCGCCGCACCGGGCATCACCGACATCATTCCGTACTGGCGCCCGGCGTCGTGGGCGGCCGGTGTCGTCGTGGTCGACGCGCTGTCCTGGGGTGAGGCCGATGACGGGCTCATCGAACGCTGGAGCCCGCTTCCGGAGTGGCCCCAGATGTTGTTGCGCGCGTTGATGTTCCGCATCGCCGTGCACGCGCTTCATCCGCGGTCGACGGCGGCCGCGTTCCCCGGGCTGGCACGCACGGCGGCGCTGGTCCGCCTGGTGCTCTGAGGCAGGGGCCTCGCTCAGAACTCGTGCCGCACTTCGGCGAGCCGGATCCGGCCGTCGTGTGCGAGAACCCCTTCGGCGCGAAGCAACTCCAACTGCCGCGTGGCCAGATGCGGTGCCGGCTTCCCCGACGCGGTGATCACGCGGTGCCACGGCAGGTCCGAGGAATCGGTGCGCATGATCCAGCCGACGATGCGAGGGCTGGAAAGCCCTGCCGCCTCGGCGATGTCGCCGTACGTCGACACGCGGCCCGGCGGGATCGCGGCGACCAACGCCCGCACGGCCTCCACCTGCTTGTCGGTGACCAGGGCCATCGCTACGACTCGAGCTGCTCGCGGATCAACGCCGCCGTCTCGGCGGGCCTGGCCTGCGCGACCATGTGGTCGCAATCCCACTCCTGCAGCGTGAAATCCGCGCCCAGGTGCTGTGTCAAGGCATTGAGGAGTTCGTCGGTCGCGTACGGCGGCTTGGTGCGGGCGGCGCGCACCAGGGTTGTCGGAGTACCCGTGCGCGGCAACGTCACCGGGCGGGCCAGCTCGCTCCAATACGACATCATCGCCGGGATGCTGATCCGCCAGCCGACCCGTCCTGACGGCAGTGCGATCAGATGCTCGTCCATCTCGCGGTCCAGTTCGGCGGGCTCGACCTCACCCCACGAGCCGTTCGCCTTCTCCGCGCGCGCTTCGTCGCGGTCGGTGTAATCCGGGGAGTCGAACATGTCGTCGGCGATCTGGCGCATCCAATCGCCGTCCAGACCCACGGCGGGGTCCAGCAAGACGATGCGCGACACCAGGTCCGGCCGCGCGGCGGCCAGATTCAGCGCCACCGCGCCGCCGAAGGAGTGGCCGACGACCACGGCAGGGCCGTCGAGCAACTCGGCGAGCGCGGCGACGTTCGCGTCGATCGACCACGGCGCCGCCCACGACGAGCGCCCGTGCCCGATGAGGTCCGGTGCGACGACGGTGTACTCGGGTAGGTGGCGCGTGGCCAGCGTCTGCCACCGCTGACCGTGGCCGGTGAGGCCGTGGATCACCAATACCTGTGCGGGCCCGGACGGCCCGTAGCGGTGCACGTGCAGAAGTTCGGTCACGGCTGTTGATGCTGCCAGTCCCGGTCACGGCCACTTGTCGGACCCCCGTGGTGTCATGCCCTCATGTCCGCACCGCACACCGACCTCACGCCGAGCGCGCTCACCGATCCCGGCACGCGGGGCGCATTCCGCGTGATCGGCGGACCCGGTACCGGCAAGAGCACGCTGCTGGTGCAGACGGCGGTCGCACACATCGCCGCGGGTATGGACCCGGAATCGGTTCTGCTGCTGACGGGTTCGGCCCGGCTCGGTGCACAGGCGCGCGCCCGGATCACGTCCGCGCTGCTGCAGGCGGGCACCCGTTCGGTGGTGCGCGAACCGTTGGTGCGCACCGTGCATTCGTATGCCTTCGCGGTGCTGCGGTTGGCCGCCCAGCGCAACGGCGACGCGCCGCCGCGGCTGATCACCAGCGCCGAACAGGACGGAATCATCCGCGAACTGCTCGCGGGCGACCTCGAGGACGGCGACCGCGCGGCGACCGCCTGGCCGCACCACCTACGGCCGGCGTTGAGCACGGTCGGTTTCGCCAACGAGCTGCGAGATCTGCTGGCTCGCTGCGCCGAACGCGGTGTCGATCCCGTTGACCTGCAACGCATCGGGCGCCGCTCGAACAAGCCGGAGTGGCTGGCGGCCGGGCAGTTCGCCCAGGCCTACGAACAGATCATGTTGTTGCGCTCGGCCGTGGGCATGGCCGCACCCCAGGCCACCATCCCCGCCCTGGGCGCGGCCGAACTGGTGGGCGCGGCCCTGGAGGCGTTGGCCACCGACGGCGAGCTGCTGACCGCCGAGCGGGGCCGGGTCAGGCTGCTGCTCGTCGATGACGCGCAGCAGCTCGACCCGCAGGCCGCGCGGCTGGTCCGGGTGTTGGCCCAGGGGGCCGAGATCACCGTGCTCGCAGGCGATCCCAACCAGGCGGTCTTTGGCTACCGCGGTGCCGACCCGGCGCTGCTGCGCGGGGAGGAGCCGGCCATCGTGCTGACCGAGTCCCGCCGCTGCGCACCGGCCGTCGCCGACGCCGTCACCGAGGTCGCTCGCCGGCTGCCCGGTGTCGAACAGGGCCGCGTGCTGACCGGCGCGCCGGGATCGTCCGGCTCGGTAACCGTGCGCATCGCGGCCTCACCGCACGCGGAGTCGGCGATGATCACCGACGCGCTGCGGCGGGCGCACCTCGTCGACGGCGTGCCGTGGTCGCAGATGGCGGTCATCGTGCGTTCGGTGCCCCGGCTCGGCGCGTCGCTCGCCCGCACACTGGCGGGCGCCGGAGTTCCGGTGGTCACTCCCACGCCTGCGACTCCGCTCGGCGACCAACCCGCCGTGCAGGCCCTGCTCACGGTGCTGGAAGCGACGGCGCACGGACTCGACACCGAACAGGCGTCGGCATTGCTGACCGGTCCGATCGGCCGCGTCGATCCGGTGTCGCTGCGCCAACTCCGGCGAGCGCTGCGCCGCCTCGACGGTTCCCAACCGCCCCGCGAGTTCGGCGAACTGCTGGTCGAGGCCCTCGAGCACGGAGTCCACGGGTTGCCAGAGAACTTGGGCAGGCCGTTGGATCGCGTGCGCAAGGTGCTGGCCGCCGCCCGCCGCAGCGCCGAGGCCGGTGCCGACCCGCGCTACACGCTGTGGCAGGCCTGGCATCGCTCGGGGCTGCAGCGCCGCTGGCTGGCGGCGAGCGAACGCGGTGGCGCGTCCGGGGCGCAGGCCGACCGCGACCTCGACGCCGTCACCGCGTTGTTCGACGTCGCCGAGCAGTTCGTGAACCGCACGGCGGGCGCGACCCTGCGGGGGCTGATCGACCACGTGGCGGGGCTCGGGTTGCCCGCCCGAGACGAGGGCGGCGATGCCGAGGCGGTCGCCATGCTCAGCGCCCACGCCGCGCTGGGCCGCGAATGGGAGTTCGTCGTCATCGCCGGTGTGCAGGAAGGGTTGTGGCCCAACACCGTTCCGCGCGGTGGCGTGTTGGCCACCCAGCATCTCGTCGATCTGCTCGACGGCGTCACCGACGGCGCCGAAGGCGTGTCGACCCGCGCGCCGTTGTTGGCCGAGGAACGCCGGCTGCTCATCGCCGCGATGGGTCGAGCCCGCAGCCGGCTGCTGGTAACGGCGGTCGACAGCGACAGCGGTGACGAGTCGCTGCTTCCGTCGTCGTTCTGCTACGAGTTGAGCGCCCTCGCGGCGGCTGCCGATTCGGACATCACCGCCCCCGTCGCCGCGCCGCGCGTGCTTGCGCCCGCGGCGTTGGTGGGCCGGCTGCGCGCGGTGGTGTGTGCGCCCGACGGCGGAGTCGACGACTCCGCGCGCGCCTGCGCGGCAACGTTGTTGGCGCGGCTGGCGGACGCCGGCGTGCCCGGCGCCGACCCCGCGCAATGGCAGTCGATGACTCCGTTGTCCAGCGAGGAACCGCTGTGGAACGGCGACGACAACACCGTGACGCTGTCGCCGTCGACGCTGCAGATGCTCACCGATTGTCCGTTGCGCTGGCTGCTCGAGCGCCACGGCGGTGCCGACGGCCGCGACGTGCGATCCGCGGTCGGCTCGCTGGTGCACGCCCTCGTCTCCGATCCGGGCCACACCGAGAGCCAGATGGTCAACGGGCTCGAAAAGGTCTGGGCCAAGCTGCCGTACGACTCTCGCTGGTATGCCGACAACGAACTCGCCCGCCACCGCGCGATGTTGGCGACGTTCGCTCAGTGGCGCGCACAGACCCGCGGCCGGTTCACCGAGGTCGGCACCGAGATCGGCGTCGACGGGGTCGTGATCGAGGGGGCGGACGGCGAACCCGATGTGCGGGTGCGTGGGCGGGTCGACCGTCTCGAGCGCGACAGCGAGGGCCGCCTCGTCGTGGTCGACCTCAAGACCGGCAAGAACCCGGTGACCAAGGACGACGCGCAGACCCACGCACAGCTGGCGATGTACCAGCTGGCGATCGCCGAAGGTCTGCTGGGAGAGGGGGATTCGCCGGGCGGTGGCCGACTGGTCTACCTGGGCAAGTCCGGTGCGTCGGGACCCGCCGAGCGGGAACAGGACGCGCTGACCCCGGAGAAGCACGCCGAGTGGCGCGACACCGTGCGCCGGGCCGCCGCCGCCACCCAGGGGCCGGAGTTCGTCGCGCGGATCAACGACGGCTGCGGGCACTGCCCGGTGCGGGCGATGTGCCCCGCCCAGGCCGCCACGGGAGGACAAGTATGACGCCGCGCTACAGCCCGCACGAACTGGCCGCCGCCCTGGGCCTTTTCGTGCCGACCGACGAGCAGGCCGCCGTGATCGCCGCGCCGCCCGGGCCGCTCGTGGTGATCGCCGGCGCCGGAGCGGGTAAGACCGAGACGATGGCCGCGCGGGTGGTGTGGCTGGTCGCCAACGGGTTCGCCGGACCCGGCGAGGTTCTCGGCCTCACCTTCACCCGTAAGGCTGCCGGACAGCTGCTGCGCCGGGTCCGCACCCGGCTGGCCCGTCTCGCGGGCGCCGGACTTCTGGCGAGCGGCGCCGTTACCGACGAACCACCCACGGTCAGCACCTATCACGCGTTCGCGGGCACCCTGCTGCGCGAGCACGGGCTGCTGCTGCCCGTGGAGCCCGAGACCCGGCTGCTGAGCGAGACCGAACTGTGGCAGTTGGCCTTTCGCGTCGTGTGCGAGCATCCCGAACTGGACACCGAGAAGACGCCCGCGGCGGTGACGTCGATGGTGTTGCGGCTGGCGGGTCAGCTCGCCGAGCACCTCGTCGACACCGACCAGTTGCGCGACACCCACGTCGAGCTCGAGCGGCTGGTGCATACGCTGCCCGCCGGTCCGTACCAGCGCGACCGCGGACCGAGTCAATGGCTGCTGCGGCTGCTGGCCACCCAGACCGAGCGCACCGAGCTGGTCCCGCTGATCGACGCGCTGCACCGGCGGATGCGCGACGAGAAGGTGATGGACTTCGGCATGCAGATGGCTTCGGCCGCCAGGTTGGCCGAGAACTTCCCGCAGGTCGGCGAGCAGCTGCGCTGCCGGTACCGGGTGGTGCTGCTCGACGAGTACCAGGACACCGGGCATGCGCAGCGGGTCGCGCTGTCGTCGTTGTTCGGCGGCGGCGTGGACGACGACCTCGCGCTGACCGCGGTCGGCGATCCCATCCAGTCGATCTACGGGTGGCGCGGAGCGTCGGCCACCAACCTGCCGCGCTTCACCACCGACTTCCCGCGATCGGACGGCACGCCGGCGCCCACCTTGGAGCTGCGGACCAGTTGGCGCAACCCACCCCGCGCGCTGCATCTGGCCAACGCGGTGTCGGCGCAGGCGCGGCGTCGTTCGGTCGCGGTGCGCTCGCTGCTGCCGCGACCCGATGCCCAACTGGGCACGATCCAGTGTGCGTTACTCAACGACGTTGCGGCCGAACGTGACTGGGTCGCCGACCACATCGCCGACATCTACGGCCGGGCGCGCGTCGAGGGCGTGCCGGCGCCGACGACGGCGGTGCTGGTGCGGCGCAACGCCGACGCCGCGCCGATGGCCGATGCGCTCACCGCCCGCGGCGTGCCCGTCGAGGTGGTCGGGCTGGCGGGACTGCTGGGTGTCCCCGAGGTCGCCGACGTGGTGGCCATGCTGCGGATGATCGCCGACCCAACCGCGGGGAGCGCGGCCATGCGCGTGCTCACCGGCCCGCGCTGGCGGCTGGGCGGCCGCGACGTCACCGCGCTGTGGCGGCGCGCGGTGCGACTCGACGACACCGGGGACGCCGAGGGCGCCGGGATCGCCGACCGCATCGCCGCGCAGGCAGCCCCCGACGCCGATACCGCATGCCTTGCCGAGGCGGTCACCGATCCCGGTGCGCCCGAACAGTATTCGCCGTTTGGTTACGCGCGCATCGTCGCACTGGGTCGTGAGCTGACCGCGCTGCGGGCGCACCTGTCGCATGCGCTTCCCGAACTCGTCGCCGAAGTGCGCCGCGTGCTCGGCGTCGACACCGAGGTGCGCGCGCGCCGACCCGTCTCGGCGGGATGGTCGGGCACCGAGCATCTCGACGCGTTCGCCGACGTGGTCGCCGACTTCGCCAACCGCCCGGGCGGCGACGTGACGGGCCTGCTGGCCTACCTCGCTGCCGCCGAGGAGGTGGAGAACGGGCTCGCTCCCGCCGAAACCTCCGTCGCCACCGACCGGGTGCAGATCCTCACCATCCACGCGGCCAAGGGCCTCGAATGGCAGATCGTCGCCGTTCCGCACCTGGCCGGGCGCGTGTTCCCCTCGACCGGCAACGCGCGCACGTGGCTTACCGACGCCGCGGACCTCCCGCCGCTGCTGCGCGGCGACCGGGCCACGCTGTCCGAGCACGGTGTTCCGGTGCTCGACACCACCGACGTCAACGACCGCAAGCAGCTGTCCGACGTGATCGGCGAGCACAAGAAGAATCTCGAGCAGCGCCGCATCGACGAGGAACGCCGCCTGCTGTATGTCGCCCTCACCCGCGCCGAGGACACCCTGCTGCTGTCCGGCCATCACTGGGGAGCCTCGGAGAGCAAGGCCCGCGGCCCGTCGGAGTTCCTGCTCGAGCTCAAGAACATCATCGACCAGTCGGCCGCCGACGGTGATCCGTGCGGGGTCGTCGAGCACTGGGCGCCCGCGCCGGCCGACGGTGAGCCGAACCCGTTGCGTGACAAGGTGGTCGAGGCTGTCTGGCCCGCCGACCCGGAGGGCGCGCGCCGCGGCGACGTGACCCGCGGGGCAACGCTGGTGACCGCGGCGATGGCGGGTAGATACGACGTGGAGCCCGTCGACTCCGACGAAGGATGGGCGGCCGATGTCGACGCGCTCATCACCGAACGCAACCGGGTGGTCGAACCGGCGCCCGTTCCGCTGCCGCTCCAGCTCTCGGTGAGCACACTGGTGGAACTCGGCAAGGACCCCGAGTCGGTGTCGCAGCGGCTGCGCCGCAGGCTGCCGACGCGTCCCGACCCGCATGCCCTGCTGGGCACCGCATTTCACGACTGGGTGCAGCGCTTCTTTCATGCCGAGCGGTTGTTCGACCTCGACGACCTGCCGGGTGCGGTCGATCACGACACCGCCGTGGCCGAGGAACTGGCCGAGCTGCAGGCGGCGTTCGCGGTGTCGCCGTGGGCCGCGCGCACCCCGATCGACGTCGAAGTGCCGTTCGACATGGTCATCGGCGGCCGGGTGGTGCGGGGCCGCATCGACGCGGTGTTCGCCGACGGCGACAACGGCGCCACCGTGGTGGACTGGAAGACCGGCGAGCCACCGAGTACCCCGGAAGCGATGCAGCACAACGCGATTCAGCTGGCGGTGTACCGGCAGGCGTGGGCGGCGCTGCACGGCTGTCCGGTCGAATCGGTGCGGGCGGCGTTCCACTACGTGCGCAGCGGCGTCACCGTCACGCCCGATTCACTGCCGGGCCTTGACGAGCTCGCCGGGCTGCTGGAAGCGGCCGATGCGGCCTAGGACTCGCGGTACACCTTCACCGCCTGCACGATCATCGGAATCTGCAGCGGCAGGCGCGCGATCGCGATCAACCGCATCGGCAGCGGCTTGTGCTTCCACAGGCGCACCATGTTGACGTTGGCCGGATACACCGCCAGGAACAGGGCCACCGCTGCCAACGCGCCGAACCGCCGAGTCTTCGCCGCCAGCATCAGCCCGGCCACACCGAGCTCGGCGACACCCGAGGCATAGGTGTAGAAGCGCGGGCTGCCCGGCAGCTCGGCCGGAATGATGCCGTCGAACGGTTTGGGCGCGACGAAGTGCAGCGTCCCGATGCCCAGCAGACCGGCCGCCATCCGGTAGGCGCGCGACGGGTTGGCCACTTGCTGCAGTTCGGCGGGGGGAGAGGTCATGATTACATTGTGGCGTGCACAACCCTGCGGGACCGGTAACGGGTCCTCGTGGCAAAAGGTAGGCTGCGGCGCCGGCTCGCCGCGATCGAGCAGGACCTGACCTCACAGCCCGACTCGCGGCTCGTGGACATCCTGCGGATCCCCGAAGCGTGGGTCAGCCCCACCCAGCGGATCATCCGTCGCGTCATCTACGCGACGCTCGCGCTGATGGCCGCCGTGTTCATCGTCTACCTCGACCGCGACGGCTACCGCGACGTGCAGGACAACCAGCTGTCGTTCCTCGACTGCCTGTACTACGCGACGGTGTCGCTGTCGACGACCGGCTACGGCGACATCACCCCGTTCACCCCCGAAGCCCGGTTGATCAACGTCCTGGTGATCACCCCGCTGCGCGTCGCGTTCCTGATCGTGCTCATCGGCACCACCGTGGAGACGCTGACCAGCCAGTCGCGCGCGGCATTGAAGATCCAGCGATGGAGGAGCAGAGTGCGCAACCACACCGTCGTCATCGGCTACGGCACCAAGGGCAGGACGGCGGTCGCCGCGATGGTCGGCGACGAGGTCGCACCCGCCGACATCGTCGTCGTCGACGAGAACGCGGGCGTGCTCGAACGCGCCCGCAGCGCCGGACTGGTCACCGTCCACGGCGACGCCACCAAGGCCGACATCCTGCGCCTGGCCAGCGCCCAGCACGCGAAGTCGATCATCGTCGCCACCGACGACGACGCCAGCGCCGTGCTGGTCACGTTGACCGCCCGCGAACTCGCGCCGAACGCCAAGATCATCGCCGCGGCCCGCGAATCGGACAACCAGCATCTGCTGCGGCAGTCGGGGGCCGACTCGACCGTGGTGTCCTCCGAGACCGCGGGCCGCCTGCTCGGCATAGCCACCCAGACACCCAGCGTTGTGCAGATCATGGAGGACCTGCTGACGCCGGACGCCGGCTTCGCGATCGCCGAACGGGAGGTGACGCCCAAAGAGGTGGGCGGCTCGCCGCGGCACCTGCACGACATCGTGCTCGGCGTGGTCCGCAACGGCGAGCTGCTGCGCGTCGACTCACCGGAAGTGGACACGGTCGAATCCGGTGACCGGCTGCTCTACATCCGCAACGCGGACACCGAGTGATGGCCGCGTTCCGCCTGCGCAACGTTCCGCTGCTGTCACGCGTCGGCGCCGACCGCGCCGACGCGCTGCGCACCGACATCGACGCCGCACTGGCGGGATGGCCAGATGCGATGGTCCTGCGGGTCGACCGCCGCAATCAGGTGCTGATCGCCAACGGCAGCGTCGTGCTCGGCAACGCCGCCAAGCTGGGCGACCGTCCCCCCGAGAATGCGGTGTTCCTCGGCCGGCTGGGCGACGGCAGGCATGTGTGGGGGATCCGCGGTGCGCTCGAGGGGCCCGAGGATCCGCACACCGAAACCGAGGTGCTCGACCTGCGTCGGGCGGGGCAGGTTTTCGACGACGTCAGCGCGCAACTGGTCGCGACCGCGACGGCGTTGCTCAACTGGCACGACAGCGCGCGGTTCAGCCCTGTCGACGGTTCGCCGACCAAGCCCGCCAGGGCGGGCTGGTCGCGGATCAATCCGCTCAACGGCCACGAGGAACGTCCCCGCATCGATCCCGCGGTCATCTGCCTGGTGCACGACGGCCACGACCGCGCGGTGCTGGCCCGCCAGACGGCGTGGCCGGAGCGGTTGTTCTCGATATTGGCGGGCTTCGTCGAGGCCGGTGAGTCATTCGAGACCTGCGTCGTTCGCGAGATCGCCGAGGAGATCGGACTGGAAGTCACCGACGTGACCTACCTGGGCAGCCAGCCCTGGCCGTTCCCGCGGTCGCTGATGGTGGGCTTTCACGCCGTCGGCGATCCCGAGCAGGAGTTCTCGTTCAACGACGGAGAGATCGCCGAGGCGGCCTGGTTCACCCGCGCCGAGATCCGTGAGGCCCTAGACCACGGCGACTGGAGTAGTGACTCGCCGTCGCGGCTGCTGCTGCCCGGCTCGATCTCGATCGCACGCGAGATCATCGAGTCCTGGGCGGCGCTGGACTAACCCGCCAGCTTGGCCTTGACCTCGCGCGCGGTCGGGTTCGTCAACGTCGAACCGTCGGGCAGCTTCAGCGTGGGGACGGTCTGATTGCCGCCGTTGGCGTTGGCGACGAACTCCGCTGCCGCGGGATCCTTCTCGATGTCGACCTCGGTGAACGCAATGCCCTCGGCCTGCAGCGCCTTCTTCAGGCGCACGCAGTAACCGCACCAGGTGGTGGTGTACATGATCACGGGAGTCTGTGCTGCGCTCATAAGGCGTTCAACGTAACCGATGGACCGAACATGCCCCACGCCGTATCGGTCATTTGTCACCGGCCCCTGCCAAGATGGACCGCATGTCGGTAGAGGTCGCTTCGGTGGGCACCCGTCCAGACGTCGACGACCTCGACGACGAGCAGCGCGAGGCGGTGCTCGCCCCGCGCGGGCCGGTGTGCGTGCTCGCCGGCGCGGGCACCGGCAAGACCCGCACGATCACCCGGCGCATCGCGCACCTGGTCGCGGCGGGCCACGTGGCCCCCGGCCAGGTCCTCGCGGTCACCTTCACCCAGCGCGCGGCCGGCGAGATGCGCGCCCGGTTGCGCGCGCTGGACGCCGCGTTCGGCGGAGTCGGCACCGGTTCGGTGCAGGCGATGACGTTTCACGCCGCGGCCCGCCGCCAGCTGGCGTACTTCTGGCCCCGCGTCGTCGGCAACACCACCTGGGAGCTGCTCGACACGAAGTTCGCGGTGGTGGCGCAGGCCGCCAACCGGGCCCGGCTGTCGACCAGCACCGACGACGTGCGCGACCTCGCTGGCGAAATCGAATGGGCCAAGGCGTCGCTGATCAGCCCCGAGGACTATCCCGCCGCGGTCGCGCAGGTCGCCCGCGACATCCCGTTCGACGCCGAGAAGGTGGCCGCGGTCTACACCGGCTACGAGGCGCTCAAGTCCCGCCGCGACGGCACCACGCTGCTCGACTTCGACGATCTGCTGCTGCACACCGCCGCGGCCATCGAGAACGACGCCGCGGTGGGGCAGGAGTTCCGCGACCGCTACCGCTGTTTCGTCGTCGACGAGTACCAGGACGTCACGCCGCTGCAGCAGCGCGTGCTCGACGCCTGGCTTGGTGAGCGCGACGATCTCACCGTCGTCGGCGACGCCAACCAGACCATCTACTCGTTCACCGGAGCCACGCCCCGCTACCTGCTCGACTTCTCCCGGCGGTTCCCCGACGCGGCGGTGGTCCGCCTGGAACGCGACTACCGGTCCACCCCGCAGGTCGTGTCGTTGGCCAACCGCGTCATCGCCGGGGCGCGCGGCCGGATGGCTGGCAGCAAGCTGCACCTCGTCGGGCAGCGCGACCCCGGGCCCGCCCCTCGGTTCGCCGAATATCCCGACGAGGTCGCCGAGGCCAAGGCGGTGGCCAAGAACATCAAACGGCTGCTCGAATCCGGCACCGAACCGGCCGAGATCGCGGTGCTCTACCGCATCAACGCGCAGTCGGAGGTCTACGAGGAGGCGCTCACCGAGGCCGGGGTGCCGTTCCAGGTGCGCGGCGGTGAGGGCTTCTTCAGCCGCCAGGAGATCCGTCAGGCGCTCGTCGCGCTGCAGCGCGCGGCCGAGCGTGACGTCGACGGTCCGGTGCCTGAAGTGGTGCGCGCCGTGCTGGAACCGCTGGGGCTCACCGCCGAACCGCCGCCGGGCACCAAGGCCCGCGAACGGTGGGAAGCGTTGGCGTCGCTGGCCGAACTCGTCGACGAGGAAGTCGCGGTGCGCCCCACGCTCGATCTGCGCGCTCTGCTCGTCGAACTGCGGCAGCGCGCCGACGCCCGTCATCCTCCGGTCGTGCAGGGTGTGACGCTCGCGTCGCTGCACGCGGCCAAGGGGCTGGAATGGGACGCGGTGTTCCTCGTCGGGCTCGCCGACGGCACGCTCCCCATCTCACACGCCCTCGCGCACGGCCCCGACAGCGAGGCCGTCGAAGAGGAACGGCGGCTGCTCTACGTCGGAATCACCAGGGCGCGTGTGAATTTGGCGCTCAGCTGGGCGCTGTCCCGCGCCCCGGGCGGACGCCAGAGCCGCAAGCCGTCGCGGTTCCTGAACGGCATCGCACCGCAGTCGTCGACCGCCAGTGACACGCCGACCAAGCCCCGTCGCCAGCGCGGCGCCACGCCCCGCTGCCGGGTGTGCAACAGCGTGCTGACCGCGCCGGCCGCAATCATGTTGCGCCGCTGCGAAACCTGCCCGTCGGACATCGACGAGCAGCTGCTGGCCGACCTCAAGGACTGGCGCTTGCGCACCTCGAAGGAGATGAGCGTGCCCGCGTACGTGGTGTTCACCGACAACACGTTGATCGCGATCGCCGAGACGCTGCCCACCGACGAGGCCGCGCTGGTCGCGATCCCGGGCATCGGCGCGCGCAAGCTCGAGCAGTACGGCGCCGACGTGCTCGCGATGGTCAAAGGCCGGACCGGCGACAGCAAGCACGGTCAATCGTCGTAAAAATCGCGCCAAACCCGCTGGTCAAAAAATCAATTGTCAGTTGCGGCTGTTACGCTTAGCCTCAAGATCACACCGCTTGGGTGTCTTTTTGTGCGAAAGGAGGGCCGACATCATGGGTAGCAATCACGTCTTCACCGGCGTAGCCATTGCTGGCATGACGCGGACCCTCCATGTCGCCGCCGCCGCGGCGCATCCTGCGTCCGCCGCGCATGCCGCCGGTGCCGCCGCTGCCATCACCCCGCAGCGTAAGCGCCGCGCCGCCGCCGCGACTGTGTCGTCCGTGGATCGGAGCTCTATCAGGTAGAGCCCACGATTCCGCCGAAAAGGCCACGGACCCGCAGTCGGATCCGTGGCCTTGGTCTTTTTCAAGTCACTCCAAGACCTGGTCCCGGATTCCCACCGGAAGAGATACGAAACCCACGACCAGGAAGCAGAGGACTGGACATGTCACTCGGGACATGCCGACAGAAGACGAAGCTGGCGGTGCCGTGTCACAGGAACGATCCCGATCTGTGGTTCGCGGAGAACCCTGTCGAACTCGAACGCGCCAAGGCGTTGTGCGCCGAGTGTCCGATCCGGCGTGAGTGCCTGGCCGCCGCGCTGGAGAGGCAAGAGCCGTGGGGTGTTTGGGGCGGCGAGATCCTCGAACGAGGCACCATCATCGCCCGCAAGCGTCCGCGGGGCCGGCCGCGCAAGAACAGCGTCGGCAACCCGGCAGCCGCATGACGGCGTCACCGAGCGTCGGGAATATGACGAAATATCAGGAAAATCCGTCATCTTCCCGACGCTCGCGGCCGTACGGCGCCTAAATGCCGGTCAGGCCGCTTCGTCGGCGAAGCCCGGAATCAGTTCCGTAGCAAGCTTTCTCGCCGGGACATGCGCGTCGAGCTGGCACGCGATGGCCACGTTGGACGCGATCACCCGCATCGGGATCGCGAGCTTGGCCGGGATGTCCATCTGCCGGGCGGCCTTGATCTGACCCGCGGCACGCTCGGGCCGCATGTTCGCGGTGGTGATGCGCTGCAGCCACTTGCGGTTGTAGTGGAACACCTCGACCTCGAGCGGTTCGACGTATTGGCGCATCATGTCGTCCATTTCGCGCTTGGACACCTGCTCGCCCTTCTGAATGAACCCGATCTTCTGCATCGTCGTGAGCAGGTTCTCGTAGTCGTCGTCGAGGGCGTAGCGCGTCGCCAGGCCGATCTCGATCGGGATTCCGCCGGGCATCGGGGCGACGGCGCCGAAGTCGATCACGCCCATCTTCTCGTCGGGCAGCAGCATGAAATTGCCGGGATGGGTGTCGCCGTGCATCATCTCGAGCCGGCGCGGCGCGTCGTAGGTCAGCTCGAAAAGCCTGGTGCCCATCAGGTCTCGTTGTTCCTGGGTGCCTTCGCGGATGATCACCGACATCGGCACGCCCTCGATCCACTCCTGGATCACGACCTTCGGTGCGCTGGCGACGATGCGGGGGATCACGAAGTGCGGATGGCCCTCGTAGGCCTTGGCGAAGGCGCGCTGGTTGTCGGCCTCGAGCCGGTAGTCGAGCTCCATCTCGGTGCGCTCGATGAGCTCGGCGACCACGCTGTCGACATCGGCGCCGGGGGAGAGCTGCTTGAGCACACCGACCATGCGCTGCATGGTTTTCAGGTCGGCGCGCAGCGCCTCGTCGGCGCCGGGGTACTGGATCTTGACCGCCACCTCACGGCCGTCGGACCACACCGCCTTGTGCACCTGGCCGATGCTGGCCGACGCGACGGGCTGGTCGTCGAACGACGCGAACCGCTGCCGCCACTTCGTGCCCAGTTGCGCGTCGAGCACCCGGTGCACCTTGGCGGCGGGCAACGGCGGAGCCTCCCGCTGCAACTTCGTCAGGGCTTCGCGGTACGGCTTTCCGTACTGCTCGGGGATCGCCGCCTCCATCACCGACAGCGCCTGGCCGACCTTCATCGCCCCGCCCTTGAGCTCGCCGAGCACGGTGAACAGCTGCTGGGCGGCCTTGTCCATCAGCTCGGCGTTGACCTCGTCTTTCGACTTTCCGGTCAACCGCTTGCCGAAGCCCAACGCGGCCCGGCCGGCCATACCGACGGGCAGGCTCGCCAGCTTGGCGTTGCGCGCGGCCCGGCCCCGCTTGATCTCACTCACCAGACCATCATCCATGACGCGGGAGAACACGCCGCAACGACTTGCCAACGGGCGATGTCAGCATGCGCAGCGCGGATGCCGCGACCACCGGCGCGCCACCACCGACCCCACGTTGACGTCGAACTCCAGCGTGGTGTCCAGCGTCGGGGGCGGTTCGGGGGAGCGCGCCACCTCGGCGCCGCCGCGCACCGCGCGAAGGACCCGGTCGACCTGATTGAGCGCCAGCGCCGCGGTGGCCAGCACCGTCGCCCGATCGGCGCTGCCGACGGTGTGGCGCAGTTGCGCGGCGACCGCGGGCCACGCCGCGTCCCGGTCGGCGCGATGCAGATCCGCACACGACAGACAGCTCGTGAGGCCCGGCAACACCAACGGCCCCACCAGGCCGACCCCGTCGCGCACGCGCACCGGCAGGTGGGCGACATTGGCGGCCTGCAGTTCGCGCACCATGCGCGGGTCGGCCACCAGGTAGTCGGTGAGTACCACGAGGTCGGTCGGTTCCGAGGGCGCTCCGGCGTCGGTGCGGGTGCTGTGACTCAGCCGCGTACCCGAACAACGCAGCGCGCCGGCCAGTAGATCCGACAGCGGCCCGCGGCCGTGGATGCGCACCGAGGCGGGGCGGCCACGCCGGCGCGGGGCAGCGGTGACCACACCGGCGTCGACCAGCGAGGTGAGCAGGCCCTCGACGTCCGCCTCGGGAGCCTGTGACTTCAGGTCGGCCAACGCGGCACCGGACTGCAGGCGGCGCAACAGCTCCGCCAGCGTCGCCGCGGACAATCCCGATGGCGGACGGATCACAACGGCGCGCCGCGGATCCCAACCCACCTGCACGGCGCCGTCGGGTCGCCGCAGCACCGGGGTCGCGGCATTGAGCGCATAGCGCGTCATCGATCGAGCGTGCCACGCCCGAGGCCGGTCACCGCCAGTTATCCACAGGCGCCGAACCGTCTAACGCTCGTCGTCGTCCGGGTTCTGGATGTCCTTCTCGAGGTCGGCGAGGGCCTCCTCGATGGCGCTGTCCATGCCGCTGGTGTCCCCGCCGATCACCCGGTCGATGAACCCCGCGGGCTCGTCGAGGTCCCCGGCGCTGGGCAGCAGGTCGGGGTGCTGCCAGACCGCGTCGCGTCGGTCGGCGCCGACGGCCTCGGTCAACCGCTCCCAGAGGGCGGCCGCCTCGCGCATCTTGCGCGGGCGCAGCTCGAGGCCCACCAGGGTGGCGAACGTCTGCTCGGCGGGCCCGCCGGTGGCACGGCGCCTGCGCAACATCTCCGCCAGCGCCGACGTGCCGGGGATACGCTCGCCGAGCGCGTCGTTCACCACCGTCTGCACCCAGCCCTCGATCAGTGCCAGCAGCGTCTCGAGGCGCTCCAGCGCCGCCGTCTGCTCCGGCGTCGCCTTCGGCTCGAAGATGCCCTGGTTGAGAAGCTGCTCCATCTTGCTCGGGTCGGCCAGCGCGGCGGGGTCGAGGCCCGACGCCAGCTCCTCGATGCCGCTCATGTCGATCTTCATCCCGCGGGCGAACGCCTCGACCGCGTTGAGCAGCTGGCTGGCCAACCACGGCACATGGCTGAACAGCCGGTGATGGGCGGCCTCGCGGGCGGCCAGGAACGTCAGGATCTCGCTGCGCGGTTGCTCGAGGCCCTCCGACAGCGACTCGACCGCCTCGGGCAGCAGCGCGGCGACCCCCTTGGGTCCCAGCGGCAGCCCGATGTCGGTGGAGGTCAACACTTCTCGCGACAGCTTGCCCAGCGCCTGGCCGAGCTGCGAGCCGAACGCCATGCCGCCCATTTGCGTCATCATCGCCAGCAGCGGGCCGGCCATGGTGCGGGCCTCCTCCGGCAGCGCCGACACCCACACCGTCGAGATCTGTTCGGCCACCGGATCGCACAGCCGCTTCCAGGTCTCGAGCGTGTTGTCGATCCAGTCCGTCGGCGTCCACGCGACGGCCTTGTTGGTGCCCGCGGGAAGCGCGGTCACACCGTCGAGCCAGGTCTCCGCCAGGTGCACGGCGTCGGCGATGGCCGCGGATGTCTTCTCGGGAACGGGGGCGACGAACCCGATCTGGCTCGACGCCAGCTGGCGGGCGAGGTCGTAGTTGACGGGTCCGGACTGCGTGCCTCCGGCCATCGCGCTGCCGGCGCCGCTGAACATCTCGCCGAGCTTGGAGAAGATCTGCCCGAGCTGGGACATGTCGAACTCGGAGCCGCCCTGAAAGCCCATGCCGAACGGGTCGCCGCCTCCCTCCGATCCGGAGTCGGGATCTTTCTTGCGCTTGTCGCGCTCGGGGTCGTCCCCGGCGGAGAAGCCGAAGGGCAGGTCAGCCATGTCCTTAACGGTACCCACCGGGACGGCGCGTCGTCGGTGGGCGCCTCTCGCTGACAGCGAACCACCCCGATTCGGGCGCGGTGGCCGGGCTCCGAGGTGGACGACGGCCCCGCGTGTGCGCGGTCACCGGCGGCGCAACCTCTAGATTGGGCGGCGTGAACAGGCGGACTTTGACGTTGCTGGTCGCGCTCGTGCCGATCCTGGTGTTCGGCGTGCTGGTGTCGATCGTGACGGTGCCGTACGTCTCCCTGGGGCCGGGGCCGACGTTCAACACGCTCGGTGAGTTCGAGGGGAAGCCGGTGGTCCAGATCGAGGGGACGGACGTTTATCCGACGTCGGGGCACCTGAACATGACGACGGTGTCGCAGCGTGATCAGCTCAGGCTCGGCGAGGCAATGGCGTTGTGGCTGTCGGGCCGCGAGCAACTGGTGCCGCGCGATCTGGTCTACCCGCCGGACAAGACCCGCGAAGAGGTCAACGAGGCCAACACCGCCGACTTCCGCAACTCCGAACGCAGCGCCGAGTACGCCGCCCTGCACTACCTGGAGTTCCCGATGGCGGTGACGGTGGAGAACGTCAACGACCCGGGCCCGTCGGCGGGCAAGCTGCGCGACGGCGACGCGATCGACGCCGTCAACGGCACGCCGGTGACCAAGCTCGAGGAGTTCCAGGCCCTGCTCAAGGACACCAAGCCGGGCGACACCGTGACGCTGGACTATCGGCGCAAGGACGCGCCCAACGGCGTCGCCACCATCACCCTGGGCAAGCACCCCGAACGCGATCAGGGCTTCCTCGGCATCGGCGTGCTCGACGCGCCGTGGGCGCCGTTCTCGATCGACTTCAACCTCGAAAAGATCGGCGGGCCGTCGGCGGGATTGATGTTCTCCCTGGCCGTGGTCGACAAGCTCACCACCGGCGACCTCAACGACGGCAAGTTCGTCGCGGGCAGCGGAACCATCAGCGGCGACGGTGAGGTCGGCTCGATCGGCGGCATCACGCACAAGCTGCTCAGCGCACACGAGGCGGGCGCGACGATCTTCCTGGTGCCTGCCGACAACTGCGAGGAAGCCAAGACGGCGCCGCAGGACGACATGGAGCTGGTCAAGGTCGGCACCCTCGCGGAGGCCGTCGACGCGTTGAAGACCTTGTCCGCCGGTGGCGAACGCCCCCATTGTTAGGGCGTCGGCGAAAAGCCGTTGCGTAGAGTTGTGGCCACGTCACGCAGGACGTACGGGAACCAGACTGGAGTCATCGAGTGGGTATGCGGCCCGCGGCACGAATGCCGAAGCTGACACGACGTAGCCGAATTCTCATCGCGGTGGGGGCCGTCATCGTGCTCCTGTTGTTGATCGGGCCGCGCCTGATCGACACGTACGTCGACTGGCTGTGGTTCGGGGAGCTCGGCTACCGCTCGGTGTTCACCACGGTGCTGTTCACCCAGATCCTGTTGTTTTTCGTGGTGGCGCTGCTGATCGGGTCGATCCTGTTCGCGGGGCTGGCGTTGGCCTACCGCACCCGCCCGGTGTTCGTGCCGACCAACGGTCCCAACGATCCGGTCGCGGCCTACCGCACCGCGGTGATGGCGCGGCTGCGGCTCGTCGGCTTCGGGATCCCCGCCCTCATCGGCCTGTTCGTCGGGCTGTTCGCGCTAGGGCAGTGGGAGACCGTCCAGTTGTTCCTGCACGGCAACAGCTTCGGGATCAACGACCCGCAGTTCGGCAAGGACCTGGGCTTCTACGCCTTCGACCTGCCGTTCTACCGGATGGTCCTGAACTATTTGTTCGTCGCGACCTTCCTGGCGTTCATCGGAAACCTGTTGGGCCACTATCTGTTCGGTGGGATCCGGCTTTCCGGCCGCGCCGGTGCGCTGAGCCGCGCGGCGCGGATCCAGCTGATCACCCTGGTCGGCATCCTTATGCTGCTCAAGGCCTTCGCGTACTGGTTGGACCGCTACGAGCTGCTGAGCCACACCCGCGGCGGCAAACCGTTCACCGGTGCGGGTTACACCGACATCAACGCGGTGCTGCCCGCCAAGCTGATCCTGCTGGCGATCGCGGTCATCTGCGCGGCCGCGGTGTTCTCGGCGATCGTGCTGCGCGACCTGCGGATCCCCGCGATCGGTGTGGTCCTGCTGCTGCTGTCGTCGCTGGTGGTCGGCGCGGGCTGGCCGCTGGTGGTCGAGCAGTTCAGCGTCAAACCCAATGCGGCGCAGAAGGAAAGCGAATACATCAGCCGCAGCATCTCGGCGACCAGAAATGCGTACGGGCTGACCGACGACGTGGTCACCTACCGCGACTACAGCGGCGACACCGCGGCCACCGCCCAGCAGGTCGCCGCCGACCGCGCAACGACGTCGAACATCCGGTTGCTCGACCCGACCATCGTCAGCCCCGCGTTCACGCAGTTCCAGCAGGGCAAGAACTTCTACTACTTCCCGGACCAGCTGTCGATGGACCGCTACGTCGGCCGCGACGGCAACCTGCGCGACTATGTGGTCGCCGCGCGCGAACTCAACCCCGACCGGCTGATCGACAACCAGCGCGACTGGATCAACCGGCACACCGTCTACACCCACGGCAACGGGTTCATCGCCTCACCGGCCAACACGGTGCGCGGCGTCGCAAACGACCCGAACCAGAACGGCGGGTATCCCGAGTTCCTCGCCAGCGTGGTCGGCGCCAACGGCAGCGTCGTCTCGCCGGGGCCCGCTCCGCTGGATCAGCCGCGCATTTACTACGGACCGGTCATCGCCAACACCCCGGCCGACTACGCGATCGTCGGCAAGAACGGTGATGTCGATCGCGAATACGACTACGAGACCAACACCGAGACCAAGAACTACACCTACACCGGTTCGGGCGGTGTGCCGGTCGGCAACTGGCTGGCCCGCTCGGTGTTCGCGGCCAAGTTCGCGGAACGAAACTTCCTGTTCTCCAACGTGATCGGGGAGAACAGCAAGATCCTGTTCAACCGCGACCCGGCCAAGCGGGTCGAGGCCGTCGCGCCGTGGCTGACCACCGACACCAGCGTGTACCCGGCGATCGTGAACAAGCGGATGGTCTGGATCGTCGACGGTTACACGACGCTGGACAACTACCCGTACTCGGAGTTGACGACGCTGTCGAGCGCCACCGCCGACTCCAACGAGGTGGCCATCAACCGCCTCGCGCCGGACAAGCAGGTGTCCTACATCCGTAACTCGGTGAAGGCCACGGTCGACGCGTACGACGGCACGGTGTCGCTGTACGCGCAGGACGAGAACGATCCAGTGCTGCAGGCGTGGATGAAGGTGTTCCCGGGCACGGTCAAGCCCAAGAGCGAGATCTCCCCGGAACTGCAGCAGCACCTGCGCTATCCCGAGGATCTGTTCAAGGTGCAGCGTGCGCTGCTGGCCAAGTACCACGTCGACGACCCGATCACGTTCTTCTCGACCTCGGACTTCTGGGACGTGCCGCTCGACCCGAACCCGACGGCGAGCAGCTACCAGCCGCCGTACTACATCGTCGCCAAAGACCTTGTCGCCGATGACCGTTCGGCATCGTTCCAGCTGACCAGCGCGATGAACCGGTTCCGCCGCGACTTCCTGGCCGCCTACATCAGCGCCAGTTCGGATCCGGATACCTACGGCAAGCTCACGGTGCTGACCATTCCCGGTCAGGTCAACGGCCCGAAGCTGGCGTTCAACGCGATCAGTACCGACACCGCCGTCAGCCAGGACCTGGGTGTCATCGGCCGCGACAACCAGAACCGCATCCGATGGGGCAACCTGCTGACGCTGCCGGTGGCCCAGGGCGGCCTGCTCTACGTCGCGCCCGTGTACGCCTCGCCGGGAACCAGCGACGCCGCGTCGTCCTACCCCCGTCTGATCCGCGTCGCGATGATGTACAACGACAAGGTCGGTTACGGCCCGACGGTGCGCGACGCGCTCACCGAGCTGTTCGGGCCGGGCGCGGACGCCACGGCCACCGGGCCCGCGCCGCTGGCGGGAACCGGAGGGCAGCAGCCCGCCGCGCAGCCTCCGGCCGACGGTCAGCCGCCGGCGGGGCGCACACCGGCCAATCAGGAGGGTCGGGCCCCCGAGGTGCCGACGCCGGCCGCGGTGCCGCCCAGCGGGCCGGTGCAGCTGTCGGGTCCGAAAGCCGCTGCGCTGCAAGAGGTCAATACGGCGCTCGACGCGCTGCGACAGGCCCAGCAGGGCGGGGACTTCGCCGAGTTCGGTGAGGCGCTGCAACGCCTCGACGATGCGATGGAGAAGTACCAGTCCGCAGGCTGAACCCGCGAGCGACCGTGTTTGCACCGCGACAGGCCGCGACTGTGCGTACATCCGCGGTCGCTCGCGCGGATTCAGCGACCGTGACGCGACTCACCACCGTCGGTGACCGCGCGATTTGGAACTGCGCGAGCGCCTTCGGTAACGTGGCGTTCACCCGACGCGGGGTGGAGCAGCTCGGTAGCTCGCTGGGCTCATAACCCAGAGGTCGCAGGTTCGAATCCTGTCCCCGCTACTAGGTGGAACGGCCCTCGGAGGAAACTCCGGGGGCCGTTCTCATTGGAGTTCGTGGACGTTCGGTCCGACCCGGCTCGCCGCTCAGCCGGCCGCTTCGGCCTTAGCCTTGAGGCGCTGCAATGTGAGCTTGATGTGTTCGGCGTTCGCAGCGTCGCGGTCGCGCACGCCGATCGCCATCCCCGCGATCGTCTTGAACCACCCCGGCCGCTTGTCCCACGTGCGTTCGGTGACCGTGCAGCCACCATCGAAAGCCGTGATGTCGTAGCGCCAGTGCGCCACCGGGATGACAAAGCTCTTGACGTCGAAGGCGAACGTCCGCCCCGGCTCTGCGTCGGTCACCGTGCAGGTGGTGGTCCACTCCTTGCCGCCGTTGCTGTTGTGGCCCCTGAAGACGGCGCCCGGCGTGACATGGTCGCCCTTGTGCCACTCCATCCGATCGGCCTCCTCCGCCAGCGACGCGAGCGTCGGCAGGTCGGTGATCAGCGCGTAGACCGCGGCCGGGTCGGCCGCGATGTGAGTCGACGCTTCAACAGTGGCAGCCCCGGGTTCGCTCATGCCGCGATCGTAGTCAGCGGGACGGGGATTCCGGGCAGTACTGCTTGCCGCCGCCTGGCCCGGCACCGCAGACTGCTCTGGAGTTCGCAACGAAGGAGGCCGCGATGGCGTTGGTCGTTGATCCGCTCGACGACATCGGGGTCATCCGCCTCTCCCGGTGGATCTTCAACTGCTACCTGATCCGTGGCGATCGCTCCTACGTGGTGGTCGATGCGGGCATGCCCGGCAGCGCCGACGACGTCGCCGGTGCGCTGCTGGTCCACAAGGGCACCGTCGGCGCGGTCGTCGCCACCCACGGCCACAGCGACCACGTCGCCGGGGCGCCGCGACTGGCCGCCGAGCACGGAGTCGCGCTGCATCTTCCCGAGGTCACCCTCGGCTACCTGGACGGGACGCGAAAGCCCCGCACCCCGACGCTGAGCAAGGTCGCCCAAATCTGGCCCACCCTGATCAGCCAGCCGCTGGACCTGACCGGGTTGCGCGGCTTCGTCGACGGCGCCCGCATCGCGGGTTACGGCGGAGCCAAGGGGATGGTCGGCGACGCCCTTGGCGGGGCCCAGCCGCTGGCCGACGGTCAGCCGCTGCCCGGCGCGACGGGTTGGGAGGTGTTGCACGTTCCCGGCCACACCGACGATTCGACCGCGTTCTGGCATGCCGACAGCCGGACCCTGATCTCCGGCGACGCGGTGCTCAGTGCGGACGGGCAGGCGTGGTTCACCCCGGAGACCGTCGACGACGCCGCGGCGGCGCGCAGCGAGAAGCGCATGCGCGCGCTGCCCGTCGAGCATCTGCTGCCCGGCCACGGCCTGCCGGTGCATCGCGCCGACGTGTGGGGCGACACGCGCTGAGTCCCTTGAGAGGTCGCGAAGTCTCGTCAGCAAGGAGCGCCCTCGAATTCGGCCGCCACCGGTCCGTCACGGCCGTATGCTCACGGCGATGCTGGGGAAGTCCGCGATCAGGTTCCTTCCCCTCGGCGCCCGCCGCGTGGCGTACGAGGTTTCCGGCGACGGGCCCCCGCTCGTCGCCCCGGCATGGTGGGTCAGTCACCTCGAACTCGACGCACAGAGCCCGAACTTCCGCCGCTTCTGGGACGACCTCGCCGACGGCTTCACGCTCGTCCGCTACGACCGCCTCGGCGTCGGCATGTCGGACCGCGAGCTGTGCGATTCGGACCTGACGATCGACCGCGAGGTCGACACTCTGCGCGCGCTTCTCGACGAGTTGCAACTCGAGCGTGTTTCGCTGCTCGGCGGCTCGTCCGGAAGCTGCACCGCCATCGCCTTCGCCGCCGCATTCCCCGAGCGCGTCGATCGCCTCGTGTTGTACGGGTCCTATTGCGACGGCTCGACGCTCACGGCGCCCGACGTCTCCTCGGCGATCCTCTCGACGGTGCGCGCCCACTGGGGGTTGGGCTCACGCCTGCTCGGCGACATCTTCCTCGGCGGCGCCGAGCCCGCCGAGCAGGAGCGCTTCGGGCGGCTTCAACGCGAAGCTGCGACGGCCGAAACCGCTGCCGCGTTACTCGATTTCGTCTACCGCGTAGATGTTCGCGACCAGCTGCCGCTGATCCGCTGTCCAGTGCAGGTCGTGCACCGTCGCGACGACCGGGCCGTGCCCTACCGCTGCGGCCGTGAGGTCGCGGCCGCCATCCCCGGCGCGACTCTTGTTCCGCTGCAGGGGATTGCACACTTTCCCTGGCACGGCGACCCCGGCTCCGTCGTGCGCGCCTGCCGGCAGGGGCTGGCGCCGACCGAAGAGTCGACCCACGACGCGAGAACACCCGAAGCCACGGCACTTTCGGATCGGGAACGCGAAATCCTCGCCTGCATCGCGCGGGGTCTCGGCGACCGCGAGATCGCCGAACATCTTGTCCTGAGCCCCCATACGGTGCACCGCCACGTCGCGAACATCCGCCGAAAGCTCGGCAGTTCGTCGCGGACCGCCGCCGTCGCCGAGGCCGCCCGCCTCGGCATCCTGTGATGCCGAAATCGGCCATCTGCGCACAATGGCCGCTTCGGGCGATGCGCGCGCCGCGGCCACCTACCTAGGGTCACATCATGACCGACACCGCCACCGCGCCCTCGACGAAACCTCCGTCGGCGGTGTGGCTGCAAGTCTTCGCCCGGCTGTACGACCCGTTCCTGTGGTTCGGCGAGGCAGCAGGCATGCGTCGGCGACGCCGCGAACTCCTCGCCGACGCCCGCGGCCGGGTGGTCGAGATCGGCGCGGGCACCGGGCTGAACCTCGCGCACTATCCCGACGACGTCACCGAACTCATCCTCACCGAGCCCGAACCCGGGATGCGCCGCAAGCTCGCACGGCGCCTCCAACGCCATGGCCGCACCACGCGAATCCTCGACGCGCCTGCGCAGCGCCTGCCCCTGGCCGACGCGTCGGCCGACACCGTCGTCTCGACGCTGGTCCTCTGCACCGTCGACGACCCCCACGCCACATTGCGCGAGATCGCCCGCGTTCTCCGCCCGGGCGGACGGTTGCTGTTCATCGAACACGTGCGGGCGGACTCGCCGTTCCTCGCGAAATGCCAGGATGCCCTGCGCGAACCGTGGCGCCACTTTGCAGGCGGGTGTGTCTGCAACCGGTCGACCGTCGAGACGATGCGCTCATGCGGCTTCACCGTGACGGCCCACGACGCGGTATGGCGAGGCATGCCGTCGGTGGTCCGCCCACTGTCAATCGGCTACGCAACGCGCTGACCTCGACAACCTCCGCCCGGCTTCGCCCCGCAAACGAGCGTCGGTTAGCTTTACCTAAATTGACAAGACCGACAATCGCTCATCGGAGCGGAATGAAGCACGGCGAGGGTGTCCATGGATTCGTTGGCGGCGGCATTTGCCGAGCGGTTGACCAACTCGGCGAACAGCCTCTACGTCTTCGACGACGGGGCGTGGACCCGCCACCCTTGGCCCGAGGTCCACGCCCGCTCGGAGAACGTCGCCGACTGGCTGCTGAACGAGGAGGTAAGTGCGCTCGGCCTGGCCAATGAGCCCACGGTCGAGCTCATCGCGGCCATCCTCGGCGCCTTTCAGGCCGGCGTTCCGGTGACGGTCGCGCCCGGTCCCGTCCGCGGCGCCGACGCCGACAAGTGGGCGCAGTCGACGGTGTCCCGGTTCGCGGGCATGGGCGTCACCCACGTCCTCAGCCGGGGACGCCAACTCGAGCAACTCGCCCTCGTCGACAGCGGCCCGCTGGTCAGGGAACTGGATTCGGTCGCCCCGCTGACCAGATCGACGGGCTTCGTCAGGCCCGACGGGCCGTCCGCGGTCGCGATCCTGCAGGGCACGGCGGGGTCGACGGGTGTGCCGCGCGCGGTGCAACTGTCGCCGGATGCGGTGCTGGCCAACCTCGACGGGCTGAATTCGCGCATCGGTGTCGGTCCGGACGACGTCGGCTGCTCGTGGCTGCCGCTGTACCACGACATGGGCCTGAGCTTCGTGCTCGCCGGAGCGCTCGGCGGGATCGATGTCTGGCAGGCACCGACCGCGGCGTTCCAGGCGTCGCCATTCCGGTGGCTGAACTGGCTCACCGAAAGCCGGGCCACCATCACCGCCGCGCCGAACATTGCCTACGGCCTGATCGGGAAGTACTCCCGACGCGTCACCGGCGTAGACCTTTCCAGCCTGCGGTTCGCGCTCAACGGCGGCGAACCCGTCGACTGTGAGCTCACCGCGCGGTTCGCCGACGAGATGGCGCGTTTCGGTTTCTCGGCCGGCGCGCTCGCGCCCTCGTACGGGTTGGCCGAATCCACCTGTGCGGTAACGGTTCCCGAACCCGGCCGCGGCCTGGTCGTCGACGACGACGGCCACGCGCTGCTCGGTGAGCCGATACCCGGCATGTCGGTGCGCATCGAACCGCGCGACGACGATAAGGTCGGCGAGATCTGCATCCGCGGCACCTCGATGATGTCGGGCTATCGCGGCGACACCCCGTTGAACCCCGACAACTGGTTTCCCACAGGCGATCTCGGCTATTTCGTCGACGGCAGCCTCGTGGTATGCGGTCGCGCCAAGGAACTCATCACCGTCGCTGGCCGCAACATCTTTCCCGCCGAAGTCGAACGGGTGGCCGCGGGCGCTGCCGGTGTGCGCGAGGGCGCCGTCGTGGCCGTCGGGGTGGGGGAGCGTTCGATCCGCCCCGGTGTCGCGATCGTCGCGGAATTCCGCGGACCCGACGAGGCGTCATCACGCGCCGACCTCATCGAGCGCGTCGCATCCGAATGCGGCGTCGTGCCCACCGACGTCGTCTTCGTCCGGCCCGGCACGCTGCCGCGGACCTCGTCAGGCAAGCTGCGCAGGCTCGAGGTGAAACGCGACCTGCTGCAACAGCAGTGACGCCGCCGGTCGCATGACAGGATGGCGCGCGTGGGTGAACGCGTCAGCTTCTCGAGCACCAGTGGGCCCGACCTCGCGGGCGTGATCGACCTCCCCGACGGGGAAGTCCGCGGCTGGGGCGTGTTCGCGCACGGGTTCACGCTCGGCAAGGACTCACCCGCGGCCAGCCGGATCTGCAAGCAACTCGCCGGCGAGGGCATCGGGATGCTGCGGTTCGACAACCTCGGTCTCGGCGACTCGGACGGCGACTGGAGCGACGGCTCGTTCTCGCACAAGGTCGCCGACACCGTGCGCGCCGTCGAGTTCATGAACTCCGAAGGCCGCGAGGTGCGCCTGCTGGTCGGGCATTCCTTCGGCGGCTCGGCCGTCATCGCCGCCGCCCACGAGTGCCCGACCGTGAAGGCCGTCGCCACCGTCGCCGCGCCCTACGAGCCCGCTCACGTGGAGCACATCTACGACGCGCTCGTGGAGCGCATCGAGGAGGAGGGCGAGGCGCAGTTCCACATCGGCGGCAAGGCGCTGACGTTGAAGCGGCACTTCCTCGAAGACGTCCGCAATGCCGATCTGCGCGAGCGCATCCACACGCTGCGCCGCGCGCTGCTCGTGATGCATTCGCCGACCGACAACACCGTCGGCATCGAAAACGCCAGCGAGATCTTCCAGGCCGCGCGGCATCCGCGCAGCTTCGTCTCACTCGAGGGCGCCGACCACCTGCTCACCGGGAAGGATCAGGCGGCGCGGGCGGCCCGCATCGTCAGCGCCTGGGCCGACCCGTACCTCTAGTCGCCGAAAACCGACTCAGCGGACGGCGACGACGACCTTGCCCTTGGCCGAACGGTCCTCGAGCGCCGCGATCGCGTCCGCGGCCCGCTCGAACGGAAACACCTGCGGCTGCGGCGCGGACACCTTGCCCGACGCCAGCAGCGGTTCGAGTTCGTCCCACTGCTCGGCGAGGTAGTTGGGATGGGTGAAAGTCCAAGCGCCCCAACCCACTCCGACGGCGTCGACGTTGTTGAGCAGCAACCGGTTCACCTTGACCGTCGGGATCTCGCCGCCGGTGAAACCGACCACCAGCAGCCGTCCGCCCGGGGCGAGCGAGCGCAGCGAGTCGGTGAACCGGTCGCCGCCGACGGGGTCGACGACGATATCCACGCCGCGACCGTCGGTCAGCTCCTTCACCTTGTCCTTGAATCCGTCGACGGCCACGACGTCGGTCGCGCCCGCCGCCTTGGCCACCTCGGCCTTCTCGTCGCTGCTCACCACCGCGATGACCCGCGACGCGCCCCACGCCGGCGCCAACCGCAGCGTCGACGTCCCGATACCGCCCGCCGCCCCGTGCACCAGCACGGTCTCGCCCTCGGCCAGTCGTCCGCGGGTGCGCAGCGCGTGGTGCATCGTGAGGTCGTTGAAGAGCAGACCCGCCCCCGCCTCGAAGGAGACGTTGTCGGGCAGCTTGAAGACCCGTTCGGCGGGCAGCGCGACCACCTCGGCCATCGCGCCGCACAGCATCGTCAGGGCGGCGACCCGATCGCCGGCCTGCACGTGCGCGTCCGCAGGCGCACTGCGCACCACGCCCGCGACCTCGCCGCCGGGGGTGTAGGGCATCTCCGGCTTGTACTGGTAGAGCCCGCGCGACTGCAGCACGTCCGGGAACGCGACACCGGCCGCGTGCACCTCGATCACGACCAGGCCGTCGCCATTCGGTTCGTCGAGCTCGACGAGCTTGGCGGCCTGGGGTCCATCGAGGCTGGCTATCTGAAACGCGCGCATGCCGCCATTTAACTCCCCCCGAATCTCCGACCTGCGCAGCGGCACCAATCGATACAAAACGGGGCGGGGGGTCGCACCGATGCCGCACACTGTTAGATAAGCTCACTTATGCGGCAACGTTGCCGAGTTCGAACGGAGCGCACATGACCACTGGTCCCCGCACCCGGTCGAGGGTTCACGCCTTCGCCCCCGCGCAGTCTCTGCCACCCGGCCGCGCCGTCGAGGTGCGCTCCAGGGACGGCATCCGCCTGCACGCGGAGGTCTTCGGACCCGATGACGGCTATCCGATCGTGCTGGCTCACGGCATCACCTGTGCGCTCCGGGTGTGGGCGCATCAGATCGCCGACCTGTCCCAGGACCACCGCGTCATCGCGTTCGACCACCGCGGCCACGGCCGCAGCGCGGTCCCGGTCCGCCGCGGCGCCTACAGCCTCGACCACCTGGCCGCCGACCTCGACTCCGTGCTGGAGGCCACGCTCGCACCCGGCGAGCGGGCGGTCATCGCCGGTCACTCGATGGGCGGTATCGCGATCACCTCGTGGGCCGAGCGGTACGCCGAGCGCGTGACCGAACGCGCCGACGCCGTCGCGCTGATCAACACCACCACCGGCGATCTGTTGCGCAACGTCCAACTGCTGCCCGTGCCCGCGGCGCTGGCCAACGTCCGCGTCCGCACCGCCGGGACCCTGCTGAAGACGTTCGGCGCGGTGCCGGTGCCGCGCGCCATCCACGGCCCGAACCAACGCTTCCTGTCGATGCTCGCGGTGGGGCGCGACGCCGACCCCGCGATCACGGCGTTCGTGCACGAACTGTTCGCGGCCACCTCGCCGATCGGCCGCGGCGGCTGGGCCCGCACGCTCGTCGATCACCTTGGCCCACAACACATCGGGCTCAACAACCTTGTCGTCCCGACACTGGTGATCGGCAGCGAGAAAGACCGGCTGCTTCCGGTGACGTCGTCGCGGCGGATCGCCCAGGAGGTGCCCAACCTGACCGAGTTCGTCGAACTCGCCGGCGGGCACTGCGCGATCCTGGAACGCCCCGACGAGGTCAACAAGCACCTGCGTGGGCTGATCGACTCGGTGCTGGCAGACCGTCGCGTCAGCTCCTAGTCAGCCCGCCAGCGCGCGGTGCACCTCGTCGGCGGCGCGCCTGCCCGACCGGACGGCGCCGTCGAGGAAGCCCGTCCATGTGTCGGCGGTTTCCGTTCCCGCCCAATAGATCCCGTTGACCGGCTTGCGCAGCCACGGCCCGTACATCGTCCACGATCCGGGAGGCACGGCCGCCGTCGGCCCACCCGGTGCGAACGGCTCGGCACTCCAACAGTGGTCGAGGTAGTCGATCGGGTCGAGCGCGGCGTCACCGAAGAGCGCCGCAAATCCCGACAGTGCGCGCTCCCTGCGCTGCGCGGGCGGCAGGGAATCGAACGAGCGGGCGTCGACGAAGCCGAGTAGGATGCCGGGCCCGTCATCGGAGGGGCTGACGTCGAACGTGATGAACACCGGCCCCTCGTCGGAAAGCGCTTCTCCCGAAAGACCTTTCGGACGCCAGAATGGCGTCTCGTACGCGGCATAGGCCTTGCTGAGGTTGCCCTGAGGCCAGTGCTGCGCGAGCTTGCCGTACTCGGCAGGTAGGTCGGGCAGAAATTCGATCGCCTTGCGGTGCTCGGGCGGAATGGCGACGACGACGGCCTTGGCCCGCACCGCGCCCTGACTCGATGTGACGGTGAGCATTCCGTCGCTGTGGGTTTCGATGCTGCGCACCGCGGCGTCGAGCACGACGCGCGAACCCAACTCCTCGGCCATCCGCAGCGCGATCTGCTGGGTGCCGCCGGGGAAGCGGCTCTGCTGCGCACCGCCCTCGACGTCGAGCATCCGGTCGAGCCCGCCCGCGGCCCTGACGTAGCGCACGGCGTGCAGCATCGACACCGCATCGGGTTCGCAACCCCAGGTGACCCTGGACATGATCGCCATCAGGTCCCGCGTTCCGGCGCTCGCGTGCACCGACTTCAGCCATCCGTCGAGCGACAGGTTGTCCAACGCGTCGGCGTGCGGGGCGGTCCACGGCGCTTCCACGGCCACCCGCCTGCACGCGCGTTCGAAGCGCCACTGGATGCGCGACACGTCGAGCAGTTCGATGATCGACAGCCGGGGAATGGTGCTGCGGTAGGAGCGGACTCGGCCGCGCCACCGGATCAGGTTCTTGCCCTCGCTGAAGGTCGGCGCCGTCTCGCAGCCCAGTTCGGCGGCCAGTTCGTTGACGGCGTCCTGCGTGGGTCCGACGAAGGTGCCGCCGAGGTCGACGGGAACACCGGCGATCGTCGCCGTCGACGACCGCCCGCCGACCCGGTCGCGACCCTCGAGGACCACGACGTCGTAACCGAGCCGGACCAACTCGCGCGCCGCCGTCAACCCCGCGAATCCGGCGCCCACCACGACCGCGTCGGCACTGGCCTGAATCCCCACGCGATTAGGCTCTCACGGCGTGAAGGTCATGACAGCGTTGTTCGGCCCAACCGATGCGATCGAACGGGCGCGACTGCTGCGTGACGCCGGCGCCAGCGGCGTGTTCACCTTCGAGGGTCCGCACGACGTGTTCGCGCCGCTGACGCTGGCCTCGACGGTGGGCGGCCTGGACCTGATGACCAACGTCGCCATCGCGTTTCCGCGCAACCCGATTCAGCTCGCCCACCAGGCCTACGACCATCAGCTGCTCGCCGAGGGCCGGTTCATCCTCGGCCTCGGCACGCAGGTCCGCGCGCAGGTGGAGAAGCGCTACGGCGCGGCGTTCGACCGCCCGGTCGCCCGGATGAGGGAGATGGTCGCCGCGCTGCGGGCCGTGTTCGCCACGTGGGAGACCGGCGAGCGCCTCGACTTCTGCGGCGAGTACTTCCGGCACACGCTGATGACCCCGACCTTCAACCCGGGTCCCAACCCGTACGGCCCTCCGCCGATCTACCTCGGCGCGCTCGGCCCGAGGCTGACCCGCGCCACCGCGGCCGTCGCCGACGGCCTGTTGGTCATGCCGTTCGGCTCGAAGCGGTTCCTCCACGAGGTGACGATGCCGGAGGTGCGCGCGGGTCTGGCGGAGTCGGGGCGGACCCTCGACGACTTCGCCCTGGTGCCGGAGATCATCGTGTCGGTCGGCACCGAGGACACCGCGCACGACGCCGCGCGCCGGTTGCTGGCCTTCTACGGCTCCACACCGGCCTACCGCCCGGTGCTCGACGTGCACGGCTGGGGCGATCTGCAGCCCGAGCTCAACGCGATGTCCAAACAGGGCCGGTGGCAGGAGATGGCGACGCTGATCGACGACGAGGTGCTGCACACCATCGCCGCGTGCGGCACGCCTGCCGAGGTCGCCGCCCACATCCGCGACCGCGTGGCCGGGGTGTCCGACCGCGTCTGCCTCTACCAGCCCGGACCCATCGCGGTCGACGCGTTGGCCGAGATCGTCGACGCGCTGGCGGCTTGACTCCTATGGTGGTACTCAGCGGGACCAAGGGAGGTTGCGGATGAGCGGCAATGAGCGCGACGGCCGCGAGGGCATTGTCGGCGAGTATTCCGATGTGCTGATCATCGGTGCGGGGATATCGGGGATCGGCGCGGCCTACCGCCTGCAGGAGAAGAACCCGACCACCACCTACAAGGTGCTCGAGCGGCGGGCCCGCATCGGCGGCACCTGGGATCTGCACCGCTATCCGGGCATCCGCTCCGACAGCGACATCTTCACGCTGAGCTACCCGTTCGAGCCGTGGACGCGGCCCGAGAACGTGGCCGACGGTCCCGACATCCGCGACTACCTGGTGCAGACCGCGCGCAAGCACGGCATCGACGAGCACATCCGGTTCAACACCCATGTGTTGTCGGCGGATTGGGATTCGTCGACCGATACATGGACGGTGCAGGCCGAACAGGACGGGGCCCCCGTCACGTACCGCAGTCGCTTCCTGTTCTTCGGCACGGGTTACTACAACTACGACGAGCCCTACCGACCTGACTTCCCGGGCCTCGAGGAGTTCAGCGGTGAGGTCGTGCACCCGCAGCACTGGCCGGAATCGCTGGACTACGAGGGCAAGCGGCTCTTGGTCATCGGCAGCGGCGCGACGGCGGTGAGCATGATCCCGTCGCTGACCGAGAACGCCGGCCACGTGACGATGCTGCAACGCTCGCCGACCTACATGCTGTCGGGGCCGCGGGTCAATCCGATCGTGCAGGCGCTGCGCAAGGTGCTGCCCGGCCGGGCCGGCTACTGGGGCGCGCGCATCTACAACACGATCTTCACGGTGTTCATCTACGCGTTCGCCAAGGCGGCGCCCAAGCTCAGCAGGCGCTACATCCGCAGCTACGCAAAACGCAACCTGCCCAAGGGTTTTCCGGTCGACGTGCACTTCAAGCCGCGCTACGACCCGTGGGATCAACGGTTGTGCGCGATGCTGGACAACGACTTCTACGACGCGATCAACACCGGTCGGCTCGATGTGGTGACCGACCAGATCGATCACATCGATTCGACGGGTGTGGTGCTGCGATCCGGCCAGCGGATCGATGCCGACATCCTCATCACCGCGACCGGCATTCAGCTGCAGGCGCTCGGCGGTGTTCTGATCAGCATCGACCGCGAAGAGGTCAAACCGCAGGACCGCTTCGTCTATAAGGAGCACATGCTCGAGGACGTGCCCAACCTGGCCTGGTGCGTCGGCTACATCAACGCCTCGTGGACGTTGCGCGCCGACCTGACCGCCCGCGCGTTCGCAAAGTTGATCTCCTACATGGACTCTCACGGGTACACGCACGCCTACCCGCATCTGGGTGACAAGCCGATGGCAGAGAAGCCGGCGTGGAACATCAACGCCGGCTACGTGCAGCGAGCGGCGCATGTGCTGCCGAAGTCGGGCACCCACCGGCCGTGGAACGTCCGGCACAACTACGTGCTGGACGCGATCGACCACCGGCTCGACCGGATCGAGGAGTCGATGGTCTTCGGCCGTGCCCCGGTGCGGGTCACGCCGGTCGCTTGACTCCTACGACGGCATCCTGACCGCCACGCCGGTGGCGAGAAGCTTTGTGGCCGAGAGCCCGAACGTCGACTTGAACCGGTCGGATTGACGGGAGGTTACCGTGGCAGACGCGGTCGTGGCGATCGTCGCCGTGTTCTTCGCCGGGATGGGGATCTACGGCCTTGTCGCGCCGGACGCGCTGGTCCGGCCGTTCGGCACCACGCTGGGCGGCGCGACGGCGCGGGCCGAGGTGCGCGCCGTCTACGGCGGTTTCGGCCTGGCGGTCGCCGGGGTGCTGGCGTACGCGGTCATCGGCGGCGGTGGCGTGCGAACCGGTGTGGTGCTAACGGTCGGGGTGGCGTTAGCGGGAATGGCGTTCGGCCGCGTGGTGTCGGTCGTCGTCGACCGTCGAACACCGTTCTACCCGAACTGGTTCTACCTCCTGGTGGAGGCGGTCGCCGCGGCGGCGTTGTTCATGGCCGCTTGAGCCGGGGATTTCGGTGCACTTCCGGTCGCCTAGCGATATGTAGCGCACCGAATTCACTCAGTCGGCGACGGTCAGCCAGTCCTTGAAGCCCGACGGGTCGTGGCGGCCGAGCGCACCGTGCTCGAACAGGCCCCAGCCCTCGCTGGTCTTGCCGCCCTCCTTGCACTCTGCGCGGCCGACGTGGTCGATCACGCCGAACATGCTGCGGCCGTTGACCGCCGGATCGGTCATGTCGTAGGTGAGCCGTTCGGTGAACTTGTCGCCCTTCCAGACGCCGTGCAGCCAGTCCGAGTCACCGCCGTATCCGCCGCCGATGTGGATCGGCACCGCGAGCTTGGACTCGACCTCGAACACCACCGGCGAGCCGTCCGGGGTGGTCGCTTCGATAGTGGCGCCGTAGGGGATTCGGGTCCCGGACGTGTAGTGAATCTTCACCCGCGGCCAGCCGAGCTGTTCGACCCGGCCGTCGCGCCAGATCCGGGTGCAGTCGTTGAGGCTGCGAAATCCGGTCGGGTCCTCCTGGATGATCAGCACGATGCCGAAGTCGTCGAACGCCATCGGCACGTAGAGCCACCACATGCCTTCGAACGGCGGATGCGCCGGCCGGCCCGCGGGTTCGGGTTCGCCGATGGGGCGGATACCCCAGGACCGGTCGCGGCTGCCGATCCACACCGACGGGTCGACGGTGATCTCCTCACCGTCGACCGCGATGACACCGCTCCACGACCCGACCTGTGCGAATCGCTGCGCGTCCAACGTGATTCGAGTGCCCGTGCGCAACACGTGGCGTTGCTCCTGCACGGCGTCGAACAGGCCGTTCCAGGTGAGGTCGACGGCGATGCCCTCGGTCTCCTCGAGCACGATGCGCAGTTTGTGCAGCGGTTCGGTGACCTCGACGCGATAGCCCAGCACGTGCTGGTTGAGCCGGTCGGAGTCGATGCCGTCGGACAGGTGCACCGCCGTCTGGACATCGCCTCTCCGCACCAACACGAACGCGTCCTTGACGCCCAGGTTCGGGTAGTACCCGAGGCCGGTGATCACGAAGATATCGCCGGTGCGGTCATGTGCGTTGAAGTAGGACCGGTCGTAGAAGTTGCGGTCGGAGCTGCCCGGCCAGGCGATCGGCTGCGGGATCTGGTGGATCGGGAATTCGTCTGTGGGGCCGAGCATCAGGAGTCATCTCCAATGAGTCGTTTGAGCAATGCGCCGTGGTAGAACAGCGATTCGACGTCTTCGGGCTGCTCGATCTCCCCGAAGCGCACCCGTCGGGCGCTGGTGCGCATGAACACGCACGCCCAGATCACGCCGGAGTAGACGTAGAACCAGTGCAGGTCGCCGAGTTCGACGCCGGTCAACTCCGCATACGTCTGCTTGACGTCCTCCTCGCGCATGAAGTCCGGTAGCCCCGGCAATCCCGCGAGGCCGGCCAGTTCCTGGAACACGTTGTGCGCGAAGATCATCCAGGCCGCGTCCATTTCGCGCGGCCCCAGCGTCGCCATCTCCCAGTCCAGGACGGCCACCGGCTGGTAGCCGGAGTACAGCACGTTGCCGACGCGCGAGTCGCCCCAGACCAGCACGGGGTCGGTGGCCGCGACGTCGGCGGACCAGTTGGACTCGAGCCAGTCGAGGGCGCGTTCGACCAGCGCCGAACGGCCGATGTCGGGGACGGCGAACTGATACCAGTCCTTGAGCCAGTTGAGGTTTCGCCGCAACGCATTGCGATCAGAGCCGTCGTCGAGAAAGCCGAAGACCTTCTCCGGCTCGGGGATCGAGTGCAGGTCGGCGATCACGCCGACGGTGGCGTCCTGCAGTTCGCGCCGCCGTTCGGCGGGGGAGTCGGCGAACCAGTTCCCGCCGAAGGTGTAGGGCATGACGTCGGGCGGCACCCGCCCGTCGACGTAGTCCATCAGGAAGAACGCCGTCCCGAGCACGTCGCCGCTGTCCTCCAGCCACCGCACCTGCGGCACCGGAACATCGGTCTTCTCCTGCACCAACCGGATCACGTCGAACTGGTGATCCATCCGGTACGACGAGAACACCGGGACGTCTTCGGTGGTCGGCGCGACGCGCGCCACCCACTTCTGCTCGTGCGGTTGCCCGTCGGCGGTCCACCGCCCGGTCAGGATGATCGTCTCCGACGACATTCCGTTGGCGTCGACTCCGCTTTCCACGGTGATCTCGGGCGCCACCCCGTCCGGAAGGACGGTCGACAGCCAGCGCGACATCACGCCGGGCAGGGAGCTGAGGTCGCGACTCGAGTGCTCTAGGCGGCTGACATCTTCGACAGCCGGTTCATTGGCCACAAGCTCTTCTTTCGACGGTAATTACGATACGGTGGGTAGCGTTATGAAACCAGACCCGTCATCGGTTGACAAGACCCCGGGCGCCGGGCGGCCCCGCGACCCGCGTATCGACGCTGCCATACTGCGCGCCACCGCGGATCTTCTTGCGGAGATCGGTTATTCGAATCTGACGATCGCCGCTGTGGCCGAGCGGGCGGGCACCACGAAGACGGCGTTGTACCGAAGGTGGTCGAGCAAGGCCGAGCTCGTGCACGAGGCCGCGTTCCCCGCCGCGCCCACCGCGATCGCCACCCCGCCCGGCGATATCGCCGCCGACATCCGCGCCATGCTCGCGGCCACCCGCGACGTGTTCTCGACCCCGGTGGTGCGCGCGGCGTTGCCCGGTCTGATCGCCGACATGGTCGCCGACGCCGAACTCAACGTCCGAGTGATGGACCGGTTCACCGGCGTGTTCGCGGCGGTGCGCAGCCGGCTGGCCGACGCGGTCAAGCGGGGCGAGGTCTATCCCGACGTCGACCCGGACCGGCTCGTCGAGGTGATCGGCGGGGCGACCCTGCTGCGGATCCTGCTGCAACCGGGCGAGCCGCTCGGCGACGACTGGGTTGAGCAGACCACCGCGATCGTGGTCCACGGTGTGGTGGCATAGAAGGCGTGCCTGACGCGTTTCCCTCTGACTGGCATTCCGCGCTGGTGTTGGTGCCGCATCCCGACGATCCCGAATACGGGTGCGCGGCGGCGGTGGCGAAGTGGACGTCGCAGGGGAAAGCGGTTCATTACGCGCTGGCGAGCCGCGGCGAAGCCGGCATCGCCGGGATGGCGCTAGAACAGGCCGGTCCGCTGCGGGAGCAGGAGCAGCTGCGGTCGGCCGCGGTCGTCGGAGTCTCCGACGTCCGGTTCTGGGAGTTCCCGGACGGCGAGATCCGCAACTGCCCGGAACTGCGGACAAAGATCGTCGAGGCCATCACCGGAGTCGAGCCCGATGTGGTGATCACCATCTACGGCGGTCCGGAGTGGGAGCCCGGCGCTCCCAACCAACGCGATCACATGGAGTTCGCCGCCGCCGTCGTCGACGCCTACGACAGCCTGCCCGACCCGCCGCGTTGGCTGTTTCAATTCGGGCCGGGCGCGACGCACGTCGAGGTGATCGACGACGGATGCTTCGAGCGCGCCGTCGCCTCGTTGGCCGAGCACCGGGTCTACGTCTCGGTGCTCGACCCGCACACTCCGGTCGCGGTGTACGCGCGCAAACAGGTGGAGATGACGACGACTCCGCGGCCCGAGTTCGGCGGCCGACGCACGGTCGACTTCATCCGCGTCCGCCCGTAGTCGTCCGACCGGGGACGTCAGCGGTCGATCTGGCTCTTGTTGCGCTCCGAGATCGCGGCGAACCGGTCGCCGAGGCCCTCGAAATCGCGATGCTGGGCGTACGCGATCTTCTCCTCGGCGGCCAACGCCGGATCGATAACCGCGGCCGCGCCGGTCGTGTAGATCTCCTTCAGTCCGCGCATGACCGACGGCGGTACCTCGGCGATCTGCGTGGCCAGTTCGACGGCCCGGTCGACCAGCCGGTCGTGGGCGACGACCTCGGTGACCAGGCCGATGCGCTCGGCGCGGGCCGCGTCGACCACCTCGCCCGTCATCGACAGCCGGCGCGCCATCGCCGGCCCCACCACCTGGGGGAGCCGCGCGGTCATGCCGCCACCGGGCAGGATGCCGACCCGCGCGTGGGTGTCGGCGAACACCGCCCGTTCCGAGGCGATCAGGAAATCGCAGCCGAGTGCCATCTCCAGCCCGCCGGTGAAGGTCGCACCGTTGATGGCGGCGACGATCGGCGTGCGCATGTTCCCCGTCGCGGAGATGCAGCTCTGCGACCGGAACTCCTCGAAATACCCCAGGCCGTCGCGTTGCGCCTCCTTGAGGTCGACTCCTGCGCAGAACGCCGGATCGGTCCCGGTGAGGACCACGGCGTGGACGGACTCGTCGGCGTCGGCCCCGGTGAGCGCGCTGTAGGTCGCCTTGATCAGCCCGCGACTCAGCGCATTTCGGGCCTCCGGACGGTTGAGGGTCAGCACCCGCACCGGACCACGGTCCTCGACGAGCACGAGCGGATCGGTCATGGAAATCGAATCTAGCCTCTCGCCCGCTCATCACCTAGATTAATTACGGAACGGTAGCGTAACGAAAGAGGGATGATGAGCTCCGACGTTCTGGTCGTCGGGGCGGGGCCGACGGGCCTCGCCGCGGCCTGCGGCCTGCTGATGCAAGGCATTCGTGTTCGCGTGATCGACGCAGCGGCCGCACCCGCCACCACCTCACGGGCCAACTTCCTGCATGCCCGCGGTTCGGAGGTGCTCGACCGCCTCGGCGCGCTCGCAGACCTTCCCGAGCGATCCGTGCGGGCCATGAGCATCCTCACCTATCTCGGCGGCGAGCCGATCATGCGAATCCGCTTCGGCGACCCCGGCATGCACACCGCCGCGCCGCCGATGGTGATCTCCCAGGCCGAAGTCGAGGCAGCGTTACGGGATCGGCTCTGCGAACTGGGTGGTGGAATCGACTGGGGAACACGGCTTGTCGACATTCGACAGGACGGTGCGACGGTGACGGCAGTCATCGCCGACGGCGAGGACATCACCGCCGCCTGGTTGCTCGGCTGCGACGGCGCAGGCAGCACGACTCGCCGCGCGGCGGGCATCGACTTTCCCGGGGTTCGCCTGACCGAACGCTTCCTACTGGCCGACCTTCGCATCGGATGGAATCTCGACCGTTCGGGTACGACGGGCTGGATACACCCCGACGGCATGATCGGGGCGATGCCGATGCCCGGCGGGGCGTGGCGGATCATCGCGTACGACCCGCGGTCGAACTCGGAAAAACCCACGCAGGACGAGATTCTCGCGCGATTGCAGCGCATCATCCCGGAGCGCACCGGCCGCGCCGCACCGATCGAGGATGCCCAGTGGCTGTCGATGTTCAGCGTGCACCGCCGGTTGGCGGCGACGTACCGACGTGGCCGGGTGCTGATCGCCGGCGACGCGGCGCACACCCACGCGCCGTTCGGCGGGCAGGGGATGTTGACGGGTCTCGGTGACGCCGAGAACGTGGCGTGGAAGCTCGCGCTCGTCGCGGCAGGTGTCGCCGACGAGAGGCTGCTCGACACGTATGAGGCCGAACGTCGTCCGCTGGCCACCGAGGTGCTCCGCAGCACGAGCGCGGTCACCAAAGTCAATGTGGCGCAGAGCAGGATCGGCCGCTTCATTCGCGACCGCCTGGTGGTGCCGGTGATGAGCCTGCCCGCCGTCCAACGGTGGGTGACCTACCGGACCTCTCAACTGTGGGTCTCCTACCGCCGGGGTCCGCTGGCTGCGCGGTCGTTGCGGTGGTCCGGCGTGCGCCCGGGCGATCGGGTGCCGGGCCTGACGGGGCGAGAGCTGGGCGGGCGCTGGGGACTGTTGGGCGCCGACGACACCCTGGCGGGTATCGCGACCGAGCACCTGGGCCGAAACCGGACCGCGGTCATCGATCGACACACCGGCCACGATGCGATGCTGGTCCGCCCGGACGGCCACCTCGCCTGGCGCGGAGGACGGCCGGAAGCCTTGAGCCGCTGGCTGACTCGCGCACTCACGACCGGAAGCGTGCGATGACCACGCCCACCAGGGGCCGGCCACGCAGCAAGGACCTCGACGCGGCGATCCTGCGGGCGGCGCTCGAACTGTTCGTCGAACGCGGGATCGCGGGCACCAGCATCGAGCAGGTGGCCAAGCGCGCGGGCGTCGGCAAGCCCACCGTCTATCGCCGGTGGCCGGGGAAGGAGGCGCTCGTCGCGGACGCGATCGAGGCGCACGTCGGCACCGAGATGCAGTGGCCGACCCGCGAGGAGATCGCGTCCGGTTCGACCCGAGAATTGGTGCGACGCAACATCGCCGGAGCCGCCCGCACGGCCGCCGATCCGAGATTTCGTGCCCTGGTCGCGCAGATCTACGGGTCGGCCGTCACGCATCCGGAGCTGATGCGGACGTACTGGGAGCGTTACATCCGGCCCCGGCGCGACCTCGCCGTCGCCCTGCTCGAGCAGGCGCAGCGGGACGGTGCGGTCGACGAGGACGCCGACCTCGAGGTCCTTGTCGACATGCTGGCCGGTGCGGTGACCTACCGTGTGCTGCAACCCGATCCGCCGACCGAGCGCCGGATGCGTCGCTATCTCGAAGCGGCGTACCGCCAGGCCGGTCTGCTACCGCGCGACTAACGCAGGAACTGGTCCGCGTTGTTCGCCAGGTCCAGAAGCGGCTGAGGCAGCGCGCCGAGCGCGAAGGTGACCGCCGCGGTGACCGTCACGACCGTGGTGCTCAGCGCGCTCGGCACCACCACGGTCGGCGCGTCCTCCGGCGGATCGGTGAAGAACATCAACACGATCACCCGCACGTAGAAGTACGCGGCAATCGCGCTGGCGATCACGCCGACGATCACCAGCGGGATCGCGCCGCCTTCGCCCGCCGCCTTGAACACCGCGAACTTGCTGACGAAGCCACTGGTCAGCGGGATACCGGCGAAGGCAAGCAGAAACAGCGAGAACACGATCCCCACAATGGGATAACGACGTCCCAGGCCCGCCCACCGGGCCATCGCGGTGTCCTCCTCGCCGCTGCCGTCGCGCACCAGGCCGACGACGGCGAAGGCGCCCACGGTGCTGAAGCCGTAGGCGAACAGATAGAACAGCGTCGACGACAGGCCGGCCTCGTTGGCGGCGATCAGGCCGGTGAGGATGAACCCGGTATGGGCCACCGCGGAATACGCCAGCATCCGCTTGACGTCCACCTGCGTCACCGCGGTCACCGTGCCCACCACCATCGTCAGAATCGCGATCGCCCACAGCACCGGGCGCCAGTCCGCTTGCAGTCCCGGCACCGCGACGTAGAACACGCGCAGCATCGCGCCGAACGCGGCGATCTTCGTCGCGGCGGCCATGAACGCGGTGATCGACGTCGGCGCACCCTGGTACACGTCGGGAATCCACGAGTGGAACGGGACCGCGCCGATCTTGAACAGCACGCCCACCAACAGCAGGCCGGTGCCGATCAGCGCCAGCGACGTCTTACCCGATCCCGCGGCGACGGCCTCGGCGATGCCGACCAGATCCAGCGTGCCGGAGTACCCGTACAGCATTGCCACGCCGAACAAGAAGAAGGCCGACGAGAAGGCGCCCAGCAGAAAGTATTTCAGCGCCGCCTCTTGAGACAACAGACGACGCCTGCGCGCCAGCCCGCACAGCAGGTACAGCGGCAGCGACAGCACTTCCAGCGCGATGAACATCGTCAACAGGTCGTCGGACGCCGGGAACAGCAGCATGCCGCCGATGGCGAACATCGTGAGGGGGAAGACCTCGGTCTGGATCACCCCGGCCTTGGTGGCGAGTTGTTCGGCGACGCTGCCGGGCGTGGCGGACGCCTGGGGAGTGAACCCGTCCAGGCCGCGACGCACCCCGGCCCCGACCTCCGCGCCGACCTGGCGCTCGGCGACCAGCAGCACGCCGAGCACGCCGACGAGCAGGATCGTTCCCTGCAGGAACAGCGCCGGCGTATCGATCACGACGGCGCCCATCACGGCCGAACGACCAACGGTGCCATGAAGATCCCGCGCGAGCACCACGACCGCGACCAGCGCGGCCGCCAAACCGCCGAAGCAGAGCACCAGTTGGCTGGCGTAGCGGTGCTGCCGTGGCAGGAACGCCTCCACGAGGACCCCGGCGATGGCGACGCCGAAGATGATCAGTATCGGGCAGACCAAACCGTATTCGACGGTGGGCGGGGTGAGGGTCATGGTCTCGGCCCTTCCGCGAGTCTCGGTGCGGGATCAGGTTGTTCGATGGTGGTGAGGGTGTGGTCGACCGCGGGATTGATGACGTCCAGCGCGGGTTTCGGATACACCCCCAGCACGAGCAGCAGGGCGATCAGCGGTGCGACGACGACGAGTTCGCGCGGCACGAGGTCGCGCACCCGCTCGTTGCCCTCGGTGACGGCCCCGGTCATCATCCGCTGGTACATCCACAGGATGTAGATCGCGGAGAGCACCAGCGCCGTGGACGCGAACACCGCGAGCACCGGGTACCGCGTGAATGTGCCGATGAGGACCAGGAATTCGCTGATGAACGGCGCCAGGCCGGGCAGCGAGAGCGTCGCCAGGCCGGCGACCAGGAAGGTGCCCGCCATGACCGGTGCCACCTTCTGCACGCCGCCGAAAGCCCGGATCACGCGGGTGCCCCGGCGCGACACCAGGAAACCGGCGATCAGGAACAGCGCGGCCGTCGACAGGCCGTGGTTGATCATGTACAGCGTCGACCCGGACTGGCCCTGGCTGGTCATCACGAAGATGCCCAGGATGATGAATCCGAAGTGGGAGATCGACGTGTACGCGATCAGCCGCATCACGTCGGTCTGGCCGATCGCGAGGATCGCGCCGTAGACGATGCCGATCACCGCCAACGTGACCACGAGCGGCTGGAAATACGTTGACGCGTCGGGGAACAACTGCAGGCAGTACCGCAGCATGCCGAAGGTCCCGACCTTGTCCATCACCGCCATCATGAGCACCGCGCTGGCCGGGGTGGCCTCGACCGCGGCATCGGGCAGCCACCGGTGGAAGGGCCACAGCGGCGCCTTGACCGCGAAGGCGAACATGAAGCCGAGGAACAGCAGGTTCATCACGGCGGGGTTCACGGCGAACTGGCCGCTCGACACCGCGGTGACGATCTCGCGGAAGTCGAACGTGCCCGCGGCGAACGCATCGCTCGAGGCCGTGACCACGTACAGCCCGATCACCGCGGCCAGCATGATCAGGCCGCCGAACAGGTTGTACAGCAGGAACTTCACCGCCGCCTTGCCCCGGTTCTCACCGCCGAAGCCGCCGATGAGGAAGTACATCGGGATCAGCATCGCCTCGAAGAACACGTAGAACAGCAGGATGTCCAGCGACACCAGCGACATCAGGACCATGCCCTCGACGGCCAGCGTCAACGCCAGGTAGGTCTGCACCGACCGCCCGCGCAAGCCGGTCTGCGCGTCGGCGTCGTTCCAGCCGGCGATGATCAGCAGCGGCACCAGAACCGCGGTGAGCACGACGATCGCCAGCGCGATGCCGTCGACGCCGAGGATGTAGCCGGTGCCGAACGACGGGATCCATCGGTGGGATTCGACGTACTGGTACTGCTCGCCGCCGGGCTGGAAACCGACCGCGAGGACGGCGGTGATGGCGAGCACCGCGATCGAGACGGCCAGCGCGAACCATTTGGCCAGCACCCGCTGGGTGGCGGGCAGGAGGATCGTCAGCGCGGCGCCGACGGTCGGCGTCGCCCATAGCACCGTGAGCCAGGGGAAGTTGTTCACCAGAGTTGCACCGCCAGGATCGCCGCGACCACCAGAACCGCACCCGAAAGCATCGAAAGGGCATAAGAGCGGGCGTAACCCGTCTGCACCCGTCGCAGACCCGCCGACAGCCGGGCCACCATGGCGGCGAGGCCGCTGGCCGCGCCGTCGACCGCCTCGTCGTCGATCTCGACGAGCCCGCGGGTCAAAAGCTGGCCGGGCCGCATCAGCGCCGCTTCGTTGAACGCGTCGCCGTACAGATCCCTGCGCGCCGCGACGGTCAGCGCCGATCCGGCCGGGACTTCCTCCGGCACAGGCTTGGTGGCGTACATGCGGTAGGCCACCGCGATGCCCACCGCCACCACGGCCAGGATCACCGTCGTCACCACCCAGACGGGGGCGACGTGGTGCACCTCGTGCGCGCCGACGACCGGCTCGAGCCAGTGTTCGAGCGTGCCGCCGATCGCGAACGCCGCGCCCGACCCGACGGAGCCGATGGCCAACAGGATCATCGGCCACGTCATCACCGCGGGCGCCTCATGCGGGTGCGCCACACGCCTGTTCCCCGTCGCTTCGCTCGCCTCTGAAGCCCAACGCTTCTCGCCGAAGAACGTCATCAGCATCACCCTGGTCATGTAGAACGCGGTGATGCCCGCGCCCAGGATCGCCGCGCCGCCCAGGACGAATCCCTTCACGCCGCCGGCACCGAGCGCCGCCTCGATGATTCCGTCCTTGGAGAAGAAGCCCGCGAGCGGCGGGACGCCGATGATCGCGAGGTAGCCGAGGCCGAACGTGACGAATGTGATCGGCAGCGCCTTTCGCAGGCCGCCGTAGCGGCGCATGTTGACCTCGTCGTCCATCGCGTGCATCACCGAACCGGCGCCGAGGAACAGGCCGGCCTTGAAGAAGCCGTGGGTCAGCAGGTGCATGATCGCGAACGCGTAACCGACCGGCCCGAGCCCGGCGGCCAGCACCATGTAGCCGATCTGCGACATCGTCGACGCCGCAAGCGCTTTCTTGATGTCATCCTTCGCGCAACCGATGATCGCGCCGAACAACAGCGTGACCGCGCCGACGATGACGACACCGAGTTGCGCGGTGGGCGCGAGGTCGAACACCGGTCCAGAACGCACGATGAGGTACACGCCGGCGGTCACCATGGTGGCGGCGTGGATCAGCGCGGACACCGGCGTCGGGCCCTCCATCGCGTCGCCCAGCCAGGATTGCAGCGGCACCTGCGCCGACTTACCGCACGCGGCCAGCAAGAGCAGCAGTCCGATCGCGGTCAGCACACCCTCGCCCGCGGTCGGCGCGGCGGCGAAAACACCCGCGTACGAGATGTTTCCGATGTAGGCGAACATCACCATCAGCGCGATTGCCAGGCCCATGTCGCCGACGCGGTTGACGACGAAGGCCTTCTTGGCCGCGGTCGCCGCCGATGGTTTGTGCGCCCAGAAGCCGATCAGCAGGTAGGACGCCAGGCCGACGCCCTCCCAGCCGACGTAGAGGCCGAGGTAATTGTCGGCGAGCACGAGCAGCAGCATCGCCGACAGGAACAGGTTGAGGTACGCGAAAAACCGCCGCCGGCCGGAATCTTCGGCCATGTAGCCGATCGAGTAGATGTGGATAAGCGAGCCGACGCCGGTGATCAACAACACGAAGCACATCGACAGCTGGTCGAGCTGCATCCCGAAATCGACCTGCAGTCCGCCGACCGGAACCCACGAGAACAGCGCCTCGTGAACCGCGCGGTGTTCGGAGTCCCGGCCCAGCATGTCGACGAAGAGCAGCGCGCCCACGACGAACGATCCGATGGCGGCGGCGCAGCCCAGAAGGTGGCCCCAGGCATCGGTTCGCCGCCCGCCGAGAAGCAGGATCGTCGCGCCGGCCAACGGCAGCGCGATGGTCAGCCAAACAGGAATCGTCATCGCGCCTCTAGTTCTTCAGCAGGCTGGCGTCGTCGACCGAGGCCGACTGGCGGGCACGGAAGATGCTCATGATGATCGCGAGGCCGATCACCACCTCGCACGCGGCGACCACCATGGTGAAGAATGCGACCACTTGGCCGTTCAGGTGGCCGTGCATGCGGGAGAACGAGACGAACGCGAGGTTCGCCGCGTTCAGCATCAGCTCGACGCACATGAACATCACGATGGCGTTGCGGCGCAACAGCACACCGGCCGCGCCGATCGTGAACAGCAGCGCCGACAGATAGAGATAGTTGTCGGGATTCATTCCCCACCTCCTCTGCCGTTCGTCACGGTGACCGTCCGCTTCTGCAGGATCGGGCTGACCGACAGGTCGGACCCCGAACCGTCGGGCAGCCGGGCGGCGATGTCGACGGCGTTGTTACGCGCGAACACACCGGGATTCGGCAGCGTCGTCGGATAACCACCCGGTTTGAACCGTTCTTCGGCGAGTTCGCGCTGGGTCTTGCGGCGCTCGAAGCGTTCCCGGTGCGCCAGCACCATCGCGCCGAGCGCGGCGGTGATCAGCAGCGCGCTGGTCAACTCGAACGCCCACAGGTACCGCACGAAGATCAGCGCCGCCAAGCCCTCGACGTTGCCGCCGGCGTTGGCCTGGGCGAGCCCGGTGAATCCGCCGGCCGAGACGTTGCCGATGCCGGCGATGAGCAGGATGCCGAAGCCGACGCCGATGATGATGGCCGCAACCCGTTGTCCGCGAATCGTTTCCACGAGCGAGTCCGAGGAGTCGACGCCGATGAGCATGAGCACGAACAGGAAGAGCATCATGACGGCGCCGGTGTAGACCACGACCTGGACGACGCCGAGGAACAGCGCACCCTGCGCGATGTAGAACACGGCCAGCACGATCATCGTCGTGGCCAAAAACATCGCGGAATACACCGCTTTCGGCGCGGCGACCACCCCGATCGCACCGAGCACCGCGACGGTGCCCAGCACCCAGAACAGCACGGCCTCCGTGGTCGTGGTGTGTCCAGGGGTGTCGGCCGCGACCGCCGCCAACAGGTCGAGCCTCATCGCACGTCCCCGGTGACCCTCTCGGGCTCCTGCTCGAGGGGTCCGACGTTGCCCAGGTAGTAGTCGTCGTCGGTGGCGCCGGGGGCCATCGGGTGCGGCGGGGGCAACATGCCCGATTGCAGTGGCGCCAGCAGCTTGTCCTTGCCCCAGATGAGGTCGGCGCGGTTGTCGTCGGCCATTTCGTAATCGTTGGTCATCGTCAACGCCCGGGTGGGGCAGGCCTCGATGCACAGACCGCAGCCGATGCAGCGCAAGTAGTTGATCTGATAGACACGGCCGTACCGCTCACCGGGGGAATACCGTTCCTCTTCGGTGTTGTCGGCACCCTCGACGTAGATGGCGTCGGCGGGGCACGCCCAGGCGCACAGCTCGCACCCGATGCACTTCTCCAGGCCGTCGGGATAGCGGTTGAGTTGGTGGCGGCCGTGATAGCGCTTGGCGACGGGGCCCGGCTTCTCGGGGTACTCCTCGGTGATCGGCTTCTTGAACATGGTCCCGAAGGTGACCCCGAAACCCTTTATCGCGTCGAGGAACTTAGGCATCGGCTCGCTCCTTGGTTGCGGTCTGCGTCTTGCTGCTCGGCAGGGGCGGGGTCGGGAAGATCTCCGGATCCAGCTTCTGCTGCGGGATCTCGCGCACATTGCGCCGGCGCGCCGACCGCCATATTCCGACGACGATCAGAAGCGCCACGATGGTGCCGAGGGATGCGAGCGTCGTCGTCACCTGGCTGAAACCTTCGTTGCGCAGCGCCCGCGCCGTGGCGACGATCATGATCCACGCCAACGAGAACGGGATGAGCGCCTTCCAGCCCAGCCCCATGAACTGGTCGTAGCGCATGCGGGGCAGGGTGGCGCGCAGCCAGAAGAACAGGAACATGAACGCCCACACCTTGGCGACGAACCACAGCAGGGGCCACCAACCCGTGTTCGCGCCGTCCCACATGTTGATGGGCCAGGGGGCGTGCCAGCCGCCGAGGAACATCGTGGTCGCCAGTGCCGACACGGTGGTCATGTTGACGTACTCGGCGAGCATGAACATCGCGAACTTGATCGACGAGTACTCGGTGTGGAACCCGCCGACCAGCTCACCCTCGGCCTCGGGCAGATCGAAAGGCGCACGGTTGGTCTCGCCCACCATCGAGGTGACGTAGACGAGGAACGAGGGCAGCAACAGGAAGATGAACCAGGTGCCGTCCTGGGCGGCCACGATGCCCGAGGTCGACATCGTGCCGGCGTAGATGAACACGGCCACGAAGGACAGCGCCATCGCGATCTCGTAGCTGATGACCTGTGCGCTCGACCGGATCCCGCCGAGCAACGGATACGTCGATCCCGAGGCCCATCCGGCCAGCACGATCCCGTACACGCCGATCGATGTCGCCGCCAGGATGTACAGCACGGCGACGGGCATGTCGGTTAGCTGTAATGCGGTGCGGTGACCGAAGATCGACACCTCGCCGCCCAACGGGATGACGGCGAACGCGATGAAGGCGGGCACCGCCGCGATCACCGGCGCGGCGAGGTAGACGAACTTGTCGACTCCGCTGGGGACCAGACCCTCCTTCAGGGCGAGCTTGACGCCGTCCACCAGTGACTGCAGAAGTCCCTTGGGTCCGACGCGGTTGGGCCCGAAGCGCATCTGCATGCGTCCCAGCAGTTTGCGCTCGATGAGGATCGCCGTGAGCACCGACAGCATCAGGAACGCGAAGATCGCCAACGCCTTGGCGAGGATCAGCCACCACGGGTCGTGGCCGAACAGAGTGGGATCGGGATGGATCACGGCTCGGCCCGCCCGATCGACACGACGTCCCCGGTGGAGACGCCGAGGCTGCTGTGCACCGGCGAGCCCGGCGAGTTCAACGGTAGCCAGATCACGCGGTCGTCCATGTCGGTGATGACCAACGGCAGCGTGATCGTCCCTCGCGGTGTCCTCGCGGTGACCAGATCGCCGTCCCCGGCGCCGATTTCGGCCGCCGTGGCCGCCGAGAGGCGGGCCACCGGCGTTTTGGCCGTGCCCGCCAGATGCGGTTCGCCGTCCTGCAGGCGTCCCTCGTCGAGCAGCATCCGCCATCCCGCGAGCACGGCCTGCCCCTCGACGGGAGGCGTCCGTTCCGAGTGCGGGACGGTCGGTGCGTCGGGTCGGCGCCCCGACCACATGCCCAGACGCGAGATCTCATCGCCGGCGGCCGACGCGGTCGGCAGGTTCAACGCGACGCCGATCTCGTCGGCCAGGAAGTTCAGCACCCGCAGATCGGGGATGGCGTTGGTCTTCAGCGACGGCTGGAACGGGCGAAGTCGGCCTTCCCAGTTCAGGAACGAACCCGCCTTCTCGACCACCGGCGCGGTGGGGAAGACGACGTCGGCGACGGCGGTCACCGCACTCTCGCGCAGCTCGAGGCTGACCACGAACGGGGCGGACTCGATCGCGGCCAGCGCCGCTTCGGGATCCGGCAGGTCGGCGACCTCGACGCCGCCGACGAGCAGCGCGCCCAGTTCGCCGCTGCGCGCGGCCTCCAGGATCGCGGTGGTGTCGCGGCCCGGTCTGTCGGGCAGCCCGCTGACGTGCCACGCCGCCGCGGTCTGCTCGAGGGCCGTGCTGTCGCTGATCGGCCGGCCGCCGGGCAACAGGTTGGGCAGGGCGCCGGCCTCCACCGCGCCGCGCTCGCCTGCCCGTCTGGGCACCCACGCCAGCCGGGCGCCGGTCGCCTCGGCCAATCTGCCTGCCGCAGAAAGGGCCCCGGGTGAGGTGGCCAGTCGCTCGCCGACCACGATGATCGCGCCGGGCAGCCGTAGCTGTGGGTCGTCCGCCAGCCCGTCGAGCGCGGCGGCCTCGTCGCCAGGGGCCGCGCTGACCAGGCGGCCGCGCAGCTTGGTCAGGCTGCGGGTGGCGAACGGGGCGACGGCGATCACCTGAAGCCCCTTCTTGCGTACGGCCTTGCGCAGCCGCAGGAACACGATCGGCGATTCCTCTTCGGGCTCGAACCCGGCCAGCAGAACCGCCGGCGAGTTCTCCAGATCGGTGTAGGTCACCGTCATGGGCCGACCCGCGACGTGGGCGGCGAGGAAGTCGGCCTCCTCGGCGCTGTGCGGGCGGGCGCGGAAGTCGATGTCGTTGGTGTTGAGCGCGATCCGGGCGAACTTGGAGTACGCGTAGGCGTCTTCGATCGTCATCCGGCCGCCGACCAGAACGCCCGCGCTGCCGCTGGCGGCGGCCAGCCCGTTACCGGCTACCGTGAGCGCCTCGGACCACGACGCCGGTCGCAGTTTGCCGTCCTCGTCGCGGATCAGCGGGGTGGTGATGCGGTCGCCCTGGGTGGTGTACGTGAACGCCCAGCGCCCCTTGTCGCAGTTCCACTCCTCGTTGACCTGTGGTTCGTCACCGGCCAAGCGGCGCAGCACCTTTCCGCGGCGGTGGTCGGTGCGCTGGGCGCACCCCGACGAGCAGTGCTCGCACACGCTCGGGCTCGACACCAGGTCGAACGGCCGGGCCCGGAACCGGTAGGCCGCGCCGGTGAGCGCGCCGACCGGGCAGATCTGCACGGTGTTACCCGAGAAGTACGACTGGAACGGCTCGCCCGGGGCGATGCCGACCTGCTGCAGCGCACCGCGTTCCAGCAGCTCGATGAACGGGTCGCCCGCGATCTGTTCGGAGAACCGGGTGCAGCGGGCGCACAGCACGCACCGTTCGCGGTCCAGCAGCACCTGCGACGAGATGTTGATCGGTTTCGGGAAGGTGCGCTTGACGTCTTCGAACCGGGTTTCGGCGCGGCCGTTGGACATCGCCTGGTTCTGCAGGGGACACTCGCCACCCTTGTCGCACACCGGGCAGTCCAGCGGGTGGTTGATCAGCAGCAACTCCATCACGCCCTGCTGCGCCTTGTCCGCGGCCGGTGAGGTGAACTGCGTGCGCACCACCATGTCCGGCGTGCACGTCGTGGTGCACGACGCCATCGGCTTGCGTTGGCCCTCGACCTCGACCAGGCACTGCCTGCAGGCGCCCACCGGATCGAGCAGCGGGTGATCACAGAACCGCGGTATCTGGACGCCGATCAGTTCGGCGGCCCGAATCACCAACGTGCCCTTGGGAACACTGACGTCCACACCGTCGATGGACAGGTTCACCATCTCGACGTCGGTGGCCGCGCCGGTGTCAGCGGTCTGCGTCATCGAATCACCCCCCAAGCTCGCCGAACGTGCGACCAGATCGAAAATTCGGCCGAAATATCGCGCTGAGCGCACGTTCGGCGAGTCATCGCCCTCATCAGACCCCGACCCCTTCCGTCGCCATCAGCGTGGACGCATGCGGATCGAACGGGCAGCCGCCCTCGAGGTGGGCGATGTACTCGTCGCGGAAGAACTTGATCGACGACATGATCGGCGCGGCCGCGCCGTCACCCAACGCGCAGAACGACTTTCCGAAGATGTTGTCGGAGATGTCGAGCAGCTTGTCGATATCGGCCTCTGTGCCCCTGCCCGTTTCGAGGCGTTCGTAGATCTGCGCCAGCCAGTAGGTGCCTTCGCGGCATGGGGTGCACTTACCGCACGATTCGTGGGCGTAGAACTGCGTCCACCGGCGCACCGCCCGCACCACGCATGTGGTCTCGTCGAAGATCTGCAGCGCCTTGGTGCCGAGCATCGTGCCGACGCCGGCCATGCCTTCGTAATCCAGTGGTACGTTGAGGTGTTCGTCGGTCAGCAGGGGAGTGGACGACCCGCCGGGTGTCCAGAACTTCAGCTGATGTCCGGCGCGGATTCCGCCCGCGTACTCGAGCAGTTCGCGAAGCGTGATCCCCAGCGGAGCCTCGTACTGGCCCGGATTGGTGACGTGGCCCGACAGCGAGTACAGCGTGAAGCCCGGCGACTTCTCGGTGCCCATCGATCGGAACCAGTCGATGCCGTTGAGCAGGATGGGCGGCACGCTCGCGATCGATTCGACGTTGTTGACCACCGTCGGGCAGGCGTACAAGCCGGCGACGGCCGGGAAGGGCGGCCGCAGCCTCGGTTGTCCGCGGCGGCCCTCCAGGGAGTCCAGCAGCGCGGTCTCCTCGCCGCAGATGTAGGCGCCCGCGCCGGCGTGCACGATCAACTCCAGATCGAAGCCGGATCCCAGGACGTCGTTGCCGAGATAGCCCGCCTCGTAGGCCTCCGCCACCGCGGCGTGCAACCTGCGCAGCACGGGGACCACCTCACCGCGCAGGTAGATGAAGGCGTGATGCGCCCGGATCGCATAGGCCGCGATGATCGCGCCCTCGATGAGGAAGTGCGGAGTGGTCAGCATCAGCGGAATGTCTTTGCAGGTACCGGGTTCCGACTCGTCGGCGTTGACCACCAGGTAGTGGGGCTTGGCGCCCGCGCCGGTGTCGTCCTGCGGGATGAACGACCACTTCGTGCCGGTGGGGAAGCCGGCGCCGCCACGGCCGCGCAGTCCGGATTCCTTCACGAACCCGATCACCTCGTCGGGACCCATCGCCAGCGCCTTCTTCAGGGCGCGGTAGCCGCCGTGGCGGCGGTAGGTGTCCAGCGACCACGGTTCCGGTTCGTCCCAGAACCGGCTGAGCACGGGCGTCAGAGCTGTCATGCGCGGGAATCCGTTGCGTCCGGGTTGGTTTCGATGGTGTTCGACTTCGGCGGGATGGTCGCCGACGGGCTGGGGGCGGCGGCATTCTGGGTGGCTTCCGCACCCGCCGCCTCGTCGCTGAGCGTCTCCGTCGAGGCCGCCGGGGTGTCGACGTCGGGCGCCTGCATGCCGCGTTCCCGCGCCACCCGCAGGCCCGCCAGCGTCGCGTCGCCGATCTTGCCGCCGCCGGAGCGCGGATCGGGCAGGCCGGCGAGCGTGCGCGCGGTCTCCCGGAAGGTGCACAGCGGCGTACCCCGGGTCGGCTCGGGCGGATTGCCCTCGCGCAGCCCGTCGACCAGCTCGCGGGCCGAAGACGTCGTCTGGTTGTCGAAGAACTCCCAGTTGACCATCACGACCGGGGCGTAGTCACAGGCGGCGTTGCACTCGACATGCTCGAGCGTGATGCGCCCGTCCGGTGTCGTCTCGCCCGCGTGCACGCCCAGATGTTCTTGCAGCGCTTCGAGAATCGCGTCGCCACCCATCACCGCGCACAGGGTGTTGGTGCACACGCCGACGAGGTATTCACCGGTCGGTGTGCGCCGGTACATCGAGTAGAAGGTCGCCACGGCGGTGACCTCCGCGTCGGTGAGCCCCAACTGCCTGGCGCAGAACGCGATACCGGCGGGGGTCAGACAGCCGTCCTCGGACTGCACGAGGTGCAGCAGCGGCAGCAGCGCCGAACGCGATTGCGGGTAGCGCGAAATGATTCGTTCGGCGTCGGCGGCCAGTCGGGCCGCGACGTCGTCCGGATACGACACCGGCCCGTTGATCGGCGGGCCGGGTTCCTCTGGTCGCTGACCGAGCTCCAGGAATACGCTCATGACTGCCTCTTCTTCGCGCAAGCGCCCATCAGCGGTCCACCCCGCCCATGACCGGGTCGATCGATGCCACCGCCGTGATCAGATCGGCGACCATGCCGCCTTCACACATCGCGGCAACGGCCTGCAGGTTGTTGAACGACGGATCCCGGTAGTGCACGCGGTAGGGGCGGGTGCCGCCGTCGGAGACCATGTGCACGCCGAGTTCGCCTCGCGGAGACTCGATTGCGACGTACACCTGCCCCGCCGGCACCCGGATGCCCTCGGTGACGATCTTGAAGTGGTGGATCAGCCCCTCCATCGAATGGCCCATGATTCTGGCGATGTGCTCAGGTGAGTTGCCGAGCCCGTCCGGGCCGAGCTTCAGATCGGCCGGCCAGCCCAGCTTCTTGTCCTCGATCATCACGGGCCCGGGCCGCAGCCTTTCAAGGCACTGCTCCACGATCTTGAGCGACTCGTGCATCTCCTTGACCCGGATCAGGTACCGGCCGTAGGAGTCGCAGCCCTGATCGGTGATCACGTCGAAGTCGTATGTCTCGTAGCCGCAATAAGGTTGGGCCCTGCGCAGGTCGTGCGGCAGGCCGGTGGACCGCAGGCACGGGCCGGTGATCCCGAGCGCCATGCACCCGGTCAGATCCAGATAGCCGATGCCGACCGTGCGGGCCTTCCAGATGTAGTTCTCGTTGAGCAGGTCCTCGAGGTCCTTGAGCCGCTTGGGCATCAGCTCGAGCAGTTCGTTGATCTGCGGGATGGCCTCGTCGGGCAGGTCCATCGCCACGCCGCCCGGGCGCACGTAGGCGCTGTTCATCCGCAGACCGGTCACGGTCTCGAACACCGACAGGATCTGCTCGCGCTCACGGAATCCGTAGAACATCGCGCTCATCGCGCCCAGTTCCATGCCGCCCGTCGCCAGCGCCACCAGGTGCGAGGAGATCCGGTTCAGTTCCATCATCATCACGCGAATGACGCTGGCGCGCTCGGGGATCGCGTCCGTGATGCCCAACAGCTTCTCGACGCCCAGGCAGTAGGCCGTCTCGTTGAAGAACGGCGACAGATAGTCCATCCGCGTGACGAACGTGACGCCCTGGGTCCAGTTGCGGAACTCGAGGTTCTTCTCTATTCCGGTGTGCAGGTACCCGATTCCGCAGCGGGCCGAGATGACCGTCTCGCCCTCGATCTCGAGGATCAGCCGCAGCACGCCGTGCGTCGAGGGGTGCTGCGGACCCATGTTGACGACGATCCGCTCACCGGCGTGCGCGGCCGCCGCATCCTTGGCGGCCTGTACGACCTGGTCCCAATCCTGGCCGCCGACAAGGACAACCGTCTCGTTGTTGTCCGAGGCGTCCGGCGACGATGTGCCGCCCGGCGTGGGCGGGACGTGCGAAATGCTCATCAGTTGTAGGCCCTCCGTTGATCGGGCGGAGGAATCTCGGCGCCGTAGTACTCCACCGGGATACCGCCCAACGGGTAGTCCTTGCGTTGCGGATGTCCGACCCAGTCGTCCGGCATCTCGATGCGGGTCAGCGACGGGTGACCGTCGAAGATGATGCCGAAGAAGTCGTAGGTCTCACGCTCGTGCCAATCGGTGGTGGGATACACACCGAACAGCGACGGAATATGCGGATCGGCGTCCGGCGCGGTGACCTCGAGACGGATCCTGCGGTTGTGGGTGATCGACATCAGCGGATACACGGCGTGCAGTTCACGCCCGCTGTCCTCGGGATAGTGCACCCCGCTGACTCCCAGGCACAGCTCGAAACGCAGGCCGGGGTCGTCGCGCAGGGTCTTCGCCACCATCGGCAGCCGGCCGCGGTCGATCTCGAGCGTGAGTTCGTCGCGGTAAACCACGACGCGTTCGATGGACTCGGCGAAGTCGGCCGCGCCGAGGGTGGCCTCCAGGTGGTCGATGACCTCGTCGAAATACCCCCCGTAGGGCCGTGGCGAGCTGCCAGGAAGGGTGACCGGGCGGACCAGGCGTCCGTAGCCCGAAGTGTCGCCGGTGTCGGTGTTGCCGAACATTCCCCGCCGGATCCTGATGACCTCGGGGGGTGCGACGTAGGCCCGCGGCTCGGATCCGTTTACCGACTGATCCGTCACCGCAGCAGACCCTTGAGCTCGATGGTGGGGGTGACCGCCAGCGCCGCCTTCTCGGCCTCGCGGATGGCCTCTTCGCGGTGCACGCCGAGCGGCATCTCCTGAATCTTGTCGTGCAGCTTGAGAATCGCGTGCAGCAGCATCTCCGGGCGCGGCGGGCAGCCGGGCAGGTACATGTCCACCGGCACGACGTGATCGACGCCCTGGACGATCGCGTAGTTGTTGAACATGCCGCCCGAGGACGCGCACACCCCCATCGCCAGCACCCATTTCGGCTCGGCCATCTGGTCGTAGATCTGCCGCAGCACGGGCGCCATCTTCTGGCTGACCCGGCCGGCCACGATCATCAGGTCGGCCTGCCGGGGCGTAGCCGAGAACCGCTCCATGCCGAACCGCGAGATGTCGAAGCGCGGACCCGCGGTCGCCATCATCTCGATCGCGCAGCAGGCCAGCCCGAACGTCGCCGGCCACAGCGAGCCCTTGCGGATGTATCCGGCCACCTTCTCGACGGTGGACAGCAGGATCCCTCCGGGCAGCTTCTCTTCTAGTCCCATGCCAGACCTCCCCGCCGCCAGACATAGGCGTAGGCCACGAACACCGTCGCCATGAACAGCAGCATCTCTACCAGCGCGAACAGCCCGAGGTTGTCGAAGGCCACCGCCCACGGGTAGAGGAACACGATCTCGATGTCGAAGATGATGAACAACATCGCGGTCAGGTAGTACTTGATCGGAAACCGCTGGCCAGTGGGCTGACCGGACGCACCGCCGTGCGGCACGGGCTCGATCCCGCATTCGTAGGCCTCGAGCTTGGCCCTGTTGTAGCGGCGCGGGCCGACCAGCAGAGCAATGGCCACCGAGCCGACTGCGAACGCAGCCGCGATGGCGCCAAGCACCAGGATTGGCGTGTACAAATCCATACCGAGCAAACGCTCCCTCGTGGGCTGTCCGATGTGAGCTTACCCACACCCTAGCGCCCTTTGGGATGCGCGCCACACCTTTTGGTTAGTATCGCTATTGGCAACGCGTGGCTATGTCGTCGTGCCTCCAATAGGCAAGTGCGACAGCTGTTTACGTGTTTTCTGGCTATTGCACGGGGGTGCGCAGCAGCGAGGCCACGGCGTCGCCCAGCCGGATCGGATCGATCGGGTGGGGAACGGCGGCCTCGGCGCGCGACCAGCGAGCCAGCCACGCGTCGTCGGGCCTGCCGGTGAGCACCAGGATCGGCGGGCAATCGGCGATCTCGTCCTTGAGCTGCTTGGCGATTCCCATCCCGCCGACCGGGGTGGCCTCGCCGTCGAGGATCACCAGGTCGAACCCGCCCTCGTCCATCTGCCGGATGACCATGGGTCCGGTGGCCACCTCTTCGTAGGACAGCTCCGGCAACTCCGGATGCACCCGCTTACCGAGCGCGAGTTGCACCTCTTCCCGGGTCCTGGGGTTGTTGCTGTAGACGAGGACCCGCAACGGTCGCGATGACTCGGCCATGCGGTGATCGTACGGCTAGCGGGTGTGCCGGAACACCAAGTCGCCGGAGATCGTCGCCTTGTCGCCGATCATCCCGACCAGATTGCCGTCCACCGCGAAGTCCTGCCGGTTGACGGTGGCCTGGGTGGTCAGGCGCATCCCGCCGTCGCCGACCGGTGAGACCTTGGTGCGCAGGGTCAGCGGCTTCGTCGTGCCCTTGATGGTCAGTTCGGCTCGCAGGTCGATGGTGTCGCCGTCGATGGCGTCGGCGCCGGAGATGAGCACGCCGATCTCCGGGAACCGCTCGGCCTCAAAGAAATCGGCGGAGTGCAGGTGTGCGTCGCGCTTTCGGATGCCGGTGCGCAGCGACGTCGCTTTGATGTCGATATGACCGGAAACCGTTTGGGGAGCAGAGAGTTGACCCTCACCGCTGAATTCGGTGAACCGGCCCTTGACGGGTACGAGTCCCCACATCGACTTGCTGCGCACCGTGATCGTCGACTGCGAGGGATCCAGCGTCCACGTTCCCGTCGAAGCGGGGTCGCTGAAAAGCTCACTCAGGCTTGCCATGTCGTCTCCTCATGGTCGGGCTCGCGGACGGGGTCACTGTGTGGGCTCGAGCAGCGGAGCGATCTCCGCGGGGTCGAAGTACTCGTCGATCCGGCTGATCCGCCCGTCGGCGCCGAGTTTGATGATGATGCCGACGCGCATGGCGATCACACCGCCGTTGTGGCCGGTGGCGTGCAGGATGTGCTGCTGCACCAGACCGCCGTCGAACAACTGCCGATCGATGACCTCGTATCGGCGCGCTGAGGTGGCGTCGATGAACCAGTGGAGGACGCGAAGCGCGCGGTCCTTGTCGCGGTCGCGGTCGGCCATCTTCCAGACCACGATGTCGTCGTCCCACAGCCGCGAGATCGCCTCCCGGTCGCCGGACTCGATCGCCAGGAACAGGCGATCGGCCACGTCGGTGACGGTGTCGTGGGCAACGGTCACGTGGTCCTCCTTGACCTCAACACCGGTTGAGGTTGAACACTGAGCGGCATGGACGTGACACCTACTCTCTCGCTATTCGACGACGCCTACAAGAGCGGAACCGCGCCATGGGTGATCGGCGAGCCCCAGAAGGCCGTCGTCGATCTCGAACGCGCCGGCCTGATCCGTGGCAAGGTGCTCGACGTCGGCTGTGGCGCCGGCGAGCACACCATCCTGCTCACGAAGCTCGGGTACGACGTGCTCGGCGTCGACTACGCAGCGTCGGCGGTCGAGCAGGCGCGCAGGAACGCCGAGGCCAAGGGCGTCGACGCACGGTTCGACGTCGCCGATGCGATGGACCTCGGCAATGCCGGCTACGACACCATCGTCGACAGCGCGCTGTTCCACATCTTCGATGCGACCGACCGCGCCAGGTACGTTCGCAGCCTGCGTGCGGCGTGCCGTCCGGGCGGCCTGGTCCACGTGCTCGCGCTGTCCGACCGCGGCCGCGGATTCGGCCCGCAGGTCAGCGAATCCGACATCCGCGGCGCGTTCGGCGACGGCTGGGTGCTCGAGTCGCTGGAGGAGACGGCCTATCGCGGCGTGGTCCAGCCGTCCCAGGCCGAGGCCATCGGACTGGCGGCGGGTTCGCTGGTCGACGAACCGGCGTGGCTGGCCCGAATCCGCCGCCCCTGAGCGACTTGTGGAGCCGCACCGGCGCTCACCGCCGCCAAAGCACCACAAACCGCGTCAGTAGCCCGGGTGATTGACGTCGAGCCGGTGCCGCACGATCGTCCGCAGCACCGGCAACACGTCCGCGGCACGGCCGTCGAGTTCACCCGAGCGGATCGCCGCGGCCAGTTCCGGTTCGTCGCGGTAGCCGATTCCGCTCAGCGCGTGGGTGACCTCGCCGGCCGACGTGTCGAGCAGTTCGCGTTCGACGATGCGCAAGACGTTGGCCGCGACCCGGGCGTGGAAGTTGACCTGCCCCGCGTCGGCCGCCTGGGCGTCGGGACCGGTCGCGTTACGGACGTCGGTCTCGAGGAAGCCGGCCACGGCGGCGACGAGTTCGGCCGCCGTCGGACGGCCGTAGAGCCAACTCATCGCGGTCCTCCTCCTTCGAGCAGATCCAGCACGTCCCACTCGGTTTCGCTGACACGCCGGCCGATCGCGGCCAGCTCGACCGACTCCGTCTGCCCCGAGAGGTGGCGCTCGGCCTGATACCGGCAGATGACGCCCCACCGCAGCGTGGCCACGGTCAGCCACCACCGGAACGCGTCGCGGTCCAACGTGACGCCCGCGGCGGATTCGTATGCCGACAGGAAATCCTCGACGCTGCCCAGCCCGCCGGCCCCGCGCTCCTCGGGGGCGCCGAAACGCCATGCGCGGATGCAGAACCAGGCCAGATCCTCGTAGACCTCGCCGATGTGCACGAGCTCCCAGTCCAGCACCGCGGCCAACCCGTCGTCGTCGACGATCAGGTTGCCCATCCGGAAGTCGCCGTGCACCAGCACCTGCGGCGACGGCGGCGGGCGGTTGGCTTCCAGCCAGCGAAACGCCCATTCGAATGTCGCTGTCGTATCGCCCATTTCGTCGAGCCGCGCGCGCCACTCAGAGAGCTGGTCCGACGGCGGCACGTCGATGCCCCGATGGTCGGCGCGGTGGATGGCGGCCAGTGCCCGGGCGCACTGGACCAGTAGCCGTTCGCGACCGGCGTCGTCGAGCGAGCGGTAGATCCTGCGCACGATCGTCTCACCGCCGATGGCGTCGCAGATCAGGTACGGATTGCCCAGTGCCGCGGGGGAGTTGTCGGCGGTCAGGATGTGCGGCACAGGGGCTCCCGCGGCCGCGGCGCGCTGCTGGACGGCGGCTTCGAGTTCCATGCTGGCGTGCACGTCGTCGGGCGGACCGGTGCGCAGGATCAGGGCGCGACGAGCGTCGGTGACCGTGTCGAACGCCCACGTCGTGCGGCTGGCCCCACCGGTCAATGCCCGCAGGTTCTCCACCGCGACGCCCTCGCCGAGCACCGGGCCGAGGACGTCGGTGAGGGCTTCGGCGAGTTCGCGGCTCAACGCTTGCCGAACCCGAACAGCCGCTGCGCCACCCGCCGGATCTGAATCTCCTCGGCGCCCTCGGTGATCCGGTAGCGGCGGTGGTGGCGGTAGATGTGTTCGAACGGTTCGTGCCTGCTGTAGCCGACACCGCCGAACACCTGCATCGCGCGATCGGCGGCCTCGCACACCAGTCGGTTGGCGCGGTAGTTGGCCATGGACACCTTGTCCGAGACCTCCATGTGGTGGTTGCGATCCAACTCCGTTGCGGCGTAATACACCAGCAGGCGCACCATCTGGGCCTCGGTCTGCAGCTCCACCAGCGGCCACTGCACGGCCTGGTTCACCGCCAGCGGTTTGCCGAACACCTTGCGTTCTCCTGCGTACTGCACGGCGCGGTCGATGCAGTACTGCGCGGCGCCGAGGCTGCTGGCGGCCTGGCGAATCCTGTTCTCGTGCAGAAACGTCTGGCCCACCTCGAGGCCGCGGTCGAGCTCACCGAGCACCGCGTCGGCCGGCACCCGGACGTCCTTCAGTTCGACCTCGCCGTGGTCGGTGGGCATGTTGAACGACCACCAGTAGTACGGGACCGTGAACCCGGGCGCGTCGGTGGGCACCAGGAACGCGGTGATGCCCCGGGCCTGGCCGGGCTCGCCGGAGGTGCGGGCGAACACCAGGTCGTGGGTGGCGCGGTGCACGCCGGTGTTGAACCGCTTGGCGCCGTTGATGACCCAATCGTCGCCGTCGCGCACCGCGGTGGTCTCCATCCAGGTGGCGTCCGAGCCGTGCCCGGGTTCGGTGAGGCCGAACGCCATCGACCGTTTCCCGGTGATCAACGCCTCGGTCCACTCGGCCTTCTGTGCCTCGGTGCCGAACCGGTCCATCATGATGACCTGCGGGAAGTTCCCGACGATCGACGACTCGTTCTGCAGGTCGTTGTGCAGCCCGAGACCCTTGTGCGCGAGGTGTTCGCGGATGACCGCCATGTCGATGTTGCTGCCGTCGCGTCCGCCGAACCGCGACGGCAACCCGTAGCGCAGCCAGCCCGCCGCGTCGGCGCGCCTGCGCATCTCGTCGAGCAGGTCCTCCCATTCGCGCCGGGGGATGCCGTCGTTGTCCCAGTCCGTGCGGGCGTGTTCGCGGCGCTTGTCGAAGTACTGGATGTTCTCTCGCTCCAGCGGTTTGATCTCGGCCTCGATGAAGGCGTCCATCTCCGCGAGAAGACCGGGCAGATGGTCGGGCAGCGCGAAATCCACGTTGATTTCCTTTCCGCGGTTCAGAAACCGTACAGCGTCTTCTTCCAGATCCTCGACAGCGTCACGATCGCATCCTCGTCGGTGAGCTCGACGCCGAGGCCCGAGGTACCGACGAAAACGGTGGTGAAGTTCTCGAACAGCAGCGCGATGGCCGCCGCGGTGTGTTCGGGGTTGAGCTCGGCGCCGTAGCCCTGCTCCTGTGCCCGGCGCACGGACGCGGAGACGATATCCATCCCGAAGCGGCGAAACTCGTTCTGCACCGCGGCGAATCGCGGTTGGGTCGCCGCGAGTTGGGCAACCGCGATCATGATGCCGATGTTCTGTTTGAACATGTTCCAGTACCCGGTGACCACCGTGCGGAAGAACGCGTCGTCGTCGGGCGATTCGGGCAGGTCGAGCGCCACCCCGGACGGTGCCACCACCTCGCGCAGGAACGACTGCGCGAGCACCGCCAGCAGGTCCTCCTTGTCCGCGAAATAGCGGTAGAACGCCGCGGGCGACTTGCCCGCCGCCGAGGTGATGTCGCCGAGCGTCGTACCGTGAAAACCCCGTTCGGCGAATAGTTTCCGCGCGGCCTGTTCGATGGCTTCGCGGGTCTGGCGGCCCTTGGCGCTCAGCGTTCCCGACGGTCCGGTGGGCACGGCCGCTCAGTTCAGGATTCGGTCGCCGGCGCGCAGCAGCGAACTCGGTAGGTCGTGGCCGATCAGGCGCTGCGCCACTCCGGCCGCGTCGATCGCGGCGAGCAGGTCGACATCGGTGCGGATCCCGCTGTCGCGCAACAGGTATACCAGGTCTTCGGTGGCGATGTTGCCGCTCGCGCCAGGGGCGAACGGGCAGCCGCCGAGCCCGCCGACCGAGGCGTCCAGCCGGGTGACGCCCGCCGTGACGGCCGCGTAGGCGCTGGCCAGCCCGGCGCCGCGGGTGTTGTGGAAGTGCGCGCCCAGCGGGGTGTCGCCGATCATGGGGCGCAGGGCGTCGATCGTCTCGGTGACCCGCCGCGGTGTGGTGGTGCCGATGGTGTCAGCGATCGCCAGCCGGTCGACGTCATTGGACAACGCGGTGGTCATCACGTCGACGACCCGCTGATGCGGCGTGGGCCCGTCGAACGGGCAGTCCCATGTGGTCGCGACGATGACCTCGACGGTCGCCCCGCTGTCGTGGGCGATCGCGATGATCTCCGGAATCAGCGCCGTCGCCTCGGCGGAGGTGCGGCCCACGTTGGCGCGGCTGTGGCCGTCGGCCGCCGACACCACGTACTCGATCGACGACAGTCCCGCCGCGATCGCGCGTTTGGCGCCGTTCGGGCTCGCCACCAGCGCGGAGAACTCGATGCCGTGCGAGTCGCGGTACTCCTGCAGGTGCGCGGCCAACTCGGCGGCGTCGGCCAGCGCGGGCACCTTCGACGGTGAAACGAAGGCCGTCGCCTCCATCTCGCGAACCCCGGTCGCGGCGACCGCGGCGAGCAGTTCTAGCTTGGCCGACAACGGGATCGGGTCCTCGATCTGCAGGCCGTCGCGCAGCGAGACGTCGCGAATCTGTACGTGTTCGGCTAGCTGGTTCACAGCACTCCCTCCGCCCTCAGTGCGTCGAGTTCGGCGGGACTCTTGCCGAGCAGGCCGCAATAGACCTCGTCGTTGTGTTGGCCGGGCGCGGCGGGTCCCGCGTATCGCACGGTTCCCGGTGTCTCCGAGAGCACCGGCACGACACCGGGACCCAGCACGTTGCGCTGTACCCGTTCATCCCAGTGCTCGACGAGCATCCCGCGCGCCCGTAGCTGCGGATCCTCGACGACCTCGGCGACGGTATTGATCGGACCCGCGATCACGCCTGCGGCACTGAGGGTTTCGATGATGTCGCCGGGCTGGCGTTCGGCGGCCCAGTCGCCGATGATCTTGTCGAGCTCGTCCTGGTTGCGACCGCGCGCGACGTGGTTGGCGAACCGGTCGTCGGTGGCCAACTCCGGACGGCCCATTGCCTCGCACAGTCGGCGAAAGACGGTGTCCTGGTTGGCCGCGATCACCACCCAGCTGCCGTCGGCGCTGCGGTAGATGTTCGACGGTGCGATCCCCTCCAGCCGCGTGCCCGACGGGCCGCGCACCACGCCGCCGACGTCGTAGTCGGGGATGGTGGATTCCTGCACCGCCAAACAGGCTTCGGTGAGCGCCGCGTCGACGACCTGACCCTCGCCGGTGACCGTGCGGCGGTACAGCGCCGCCAGCGCGCCCTGCGCGGCGAACATGCCCGCGAGGCTGTCACCCAGCGACAGCGCCAGCCGGGGAGGCGGGCCGCCGGGGAAACCGTTCATGTGCCGCAGGCCGCTGGCGGCCTCGGCGACCGAGGCGTACCCCGCCTTGTGCGCTTCGGGGCCGGTCTGCCCGTAGCCGCTGACGCGGACCACGATGATCCCGCGGTTGCGTTCGCGCAGCACGTCGTAGCCGAGATTCCACTTCTCCAGCGTGCCCGGCCGGAAGTTCTCCACGATGATGTCGGAACGCTCGACGAGGTCGAGGAACAGCGCGCGGCCACCGTCGGTCCGCAGGTTCAGCGTGACCGCTTTCTTGTTGCGTGCGTGCACGGTCCAGAAGAAGTGGTGCCCGTCGAGCTCGGCCTGCCCCCAGGTCCGCAGCGGGTCCGGGGCGCCCGGCGGCTCGATCTTGATCACCTCGGCGCCCATGTCGCCGAGGAGGCGCCCGGCGAACGGCCCGGAGATCAGCGTGCCGACCTCGATGACGCGGATACCGTCCAGCGGGCCTGTGGTCATAGCGAGAAGCCGTGCCTGTGCAGCCAGTCCGTGCAGATCCCAACGGCCTCGCGACGCTTGTCGCGTTGATCGTCGCCCGCGTAGTAGTGGTTCGCGCCCGGAATCTCGTACATCTCCTTGTCATGATGCCCGATCGCCTCGAACAGCCTGCGGGTGTGGCTCGGCGTGCACGCGTCGTCGGCGAGGTTGCCGATCACCAGGGTCGGCACCGCGATGTCGGGCCCGCACTTGACCGCATCGCCGTTGGCGTCGTCGTAGCTCCACTGCGACAGCCAGCTGCGCAGCGTGCAGAACCGCGCCAGCCCCACCGGGCCGTTGTTCACCACCTGAGGATCGCCCAGGTAACAGGTGCCCGGGGTGCGTTCGTTCGGGTCGACGGCGGGATCGAGCCAGCGGGGGTCGGCCATCGTGCCGTGCACGACGAACGCGAACTCGTCATCGGGCCGCCCCGCCGCCTGGAGTTCGGCCAGTTTGTCCTTGACCCACTTGGTGATTCGACGGTTACGGTCGATCTGCGCCTGCCGATAGCGTTCGAGGAACTCCTGCGAATACGGCGGCTGATTGGGGTTGTCCGGGTTGTACAGATCGAGTTCGGGGTCGCGTTTGGTCGGATCGGACTCGTCGAGGATCGACGCGTCCAGCCATTCGGTGAGCGTGCCGTGGCGGCTGACGTGCGCGGCCAGCAGCATGAGACCGTCGGCGGGAATGAGGCCGAGCTTGGTCAGGTCCGGACCGTCGCCCGACGGGCTGGAGGTGATCGTGGGGTGCTGGGCCTGCTGCTGGTAGAACACCGACAGCGAGCCGCCTCCGCTCCACCCGGCCAGCACCACCTTCGAATAACCCAACCGGTTCTTGGCGTCCTTGACGCACTCGCCGAGATCCTCGACCACCTTCTCCATCAGCAGGGCGGAGTCCGTGCCGCGGAATCGGCTGTTGCAGTAGATGACGTGGTGCCCGCCGCGGGCCAGCGCGTTGATCATCGGCAGGTACGCACCGCCGCCGATCGGGTGCATGAACACCAGCACGGTGTCGCTCGGTTTGTCCTTCGGCCGCAGCAGGTAGCTTTCCAGCACCACCAGCTCGGCCACCCCGCCGTAGACGTCGCGCACGCCCGAAGTGTTCTGGTACGCAACGAGATAGGGGATGCGGTCGTATTCGTGGCGGACCGGCGCCTCCGTCGTCTGCGTCACGAGTGCTGTCCCAAATCGTGCGCCAGCACCTCGGCCGACGGGGTGAGTCGCCGCGACGTGTCGACGGAGATGACGTACCAGCCGACGCGGTCCTGTTCGTCGAATTTGCGCCGCGCCCGCTCGCGGGCCTTCTCCGGCGCGCCGTGGTGCACACCCTGCGGGGCGTGGCTGACCAGGCCGGGCGGCATCGGGATGCCGAACAGGTCGCCGCCGTGGAAGAAGGAGACCTCGTCGTAGTCGACGTTGCGGTGATACCAGGGCGGGCGCTCGGTGCCGGGCACGGTCTCGGCGGGTCGGGGCAGGAAGTTCATCACCGCCACGCCCGTCGCCTGCATGAACATGTGCACGGTCGGGGGCAGGTGCACGCTCTCGCTGGCGATCACGTTGTAGTCGGCGATGTTGAAGGTGAACGGGAAGTTGTCGCCGCGCCATCCTTCGACGTCCATCGGATTGTGTTGGTAGAACAGCGACGTGGGGCCGCCGTCATGGATGAGACGGACCTCGTATTCGGCCCGGCCGTCGTCATCGATCGGCTGGGGTTCGGGCACCGTCGCCTGAGACGGATCGAACGGGAAGTGCCTGCCGAGCGGCCCGGGCGGGGGCACCCGGAATTCGTCGGTGGCCTCGATCATCAACAGGGTGGTCTCGGCGTCGGGAACCTGCCGCCAGGTCGTCGCCTTCGGCACGTAGACCCAGTCACCCTCGCGGTAACGCAGCGGGCCGAACTCCGTCTCGAGCAGACCCGAACCGCGGTGCACGAACGACAGCAGGTCACCGTCGACGTGCCTGACGTAGAACGGCATCTCGTCGGCGCGCCGGCTCAGCGATATCCGGCAGTCCTGGTTGCTGAAGAGCAGCAGCGGTGTGCCCGCGGGGTCGGTGGCGTCGCTGGGCTTGAGCTCGCTGGTCATCACGTCGAGCGGGCGCAGCGGGCCCGACGCCCGGTATGCGGTCGGGTCGTGGCGTCGGTAGATGTTCGCGGTGCGGCCGACGAATCCGCCGCGGCCGAGTTCGTCGTCCTTCAAACCGTCGAGGTCGGCGTGCAAGCGCTTGGGGGTGCGGCCCTTTCGCAGGTGGACAAACGATTCCATGGTTCGCTCCATCGACGGTGACGGCGGGCCGACGTTCACGACCCAGAACTAAAACTGACTTTAGTTTTACCTTCGGCTCGAGTCAATCCTCGAGATCGACCCGGATGGTCAGCAGGTTCGTGCCGAACGTCCGCACGCCGAAGCTGTTGAACTGCGGCAGGGAGCGCAGCCGCTCATGCGGGTCGTCGTCGGCGACGATGTGGGCGGTTCCCTTGTGCCACTTGCCATTCAGCCGGACTCGAACCGCGGGGTCAGCCTTTATGTTCTTCACGTACTGCGAGTTCTCGCCGAATTCGGAGACGAACCAGAACTCGTTGCCGACCCGACGCCCGCCCAGCGGGGTGCGTCGCGGTTGGCCGGTCCTGCGTCCCGTCGTCTCCAACAGGGTCTGAAACGGCAGATGCCGCATCACCCGGTTCGCGACGTTCTTCTGGAACAGCTTGGTGACTCGATCGCGCAGGTCCTCGGCCATGGTTTCCCCTTCGATTCACACCATCGCGGTCCGTGACACCTTCATACCCAGCCTCAATGCCCCGGCGAGTTCGCGGCTGGTGTCGTAGTCGAAGACGACGTGGCCCGCTGCGACGTCGACGTCGCGCTTGATCCGCTGCAAAGGATTGTCGACGAAATGCGCGCTGGCGCCGGAGGCTTCGAGGAGCAGCCCGATGACCGCACGCGATTCGTGCACGATGTGCGCGGCGGCCATCCGGGCCGCGCCGCGCACCGGCCTCGGCACCGCATCTCCGGCGGCCACGATCGTCTCGATCTCGCCGATCGTGTCGGCCAGCAGCCCGCGCAGCGCCCGCAGCCGCACCTCGGCCTCGCCGAGGCGGGCCTGCGCGATCGGCTTGTCCTTCTGCATCACGCCCTCGTACGCCAGCACCCGGCCGGCCAGCCGCTCGGCGTAGATCTCCGCGACGCGTTCGGCGCTGCCCAGCGCCGGCATCGCCGCCAGCAGGGCGAGGGCGGGCACCATCGGCCAGCGGTAGGTGTCGGCGTCGTGCAGCGCCGCGCCCGGTGCGGTCCCGGTATAGATGTCGACGACACGGACCAGGCGGTGCTCGGGAACGAACGCGCTGTCGATCACGACGTCGTTCGAACCGGTGGCGCGCATGCCGTCGGTGTGCCAGACGTCGTCGATGACGACGTCCTCGATGGGCAGCAGCGCGAGCGCGGGATAGATGACCTCGTCGGGGCCGCAGAGCGCGCCGACCATGATCCAGTTGCCGTGCATCACGCCGGTGGCCCACGACCAGCGGCCGCGCAGGCGTATCCCGCCGTCGACCGGCAGCCCTCGACCCGTCGGCGCCAGGGGAGCGGGGGCCAGGAACGGACGGCTCTCGAATGCCTCCTGCTGCGCCCGCTCGTCGAACAACGCCAGCATCCAGTTGTGCAGGACGTAGAAGCCGATCGTCCACGCGCTGGACGCGCAGCCGTGCGCCATCCGCCGGACGGGATCGAAGAGGGCCGGTAAGGGCGCCTGCATGCCGCCGTATCGCGCCGGCACCAGCAGATCGGTCAGGCCCGACGCGGTGAGCTCGTCGACCGTGGCCTGTGGCAGTTGCCGCAATTGCTCCGCCTCGGCCGCCCGTTCGGCCAGTCGGCCCACGAAATCGGCGTCGACCAGCGGGAGAGCCGAGGCGGCCGTCATGGACCGGAACGTTACCATACTTTTTTGTATGGAACTTCGACGGCGGGACGTGCAGGAACTACCGCGCGAGCATGATGTCGAGGAACCGCTCCCGTCGCGCCGCGGCCCTCGCGCTGGCCTTCGCGCCGGACAGGTGTAGGAAGCCGATACCGGCGGCGAAAGTGGCGTTGGCGCGGAGATCGGCCTCCTCGGGGTCGAACCCCTCTTCGACGAACGCCTGCCGGACCGCATCGAGAACTCGCCGGTCCGAGGCGCGCACTCCGGCGGCGACCTCCCCATCGGTGCGGGCCCACTCCCGCATGGCCCGCTCGAGGGTCCGGTGGCGGGCGTCGACGAGTGCGCTCATCATCCGGGAGAGCCGCTCCCGTGGCGGCAGCTCGTTCAGCGCCGCGAAGTGCCGCCGGTCGTCGTCGCGCACCTCGCCCCACGCCCGCACGAGCGCGGACCGGTAGCCGGCCATATCGGAGAAGTGCCAGTAGAAGCTGCCCTTGGTGGCGCCGACGCGCTCGCACAGCGCCTCCAGCTTGAGCGCCTTGATGCCCTGTTCGGCGAGAATTTCGTATCCGGCCTGGATCCAGTCGTCGACCGACAGTCGCGGCGTGCGGGCCGGTGCCATGACCGGAAGCCTAGGGGGCCGCAGCACCCGCCAAGCCCCGCTCGAGAGCGTTTTCGACCGTCCTTTTGGTATGAATTTGCTCCCAGAAAGCGGCGCGCGACACGGCCCGGGGTTTCTCCTGCGCTGATCATCATGTTTTACTGCACACGCGACAACTGAAATTTTCTCGGTCCGTTCGGCGGCCCTGGGCTCAGTCGAGCGGGCATGACAGCGCAGTGCAACAGGCACTGCGGTGTCGATGGCGATCGCTCGATCGCAGACGGAACGGCCTACTCCAGTGGCAACCGGAAGATGGATGGACTTGCAGAATGAGCTTGATTGACAAGATTCGCGGCCCCTGGGCGCGGCGCTTCGCGGTGGCGGCCATCGCGGCGGCCCTGTTACCGGGTTTCGTGAGCCTGGCTGGCCAGTCAGCCTCCGCGGGGGCATTCTCCCGGCCCGGCCTGCCCGTCGAGTACCTGATGGTGCCCTCGCCGTCGATGGGCCGCGACATCAAGGTGCAGTTCCAGAAGGGCACCGGATCCAAGGCGGTGTACCTGCTCGACGGCCTGCGGGCTCGTGACGACTACAACGGCTGGGACCTCGAGACCCAGGCGTTCGAGTGGTTCTACGAGACCCCGCTGTCGCTGGTCCTGCCGGTCGGCGGCCAGTCCAGCTTCTACTCCGACTGGTACGCACCGGCCTGCGGTAAGGCCGGTTGCCAAACCTACAAGTGGGAGACCTTTCTGACCAGCGAGCTGCCGCAGTGGCTCGCCGCCAACAGGGGCGTGTCCACCACGGGCAACGCCGCGGTCGGCCTCTCGATGTCGGGTAACTCAGCGATGATCCTGTCGGTCTACCACCCGGACCAGTTCATCTACGCCGGGGCGCTGTCGGCCTTCCTCAACCCGTCCGAGGGCCAGTGGCCGTTCCTGATCAACATGGCCATGGGTGACGCGGGCGGCTTCAAGGCCAACGACATGTGGGGTCCGACCGAGGATCCGAACAGCGCCTGGAAGCGCAACGACCCGATGCTGCAGATCCCGGCGCTGGTGGCCAACGGCACCCGGCTGTGGGTCTACTGCGGTAATGGCACGCCCAACGAGCTCGGTGGCGCGAACCTGCCCGCCGAGTTCCTCGAGGGCCTGACCATCCGCACGAACATCACGTTCCGGGACAACTACATCGCCGCGGGCGGTAACAACGGCGTGTTCAACTTCCCGCCGTACGGCACGCACAGCTGGGAGTACTGGGCCGCGCAGCTGCAGGAGATGAAGCCGGACCTCATCTCGCATCTCGGTTCGTAAGACAAGTCAGAAGTCCCCGGCCGCAACACGCGTCCGGGGACTTCTGCGTTTCGTGAACAATGGGCGTCATGAGCGCAGTCAATGCCCTGGTCGCACACCAGGACGCCGAAGGGGACATCACCCTCCGCCACGAAGTCGTCGACGACCGCTTCCTGCCGGAGGGTGACGTCACGATCGCCGTCGAGTACTCGGGGATCAACTACAAGGACGCCCTCGCGGTGACGCCCAAAGGCGGTGTGGCGCGGTCGTATCCGCTCATTCCGGGCATCGATGTGGCCGGCACCGTCACGGCGTCGACGTCATCGGAGTTCGCGGTCGGTGACCGGGTCGTCGCCCACGGCTACGACATCGGCACCGGCAGGCACGGCGGATACGCCGACACCGCCCGTTTCCCGGCCGACTACCTGGTCAAGCTCGACGGGTTGACGACCGGCGAGGCCGCCGCCATCGGAACCGCCGGCTTCACCGCGGCCATGAGCGTCAACGCGATTCGTGCGCACGGCGTGCGCCCGCAGGACGGCCCCGTCCTGGTCACCGGCGCGACCGGAGGCGTCGGCAGCATCGGCGTCGACCTGCTCGCCGCCCTCGGCTACGAGGTCGTCGCGTCGACGGGCAAGGCCGAAGCGCACGACTACCTGATGGGGTTGGGCGCCTACCAGGTGATCGGACGGCTGCCCGAGGAGGGCGAGAAGGTCCGACCCCTGGGGAAGTCGAAATGGGCGGCGGTGCTCGACAGCGTCGGCGGCGACACCCTCGCGTACGCGCTGAGCACGCTCAATTACGGTGGAGTGGCAGCGATTTCGGGGCTGGCCCGGTCCGCTGATCTGCCGACGACGGTGATGCCGTTCATCCTGCGCAGCGTCACCCTGGCCGGGGTCGACTCCGTTGCGCTCGCGATCGATCCGCGCCGCGAGATCTGGAAGCAGCTGGAAGGCGAGCTCAAGCCGCAGCATCTCGCGGACGTCACGAAGGACGTCACGGTGCTCGAGGCGCCGCACACCTTGCGCACGATCATCGGTGGCGGCGTCACCGGCCGCACCCGCGTGGTCGTCCACGACGGCTTCTGATCTCCGGCGAGCAGGCGCGAAACTGCCCAAAATCGCCGCGAAATAGGCGAGGAACTACTTGAGCTCGGCCGACGACAATCCGAGCAGGCGACGCGCCACCACGAGCAGCTGAATCTGTTGGGTGCCTTCGAAGATGTCGAGAATCTTGCTGTCGCGCGCCCACTTCTCCAGCAGCGTGACCTCCGAATACCCGACGGTGCCGGCCAACTCGACCGCCTTGAGCGTGATGTCACTGGCCACCCGGCCGGCCTTGGCCTTGCCCATCGACGCTTCCTTCGAGTTCGGAATGTCGTTGTCGGCCTGCCACGCCGAGCGCACCATCAGCAGATACGCGGCCTCCCAATCAGATTCCATCCGCAGGAACTCCGCCGCCGGTGCGCTCTGGGCGTGTGACGGCTTGTCGTAGGAGATCTCGACACCGGCCTCGGTGAGGATCTTGCGCAGCTCCTCGAGGGCGGCGCGGGCGATGCCGACGGCCATCGCGGCGACGACGGGCCGGGTGTTGTCGAAGGTCTCCATGACCCCGGCAAAACCCTTCTCCACGTGGATCTCCGGGCTACCCAGCAGGTTGTCCTTGGGGATCCGGACGTTGTCGAAGCGGATGGTCGCGGTGTCGGAGGCCTTGATGCCGAGCTTGTCCTCGAGTCGTTCGACGGTCACCCCGGGGTGTTCGCGCGGCACGATGAACGACTTGATCGCCGCGCGACCCAATGACTTGTCGAGCGTCGCCCAGACCACGATGTGGGTGGCCCGCGAGCCCGCGGTGACGAAGATCTTCTCGCCGTTGATGACGTACTCGTCGCCGTCGAGCGTCGCGGTGGTCGACACCGCCGCCGAATCGGATCCGAAGCCCGGTTCGGTGATCGCCATCGCGGCCCACACGTCCTTGCCCAGCCGCTCGAGTTGTTCGCGGGTGGCGACGCTGGAGATCGCGGCGTTGCCCAACCCCTGGCGCGGCACCGACAGCATCAAAGCGACGTCGCCCCAACTGATCTCCATCACGTTGAGCACGGCCGACATGTTGGCGCCGTTGTGGTTGGCGCCCCTGGGCTCGTCACCGCCGGCGAATGCCTCGGCGCCGGCGAACGCGAACGCCTTCGCATCCTGGATGCCCTCGAAGAGGGTGGCCAGGGTGTCGAGTTCCACCGGGTATTCGTGCTCGCGCAGATCCCATTTTCGCGATATCGGACGCAGCATCTCCGCCGCGCCCTGATGGGCCTTCTCGATGACCGCCTCGAGCTTGCGGGGGAGTTCCAGATTGATTGCCATGGTTCGACTTTCGGCTTATATGGAATGACTGCTCAAATAACGACGACACCCTCGGCGACGCCGATGGCCCGCAGATCGCGGTACCAGCGCTCGACGGGGTGCTCCTTGGTGTATCCGTGGCCGCCGAGCAGCTGCACGCCGTCCAGGCCGATCTGCATGCCCTTGTCGGTGCCCAGCCGCTTGGCCAGCGCGGCCTCGCGGGCGAACGGCAGACCCTGGTCGGCGCGCGACGCGCCGCGCCACGTGATCAACCGCAGGCCGTCGAACTCGATCGCCATGTTGGCGCACATGAACGCCACCGCCTGCCGGTGCGCGATCGGCTCACCGAATGCGTGGCGTTCCTTGACATATGGAACGACGTAGTCGAGCACCGCATGCGAGGTTCCGACGGCCAGCGCCGCCCATCCGAGTCGCGACAGCGCGAGCGCTTCCGAGTAGTCCTCGTCGCTCGCGCCCTCCTCGCCGAGGCGCGCCGACAGTGGCACGTTGACGCCTTCGAGCGCCACCTGCCCGATCGCCGCGCCGCGGATGCCCATACCGGGGTCGGGCGTGACGCTGAGCCCCTTCGACGACGATTCGACGATGAAGAGCGCGGGCTTCCCATTGAGTTGCGCTGCGACGATGAACAATTCGGCGTTCGCGGCGGCCGGCACCAGCGACTTGACCCCGTCGAGGCGGTACCCGCTCGGGGTCCGGACGGCGGTCGTCTTCAACGCGGTCGGATCGAACAGCGGACGCGGTTCGGCGATCGCCACACACGACTGCGGGACGTTCTCGCCGGCGAACTCCTTCAGATACGTGGCCTGCTGGTCGGCGCTGCCCCAGTGCGTGAGCGCCGACGCGACGCCGGCGGGGGCGAGGATCGGCAGCGCGAGGCCCATGTCGCCGTAGGCCAGCGCCTCGGCGACCAAGACGTTGGTGACGGCCGCACGATGTGCGGCGATGCCCTCGAAGTCCTCGGGCACGTTGATCGCGGTGATACCGAGCTCGGACGCCTTGGCGACGAGGCCGGTGGGGTAGTCGGCGGCCTCGTCGGCTTCGCGCGCCGCGGGGCGAATGACCTCCTCGGCGAACTCGCTGACCGTCTCGACGATCATCTGCTGTTCGTCGTCGGGGGTGAGGTCGAAGTAGTCCGAACCGCTCTTCTTCAGCCGGGTCGGGCCGCTCTGGTTACCCGAAACGCGCTTGAACTGCCGACTGGCCGCGCCCGCGACGGAGAAGACCTGCTTGACGCCGTACTTCAGGCCGCGGTTGAGCGGATCGCGCAGGTTGTAGCGATCCAGGAATTCCTGACCGACCAGGGGAGTGACCAGCGCGAGGCCGAGATCGGTCGCGGAACGCTTGTGCTTTTTCAGGCCGACGGCGCTTTCTTTGCCGCCTCGCTTCGGCTGGGATCCGTTTTTCGACGGCAGAGTTTTGCTCATTTCGACTGCCTCGCTTTGTTTGGGAACGTCCGAACTCGTCGAACTGACTCCAGAGTAAGGTATCTGAACTGACTCATCAGTAAGTTGTAGTCGAACTCACAAGAGCCGGCGCAAAACGGCGTCGTGCAACAGGCCGTTGGTCGCCACCGCGCTGCCGCCGTGCGGACCGTCCTCACCGGCGAGGTTGGTGAACCGGCCGCCGGCCTCGCGCACCAGGACATCGAGCGGCGCCAGGTCCCACGTCGACACCTCGGGCTCCATCGCGATGTCGACCGCACCCTCGGCGACGAGGCAGTAGTTGTAGAAGTCGCCGTAACCGCGCACCCGCCAGACGGTGTCGGTCAGCGCGACGAACCGGTCGCGGATGCCGCGGTCGGCCCAGCCCGAGAGGCTGGAGAACGCCAGGCTCGCCGATCCGAGGTCGTCTACCTTCGACACGCTCAGCCGCCGCTCCGATTGACCGGCCACCCGCGCGAACGCGCCCCGACCGGTCACCGCCCACCACCGTCGTTGCAGCGCGGGCGCGCTCACCACGCCGAGCACCGGGACACCGTCGTGCAATAACGCGATCAGCGTCGCCCACACCGGCACGCCGCGGACGAAGTTCTTGGTGCCGTCGATCGGGTCGACGACCCACTGCCTGCCCACGAACTCCTTCGTGCCGCCGAACTCCTCGCCGAACACCGAGTCATCGGGTCGTTGTTCGTCGAGTCGGGCGCGGATCATCGATTCGACCTCGAGGTCGGCGTCCGTGGCCGGGGTGAGGTCGGGTTTGGTCTCGACGACGAGGTCGACCGCACCGAAGCGGGCCATCGTGCGGGCATCGGCTTCGTCGGCCAGGGCCAGCGCCAGTGCCAGATCGTCCGCCTCGCGCGCCGTGGAAACCATGCCTGTCGTCCTACCATGTCGGGATGTGGGAATTCGCGGTGATACTGCTGCTGATCGGTGCGCTGGTGCTGCTGGCCCGACCGATGCTGATGCGCCGCCGCGGCGCCCCGTCCGACTGGCCGTCGGGTCAGCTGCTGGTCACTGGCGTCAGCCCACGGCCGACTGACGTCACCGGCCCGCAGTACGTCACGATCACCGGCGTCATCAACGGGCCTACGGTCAACGAGCATGTCGTGTACCAGCGGCTCGAGGTGGACGTCGACGACTGGCCGACGATGGGCCAGCTGTTCCCGGTCGTCTACTCGCCGAAGAACCCGGACAACTGGCGATTCGCGCCGCAGGGCCCGCCACCGGGCGCCCCGCCTCCGCCGCCGCTCACGCCGTACTCCTGAAGATTGCACGTGGGGTCGTGGATCGGCCCGGATCACGACCCTGAGCGCAGAATCGAGCGCAGCTCAGCCGTGCCCGATCCGCAACATCTCGGCTACGCTGGTCAGCTTCACCCGCGGCCGTCCGTGCGGTTCACCCGCTGATCGTTCGTACTCGTCGATCAATCGCCAGTGGTCGTCGGTGACGACCTTCGGCTGCCGCTCGACCAGCCATTCCGCCAGCCGCCGCGAATGGTCCTCGCCGAAGTCGTTCAGTTGCGACGCGCCGGCCAGGTCGGCGATCAGCGTGTCGACGGTCTCCTGCGAGTCGCTCTTGTTGCTGCCGATGACGCCGGTCGGCCCGCGTTTGATCCATCCGACGACGTACTCATTGCGGCTGCCCTCGACGCGGCCGTGAGTGTGCGGGATCGTGCCGCTGCGCTCGTCGAACGGCAGACCGGGCGTGGGCACACCCCGATAGCCGACGGCGCGCACCACCAGCTGGGCGGGCACCTCCTCGCGTTCACCGGTGTCCTTGGCGACGATGCGCCCGTTCTCCTCGACCAGCTCGTTGCGGCCGAGCACGATCGATTCCACGCGGCCGTCGCCCTTGATCTCGATCGGCGACGTGCGGAACCGGAAGACGATGCGCCGCTTGGCATTCTTCGGCGTGTGTTCGGCATAGCCGCGCAACACCTTGATGTTGTTGCGCACGGTCTTGCCCGCCGCGTCGAGGTCGTCGTCGGTGATGTCGGCGAAGTCGGCGGGATCGACGATGACGTCGACGTCGCCGAGCCCCTCGAGCTGCCCGAGCTCGCGCAGCTCCAGCGTGGTGAACGGCGCCTGCAACGGCCCGCGCCTGCCGACGACGAGAACCTCCTCGACACCGCGGTCGTGCAGCGACTTCAACGCGTGGTCGGCGATGTCCGTCGCGGCCAGCACGTCGGGATCGGTGACCAGGATGCGCGCCACGTCGAGTGCGACGTTGCCGTTGCCGATCACGACCGCGCGCCCGTTGGAGATGTCCGGTGTGGCCTCCTCGAAATGCGGGTGGGCGTTGTACCAGCCGACGAAATCGACCGCGGCGACGCTGCCGGGCAGCTCCTCCCCGGGAATGCCCAGCGCCCGGTCGGACTGCGCGCCGACGGCGTAGATCACCGCGTCGTACTGTTCGGCCAACTCGGCGGGGTGCACGTGCTCGCCGACCGCGACATTGCCGAAGAAGCGGAACCGCGGATCGAGCGCCGTCTTCTCGAACTGGGCGCTGATCGACTTGATCTTCGGATGGTCGGGAGCCACACCCGAGCGCACGAGCCCCCACGGGGTCGGCAACATCTCGAGCATGTCGACGCGCACGTCGGCGGCTTCGGTGGAGTCGGCGTACTTGAGTAACGACGCTGCGGCAAAGTAACCCGAGGGCCCTGAGCCGACGATCGCCACGTGGTAGGGGCGCATGGATACCTTTTGTCGAAGTTTCCTTTCGCTTACCGGCCTCGCGCAGGGGGCTGTCGCGTCGGGGCCGGCTGGTTACCCATCCGATGCTAGATCGCACACCGCGTTCGTTGCCGCCAGTCGTGAGAACCGGGTCCGATCGGCTCACGGGTAACCTGAACTCCCGTGGATCCTGACCGTCAAGCCGACCTCGCCGCCCTTGACTCCACCCTGACCACGGTGGAGCGGGTGCTCGACGTCGAGGGCCTCCGCGGTCGCATCGAGAAGCTCGAGCACGAGGCCTCCGACCCGAACCTGTGGGACGACCAGGCGCGCGCCCAGAAGGTCACCAGCGAGCTGTCGCACGCCCAGGGGGAGTTGCGCCGCGTCGAGGAACTGCGCCAGCGGCTCGACGACCTGCCGGTGATGTACGAGCTGGTCGCCGAGGAGGGCAGCACCGACGAACTCGCCGAGGCCGACGCCGAACTGGCGAAGCTGCGTGAGGACATCGAGGCGATGGAGGTCCGCACGCTGCTGTCCGGCGAGTACGACGAGCGCGAAGCCGTCGTCACCATCCGCTCGGGCGCCGGCGGGGTGGACGCCGCGGACTGGGCCGAGATGTTGATGCGCATGTACATCCGCTGGGCCGAACAGCACAACTATCCCGTCGAGGTGTTCGACATCTCCTACGCCGAAGAGGCGGGGATCAAGAGCGCGACCTTCGCGGTGCACGCGCCGTTCGCCTACGGCACGCTGTCGGTCGAACAGGGCACCCACCGCCTGGTGCGCATCAGCCCGTTCGACAACCAGAGCCGCAGGCAAACGTCGTTCGCCGACGTCGAGGTGCTGCCGGTGGTCGAGACCACCGACCACATCGACATCCCGGAAAGCGATGTGCGCGTCGACGTGTACCGCTCCAGCGGCCCCGGCGGCCAGTCGGTCAACACCACCGACTCGGCGGTGCGCCTGACCCACATCCCGACGGGCATCGTCGTGACCTGTCAGAACGAGAAGTCGCAGCTGCAGAACAAGGTTTCGGCGATGCGGGTTCTGCAGGCAAAGCTGTTGGAGCGCAAGCGCTTAGAGGAGCGCGCGGAGATGGACGCGCTCAAGGGCGACGGCGGCAGCTCGTGGGGCAACCAGATGCGGTCCTATGTGCTACACCCGTACCAGATGGTCAAGGACCTGCGCACCGAATACGAGGTCGGCAACCCCGCCGCGGTGCTGGACGGGGACATCGACGGTTTCCTGGAGGCCGGGATCCGTTGGCGCAAGAGCCAAACCGACGATTAGTCCCGATATGAACAGCACCTTACTCGCATTCGATTTCGCCGAGCGCTGGAGCGGCTTCTGGACCGGCAACATCGGTGTGTGGATCCTCGACCGCGGGGTGCGCATCGCGCTCCTGCTGATCGGCGGGGTGCTGGCGGCACGGTTCATCAACTGGGGCGCAATGAAAGTCGTCCGGCGACTCGACGCCGAGTACGCGGTTAGCGACCAGTTGGTGCGCTCGGAGACCACCAAGCACCGCCAGGCGGTCGCGTCGGTGATCTCGTGGGTTTCGGTCGCGCTGCTGTTCGTCATCGTGCTCGTCGAGGTGACCGACATCCTCGCCATCCCGATCGGATCGCTGGTGGCGCCCGCCGCGGTGCTGGGCGCCGCGCTGGGCTTCGGCGCGCAGCGGCTCGTCCAGGATCTGCTCGCGGGATTCTTCATCATCACCGAGAAGCAGTACGGTTTCGGCGATCTGGTGTCGTTGACGGTCACCGGTGTCGCGGCGCCGGCCGAGGGCACCGTCGAGGACGTCACGTTGCGCGTCACCAAGCTGCGCTCGAGCGAGGGCGAGATGATGACGATCCCCAACGGTCAGATCGTCAAATCGGTCAACCTCTCGAAGGATTGGGCGCGCGCCGTCATCGACATCCCCGTGCCCACCACGGCCGACCTCAACGAGGTCAACGACCTGCTGCACAGCGTCGCCGAAAGCGCCTACGAGGATCCGGGGCTGCGCGATCTGTTGCTCGACGCCCCGCAGTTGATGGGCGTGGAGAGCATCGAACTCGACACCGTCAACCTGCGGATGGTGGCCCGCACCCTGCCCGGTAAGCAGTTCGAGGTCGGTGTCGTCTCCGGTCCGAGGGTCTCGGTGGTGGGCTGCCGCGGCCCCGGACCGTCGGGATCGATGACCGTCGTCGTCGGCGTCGGTGACGTGGTGGTCGTGGTTTCGGTCCGGGTTGTCGTGGTCGGGGTCGTCGTGGTGGTGGTCGTGGTGGGCGTGGGCCGCCGCACATTGGTGCGCGGCACCCATGTGTAGTTCGGGTCGGGGACGAAGCCGGGCGGCACCACGACAACCCGGACCGAAACCACGACCACCACG
>JBNMQV010000012.1:0-159915 GCA_050205545.1 Mycolicibacterium celeriflavum
CGCCGAAACCATCAAACCGCGCCACCAAATCCGCCGTGCTCACCGCGAGAACCGGCGCGGCGTCGGCCACCATGAACCGCACCCGCGCCGCCGGCACCACCGGATCGATCGGCAGGTACGCCGCCCCCGCCTTCATAACCGCCAAAATGGCGACAATCGCCTCCGCCGAACGGTTGAACAGCACCGCCACCCGCTCACCCCGGCCGGCCCCGCGGCTGATCAGTAGATGCGCCAACCGATTCGCCGACTCATCGACTTCGCGATACGTCCACCTGTGCTCGCCGCACACCAGCGCAACCGCCTCCGGGGTACGGGCGGCTTGGGCGGTGAACAACTCCGGAACCGACACCGGGGCGCGGTCAGGCTGCGTCAGCACCGCCCGATTACCCCACACATCCAGACGGCTGAGCTCCGCACCATCAAGCACATCCACCTGTGAGAGCCGCCGTCCCGGATCGGTGGCCATCGCCACCAACACGGTCTCCAACCGCTTCCCGAGGGCGGCAATTTCCGCCGCGCCGAAGACATCGCTGTCGTATTCGATGCGGAAACCGAGTTCTTGTCCCGGTACGGCCTGCACCACCAACGGGTAGTGGGTCGATTCACGGAAGGACACGTCGGTTACCGACAACTGTTGGTCACCCAATATGGCGGCGGTATCGATCGGATAGTTCTCGAACACGAAGAGCGTGTCGAACAGCTTGTCGTGACCGGTGATTCGATGAATGTCGCTGAGCGCAAGGTGCTGGTGTTCGAGTGTGTCATTGTGCGCGCGTTGCAGTTGACTCACCAGCTCAGTGGTGGTGGTGGCTGCCGTGAGGCTGGCTCGCACCGGCACCGTGTTGATGAGCAGGCCCACCATCGATTCGGCGTCGGCCACGTCGGCGGGCCTGCCGGAGACCACGGTGCCGAAGGCGACATCATGCTGGCCTGTCAGCGCAGACAACAGTCGCGCGAAGGCGGCCTGCAACACGATGTTGACGGTCGTCTGGTGAGAGCGCGCCAATTCACCGAGTTCTCGTGTGGTCTGGGCAGACAACGAAATCGACTCAGCGCCTCGCCGCCCTAATCCCAACCGTGCCTGGCGGCTGACCAGCGTGGGGGTGTCGAATCCGGCGAGCACGCCACGCCAGGCCGTGTGGGCAGCATCAATGTCGCGATCGGCCAGCCAGGTGATGAATTTTCGATACGGTGCCGGCGGAGATAACCGGATCCCGTGATAGCTCGCGAAGATCTCCTGGAGGAGGATCGGCAGCGACCAGCCATCGAGCACGATGTGGTGATTGGTCAGTATCAACCGGTGATGGTCGGCTTCGCTGCGCACCAACGCCACCCGGAATGGTGACGCGTTGACCAGATCGCAGACCGCGGCGCGTTCAGCAGCGCAGAGCCGCTGGATCTCCTCGTCAAGGGCTCCGCCTTCGAGATCGATATAGCGCCACTCGACTTCGGGAGCAGCCGGGATCGCCTGCACCGGTTCGTCGAAGTCTTGGCAGAAGCGGGCCACCAGGTTCGGATGTCGGGTGATCACCGTGCGCACCGCTTCGCGCAACCTGCTTTCGTCGAGCGGACCCGTCAGGGTGATGTCCAGCTGGCCCGTGTACAGCTCGTCGTCGACGGCAAGCGCGGCGTTCGCGTGAAATAGCAGCCCCTGCTGCACCGGGCTCAGCGGCAGCACATCGGCAGCGGGGAGTCGGCGCTGCAACTCGTCGATCTGGTGCTGACTCAGCCTGGCAGGTGCGACGTCCGACGGAGTCAATCCGCCTCCGCCGCTTCGCACGTGGGTGCATATGCCGATCAGGGCGTCGACCCACAATCGGCTCAGTCGGCTGATCTGCACACCATCGACGGCCGACGGCGCCCACGTCCAGTCCGCGCGTAAGCGCGGGCCGGTGTCGGTGTCCACCGCGACGGCGTTGAGTTCCACGGTGTGCGCGAGCGGCATTGGCACCGCGGCGGTTGCACCGGTCAGTGACAGACCCTCGGGGCAGCTTCGCCATACATCTTCGGACCCGCCGGCTCCCGGGTTACCCATGCGCCCCAGATAATTGAAGCCGATGGGCGGATCGGCCGTCTCGAGGTCCGCGTCAGCGTTCAGGTAGCGCAGCAGGCCGTAGGTCAGGCCGTCAGGCAGGGCACGAAGCTGCTCCTTGACGTCCTTGATGATGGCACCCAGTGCCTGCTCGCCGGCCGCCACCTGAGCCCACGACAGTCGGCCGGTGAGACCCCCGAAGTTCAAGGACACGGGGTACTTGGCGGTGAACCACCCCACTGTCTGCGACAGGTCGACACCAGAAGCGATTTCTTCGACGCGCCCATGGCTCTCGACATCAATGCCGATGGGAGCGCTGCCGGTACCGAACGATTCCGCCACCGCCAGCCCGAGCGCAATCAGCAGGATGTCTTCTGTCCCGGCGTGAAACGCGGCTGGCACCTCATCGAGCAGCAAGCGGGTCGTCTCGGCATCCAGCGGCACCGAGAGACGCCCGGCCGTTGCGAATGTGTCCACCGCGGGCTGGACTGCCGGCAGCACGGCAGGTGTCCTCGCCACCCGCCGCCATACGTCCGCCTGCTCGACCACGCTTGGGTGACGCGCGTGCTCGGCCAGCACCTCCACCCACCGCTTGAACGATGTTCCCGCTGCCGGCAGCGCTGCCTGATGCCCCGCCCGATGCTGGGCCCACGCCGTGTTGAGGTCATCCAGCAGAATCCGCCATGACACCCCGTCAACGGCCAGGTGGTGAATGATCACGATGAGCTGGCTCGTGGCGGAAACCCATAGCGCGCTGAGCATTTCGCCGTCGCCCGGGTTCAACCGCGATCGCGCCTGCACCAGCGCTTCGTCAGACAGTGTGTCCACCGATCGCAGGCATCCACGAGCATCGACAGTCCCTGGCTCGGGCACGTGTAGCGACCACGCCACGTTGTCTTTGTCGGAGGATTCGGTTCGCTCGTCCGCGGTGTCGACACGCAGCCTCAGCATGGCATGCCGGTCCAGCAAGGTCTGCAACATCGCGACGACGTCGGACTCGGTCACCCCATCCGGCGCCTGGACCACCATCGTCTGGTTGAACTCGTCGACCGGCCCCTCCACGCCGGCCAGCCAGTGCATGATCGGCGTCGCCTCGACTGGTCCGAGCCCCTCGTCGATGGGGGCTTGGCCGCAGCTGGTCGTCTTAGCGGCACGGGCCAGCCGGGCCACCGTCTGCTCGACGAAGACATCGCGCGGACGACACACCAAGCCGACTGCCCGGGCCCGGGACACCACCTGCATCGACGAGATGCTGTCCCCGCCTAGATCGAAGAAGGAGTCGTCGACGCCGACACGCTCGAGCCCGAGGACTTGGGCGTAGATGTCGGCCAAGGCTTCCTCGACCGCGTCGGAGGGAGCCCGGTATCGATCGCCGTCCCCATAGTCGGGTGCGGGCAGGGCGCGCGTATCGAGCTTGCCGTTGGGTGTCAGCGGCAGCTTGTCGAGCGCAACCACCGCGGTCGGCACCATGTAACCCGGTATCCGCTCGGCCAAAGCGGCTCGTAGCCCAGCCGGATCGGCGGACCCAGTGATGTAGCCAACCAACCGCTTGTCGCCGGGACGGTCCTCGCGGGCGATCACTGCCGCATGGACCACCCCGTCCAGTGCGGCCAGAGCCGCCTGTATCTCGCCGAGCTCGATGCGATACCCGCGGATCTTGACCTGCTCATCCGCGCGTCCCAGATACTCCAGCTGCCCGTCGGGGCGCCAACACACAAGATCCCCGGTTCTGTACATCCGCGTTCCGGGTCCGCCGAACGGACAAGCAACGAACCTCGATCCGGTCAACCCGGCTCGACCGACATAACCCACGCCCACGCCTGCGCCGGCCACGTACAACTCGCCGACCACGCCGACCGGTACCGGGTGCAACCACTCCTCGAGCACAAACAATGCCGCCCCGGCAACGGGCGCACCGATCGGCACCCCCGACCCGGGGCTCAGTGGCGCACTTATCGCGACACACATCGTCGTCTCGGTGGGGCCGTAGGCATTGATCATCACCCGCCCCGGCGCCCAATGATCCACCACCTCGGAGGGACACGCTTCGCCAACCACCACCACCGCAGTCGACTCCAACCCGTCGCGCGGCAAAACCCTTACCGCAGAGGGAGTCTGGGTCAACACATCGACGCCTTCGCTGACCAGCAAGGCGTGGAAATCCGTCGGCGAGGCCGCTACGTCCTCGGGCACCACAACCACGCGCCCACCCCGCAGCAGTGCGCCGAACACCTCCCACACCGACACATCGAAGGCCAAGGAATGGCATAACGGCCACACACCGGGGGACGGCAGCCCGGCATCGAGCGACTCGAGCAACTGCGTCACGTTGCGGTGAGTGATCGCCACGCCCTTGGGCACACCGGTGGTCCCCGAGGTGTAGATCACGTACGCGATGTCTCCGGGGGACGGATCCCGCAAGGCGGTGCCGGATTGGTGGTCAACGCGCGGATCATCGACGTCGATCACCAACAACCCGGACCGGTCCAGTCTCCCAGCCAATCGAGCGGTGGTGATTGCGGCGAGCGGCGCGGCATCAGCGAGCATGAAATGCAACCGCGCGTCGGGCACCGCGGCGTCGATCGGCAGATACGCTGCGCCCGTCTTGAGCACCGCCAACATCGCCACGATTGCCTCGGCCGATCGATCCAACAGCAGTGCGACGCACTCACCCGGACCGATACCGATGCCGATCAACAAGTGCGCCAGCCGATTCGCGGTCTCATCGAGTTCGCGGTAGCACCACGAACGGTCCCCGCAGATGATCGCCACCGCCTCCGGGGCCCGCCTGACCTGCTCCGCGAACAACCCAGGAATCGACACCCCTCCCTCGAGGGGCTCGGCCGCGGCCGCGCGGTTGCCCCACGCATCCGTGCGCGCGCGTTCAGTCTCGTCGAGCACATCGATCGACGACAACCTCACCGCCGGATCGTCGGTCATGGCTTCGACTACGCGCTGGAGCCGCTCGACCAACGCCTCAACACTGGCCGCGTCAAACACGTCGGTGCGGAACTCGACGCGCCCGCCGATCCCGGCCGGCTCGCCCGCCTCGGTGAACCGTTCGGTCAACGACAACGACAGGTCCATGCGCGCGGTGTGGGTGTCCACCGGCAGTGGAGTGACCCGTAGATCGCCCAGATCCAGCGTCACTGACGCATTGTTCTGCCAGGCCAGCAACACTTGCACCAGCGGATGATGGGTCAGCGACCGCGTCGGGTTGAGCCGCTCGACAAGAACTTCGAAAGGTACGTCCTGATGCTCGTAGGCGGCCAAACTGCGGGTGCGCACCTGAGCCAGCACGTCAGTGGCGGTGGGATCGCCGCCGAGGTCGACCCGCAACACCAAGGTGTTGACGAAGAACCCGACCAGCTCATCCAGGGCGGGGTCACGGCGCCCGGCGATCGGAAAGCCGATCGGCACATCAGAACTCGCGCTGAGCTTGCCCAACAGCACGGCCAGCGCGGCTTGTACCACCATGAAGCTGGTCGCGCTGTGCTCACGGGCCACTGCCCGCACCCGATGCTGCAGTTCGGCCGGCCAGTCGACTACCACCGTGGCGCCACGTTGATCCGCCACCAACGGATAGGGTCGGTCGGTCGGCAGCGCCAACCGTTCGGGCATGTCCGCGAGGGCCAGCATCCAATACTTCAACTGCGCGGCAATGCGGCTGTCAGAATCGTCGAGATCGCCCAGTTGTGCTCGCTGCCAGAGCGTGTAGTCGGCATACTGAACCGGCAAGGGCGCCCAGTCCGGCGCCTGCCCGGCGCACCGGCTGGCGTAAGCCGCCCCCAGGTCGCGCACCAACGGGGTGATCGACCACCCGTCCGCGGCGATATGGTGCACCACCACCACCAACACGTGATGGTCATCGGCAAGGCGGAAAAGTGTTGCTCTTAAGGGGATTTCCATCGCCAGGTCGAACGTGGTCCGTGCCACCGCGCGGAGAGCCTCGTCAAGACGACCCGCCGACCAACCCGTGGCATCGATTACTCGGCAGCCGACTTCGGCCCGCTCCGCAGGGACAACCACTTGCCGAGGGACACCGTCGACATCGCTGAATAGTGTGCGCAAGGACTCGTGACGACCCACCACATCGCCGAAGGACGCAGCCAGTGCATCGGTCTTCAGGCATCCTTCGAGCCGCAACGCCGCCGCCATGTTGTAAACAGGTGAGGCGCCTTGCAATTGATCGATGAACCACAACCTGGTCTGGGCGAACGACAGCGGTACCACCGAAGGCCGCTCGACGGCCACCAACGGGTCGAGTTCGCACGTGTCGCCGCCGATACGGGGCGCCAACTGGGCCACGGTGGGTGCATCGAAGACGGTGCGCACCGCCAGAGTCGTATTCAGCGATTTGTTGATCGCAGCGACTAAACGCATTGCGGAAAGCGAATCGCCGCCCAGGTCGAAGAATGACTCGTCGACCCCGACTCGGTCGACACCGAGCACGTAGGCATAGATACCGGTGAGGATCTCCTCGACAGCGCTCAACGGAGCGCGATGATGATCAGCCTCGTGGTAGTCCGGTGCGGGCAAGGCGCGAATGTCGAGTTTGCCGTTGACCGTCAGCGGTAGTGCCTCGATTGCCACCACCGCGGCCGGCACCATGTAGGGCGGGAGCTGCTCAGCCAGCGCCGGGCGCAGACCGGCCGGGTCGGCATTCCCGGTGAAATAGGCCACCAGGCGTTTGTCACCGGGGCGGTCCTCGCGGGCGATGACCACCGCTTGTTCAACCCCGCTGAGCGCGGCCAAGGCAGCTTGAATCTCACCGGGCTCGATACGGTATCCGCGGATTTTGACCTGTTTGTCGGCGCGTCCTAGATAGTGCAGCTGGCCGTCGGCGCCCCAGCGCACCAGATCGCCTGTGCGGTACATTCGTTCGCCGGGCCGCCCGAACGGGCACGCCACAAACCGAGACCCGGTCAGACCCGACCGGCCGACGTAACCGTAGGCCTGTCCCGAACCGGCCACGTACAGCTCGCCGACGACGCCGGTCGGCACCGGACGCAACCACCGGTCGAGCACGAAGAAGCCGAGATGTGCCAGTGGCACACCGATCGGGCTGGAGTTGCCGTCGACGTCGCTGTCGACGATCTCGCGAAACGAGGCGTGCACCGTCGTTTCGGTGGTGCCGTAGAGGTTGAACAAGCGTGGCGATCCGGGGTGGTGGTCCAGCCATGTCCGCAATCTCTGGGGCTCCAGCGCTTCTCCGGCGAACACGACAGCTTCGAGCTGGAGTTGGTGTCCCAGCTCGGGGACGAGCGCATCGGCGGTCTGGAGCGCATAGAACGCTGTGGGGGTTTGGCTGAGGACGTTGACGTGTTCGGTGACCAGTAGGGCGTGGAATTCCGTGGGGGATCCGACGATCGAGTCGGGCACCACCACCAGTCGCCCACCGCGTAGCAGGGCCCCCCAGATCTCCCAGACCGAAACATCGAAGGCATAGGAATGCCACTGCGACCACACCCCCGCCGCCGGCAGATACGGATGCAGCGAGTCCAACAGCCGGGTCACGCTGTGATGGGTGACGGCCACCCCTTTGGGCGCCCCGGTGGTGCCCGAGGTATAGATCAGGTAAGCCACGTCCTGTGCCGCCGGCGCCGGCAACGCCGTGCCGGGCTGGGCCGCTATCGCAGGATCTGCGGCATCGATGACCACCAGATCACACCCGGTTAGGCGCGCACGCAGATCTGCGGTGGTGACCGCCGCGATCGGCGCGGCATCGGCGAGCACGAACTCGATACGCGCCGCCGGAACCGCCGGATCGATCGGCACATAGGCCGCCCCGGTCTTGAGCACCGCCAAAATCGACACGATCGCCTCAACCGACCGCGAAAACAGCAGCGCCACAGACTCACCCGGGCCCACCCCATGAGCGGCCAACAGATGAGCCAACCGGTTAGCCGCCTCATCAAGCTCGCCATAGGTCACCGAGCGGTCTTCACAACGCACCGCCACCGCCCCCGGTATGCGCGCCACCTGCACGGCGAACAACTCCGGAATCGACCCCGCCACCGGCACCGGCTCGTTCAACACCGCCCGGTTGGCCCACCCATCCAGGCGCACACACTCGGCCTCATCGACCACATCAATCGACGAAAGCCGCCGTGCCGGATCGGCGGTCATCGCATCCAACACCCGCCGCAACCGCTCGATCAGCGTCTCGACACTGACCGCATCGAACACATCGGTGCGAAACTCCACCGACCCACCGATCCCGGCCGGCTCACCGGCAGCACTCCAGCGTTCAGCAAGGGTAAACGTCAAATCCATTCGCGCGGTACGGGTGTCCACCGGCAACGACTCGACCTGCACATCACCCAACACCAACCCGTCGGCGGCACCGTCGTGCCCGGCGAAGTTCTGCCACGCCAACAACACCTGCACCAACGGATGATGAGCCAGACTGCGAGCCGGATTGAGCCGCTCCACCAACACCTCAAACGGCACGTCCTGATGCTCATAAGCGGCCAAACTGCGCTGCTGAACCTGGGCCAACAACTCACCCACAGTCAGATCCGCACCCAAATCAACCCGCAACACCAACGTGTTGACGAAAAAACCCACCAACTCATCAAGCGCCGGATCACCACGACCCGCGACCGGAAACCCGAAAGCCACATCACTGCTGGCACTGACCCGAGACAACAGCACCGCCAACGCCGCCTGCACCACCATGAAACTGGTCGCACCATGCTCACGAGCCAACAAAGCAACCCGCGACTGCAACTCAGCCGGCCAATCCACCACCACACTGGCACCGCGATAATCAGCAACCAACGGATACGGCCGATCAGTGGGCAACGCCAACCGCTCCGGCATCCCCGCCAGAGCCCGCTCCCAAAACCTCAGCTGCCCAGCAACAGCACTATCGGGATCGGCCAACTCCCCCAAATGCTCACGCTGCCACAACGTGTAATCCACATACTGCAACGCCAACTCGGCCCACTGCGGCGCCCGCCCCCCACACCGCGCCTCATAAGCCACCCCCACATCAGCGGCCAACACACCCAACGACCAACCATCAGCGGCAATATGGTGAACCACCACCACCAACACATGCTCATCACCAGCAACCGCGAAAAGCCACGAACGCAAAGGAATCTCAGCAGCCAAATCAAACGAATGACCCGCCGCCGCATCCACCGCATCCGACAACCGCCCAGCCGACCAACCCGAAGCATCAACAACCTCAAACCCCACCCGCGCCCGCTCAACCGGCACCACCACCTGCCGAGGCACCCCATCAACAGCCGGAAACACCGTGCGCAAACTCTCATGACGACCCACCACATCGCCCAAAGCCGCACCCAACGCCCCAACATCAAGACGCCCACGCAACCGCAACGCCACCGCCATGTTGTAAACCGGTGACGAACCACCAAACTGATCGATAAACCACAACCGACTCTGCGCAAACGACAACGGCACCACCGAAGGCCGCTGCCGCGCCGTCAACAACGCGTCGGTCGCGTCCTCCCGGTTCTGTCTGACCCACTCGGCCAACCCGACTACTGTCGGCGCCTCGTACAACACCCGGATCGGAATCTGCACGCCCAGTTCGGCCCGGATCCGTGCGATCAGCCGCGTCGAGGACAGCGATCCCCCGCCCAGACTGAAGAACGAATCGTCGATGCCGACCAAAGTGGCCTCGAGAACTTCGCCGAACAGACTGGCCAGCACCTGTTCGCAATGATCACGGGGCGCGCGATAGGGCACCTCACTGATGAACTCCGGGTCGGGCAATGCGCCCCGATCTAGTTTGCCGTCGGCCGTCAACGGCAGCGCATCCACCACCGTGATCGCTGCCGGCATCATGAACTGCGGCAACCGGGCGGCCACGAAACTGCGTAATTCGGCCACGCGTTCAGCTGTCGACGGGTCGTTGACGTACCCGGTTAAGGAACCTACTCGGGCGACCGGCACGTAGAGGTCCGACGGCGCCGAGTCACTCGATGCCTCGTCGGCGCGGGTGTAGATGAGGTCCACGAGTCCGGCGGTCGGCGACCATGTCACCGCGGTGGCATATCCCAGGTCCCGGCCCAGCAGATGACACTGGTGCGGCAACACCGTCTCGAGTTCTGTAGCGCCTGCACGGAGTTCACTGATAGTCCGTCGATCGCCGGCCTCGGTCACCGCCCGCGCCAGCGCCACATCGGGCCATATCCCCCCATGTGGTACGCCGGTGATGCGCAGCCGCGACGGCTGGTGCGAACGCAGAAACTCGCCCAGCCGGTCAAGACTCCCGAATCGCTGCCATGGTTGCGCCGGTACATCTGCCAGGGAATGCACCGGAATCGGCGCCTTGCGCAGCACGACCTCGTACCGGTAACCGCTGAGTTCGTTTACGGTGTGCATCCGTTTGAGCTGCACGTCGACCGCGGCGATCTCCGGAATATGTTGCGGCAGAGCTACAAAGAACTCCGGGGCCAACAGCAATTCACGCTCGGCAAGCATGCTCTCGCGCACTCGCTCGCGAACGGCCCCAGCCGTGTCTTGTCCGCCGGAGGCACATTCCACTCCGGTGGCAAATGCGGAAAGCAATGACAGATTGCGGACGTCCCCGATGAACAATGCCCCGCCCGGCGCCAGCAGCTTCATCGCCGCGGCCAGGACGTCGAGCAGGTAGCCCGCGCCCGGGAAGTACTGAACCACCGAGTTGAGCACCACTAAATCAAAATGTTCACGTGGCAACCCATCGGTGACATCGGCTGGCTGTACGAGTAGCCGTACGCTGTCGCCCCATGGCTCGTCGGCCACGGCGGCCTGCAATGCTTGGATCGTTGACGCCGAAAAGTCCGTACCCCAGTACTCTTCGCATCCCGGGGCAACATGCGCAAGCAGCAGCCCGGAACCAACACCGATCTCCAGCACCCGCCGGGGGCCCAATCCGCGGATCCGGTCCACCGCAGCCGCCCGCCACTCCCGCATTTCGTCCAACGGGATCGGGGACCCGGTGTAGCTACTGTTCCAGCCTCCGAAATCCTCACCCAGCGCAACCGGTGAGTTCGAGGTCGACGTCAACTCCGAGTACAGACCTTCGTATACGCCTTGCCACTGGTCTACGAGCAGCGCTTCACGCTGCGGTTCCCGGATCAGCCTCATGTGATGGTCGAGCACGACATAGCCCGCCAGTCGGGTATCACCAACGCCACTGCCGGCGTTCGCCTCCGACGTCGAGTAGTCGGTGACCGCGGCCTGGGCCACCCGAGGATGTGCTGTCAGCGCCGCCTCGATTTCACCGAGATCGACGGTGTTCCCGCGGATCTTGACCTGTTTGTCGGCGCGACCTAGATAGTGCAGCTGGCCGTCGGCGCCCCAGCGCACCAGATCGCCTGTGCGATACATCCGTTCGCCGGGCCGCCCGAACGGGCACGCCACAAACCGCATAGCTGTCGTAGAACTCTGGCGCACATACCCATATGCGAGCCCCGAACCGGCCACGTACAGCTCGCCGACGACGCCGGCCGGCACCGGACGCAACCACCGGTCGAGCACAAGCAAAGCCGTGCCCGGCGTGGGCGACCCGATCGGTGCAGCTGAGCCCGCGGCCAGCGGCGCACTCAAACACACGTATGAGGTTTCGGGCTGGCAGTACGCGTTGATCATCACCCGGCCGGGCGCCCACCGATCCACCAATTCGGGCGGGCAGGGCTCACCGGCGACTACCAACGTCGTCGACTCCAACGCCTGCGGTGACAGCGCGCCTGCCGCTGTGGGGGTTTGGCTGAGGACGTTGACGTGTTCGGTGACCAGTAGGGCGTGGAATTCCGTGGGGGATCCGACGATGGAGTCGGGCACCACCACCAGTCGCCCACCGCGTAGCAGGGCCCCCCAGATCTCCCAGACCGAAACATCGAAGGCATAGGAATGCCACTGCGACCACACCCCCGCCGCCGGCAGATACGGATGCAGCGAGTCCAACAGCCGGGTCACGCTGTGATGGGTGACGGCCACCCCTTTGGGCACCCCGGTGGTGCCCGAGGTATAGATCAGGTAAGCCACGTCCTGTGCCGCCGGCGCCGGCAACGCCGTGCCGGGCTGGGCCGCTATCGCAGGATCTGCGGCATCGATGACCACCAGATCGCGCCCGGTTAGGCGCGCACGCAGATCTGCGGTGGTGACCGCCGCGATCGGCGCGGCATCGGCGAGCACGAACTCGATACGCGCCGCCGGAACCGCCGGATCGATCGGCACATAGGCCGCCCCGGTCTTGAGCACCGCCAAAATCGACACGATCGCCTCAACCGACCGCGAAAACAGCAGCGCCACAGACTCACCCGGGCCCACCCCATGAGCGGCCAACAGATGAGCCAACCGGTTAGCCGCCTCATCAAGCTCGCCATAGGTCACCGAGCGGTCTTCACAACGCACCGCCACCGCCTCCGGTATGCGCGCCACCTGCACGGCGAACAACTCCGGAATCGACCCCGCCACCGGCACCGGCTCGTTCAACACCGCCCGGTTGGCCCACCCATCCAGGCGCACACACTCGGCCTCATCGACCACATCAATCGACGAAAGCCGCCGTGCCGGATCGGCGGTCATCGCATCCAACACCCGCCGCAACCGCTCGATCAGCGTCTCGACACTGACCGCATCGAACACATCGGTGCGAAACTCCACCGACCCACCGATCCCGGCCGGCTCACCGGCAGCACTCCAGCGTTCAGCAAGGGTAAACGTCAAATCCATTCGCGCGGTACGGGTGTCCACCGGCAACGACTCGACCTGCACATCACCCAACACCAACCCGTCGGCGGCACCGTCGTGCCCGGCGAAGTTCTGCCACGCCAACAACACCTGCACCAACGGATGATGAGCCAGACTGCGAGCCGGATTGAGCCGCTCCACCAACACCTCAAACGGCACGTCCTGATGCTCATAAGCGGCCAAACTGCGCTGCTGAACCTGGGCCAACAACTCACCCACAGTCAGATCCGCACCCAAATCAACCCGCAACACCAACGTGTTGACGAAAAAACCCACCAACTCATCAAGCGCCGGATCACCACGACCCGCGACCGGAAACCCGAAAGCCACATCACTGCTGGCACTGACCCGAGACAACAGCACCGCCAACGCCGCCTGCACCACCATGAAACTGGTCGCACCATGCTCACGAGCCAACAAAGCAACCCGCGACTGCAACTCAGCCGGCCAATCCACCACCACACTGGCACCGCGATAATCAGCAACCAACGGATACGGCCGATCAGTGGGCAACGCCAACCGCTCCGGCATCCCCGCCAGAGCCCGCTCCCAAAACCTCAGCTGCCCAGCAACAGCACTATCGGGATCGGCCAACTCCCCCAAATGCTCACGCTGCCACAACGTGTAATCCACATACTGCAACGCCAACTCGGCCCACTGCGGCGCCCGCCCCCCACACCGCGCCTCATAAGCCACCCCCACATCAGCGGCCAACACACCCAACGACCAACCATCAGCGGCAATATGGTGAACCACCACCACCAACACATGCTCATCACCAGCAACCGCGAAAAGCCACGAACGCAAAGGAATCTCAGCAGCCAAATCAAACGAATGACCCGCCGCCGCATCCACCGCAACCGACAACCGCCCAGCCGACCAACCCGAAGCATCAACAACCTCAAACCCCACCCGCGCCCGCTCAACCGGCACCACCACCTGCCGAGGCACCCCATCAACAGCCGGAAACACCGTGCGCAAACTCTCATGACGACCCACCACATCGCCCAAAGCCGCACCCAACGCCCCAACATCAAGACGCCCACGCAACCGCAACGCCACCGCCATGTTGTAAACCGGTGACGAACCACCAAACTGATCGATAAACCACAACCGACTCTGCGCAAACGACAACGGCACCACCGAAGGCGCGTCACCGGATAGCACTGGCTCGAGCCCACCCTCGTCGCGACCGATTCGTGAGGCCAGCTCGGCGACCGTCGGTGTCTCGAACACCGCGCGCACTGAAAGTTCGGCGTCCAGGTTGGTGTTGATCGCGGCCACCGCCCGCATGGCCAAAAGCGAGTCCCCGCCGAAATCAAAGAACGAATCGTCCACGCCGACACGCTCGACACCGAGCACGCGAGCGTAGATGCCGGCCAACACTTCTTCGATGTGGTTCGCCGGGGCGCGGTAACGATCAACGGCGTGGTATTCCGGCGCCGGCAGCGCCCGTCGATCGAGTTTGCCGTTGACCGTCAACGGCAGTGCATCCAACGCGACCACCGCCGTCGGCACCATATATGCCGGGAGCCGCTCGGACAGCGCGCTTCGCACCGCGGATGGGTCGACGGGTCCCGTCACGTAGCCCACCAGGCGCTTGTCGCCAGGACGGTCCTCGCGAGCGAGCACTACCGCCTGCTCGACCCCGTCCTGCGCCGCAAGGGCCGCCTGTACTTCACCCAATTCGATGCGGTACCCGCGGATCTTGACCTGCTCGTCTGCGCGCCCGAGGTAGTGCAACTGTCCGTCGGGTCCCCAACACACCAAGTCGCCGGTGCGATACATCCGGGCGCCGGGCTCCCCGAATGGGCAGGCCACAAACCGCGATGCCGTCAAACCTCCGCGACCGACATATCCACATGCCACGCCCCGGCCGGCGACATACAGCTCGCCGACCGAACCCGCAGGCACCGGTCGCAACCAACCATCGAGCACAAACAGCGCCGCTCCTGGCACCGGCGAACCGATCGGTGCACCCGATCCCGCGGTCAACGGCGCACTCATCGCGGCATACACCGTCGTCTCGGTCGGACCGTAGGCGTTGATCAGCATCCGCCCGGGTGACGCCCAGCGATCCACCACCTCGGCCGAACATGCCTCACCGGCCACCACCAACGCGGTCGACTCCAAGCCCCGCGGCGAGAGCATGCCCGCCGCAGAAGGTGTCTGGTTCAAGACGCCGACCTCTTCCGAGACCAGCAGCGAATGCAGGTCATCTGGTGAGCCGACCGCCTGCTCGGGCACGACCACCAACCGTCCACCGTGCAACAGCGCGCCGAAGATCTCCCACACCGAGACGTCGAACGACAGTGAATGCCATTGCGACCACACCGTTCCCGGTCCAAAAGCCAGATTGGCGTCGGGTGAGCCGAACAACTGCGCCACATTGCCGTGGGTGACAGCCACTCCCTTGGGCACACCGGTGGTGCCCGAGGTGTAGATGAGGTAGGCGATATCGTCAGCGGCCGGCGCCGGCAAGACCGTGCCGAGTGCGGCATCGACACCTGCGTCCTCGATATCACCGACATCGATCACCAGCAGACCGGATCCGCCCAGGCGGCTGGCAAACTGGCTGGTGGTCACCGCGGCGACCGGCGCGGCATCGTTCACCATCAACTCGATCCGCGCCGCTGGCAGCGCCGGGTCGATCGGCACATACGCAGCCCCGGTCTTCAGGACCGCCAACATGGCCGTGATCGCCTCGACCGACCGAGAGAACAGCAAGGCCACACACTGGCCCGGGCGCGCGCCATGCGTCGCCAGCACGTGCGCCAACCGAGTCGCGGAATCGTCTAGCTCGCGGTAACTCCACGAACGGTTCCCAAAGCTGATCGCCACCGCCTCCGGGGTGCTGGCTACCTGGGTAGCGAACAACTCGGGAATCGATACCGGTGTCGGCGACTCAGCGGTCAATACCGCCCGTTGGCCCCACTCGTCCAGCCTGGCTTGCTCAGCGGGATCCAAAAGATCCAGGGATGACAACGCCCGGTCGGGGTCGGCGAACATCTCCCCGAAAACCCGCTCTAACCGCTCGGCCAAGTCATAAACAGTTTGGTTCGCAAATACTTGCCCAGCGCCCGCGGTGCTGAGAAAGAGCTTGTCTTCGAGCCTGGTGAAGAGCAGTCCGAATTGATCTACCAGGCCGGAATTAGTGAGAGTCGCCGACGCCGGAGAGCCGGCGAGATCGGCCTGATATGCGGGTGGAATGAAGTTGACCACCACTCGGTGCGGTGTCCGGTATCGCGCAGTGTCTTCAAGAGCTTGCACTGGAAAACGTTGATGCTCGAGCGCGCCCCGCAATTTCGCGTCGACATGTTTACAAAAGGAAGCAATAGAAGATTGCGGGGACGTCTTGAAGACCAACGGGACGACGCCGGAAATCATCCCCGGCACCAGCTGGACCTCTGGACGCACGCGCCTGCTCACCGGGAAATCGAGTACGACGTCTTCACCCTCGATGTCGTACTCGCGTACCAGCAGCGCACACGCGGCGGTGATCACCGACGACCGGCGCACTCCCAATGCCTGAGCCAATTCCTGAATACTGGTGACGGTGACCGGATCCAATTCAACCGGGTCAGAGCAGTCATCGGAATCACGCTCATCGCTTGTAGCGGGTGCTAATCGGTCGTGCAGATCGCTCTCGTGCGGGATATTTTCAACCCAATAAGCGTAATCATTTTGAAAATCGGCGGATGCTTCGTATGCCGATTCGCACTCAATCAGTTCACGCAACGATCCGAAGAAAGGGGGCGATATCGGCTGACCGAAGACAAGTGAATTGTAGATTTCCGCAATTCGGTGGCAAAAAAGACCAAGGCCCACGCCATCAACGATTATGTGGTGGCAGCACGCTACGAAATAATATTCATCTATTCTTGTGTGCAGCAACGCGAACCTGAACAGCGGGCCGCTGAACTGCATCGGCGTGCGTTGAAGCGACGCGGCAAGCCTGCTCGCGTCCCCGGCAGGATCGGGCGAGTGCAGCAGTTCATGACGGACGAGCTCGACGGCCGGATCGTCAATGAGCTTCTGGAATACCTGGTCTCCTGCCTGGAAGATAGAGACCCTCAGGGGTTCTGCCTCCCGCACCGCCTGCACCAGCGCGGACTCGAACAAGTCGGCGTCGAGCGGACCGGTTATCCGCACAAGTGCGCTCAGTTGCCACTTGGCGCCAAACCGACCCGTTTGCTCCGCGAGCCAAATATGCAGCTGGGCGCGTGTGAGCGGGAGTGCCCGGTTGTTCAGGTCCATCCAACTGTCCCCAAGCACACGATTCACTTGTCTGCTAGGCGCGGCGCCGACCTTTCGCGCAAAGATCTCGGTCGTAGAGCGATCCACGTCCGTTCGTCATTCGGATACCTATTGCGGTCTGTATCGGCGAAGGTCGATCCCACGCTGCATTGCTCCTCATCGTCGCTAGTCACGACCGAAAGCGGCGACCGTCTGGGGCGCCAATTGGTGCCAGCCAGCAGCCACCTTGATAAGCGGACATATGTCGAGTACGCACGCTACTGAGTTACGCACTAGGTTGTATGCACTTTCGCCAAAGTCAATAACGGTACATATTCTGTCAGTGCCTGACAAAATTAGATGTACGTCTTTTCCTGAATACGGCGCGAGGTTTCGCTCAGCGGATTTCCACCGCCCGACCTGCAACGACATGAGCGAGCGACGTGACTTTCTCTCAGCGGACAGCTATCGGCCGCCATAGCGAGATCTACATCGTCACCGAAGGCCGCGGCAGGCAAGCTTCTCGACAAGGTCGGCAGCCGCTGCCGCGCTCTCTGCGGGTTTGGTCATCCGTGCGGCGACTTCGCGGGCTCGGGAGGAGTACTCCGGGGCGAGGATGCTGGTCAGATCCGCTGTCAGCGAATCGCGCGTAGTGCGTGACAGCCGACGGGCGGCGCCGACCTTCATCCGCTTCACTCGTGATCCCCAGAGGGTCTGGTCGATGTCCGTGGACAGAATCAACGTCGGTACTCCTGCACGCAAGCCCGTCGCAGTTGTCCCGGTCCCACCGTGGTGCACCAAGGCGCGGCATGCCGGGAAGGCTGCGGCGTAGTTCATCGCGTCCACCACCATGACGTGTCCGGGCGGGGAGACTCCGGTGAAGTCGGACCCGGCTGCGCACACCAGCGCCCGCTCGCCCAACTGCGCGCAGACCGAGCTGATCATCTCGAGCGTGTCGGCCGGCGACTTCACCGGCATACTGCCGAAGCCGAAGAAAATGGGCGGTGATCCAGCCGAGATCCAAGACGCCACCTGCTCGTCGGCGGCAGTCGGCTGGTCGATCACCAACGCGCCGACAAAGGGCCGCTGTTCGTCGTAGTCAGCCCATTCGTCGGCCAGCCCCGCGAAGCAAGCTTCGTCATAGGCTTGTATCTCGAGCCATCCACGTTCGCCGATTCTTTGCGGCAAGGAACGGGTGGATTCCGGTAGTCCCAGTTCACGCCGCTGCGTGTCGTCGAGTTTCTTGGCCGCGCGCCATCCCAACCACTCATACACCTTCATCGCTGAGCGGCCCGCGGATGCCGGCAGAAGAGACAGGAAGTGGCTGTTGGCACGAATCGGGAAGAGATGCACCGCGGCCAGCGGGATGCCGTAGCGCTCGGCGACATTGGCAGCCGGTAGCTCGAAGTTGACGCCTGTCACCAGCACGTCGGCCCAATCGCCGAGTGAAGCCAGCGTGCCCACGACCTCGTCCCAGCGCTGGAGGACAGGATTCGCGATTTCGCGTCGCATCTGGATCAGCCGCCGGACCTTCCAGAAGTTGCGGAAGAAGTACGTCCAGAATTCGCGGTGGGCTCCCAGTATGGACTGCACATCCGGTCCGTACGGAACCGCCGTCAGCCCCACCGACTCGACGAAGCCGACCAGATCGGGCGGGGCGGCGATGCGCACGTCGTGGCCCCGGCGCTGCAATTCTCGACCGATCGCGACGCAGGGCTCGACGTCGCCACGACTTCCATAGGACGCCAGCGCGATTTTCACGCGGTACCGCCTCTCAGCTTCACCCCCGCATCAGCGGCCGCAGTTTAGCCGACGCGGACGCAGTCGACGTCAATCCATTCGGCTGGCCAAGCAACGGTTGAGGCGACTATTCAGGCCCACGTTCCTTTGCGTCGGTGGACGAGAGCTGCGAGTTCGAGGATCAATTTGCGTGGAACGAACCGCTGCGCCTTGGTGACACGTCGATAATTGTCGAGCGCCGTGCCCAGGTGTTGTTCGGTCGCCGCGTACTCGCCGAAGACACGGTCCAGCGCGTCCTGCCTCCACGTCTCGCCCCCCGCCGCCCGATGCAGGTTGTCGTAGGTCGTGGTCAACCAGTCGGTGCCGAATGGCTCGGGGCAGGACCGATTGTCAGCTTGCTGGTGGCATTCATCGACGGCGAGAAAATCGTTGATTGCGGTCTCGTCGGGTTTCAGAGTGAGGTCCAGAGCTGCGGAGATCTTCTCGACCTCTCGCCTCCAGTCTTCGAGGACATACGAGTACTCGACGAAAGCACGCGGCGTCCCGCGTGTGTAGCGTTCGGCAAGGAGGCTGTTCTTGAGATAGAGCGCAGCGGCGAGTTCCGGCTCCACGACCGGCATCAAGGCGGTGACCGACCTGATGACCTCCTGGGGATGCCGTACAGCGATCACCGTGCCGACGTCGTAGCCGGCGATGCGAGCTGCGTCGAACCACATGCCGGCTATGGGCGTTATCTGAAGATCCTTAATGACATACAGATCCGACGGCGGCAGGGAGGTGAGGTATGCACTGATCTCGGCGATGTCTCGGTCTTCAGCTGGTTTTCGGTGGAGCCGCAGGGTTGGGTCAGCTGAGGTGCTGTGGTGGCGGCGCAGGATCTTCTCGTTGAGGAAGCTGGCTTGGCGCGGTTCCCAGAATCCCCGTGAATTGCCTTTTGCCGCGCCGATCATCCCGGGCGGGAGCGAGGCGCCTGACAGAGACAGAACGCGTGTGATAGCGGAGGTGCCGGTTCGGGCCATACCCAGTACGAACACTACCGTCGCCATAAAAACCTCACCCTCTGCGATCGCTCAGCTACAACGGACCCTCACCTTGGGGCCCGTTAGACCCGGTCATCGTACGCGGCGAATGGCGGGGGGCAACGGATCAGCGCAAACGGCGCGAGCGAGCGAAGTTCTCCACCAGATCAGCGGCGGCGGTAAGGCTTTCGGCGGGCCTGGTCATCTTGGTGGCGAGTTCACGGGCCCGCGCGACGCATTCCGGCGCCAGAACCTTGCGTAAATCCGCGACGAGGGACGCCCGAGTAGTGGCCGAAAAGCGCCGGGTAAGTCCCACTTTCAAGCGTCTGACCCGAGCGCCCCAGACCGCTTGGTCACCCCACGTCGAAAGGATCAATGTGGGAACACCACTGCGCATACCTACGGCCGTGGTGCCGGCGCCACCATGATGGACGACAGCGCGGCAGGTAGGGAAGATGGTTGTGTAATTGAGGGCGTCCACCACCTTGACGTTGCTCGAATCAGCCACCCGGCTGAAGTCGGTACCGCCCGCGCAGATCAGCGCCCGCTCACCGAGTTCCGCGCAGGCCGCGCTGATCATCGCGACTGTCTCGGCGGGTGAGTTGACCAGTGTGCTGCCGAAGCCGAAGAAGATCGGCGGTGGCCCCGCGGCGATCCACGAGGCGACTTCCTGGTCAGCGCCCGTCGGTGACTCCGTGGTGAGCGCGCCGACAAAGGGCCGTCGTCCACCGAATTTCGCCCATTCGGCCGCCAGCCCGGGGAAACAAACTTCATCGTAGGCCTGGATTTCCAACGAACCGCGTTCGGCGATCCGTCGCGAGGCGGGGCCCACTACCTTCGGTAACCCCAGTTCGCGGCGCTGTGCGTCCTCGAGTTTCTTCACCGCGGGCCAGCCCAGCCACTCCGAGGCCGTCATCGCGGAGCGCGCCACCACCGCCGGCAGGCCCGAAACGAGCTGGCCGTTGGCCCGCATCGGGAAGGTATGCACCGTGGCCAACGGAATGTCGTAATACTCGGCGATGTTGGCCGCAGCCTGTTCGGCGATCACGCCGGTGAGCAGCAGGTCAGCCCCTTCCGCCAACGACATCAACGTCACCCGGGCGTCCTGCCAGCACTGGTCGAACAGTCCTCGGTCCTGCCGGGCCAAGCTGACGAGATCCGACACCCTCCAGAACTTGCGAAACGCGTGGTTCAACACATCACGATGCAGGTCCTGCCACGCACGCGCCTCGGGCCCAAAGGCGATAGCGGGTAGGCCAACGGACTCGGTGAAGTCCACCAGGTCCGGCGCTACCGCCATGCGAACTTCGTGCCCTCTGCGCTGCAACTCGAGACCGAGGGCCGCGCAGGGCTCGACGTCACCGCGAGTTCCATAACAGCCCATCACGAATTTCATCGTGGCTCATCGCCTTTCACCGCTTTCTGCGATTCTCGCTCCGCCTCCAAGGCCTGAGTGATCTCGTGCCCGACGGACGGGATCGGATTCGTCGCCTCCTGTAGATGAATCATCACCGAAGTGTGACGGGCGGCGCTCCGATGAATGTGGCCGTGAGGGCAAATTCGTTCAAGACATCCAAAAGATTCTGTCGCAGAGCCTCATTGGAGTTGACATACCCTGGTTGGTAACCACTGACCGAGACGAAAACACGCCCGAGCACGGTTCCCGACAACACGTATAGCACTCCACCCAGACTGTCCATCAACGCTTCAGTCACGCCGCGATAGGAAAGCCGTGATGCCCATATGTCGGCTTGCCTGCCGTCCGGGCGGGTGACGCCCGGACTGACCTCACCGAGGTTGGATACCACGACGGTATTGTCGACAACCCTGGCAAACCGCTTGGGCAACAGCCCCAACAGGGGAACAAGCGACAACACCGCTCGTTCGTCGTGACGCGACTCCCGGTGCCGCGTGAGCGCTTGTTTGATTGCAGTTCTGATGCCGCGAAGGTCTGTCGCCGCAGCCGCGGGGTCGATCGGTAGCGTGAGATCGCTGACCGCGTTCGCACGCGTATCGCCGGCGACGCGCTCATTGACTGGCATCTTCACCAGCACTGAGCCGTCCGCGGTAACCCGTCCGATGCGCTGGCCCAGGCGGCTGGAAAGCCCCGCGAGCAGGGCGTTGCTGGTCCCGCCCAGAGCGGCGGCCCGGTCCCCCCACGCGTCCGCATCTACGAAGGCCGTTGCCGTGGGTGGCGTCAAGGGTTCTTCGACGGCCGCCGGTAGCCTGAGTGGCCTAGTCGCCTGCACGGCTGCGGCACTCTCGCGGCGGGCACGTCGAGCCACCCGTATCGCTGCTGCGGCGCCGCGGCCGAAATCGGGAATGTCGCGCGCGGTTTGACGAGCGTCCTCGCGCAGCGATCGCCACCGTCGCCTGGACTCAGCGGCGGGCCATCTGGATCGGGTGTCGCGACCATCTGCCGCATCCGCCATCGCCTCCAACAACCCGACACCGTCTGCCAGGCAATGCGAAACGGCCAAGCTCACCGCTGCGCCGCCATCCGTGAAAGGCAGCGTCGCAAGGTGCCATCCGGGCCCGTGCACGGCATCGATAGATCTCGTAGCCTGCTCCTCGAGCCAGGCGTCCAATTCTGCGCGTGGGCGGGGGGTCGCAACGATTTCGATCTCGGATGGACCGTCGGCTGAAATCCAGCGGTGGCGGCCGAACGGCAGGTGCGACGGTTCGATGCGGCGAGATAACAGCCCCCGTTGCAGGTGGTGATTGAACTTCCGCAGACCGTCAAGGTCGACCGGGCGGTTGTAAACCCAGAAGGGATGAGGGATCGACGTGACTCCGGTAGCTCGCTCAGCGTCGAACGTGAGCTGGTCGAAGGGATCGAGTACGTTGCCCATCGTCGTACCGTACTTCCAACCGCTTGCCACCGAAATGGTCGACTCGTGTGACCACCAACGACGCCCGCCCGCGTGCTCGCCCCTCCCGTGCCGCCCTAGGATCGCGTGCGAAGTTCAATCAGACGAGGGCCTAATACTTCTGGGTTAGAGTTCCATCGCGCAACACGCAGTGTCGTGGTGTTTTAGTCGGTGACTACCACTGTCGAGAAGCCATGACGCAGCTCGCCGCAAGCTGAGGGAGTTCGATGCCGAGGATCCGCGATGAAATGTGTGCTGGCTAGCTACGGAACGCGTGGCGATGTAGAGCCCTGCGTCGCTGTCGGACGTGAAATGCTCCGCCGCGGACACGAAGTGTGCATCGCGGTCCCGCCCGACCTGGTTGCTTTCGCGGAGTCGGCCGGGCTCACCGCGGTCGCCTATGGGCCAGATACGCAGGAATGGTGGGGTGCGCACCGTGACTTGTGGTCTCGTTCATTCCGGAGCTTCCGGAAGATCAGAGATCTCGTCAGGTTGTGGCGCGAGATCGGAGATTCCGTCGTCCAGTACTGGGACCAGATCACCACGACACTGCGATCGGTCGCCGACGGTGCCGACCTGCTGGTGACTTTCCTGAATTTCGAGCAGCCCGCCGCCAATGTCGCGGAGTATTACGACATTCCGTTGGCGACGCTGCACATCTCTCCAGTGCGCGCCAACGGCCATGTCCTGCCGTTACCGGCGCCACTCGGCCGTCGCGCAATGGCGGTCTACGAGTGGATCGGTTGGCGCGGGGTGAAAAAGTTCGATGACGCACAGCGGCGTGAACTGGGGCTTCCAAAGGCAACCCGCTCCGCACCGCGACGGATCGTCGAGCACAGATCGCTGGAGATTCAGGCTTACGAACAGATTTGCTTTCCCGGGTTGTCAGCCGAATGGACGAAGTGGGGTGGCCAACGTCCGATCGTCGGCGCGCTGACCATGGAGTTGCCCACGGATGCCGACGAGGAGGTCGCCGCGTGGATTGCCGGGGGGACGTCGCCGATCTTCTTTGGGTTCGGCAGTACACCGGTCGGATCTCCCGCCGACACGCTATCCATGATTGCGGCGGCCTGTTCGCAATTAGGTGAGCGAGCGTTGGTGTGCTCCGGTTGGAGTGATTTCGGCCATGTCCCTCAGTTTGATCACGTCAAGGTGGTGGACACGATGAGTTACGCGGCGGCCTTTCCGGCCTGCCGCGCCGTGGTGCATCATGGGGGTCTCGGTACGATCGCCGCCGCCCTGCGTGCCGGAGTCCCCATGCTCATCCTGTGGACGGCGCCCGATCAGGCGATCTGGGCATCTCGGGTCAAACGCTTGAAGGTTGGCTTTGGGCGGCACTTTTCGACCATCAGCCGGGAATCGCTGGTACGCGATTTACGCCGAATCCTCGCCGACGAATTCGTCACCCAGGCGCGCGAGGTAGCGACGCAGACAACCAAACCCGCCGAAAGCCTGACGGAAGCTGCCGATCTTCTGGAAAGGTTCGCGGCCGCATACGTAGGCTGACTGGTCGGGCTGCTCTCCGCCGACGCCCGCGGTCAGCACGTCCAAGTTCGGACAGGCGTACCGCCCGCCGAGCCATGCGACTTGACATAGTAGGGTTCCGCGTTGTGTGGGGTCCCGTACTGGGTATGGCACTTCTGTGGGCGCTCAATCCAGCGCTTCTCGGGATCGTCCTTCTGGTGATCTCACGTCCGCGACCGCTGCAAAACCTGCTCGTTTACTGGCTCGGTGCGCTCATAACCAATGTGCCCGCGGTGTTGATTCCGCTGTTGATGTTGAATCTCGTTCCCGTATTCAGATCGACTGCAGACGATTTGGCCTCAGATCCGACCTCCACCGCGCGGCACGTCCAACTCGGTATGGGCGGCCTCGCTTTGGCGATCGCCGCGCTGATCTTGATGCGCTCCCGTGCGCGTCAGCGGGTGCCGGCACCGGCAGGCCCCTCCCCGGGTGTGCACGCGGACTCTGGTCTACCAGCCGCACCATCGCCGGTGCAGGGAGGCGATTCAGACGGATCCGCAAAGAACGTCTCTGCTATCCGGCGCCTGATTGACCGCGCGAACACCGCTTGGGACAACGGATCATTATGGGTTGCGCTGGTGGCCGGTATGTCATTCCTCCCCGGGCCAGCCATCGTGCTTCTCGTAGACACGAGCATCGTCGCCTCGGGAGCCTCGATCGGAACCCAGATCTTTGCCGGCGTCGTGTTCATCCTCGTGATGTTTGCGGTTTTCGAGATCACCCTCATCGGCTATCTCATCGCGCCGGCGAAAACCCTAGCGGTACTGCGACCACTGCAAGATTGGGCGTTGGCGCACCGCCCGCAAGTCGTAGCAACCATCGTGGCGGTGGTGGGCGCCTGGCTTGTGGCCAGAGGCACGGGCATCGTCTGACCTTGCGGCGTCGGCCTCATTTCCTATCGGGACCTAGCGATCGTTTCCCTCACGCCTCTCGGCAGCCTCTCGGCCAAGAGCTTGCGTGAGAAGGTGTCGCTGAGCCAGCCCCGTAGTACGTTCTTGAGCCGGAACTGCGTCTGCAGAGCCGTATCAGGGTAGCTGCCAGTAAGGTCCACGAACTGGAAGCCTGTCGCTGCTTCTGTCGGCTTGCAGATCAGGAACTGCAGATGAGGCAGTCCGAAGATACGAGCGCCCACCGCCTCTGCAAAGTGGACAGCAAAGGGGAAAACCAGGGTCGGTTCGAAGCGATCCCCATGCTGCCAAACCATGTGCGTGAAGTCGTCTCCGCCGATCCAGCCGCCGGCGCGAATCTTGGGATACACCTTGATCAGATCGACGGAGATACCGCGGAGCGTGTGGTCGCCGTCGATATACGCGAAGTCCAGTGTGCCGTCACCGATCTGGTCCATAACCTCAGCCGTCGTCCCGCGAAGTATTACCCGCTTGTCGGCGGCGAACTCGGTGTTGGCCGTCGCCTCAGCGAGGTATGTGTCGAACCGGGCATCGTCCGCGTTGGCTGGCTTGTTCCAATGCTCCAGATGCCTCCACGGATCGATCATGTAGTACTTCTCGATCGCACTGCATTCTGCGAGCATCTCGGCCGCGAAGCGGCCCCGATAGACGCCGATCTCGGCCATCGTCTCGACTCGGGTCGCTCGAAGGAACTGGGTCCACAGCTGAAACCGCGACGCCGAGTCCGCAATTAGGTCTCGCAGAAACGGTTCTTCGACCTTCACGATGAGAACCACGTCCACTTCCCGCGGAACGCCTTCGCCGCGGACTGGACAGACCCCCGACCGGAACCGAGGTTCGATCGTTGTCTCGGCATCGTGTGCCAGCTCAGATCCATGTCTTGCTCCGGCGGCCGGCCATCGCGAGGATCTTGTAGTTCAGCTTGAGCATGAATGGGCGGTAAAACCGATTCAACTTGCGCAAGCGGTCGAAATCCTCAAACACCGTGCGGAAATCGAGTTCGCTCGCGCGATACGCCCCGAATACACGATCCAGCGCGGAACCATCCCAGGGCTCATCTCGCGCGAGCGCGCACAACTCGGCGTAGACCGTGGAAATCCAATCCGAGCCGAACAGCTCGGACGCCGGACCGCCATAGCGCTGGCGCCGAAGATCAACTTTGAGGAAGTCGTCGATCGCGCCGTCATTGCCGAGATCGAGTTCAATCCCAAGAGCCGCCGAGATGCGCTTTACTTCCCGGCGCCAGTCCTGCAGTAGATTTGCGTACTCGACGAACACGCGCGGAACGTCGCGCGTATGTCTCTCGGCGAGCAAATTGTATTTCAACCACAACGCACCCGAGAGTTCCGGCGAAGCCGGGCTGCGCCTCCCCACTGACGCGATGACTTCGTGCGGGTGACGCACCGTCACCGCCGCCATGACATCGAATCCAGCTGAACGCGCCCCTTCGAACCACAAACCCGACAGCACCGTGATCCTCGGATCCTTGACGACAACCACAAGCGGCGCCGTGGGCAGCGACGTGAAAAACGACCTGATCTCCTCGACCCAGGCAGACCTCTCCGCCGTCCCGAACGCGCCTTCCTCCTGCAGGCGCAGCGTCGGATCGAACATAGTGCTGTGATGGCGCTGCAGAATCGCCTCGTTGAGGAAGTTCGCTGCGCGCGGCTCCCAATGACCAAGCGGATTGTCTGGCATGGCGCCCACCAGCCCGGGCGGCAGCGTACCTCCGCACAACGACAAAACCCGTGCGAGCGCCGACGTGCCGGACCGGTTCACCCCCAGCACGAACAGAACAACCGGACGGGCCGCCGTCACGCGCGACCCGGCAGAGGACACGAGCACAACCCCGCATCCGATACTGGAAAGAACCCGGTACCCGTTGCGGCAGTGCATCGGCCGATGATCATTGCCACAGAATAGACAGTGCCAAAGGCAGCCGGATGCAATCGGTTCGCGTGGAGATCAAAACTTCAATACGAGGCATCCGGTTAGCGGCCTTCGCCCGAGATCCTGACCTGTGGCCTTCCGATGTCGTTCTGCGGGGCGTCTACGCCAATATCCTTCGAAACCGCCGGACTGCCAGCTACGTGGCGGGAGACGACTGGCGGCGCCAGATGTTATTCATCTGAGGCGGGCGTCGACACGAGGTAGTGTTCCGGCCGTGTGGGGTCCACTACTCGGGCTGGCGTTGCTGGTGGCGGTCAATCCGGTTCTCCTCGCCGTCATCCTCCTCATGATTTCCCGGCCACGGCCGCTGCAGAACCTGCTGGTCTACTGGGCCGGCGGGATGATTGTGTACTTAGTCGTCCTCCTCCTCCCGCTGGTGTTGCTGTACACGACACCAACGTTCGCCTCTTTCTCGTACGAATTCGCCGACCCGAACAAGGCCACCACCCCGACCGTTCGGTTCATTCACATCGGCATGGGCGTGCTCATGCTCGTGGTTGCAGCAGTGATGGCAGTGCGCTCCGTGGCGCGTCAGCGTGCGTACAGGCCTAGGGCGGGTAGCAACACGTCGGTCTCGGTGCTGGAGTCGGATACCCCGACGCCAAATTCACCGCTCGGTGCTCTGGGAGGTATTTCGACCGAGGGCGGGTCGGCACTTGGACGGTTGCTCGGCCGCCTCCAAAATGCCTGGGACAACGGATCGCTTTGGGTGGCTTTCGTGTTCGGCCTACTCGGGTTGCCTCCACCCCTGATAGTGCTGTTCGTGGACACCACGATCGCGGCCTCGGGAGCCGGGCTCGCCACCCAGGTTTTCGCGGTCATCGCGTTTGTCGTCGCCGTGTTCGCGGTCGTCGAGATCGCCCTTCTCAGCTACCTGATCGCCCCAGCGAGGACCCAAGCAATACTGCGGCCGCTGCACGACTGGGCACTGATTCACCGTCGGCATGTCCTGATAGCCATCTTCACGGTGGTCGGACTGCTTCAGGTGGCGAAAGGCGTCGGCTGAGCTGTCTCGACGGCCACCCAGCACAGCACACAAGCAGACAGAGACGATAGCCGGCCGGACACCCTCGGTTCGCATTGAAATTTTCGAAAGAGAAAGCAACCCGCGGCGAGAGGGTCGGCTCCCCGTTACTCTGCGGCCATGATCATGAATGGCGGGACAGCCCGGGAACGTCGTACGCGCGCGTCCTGCAGGAACCGCACGGCCAAAGCGCAGGAACGGCTGGACAATTGTCTCGCTCTGGTGGACCACGGCTTGTTTTCGGGGCATCGCGCGGCCGGCCTGAACCTGGTCATCCAAGTCGTATGGCTTTACGAGCACACCGTCGACCTCGATGGGCTGAGACGTTTCAACGACGCGCTCGGCCATGGGTTGCTCGGCCGGCGAATCGAGTGTTCGCCGCTGCCGTTCGCCCGGCACCGGTGGGTTTCCGATCGGGGACGGTCGGATATCGATGTCGCTGATGGTGTCCGTCCACGCAGCGAACTCAGCGATTGGGCTGATGAACGCTCACAGGTGCCCATCGACCCGGAACGCGGGCCGGGCTGGCATCTCGGTGTCCTCCCCCTTGCCGACGGCGCGACCGCGGTCAGCCTGGTGCTTTCGCATTATGTGGTCGACGGTATCGGACTCCACCAAGTGGTCTCCGATGCGCTTCTGGGAAATGTTGCCGATCTGGGTTACCCGCCGCCGCGGTCACGTCCTTCCCGCCGCGCGATTCTTGAGGATGTCAGACAGACCGTACAAGAGCTGCGTGGCATCGGCACCGCCGTTGTCGCGGCGCTACGTCTGGCCCGTCGCGCACGCCGTGACGCTGCCGAATCAACGGCCTCGCCACCGCCTGTCGCTCTCCGCGCGGTCGACGGCAGGGATCGCATCGTGGTGCCGGCCGTCTCGATCCAAATCGATCTAAACGAATGGCGTACCCGTGCAAAGGCACTGGGTGCAACCGGTAAGACCCTGATCACGGCCTTCGCTACGAAGCTCGCCGAGAATTTGGGACGCCGACGTGCCGAGGACGGTTTCGTGACCTTGCACCTTCCCATGAACGGACGCACCGAGGGTGATACGCGCGCCAATGCAATGTCGATCGCGAGCGTCACCGTCGACCCGGGACCGGTCACCACAGATCTGGGTGACCTCCGTGCCGCCATCAAGCAGGCATTGACCAAGCTGCGGGAGGAACCCGACGAGTCCCTGCAGTTACGGTCGCTGGTTCCTTTCATGCCGAAGCGCGCATTGAAGCGGATGGTCGATGCGGGTCTTGCTGACCTTGATGCCCCGGTGCTTTGCTCGAACCTCGACGAATTCGACCCCATTGTGTACCGCCCCGATGGCACCGAAGGTGAAATCATCCTGACTCGAGCGACGGCACAAGGCGTTACGCGAGAATGGCTCGACTTAACGGGCGGGCAGATGACACTGCAATCGTGGCGCGTCGCAGGCGGGTCCAAGATCTACTTCACCGTGAACGCCTACCAACCCGGCGTCGTTGATAGTAAAAGTGCTCTGCACGAGCTGATCGCGAAGACGCTAGCCGAGTTCGAGCTGTCCGGCCACCTCTACTGAGCCGGAAAGACCTGGGCGACACTAGCTTCCCTCGACCGCCTTCGCCATCTCAATCCGTTGCATCGTGGTCGGATGCGAGCCGAGGACGATCAGCGCCCATGCCGGCGGGTCGGGGTCGGCGAGCGCCGTGCGCGCGAACCGCAGCTGTGTCGAAATTTGACTCGCCGGATCGTTCGTGACGCGCAGTGCGATCCAGTCGGCTTCCCTTTCGTAGTGCCGTAAAACCGAGTTCTGCGCAGGCAACGTGAACACCGAGAGTGCGAACGTGCACAGGAGGGCCAGCGGAATGACCGCCGGGTCGCGAACTCCCCCTCGGCGCTCGGTGATCCAGGCGATCGCCGCCAGGCCCGGGATCGCGAAGAGAGCGAACCACGCAACGCCCTTCCAAACATGTCCGCGCGCGACGTGGGCAAGCTCGTGGGCGGATACCCACAGGATCTCTTCCTCGGTGAACCGGCCGTCGAGAAGCGTGTCGTGTAGAACGATATGGCGCGTCGAACCGATCCCCGTGACGCTGGCGTTCGCCATCGTCGTACGACGACTCGCGTCAGATACGTCAACCGACTCGACGCCAACGCCAAGCCGCTTTCCGAGAGTCTCGATTTGAGCGGCGAGATTTCGGTCGCTGATCGGCGCGAAGCGATTGAACAGCGGTTCGATGACGAGGGGCTGAGCGAGCACGATCAGCGCGCCGAGTACGACGATGGCGGCGCTCCCGACCAGCCACCAGTGCCGCCCGAACCGCGCGGCAAGGTAGACCGCCAGGCCGACCGCCAGCACGACTACGACCGTGGCCACCAGCAACTCCAGCGCCCGGTCGACTACCCAAGCCCCGTAGCCCTGCTCCGTGAGGCCGTAGCGCCGGTACCACCAGTGCCGGACCATCCCGACCGGGAGAGCTGTGAACCACACGGCGAACAAACAGCACGCCGCAACTGCCACGCCGCACCGCACGCGCGCCGACCGCGGCAGCCGCAGGACGCAGCGGACGAGCGACGCGACCCGGCGTCCTCGCCACGCGAGCAGGGCGAGGACTCCCAGTTCGATCAACGTCGATGCAATCCAAAACCAGAGAGTGACCGTGCGGAACTGCAGCATCCGATCCAGCTCCGCCGGCGCGAAGTAGTCCGCCGGATCGAGCTTCGGCAGGTTGAGCGCCGGGACGTCCGTGCGGAGGAGCAGGAAGGTCAACGCCCCCCAGATGGTGGCACTCATGGCGACGCCGAGCAACGCTCGCCGTTGCCCACGGGCGCCGCCGTCTCCGCTAGCGTCCATGCCACCTCTACGCATTGGAGGCGGTCCTTGTGGACTACATCCGCTGAGCGAGTACGTCTTCCAACTGCCCATGCAAGCTTCTCACCGACGGCGCGCTCAACAGGGCGGTCACCGGGAGCTGAACCTCGAAGACCGCGTTGATCGCGGCGGTCGCGCGCACCGCGGCAAGGGAATCTCCGCCGAGGTCGAAGAACGACTCGTCGATGTTGACATCGTCGACCCCCAGCACTCGCGCGAAGATCCCAGCCAGCAACTGCTCGCCCGAATTCCTTGGAGCACGACCTGCCGGACTGTCACTTTCCGACGGGATCGACTTCTGTTCGGCCCGGCCCGCGTGCTTCGTGTACCGGCTCGCGTCAAGCGAATCGATCGGCAACAAATGCTGGGTCGGATCGGCGGTCATCGCCTCCAATATCCGCTCAAAGTGCTCCATCAGCGTATCGATGGTGGCCGCGTCGAAGACATCGGTGCGGAACTGGACACGCAGATCCAGTTCCGCGCCCGGCACCGCTTGTACCGTGAGCGGGTAGTGGTAGTAGTCGCGCACCGTGAACTCGGTGACGACCAGGTCGTCGCCGCCGGACAACCCGGCAGCGTTTATCGGATAGTTCTCGTAGACGAAAACGGTATCGAACAGTCGCTCCTTGCCGCAGATGCGGTGAATGTCGCTGAGCGCCAGGTGCTGATGCTCAAAGGTCTTCTCGAGCGCACCCTGTAGCTGGTCGAGTAGATCGACGGCGGTGGTTTGCGCGGTGATGTGGGCGCGCACCGGGACCGTATTGATCAGCAGTCCCACCATGGACTCTGCACCGGTCACCTCCGCCGGCCGGCCCGACACCACGGCGCCGAAAGCGACATCCTGTTGACCCGTCAGCGACGCCAGCACCTGCGCCCAGGCGGCCTGCAGCACCGTGTTGACGGTGATATGGCGAGAGCGCGCCAGTTCGCTCAGCGCTCCGGTCGTTTCCTTTGCCACGCGGAAGGATCGGATGTCTCGCGGCCCCCAGCCCAATCGCTCCGGGGGACCCACCAACGTCGGGTTCTCGAAACCGTCGAACACCTCACGCCAGGCCGTGCGGGCAGCGTCCACGTCGCGATCAGCAAGCTGCGAGACAAACCTTCGATAGGGCACCGACGCAGGCAGCCGCATTCCGGAATAAGTGGCGAAGATCTCGCCGAGCAGGATCGGCATGGACCAGCCGTCGAGCACGATGTGGTGATTGGTCAACACAAATCGGTGCCGTGCCTTGCCTGTACGGAACAGCGCCGCGCGCACGGCCGGGTGCTCTGCGAGGTCGAAGACTGCGGCACGTTCGGCCGCGCGCAAGTGGTGAATCCGCGTGTCGATGTCGGCTTCACCACGGAGATCGAAGAAGCTCCAGGGCACTTGAGGATCGTCCGGGATGACTTGGACGGGCTCGTCGTAGCGGTGGCAGAAGCGGGCGGCCAGGTTGGGATGACGTTTGACGACGGTCTGTACCGCATCGCGGAGTCGGTCGGCATCCAGCGGGCCGGTGACAGTGAAATCCAATTGCACGGCGTAGACGTCGTCGTCGTCACCGGCTGCGGTCAGGGCGTGGAAGAGCAGCCCCTCCTGCAGCGGGGTCAGCGGCAGCACATCGGCCAATTCGTAATGCGCCTGCAGCGCCTCGATCTGCGACTGGCTCAATCGGGCCGGAGCGATATCCGACGGGGTCAGCCCGCCACCCCCGCTTTGCACATGTGCACAAATTCCGGCCAGGGCCTCAAACCACAAGCGGCTCAATCGGTCGACGTGGGCGTGACTGAGCGCGGACGGAGCCCAGGTCCAAGTGGCGTGCAGTTGCGGACCGGCCTCGGTGTCGATGGTGCCGGCGTTGAGTTCCAAGGTGTGCATCAACGGCATCGCGATTGCCGCGGCCACCCCACTGACCGCTGACCCGTCGGCGTCCAGGCGCCACAGGTCCTCGGACACTTCGGTCGCAGCCGCACCGAGCCGGCCCAGGTAGTTGAATCCGATACGCGGATCTTCTTCGGTCAGGCCGACATCGGGGTTCAGGTACCGCAACAGGCCATAGGTCAACCCCTCCGGCAGAGCACGCAACTGTTCTTTGGCGGCCTTGAGTACCCGCCCCAACGCGGCGTCGCCGGCACGAACCTGCGCCCAGTCCAATCCCCCGACATTGAGGGCTACCGGATACTTGGTGGTGAACCAGCCCACCGTATGCGACAGGTCCACCTCGTCGCTGAGTTCTTCGTGGCGGCCGTGACCCTCGACGTCGATACCCACCGGCGCGTCGCCGGCATCGGCGAACTCGGCCAGCGCCAACCCGAACGCAATCAACAAGATGTCGTTGATTCCTGCATGGAACGCCGCGGGCACTTCACCCAGGAGCTTGCGAGTGGTTTCGGTGTCCAACGGGACGGACAGGTTGCCGGCATTGGCGAAGGTATCTACCGCCGGAGTCACCGCAGGCAACATCGCCGGCGCCGACGCCACCGCCCGCCAGGTGTCGGCGGTGGCGACGACGGCGCCGTCGCGGGCGTGTTCGGCAAGGATCGTCGACCACCGTGCGAATGAGATCCCGGTCCCGGACAGGGTGACGGGCTGCCCGCTCCGCTGCTGCGCCCAGGCGACGTTCATGTCTTCCAACAGGATTCGCCACGACACCCCGTCAACGGCCAGGTGGTGGACGATCAACACCAGCTGCTTCGTGGAAGTCACCCACAATGCGCTGAGCATCGCACCGGTGGCGGGATTCAACCGCGACCGCGCAGCCACCACCGCTGCGTCGGACAACATCTCGACGACTTGAACACACCCTTGCGCGGACACCGTTCCGGGCTCGGGCGCCTGCAGCGACCAGCCACCCGCGCCGTCATCGTCGACGCGCAGCCGGAGCATGGCATGCCGATCGAGCAACGCCTGCACCAGCACCACCACGTCGGCTTCGGACGTCTCGGCCGGCGCCTGTAACAGCATCGTCTGATTGAACTCCGCAACCGGACCGTCAACCTGATGCAGCCACTGAATTATCGGCGTGGCCACCACGGCACCGACGCCTTCATCGACGACGCCCGCGGGCCCGTCGGCGGTACGTGCTACCGAAGCCAATCGGGCCACAGTCTGTTCGACGAATACATCGCGCGGTCGACACAGCACTCCGGCCGCGCGGGCCCGCGAGACGACCTGCATCGACAAAATGCTGTCGCCACCGAGTTCGAAGAACGACTCGTCGACACCGACGCGCTCCAGACCCAGCACCTGGGCATAGATTTCGGCAAGTACCTCTTCCACGGCGTTGACAGGGGCGCGGTAGCTCTCGGTATCGCCGTATTCCGGTGCCGGCAAGGAGCGCGTATCGAGTTTGCCGTTGACGGTCAACGGCAAGGCCTCGAGCACCACCACCGCGGCCGGCACCATGTAGCTCGGCAATCGCTGAGCCAATGCCGGACGAATCTTCGCGGCATCCGCGGACCCGGTGACATACCCCACCAATCGCTTATCACCTGCACGATCCTCGCGGGCGATGACCACGGCCTGATCGACCCCATCGCACCCGGCGAGCGCGGCCTGAACCTCCCCCAGTTCGATGCGGTAGCCGCGGATCTTGACCTGCTCGTCGATCCGGCCCGCGTATTGCAACTGCCCATCGGAATCCCAGCGCACGAGGTCGCCGGTGCGGTACATCCGCGCCCCCGCGCCCGCGAACGGGTTCGCCACAAACCGCGAAGAAGTCAGCCCAGGACGACCGATGTAGCCGTGAGCCAAACCGCCGCCGGCAACGTACAACTCGCCGACCACTCCTGCGGGCACCGCGCGCAACGACCCGTCGAGCACAAAGAAACCCAGATGGCTCAAGGGCACCCCGATCGGGCTGACAGGGTTTTCCGCATCACCTTCGAAGATCTCTCGGATCGACGCGTGCACCGTCGTCTCGGTGATCCCGTACATGTTGATCAGGCGCGGCGATCCCGGATGATTACCAAGCCATCCCCGAAGACGCTGTGGCTCAAGAGCTTCCCCGCCGAAGACCACCGTCTGCAGCTTCACCTGCTGACCGAGTTCCGGCTGCAACGCATCGGCGGCCTGCAGCGCATAGAACGCCGACGGCGTCTGACTCAACACCCCGATCTGCTCGCTTACCAAGAGCGATAGCAGCTCTTCGGCGGAGCGCACCACCGCATCGGGGACGATCACCACGCGCCCGCCGCGGAGCAGCGCCCCCCAGATCTCCCACACCGAAAAGTCGAACGCCAGCGAATGGCATTGCGTCCAGGCCTGACCCGCCAACTCAACATCGGCATCCAGGGTGTCCAACAGCTGCACGACGTTGCGGTGGGGAACTGCCACACCCTTGGGCACGCCCGTAGTTCCCGACGTATAGATCACATACGCCACGTCATCCGGGGACGGCGCCGAGAGCACATCTGCAGCAACGGAATCGGAGTCCAAGGTGAGGTCGTCGATATTGATGACCCGCACGCCACGGTCATCCACCCGCGACCGCAAGTCCGCGGTCGTGACCACTGCCACTGGCGCCGCGTCACCCAAGACGAACGTGATGCGCGCCTCAGGATGTGCCGGATCCATCGGCACATACCCCGCACCACACTTGAGCACCGCCAGCATCGCCAGCACTGCATCGACCGATCGCGGCAACAACATCCCCACCCGGTCACCGCGACCCACACCCGCGACGATCAACGCCCGGGCCAGGTTCGACGAAGCCGCATCCAACTCGGCGTACGTCAGCGAGCGACCGTCACATGACACCGCCACCGCCTCGGGCGAAAGTGCGACCTGATCGGCGAACAACTCAGGAATCGACGACGACACCGACGATTGCTGACTCAACGCCGCTCGATTACCCCACCCGTACAGGCGGGCATGTTCACCGGCATCCAGAACATCCAACGACGACAACCGGGCACCTTGATCGTGCGTGATCGCTTCCAGCACCCGCCGTAACCGCGCTACCAAAACCTCAATGCTGGCGGCGTCGAACACATCGGTGCGGAACTCCACGTCGCCGCCGATCCCGGCAGGTTCGCCCGACTCGGTCCACCGCTCAGCAAGGCCGAATGTCAGGTCCATGCGGGCAGTATGAGTGTCGGCCGGCAGCGGATCGATCTGTAGTTCGCCCAAGTCCAGTGAGGCCGTGGGACCGAAAGACTGGCCGGCGAAGTGCCAGGACAACATCACTTGAATCAGCGGTGAGTGAGCAAGGCTACGGACCGGATTGAGCCGCTCCACCAGTACCTCGAAGGGCACATCCTGGTGTTCGTAAGCGGCGAGGCTGCGCGCCCTGACCTGGTTCAGCAGTTCGGCGACGGTGGGATCGCCGGCCAAGTCGACCCGCAACACCAAGGTGTTGACGAAAAAGCCCACCAACTCGTCGAGCGACGGATCACGTCGCCCGGCTATCGGAAACCCAACGGCCACATCGGTGCTCGCACTGACTTTCGACAACAACGCGGCAAGAGCGGCCTGGACCACCATGAAACTGGTGGTGTGGTACTCGCGGGCCACTTGAGCGACCCGTTGCTGGAGTTCGGCCGGCCAATCCACGGCTACTCGATCGCCGCGATGATCAGCGACAGCCGGATAGGGCCGATCGGTCGGCAGCTGCAGGCGTTCGGGCAGCCCCGCCAACGCGTCGTCCCAGAAAGCCAACTGGTCGGCGATGCGGCTACCGGGGTCGTCGAGATCGCCGAACTGGTCACGTTGCCACAGCGTGTAGTCGACATACTGCACCGGCAACGGCGCCCAGTCGGGGTCGTAGCCCGCACTCCGGCTGGCGTAGGCCAGCCAGAGATCACGCATCAGTGGCGCGATGGACCAGCCGTCAGCGGCGATGTGATGCACCACCGCCACCGCCACGTGTTCGTCATCGGCGACCCGGAAAAGCTGTGCCCGCATGGGGATCTCGGATGCCAGGTTGAAAGGGCGGGAAGCCGCGGTGTTGATGACCTCGCGCAGCTCGTCCGTCGACCAGCCGGTCGCATCGACGACCTGCCAAGCCAAGTCGGCCTGCTCGGCCGACAGCACCTGCTGCTGGGGTTCCCCGTCAGCCATTGTGAAGATTGTGCGCAGACTCTCGTGACGGCCGACGACGTCGGTGAGCGCTTGCCGCAACGCCTCGACGTCGAGGCGGCCGCGGAGCTGCAATGCGACCGCCATGTTGTAGATCGCTGAGGGGCCCTGCAGTTGGTCGAGGAACCACAACCGCTTCTGGGCGAACGACAACGGGATCGCCGCTGGGCGCTCGAGCGGCGTCAGAGGCTCGAGCCGCACCGCGTCGGCACCGATGCGGGGCGCCAACTGCGCCACCGTCGGAGCTTCGAACACGGTGCGCACCGACAGGTCACCATCGAGACCGTTGTTGACTGCGGCTACCAGACGCATCGCCGACAGGCTGTCCCCGCCGAGGTCGAAGAATGAGTCGTCGACGCCGACGCGTTCGACGGCGAGGACCTCGGCGTAGATGCCGGCCAGCAGTTCTTCGACCGCGGTGGTGGGGGCGCGGTAGCTATTACCATCGCTGTATTCGGGCGCGGGCAGCGCGCGGGTGTCGAGCTTGTTGTTGACAGTCAACGGCAAGGATTCGAGCATCACCACGACCGCGGGCACCATATAGCCCGGCAAGCGCTCGGCGACGGCGGCGCGCACCATGCCTGGATGTGCGGTACCGGTGATATAGGCCACCAGCCGCTTGTCACCGGGACGGTCTTCACGCGCGACCACGGCGGCTTCGGCCACACCGGGCACCGCCGCCAATGCCGCCTGAATCTCACCGAGTTCGATGCGATACCCGCGGATTTTCACCTGCTCATCGATGCGCCCGAGATACTGCAACTGTCCGTCAGTACTCCAGCGCACCAGATCCCCGGTGCGATACATCCGGGATCCGGGCGCGCCGAACGGGCACGCCACGAACCGCGACCCGGTCAACCCCGCACGGCCCACGTAACCGACCGCCACCCCGGTACCGGCCACATACAACTCGCCGGCGACTCCCGCGGGCACCGGGCGCAACAACCCGTCGAGCACAAACAAACCGGCACCAGCCACCGGCGCGCCGATTGGCACCACACCAGAACCCGCCGCCAGCGGCGCGCTGATCGCCACACACATCGTGGTTTCGGTCGGGCCGTAAGCGTTGACCATCACCCGCCCGGGCGCCCACCGATCCACCACCTCAGCCGGACAGGCCTCCCCGGCCATCACCAACGCCGTCGACGACAACCGCTGCGGTGAGAGCATCTTGACCGCAGAAGGGGTCTGGGTCAGCACGGTGACTCCCTCAGCGACCAACACCCGCTCGAAGTCCTCGGCTGAGGCGGTCACCTCTTCGGGCACCACCACCACACGCCCGCCCCGCAGCAGCGCCCCGAAGATCTCCCACACCGAAACGTCGAAAGCCAACGAATGGCACAGTGGCCACACCCCCGGCGCCGGCAACCCCGCATCCAAATTCGCCAACAACTGCGTCACGTTGGCGTGCGTGATCGCCACACCCTTGGGCACCCCAGTGGTCCCCGAGGTGTAAATGACGTACGCGACGTCCGCCGGCGCCGCCCCCGCCAAGATCTCAACCGCATCGGTACCGACCGCAAGATCATCGGTGTCCTGCCGCTCGTCGAGTTCGATGACCGCGATGTCCACCCCATCGAGACGCGAACGGAGAGCCGCGGTAGTGATCACCGCACTCGGCGTTGCATCGGCAAGTACAAACTCGATCCGCGCCGCGGGTACCCCCACATCGATGGGCACATACGCTGCCCCTGATTTGAGCACGCTCAGCATCGCCACCACCGCCGGTATCGACCGCGGTAGCAACAACGCCACCGAAGACCCCGGCTCCACGCCCCGGGCGACCAGACGACGCGCCAACCGGTCCGAGGCTGCATCCAACTCGCGATAGGTCAACGTCTGACCGCCACCGCTGACCGCGACCACATCAGGTCCGCCAGCCACCTGATCGGCAAACATTGTCAAGATCGACACCGGTGCGCTCGCCGGACGCGTCAAGGCCGGGCGGTTCGCCCAGCCGTCGAGCAGGGCGCGCTCATCGGCATCAAGGAGATCCACCGAGGACAGCCGGCGGGCGGGATCGACAGTCATTGCAACTAGCACCCGCCGCAACCGCTCGATCAGCGCCTCGATACTGGCCGCGTCGAACACGTCGGTGCGGAACTCCACCTCACCGGAGATACCGGCGAACGCCCCGTTTTCGCTCCACCGCTCGGCCAAGGTGAACGCCAAGTCCAGCCGAACGGTGCTGGTGTCTATCGGCATCGGAGTGGCCTGTACGTCGCCGAGTGCCAGCGATGTGGGCTGGTTGTTCTGCCAGGCCAAGATCACTTGCACCAGCGGATGGTGCGTCAGGCTGCGAGTCGGGTTGAGCCGCTCAACGAGCACCTCGAAAGGCACATCCTGATGCTCGTAAGCGGCCACGCTGCGCTCGCGCACCTGGCCCAGCAGTTCGGTGACGCTGGGGTTGCCGGCGAGTTCGACGCGCAGCGCCAAGGTGTTGACGAAGAACCCGACCAACTCGTCGAGCGCGGGATCACGCCGCCCGGCAACCGGGAAACCAATGGCCACATCCGAACTGCCGCTGACCTTCGACAGCACCACCGCCAACGCGGCCTGCACCACCATGAAAGGGGTCGCATTGTGCTCGCGAGCCGCCCGAGCGACCCGCTCATGCAGCTCTGCCGGCCAGTCCACCACCATCCGCGCGCCACGATGATCTGCCACGGGCGGATAAGGCCGATCGGTAGGCAGATCAAGCCGTTCAGGCATCCCCGCCAGCGCCCGCTCCCAGTAGGTCGCCTGGGACGCGATCGCGCTGTTCGGGTCGTCGAGATCACCCAACTGCTCGCGCTGCCACAACGTGTAATCGATGTACTGCACCGGCAAGGGATTCCACGCGGGAGCCTGCCCCTCTGACCGGCTGGCGTAGGCCCTCCCCAGATCACGCGCCAGCGGGGCTATCGACCAGCCATCGGCGGCGATGTGATGCAGCACGATCGCCAGCACATGCTCGTCCTCGGCGACGCGGAAAAGCGTTGCTCGCAAGGGAATCTCGTTGGCCAGATCGAACGAGTGCCGCGCCACCTCATCGATGGCATCCCGCAGCGGAGCCTCAGGCCAGCCGCAGGCATCGATCACGCACCAGCCGAAATCGGCTTGTTCGACAGGCACCACCCGTTGCTCGGGAAGGCCCCTTGGGGCGGGGAACAGAGTGCGCAAACTTTCATGGCGCGCAACCACATCGGCGAGTGCCTGGCCCAACGCCCGGTCGTCCACCGCCCCGCCGATGCGCAGCGCCGTGGCCATGTTGTACATCGGGGATGGGCCCTGCAATTGATCGAGGAACCACAACCGCTGCTGGGCAAACGACAACGGCACCACCGCGGGGCGCGCACCCGCTATCAGCGGCGACTGCTGCTGCCCGTCCTCGCCGATGCGCGGTGCCAGCTGAGCCACCGTGGGACCTTCGAAGATCGCGCGCACCGAAAGATCGGCGTCCAGACTGTTGTTGATAGCGGCGACGAGTCGCATCGCCGACAGCGAATCCCCACCCAGATCGAAGAACGAATCGTCGACGCCGACCCGCTCCACTCCGAGCACCTGGGCGTAGACGCCGACGAGCATCTCCTCGACCGCGGTGGCCGGGGCGCGGTACCGGTCGACATCGGTGAACTCAGGTGCGGGCAGGGCGCGTCTGTCTAGTTTGCCGTTCACGGTCAGCGGTAGCGTGTCGAGAGTCACCACCGCCGCAGGCACCATGTATCCCGGCAGCCGCTCCCCGAGCGCGGCGCGGACGGCAGCCGGATCCACTGCCCCGCTTACCGACTCGGTGACATACCCCACCAACCGCTTGTCGCCGGGGCGGTCCTCGCGAGCGATGACCACCGCCTGCTTCACCCCGTCCTGCGCGGCCAGCGCCGCCTGGACCTCACCCAACTCGATGCGGTACCCGCGGATCTTGACCTGTTCATCGGAGCGGCCGAGGTACTGCAATTGGCCGTCGCGGCCCCAAGAGGCAAGATCTCCGGTGCGGTACATACGTGTTCCGGGCGCCGCCGCACCTCCGAACGGGCACGCCACGAACCGCGACGCCGTCAATGGAGCACGACGCCAATATCCGTCGCCCAGACCGGCGCCGGCGACGTACAGATCGCCGACCACACCGGCGGGCGCCGGCCGCAACCATCCGTCGAGGACGAAGAACGCGAGATGGTCCAACGGCACCCCGACCGGGCTGGCGCTGTTCTCGGCGTCGCTTTCGACGATCTCGCGGAACGAGGCGTGCACCGTCGTTTCCGTGGTGCCGTACATGTTGATCAGCCGCGGCGAGCCCGGTTGATCGTCCAGCCAGTCCCGAAGACGTTGCGGTTCAAGCGCTTCGCCGGCGAACACGACGGCCTGAAGCTTCAGTTGCCGCCGCAGTTCCGGCTGTAGGGCAGCACCGGTCTGCAGTGCATAGAACGCCGACGGCGTCTGACTCAGGACGCTGACCTGTTCGGTCGCCAGCAACGAGAGGAAGTCTTCCGGTGAACGGACCGTGGATTCGGGGACGACGACCAGCCGGCCACCACGCAGCAGCGCGCCGAAAATCTCCCATACCGAGACGTCGAAGGCCAACGAATGCCACTGCGACCACACCTGGCCCGCGAGCTCGAGATCGGAATCCACCGCATCGAGCAGTCCGATCACGTTGTGGTGCGTGATCGCCACACCTTTCGGAGCCCCGGTGGTGCCGGAGGTGTAGATCAGGTAGGCGATGTCGTCGGGATTCGGCGCCGGCAGGCCGGTGCTGGGTTGGCTTTCGATCGCGGGATCATCGATATCGAGGATCAGCAGATCATGTCCGTCCAAACGTGCGCGTAGCCCGGTTGTGGTCAAGGCGGCGATCGGTGCGGCATCTGCAAGCATGAAGCTGATCCGCGCTTCGGGGTGCGCCGGATCGATCGGCAGATACGCCGCGCCGGTCTTGAGCACGGCCAAGATCGACACAATCGCCTCGACCGACCGCGGCAGCAGCAGCGCCACACGTTCACCGGGCCGTGCGCCGTGATCGGCCAACAAGTGCGCCAGCCGGTTCGCCGACTCGTCCAACTGCCGATAGGTCAAGGACCGGCCCTCGAAAGTCAGCGCGATCGCCTCGGGGCAGCGCGCCACCTGTGCGGCGAACGACGCCGGAATCGAATCCGACCACAGCGTCGGTTCGGCCAGTGCCTTTTGATTGCCCCACTCACACAGTCGGGCGCGCTCCGCCTCGTCGAGCACGTCGATCGATGACAACCGACGCGCAGGATCGGCAGTCATTGCCCTCAACAACTGCTGGAACCGCTCGATCAGCGTTGTGACGGAGGCCGCGTCGAACACGTCGGTGTCGTATTCGACGCGAAGACCCAGTTCGCTGCCGGGAATGGCTTGCACCGCAAGGGGGTAGTGGTTGTATTCGCGGCTGGTGAACTCGGCGATCGCGAGTCCGTCGGCGCTGGAGAATGCGGCAGTGTCGAGCGGGTAGTTCTCGTAGACGAACAGAGTGTCGAACAGTTGATCGTGACCGGTGACCCGGTGGATGTCACTCAACGCCAGATGTTGGTGCTCGAATGTGTGGTTGTTGGCCGCGTGAAGTTGATCCAGTAGGTCGACGGTGGTGGTCGCCGACGAGATGCGCGCCCGCACCGGCACCGTGTTGATCATCAAGCCGACCATCGATTCCGCACCGAGCACGTCGTCGGGGCGACCGGAAACCGTTGTTCCGAAAGCGATGTCGTGCTGCCCGGTCATGCGGCCCAGCAGCTGGCTGAAGGCGGCCTGCAGAACGGTGTTGACGGTGGTGTGCCGCGCGCGAGCCAGTTCACTAACCGCACGCGTGATGTCCTCGGCCACCCGAGTCGACGTCACTCCTCGGCGGCCAAGACCCTTGCGGTCCGGCGGAGCGACCAGGGTGGGGTTGTCATAGCCGTCGAATGCCTCACGCCAGGCTGCTTCGGCGGCGTCGATATCTCGGCCGGCCAGCCAGTCGACAAACCTGCGGTACGGAACCGGCGCGGGCAGCCGCTGCCCGTGGTAACCGGCGAAAATCTCCTGGAGCAGGATCGGTAGCGACCAGCCGTCGAGCACGATGTGATGGTTCGTGAGCACCAATCGGTGCCGGTCTGCGGCGAGCCGGATCAAGCCGGCCCGAAACGCCGGCTGATCGGTTAGTTCGCAAACAGCCGCGCGTTCGGCGGCGCAGACGCGGTCGATCTGTGCGTCGGCGTCGGCTTCGCCCGTGAGGTCGAGATATTGCCACGGAACCACCGGATCGGCCGGGATGATTTGTACCGGCTCGGCGAACCGATCGCAGAATCGCGCCACTAGATTCGGATGCCGGACGGCCACCGTTTGCACCGCATCGCGCAGGCGGTCGGCCTGCAGTTGGCCGGTGACGGTGATATCCAACTGCATGCCGTACAGGTCGTCGGCGTTGCCTGCGGCGGTGATGGCGTGAAAGAGGAGCCCCTGCTGCAGCGGGGTCAGCGGCAGGACATCGGCGACTCGGTATTGCTGCTGTAGTTCGTTGATCTGCTGCTGGTTCAGTCGAGCCGGGGCGACATCGGACGGCGTCAAACCACCCCCGCCGGCCTTGACATGGGCGCAGATGCCGGTCAGGGCTTGGAACCACAACCGGCTCAACCGGTCGACCTGCGCGTGGTCCAGCGCCGATGGCGCCCACGTCCAGCTTGCGTGCAGCTGCGGGCCGCCCTCGGTGTCGATGGTGCTGGCGTTGAGCTCGATGGTGTGCATCAACGGCATCGGGATCGCCGCGGCCGTACCGGCGAGCGACAAACCGTCCTGGCGAATGCGCCACCCGTCCCCGTCCGTCGCGGTCTCTCCCGCAGAGCCGAGGCGGCCCAGGTAGTTGAATCCGATCGGCGGGTCCGAAACAGCCAGATCGACGTGGTTGTTCAGGTAACGCAGGAGTCCGTAGGTCAGGCCGTCGGGCAAGCCACGCAGTTGTTCTTTGGCGTCTTTGACCAGTACACCCACCGACGCCTCGCCGGCGATCACCTGTTCCCAGTCGAGGGACTCAACCGTCAGTGCCACCGGGTGCTTGGTGGTGAACCACCCCACGGTGTGGGACAGGTCGATATCGGATGCCAGGTCCTCGTTGCGGCCGTGACCCTCGACGTCGATGCCGATCGGCCCGCGGCCCGCGGCGTCGAAGAATTCCGCTACCGCCAACCCGAAGGCGATCAACAGGATGTCGTGCACGCCGGCGTGAAACGCCGTCGGGACCTCACCAAGGAGGGTGCGGGTGGTCTCGGGGTCTAGCGTGACCGACAACGTCTGCGCGTTTGCATAGGTGTCCACTGCAGGTTGGACAGCGGGCAACAGTGCCGATGCCGCCGCCACCTGTCGCCATGCGGGCGCGGTTTCCACCACCTCGGGGTGATGGGCATGCTCGGCCAGCAGCGCCGCCCACCGGGCGAACGACGTGCCCGATGCCGGCAAGTTCAGCGACTGCCCGCTGCGCAGTTGCGCCCAGGCGACGTTGAGGTCCTCCAACAGAATTCGCCACGACACCCCGTCAACGGCGAGGTGGTGAACGATCAGCACCAACTGGTTCGTGGAGCTCACCCATAGCGCACTGAGCATCGAACCCGTCGCCGGGTTCAGCCGCGACCGCGCCGCCGAGAGAGCGTCATCCGTCAACACTTCGACCGAATGCAGGCACCGGTGCGCGTCCACCGACCCCACTCCGGGCACCAGCAACGACCAGCCCCCGGCGCCGTCGTCGTCGACGCGTAGCCGCAGCATGCCGTGGCGGTCCATCAACGCCTGCAACAGCACGAGTACGTCGGCTTGGCTGGTCCCCTCGGGGGCTTGCAGCAGTACGGTCTGGTTGAACTGGTCCACTGGCCCATCGACACCGCGCAGCCACGAGATGATCGGCGTCGAATCGACCGGCCCGACACCTTCGTCGATCACACCGTGTGCAGCGTCGGCCTCTTTCGCCACTCCAGCCAACCGGGCAACGGTCTGCTCGGCGAACACGTCTCGCGGCCGGAGCAGCACACCTGCCGCACGTGCGCGCGCCACCACTTGCATCGACAGAATGCTGTCGCCGCCGAGTTCGAAGAACGAGTCGTCGACGCCCACCTGCTCGACACCGAGCACGTGAGCGTAGATACCTGCGAGGATCTCCTCGACTTCGTTGGCCGGCGCGCGGTAATGATCGACATCGATGTATTCGGGTGCGGGCAGAGCGCGTTTGTCGAGTTTGCCGTTGACAGTCAGCGGCAGATCATCGAGTGCCACCACGGCGGCTGGAACCATGTAGGCCGGGAGCCGCTCGGTGAGCTGGCCTCGTATCGCGGTGGGATCGGCGGCGCCGGTTATGTAGCCCACCAGCCTCTTGTCGCCGGGGCGATCCTCACGGGCGATGACGACGGCCTGCTGCACCCCGTCGAGGTCGGCCAGCGCTGCGCGCACTTCGCCGAGCTCGATCCGGTAGCCGCGAATCTTGACCTGCTCATCGGATCGGCCCAGATACTGCAGCTCCCCGTCGGCTCCCCAACTGGCGAGGTCACCGGTGCGATACATCCGCTGCCCCGGCGGCCCGAACGGTGACGCCACAAACCGTGAAGCCGTCAATGAGCCGCGTCGCCAATACCCCGCGCCCAGACCGGCTCCGGCCACGTACAACTCACCGACCACACCGACGGGCGCCGGACGTAGCCAACCATCCAGGACGAAGAAGGCGAGGTTGGTCAATGGCACCCCGACAGGACTGACGGTGCTTTCGGCGTCGCGCTCGACGATCTCCCGAACCGAGGCGTGCACCGTCGTCTCCGTGGTGCCGTACATGTTGATCAGCCGTGGGGAGCCCCGGTGATTATCCAGCCAGCTCCGAAGCCGTTGCGGCTCAAGCGCTTCACCGGCGAACACCACCGCCTCGAGTTCGAGCTGCTGGCCGAGTTCGTGTGCCAGCGCGTCGGCCGTTTGGAGAGCGTAGAAGGCCGAGGGGGTCTGACTCAGGACGGTGACGCGTTCGTGGACCAGCAGCGCGAGGAAGTCTTCGGGTGAGCGGACGACTGATTCGGGCACGACAGCCAGCCGTCCGCCACGGAGCAGCGCGCCGAAGATCTCCCACACCGAGACGTCGAACGCCAGCGAATGCCATTGCGACCACACCTGTTTCGGCTCGAGGCCTAGGTCGCCCTCTAAGGCCTCGAACAGCTGGATGACGTTGTGGTGGGTGATGGCCACACCTTTGGGCACACCGGTGGTGCCGGAGGTGTAGATGAAGTAGGCGATGTTGTCGGGGCTCGGCGGTGGCAATACGACGGCCGGTTGAGCGTCAGCGGTGACATCGTTGATGTCGATGACCAGCAGATCGTGATCGTCGAGTCTCCATCGCAGATCTGTGGTGGTCAAAGCGGCGATCGGTGCCGCATCCTCGAGCATGAAGCTGATCCGCGCTTCGGGGTGCGCAGGATCGATCGGCAGATATGCCGCGCCAGTCTTTAGCACCGCGAGGATCGACACGATCGCATCGATGGAACGCGGAAACAGGATCGCAACGCATTCCCCTGGGCCCGCCCCGTGCGCCACCAGCTGGTACGCCAACCTGTCAGCGGCCTCGTTCAACTCGCGGTAAGTCCGCGCCGAGTCTGCGCAGGTGATCGCCACGGCCTCCGGGTCCTGTGCCACCTGCGCGGCGAACATCTCGGGAATGGACACCAACCGCGTAGCCGGCCGTGCCAACTCCGCGCGGTTGCCCCAGCCGTCCAGTCGCGCATGCTCCGACTCGTCGACGACGTCGATTGAGGAAATGGCGCCCGCCGGGTCAGCGGTCATCGCGAGCAATATCTGCTGCAATCGCGCGGCCAGTTCGGCGACGTCGAGGTTCGCAAACGGCTGTCCCGAACTCACCGAGTGCAGCGAAATCTCGCCCTTGCCACTGACAAAGAACAATCCGAAGTAGTCCACGCGACCAAACCGCGTCGTAGACCCGGAAGCGGGCACATCGCCGAAGGGCAGAGCGGTTATCGACGGAACGAAGTTGACGCCCACCCGATCCGGCGACTTTCTCGCGCCGCCGGAGTTGGCCTTACGTTCGAGCGCACGCACCGGGAATCGCTGATGTTGCACCGCCTCGCCAATCCGAGCATCGACGTATTCGCAAAACGTCGCGACCGAGGAGTTTGGTGAAACGGTCAGCACCAGCGGCACGATCCCCGACACCATCGCGGGGAACGTGAAAGCCTCCGCACTTGTCCGCCGGTTGACCGGGAAGTCGAGCACCACCTGTGACCCTTCGGCGCGCCATCCACGCACCAACAGGGCGCAGGCGGCCGTGATCACCGATGCACGCCGCATCCCCAACGAGTCCGACAGCTCGTGCACCCGCTGCACAACCGAGGGGTCCAATCGGACAGACTCGGAAACGGTGCACGACGCGTGCTCATCCGCCGATTGCGTCAGGTACTGCGGACTTTCGGGTGGAAGGTTCTTAGTCCAATACGCTAAATCTTCGGAATACTGCTCAGACCCTTCGTATTCGGTTTCCCACGTGACGAATTCCGCCAGGGATCCGAAATATGATTCAGGAACCGAGGTATCGGAAACAAGCGCCGAGTAAACCACCGCGACCCGGTTGGCGAAGGCGACACCGGCGAATCCATCGGCGACCAGATGGTGAAAACACAACAACCAATAGAACTGGTCCGGCCGTGTCCGGAACAAAGCAAATTTGAATAGCGGCCCATCTTGAGCCATCGGCACAGAACGCACCGATTCGGCCAAGCGATACGCTTCCTGCACGGGATTCTGTTTGTCCGTGAGATCGTAGACAGGGAGTTCGACATCCGGATCATCGATCGGGCGTTGGAAGACCTGGCCGTCCACCTCGAAAAAGGTTGCCCTTATCGGCTCAGCTTCGGCCACCACGTGTCGAATTGCCCGTTCGAGAACGTCGATTTTTATCGCGCCCTCGATTATGTCGAACGCGACGATATGCCACTCTGGGTCGAATTCACCCGGATCCTGAGCCAGCCAGATGTCGAGCTGTCCGCGGGTGAGCGGATACACCCCGTCGAACTCCATTGAACCCCTCACGTTCTACTTAAGCTGACCTCGGCCTGTCGCCAGTCGCTCGCGAAGGCTCTTCGGCCGTATATCGGTCCAGTTCTGTTCGATGTAGCGGAGGCATGCGTCCCGGTCTGCGTGGCCGTAAGCAACACGCCAGCCCGCCGGTACATCGGCAAACGTCGGCCAGAGGCTCTGTTGCTCCTCATCGTTGACCAACACGAAGAAGCTGCCTTTGTCGTCATCGAACGGATTAGTGCTCACAGTCCCTCCCGACTGTCTTGTAGACATGAGTGAAGGCTTCAAAACTTTACTGAAGGACGCCTGGTTCGGTAGGGGGTTCGGCAAAGTTTCTAGCGCGCCTTCCAACATCACCCGAGCGGGGCGTTAGCGAGCTGATCCACGAATCCAGATTCTCGCCGCGGAAGACACTGGTCCGATGACCTGCGAGGATAGGTTGAAAACTATCGCATTTGTGATTAAACAAGCACCGGCCCCCAAAATAGTTGAACGCTGCCCCGACGCTCGGAGCGAACTTTACCCGACGGAGCTACTCATGCCAACTCGTGACCACCGGCCGCGACTGACAATTCCAGTGGTCGATGACGTGTCGGCCGACCTCGTACGGGATTTAGCGTCATTCATCACCAACCCAACCGCGTCACGGCTGGTTTATCACCGACACAGTTCGTTCGCTACTCCTATCTGAGCGATTTTGAAGCCTGGCCAGGCACGACGTCTGCCACGCCCGCGCCAGTCTCCGGACGACGGCGGTCCGGCTCGGCAGGCCGAACCATCTTCGGGCGCGAACTATTGCTCTGGCGTTCGCCCAGCCGCCTGCACATCGGCAATGTCGAGCAAGGCTTTAGTTCATCGTGCAGCTACGTGATGTTCTCTCGTTATTAGCAGTAAGCGGTCAAGTCGTTACATAACCCGATCACGGTTGCCGGTCTCGGCGAGCTTTCCGAGGCCCGTGATCTCGAGACTGACCGACTTCCGCTGCCCAGCAGCGCCTAGCATGAAAACGATATCGCCCACCGGCGCACCCAGCCAGAATCGCCAGAACCGCCGTTCAAAGAATCGCCAAACGTAGCGACCGTCGCCGATGAGCCAATGCGATGCCATCCAGAAGAGGTAGTACATCAAACGTTTCCATGGAGAGCGGATCATCTCGAGATTCATTTCCATGATCTCGAGTCCCCAAGCCCGATAATTCCATTCCAGTCCATATTTGCGCTGGAATTCGTGAAACGCCCGCATTTCTCCGCTGGTGACCAGATACTCGTCAAAGACCAGGATGGAACCTTCGACGAAGCGCTCCTTGCAGGTTTCTAGCGCGTGCAGACAGCTCTCGTAGGTATCCAAATCCATATGGAAAAGTCTGATTGGCACACCTGGGTGCTCGGCCAGGAAAGGGCCTAATGTCTCGTAGGTGCTTCCTTTTACGAATTTGACATTGCGGTCGAGTTCGTTGGGCACGCCGTCGTCGTCCAAAGTGACGCCAGTCAGTCGCATAGCGCCCTGCGCTAATGGATGTGACAGCGAAAATGTTCCACTCTTGACGATTTGGTCCTCGAGTTGCCAGTCTTCGACCAGGCCAGAAAACGTGTCGAATCCGTATACCCGGCGCCCGCATGCTTCGGATGTCAGCCTTGTCGACCAGCCGATCCATACACCGAGATCGAGGACTAGTTCGTCCGATTCCGCAGGGCCGGCCGGCGCCAACTGCGATGCTTCCCACAGCAGCGTGTGACCTCGAATCTTACGGTCACGTAGGTCCGACAGCGTTCGTCGGATGAAGCCCCGATATGCCTCGCCGTAGACGCTGGTGTCACGGGCATAGAGGTTCGGGATGTAGCGGTCGCGATCCCGATAGATGAGGCGCGCGCATATGAGCAGGACCAAAATGACACCGATCACGGCCAAGAGCAGCGGCACGTAGTAACAAACCACGGCGACGACGAGCGCGATTCCGGCGAGGATCACCCGCCATGTGTGATGAAGGTTCGTGTGATCAACGGGGCGCTTATCGCGTACGGTCACCGGCTCAGCTCAAGCTCTCGGCTAGACCGCAACGAATATCAGCATCGCACTTGACCTTCCCGGCCTTCGACCGCTGATTTGATAGGCACCGCAATCCCGCTCTCCCCCTTGCTCCTCAGGCAACCCGTTAGCCAAACGCTCCTGAGGCGCGGTGGCTCATTAGCTTCGCCAAGATACCAACCTCCTCGCCTCCGCTTCGAAACAGCGGCCAAAGCCCGCCTTGCCGGATTGCCTTTACACACGTTGATGCTCTCCCGCTGGAGTGACAATCCTTCTTTTGAAGCGAGATTTCAAACGAAGCGCGGGCTTCTCGACCAGGAACCAACTCAGCGCGGCGAGCGGCAGCGTGGCGATCGCTGCGATCAGCGCGAACACAAGAGGATTCATTTTGCCCAGGCCACCGATGACCAGCAACTGCTGAACAGGGAACGCGTAGATGTATACGCCGTAGGAGAGATCCGTTCGCAGCCTCAAATACTTGTTGTGGATGAGGGCACCGGAGACGATTATTGCGTAGGCGAGCGGAACTGCCCCGATCACGCGGTAATTCGGCATCAGGCTCGCAGCTAAGACAATGGTCACACTCACTGCGACGAGCGACCAACGAGCGGGGATCACCTCGCGGAGCTGATAGAGCAACGCGCCGGCTAGAAACATTACTGCGAACCGCGCGGCGATGGCGCCCAGAAGCAGCGCGGCAGTCTTGGGGTCGATCTGTTGCTCCGGACTTTGAGGCTGCTCGATCAAAGACATCGCCCAAGCCGGCGCCAGCGCTGAGGCCAAGACAGCCAGTGCCATTGCTGCTGGAACGACCCAGCGGCGAGTGAGAAGGCCGGCTACGCCGAGAATCGCAATGCCGATGTAACAGAAAAGCTCCCATTGGAGAGTCCACAGGGAACCGTTCCATCCGTTCGGCCATGGAACGCCGGACGGCGTGGTGCCAACCTTGGGCTGGAGTATCGCCACTGCGCTGTTCTTGAGGACGAATTCGATCGGCGCATCGGACAGCAGGAGCCGACCGGCCGCGCCGCCCTGCATCGCCACGCCGATCGGGGCGGCGACGAATGCCGTAACGATCAGGCAGACCCACAACCCGGGCAAGAGGCGCAGACCTCGAGCAGCGAAGTAGGTGCGAAGCTGCGGCTTGCTCAACCAACTCGCCGTTATGAGAAACCCGGAGATCGCGAAGAACCCGTCCACCCATGCGTCTCGCAGCAACTGGTGAACCGGCTCGTACGAAATATCCCGCCCGGTCAGTGGGTAGGTGTGCCACAGGATGACTCCCAGCGCTAGCATCAGCCGCCAGGCGTTGAGTGCGTTGTTGCGCGGATCGAATACCTGCGCGAGTTTCATGTCCCCCCGTCCAGAGCCGGCTTGACTAATCGCATACGCCAGCAACTGGCGGGTAAGCACTAAGCTCAAGTAGCACGTTCGCCGCCAACTACGCGAAGCGATCTTGGCAGGGCCGCTCGGCGAAGCGCAATCCGATAATAGGATTGAATCAGACCGCACGGGAACACGGCGTGTTGGCCTTACTTGTCGTAGACGAACCGGAGGCTCCGACGCTTGTCAAAGTCCGTTCTTGTCACCGGGGGCGCAGGGTTCATCGGGTCTGCACTCGCACGACGTCTCGTCACAGACGGGTATGACGTTGCCGTGATGGATGTGCTGCACCCGCAGGTACACAGTGCGCAAGCCGAGATCGATCTGCCGGCATCGGTCCGGTTTTTTACTGGTGATGTCACTCACGCGCCTGACTGCGATGCGGTACTTCGGATGTTCCGCCCCTCTCAGATCGTGCACTTGGCGGCCGAAACGGGTACGGCCCAATCGCTTTCGGAGGCATCCCGGCACGGGTCGGTCAACGTGGTGGGAACGGCCCAGTTGCTCGACGCCTTGAGCCGCTCAGCACTTGTACCCGACCAGCTCGTCTTAGCGTCGTCGAGGGCTGTATACGGCGAGGGCGCTTGGCGGTGCGGCGATGAAATCTTCTATCCACCGCCGCGTAGCCATGCTCAGCTGCTGGCCGGCAAGTGGGATCCGGAGGGACCCACTGGCGCACCCGTCCTTCCTGTTGCGAGCTGCGCCGGCCGAACCGAGGCCCGGCCGACCAACATCTACGCCGCGACCAAGCTTGCCCAGGAGCACATTATGTCGGCGTGGACGGCCGCTCATGACACTGACCTCAGCGTGCTGCGTCTGCAGAATGTCTACGGACCGGGCCAGTCGCTGACGAATTCCTACACCGGAATCGTCGCGCTTTTCGCGCGGCTGGCGCGCGAAAAGCGCCAGATCGAGGTCTATGAGGACGGCCAGATCATGCGCGATTTCGTCTTCATCGCCGATGTGGTCGAGGCGCTCTTCGCGGCCGTGCAACGGCCCGGGTCCCGCCGCGTGGACATCGGGTCGGGTATTCCCACCACCATCCACGAGCTGGCTCGTCAGATCGCTGCCATTTGCGAATCGCCCGAACCGATCGTCGTGGCGAAGTTCCGCGACGGCGATGTGCGCGCTGCAAGTTGCACCACTGAGCTGGCTCAAAACGAGCTCGACTGGTGCCCGAAATGGACGCTCGAGGATGGCCTCCACGCATTGCTTGAGTGGATCGACGGGCAGCCCGAATCAGCGTTTGAATAAGGTAAATCGCAGCAATACAACAAGCCGTCCGTCATAGCGACGATGGCGACGAGCCGCACGCGCGATGTATCAGCTGGTACACCCGCTGTGGGCGAAACTTTCCACAAGATCGGCGGCGACCGCGACGCTTTCCGCGGACCCGGTCATCCGGGCGGCAATCTCACGGGCCCGGATGGCACATTCGGGGGCAAGGATGGTACGCAAGTCTTTGACAAGCGATTTCTGGGTGGTGGCCGAAAAGCGCCGAGTGGTACCGATTTTCAGCCGCTTGACCGTAGCGCCCCAGAGGGCCTGATTGGGGTCCGTCGAAAGGATCAAGGTAGGGAGCCCGGCGCGCATGCCTACAGCTGTGGTGCCCGCACCACCGTGGTGTACAACGGCGCGACAAGCGGGGAAGGCTGCCGCGAGATTCACCCCACTTACCACCTTGACATGATCGAACTGCGGGATGCAGCTGAAATCGCTACAACCGGAACAGATCAGCGCTCGCTCCCCTAACCGCTCGCAAGCTGCGCTGATCATGCCAACGGTATCGGCGGGCGACTCGACAGGGATGCTGCCGAAGCCGAAGAAAATCGGCGGCGTTCCCTGGGCGATCCACGCGGCGACCTCATCGTCAGCATCCGTGGGCGACTCCAAGGTCAGCGGACCGACGAAAGGACGTCGACCATTCCACTCCGCCCATTCGGCGGCCAGCCCCGGAAAACAAACCTCGTCGTAGGCTTGAAGTTCCAGCGACCCGCGTTCCGCGATTCGCCGCGGCCATGGGGCGGTCGCCTTCGGCAGACCCAGTTCCTGGCGCTGCACGTCCTCTACCTTTTTTGTTCCCAGCCACGACAAGTACCAGAACACCTTCATGGCCAAGCGACACAACGGCGCCGGGACAAATGGCACGAGCCGGCCGTTCGCCCGGAAAGGGAACCAATGCAGTACGACTAACCGGATGTCGTTGAACTCCGCGACATTGGCCGCGGCGTCCTCGTAATTCATGCCAGTGAAAAGGACGTCGGCTCCGTCCGCGAGTGATATCAGTGTCGCGTTGATCTCCTTGCGGCCCTGGGCGATGGGTTCCGAGATCTCACGCCACTTCTGCTTCAACTGCCGAAACATCCAGGGCCTTCGAAATAGGCACGTCCAGAAGTCGCGGTACGGATCCAAGATCACCTGCAGATCGCCGCCGTAAGCGACTGTCGCAAGCCCGGCCGACTCGGCGAGTGGGACCAGATCGGGTGGTACCGCCATGCGCACTTCATGCCCGCGACGCTGTAACTCGCTTCCGACGGCGACACACGGTTCGATTTCGCCGCGGCTTCCCCAACTTGCGACTGCAATTATCATTAAGGAAACCCCCCGGTAGTCCCGTGCGTATCGATGACCGAACGTGGCGGCCCCGCCCCCCGGTACATTCACAGCAGCTTAACTCAGTATTCCCCCCGTGAATCAAAGTATTCCTCCGGTAGGTCCCATTCCCAGGTCTACTGGATTCCGCCGTTTCAAGGTGCCCGGATTCGGCACGCTCCTTGTGTTGCGTCAAGGCGAAGTTTGCTCATTCAGCTAATCGCGAATGCAATTTTTAACTCCGCAATTGGCTGCTGATGGGGTAAGTACGCACGTATCCAAGGGGCGCGAGATCTACGACCGTCCCGCTGTAAGAGCCGCTCAGCAAACCAGTCAATGTATAACCCCCAGCGACCTTCGCTTTCGTCAATTTTCCGCCCGACGACAAGATCGATTGCCTCGATCTTGTTTGTCGCGCAACTCCAGTCGGTCACCGCCACACGGCGTTATCCGCTGCTACCATGCTGCGGTGCCGTAGCCAGCGTCAGGAGCACGCCGAGCAGGGGGGAGTCGCCACAGATGACAATGAACCGCCGAGACACAGGGCACGAAGCCCACTCCGCGCGGGCGAGCTTAGTACGCAGATTCGCGAGGGGTGTATCCGAAAAAGTGCCGAAATCGTCGGACTTTATCAACAGAGTCCGACTTATACCGGTCCTTTTTTACAACCCGAAGCTTCGTTCCTCGATTCTTTACCAGCCGACCGGCTCGGAGTCCGAAGAGTATCTCAAGTGGTATTTCAATACGCTGGCGTGGCAGAAAACCACCTGGATGGGCGTCGAATGCCTCAAGTGGGTAGGGGACATGTGGAATTATCAAGAGATTCTTTTCGACCTGAAGCCTTCGTTAGTGATCGAGTTCGGCACCTGCAATGGCGGTTCAGCTCTGTTTTTTGCCGGTACCATGCGGCAGATCGGCGAACCCTTCAAGGTGCTTTCCGTAGACATCAGTCACGAACGTCTTGATCCAGCAGCCCGTCGCGACAGCGACATCCAGTTCGTGGAATCGTCTTCCACGGTCCAGGCCATTGCTGACCTTATCGAACAACTCAAGGTTGAGTTCCCCGGCAAGATCTTTGCGATCCTGGATAGCGACCACACAAAGAACCATGTGCTGGCCGAGATGAAACTATTGCGCCCGTTGCTCTCCGCTGGCGACTACCTGGTAGTGGAAGACTCATTGCTCAATGGGCACCCGGTCGTTCCCGAGTGGGGGCCGGGACCGTATGAAGCCATCCAAGCATACGAGGAGGAGTTTCCACATGACTATAAGCACGATGCGGTACGTGAGGCCAAATTCGGCTTGACTTTTGCGCCCAACGGGTTCCTAATCCGCAACTAGCGGACGTCCGATGCATCACTAGTCAGCCAGCGTTTCCGTTGCATGCGAAGTTTTCCACGAGATCGGCGGCAGCAACGATACTTTCGGCTGGTGCGGTCATCCGAACGGCAATTTCGCGCGCGCGCGTGGCGTATGCCTGGGTGAGAATGGCGCGCAGGTCGTCGACGAGTGTTTCCCGGGTGGTGGTTGAAAAACGGCGAGCGGTACCTACCTTCATCCGTTTTATCGTCGCTCCCCATAGCGTCTGATTGAGGTCCGTCGAAAGGATCAATGTAGGGACGCCGGCTCGCAGTCCCACGGCAGTCGTACCCGAACCACCGTGGTGCACAACCGCATGACATGCCGGAAAAATGGTCGCGTAGTTGACCGCTTCGACCACTTTGACATGCTCCGGATGTTCAAAACCACTGAAGTCGCTGCAGCCGGAACAGATCAACGCCCGCTCCCCTAACTGCTCGCAAGCCGAACTGATCATGGCAAGTGTTTCGACGGGTGATTCAACCGGAATGCTGCCGAAGCCGAAGAAGATCGGCGGCGTCCCGGCGGCAATCCACGAGGCGACCTCGTCATCGGCATTCGTTGTCAACTCCATCGTCAGCGTGCCGACGAAGGGCCGTTGCTTATTCAAATCAGACCATTCGCCCGCCAGTCCCGGAAAGCAAACCTCGTCATAAGCTTGCAGTTCCAGCGATCCACGCTCGGTGATCCGCCGAGGCCAAGGCTGAGTTGCCCGTGGTAAGCCAAGTTCGCGGCGCTGCTCCTCATCGATCTTCTTCACCGCACCGCGCCAGTCCAGCCACTCATGCGCCGTCATTGCCATGCGGCCCAATGGCGCCGGCAAGAAGGGCAGAACCTGATTGTTGGCCCGCATCGGGAACCAGTGCAGTGTGGCCAACGGAATGTCGTAGTGCTCTGCGACATTAGCGGGAAGCTGCTCGAAAGTCAGGCTGGTGAATAGCAGGTCGGCTCCGAACGCCACCGACGTCAGCGTCGCGTTCATTTCTCGCCAGCACTCGACGAAGGGCGCGGAGAGCTCAAGCCCTAATCTATTCAGATCTTGAAGTCGCCAGGGATTGTTGAAGAAGCACGTCCAGAAATCCCGGCAGGCGTCCAAGATAGCCGGCAGCGACGGTCCGTATTCGACTGACGGGAGCCCAGCGGCCTCAGCAAAACCGACTAAGTCAGGCGGCACGGCCATGCGGACCTCATGGCCTCGAAGCAGCAGTTCACGTCCGACAGCGACGCATGGCTCAACTTCGCCACGACTTCCCCAACTTGCTACCCCGACTTTCATGGCGGCTGATTTTAGCCGCGCATATATTGGCCCCGTGCGCTATTCGCCCGATGCGCGGGAGCGCCTGAGCTAGAAGGTGTTTCACATCAGCAGATCTTTGGCCCAGGCCGCTTTCGATTAGCCAACCCGCCCGAAGTGGGCGCGGTGCTCCACGAGGTCGGCAGCCGCCGCGATGCTTTCAGCAGGCTTGGTCATTCTATCGGCGAGTTCACGGGCCGCGGTGAGGTATGACGGAGTGAGTATGGTGCGCAAGTCCTTGACCAGTGTTTCCTGGTTACTGGTAGAAAAACGCCGAGCAGTGCCGACCTTCAGTCGTTTGACCGTGGTTCCCCAGAGCGCTTGATTGGCGTCCGTCGAAAGGACCAATGCTGGAATCCCGGCTCGCAACCCGATAGCGGTCGTTCCCGCACCTCCGTGGTGTACCACTGCACGGCAGACGGGGAATACGGTCGCGAAGTTCACTGCTTTCACGATCTTGACGTGATCTGATTGGTAACCATGACTGAAGTCGGTTTCGCCAGCACAAATCAACGCTCGCTCGCCCAGCAACGCGCTCACCTCGCTGATCATGGCTAGCGTATCGACAGCAGAATCGACCGGCATGCTTCCGAAACCGAAGAAGATCGGCGGTGTCCCCGCCGCAATCCACGAGGCGACCTCGTCATCAGCGTCCGTCGGCAATCCCATCGTCAACGCGCCGACGAAGGGACGTTGAGCACCGAACTTCGCCCATTCGGCGGCGAGACCCGGGAAGCAAACCTCGTCGTAGGCTTGAATTTCTAGCGACGCGCGTTCAGCGATCCGACGCGGCCAGGGACCGGTTGCCTTTGGCAAGCCCAATGCCCGACGCTGCGCTTCCTCATTCTTCTTCGCCGCACCGCCCCGCGACAACCACTCGTGCGCGGTCATTGCCGAGCGGCACAACGGCGCCGGAACGGATGGCACGAGTTGGCCGTTAGCCCGCATCGGGAACCAGTGCAACGTGACGAGTGGAATGTCGTAATGCTCCGCCACGTTGGCGGCGAGTTGTTCGAAACCCAGGTTGCTCGTCAGAAGTAGATCGGCCCCGTCCGAAAGCGACGTCACCGTCGCGCTCATTTCTTGCCACTGATTGATGGGTTCGGAAATTGCGCGCCACAAGCGGACTAGATCCCGAACCCTCCAGGGGCGTCGAAAAAGACACGTCCAAAAGTCGCGGTACGCGTCGAGGATGCTCTGCAGGCTCGGTCCGTGAGCGACCGCGTCGAGCCCAGCCGACTCGACGAAGCCGACGAGATCGGGTGGAACAGCCATGCGCACTTCATGTCCGCGTAGCACTAGCTCACGGCCCACAGCCGCGCAAGGTTCGACTTCCCCGCGGCTCCCCCAGCTCGTCAGCACGAATTTCATCGCGAAGTCCCCCGCTTCTACCGATCAATCAACACGCCTGCGGCGGGCGTAATTTTCTACAAGATCCGTAGTGACCGCAATGCTCTCGGCGGGCCTTGTGATCCGCGGGGCGAGTTCACGCGCCCGCGTGCGATATTGCGGGGCGAGGATTTTGCGCAAGTCATCGACCAGCGTTTTCAGATCAGTGGATGAAAAGCGTCGGGAGGTGCCCACCTTCAGTCGTTCTATCGCACCGCCTCTGAGCGATTGGTCGGGCCAGGTCCATAGGATCAGCGTGGGAGCCCCCGCGCGCAGGCTGACCGCCGTGGTTCCCGCGCCCCCGTGGTGTACAACGGCACGGCAAACGGGGAAGATCGCCTCGAAGTCCACTCCTGGGACAACCTTGACGTGTTCGAAATGGGGGATGTCGGCGAAATTGCTCCACGCCGAGCAGACCAGCGCTCGCTCACCCAGCCGCGTGCAGGCCTCACCGATCATGGCGAGCGTGTCGGCGGGGGACGCCACCGGGATGCTGCCGAAGCCGAAGAGGATCGGCGGTGTCCCCGCCGCAATCCATGAGGCGACCTCATCATCGGCCTCCGTCGGTGACTCCATAGTCAACGCGCCGACGAAGGGTCGTTGAGCACCGAACTTCGCCCATTCGGCTGCGAGGCGGGGAAAGCAGAGCTCATCGTATGCCTGGATTTCCAACGAGCCGCGTTCAGCGATTCGTCGCCACGAGGGCGCTTTGGCCTTCGGTAAACCGAATTCACGGCGCTGCAGGTCGTCGAACTTCTTTGTCATGCGCCAATGCAGCCACCAGAACACCGTCATCGCGGCGCGGCCGACCGGCGCCGGCAGGAAGGGAAGCAGGTAGCCGTGGGTCCTCATCGGAAACGTGTGCAACGTGACCAACGGAATGTCGTAATACTCAGCGATATTCGCGGCGCCTTCCTGAAAACTTATACCCGAGATCAGCACGTCAGCGTCGGCGGCTAACGTCGTCAACGTCGTGCTCATCTCCTCGCTCGACCGAAGGCCGCGGTCCCAGACCTCTCGCCACAATTTTGTGACCTCGCCGATCTTCCAAAAATTCCGGAACAGAGATGTCCAGAAGTCACGGTGCGAGTCGATCTCCGCCTGCGTATCAAGCCCGTATCCCACTGCAGTGAGCCCAGCCGCTTCGACTCCCCGAACCATGTCGGGTGCGACGGCCATCGACACGTCGTGCCCCCTGCGTTGCAACTCACGGCCGAGCACGATCCCAGGCTCGATATCGCCACGAGTTCCGTAGCAGGCCAGCACAAACTTCATCGATCTTGATCCTCATTCCTCGGGCGCCAGTAGGCGATGCAGAGCCATCTGCCGTCAATCCGACGGCCGCAGTCTCAGGAGCTGCCTTTCTCCTTGGCCAGACAGTACATCCGGTACGAATCCCGTCCGCTCTCAATGTTTCGGTAGATCGCCGTTCCGTACGCCGGCACCCCATCACGGGCCCAGCGCCGCAAGATTCGCGGAGCCGCATTCTTCATCGACGCGTGCATTCGCTCTGAATTCAATGTCATGCCCCGCAGCACCTCGGCGTCGATGTGACGCATCGAAACCACCCTCATCACGGGGGCAGTCTCAAGAACCGGTTCTGCCCGGGCCGCCCAGTCTGGGTAGGTTCGCACGTCGGCGTGCAGGAACGCGCCGCCGGGGCGGAGCACACGGGCGACTTCGGCGAGGAATCGATCGAAGTGTTCATAGCAGTGCGCGGACTCAACATTGATCACCACATCGAACGACTCGGCGGGAAAGGGCAGATCCTCAGCGTCCCCGTGCACGAACTCCAACCCGGGCACCTGATGACGGCGGCGACAAAACTCCACACCCGCGGCGTTGACGTCCAAACCCACATAAGAAGCCGGGGCCATCGTGCGCGCCAAATAGGACGCACCACCGCCATGCCCACAACCGACCTCCAGCACCCGCTTGCCAGCAAACCCATCAACCTGCGCAGCCGTCGCGTGATACAGCTGGATCGGATAGCGCTCGATCTCATCGCCGGCGTCGAGCACCACGCCCATCGGCGGATCTTCTTCATAGCCGTAGTTGAGAAAAACGACATCATCGTCGACGCGGCGAGTCAAGTACGGGTAGAACCGCTTCTGCGCGCCACGGACAACCGCCAGAACGCCCCGCTCGAGCACACCGCTGACCGGGAGGCGTTCGAACTTAGAGGTCATTCAGAAATGCTACTTGGCCCGGCCACCGAGGTGCGAAACGCACATCGGGCCCGGCTCGCCTAGCGGGGTACGGCAATCAGCGACGCAGTGGCGGCGGGCTAACTCTCCGCGGGGTCGACGGCGACCGACAACGCTCCCGGAAGGTTTAGTCATACGAGTGACGATCGCGCAAGTCCGGCCCCCAGCACCCAGGAGCGATGAGTTTCGCAACGAGTACTTACCGGAAAGGTGGACGCCGAAAGTAAACGGCGATAACAACTTTCGCTGCCAAAGGCAACGCTCGGTATGAAACCACCATGAATCCCGATCGATTACAACAGATTCGCCTTACGAGGCCAGAAACTCACGAAGATGGCCAGGCGGTTTCAGGTTGAGCAGACGTTCACGGTCAGCGGCGAGGTCCGAATAGGTGAGTGCCTCAATCTCCCTCTGAGAGTAGGACAGTTTCGATTCCGGTGAACCCCGGCGTATGACCCCCACACCCCGATCGCAGTCGAGCACCGCGACCCGCAAGTCATCTCGAAGGCTGCGTAGGTACACGATCGCCTTCCACACATCGCCACTCCAGGCGAGAAAGAAGAAGCGCCCAACAAGCCTTCGCCAACGGTTCTGCGCAAGAAAGTCGGCGTACGAGGAGGCCGGACAACCGATCGAGGCGCGCGCGGGATTACAGTCGTGAACGAAGATGACGCCGTCGTCGCGCAGGAAGCGCACCGTGTTCTCGAGGTCGCGTAGGGCCTGTCTGTACGTGTGTAGGCCATCGACGAGGGCAACGTCGACTCCATGCTCCTCGAGAAGACCCGACTCGTTCGCGAAGAACGTGTCGCTGGTCGTCTCGAAGTAGTGAGTGGCGCGCGCCTTAGCATCAGACAGCTCGCGTGAGCGAGCCGAGAGTTTGAATACGGGGTCGACGGCGATCTTCTGATCCGCGGTAATACAGCGGAAGGCCATTCCCTGATTGACACCTATTTCCAGATAGACGCTGTTCATTCGTCCGTCGAGCGCTGACTGCACAGCCTGGATCCGATTCACGTCATGACCCTACCGAGTGACGTCTCTGCGAGACGATGCGCGCTCGAGAGTCACTTTCTCTGTACGATTTCTTCTCCAAATCCCTCACACGGCAACCCGACGACCTCAACCCAGCCGCCCATGCAACTCGCAGGATGCACCCACCGTCGCGCGCCTTCGACCTAATACGGCCACGGGTTATTTGTAGCGACGATCAACGAGCTCCCTTTCGACTGGCGAACTTCTCCACAAGATCCGCCGCGGCTGCCACGCTTTCGGCCGGTTTGCTCATCTGGGCGGCAATCTCGCGCGCCCTGACAGCATAGTCAGGGCTGAGAACAGTACGGAGGTCCGCGATGAGCGACTCTTGTGTAGCCGTTGAAAAGTGCCGAGCGGTACCCACCTTCAATCGTTTGATCGCAGCTCCCCACACGGTCTGATCGATATCCGTCGAGAGGATCACCGCAGGAATGCCGGCGCGCAGGCCGGCCGCCGCAGTGCCGGGGGCGCCGTGGTGCACGACCGCTCGGCAGGCCGGAAAGACGGCCGCGTAATTCACCGTCTGCACCACCTTGACGCGCTCGAGATGTGGCACGTCGCTGAAGTCGCTCGACCCAGCGCAAACCAGTGCCCGTTCACCCAATTGCCGGCAAACCGTGTCGATTTTCGCGAGCGTTTCGGCCGGAAATTCGACAGGTATGCTGCCGAAACCAAAAAAGATCGGGGGTGTTCCTGTGGATATCCACGACAGGGTGTCTTTGTCGGCGTCAGTGGGCAACTCCATCGTCAGCGTGCCGACGAAGGGGCGTTGGTCTTTCCATTTAGCCCATTCGGCCCTGAGCCCGGGAAAGAAGCATTCGTCGTAGGCCTGAATTTCCAGCGAGCCGCGTTCGGTGATCCGTCGGCCCCCAGGACACGCTGCCTGGGGGAGTCCGAGCGTACGACGCTGCTCATCCTCGAGCTTCTTTGTTCCGCGCCAGGATAACCACCAGAACGCCCGTATTGCACTGCGCGTCAACGGCGCAGGCAACCAGCGCAGAAGCTGACCGTTGGGGCGCAGCGGGAACCAATGCTGAGTAGCCAACGGAATGTTGTTGCATTCGGCCACGTTGGCAGCGATGTCCTCGATGTTCAGCCCGGTGAAAATGAGGTCCGCGTCTTCTGCCAGGGACATCAACGTCGCACTCATCTCTTGCCAACGGTCGGCAATTGGATCCCAGACTTCACCTCGCAATCGGGTCAACTCCCGATTTTTCCAAGGGGTGCGGAACAGACACGTCCAATAGGCGCGGTGCGCGTGCGCTATCGGCTGCACATTCGGGCCGTAGCCCACCGCCGACAGGCCAGCCGCCGCAATGAAGTCAACCATGTCCGGGGAAACCGCCAGACGGACATCGTGCCCCCTGTTCAGGAGCTCGCGGCCAACTGCCGCGAAGGGCTCGACATCGCCACGACTTCCCCAACTCGCCAACACGAACTTCATCGCGAACCCCGGATTACCTCACCCGGGCCTTCCGTCGGGAGACAGCGCGAGTGCCGCTGATGGAGGTAGCAGCGCGGGAATAGTCGCAAGCTGCCGAATCCATCGAATCGTCGATCACCGAGACGTTCCCCTACCGATCAGCCAGTCCAGAGTTGGCAATATCTTCTACAAGTTGGGTGGCTACCGCAGTGTTTTCGGCAGTTTCATGATCTGCGGGTCAACCAACGTGCCCGGGTCTACATCTCGTCCGCGCGTACGAGATGTCAGCGCTATCGGTGATCATCGTCGGGGTGGTCACAGCGCTCAGGCTCCGCCGTGGCCTTGGCCAGGCGGTACATCCAATATTGATCCCTACCGCTCTGGATGTTTCGGTAGATCGCCGTTCCGTACGCCGGCAGCCCGTCGCGTACCCAACGCCGCATGAAGCGCGGTGCCGCATTAGCCATGGACGCCTGCATACGCTCCGTGTTCAGCGTCATCCCCCGCAGCACCTCGGAATCGATGCGACGCCACGACTCCACGGCAAGCCCAGGGACACTCTCGAGGGCTGCCTTTCCTTCAGCCGCCCAGATCGTGTGGTGCACATCGGTATATAGAAACGCGCCGCCAGGGCGCAGCACACGGGCGACTTCGGCAAGGAATCGATCGAAGTGTTCATAGCAGTGCGCGGACTCAACATTGATCACCACATCGAACGACTCGGCGGGAAAGGGCAGATCCTCAGCGTCCCCGTGCACGAACTCCAACCCGGGCACCTGATGACGGCGGCGACAAAACTCCACACCCGCGGCGTTGACGTCCAAACCCACATAAGAAGCCGGGGCCATCGTGCGCGCCAAATAGGACGCACCACCGCCATGCCCACAACCGACCTCCAGCACCCGCTTGCCAGCAAACCCATCAACCTGCGCAGCCGTCGCGTGATACAGCTGGATCGGATAGCGCTCGATCTCATCGCCGGCGTCGAGCACCACGCCCATCGGCGGATCTTCTTCATAGCCGTAGTTGAGAAAAACGACATCATCGTCGACGCGGCGAGTCAAGTACGGGTAGAACCGCTTCTGCGCGCCACGGACAACCGCCAGAACGCCCCGCTCGAGCACACCTCGTGCGCCTGCGATATTGGAGGCCATTCAGGCATGCTACTTGCCTACAAATCGGGTAGCGGGAAATTGCGTATCGAGGTCCGGCAGGCTTCGACAGTCAGACGATGCTTCGTCGGCGCGCAAAACCTTCTAAAAGGTCAGCTGCGGCCGATACGCTTTCAGCAGGTTTAGTCGTGCGAGTGGCGATCTCGCGAGCCCGGGCCGAGTACTCGGGGGTGAGGATGGTGCGAAGGTCCTCAATAAGCGTTTCTCGAGTGGCAGTCGAAAAGCGTCGGGCCGTACCCACTTTCAACCGTTTGACCCGGAGGCCCCAGAGTGACTGGTCGAGGTCGGTCGAGAGGATCAACGTCGGTACTCCGGCGCGTAGGCCCGCGGCGGTCGTACCCGCGCCACCATGATGCACAACCGCGCGACACATCGGAAACACGGTCGCGTAGTTAACGGTGCCCACCACCTTGACGTGCTCCCAATGGGAGGCGTCGCCGAAGTCGGTCCCGGCAGAGCACACCAGCGCCCGCTCACCCAACAGCGCGCAAGCCGCCGCGATCATCGCCAACGTCTCGGACGCAGATTCGATCGAGATACTGCCGAAGCCGAAGAGAATAGGCGGTTTTCCGGCAGCGACCCACGAGGCGACCTCCTCATCGGCATCCGTCGACAACTCCATCGTCAGCGCCCCGACAAAGGGCCGCTGATCACGCCACTGCGCCCACTCTGCGGCCAACCCCGGAAAACAGACCTCGTCATAGGCCTGGATCTCGAGCGTCCCGCGTTCGGTGATCCGCTGGGGTGAGGGGCCGGTCGCTTTAGGTAGGCCCAACTCCCGGCGCTGCGCATCCTCGATCTTTTTCGTTCCGCGCCACGACACCCACCAGAACACGCTCATGGCGTACCGGCCCAGGCGCGCCGGGAGAAAGGCCAGAAGCTGACCGTTGACCCGCAGCGGGAAGTAGTGCAGCACCGCCATTGGAATGTCATGGTACTCAGCGACATTGGCCGCAGCATCCTCGAAATTGAGGCCGGAGAAGAGCAAGTCGGCACCAGCCGCCAGCGACATCAGGGTTGCGCCCATGTCCTCCCAGGACTGGGTGATGGGCTGCCCGACTCCGCGGCGCAACCGGATCAGCTTTCGGACCCTCCAGGGACTGCGGAAGAAGCACGTCCAGAAGTTGCGGTGCGCATCCAGAACAGCCTGCATGCTCGTTCCGCAGGCGACCGCCTCGAGGCCGACGGACTGCGCGAAGCCGACCAGATCAGGAGGGACCACCATGTGCACCTCGTGCCCGCGACGTCGCAGCTCACGTCCAACGGCGACGCAGGGCTCGACATCGCCACGGCTGCCATAGCCCGCCAGCACAAATCTCATCGCGGAAATCCTAGCCCGTCGCAGACACCCAAACGGTCAGAGATATGTGCCGGAAAGTGAGAACTCTTTCAGGACACTCGAAAGGTCGTGTCGCAAACTGTCATTCGAGTTGGTGCGGCCGGGCTGGTACGCATGGACCATTACGAAAACCTCTCGCTGCGCCCGTCCTGATGCGACGATCTGCAGACCGCCGAACTGATGCATCTTCTCCTCGGTCATGCCCGCGTAGTGCATCTTCATGGCGAAGTGGTCGGCGTCCGTGCCATCTAACCGGGTGGTCGCCGGGTTGACCGCACCGAGGTGAGTTGAGACGACCCCGGTCCCATTGCCGGCGATTTTGTTGAGAAGCCGCTTGGGAAGCCAAGGAACGAGAGACATCAATGCCTGTTCATCGTCGGGGGCTTCTTGATGGCGGATCAGTGCCTGTTTGATTGCGGTCCGGATCTCGCGTAGGTCCATCGTGATCGGCGCAGGGTCGACCGTGATGTCAACAGGTCTCACCGCGTTACCGCGAATGTCGCCGGCCGTACGCTCGTTGCGCGGGATTCTGACGGCAACCGTCCCGTCTGCGGTCGTCCGCCCGCGTAGCTCGGCGAGTCGAGCCGTCAATCCCACGAGCAGCGCGTTGCTGGTCCCACCGAGCGATTGGGCGCGAGCATCCCAGTCCTCGGCATCGAGAAGCACCGTAGCGCTCGGAATCGTGAGCGGTTCGTCCGCGCCGGTCGACGGCAGAGGCGGCTGAGTGCTGGACGGCGGTGGGGCGCCGGCTCCGCTCTGCCGTGCCGACCGTGCAGCGGCGGCGATGGCTGACCCGAGGGCGCGGGTGTCACGTGCGCTTCGGCGAGCGTCCTCGCGCACCGCCCACCACCGCCGGCGCGATCCGGCGGCCGGCCAGCTGACCGTGTCTTCATGGCCAAGCACCGCATCCGCCGCCGCTTCGGACACGCCGAGGCCGTCGCTGACGCAATGTGGGACCAGCAAGCTCACCCCTGCACCGCCCTCGATGAACGGAAGAACGGCGAGATGCCATCCAGGCCCATGCTCGGGATCAAGTCGTCTGGTGTTGGCCTGCTCGTTGAGCCAGTCGTCGAATTCTTCACGAGGCCGGGCCTGCGCGACGATCTCGAAGTCCTGCGAGGTGTTAGGCGATACCCAGCGATGGCGGCCGAACGGCAACGGTGACCGTTCGATACGCCGGGATAGCCGACCGCGCTGGAAATGCGCGTGGAACCGCAGCACTCCATCGATGTCGATAGTCCGGTCGTACACCCAGGCGCACTGGATCAGGACGCTGACACCTGTCGCGCGCTCGAATTCGAACATCGCCTGGTCGAGCGGATCCAGCACATTGTCCATTTGCTCACCGTACTTCTTGCCGTGTGCAGTCAAACGCTTCCACCGTCGGTGACAACCGCGTCAGCCATTCAGTTCGCTCGGAGGACAAAACCGGCCTGATCACCCCGGTCCTCCCGGTTCAGTGCGTCCGCGCGCCTTTCCCAAGCCCAAATCTGCTTTGGTCCAAACATTCGAAACATTTTGGGATCTGTCACAGCAATACCACGCCGATAGGCTTCGCTGCCCATGAACTGACCCAAAGTTGAATCATCAAATGTCTTCTCCACGAGGAACCCCGCCCTGTCTGCTGCCAATTCCATTCCCCGTCGCGAAGGTATTACGGTGTGCCGGGGCGCGTCGATTTGCACCCAGTCCGCCTGGTAGATATCCCACGCGTCCGACGACGTCGTCGGCACACGCGCCAAGCAGATCCCCCCGACAGAGAGCTTCTCGCGCACCAACTTCAGCGTCGCGATCGGATCGGGAACGTGTTCTAGAGAATGGTTGAGCATTATGAGATCGAACTGCTCGATAACTTCGCTCAGATCACGCTTCAGCAGTGGCACTCCAGACGGAGTCTCGCCATCGGCTGCAATAAATATGTCGACGCCAACCAAGTTGGTGAATCCGACCCTGGCCAACCGCTCTAGGAGAGCACCAGCGCCGCAACCGACGTCAAGAATTCGCATTTCGCGCGCAATTCCCAGTTGAGCAATCATCTTGATGACGTCTCCGCCTGTAATAGCTCGAAGAAAGCCGTCAGGCAACGGTGCCGATGCGAGAGCGCCCAAGATTCGGCCGCCGGAGCGCAGTTTGAAGTGGTCGTGTTGTGCGATCAGCCACCGAAAAATGCCGGCCGGACCTGCGTTACTCGAATGGTAAGCCGGCGGATAGTGGCGCACGAGTTCGTCACCTTCGAGTGCATCAACAATTTGGAGGGTCTCGCATGCGCCGCAGAGAAAGTATCCGAAAGGCTCTTGAGTTCCGAACATCATTTCCCGAACTTCGAGAGTTTGATGGGGACCGGTCGATCCGCACAATCGGCACTCTTTAGTGATCTCGTTCACCCTGCCTCCTCCAAGCGACGAAAAAGCGTATCAGTCGTGCAAATGACGGCTGACGCCGAGACAGCTTGCGCACGATCGGTCCACATGCCCAGACCCGCCGCTCGCTAGTTTGCCAGCAGATGCGAACGGTTCGGTCATCACCCGCCTATCACGCCAGGTAGAGGCCCCGCCCTCGAGGTGGCACCCGTCGCCTCGACGCGAATACGTAAACGAGAAGCTACCTTCGCGGGCTTGCCACTGCGTCGGCAGCTTCTGACCACACACGGCAGAAACCTCGAGGCAGCAAACAATACTTGACCGGGTAATGTGGCGGCCATGTGGAGCTCGGTGTTGGTGCTAGGGCTCCTCACGGGAATCAATCCAGTACGTATCGGCATCGCTCTACTCGTACTTTCTCGGCCACGACCGGTGCAGAACCTGCTCGTTTACGGTGCAGGTTGCCTGACAGCGTGCGCTTTAGCCTTGGCGCTGCCTCTGATGCTGATGCACGCGACCCCGATGTTCGACCCGTTCGTGGACGGTTTCGCCAGGAGTCCCGCCCTTCCGAAGATAGAGATCGGCTTAGGAGCAATAGCGTTAGTCGTCGCAGCGCTGCTGACGGCGCACGCACTGATGCGTCGGCGCCAGCGAACGGGTCCGGTGCCGCCTCGTGCGCACGCGCAGACCTTGACGACGGAGTCCGCCAGACCTTCGCCAATCTCGCGGCTACTCGGCACAGGAGATGACGCGCCAGCGGAAGGTGATTCTTTAATTCGGCGGTTCATCCGCTGTGTGCGCGACGCATGGAAAAGCGGTTCACTCTGGGTTTCGTTCGTGATCGGTTTCGCCTTCGGCGGCATCGAACCGGACGCCGGTTTGCTGATCCTCGCGCTCATCCTGACCTCGACCGCCGGGATCGGTGCGCAGATTATCGCCGGAATCGCGTTTACTGTCGGGATTCTCGTGGTCGTCGAGATCACGCTGATCAGCTATTTGGTCGCGCCGGTTAAAACCCAAGCGCTACTGCAGCGAGTACACGACTGGGCGCTGGCCCACCGTCGCATGATTCTGATCACCATGTGCTTCGTGGGCGGGGTTGCGCTGATCGCACGAGGTCTGGTCAGCGGCTGAGCCCGGTTGGGACCGGGATGCGATCAGCTGGCCAGACGTAATCTGGCGGAATTCTCCAGAACATCAGCGACGGCAGCAACGCTTTCGGCCGGTTTGCTCATTTGCCTAGCGACCTCGCGAGCACGCACGGCATACTGCGGAGCCAGGATGGTGCGCAGGTCTGCGATCAATGTTTCGCGAGTGGTGGCCGAAAAGCGCCGAGTGTCACCGACTTTGAGTCGTTGGATGACATAGCCCCAGAACCTTTGATCGGGCCATGACGAGAGGATCAGCGCGGGGACCCCGGCGCGCAGGCTCGCCGCCGTAGTGCCCGAACCACCGTGGTGTACGACCGCGCGGCACAACGGAAAAACAGCCGCGAGATTCAAGGTGTCCACCACCTTGACGTGCTCGGAACGGCGGACGCGACTGAAGTCACTGCCACCGGAAACCACCAAAGCCCGCTCCCCCAACTGTGCGCAGGTCGCGCTGATCATGTCCATCGTGTCGGTCGCCGAGTCGACGGGCATGCTGCCGAAACCGAAGAAGATCGGCGGTGTGTCATTTGCGATCCATGACGCGACGTCATCGTCGGCATCTGTCGACAGCTCCAACGTCAACGCGCCGACAAAGGGGCGACGGTCCTCCCACTTCGCCCATTCCGCGGCCAAACCGGGAAAGCAAACCTCGTCATAAGCCTGGATTTCCAGCGTGCCGCGCTCGGCGAGCCTTCGCGTCGGAAGGCCCGTTGCCTTCGGGAGGTTCAGCTCGCGGCGTTGCGCATCCTCGAGCTTCTTCGTCATGAGCCAATTCGGCCACTCGGTCGCTGTGACCGCGAAGCGGCCTACCGGCGCCGGCAAGAATGGAACCAGCTGACCGTTTGCCCGCATCGGATAGGTATGCAACGTCGCCAATGGAATGCCGCAGTACTCAGCGACGTTGGCCGCAGCTAACTCCCCGATGACGCCGGTGAGCAACAGATCAGCCCCATCCGCGAGCGTCGTGAGCGTTTTGCTCGTCTCTTTCCAGCTTCGCGTGAAAAGCGCCCAGTCTTCCCGCCACAACCGTTTGAGATCACGGAGCCGCCACGGTTTGCGCGACAAGTACGTCAATAGTTCGCGGTGCACATCCTGCCACCGTCGCGCATCCGGTCCGTACGCGATCGCCGAGAGGCCAATCGACTCCACGAAGCCGACAAGGTCGGGCGGTACCGCGAGACGCACCTCATGACCGCGGCGCAGCAACTCGCCCGCGACGGCGAGGCAGGGCTCGACGTCGCCCCGAGTTCCGTAGCTTGCCAGCACAAATATCATCGCGGCGATCCTACCCTGCACTTCCTTGATGTACGTTCCGCGGTGAGCGGCAGCCTCACCTCCTTCGAGTCAGACGGCCGTCCAGGGCCTAGCAAACGTCAGTCGGCCGCCACACAACCCGTGGCCAACGATGGCAATCAGAGCGGATCGGCTACCCTCGTGAGGTGAATCGGTTCCATTGCTCGCAGCGCTTCTCGGCCGAATCAAGTGGCTTCGGGAGCTGATCGGTGCTTCGAGTACCTCGCACGGCTCCCAACGGCCGCCGATCCAAAGATGGTGCGCAGCCGGACAACCGGCTGGCGCTGGTCGACCAGGCTTTGTTCGCCGGACATCGGGCGGCCGGCCAGAAGGTGGTCATCCAGTGCGTATGGGTGTATGAGCACGCCATCGACTTCGACGCCGTAAAGCGCTTCCACCACAACCTCGGCTATGGGTTGCTGGGGCGGCGCATCGAGCGATCGCCGTTGCGGTTGACCAGGCATCGGTGGGTTCTCGATCGGCAACCGTCGAGCATCGACATGGCGCAGCGCCCCCGTCCACGAACCGAACTCAGCGACTGGGCCGACGAGCGCTCGCAACTGCCCGTCGATTCGGAGTGGGGACCCGGCTGGCATCTCGGCGTCCTTCCACTGACGGACGGTTCGACGGCGGTCAGCCTGGTGGTGTCCCACTACCTGATTGACGGTCTGGGCCTTGCCCTCGTATTAGCTGACGCAATCGCGGGCAACACGCGCGAACTGGGGTATCCCACGCCGCGTTCCCGTACCCGGTTCCGCGCGGTGGTCGAGGACGCCCGACAGACAGCACGAGATGTGCCCGAGATCGCCCGCGCACTCGCCCAGGTGGGGAAAATGGCTCGCCAGAGTCGGAAAGAGAGTGCACCATCACCGGTTGCCCGCGCTGTCGCCATCCCCGCACGGGGAAACGATGACCTTGTCGTAGTTCCGGTCGTCTCGATTTACATCGATCTCGCCGACTGGGACGCCCGTGCGGACGCTCTCGGCGGAGCGAGCAACACCTTGATTGCCGCGTTTGCCGCCAAACTCGGCGAACGGATGGGGCGCCGCCGCGCTAGTGACGGGGCCGTCACATTGCAACTCCCAATGAGCGATCGCACAGAAGATGACACCCGTGCGATGGCGCTGTCGTATGCGCGTGTAAGCGTCGATCCGACCGGGGTGACAACCGACCTCGGCGACATCCGCGCCGCCATCAAAGAGGCACTGAAAACTCTGCGCGAGACGCCGAACGACTCGCAGATTCTGTGGCTGACCCCATTCACTCCAAAACGGGTCATGAAGAACATGGTCTATACGGGGTTCTCCGATCCCGATCGTCCAGTGCTCTGTTCCAATCTCGGCGACCTCGGCTCGATACTGAGCCGCCTCGACGGCACCGAAGCTGAGTACGCCGCTGCGCGAGTGACTGGTCAACACGTACCGCGTCAGTGGCTGGAGTCGATAGGCGGCCAGATGACCGTGCTCTCTGGACGCTTGAGCGGCAAGGTCTTCATCACTCTCGCGGCGTATCACCCAGGCGCCGACAACACGAAGCCCGCCCTACGCGAATTTGCCGCACGCACTCTGGCTGAGTTCGGCCTGACGGGCGAAATCGACTGACCACCATGCGCCTGCCGGGCGGAGATCCGACCATCACATCAGGCTGGCTACTCGTGATCTGACCATGCGGGCGACCCGCACCAGCGAGATGGCGTATTGCCTGAGGGACAAGCGGTTGTCGAGGCTGCGGTAATCCTCGAACGCCGTTCGGAATCCATATTCGCTGGCTCTATACATCTCGAAGACGCGATCCAGTCCAGCCCGATCCCAGGGCTCGTCCCGGGCGGCTGCGGAAAGCGCTTCGTAGACCGCGGACGTCGAGTCTGTGCCGAGGAACTCCGACACCGGCCCGCGGTGTCGCTGGTGCCGGAGATCTGGTGTCAGAAACTCCTCGATTGCGTCCTCATCCTCGGTGTCGAGATCGATCATCAGTGCCGCGGAAATCCGCTTGGTTTCCCGGCGCCAGTCTTCGAGAACGTTGGCGCACTCGACGAACACGCGCGGCACTCCGCGCGTGTGCCGCTCGGCCGCCAGGTTGTACTTCAGCCATAAGGCGCTCGCGAGCTCCGGCGAGATGCGAGCGTGCGGGGACCAGGACCCGATGGTCTCCTGCGGCTGGCGCACCGCAATCACGGTCGCGATGTCGAATCTGGCCCGACGCGCCGCCTCGAACCACACATCGGACAGCATTGTTATTTGCAGGTCCTTGTTGACCACAAGCGGCGCGGACGACAACGTGGTGAGAAATTTCCCGATCTTAGAGATGCCTGCGGCCGTCGCTTTGTCGTCGAATCCACCTTCCTCGTGCAAGCGCAGCGTCGACCAAAACCAAGGCTTACGCCGGTGGTTTGCTGGTTTGGGAGTCGGGCATAGCCGCGAAGTCTAAGCTGGGCAGTTAGGGTCGGGCGCCATCAGGGAGGGAATCCACATGTTCAAACGGTCGTTGTCCGCACTGTCCATTGGGCTTGGCGGCCTTGCGATGTCGATCAGCGCGGGGACCGGGATCGCGATCGCAGCTCCAGATCTGGGTCCGGCGGTCAACTCCACGTGCACTTATCCTCAATTCGTGGCCGCGCTCAATACAGAAAACCCAGAAGCTGCAGCGGGGTTCAACGCGTCGCCGCCTGATCAATCCGCGATTCAACGGTTCCTCGCCGCGCCGCCGGGTTCAGGAGACCGCCTGGCGATGGCCCAGATGGTGGCCAACAACCCGGGGGCTGCGCAAGCCATCCCAGTTCTTCAGCAGGTTTTCAGCGTCTGCAATAACTACTGAACGGTGGCTGCTGCCATCATCCTGCGTCGGCGACCGGGTGGGAGTAAGCCTTAACGTCAGGCAGACGCTTTGATGTTCGGCCCCCCAAGAGTTCGTGACGGATGGCCTAGAAGCAGTCGAATGTCTTGCTACGCTGTCGGCCATGCTGCGCCCCGTCGCCTTGATTACCGGGCCTACCTCCGGAATCGGCGCCGGCTTCGCGCGGCGCTTGGCTGCTGACGGATATGACGTGGTGCTGGTCGCTCGCGACGCGGGCAAGTTGGCTGACCTGGCGAAAGATTTGCGGGACGAGTGCGGGTGTTCCGTCGAGATTCTGCCCGCCGACCTAGCCGACATCGCGGACCGCGGCAAAGTCGCCGACCGACTGACCGCCGGGGTTCGGATGCTTGTGAACAACGCTGGCTTCGGCACATCGGGCGCGCTTTGGACGACAGATCCTGCCTTGCTCCAAGCCCAATTGGATGTCAACGTCACTTCGGTGCTGCAGCTCACTCGCGCCGCATTGCCCTCCATGCTCGAGGCCGGCGCAGGAACCGTGATCAACGTCGCGAGCGTTGCCGGATTGGTGCCGGGCGAGGGGTACCCGGCCTACTCCGCTTCGAAGGCATGGGTCGTGTCGTTCACCGAGGGTCTAGCTGGAAACTTGAAGGGCACCGGGGTGACCGCGCATGCGGTGTGTCCAGGATTGGTGCGCACCGATTGGCATCGCCGGGCCGGTATCGACATGGGTTCCGTGCCGTCGTTTTGGTGGCTCGACGTCGATGAAGTAATCCGAAAGTGCATGGCCGACGTCGCCCGCGGCAAGGTGATCAGCGTTCCTGGTGCGAAGAACAAGGCGTTGGTGACCGCGAAGAAACTGTTGCCTCGGAACTGATCGGTCCGGCTCGCGGCGTCTAGAAGCGATGCTCAACCGCCGTGGTGGATTGAACGCTGGTAGCTATTCCGGTCGATCTTGTAGATCGATCGATAGCGGCAAGTAGAGCGTCGATTTGTTCGCGACGCTCAAAGACGAAGGCAGGCTGAGGCGCATTGATGCGCTAAGCATCCTCATCCAGAGAGTCCTTGATTTTCTGAGCCTCCCCTACCTGCCGAGCGGAGTAACCGATGAACATTGCCACAACACATATGAGAACCCCGACCCCCGCGAGCCACAGCAAACCATAGGTGTAGCCCTGGTCCAGGGCGTCCAGTTGCGCGGCGGTCAGAGCATGCACCGGGCCAATGACTCCGCCGCGGTCGAGGGTGCGGATGGTGATGACAACCTGCACGACCACCAGCACCACCGGTCCGCCCAAGTTCATCAACATCACTGCGATGGCCGACGTGGGCCCGATTCGGTCGGTGCCGACGCTCGCGATCACGGCGAGCGTGAGCGGCACATTGAGTAAGCCGAAAGCGATACCACCGGCGACGATCGGCAACATCAGGTTCGGGAAGTAGGGGGCACCGCGGTCCAATGTCGACCCATACAGCATCGCGCCCAGTATCACGACCGCCCCGACAGTCACCAATACCCTCGGCGGCACTCGGTTCACCAGCTGAGATGCCGCGCCGACCCCGACGGTCATCGCGATCGCGTATGGAATGAAGGAGACGCCAGCGCGCAGCGCGCTGTAACCCATGATGTTCTGCACATAAAGGGCAACCAGCACGGACAGGGTGAACACCACTCCACCGGTGAGGAACATCGCCGCGAACGTGGCCAGCCGGTTGCGGTCGAAGAACAAGCTGAATGGAACGATGGGGTTCTCGGCGGTCCGCTCCACGACGATGAACGCCACGAATGCGATTAACGCCACCACCCCCCAGCCGATCGTGGCGGCCGACAACCAGCCCTTCTCTGGCCCTACCGAAGACCCGAAAACCGCTGCGGTACAAAACACGGTGGCCAACACGGCCCCGGTCGCGTCGAGCTTCGTCCGCTTCTTCTGCGTTTCGTGCAACGCGGTGCCAGCCAGATAGATCACCAGCGCCCCGATCGGCAGATTGACCAAGAACGCCAGCCGCCACGACACGTCAGCAAGCGCCCCGCCCACCACCAGGCCGATCACCGCGCCGAACCCGGCCATCGCGCCGAACACAGCCGTCGCCGCGTTGCGCGCAGCCCCCTTCGGAAAGATGGTGGCTACCAGCGCTAAAGAAGTGGGTGCGATGACCGCGCCGGCCGCGCCCTGCAGCAGTCGCGCCACAACGAGGGTGCCCCCATCCCAGGCGATGCCGCACATGACCGAGGCAACCGTGAAAAGCGCAACACCGACGATGAAGACGCGCTTGCGGCCAAAAGTGTCACCGAGTCGGCCCCCCAGCAGCATCAGACCGCCGAAAGTCAGCAGGTAGGCAGTTATCACCCAATTCCGCCCCCCATCCGACAGGCCCAACTCGTCTTGGATTATGGGGAGCGCGAAGACTGCGATGGGGCCGTCCATCGCCACCATAAGTTGTATGCCACCGATCGCGACAACCGCAGCGCTCAGCTGGCGAGAATGCAGCCAGATGGGGATGCGTTTTCCGGTTCGGCGCCTCGTGCCCGATCGGGACGACATCAGACTTGATCGACCTGAGCGCTCTGTTGTCCGGGATTGCGGTGCCCCCTCCCCATCGCTGAGAGCCCCCATAGCGGACCACCCTATAGCAAACAAGTGCAGTGCGGCCTTCGTTCTGATCCTTTCCAAGGAAATCAGCTGGCACCGTCTAGAGATGCATACAAGCTCGCCAAGTGATTGCGGCGGCGGCGTCGTCATATCTGGTTGTGGAGTTGGCACCTGACAAACCGTGCACCAGGACGCCGACGGCTAATCGTCGAGGCTTCGCCAATCCGCCTCGTCGCATGTTCGCTGGCGATATTCTGACGTCGACTAGACGATTGCGGACGACGGGCGGTGTATGAATCTCGGCCAAGCGTTCGATCTACGGAACAATGCCCTCAACGCCTTTCGTTTGGCGCTGGCATCCTCGGTCATCTTGTTCCATTCCTTCCCCCTCACCGGTAACGACGTGTCATGGGCGCCACTCCGTCGGCTGCTTTTCTCGGTGGGGGTCGACGGCTTCTTCGCGATCTCAGGCTTTCTCATCATCGCCAGCTGGCTGCGCCGACCTCGACTCCGCGAATACGTCGCCGCTCGCGCGCTTCGCATCCTTCCTGGGTTGTACGTCTGCCTGGTGGTGACCGCATTTATCATCGCGCCGATCGCCGTGGCGATCCAGGGCGGCTCGCCGACCAAGTTGCTACTTTCCGCCGATCCGATCGAGTACGTCCTGAAAAACAGCGCGGTGGCTTACCTTCATCCCGGAGTCGGCGACACTCCGAACGGGGTTCCAGTGCCGGGCTTTTGGGACGCTTCGCTGTGGTCTCTCATATTTGAGGTGGGGTGCTACCTTGCTGTCGCTGTCCTTGGCATGGTCGGACTCGCGAGTCGCCGCTGGGTTCCACTTGTGGCGTTAGCACTGGCCGTCGTAGGCGCGTTGATGCTGCCACCAATCATTCCTGGGCTTCAATGGACGATCCCGCAGCTAATCGTGCGCTGCGGCATGATGTTTGCCGCTGGAGCCTTGCTTCACCATTATCGCGACGTCATCCCCGCCCGGTGGCCCCTCGTCGCGGTCTGTGTGGTCATCGTTCTAGCGGCGAATCTCCTGCCCGATTACCGGGTCGTTGCCGCCGTCCCGCTGGCGTATGCGGTCATCGTTTCAGGTGCACTGATACGCAACAAACACTTCAGACTGCGAACAGACCTGTCCTACGGCGTTTACATTTACGGTTTTCCCATCCAGCAGATGCTGGCAGTCGGCGGGCTTATCTGGCTGAATCCTCTTATCTTCTCAGTACTTTCGTTCGTCGCGACCTTGCCGCTCGCTGCGCTTAGTTGGTTCCTCGTGGAGAAGCGCGCGATGTCGCTCAAGTCTCGCTTCAAGCGGAAGTCATCTGTGCTGCCGTCCCCGGAAATGGCGGAGACGGGTATGCCTTCAGCTGCAATTGAAAAGCCGCCCCTGTCAGGCATGCAAGAAGTGTCGACCGCTGCAGAACATACTGATCAGCAATGAAGCACGCGAGCCGGCCAAGCTACGGATTCAGCCCGTACCAACCATGTTGCGTGGCGTAAGTAAACCTGTTGTGCGGGTAGGAGATTGGTAGATCAACTCGGTCGGACCGTCCATACGATGGCCAATGTGGCGACCTAGTCAAGTGGAGAAATGCGCGGTTTTCACGTGTTCTGCTACCCGCAGTGCGTTGGCCGCGACCGTCAATGCAGGATTGAGGCCGGCGCTCGAGGGAAAGAACGAAGCATCTACAACGTAGAGGTTGTCTACCTCGTGTGCCCGGTTATACGCATCCAATACGCTTGAACTCGGGTCGGTACCGAATCGGCAAGTACCGCAGACGTGTGCCAACGCCTCGTTGTTCTCCGCGCGCCTCAGGGTGACCTTTTGAAACGGCTCAAACACCTCTTTCACCTGCCGCATGAAGATCGCGCGACGCCGTATCTCATTGCCATGCAGGTGGTACTGAATCCGAAGTCGTTGACGACCATCCAACTTCGGCTGATCGCACGGCAGGACACGATTATCCAGATAGGGCAGGTCCTCCATTATCGCTGCTACCGCGAGTCCGCCACCGATGAACCTTTCATAGATCCAGCGATGCACTGGGCTCGTCAGACTGACTGCCTTCGATCGCCACCCGGGCCGATTGGTCCACATTTCCAGCGGCGGGATAGGGCCGAATGACTGCACGGTGCCATACTTCTCCCCCTCCCAGAAGTAGAAGTCGTTGAGTCCAATCTCCTTGGTTTGCACCATGGTCCCGTGGTCGTCGCGCGGCCGGATCTCGATCGAAGTAGCCAGGTGGCGCATCAAGTTGCGTCCTACCCAGTCGGACCCGTTGGCCAAACCGCGCGGCCAATCGGTCGATCGGGAATTGAGCAACAACATCGGAGTCACGAGCGCGCCGGCGGCAAGGATCACCACCTTGGCCTTCAGAGCGAGCGTGCCGGAGCGACTCTCGCAAATCACATGTCGGACACGCCTTCGGTCCGCGTCCAGCCGCACGACCCGACATTCCGGCAACAACTGTGCGCCGTGCTCGGTGACCGCCGGCAACACGCAATTACGAGCAGCGTCATTTTTGCAGGACCGATGACAGAGGTAGAGCTGACAGGTTGTACAGCCATCGGTGTAATCGCAAGCCAACGGCAGACGATACGGATGCAATCCGCGACCTGTCAGGTAGTCGACCAGCCGCTGATTATCGGCCGAAAATGGCGGCCCTGGCGGTAGCGCGACTTCAGCCTCTTCCGGCCGCAAAGGATCCGTCTGACCGCGAACTCTCAGCAGTTTTTCGGCCGCTGCGTACCACGGCCGCATCTGGTCATAATTCACCGGCCAGGCGTCCGGAACGGTGGAGTCTCCCGGATCGCGAAAGTTTTGCCGCGGGGTGAAGTCGCGAGCGAAAAACCGCTCGCAAACCATGCCGTATATTGCCGACGAGCCGCCCGTCCCGCTGCCGATAAACGGGATAAATCGCCGCGACAAGCGACCGGTGACGTCCTCGACTTCGTCGGTAGAGCGCCCAGCCCTAGCCAGGGCGTCATAGTAGGTCTCCGCGGAGCGTCCGGCTCCCGGCTCGGCCAGTTCCGGTATCGCAGAGCGAATCGTCCCCGGTACCCCGGGCAGAGTCGATCGCCCCTTCTCGACAAAAAGCACTCGACGGCCTGCGCGTGCCAGCGAATAGCCCAGCATCCCCCCGCCCATGCCAGCGCCCACGACAATCGCGTCCCACTCAACGTCTTCTGCCTCGTGAGGGAGCACTTGACCGTCAACCAAAATCGAGCTCCTCCACGGAACGACGCAGCTTTGCCAGGACGTTCACCAACTTAACATCGCCGCCGAGGGTGTATGGCCAAACGCGAGGCGCGAACTGAGTGTCGAAATCCGGTCGGAAATCGTTGGTCGGTCGAGGATCGCAACTCGGAATCCCTTCGTAGCTGTGCCAAAAGCCGGTGCCAAACACCCTCGTCCTATCCCGTCCCCGAAGATAGTCGCCCACCCCCAGCACAGCGGCGTAGCGCTCGATTTCAGTCACCGTCGGCGAAAATGGTCGTTTGCTGTCTGTCGAGTGCAGTCATTGCGTGAGCGCGGGCCTCGCGGCCAGAGTCAATGCCGCAACGCCATCAACATTCATCCTGTGTGTTGGTCGCTGCAGCGGTCGACGCACCGCCGCGCGAGCAGGTGACAACTCAGGGCTTTCGCCTGCGCCGCCCGATTGACTGGCGCGCTGGACTATGACTTCCCCGGCACATAGCAGTACGGCTCACATAGCTGTGGCTCCAAGACCCATGTGGGCGCCCTGCGCACGCCGTGCGCGCCGAACCGCTGGTGACCAACAGCTCTAGTGACGCGGTGCGAGTTTTGACGGCTTCGGCTGAGGCGCAAACGTGGATGTCACCAGTCGCTCGTCTGGGAATCCAGGCGAACGAAGCGCGCCAGCGCGCGCTCGTCAGGCTGATTGGTGCCGGTATGCGAATCGAGTCCTCCGGGCGTTTGCCGAGGTTAGGATTACGCCGGGGCGGGCGGACGGCGGACGGCGGACGGAGTCGAATGAAACTCGGGCAGGTATTCGACCCCCGAAACAACGCTCTGAATGCATTCCGACTAGTTCTAGCTACCTCGGTGATCCTGTGGCATACATTCCCACTCACAGGCCGCATGCCGCCGCGGGCCGTTACCCAGCTGCTTGTGATGGTGGGAGTCGACGGCTTCTTTGCGATCTCGGGATTCCTCATCACCGCGAGTTGGCTCAGTAACCCGCGAGTGCGTGAGTATCTGGTCGCTCGAGCCCTTCGCATTCTTCCTGGGCTGTACGTCTGCCTGCTGATAATCGCGTTCATCATCGCTCCAATCAGCGTGGCCATTCAGGGCGGCTCGCCTACGAAGCTGCTGCTGTCCAGCGGACCAATCGAGTTCGTCCTGAAGAACCTAGCGATAGTCCATTTTCATTTTGATGTCGGCGGAACACCGCAGGGAATTCTTGTCGCCGGCTATTGGGACGGTTCTCTGTGGTCCCTCATCTATGAGGTGGGGTGTTACCTCGCTGTTGCCGGGCTCGGAATAGTCGGTCTTGTCAATCGCCGGTGGGTCTCCCCTGTGGCGTTCGGGCTGGCATTGATCGCGGCGTTGTCGCTTCCGCCTCTTCCTACCGCGACCGAAGGGCAATGGAACGTGGCGCAGCTCGTAGTGCGGTGCGCCATCATGTTTTCCGCCGGAGCGCTCCTGTACCACTATCGAGATCAGATCCCCGCTCGGTGGTCACTCGTCGCGCTGAGCGTCGCCATCATCGTACTCGCGGCCGGCCTACTCCCCGACTATCGCGTGGTCGCAGCCCTACCTCTGGCATATGCCGTCATTGTGTCGGGTGCCATGATCCGCAGCAAGCGCTTGAGATTGCGGACGGATTTGTCCTACGGGATGTACATATACGCGTTCCCGATTCAGCAGTTGTTGATCGTTAGCGGGCTTGCCTGGCTGAATCCGTTGGCGTTCTTCGCTCTTTCGACGATAGCCACCCTGCCGCTAGCCGCGCTGAGTTGGTTTCTGGTGGAGAAGCGCGCGATGTCTCTGAAGTCCCGGCTCAGGCAGAGATGGTCCCCCGCCATCGTCAAAACCCACGGCGATGTTCGCGCCGACACAGCCACCTTGGAGCCAGACCGGCCAAAGTCCTCCACGTGAATCATCAGGCTAGGCATCGATAGCCAACTTGAGTTGCTGGCTATAGCCAGCAAGCGATGCGGGAGCCATCATCTCGTCGTGCGCACAATCGACCGGGTACACAGTCAGGTCGCCAGTCACGTAAGGGCGCCAATTTTCTGGATCGCACAAGCCGTCGTCATCTTCGTTCTGGGGAGCGGCGAATATGATCACATCACCCTCGTACACATCGGGTACATGGTTGCGGAGTAACAATTCATTAGCGTTGTGGTTTCGCACTGCGAACTCGAAGATCTGTCTGGGTGGAAGGACGAATTCCACCACTTCACCTTGTTGGCGAATCAACTCCTCGGCCTGCCGGTACGTAAGAGGCTTGAACTGTTCTGGAACATCTATATGACTGGATCTCAAGAAGAGGTCGAGCAGACGTGCCTCCCCGGGACCTTCGTCAATGGTGCTGTCCCCTTCGGCAGGGTTGACCTTGAGCACGGGGTCTAACAGGACGAGGCGTTGGACCACACATCCGCGTCGAGTGAGTTCGATGGCTAGTTCGTGAGCAACCGGGCCACCAAAAGACCAGCCCAGTAGCTTGTAGGGTCCGTCAGGGTAAACCGCTTGGAGGCGATCTGCGTAGATCTTCGCCATGTCACGAATCGATCCGGGTTCAGTCTCGCCACTCTGCGGGATTTGGTTGATCCCCAACACAGGACAATCCAAATACCCGCTCAACCCGCGATATGCGTAGCTTTGCCCGTTACCTTCGTGAATGCAGCACAGCGGAACACCTGCGCCTTCTTTCAAGGTCTCAACAGGGAGTAGTTCCACGGCGCTGCCGTCTTTGCCCAGCTGCTGACTGAGGCTTCTTACCGAAGGTGCGAGTAACAGCGTGCGTACAGCAAGATGGCCGTCAAGGAATTTGTTGACTGCTGCGACCACGCGCATCGCCGAAAGTGAGTCCCCACCCAGGTCGAAGAATGAGTCGTTGACTCCGACCTGCTCCAAACCCAGCACCTGCGCGTAGATATCAGCAAGCACGGCCTCCGCAGGGCTGGCCGGCGCCTGATAGCCCTCGGTGTCCTGGTATTCCGGTGCCGGCAGGGCGCGCTTGTCGAGCTTGCCGTTGGTCGTCAACGGCAACGCATCGATCACCACTATCGCCGCCGGCACCATAAAGGCGGGCAGCCGCTCGCCTACCTGGGCGCGTATCCCAAGGGGGTCGGCGGTACCAGTGATGTATGCGACCAAACGCTTGTTGCCGGGCCGGTCCTCGCGGGCGATGACCACCGCCTGCTCCACGCCATCCAAACCAGCGAAAGCGGCCTGTACTTCACCCAGTTCGATGCGATACCCACGAATTTTGACCTGCTCATCGGCGCGACCCAGATACCGCAGTTGTCCGTCAGCGCCCCAACACACCAGATCCCCGGTGCGATACATCCGCTCACCGGGCTTACCGAATGGGCACGCCACAAACCGCGAAGCGGTCAACCCAGCTCGACGCACATAGCCGCTGGCCACTCCGCGACCGGCCACATACAACTCACCGACCACACCCGTCGGCACCCGACGCAACCCCGCATCCAGGACGAACAACGCCGCCCCGAACACCGGCGAACCGATCGGCACGATTCCGGATCCCGGTGTTAACGGCGCGCTGATCGCGGCGTACACAGTCGCCTCTGTCGGGCCGTAGGCGTTGATCATCACCCGTCCCGGCGCCGCCCAACGATCCACCAGATCGGGCGGGCAGGCCTCGCCCGCGACCACCAACGCCGTGGCCTCTAAACCCTGTGGCGAGAGCATTGCCGCCGCCGACGGGGTGTGACACAACGCGTCGACGTGTTCGTCGATCAACAAGCTGTGCAGCTCATCGGGCGAGACCGCCACCTCATCGGGCACCACGACCAACCGGCCACCGTGCAGCAGGGCGCCGAAGATCTCGTAGATCGACACGTCGAACGACAACGAATGCCACTGCGACCACACCTTTTTGGACACAAGGTCGGCCGGCAGCGCCTCCATCAGCTGGGTCACGTTGCGGTGGGCCACCGCGACCCCCTTGGGTACACCGGTGGTACCCGAGGTATAGATGACATAGGCGATGTCGTCGGCCACCGGCGCCGCCAACGCGGTGCTGGGTTGGCTGTTGACCATTGCATCGTCGACATCAACGATCATCACGCCGTGCCCGTCAAGCCGATCGGCCAGCCCAGCCGTGGTGATCGCGGCGTTCACCGCCGCATCGGACACCATGAACCCGATCCGCGCCGCCGGCAAGACCGGGTCGATCGGCACATACGCCGCACCGGATTTCAGGACCGCCAAGATCGACACGATCGCCTCAGCCGAGCGCGGCAACAACAACGCCACACACTGTCCCGGCCCCGCCCCGCGCCCAACCAGCAAGTGCGCCAACCGATTAGCTGCCTCGTCGAGCTCGCGATAAGTCCACGACCGCCCACCGCAACAGAGTGCCACCGCCTCCGGCGTCCGCGCCACCTGCGCAGCGAACAACACCGGTATCGACACCGTCGGCGCATCTTGGGTCAAGATCTCCCGATTGCCCCACCCATCCAGCCGAACGTGCTCATCCTCATCGACCAGGTCCAGTGATGACAACGGCTGAGCGGGGTCTGCGGTCATGGCCACCAGCACCCGCTGTAAACGCCCGATCATTGCCTCGATGTCGGCTGCGTCGAACACATCGGCGTCGTATTCGACGCGGAGACCAAGCTCGGCGCCGGGTCCGGCTTGCAGCGTCAGCGGATAGTGGGTCGACTCGTGGATACGGACGTCGCTGATCGACAAGTCATCGGCGGCGGACAACGCCGCGGTGTCGATCGGATAGTTCTCGAAGACGAAGAGGGTGTCGAATAGTTGGTCGTGGCCGGTGACATGGTGAATCTCGGCAAGGGCCAGGTGCTGATGTTCGAGGGTGGCGTTGTGGTCACTTTGCAGCTGATCGAGTAGATCGGTCGTGGTGGTGTTGGCCGTGACGAACGCCCGCACCGGCACCGTATTGATCAATAGGCCCACCATCGAATCCGAGCCGACCACCTCAGGTGGCCGGCCCGAGACCGCGGTGCCGAAGGCGACATCATGCTGACCAGTCAGCGACATCAACAGCTGCGCCCACGCTCCCTGCAACACGACGTTGACAGTGGTGTGCTGCGACCGCGCGAGCTCGTTGAGCGCCTGCGTCGTGTGTTCGGATACAGAGAACGACGCGGTGCCTTTACGGCCGAGCCTCGTTCGTGCCGGCGGAGCCACCAGGGTAGGTGCGTCAAAGCCGGCAAACACTGCGCGCCAAGCAGTTCGAGCCGCATCGAGGTCTCGCTCGGCCAGCCAGGTGACGAAGCTGCGATATGGCACGGGCGCAGGCAGCCGCTGGCGGTAGTACCCGGCGAAGATTTCCTGCAGCAGGATTGGCGTCGACCATCCATCGAGCACGATGTGGTGGTTCGTCAGCACCAACCGGTGTTCATGGTTTGCTGTGCGAATCAGCACCGCCCGTAGCGCCGGCTGGTGGACCAATTCGCACACTGCGGCGCGTTCATCCGCGCATACCTGCTGGATCTGCTCCTCGAGGTCGCCCTCGACGTCGTGGGCGGTCAAGTCGATGTAGCGCCATCCGGGGACTGGATCGGCAATCATGACTTGTACCGGCTCGTCGAACTGCGTGCAAAATCGTGCCACCAGATTCGGATACCGTTTGACCACAGTGTGTACGGCATCTCGCACGAGGTTAGGGTCCAGGTCACCGCTGATGGTGAAACCCCACTGCACTGCGTAGACGTCATCGTCGCCAGCCGCAGTGCTGGCGTGAAAAAGCAGGCCTTGCTGCAGTGGGGTCAAGGGCAGAACATCAGCGACCTGGTATTGACTGCACAGCTCATCAATCTGCGGCTGATTCAGCCTCGCCGGGGCGACATCGGACGGCGTCAAGCCGCCACCACCGTTCCTGACGAGCGCGCAGATGCCTCCCAATGCCTCGAACCACAGCCTGCCCAACCGGGCGACCTCGAACTCATTCAGCGCAGACAAGGCCCAGGTCCAGTTGGCGTGCAACTGAGGGCCGGCGTCTGTTTCTGCTGTCGCGGCGTTGAGTTCCACTGTATGCGCCAGCGGCATCGGCAAGGCCGCCGTCGCCGAGGTCAATGACATACCCTCCGAACTGATTTGCCAGAAATCGTCAGACAGCTCAGCGGCGGCAGCGCCCAGCCGTCCCAAGTAGTTGAACCCGATCACCGGATCCGATTCGGCGAGCTCGACATCGGGATTCAAATAGCGCAACAGACCATAGGTCAACGGATCAGGAAGGACATGCAGCTGCTCTTTGGCGTTCTTGATCACCGCACCCAACGCCGCATCGCCGGAAACCACCTGCTCCCAAGAAAGCCCACCCACCGTCAAGGACACCGGGTAGAGGGTGGTGAACCATCCCACGGTACGTGTCAGGTCGATATCGACAGCTAGCTCGTCATGGCGTCCGTGGCCCTCCACATCAATCCCGATCGGCGCACCGCCGGCGTCCAAGAACTCTGCACACGCCAACCCGAAGGCGATCAACAAGATGTCCTGCACACCAGCGTGAAACGCCGCCGGCACCTCACCCAAGAGCATCCGCGTCGTCTCGGAATCCAGCGTCGCCGACATCCGTCCGGCACCGGCAAGCGTGTCGACCTCTGGCTGCACCGTCGGCAGCAGAGCCTGAGTGGCCGCGATGTGACGCCACGCATCGGCTTGACCGACGACCTCAGCCGCGTGTGCGTGCTCCGCCAGCAGTTCCGCCCAGCGAGCAAATGACGTCCCGACCGCAGGCAGCGACAATGGCTGTCCGCTTTGATACTGCGCCCACGCAATGTTGAGGTCTTCCAACAGAATTCGCCACGACACACCATCGACGGCCAGATGGTGAATGATCAGCACTAACTGGTTGGTGGAGGTCACCCACAGGGCCGAAAGCATCGCCCCTGCAGTCGGATTCAACCGCGACAGAGCTCCGACGACCGCCTCGTCAGACAGCACCTCTACGGACTGCAGGCACCCGGCCGCGTCGACCGAACCCGCCGCCGGCACCTGAAGTGACCACCCGTCAGCGTTGTTGTCATCAACGCGCAGCCGCAGCATCGCATGGCGATCCAACAACGCCTGAAGCACGACTACCACGTCGGACTCGACAACTTCCGCCGGCGCTTGCACGACGACCGTTTGGTTGTACTGATCGACTGGGCCGCCGATAGCCTGCAGCCAGCGCATGATGGGGGTGGCCACCACCGCTCCGATACCCTCATCGAACTCCACAGCCGCACCGCTGGTGACCCGTGCGACACGGGCCAGCCCAGCAACCGTCTGCTCGACGAAGATATCGCGCGGCCGACACAGCACGCCTGCCGCGCGGGCACGAGCCACCACCTGCATCGACAGAATGCTGTCTCCGCCCAGTTCGAAGAACGACTCCTCGACTCCGACTCGCTGCAATCCCAGCACTTGGGCGAAGATGCCGGCCAGGATCTCCTCAACCGCGCTCGCCGGGGCGCGGTAACGGTCAATGTCGGTGTATTCAGGCGCCGGCAGGGCACGCTTGTCCAACTTTCCATTAACGGTCAACGGCAACTCATCAAGCACCACGACTGCGGCTGGCACCATATACGCCGGTAACCGCTCGCCCACCTGGGCTCGAATGTCGACCGGGTCCGCCATGCCGGTCACATACCCGACTAGGCGCTTGTCGCCGGGGCGATCCTCGCGGGCGATCACCACCGCCTCCTCGACGCCGTCCAGGCCACTCAGCGCGGCTTGGACCTCGCCGAGCTCGATGCGATACCCGCGGATCTTGACCTGCTCATCCGCACGCCCCACATATCGCAACTGCCCATCAGCACCCCAGAACACCAAATCCCCGGTGCGATACATCCGTTGTCCTGACGCCCCGAACGGACATGCGACGAATCGCGAAGACGACAAACCCGATCGGCCCACATACCCGTACGCCAGCCCCTCGCCGGCGACGTACAGTTCACCCACCACTCCGACCGGCACCGCCCGCAACGAGTGGTCGAGCACAAAGAAGGCGAGATGCCTTAAGGGAACCCCGATCGGGCTGACTTGCTTGTCGACGTCGGCGTCGACGATCTCGCGCACGGAAGCGTGAACCGTCGTCTCGGTGATGCCGTACATGTTGATCAACCGCGGCAATCCCGGGTGGTTACGCAGCCAACCCCGCAACCGCTGGGGTTCTAGCGCCTCGCCGCCGAACACCACCGATTCCAGCTTGAGTTGATTACCCAACTCTGGCGCCAGCGAGTCAGCAGTGCGCAGCGCGTAGAACGCTGACGGGGTCTGGCTCAACACGTTGGCCTGCTCAGCAACGAGCAACGCATGCAGGTCTTCTGGGGACCGCACTACCGCATCGGGTACCACCAATAACCGCCCGCCGTGGAGCAGTGCACCCCAGATTTCCCACACCGAGAAGTCAAAAGCCAACGAATGACACTGCGTCCAAACCTGTCCCGGCGACAATTCCAGATCACCGTCGAGCGTTTCGAGAAGCCGGATCACGTTTTGGTGGGGGACCGGGACGCCCTTGGGAGTTCCGGTGGTGCCCGATGTGTAAATGATGTAGGCGATGTCGTCCGGATTTGGGACCGGTAGCGCGGCGTCGGGGTGGACATCCACTGCGTCAGCGATATCGATGACCGTCAGATCGTGTCCCGCCAGCCGCGTCCGCAGAGCCGCGGTGGTGATCGCCGCCACTGGTGCAGCATCAGCGACCACGAACCCGATCCGAGCATTGGGATGCGCCGGATCAAGAGGCACATAGGCCGCACCGGTTTTGAGGACCCCGAGCATCGACGCGACCGCTTCGGCCGACCGCGGCAACAGCACCGCGACGCGCTGGCCCGGTCCCGCCCCGTGGGCTATCAGCCTCTGCGCCAACCGATTCGACGTCTCATCGAGCTCGCGATAAGTCATCGAATAGCCCTCAAAGGTCACCGCCACCGCCTCCGGCGACCGGGTCACCTGTGCGGCGAACAATGTCGGAATCGACACCGATGCGCCTTTAGCCTGGGTCAACACCGCCTGGTTACCCCAGCCAGCCAACTGCGCATGCTCACCCTCGCTGAGCACATCGATCGACGACAACCGCCGCGTCGGGTCGGCGGTCAAGGCCACCAATACCCGCTGCAACCGCTGGATCAGCGCCTCGATGGTGACCGAGTCGAACACGTCGGTGCGGAACTCCACTTCCCCGCCGATCCCGGCGGGTTCACCCGCGTCGCTCCAGCGCTCGCCCAGCGAAAACGTCAGGTCCATGCGGGCGGTTTGGGTGTCGGCGAGCAACGGCGTGACCTGCAGATCACCCAGGCGCAGCTCGGCCGACGCGCTACTCTGCCCGGCGAAGTTCTGCCAGGCGAGCACGACCTGCACCAGTGGGTGATGGGTCATGCTGCGGCTCGGGTTGAGCCGTTCGACCAGCACCTCGAAAGGCACGTCTTGATGTTCGAACGCGGCGAGACTGCGCTGACGTACCTGACCCAGCAGCTCCGTAACTACCGGATCGCCGCCCACATCGACCCTCAACACCAACGTATTGACGAAGAACCCCACCAGCTCATCCAGCGCGGGGTCGCCGCGCCCGGCGATCGGAAAGCCCACCGCGACATCGGTGCTCGCGCTGAGCTTCGACAACAACACCGCCAGGGCGGCCTGTACCACCATGAAACTCGTTGCGTTGTGCTCGCGAGCCACCCGAGCGACCTGCTGCTGCAAGTCAGCTGGCCAGTCCACCGCCACCTTCGCGCCACGGTAGTCCGCCACCGGTGGATAGGGCCGATCGGTGGGCAACTGCAGCCGTTCGGGTACCCCGGCCAGGGCAGCCTCCCAATAGCGAAGCTGTGCGACGATACGGCTGTCGCTGTCGTCAAGATCGCCCAGTTGTTCGCGCTGCCACAGCGTGTAGTCGACATACTGCACCGGCAACGGCGCCCAAGCCGGCACCCGCCTCGCACGCCGGCCGGTATAGGCCACATCCAGATCGCGAATCAGCGGGACGACTGACCAGCCGTCCGCGGCGATATGGTGCACCACCGCCACCAGCACATGCTCGTCGTCGCTGATACGGAAAAGCCTTGCTCGCAAAGGAATCTCGGAAGCTATATCAAAGGGCTCCCGCACCGCGGCGCCGACGGCATCGTGGATTTCAACCGTCGACCACGCGGCTGCATCGATGACTTCCCAGCCGAACTCGGCGCGTTCGGCCGGCAGCACCAGCTGCTGAGGCTCCCCTACGACCGTGGGAAACAAGGTACGCAGACTCTCGTGGCGGCCCACGATATCGGCCAAGGCTTGACCCAACGCCTCGACATCGAGCCGTCCACCCAGCCGCAACGCCACCGCCAAGTTGTAAATGGGCGAGGGTCCCTGCAGCTGGTCGATGAACCACAACCGATGCTGGGCAAAAGACAACGGCACCACCGCCGGCCGCTGCACGGCCACCAGCGGTTCCAGCCCAAGCCCTTCAGTGATCCGCGGCGCCAATTCAGCCACCGAAGGGGTTTCGAACAAGGCACCCCACGCAAGGCGGGCGTCGAGGTTGGCATTTATCGCAGCGATCACGCGCATCGCCGACAACGAGTCGCCGCCCAAGTCAAAGAACGACTCGTCGACCCCAACCCGTTCCAGCCCTAACACTTGGGCATAGATGTCGGCCAGGATCTCCTCGGTAGGGGTGGCCGGCGCGCGATACCGATCCACGTCCTGGTACTCGGGGGGCGGCAGAGCACGCTTGTTCAGTTTTCCGTTGGGCGTCAGTGGAATCGCGTCGATCACCACGACCGCCGCCGGCACCATGTAGCCCGGTAACCGCTCAGCCAACACAGCACGTATGCCGACGGGGTCGGCATCTCCAGTCACATATCCAACAAGACGCTTGTCCCCGGGGCGGTCCTCACGGGCGATAACCGCGGCCTGCTCCACCCCATCACAGCCGGCCAATGCCGCCTGGACTTCCCCGAGTTCTATGCGATACCCGCGGATCTTGACCTGCTCATCGGCACGGCCCAGATAGGACAGTTGTCCATCGGGTCCCCAGCGCACAAGATCCCCGGTGCGATACATCCGCTCGCCAGGCGCACCGAAGGGGCACGCCACAAACCGCGACGACGTCAGCCCGGCGCGGCCTACATACCCCGACGCGACGCCACGCCCTGCCACATACAGCTCTCCGACCACCCCGGGTGAGACCCGGCGTAATCCGGCGTCCAAGACGAACAGCGCCGCCCCGGGCACCGGCGAACCGATCGGCGCCACCCCTGAGCCCGTCTCCAGCGGCGCACTGATCGCGGCGTAAATCGTGGCTTCGGTCGGGCCGTAGGCATTGATCATCACTCGTCCAGGCCCCGCCCACCGATCCATCAACTCGGTCGGGCAGGCCTCACCGGCCACGATCAGCGCCGTCGACTCCAACCCTTGCGGTGACAGCATTCCTGCCGCTGATGGGGTTTCGTTGAGCACGTCGACACGCTCGGCGACCAGGAAGGCGTGAAGCTCATCGGGCGAGACGGCCACCTCGTCGGGCACCACCGCCAACCGTCCACCATGCAGCAGAGCGCCGAATATCTCGAACACCGATACGTCGAAAGACAAGGAGTGCCACTGCGACCACACTCCCGCCATCCGGACCCCGACAACCGGTGATTCCACCAGCTGGGTCACGTTGCGATGGGTTACCGCCACCCCCTTGGGCACACCCGTAGTGCCCGATGTGTAGATGAGGTAGGCGATGTCATCCGGGGCCGGCCCCGCCAAAGCGCTACTGGGTTGGCTTTCCACAGCAGCGTCGTCGACATCGATGATTGAAACTTCTTGCCCGTCGAGCCGACTGGTCAACCCAGCAGTCGTGATCGCGGCAATCACGGCCGCGTCGGACAATATGAACCCAATCCTCGCCACTGGTAACACCGGATCGATCGGCACGTAAGCCGCCCCGGTTTTGAGCACCGCCAGGATCGACACTATCGCGTCTCCCGAGCGCGACAGGAGCAGCGCCACACACCGTCCCGGGCGGGCCCCGTGGTCGATCAGCAAGTGCGCCAACCGATTCGACGCTTCGTCGAGTTCGCGGTAGGTCCACGAGCGGGTTCCGAAGGTCAGCGCCACTGCTTCCGGTGACCGAGATACCTGCTCAGCGAACGCCTTTGGAATCGATACAGTCGGTGCAGCCTGGCCCAGAATCTTCCGATTGCCCCACCCATCCAGACGGGCGTGCTCGCCCTCATCAAGCAGATCAATCGACAGCAACGGCCGCGGCGCCTCGGTGGTCATGACTAACTCCCCGAGTTGGCGGTCACTGCCGCCAGTACACGCTTGAACCGGTCCATCAATCCGTCAACACTGACCGCGTCGAACACCTCAGTATCGAACTCGACACGAACACGCAGTTCGTCGCCTGGAGCAACCTGTACCGAAAGCGGATAGTGATTGAATTCGCGCGCGGTGATGTCAGTGATGGCCAACTCCTGGTCCTCGGCTACCGCCGTGGTGTCTATGGGGTAGTTCTCGTACATGAAGAGGGTGTCGAACAGTTGGTCATGCCCGGCGACGCGATGGATTTCGCTCAGCGCCAGGTGCTGGTGTTCCAGCGTGTCGTTATAGCCGCGTTGCAGCTGATCGAGCAGATCAACAATGGTCGTGGTCGGTGAAATGGTCGCGCGCACAGGCACCGTGTTGATCAACAAGCCCACCATGGACTCTGAGCCGGACACCTCGGCCGGCCGCCATGAGACCGCGGTGCCGAATGCGACATCCTGCTGACCGGTCAAATACATCAGCAGTTGCACCCAGGCGGCCTGCAAAACGGTACTGACCGTGGTGTGGTGTGCGCGCGCCAACTCTATAACGGCTTGCGTGATTTCCTTCGGCACGTCAAACCACGCAACGCCCCGCGGTCCCAGGCCAACCCGCCCCGGCGGGCTCACCAATGCGGGTGTGTCGAAACCGGCGAACACCTCGCGCCATGCCGCCTGGGCGGCCTCCCTATCTCGCTCGGCCAGCCAGCTGACAAAGCCGCGATACGATGCGGGCGCAGGAAGTTGAAGCCCGAGATAACTGGTGATTATCTCCCGCATCGTGATCGACGTGGACCAGCCGTCCATCACCATGTGGTGGTTGGTCAGGACAAAGCGGTGCTGATCGGGCGCGGTACGGATCAGCGCGGCCCGGAACGTCGACGGATCGTTGAAGTCGCAGACCGCGGCACGCTCGGCTGCACACAGCTGATTCACCTGATCCTCAACATCGACACTTTCGGAACCGAGGTCGACATACCGCCACGGCAGCACGGGATCAGCGGGGATGACCTGAACCGGCTCCTCGAATTGTGCACAGAATCGAGCCGCCAGGTTCGGATGCCGACGGAGGACCGTCTGCACCGCATCACGCAGCCTGTCGCCGTCGAGGGCACCCGCGATGGTGATATCTAGCTGCACCGCGTAAAGGTCGTCGTTGCCGTGGGGAGTGCTGGCGTGGAACAGCAGACCCTGCTGCAGGTGGGTCAGCGGCAGAATGTCGGCGACCTCGAATTGCTGCTGCAGCTCATCGATCTGGGGCTGGCTCAGCCGCGCCGGAACGATATCTGAGGGGGTCAAGCCGCCACCCCCGGCGCGCACATGGGCGCAGATTCCAGCCAGCGCCTCAAACCACAGCCGACTCAGACGATCCATCTGCGCGTGGTCCAGCGCCGATTGCGCCCACCTCCAGTTGGCCTGCAAGTTCGGGCCGGCGTCGGTATCGACGGTGTTGGCGTTCAGTTCCACGGTGTGCGCCAACGGAATCGGCAATGCCGCCGTAGGTCCGGTCAGCGCCATGCCCTCCTGGTCGAGCCGCCACAACTCCTCGTTCACCTCGGCAGCAGCCGCGCCCAGCCGGCCCAGATAGTTGAATCCGATCACCGGATCCGATTCGGCCAGTTCGACATCGGGGTTCAGATAGCGCAGCAACCCATAGGTCAGACCCTCTGGGACGGCACGCAGTTGTTCCTTGGCGGCCTTGACCAGAGCCCCCAACCCGGCCTCTCCGGCCACCACCTGCGACCAGTCCAATCCGCCTCCGGTCAATGCCACCGGGTACATGGTCGTGAACCAACCCACCGTGCGCGACAAGTCCACCTCGGCGCCCAATTCTTCGTGACGGCCGTGGCCCTCCACGTCGATGCCGATGGGTGTCTTGGTGCCCAAGAACTCCGCCAACGCCACACCGAATGCGATCAACAAGATGTCTTGCACCCCAGCATGAAACGCTGCAGGCACCTCACCCAACAGCATCCGCGTAGTGTCGACATCCAGCGACACCGACAGCTGCCCGGCATTGGCGAACGTATCCACTTCGGGTTGCACCGCCGGCAAAGCGGGTCGGCTCCCCGCCACCTGCTGCCAGGCCCCCACGAGCTCGACGACTTCCGGCGCCCGTGCGTGCTCGGCCAGCAGTGCAGACCACCGGGCGAACGACGTCCCCGGCGCCGGCAAGACGATGGGCTGCCCACTGTGATGCTGAGCCCAGGCGATGTTCAGATCTTCCAACAGGATTCGCCACGACACACCATCGACGGCCAAGTGGTGCACGATCAGCGCCAACTGACGCGTCGAGGAAACCCACAGCGCGCTGAGCAGCTGCCCGGCGCGCGGGTCGAGCCGCGACCGCGCCGCGATCAGCGCCTCATCGGACAGCGTTGGCACCGTCTGCAGGCAATCGCGCGCCGCCACCGCCCCGACCTCAGGCACGGTCAGAGACCAATCCGCGCCACCGTCCTCGTCGACGCGTAGCCGCAACATGGCATGCCGATCCAGCAGGGCCTGCAACACCGCGATCACGTCGGTCTCGTTCACCCCGATCGGGGCCTGCACCACCACGGTCTGGTTGAACTCATCGACAGGGCCCTGCATGTGCTGCAGCCAGCGCATGATCGGGGTGGCCACCACCGCCCCGATGCCCTCATCAACCGGGCCACCCTCACCGTCGGCGACCCGGGCCACCGCGGCCAGCCGCGCCACGGTTTGCTCGACGAAGATGTCACGTGGCCGACACAGCACTCCGGCCGCCCGTGCTCGAGCCACCACCTGCATCGACAAGATGCTGTCCCCGCCGAGTTCGAAGAACGACTCGTCGACCCCGACCCGCTCTAGCCCGAGCACCTGGGCGTAGATGCCGGCCAGAATCTCTTCCACCGCGTTGCTCGGGGCGAGGTAGTCATGACCGGCATCCTGATATTCCGGTGCCGGCAACGCGCGGGTGTCGAGTTTGCCGTTGACCGTCAACGGCAGCACGTCAATTGCGACCACCGCCGCTGGAACCATGTGCGCAGGTAACCGCTCGCCCACCGATGCCCGCACGCTGGCCGGGTCGGCGGACCCGACCACGTAGCCCACCAGACGCTTATCGCCCGGGCGGTCCTCACGGGCGATCACCACTGCCTGCTCCACCCCATCACAGCTCGCCAATGCGGCCTGGACCTCACCCAGCTCGATGCGATACCCGCGGATCTTGACCTGTTCATCGGAACGCCCCACGTACCGCAACTGCCCGTCGGCACCCCAGGACACCAGATCTCCGGTGCGATACATGCGTTGTCCTAGCGCACCGAACGGACACGCCACGAACCGCGTCGACGTCAACCCGGACCGGCCCACATACCCATACGCCAATCCGGCGCCGGCCACATACAACTCACCCACTACACCGGAAGGCACCGGCCGCAACCAGCCGTCCAGCACGAAAAAGCCCAGATGGGCCAACGGCACCCCGATCGGGCTGACCGCATTCCGCACGTCGGTGTCGACGATGCCCCGTACCGACGCATGCACGGTCGTCTCGGTGATGCCATACATATTCACCAGTCGCGGCAACCCCGGATGACGCTCCAACCACGGCCCCAACCGCTGGGGCTCCAACGCCTCCCCGCCGAACACCACCGTCTCCAACTTGAGCTGATCACCGCGCTCAGGTGCCAACGCATCAGCGGTCTGCAACGCGTAGAAGGCCGAGGGGGTCTGGCTCAACACACTGACCTGCTCGGTCACCAGCAAAGTGTGGAACTCTTCAGGCGAGCGCACAACCGCATCGGGCACCACCACGACACGCCCGCCACCCAGCAGCGCCCCAAAGATCTCCCACACCGAGAAGTCGAACGCCAACGAATGACACTGCGACCACACCCCCGCCGCCGGCACATCGGCGTCCAACGACTCCAGCAGTCGGGTCACGTTGCAGTGCGCGACCGCCACCCCCTTGGGAGCTCCTGTCGTGCCCGAGGTGTAGATCAGGTAGGCAATATCGTCCGGGGTCGGTGCGGGCAATGCCCTGCTGGGCTGGCTATCGAGCGCCGCGTCCTCGATATCGAGGACCACCAACTCATGCCCGTCCAACCGCGCACGCAGCCCCGACGTGGTCACCGCGACCATCGGAGCGGCGTCCTCGAGTACGAACCCGATCCGAGCATCCGGATGCGCCGGATCCAGCGGCACATACGCCGCCCCGCACTTGAGCACCCCGAAGATCGCCACGATCGCCTCAGCCGAACGCGGCAACAACAAGGCCACCCGCTGTCCCGGTCCTGCCCCGTGAGTGGACAACAGATGCGCTAACCGGTTGGCGGCCTCATCGAGCTCGCGATACGTCATCGAGTGGCCGTTGAAGTTGAGAGCCACCGCCTCGGGGGCGCGTGCGACCTGCTCGGCGAACAGCTCTGGAATAGACGGCGACCCCGATGCGGCTTGGGTCAACACCGCCCGATTACCGACCTCATCCAAACGGGCATGCTCGGCCATGTCGAGCACATCTACCGACGAGACACGCCGTGTCGGGTCGGCAGTCATCGCCACCAACACCCGCTCCAACCGCCCAATCAGCGCCTCAATGCCGACCCCATCAAAAAGATCGAGGTCGAATTCCATACGAATGGCCAGTTCGTCGCCCGGCGCGGCTGCCACCGTGAGCGGATAGTGGTTGTATTCGCGGGCGGTCATATCGCTGATCGCCAGCTCGTGGACGCTTGACAACGCCGCGGTGTCAACAGGGTAGTTCTCGTACACAAACAGGGTGTCGAACAACTGATCGTGACCGGCGACCCGGTGAATCTCATTGAGCGCGAGGTGCTGGTGTTCGAGGGTTTGGTTATACGCGCGCTGGAGCTGATCGAGCATGTCGGCGGTGGTGGTTGCCGCCGTGACGCTCGCGCGCACCGGCACTGTATTGATCAACAGGCCAACCATCGATTCCGCGCCGGCCAGCTCGGCTGGCCGCCCCGATACCGCGATGCCGAAGGACACGTCACGCTGCCCGGTCAGCGACATCAGCAGTTGCGCCCATGCAGCCTGCAGCACGGTGTTGACGGTGGTTTGGTGTGAGCGGGCCAGCTCACCTACGGCGCGGGTGGTCTGCTCTGACACCCGGTGCAGAACAGCGCCTCGCCGACCCAGCCCCAGCCAGCCCGGCGGACCCACCAGCGTCGGAGTGTCGAAACCAACGAACAACTCGCGCCACGCCGTATGGGCGGCAGCGCGATCCTGATCGGCTAGCCAGGCCACAAAGCTGCGGTAAGACGCGGCCGCCGGCAGCCGCTCCCCGTAATAACCGGCAACTATCTCCTGCAGCAGGATCGGCAGCGACCAGCCATCCATCACGATGTGATGATTCGTCAGCACGAACCGGTGCCGATCTTGTGCGGTGCGGATCAACGCCGCCCGAAAAACTGGCTGGTCGGCAAGGTCGCAAACCGCAGCGCGTTCTTCGGCACACACCTCGCGGACCCGCGCATCGACATCGACATCGGCGCCGTCGGCGCCGAGTTCGACGTACCGCCACGCCATCATCGGATCGGCTGGAATGACCTGCACTGGTTCGTCGAAGTCTGCGCAGAATCGAGCCACCAGGTTCGGATGCCGCTTGACCACCGTGTGCACGGCGTCGTGCAGGCGGTACTCATCGAGAGCGCCGGTGATGGTGATCTCCAGCTGGACCGCATACAGGTCGTCGCCGGGGCCTTCGGTGGTGCCGGCGAGAAATAGGAGCCCCTGCTGCAACGGGGTCAGCGGCAGCACGTCACCGACACTGTATTGCCGACACAGCTCGTCGATCTGCTGCTGGGTCAGCCGCGCCGGCGCGAGATCCGACGGCGTCAACCCGCCCCCACCGGCACGCACATGCGCACAAATCCCGCGCAGCGCGTCGAACCACAACCGACTCAACCGGTCGACCTGCACTTGGTCTATCACCGATTCCGCCCACGTCCAGTTGGCGTGCATTTGCGGGCCGGCATCGGTATCGACCGTCGCCGCGTTCAGTTCCACGGTGTGCGTCAGCGGCATCGGTATCGCCGCCGCCGTGCCGGTCAACGCCAAGCCGTCCTCACTGATCCGCCAGAACTCCTCGGTCAGCTCGGCCGCTGCCGCACCGAGCCGGCCCAGATAGTTGAACCCGATCGTCGGGTCGGAGGCGCCGAGATCGACATCGCCGTTCAGATAGCGCAGCAAACCGTAGGTCAGGCCGTCGGGGAGCGCACGCAGCTGTTCTTTGGCGTCCTTGACCATCGCCCCCAGGGCGGCCTCGCCGGCGACGACCCGGTCCCAGTCGAGCCCACCGACGGACAATGCCACCGGGTAGATGGTGGTGAACCAACCCACCGTGCGGGTCAGGTCGATATCGTCGGCCAGCTCCTCATGCCGCCCGTGACCCTCGACATTCATGGCTATCGGCGCGCGACCAGTGCCCAAGAACTGCGACCACGCCAACCCGAATGCGATCAACAAGATGTCTTGCACCCCGGCGTGGAACGCTGCAGGCACTTCACCCAGAAGCATCCGGGTGGACTCGACGTCCAGCTGCATCGACAAGCGTCCGGCGGTGGCAAATGTGTCCACCTCGGGCCGCACTGCCGGCAAAACCGGCGGGGTTCCTGCTACCTGCCGCCACGTCTCGGCCTGGTCCACCACCTCCGGGCGGCGTGCATACTCGTCCAGAAGCGTTGCCCACCGGGCAAACGAGGTGCCGCCCGCCGGCAGGGCTATCGGCTGCCCGCTGTGATGCTGGGCCCACGTGATGTTCAAGTCTTCCAACAGGATTCGCCACGACACCCCGTCGACAGCGAGATGGTGAACGATCAAGGCCAGCTGTCCGGTGGAAGCAGCCCACAGCGCGCTGAGCGTCACCCCGCTGCTTGGATTCAACCGCGAGCGCGCGTCTGCCACCGCTTGATCGGACAACGTCTCGACCACGAGCAGGCGGTCGCGCGCCTCGACCGAACCCGCTTCGGGAACCGTCAACGACCACGTGCCCGCGCCGTCGTCGACGACGCGTAGCCGCAACATGGCATGGCGATCGATCAACGTCTGCAGCACCACCACCACGTCGGTCTCGGTGACACCGGCCGGGGCCTGGACGACGAAGGTTTGGTTGTACTGATCAACGGGACCGTCGACGGTTTCCAGCCAGCGCATGATCGGGGTGGTCACCACCGATCCGATGCCGTCATCGGCCGGCCCTGCCTGGCTGTCAGCCACCCCGACAACCAGAGCCAGGCGGGCCACGGTCTGCTCGACGAAAATGTCGGGCGGCTGACACTTCAGACCGGCTGCACGCGCTCGGGCCGCCACCTGTAGTGACAGAATGCTGTCTCCGCCCAGCTCGAAGAACGACTCGTCGACGCCGACTCGCTCCAGTCCCAGGACTTGGGCGTATATGCCGGCCAGAATCTCCTCAACCGCGCTGCCCGGGGCGCGGTACCGATCAGCATCCTGATATTCAGGTGCGGGCAGAGCGCGCTTGTCGAGCTTGCCGTTGACAGTCAAAGGCAACGTGTCCAACACCACCACCGCGGCCGGGACCATATATGACGGCAGCCGGTCGGCCAGGGCCGTCCGTAGCTCAGCCGGGTCAGCCGTCCCGGTCACGTAACCCACGAGTCGCTTATCACCGGGGCGGTCTTCACGGGCGATCACCACGGCCTGCGCCACGCCGTCGCACCCAGCCAACGCGGCACGCACTTCGCCCAGTTCGATGCGATACCCGCGGATCTTGACCTGCTCATCGGCACGCCCCACGTATTGCAACTGCCCATCGGGGCGCCAGCACACGAGATCCCCGGTGCGATACATCCTTAAGCCCGGCGCTTCCGCCGCTGCGAACGGACACGCCACAAACCGTGATGCCGTCAAGGGCGCCCGGCCCATGTATCCGGACGCCAGACCACGACCGGCGACGTACAACTCACCGACGACACCGACCGGTACCGGCCGCAACCAGCGGTTCAGAACGAAGAAGGCCGCACCCGATACCGGCGACCCGATCGGCACCACGCCTGATCGAGGGGCTAACGGTGCGCTGATCGCCACGTCCACCGTGGTCTCCGTGGGGCCGTAAACGTTGACCATCACCCGACCCGGCGCCCACCGATCTACCACCTCGGCCGGACAGGGCTCAGCGCCAACAACCAACGCCATCGAATCCAGCCCTTCAGGCGACAGTGTCGCTACCGCAGAAGCGGTTTGGCTCAGAACGGTGACCTGCTCAGCGATCAGCAAGGCGCGCAAATCTTCCGGCGAGCGGGCCATACCTTCGGGTACGACAACCAGTCGGCCACCGCCCAGCAGCGCGCCGAAAATCTCCTGAACCGAAGCGTCGAAAGCCAAGGAGTGCCACTGCGACCACACGCCCGCTCTCGGCAACGGGGCGTGCAGGGACTCCATCAGTTGGGTCACGTTGCCGTGAGTGACTGCCACTCCCTTCGGCACACCGGTAGTGCCGGAGGTGTAGATGAGGTAGGCGATGTCCTCCGGCGCCGGCATCGGCAGCCCGGTGCTGGGTTGCGCGCCTATGGCTGGATCGTCGATGTCGATGACCAACAGGTCGTGACCGTTCAACCGCGCGCGAAGACCGGCTGTGGTGACCGCAACTATCGGCGCGGCATCGCCGACCATGAACCCGACACGCGCGTCGGGGTGGGCGGGGTCGATCGGCAGGTAGGCCGCCCCCGTCTTGAGCGTCGCCAGAACGGCCACTATTGCCTCGATCGAGCGCGGCAAGAGCAGCGCCACACACTCCCCAGGGCCCGCGCCTCGATCAGCCAGTAGGTGCGCCAACCGGTTGGATGCCTCATCCAGCTCTCGGTACGTCATCGAGCGGCCGTCGAAGGTCAGTGATAGCGCCTCCGGAGCATCGGTAACTCGCTCGGCGAACACTGCGGGGATGGACACTCCGGTGGCCGGATGGGTCAATACCGCGCGATTGCCAAACGTATCCAGTCGGGCATGCTCGACCTCATCGAGCAGGTCCACCGACGACAACCGCCATGTCGGGTCGTCAGTCATCGCCACCAACACCCGCTCGAACCGCGCAACCAACGCCTCGATGCTTTCTGCATCGAACACGTCTGTCCGGAACTCCACCTCGCCCCGGATCCCGGCTGGCTCACCGTCCTTGGTCCAGCTCTCACCGAGGAAGAATGTGAGATCCATGCGGGCACTCTGGGTGTCCACCGGCAGCTGCGTGACCTGTAGATCACCCAAACTCAGCTCAGCAGCAGGGTCGTTGTTCTGCCAGGACAACACCACCTGGATGAGTGGATGATGGCTAAGGCTTCGAGTCGGGTTCAGCCGCTCTACCAGCACCTCGAAAGGCACGTCTTGGTGCTCGTAGGCGGCCAGACTCCGTCCTCGCACTTGAGCCAGCAATTCGCTAGCACTGGGGTCGCCGGTCAGGTCGACCCGCAACACCAAGGCGTTGACGAAAAACCCGACGAGACGATCAAGCGCCGTATCGCGGCGCCCGGCGATCGGGAACCCCACCGCTACGTCGCTGCTCGCGCTGATCTGGGATAGCAGCGCGGCGAGCGCGGCCTGGACCACCATGAAGCTGGTCGCGTTGTGATCGCGAGCCATCCGGGCAACCCGCTGCTGCACCTCGGCCGACCAGTCCACCGCCACTCGGGCGCCGCGGGAATCGGCAACGGCCGGGTAGGGCCGATCGGTTGGCAGCTCCAGGCGCTCGGGCAGGCCGGTCAGCGCCTGCTCCCAGTAGGTCAGCTGCGCGGCGATCGGACTGTTGCTGTCGGTGAGATCGCCCAATTGCGCGCGCTGCCACAGCGTGTAGTCGACGTACTGCACCGGCAACGGCGCCCACTCTGGTGGGCGTCCCACACACCGGGCGGTATAGGCCACCCCTAGATCGGTGACCAGGGGTCCGATCGACCAGCCGTCGGCAGCAATGTGGTGCACCACGGCCACCAACACGTGTTCGTCGTCGGAGATGCGGAAAAGTCGTGCCCGCAAGGGGATTTGGTTCCCAAGGTCAAACGGGTAACGCGCCGCGCTGTCGATGGCCTCCTCCAGCTCCGCGGCCCGCCAACCGGCGGCATCGATGATCTGCCAACCGAAGTCGGCCCGCTCGGCGGGAGTCACCAGCTGTTGGGGGATTCCGTTCACTGCCGGGAACAGGGTTCGCAAGCTCTCGTGACGCTCCACCACATCGCCTAGCGCTTGGCCCAACGCCTCGGCATCAAGGCGCCCGCAGAACCGCAAGGCGGTCGCCATGTTGTAGACCGGGGATGGCCCTTCCAGCTGGTCGATGACCCACAACCGGTTCTGGGCGAATGACAACGGCACCACCGTTGGCCGCTCGACGGCCACCAGTGGCTCCAGCCGGCCCGCTTCCCCACCGATGCGCGGCGCCAACTGGGCAACGGTCGGCGCCTCGAACACCGCACGCACAGGAAGGTGCGCATCCAAGCCGGTATTGACCGCGGCGACCAGACGCATCACCGACAGCGAATCTCCGCCCAAGTCGAAGAACGAGTCGTCCACACCGACCTGCTCCAGCCCCAACACCTGGGCGTAGATGCCCGCCAGGATCTCTTCCACCGCGTTGCTCGGGGCCCGATAGTCACGACCGGCGTCCTGATAGACCGGTGCCGGCAGGGCGCGAGTGTCTAGTTTGCCGTTGACCGTCAACGGCAGCGCGTCAAGGACCACCAGTGCAGCGGGAACCATGTAGGACGGCAATCGCTCGCCCACCGTTGCCCGTACCGTGGCCGGGTCAGCGGTCCCGACCAGATAACCGACCAGACGCTTGTCGCCGGGGCGGTCCTCACGGGCGATCACCACCGCTTGTTTCACCCCATCACAGGCCGTTAAAGCGGCCTGGACCTCACCAAGCTCGATGCGGTACCCGCGAATCTTGACCTGCTCATCGGCACGCCCCACGTACCGCAACTGCCCGTCGGCACCCCAGCGCACCAGATCCCCGGTGCGATACATCCGTGTTCCAGGTCCTTCCGCACGACCGAACGGACACGCCACGAACCGCGACGAGGTCAACCCCGACCGACCCACATACCCATACGCCAACCCGGTGCCGGCCACATACAACTCACCCACCACACCCACCGGCACCGGCCGCAACCAGCTATCCAGCACGAAGAAGCCCAAATGCGCCAACGGCACCCCGATCGGGGAGACCGCGCTGTCCACATCGCTGCCGACGATTTCGCGCACCGAGGCATGCACCGTCGTCTCGGTGATGCCGTACATATTGACCAGCCGGGGCGAGCTCGGATGCCGTTCGAACCATGACCGAAGACGTTGCGGCTCAAGCGCTTCCCCACCAAAGACCACGGTCTCCAGCTTGAGCTGATCACCGCGCTCAGGTGCCAGCTCGTCGGCGGTTTGCAGCACGTAAAACGCCGACGGCGTCTGGCTCAAGACACTGACCTGCTCGGTCACCAACAACGCGTGCAAATCCGCCGCGGAGCGCACGACCGCATCGGGCACGACCACCACACGACCACCACCGAGCAGGGCGCCCCAGATTTCCCACACCGAGAAGTCGAACGCCAATGAATGACACTGCGACCACACCCCCGCCGCGCGCACCTCAGTCTCCAGTGTGCGAAGCAGTCGGATGACGTTCTGGTGGGCGACCGCCACCCCCTTGGGGGTGCCCGTCGTGCCCGAGGTGTAGATCAGGTAGGCGATGTTGTCCGAAGCGGGTGTCGGCAACGCGGTGCTGGGCTGGCTATCAAGCGCCGGATCGTCGATGTCGACGATCACCAACTCGTGCCCGTCCAACCGCGCACGCAGCTCCGAGGTGGTGATCACCACCATCGGCGCGGCATCACCGACCACGAAGCCGATCCGCGCATCCGGATGGGCCGGATCCAACGGCACATATGCCGCCCCGGTCTTGAGTACCGCCAACATCGCTACGATCGCCTCAGCAGATCGTGGAAGCAACAGTGCCACCCGCTGCCCCGGGCCCACGCCGTGACCAATCAGCAAGTGCGCCAACTGGTTCGACACCTCATCGACTTCACCGTAGGTGCTTGAACGCTCTCCACACCTGACGGCCACTGTCTCCGGCGCCCGCGCCACCTGCTCGGCGAACAACGCCGGGATCGAGACCGGCGTGGATGGGGGTTGGGTCAACACCGCCCGGTTGCCGACTTCATCCAGGCGGGCGTGTTCAATCTCGTCAAGCACGTCGATAGACGACAACCGCCGAGTCGGGTCGGCGGTCATCGACACCAACACCCGCCGCCACCGGTCGATCAGCGCCTCGATGCCGGCCGCGTCGAACACATCGGTGCGGAACTCCACCTCCCCGGCGATGCCCGCGGGTTCACCGGCCTGGCTCCAGCGCTCGCCCAGCGAGAAGGTCATATCTACGCGGGCGGTGCGGGTGTCGGCGGGCAGCGGGGTGACCTCTAGATCGTCCAAGCTGAGTTCGGCGGCGAGGTCGTTGTTCTGCCAGGCCAACATCACCTGGACCAAGGGGTGATGGGTAAGGCTTCGAGTTGGGTTGAGCCGCTCAACGAGCACCTCGAAGGGCACATCCTGGTGCTCGTAGGCGGACAGGCTTCGTTGCCGCACCTGCGCCAGCAGCTCTGCAACAGTCGGGTCCCCGGCCATATCGACCCGCAACACCAGGGTGTTGACGAAGAACCCGACCAGCTCATCCAGCGCGGGATCCCGACGCCCGGCGATCGGGAACCCAATGGCCACATCCGCGCTGGCGCTGAGCTTGGCCAGCAGCACCGCCAGAGCGGCCTGCACCACCATGAAGCTGGTGGCGCCGTGCTCACGGGCCACCTGAGCGAGCTGCTGCTGCACCTCGGCCGGCCAGTCCACTCCAACCTTTGCGCCTTGATAATCAGCCACCGGAGGATAGGGCCGATCGGTGGGCAACTGCAGCCGCTCGGGCACCCCCGCCAAGGCCTGTTCCCAGTAGGCCAACTGCGCGGCGATGCGACTGTGGGGGTCTTCGAGATCACCCAGCTGCGCACGCTGCCACAGCGTGTAATCGACGTACTGCACCGGCAACGGCGCCCAGTCCAGGACATGCCCCGTCCGCCGGCTGGCATAGGCCACGGAAAGATCACGCACCAGCGGGATGATCGACCAGCCATCGGCGGCGATATGGTGGACCGCGGCCACCAACACATGTTCCTCGTCGCTGATGCGGAAAAGCCTTGCTCGCAAGGGGATCTCGGCTGCCAAGTCAAACGGCTGACGCACCGCGACACCGATGGCCTCGTCAAGCTGGACCGCCGACCACCCTGCGGAATCGACGACCTCCCAATCGAACTGCGCCGACTCGGCCGGCACCACCAGCTGTTGAGGAGTCCCATCGACGGCCGGGAACAGCGTGCGCAGGCTCTCATGGCGGCCCACCACGTCGGTCAACGCCTGACCCAACGCCTCAACATCCGGACGTCCGCTCAGCCGCAACGCCACCGACATGTTGTAGATCGGCGACGGTCCCTGCAACTGGTCGATGAACCACAACCGGTGCTGGGCAAACGACAGCGGCACCACCGCGGGCCGCGACACGGCCACCAACGGCTCGAGCCCGCCCGCATCGACGCCGATGCGGGGTGCCAGTTGGGCCACCGTGGGCGCCTCAAACAACGTGCGAACCGCAAGGTGCGTGTTCAGCCCGGCGTTGATCGCAGCGATGACGCGCATCGCCGACAGCGAGTCACCACCCAAGTCGAAGAACGAGTCGTCGACCCCGACCAGCTCGATCCCGAGAACGTGGGCGTAGATGCCCGCCAAAATCTGCTCGGTGGGGGTTGCGGGGGCGCGATACCGATCGACATCCTGATACTCGGGTGCCGGTAGGGCGCGCTTGTCGAGCTTGCCGTTGGGCGTCAGCGGCAGCACATCAATCACCACGACCGCACCGGGAACCATGTAGGCCGGCAATCGCTCAGCCAGCGCCGCGCGTATTCCGGCCGGATCTGCGTTTCCAGTCACATAGCCAACGAGGCGTTTGTCGCCGGGGCGGTCCTCGCGCGCGATCGCCACCGCCTGCTCAACACCGTCCAGCGCCGCTAGCGCGGCCTGGATCTCGCCGAGCTCGATGCGATACCCGCGGATCTTGACCTGCTCATCAGCACGACCCAGATAGACCAATTGCCCATCTGGGCCCCACCGCACCAGATCCCCGGTGCGATACATCCGCTTTCCGGCACTCCCGAACGGACACGCCACAAACCGCGCCGAGGTCAACCCCGCCCGACCGACATACCCGCACGCGACACCGCGGCCGGCCAAATACAACTCCCCGACCACACCCGCAGGCACCGGCCGCAACCATCTATCCAGGACGAACACCGCCGCCCCCGATACCGGTGAGCCGATCGGCGCCACATCCGAACCCGGTATCAGCGGTGCACTCATCGCGGCGTACACCGTGGCCTCGGTCGGGCCGTAGGCGTTGATCATCACCCGCCCCGGCCCGGCCCACCGATCCACCAGGTCGGTCGGACAGGCCTCACCGGCCACCATCAGCGCCGCGGACTCCAGGCCCTGCGGCGAGAGCATCCCCGCCGCCGACGGAGTCTGACACAACACACCGACCCGTTCAGCAACCAGCAACGCGTGCAATTCATTTGGCGATGCGGCGATCTCTTCGGGCACCACCACGAGCCGCCCACCATGCACCAGGGCACCCCAGATTTCCCACACCGAGACGTCGAACGACAACGAATGCCATTGCGACCACACCTGTCCCGGTGGAACCTCGGCGGGCAGCGACTCCACCAACTGGACCACATTGCCGTGGGTGACCGCGACACCCTTGGGCACACCGGTGGTACCTGAGGTGTAAATCAGATAGGCGATGTCATCCGGCGCCGGCATTGGCAGCGCCGTGCTGGGCTGGACGTCTATCGATGGATCGTCGATATCGAGGATCCGTAGATCACAGCCGTCCAGCCGGTCAGCCAACCCGGCGAAGGTGATCGCGCACATCGCTGAGGCATCACTCACCATGAACCCGATGCGCGCCATCGGCAACACGGGATCGATCGGCAGATACGCCGCGCCGGTTTTCAAGACCGCCAGAATCGAGACAATCGCCTCACCCGAGCGCGGCAACAACAGCGCCACACGCTCACCGGGTCCCGCACCGTATCCGGTCAGCAAGTGCGCCAACCGATTCGACGCCTCATCGAGCTCGCGATACGTCCACGACCGCGCGCCGCAACTCAACGCGACGGCATTCGGCGTCCGCACCGCCTGCGCAGCGAACAACTCCGGAATCGACACCGCCGGTGCGGCCTGGGTCAAGACCGACTGATTGCCCCACCCATCGAGCCGTGCGCGCTCGGTCTCGTCGAGCAGATTCACCGACGAGAGCCTGCGTGCCGGGTCGGCGGTCATCGCCACCAACACCAGCCGCAGCCGTTCCATCAACGCCTCAATGCTGGCGGCGTCGAAAACGTCGGTGCGGAATTCCACCTCCCCACCGATCCCGGCGGGCTCGCCAGCCTCGGTCCAACGCTCCGCGAGGAAGAACGTCATGTCCATGCGGGCGGTGCCGGTGTCCAGCGGCAGCTGCGTCACCTCCAGATCCCCCAGGAGCATCCCGGCGGCAGGGCCGCTGTTCTGTCCTTGGAAGTTCTGCCAGGCCACCATCACCTGGACCAAGGGGTGGTGGCTCAGGCTTCGAGTGGGATTCAGCCGTTCCACCAGCGCCTCGAAGGGCACGTCTTGGTGCTCGTAGGCGACCAGGCTGCGCTGTCGCACTTGCGTAAGGAGCTGCGCGACAGTTGGATTCCCAGCCAGGTCGACCCGCAACACCAGGGTGTTGACGAACAGCCCGACAAGCTCGTCCAGCACGGGGTCGCGACGTCCGGCGACCGGGAACCCGATGGCCACGTCGCTGCTGGCGCTGACCTGCGACAGCAACACCGCGACGGCGGCCTGGATCACCATGAAGCTGGTGGCGTCGTGCTCACCGGCCACCTCGCGTACCCGCTGCTGCAGCTCTGCCGGCCAGTCCACCGTCACACTGGCGCCGCGGTAATCGGCGACTTGCGGATAAGGCCGGTCGGTGGGCAGCGGCAATCGCTCGGGCATCCCCGCCAGAGCTTGTTCCCAGAATTCCAGCTCGGCGGCGATCAAGCTGTCGGGATCTGTCAGCTCACCGAGCTGCTCACGCTGCCACAACGTGTAATCGGCATACTGCACCGGCAACGGCGCCCAGTCCGGCGCCCGCCCTGCACCGCGGGCGGCGTATGCCAGACCCACATCGGCGGCCAACACGTTGAGCGACCAGCCGTCGGCGGCGATATGGTGCAGCGCGACGACCAGCACATGCTCGTCCTCGGCGACACTCAAAAGCTTTGCCCGCAACGGGATCTCGGACGACAGGTCAAAGCTGTGGCGAACCGCGGCCGCGGTGGCCGCGTGCAACTGGCCCGCCGACCACCCGGTAGCCTCCACGACCTCCCACTCGAACTGCGCCGACCCGGCGGGGATCACCAGCTGCTGTGGTATCCCCTCCACCGCGGTGAACACCGTGCGCAGGCTCTCGTGGCGGCTCACCACATCGGCGAGCGCTTGGCGCAACGCTTCGATGTCCAAGGGTCCGCGCAGCCGTAACGCCACAGCCATGTTGTAATCCGGTGAGGGCCCGTCGAATTGATCGATAAACCACAACCGGCTCTGCGCGAATGACAACGGCACCACCGCGGGGCGTTCCGCTGCTACCAATGGCTGAAGCCCACCCGGCTCGCCACCGACACGGGGTGCCAGCCGCGCCACCGTGGGAGCCTCGAACAGGGCGCGTACCGTCAGCCGGGAGTCCAAGCCGGTGTTCACCGCGGCGACCACCCGCATCGCCAAGAGCGAATCCCCGCCCAGGTCGAAGAATGAGTCATCGATCCCGACCCGCTCCAGTCCTAGCACCCTGGCAAAGATGCCGGCCAAGATCTCCTCGGTGGGGCTGGTCGGTGCGCGGTATCCGTCGTCGTCCTGGTATTCCGGGGCGGGCAGCGCGCGTTTGTCGAGTTTCCCGTTGGGCGTCAACGGCAGCGCATCGATCAACACCACCGCGGCCGGAACCAGATAGCCTGGCAGCCGCTCAGCCAGCTCCGCGCGAACTGCGGCTGGATCGACGGCGCCGGTAACATACCCAACGAGCCGCTTATCGCCGGGCCGGTCCTCACGCACGATGACCGCCGCCTGCTCCACCCCGTCGCATCTGGCCAACACCGACTGAACTTCGCCGGGTTCGATACGGTGCCCGCGAATCTTGACCTGCTCATCGGCACGGCCCAGATACTGCAGCTGGCCGTCGGTGCCCCACCGCACCAGATCCCCCGTGCGATACATCCGCTCCCCGGCGGCGGCGAACGGGCACGCCACAAATCGCGACGCCGTCAACGGAGCACGCCGCCAATACCCACAACCCACCGCGGCGCCAGCTACATACAACTCGCCGACGACCCCCGCAGGAACCGGACGCAGCCAGCCATCCAGCACAAACAACGCGGCGCCGGCCACCGGCGAGCCGATCGGCACCACCGTCGACCCGGCCTCCAGCGGTGCGCTCAACGTCACCCACATCGTGGCCTCGGTCGGACCGTACTCGTTGATCATCAACCGCCCGGGCGCCCACCGATCCACAAGATCGGCCGGGCAGGCCTCACCCCCTACCAGCAACGCCACCGACTCCAGCCCGTCGGGGGAGAGCGCCGCCACCGCAGAAGGGGTCTGACACAACACGCTGACGCGCTCGGCGATCAGCAACGCGTGGAAGTCGTCGGGTGAGGCGGCCACGTCTTCGGGCACCACCACAAGCCGTCCACCATGAAGCAGGGCGCTGTAGATCTCCCAGCCCGAAATGTCGAAGCTGTAGGAGTGCCACTGCGACCACACCTGAGCCGGTCCCACCAAATCCGAATCGAGCGACGCGATCAGTTGAGTCACGTTGTGGTGAGCGATGGCCACCCCCTTCGGGGTGCCCGTCGTGCCGGAGGTGTAGATGAGGTACGCGATGTCCCCGGGGGTCGGCGCCGGTAGTGCGGTGCTGGGTTGAGCATCGAGCCCGGGGTCGTCGGTGAGGACGATCAGCAGGTCGTGCCCGTCCAATCTGGACCGCAGGCCCGCGGTGGTGATTGCGACGGTCGGCGCGGCGTCCTCGAGCATGAACCCGATCCGCGCATCGGGATGCGCCGGGTCGATCGGGACGTACGCCGCGCCGGTCTTGAGCACCGCCAACATCGCCACGATCGCCTCGGCTGAGCGCGAGAATAGCAACGCCACCCGCTCGCCCGGGCCGACCCCGTGGCCGACCAACAAGTGCGCCAACCGGTTTGCCGCGGCGTCCAGCTCCCGATAGGTCATGGAGCGGCCGTCGCACGTCAGTGCCGGCGCCTCCGGCGCGCGCGCCACCTGCGTGGCGAACAGCACCGGGATCGACACCGGGGCGGGCGCCGGCGCGGTCAACACCGCCCGATTGCCGATCGCGTCCAACCGCGCGTGATCGCCGTCGTCGAGCAGATTCACCGACGACAATCGCCGGGCCGGGTCGTCAGTGACCGCCAGCAACACCCGCTCAAGCCGCTCGATCAAGGCCTCGATGCTGGCCGCATCGAACACATCGGTGCGGTACTCCACCTCTCCACGGATTCCGGCCAGCTCACCGGCCTCACTCCAGCGTTCTCCGAGGAAGAACGTCAGGTCCATCCGGGCGGTGTGGGTATCCACCGGCACCTGCGTGACCTGCAAATCCCCCATGGTCAGCCCGGATATGGGGTCAGCGACGTTGTTCTGCCAGGCCAACAACACCTGCACCAGCGGATGATGGGTCAGGCTCCGAGCCGGGTTGAGCCGCTCGACCAGCAACTCGAACGGGACATCCTGATGGTCATAAGCCACCAGGCTGCGACGTTGCACCTCCGCGAGCAGCTCGCCAACAGTGAGATCCCCCGATAGCTCTACCCGCAACACCACCGTGTTGACGAAAAATCCCACCAATTCATCCAGTGCGGGGTCCCCGCGCCCGGCGACCGGGAACCCGATAGCGACATCGGCGCTGGCGCTGATCTTCGACAGCAACGCAACCAGAGCGGCCTGGACGACCATGAAACTCGTCGCATCATGCTCGCGCGCGACTCGGGCAACCCGCTGCTGCAATTCGGCCGACCAATTCACCGCAACCTTGGCGCCGCGATAATCGGCGACGGCCGGATACGGCCGATCAGTGGGGAGCTGCAAGCGCTCGGGCATCCCCGCCAAGGTTTGCTCCCAGAACCTCAGCTCCGCAGCGATCGCACTGTCGGGATCCGCCAGCTCACCGAGTTGCTCACGCTGCCACAGCGTGTAATCCACATACTGCACCGCCAGCGGCGTCCAGTTCGGTGCGCGCCCCGCACAGCGAGCGGCGTACGCCGCACCCACATCGACGGCCAACACACCCAGCGACCAACCGTCGGCAGCGATATGATGCACCACCGCCACCAACACACAATCATCATCGGCAACACGGAAAAGCCTTGCCCGCAAGGGGATCTCAGACGCCAGATCGAAGCTGTAGCCGACCGTCTCCTCGAGCCCCGCCTGCAGCTGACTGGCCGACCATGTGCTGGCATCGGTGATGTCCCAGCCGAACGTCGCTCGGTCAGCCGGAATCACGAGCTGTTGGGGTATCCCCTCGACAGCCGGAAACACGGTGCGCAAGCTTTCGTGACGGCCCACCACATCGCCCAGTGCCGCACCCAGAGCGTCGGCATCCAGTCGGCCGCGCAGACGCAACGCAACCGCCATGTTGTAATCCGGTGAGCGCCCATCAAATTGATCGATAAACCATAACCGGCTCTGGGCGTATGACAACGGCACGGCCGCTGGCCGCTGCCGCGCTGTCAACCCTGTGACCGCCAGTTCCGGGGCATGGGCCCTCATCCATTCCGCCAGCGCGGCGACGGTGGGGGCTTCGAACAGCGCACGGATCGGCACGTCGACACCGAGTTCGGCCCGGATTCGTGTTACCAGGCGCAGTCCAGACAGGGAATGTCCGCCCAGGTCGAAAAACCCGTCATCGATGCCAACCAGTGGCGCGCCGACGACCTCGCTGAACAGCGCGGCCAACACCCGTTCCCACCGATCACGCGGTGCGCGGTACGCGACCTCGCCGAAAAACTCCGGCGCGGGCAACGCCTGCCGATCAAGCTTGCGGTTGATCGTCAACGGCAGTGATTCCACCACGGTGATCGCCGAGGGCACCATGAACGCGGGCAACCTGGTAGCCACGAAGCGGCGCAACTCGGCTACTCGTTCGACCGCCGACGGATCGTTGGCGTATGCGGCGAGGGAATCAACCCGTGCGATGGGCGTGTACAGATCCGAAAGCGCCGGGGGTAGGGCGTCATTGGCTGTTTCCGCGTGGGTGTAGATGACGTCCACCAGGCCAGCGGTCGGCGACCACGTCACCGCTGTGGTGTACCCGAGTTGCTGTCCCAGCAGATGGCACTGGTATGGCAGCACTGCATCGGGCGGGGCCGCCGTGTCGGTACGCAATTCGCCGACTGTCACGCGATCGTCGGTCTGGGCCAGCGCTTCCGCCAGCGCCACATCGGGCCATATTCCAGCGTGAGGCACGCCGGTGATGCGCACCTCGGGTAGCCGCTCGGACTGCAGGTACTCACCCAGCCTGGCGAGGCTTTGGAAGCGACGCCACGGTTGGGTCGGGAGCTGTGCGACGGACCGTACCGTCAGGGGCGCCTTGCGTAGCACCACGTCGTATCGGTAACCAGCGAGCTCGTTGACCGCGCTCATCTGCTTGAGCTGCACATCCACGGCGGCAATGTCGGCAAGCTGCTGCGGCAAAGCCGCAAAGAACTCAGGCGCCAGCAACAGTTCCTGCTCGGCATGCATCTCCCGGAGCACACGCTCGCGCACCACCGCGGCCGGGGTCTCATCGCCAGTGGTGTCGGCGCACAGCACCCCGGTGGTGAGCGCCTTCAGTAGGGACAGGTTGCGCACGTCGCCGATGAACAACGCGCCACCCGGCGCGAGTAATCGCATCGCAACTGCCAGTACATCGAGCAGATATCCGGCGCTCGGAAAGTATTGGATCACCGAGTTGAGCACGACGACGTCGAAGTGCCCCTCCGGCAAGCCATCTGCCGCATGCGCGGGCTGGACGCGCAGCCGCACCCGATCACGCCACGACTGCGTCGCCACCGCGTCTTGCAGTGTCTGGATCGCCGGTGCCGAGAAATCTGTAGCCCAGTACTCGTCAGACACCGGAGCCAGGTGCGCAAGCAAGAGCCCCGAGCCCACCCCGATCTCCAAGACGCGCCCGCGACCCAACCTCTGGATCCGATCCACGGCAGCCGCCTGCCATTCGCGCATCTCCTCCAGCGGAATCGGCATTCCGGTGTAGCTGCTGTTCCAGCCTGCGAAATCCTCCCCCAGCGCGGTCGGGGTGTCCGTTGCGGATGTCGACCCCGAATACAGGCCCTCGTACACTCCGTGCCACTGCTCGACGAGTTGTGTTTCTCGCTCCGACTCCCGGACCAGGGTCATCTCCTGATCCAGAACTACGTAGCCGCTCAACAACTTGTCGCTAACGGCTTCGCTCCCAAGAGGGGCCGCCGTAGCCGTGTGAGCGGTCACGACCGCATGCGCAACCCGGGGATGAGCCGCCAACACCGACTCAATCTCACCCAGTTCGACGCGAGACCCGCGGAACGTGACCTGATCATCGGCCGGACCGACGTAGCGCAGCTGCCCGTCGGAGCCCCAACGCACCAGGTCCCCGGTGCGATACATCCGCATCCCGGGTTCTGCCGTTGCACCGAACGGGCAGGCCACGAACAGTGACGCGGTTAGCGGGCCGCGGCCCACGTAACCGCAAGCCAGCCTGGAACCGGCCACATACAACTCCCCGACCACACCCGCCGGTACCCGACGCAACCACCGGTCCAAGACAAACAACGCCGCCCCCGGCGCCGGCGAACCGATCGGCGGGACCCCCGAACCTCCCGTCAACGGCGCGCTGATCGCCGCGTACATCGCAGTCTCGGCTGCGCCGTAGGCGTTGATCATCGCGCGCGCGGTCGTCCAGCGGTCGACCAGTTCCGCCGAGCAGGCTTCGCCGGCCACAACCAGCGCCGTCGACTCCAGCCCGGCGGTCGGCAACATCGCTGCGGCAGAGGGAGTCTGGCGCAAGATGCCGACCCGCTCAGCAACCAAAAGGTCGCGGAAGTCCTCCGGCGAGGCCGTCACCTCATCGGGAACGACGAGCAGCCGCCCACCGTGCAACAGCGCCCCAAAGATCTCCCACACCGAGGAGTCGGATGCTAACGAGTGACACTGCGACCAAGTTCCCGTCGCGGGCAACTCGGCAGGCAACGTCTCCAGCAGACGGGTCACGCTGCGGTGAGCGACCGCCACACCCCGAAGTACACCGGTGGCACCGGAGTGGTAGACGAGGTAGGCGATGTCGTCCGCGGTCGGCTCCGGCAACGCGGCGGCGGGAGAGCTCGAGACGCGCGGGTCATCGACATCAATGACCAGCAGGCCATGCCCGTCCAGTCGGTCGGCCAAGCCGGCGGTGGTGATTGCGGCGAACGGCGCAGCATCGGAGAGCATGAAGTTGATGCGGTCCGCCGGGAACGACGGGTCGATCGGCAGGTACGCAGCCCCGGCCTTGAGTACAGCCAACATCGACACGATCGCTTCGACCGAACGGGAAAAGAACAGCGCCACATAGTGGCCGGGCCCCGCGCCGTGGGCGCCCAACAGGTGCGCCAATCGGTTGGCGGCCTGGTCGAGGTCGCGGTAAGTGATCGATCGGCCGTCGAAGGTCGCCGCGACCGCGTCCGGTGTCCGTGCCACCTGCTCGGCGAACAGCGCCGGAATCGACAGTGAAGCGGGTGGTGCTTCGACCAGCACCACGCGATTGCCGCATTCATCCAGCCGGGCGCGCTCACCCGCATCCAGCAGGTCGACAGACGAGAGCCGGCGGGTCGGGTCGGCAGTGACCGCGACCAACAACCGCTCCAACCGCTCGATCAGCGTCTCGATGCTGGCCGCATCGAACACATCGGTGCGAAACTCGACCTCGCCGCGAATACCGGCCGGTTCACCGGCCTCAGTCCAGCGTTCCCCGAGTAGCACCGCCAGGTCCATCCGGGCAGTGGGGGAATCCATCGGTAGGGCCGTGACCTGGAGATCACCCAAACTCAGCTTCGCGGGCTGGTTGTCGTGCCACGTGAGCAACACCTGGACTAACGGGTGATGCGCCAGGCTACGGGTTGGCTTGAGTCGCTCAACGAGTAGCTCAAACGGCACATCTTGGTGTTCGTAGGCGGCCAGCGTGCGCTCGCGCACCTGAGCCAGCAGTTCGGCGAAAGTGGGGTCCGGGGTCAGATCGACGCGCAGCACCAACGTGTTGTCGAATGCCCCCACCAACTCCTCGAGCGTGGGGTCGAGGCGACCGTCGACCGGGAGCCCGATTGCTACGGCGTTGGTCATGCTGAGCTGAGACAACAGGGCCGCCAAGGCAGCCTGCACCACCGCGAGACTGGTCGCATTGTGGTCACGAGCCACCCGAGCAAGCCGCTGCTGCAACTCGGAGGGCCATTCCACTGCAACGGTGGCGCCGCGGTGATCGGCCACAGGCGGGTAGGGCCGATCAGTGGGCAGGTGCAGGCGTTCTGGCATCCCGGCCAAAACGCTCTCCCAGTAGGCCAGTTGCGTGGCGGCAGCACTGTGGGGGTCGTCGAGATTCCCGAACTGCACGCGTTGCCATGCCGCGTAGTCGACGTACTGCGTCGTCAACGCCGCCCAGTCAGGGGCCTGCCCTGCACACCGCTTGGCATAGGCCACCTCCAGGTCGGCCATCAGACGAGTGATCGACCAGTCATCGGCGGCGATGCGGTGGACCACAGCCACCAATACGTGTTCGTCCTCGGCGGCCCGGAAAAGCCTTGCCCGCAAGGGAATCTCGGCTGCCAGGTCAATGGGACGGCGTGCCGCCGCGTCGATGGCCTCTGTCAGCCGGTCTGACGACCATCCGGTGGAATCAATTATCTGCCAACCGAAGTCGGCCTGCCCAACAGGGACGACCAGCTGCTGGGGCGTCCCCTCGTGCACTGGGAACCGAGTACGCAGGCTTTCGTGCCGGCCGACCACGTCGGTCAGCGCTTGGCGCAACGCTTCGCTATCGAGGCGCCCACACATCCGCAACGCGACCGCCACGTTGTAGACCGGTGATGGCCCATACAACTTGTCGACGAACCACAACCGTTGCTGGGCAAATGACAACGGCACCACCGCCGGCTCTCCACCGGCCACCAACGGCTCCAACGCGCCGACATCCCCACCGATAAGAGGTGCCAACTCGGCCACCGTGGGCGCCTCGAACACGGTGCGCACCTCGAGGCCGGCATCCAGGCCGGCGTTAACCGCAGCGACCACACGCATCGCCAACAGCGAATCGCCACCCAAGTCGAAGAACGAGTCATCGACCCCGACCCGATCCAGTCCCAGAACCCGTGCGTAAATCCCGGCCAGGATCTCCTCGGTTGCGGTGGCCGGGGCGCGGTAGCGATCAACATCCTGATACTCCGGCGCCGGGAGGGCCCGTTTGTCGAGCTTGCCGTTGACTGTCAAGGGCAGCGCATCGATCACCACAACCGCCGCCGGCACCATGTAGCCCGGTAACCGCTCGGCCAGAACGGCGCGCACTCCGGCCGGATCCGCAACGCCGGTCACGTATCCCACAAGACGCTTATCACCGGGGCGGTCCTCACGCGCGATGACCACCGCCTGCTCCACCCCGTCACAGCCGGCCAGGGCGGCCTGCACTTCGCCCAGCTCGATGCGATACCCGCGAATCTTGACCTGCTCATCGGCGCGGCCCAGATATCGCAGCTGTCCGTCGGTGCCCCAACACACCAGGTCGCCGGTGCGATACATCCGTCCTCCGGGGGCGCCGAACGGGCACGCGACAAACCGCGAAGCGGTCAACCCAGAGCGACGCACGTAGCCGCACGCCACGCCACGACCCGCCACATACAGTTCACCGACCACACCCGCCGGGACCCGCCGCAGCCCGCCATCGAGCACGAACAACGCCGCACCGGACACCGGCGAGCCGATCGGTACCATCCCCGATCCCGGCGTCAGAGGCGCGCTGATGGCCGCGTACACCGTCGCTTCGGTAGGGCCGTACGCGTTGATCATCAGCCGTCCGGGCGTCGCCCACCGATCGACCAGGTCGGCCGAACAGGCTTCACCGGCCACCACCAACGCCGTCGACTCCAAGCCCTGCGGTGCGAGCATCCCCGCCGCCGACGGGGTCTCATTCAACACACTGACGTCCTCGGCGACCAGCAAGGCGTGTAGTTCATCGGGAGAGACGGCCACCTCTTCGGGCACGACCACAAGCCGCCCACCATGCAGTAGGGCGCCAAAGATCTCCCACACTGAGACGTCGAAAGACAGCGAATGCCATTGCGACCAAACCTGTCTCGGTGCTAGTTCGGCGGGCAGTGCCTCCATCAACTGCGTCACGTTTCGATGGGCGACCGCCACCCCCTTCGGGACGCCGGTCGTACCCGAGGTGTAGATGACGTAGGCGATGTCCTCGGCAGCCGGGGGCGCCAAGGCAGTGCACGGATAGGTTTGGATCCGAGAGTCCTCGATATCGATGACCGTCAAGTCTTGCCCGTGTAGCCGATCGGCAAGCCCAGCGGTCGTGATCGCGGCGATCGCCGCCGCATCGCGCACCATGAATTCGATCCGCGCCGTCGGCAAGGCGGGATCGATCGGCAGATACGCCGCCCCGCTCTTCAACACCGCCAGAATTGACACGATCGCCTCGGCCGAGCGCGGCAACAACAGCGCCACACAAGCACCAGGACCCGCCCCGTGGCCAATCAGCAGGTGCGCCAAGCGGTTAGCGGCCTCATCGAGTTCCCGATAGTTCCACGACCGCCCCCCACAGCGGAGCGCGACCGCCCGCGGGGTCCGTGCCACCTGCGCGGCGAACAACACCGGGATCGAGACTGTCGGCGCGGACGTGGTCAGCACCGCCCGGCTGCCCCACCCATCCAGCTCGGCATGCTCGCCATCATCGAGCAGATCGATCGACGACAACCGCCGGGTCGGATCGGACGTCATCGCCACCAAAACCCGCTGCAGACGATCCGCTAAATGGGAGACGTCGAAACTCGAGAAGGGCTGACCGTCACCCATCGTGCTGAGGAAAAGCTGGTCACCGGCACTCGAGAAGATCAGCCCAAAGCTGCCCACGAGACCGGGATTGGTCAACGACGCCGTCGCCGGAATACCACCGAAGGGCAGGGCAATCGTTGAGGGAAGGAAATTAACGCTCACACGCTCGGATTGCTGCCCTGGGTCGCGAACACCGGCTTTGCGCTCGAGGGCTTGCACTGGGAACCTTTGATGCTGCAACGCTTCACGTATCCGCTTGTTCACGTGTTCGCAGAAACCGGCAACCGTAGACTCCGGCGAGATCCTCAGCGCCAACGGCACCACCCCGGAAAGCATCCCGGGCAGCGTCTTCGACTCCGGACTTACTCGCTTGCTGACCGGGAAATCGAGTACCACCTCTGGCCCCGCGGCGCACCATCCCCGCACCAGCAGCGCACACGCGGCGGTGATGACCGACGATCGAGGCACGCTCCACGCACGGGATAAATCTTCGACTCGGCGAAGGATCGCAGGGTCCAATTCGACCGACGCGGACGGCTGATGCGGATCGCGTTTCCCCGCTGCTTGGGGCACGGGATAAGCCGGTCCGCTTCCTGATGGAAGGTTCTTAGTCCAGTAGGCCTCATCTTCGAGGTAATCGTTTGACGCTTCGTATTTCGACTCACAATCGACCAGGTCCCGCAGCGAACCGAAAAAGGTCGGAGGAACGGGCGCGCCAGAAACAACAGCGGAGTACACAGATGCGATTCGCTGGCCCACCAGAGCAATACCGGATCCGTCTACAACGATGTGGTGACCGCACCCGAACAAATAAAACTCATCGAGTCGCGTCCGGAATAAGGCAAATTTGAACAGCGGGCCATCGAACGGCATGGGCGCGTGTTGGATCGATAATGCTCTGTCGCGGGCTTCCTGAACAGGCTCGTCCGAACCGCTGACGTCATAGAAGGCCAACTCGACGTCCGGGTAGTCGACCGCCCGTTGGAACACTTGACCATCAACCTCAAAAAACGAGGCCCGGACGGGCTCAGCCTCTGCGACTGTCCGGCGAATCGCCCACTCAAGTGCATCACGTTCTACGGTGCCCTCGATTTTTACGAATAGACCAAGCTGCCATTCCGTACCGGAATCACTTGTCTCCTGCGCGAGCCATATACCTAGCTGCTCGCGCGTGAGCGGAAAGACCCCGGCATCGAGTCCCGCCCCCCGTTGACGCACCGGCTGAAGTACCCCTTCATCCAGTTCCATCGAATTCCCCCTAAACCGAACGGCTTACGAATCAGAACCCCGATCAGCTGCGAGCCGGTCGCGCAGACTCTTCGGTCGAATATCGGGCCAGTTCTGTTCGATGTAGTCCAGGCAGGCGCTGCGGTCGGCTTCGCCGTAAACCACCCGCCAGCCGGCTGGCACATCAGCGAAGGTGGGCCACAGACTGTGTTGCTCTTCGTCGTTGACCAAGACGTAAAAGCTACCGTTGTCATCGTCGAAAGGATTGGTGCTCACAACTCTCCAGACATCTTGTTGATATGAGTGAAACCGTTGCACACCCTACTGAAGTTGACAGCTTGGGTCTGGCATTTCGGCAAAGTCACTGGGTGTGGTCTCTGCTCAGCTCAGAGAGAGCGAGGCAGCCCTTTACTCACAGCTGCCGTATAGAACCATCACAGGAGCCGAAGGGTCTTGCGGTTAAGCAATTGGGCAGGTAGAAGACGGTTAGGATGTGGGTTTGAGGTGCTCGTGGGGGCCACGAGCGGTCACTAACTCCTTCGCTGATCGAGCGCCTGCCGGGCGCAGCGACAGCCGGCGGTTCCCAGAGTGCTAGCAATCACACCGTAGCCGTCTGGATTCGCGGGAGTTGAGCGCTGCGACATGTAGTTGGCTCCAGGTTCGTGAGGTCGCCTAAGCGTTCATGATTCGTCCGCTTGAGGCTGCGCCAGCGAAGCGGTACTCGAGGCCTCAAACTCATGGAGAGGTTCGAGCGGTGAGCGATTTTTGCCGCCGATCTCGTTGCCTCTGGCACCGCGAGGAAGTTAGCCAGGGTAGGGACCGAACGTTGAGCGCAGCTATCGCAGTGGAAGATCTACAAGCCCGTGTCCGTTTTTGCTAATCGATTCTGGAGATGTCCAAACTGCAATTCAAAACTGAAAATAGCCCCAATATCATGACTCGATACGCCGACGAATCAGCTGAACAAAAGCCGTCGTTACGCGGCAGATGACGGGAGCCGCTGCGACCTTGACTGCATCCTCGTAAAGGAGATCGCCGCTGCGGATCTGAGGCCTTCGGCGTCGCATCCAATTCTTCACCGGCAGATGTGACGGCGGCCGGAGCCGCAGGCGGCGTCCGGATCTCAGCGCCTAATGTCGCATACCGTCTGTAGCCCCCACCGTCGCGTCCAGCCATGTCAGCGTTAGATTGTTCAATGTGTGGACGTCCCCCTCCACCCCGACTGCATTTACTCTAGCGGCACCCCGCAAATCTTGTCCAAGGTTTCCCGCGCATCCGTCACGTGGATGTGGGCGCTGCGCAAACCTATGTCCGCCTCGGTGTACTAGCATCGGTGCGCTAATCGATGGGGAGGGAACATGTCGGAGAACGCAACGGCAGGGACCGTGGGCGACGTTCGAACGATGTACGAGGCCTATCCGTACCCAAGCCCAACGGTGGGCGATTCGCTAATCCCTGACGTCGCGAACAGCTTGTTCACGATATTCGGTGAAGACGATCTGTCCGACAAGAAAATTCTGGACGCCGGTTGCGGCACTGGGCAGCGGCTTCTTGCAGTGGCTCGGCGATACCCCAAAGCGCATTTCGTAGGCCTCGACATGACTGCAGCCTCACTCGCAGTCGCCGAAGCCCTGAGTCGGCGACATGGCATCCACAATGTCGAATTTCGCAGATCTGAGCTCTTGGATTTCGATCCCGGATATGCATTCGACGTCATAATGTCAATCGGTGTAGTCCACCATTTGGAGGATCCAGGCAGCGGCATAAGACTCCTAGCATCCCTACTCGGTGAGAGAGGGGTACTGATCCTGTGGCTATATCATTCGCTCGGGGAACATCAGAGGTTACTCGATAGGGAAACCCTTTTGACGCTCTGGAACCGCGCGGAAGGGTTCGACGCAGGCTTACAGGTGCTCAAGGACCTTGGTGTAAATCTCGCAGTGAAGCAATATGGCAGCACAGCCGCACAGGCGAAATCCGAAGTAAGCCAGGTCAGCATCGACGTAGACGCCTATCTTCATCCAATCGTCAATGCATACCGATTCGACGAGAGCGTCAATCTGCTCCGCGCATGCCCAGAAATCGATTGGGCGGCGGTCAACAACGTCAACCTGCTCAATTCCAGCAAGCTGATCGACTTGAATGAAGTGGAAACCGGCGACATGCGGTACCTGTGCCAGTCGACGGACGACCTCTTCGCGGCCGACTCCCTTAGGCGGCGATTTCGATCGCTAGAACCCATGCAGAAGCTGCGAGTTCTGGAGAATGTGCTCAAGCCGACGGGCTTCACAATCCTCGGTGGACGAGGTGATTCCCATCAGAGTCTCTCAAACAGGGTGCGATCGAACGCAATTCACCTCAGTCAGGGCTGAGGAGGCGGCGTTGCTGTTCAGGCTGCGGGAAATCGTGGCCGCCCATGGCGCTTCGCGCGAAGGTGGTCAATTTCTGTTCTACTCACAGGAGGCTCCACCGCGTTCGAAGCCTCACGAGAGCCTCCTGGCGCCTCTGACACCAAAGCGTCCTCATCGGCGGGATAACCGACCGATGAGGACGCTTTGAGTGCGTCGGCAGACCTTCTCAGAAGTTCTGACAGGTATCGAAGATCTGCTGATACAGGCCCAGATATGGCTGGTTCGCAGGCATGCTCGCGATTTGCTGGGCCATCAGCTGTCGCTGACCCACCGGTGCCGCAAGGAATTGCCGGATGCCGGACTGCAACATCGGATCGCTGAGTTTCGACGCAATCGACGGATCCGCAGCATTTGCCGCGGCCTCCAACTGCTCGTAGCTACAGGTTGTGTTGACGGCCGAATCCAAATTCGGCTGCGCCGACGCGACTCCCGCGCCAGCGGTCAACGCCAACGCAAGACCTCCGAACCCGACAATCATCTTGTTTGCGGTCACTTTGATCATATGTGGACTTCCTCCCTCAGGCAGACTTCATTGACTTTATTCGCTCAACTCAAACCTGGTGTTACATCAGCCGGTTGGAAGAATCTTGCCGGTCGGCCAACAGCAGCCGTGTCATCGATCTTGCTGGATGCTGATTACTTCCTGGGCGAGCTTCACGCGCAAACGACGATACCAGCGAGCTGCGGGGCCGGAATCCGGCCGAATTCAATGCTGCTCCCTCTGGACTGTGGTTAACGCTCCTGGCCTTGCAAGAGAGAACGCACCAGCGGACGGGGCCCGTACGGGCGAAGCATTGTGCTGGCGGGCCGGGGACGAACAATCTGCGGCCACCAGAACCAACGTCCCAGCAGTGCAGCGATCGAAGGCGTCATAAACGCACGCACCACCAAAGTGTCGAACATCAAGCCCAGTCCGATGGTCGTCCCGACTTGACCGATGATCCGCAAATCGCTGACCACCATCGACAACATGGTGAAAGCGAAGACCAGGCCGGCCGCCGTCACGACCTTGCCCGTACCACCCATTGCGCGGATGATGCCCGTATTCAGCCCAGCGCCTATTTCCTCTTTGATTCTGGAGACAAGCAAGAGGTTGTAGTCGGATCCCACCGCAAGAAGGATGATGACCGACATCGCCAGGACGAGCCAGTGCAGCTCGATGCCGAGAATGTGCTGCCAAATGAGCACTGAGAGCCCGAACGATGCACCCAGCGACAGCGCCACCGTTCCCACGATCACCAACGCCGCAACGAGACTGCGCGTGATGAGCAACATGATGATGAAGATCAGGCACAACGCGGCGAGCCCCGCGATCAATAGATCGAATGTAGCGCCGTTGTCCATGTCGTTGTATGTCGCCGCCGTCCCGGCGAGGTAGATTTGCGCATTCTGTAACGGAGTGGTTTTGAGCGCTTCCTCGGCCGCTCGTTTGATCGAGTCGATTCGGGCGAGAGCCTCGGGAGTTCCGGGATCGCCCCGATGCGAAATGAACAATCGCATCGCTTTGCCATCTGGCGAAAAGAACAACTCCATGGCCTGCTTGAAGTCCTCGTTCTCGAAAACCTCCGGAGGCAACCAAAACGAGTCGTCACTTCTGGCAGCGTCGAAAGCCCTGCCCATCGCGGTGGCGTTTTCGCTCGATTCCTTCATCATTGCCAGGACCCCGGACATGGTGCTGTGCATTGTCAGCATCATGGTGCGCATGGTTTCCATGGTCGCGATCATTTGTGGGAACTGCGCCATTAGTTGGGGCATGAGCTGATCTACTTGGTCGAGTTCGTTGACCAGCTTGCGCATAACCACGCTGATCTGCTCGGTGCCGTCCAGACCATCGAATATCGATCTGATTGCCCAACACAGCGGAATGTTGAAGCAATGAGGCTCCCAGTAGAGGTAATTGCGGAGCGGCCGCCAGAAGTCATCGAAATCGGCGATGTGATCTCGTATTTCGTTCAACGTCCCTTCGAGTTCGTGCGTCAAGAGCGTCATTTGGTGCGTCGTCTCGTTGAGCCGCGTCGAAATTTCGTACATGCGCTGCATGATGTTGATCATGGTCGTCAAGTCATCAGCTTGTTTCAGCATGTCATTCATTCGGGCTTGCTGGAACGGCAACTGCTGGACTTGACCGGCTGACTGCAGGCTCAGGAGAAACGGTATCGAGGTGTGTTCTATCGGGTTCCCCTCGGGCCGGGTGATTCCCTGAACCCTCGAAACTCCGGGGACGGCAAAAATGGCCTTCGCCAGCTTGTGTAACACCAGGAAGTCTGCTGGAGTCCGCATATCGTGATCGGCCTCGATCATCAGGATCTCCGGCATCATTCGCGACTGAGGAAAGTGGCGCTCGGCGGCCGCGTGCCCCTGGTTGGCGGGAATATCCTGAGGCATGTACGCCCGGTCGTTGAAGCTCGTTTGGTAGGCCGGCAGGGCCAGGAGCCCGACGAGTGAAAGCGCGATCGATGTGGCGAGGATGGGCGCTGGCCACCGGACGATCGCCGTTCCGATCCGCCGCCAGCGCCGAACCGCGAGCTTGCGCTTGGGCTCGAACAAGCCCACGGCGCCTCCAACGACTATGACCGCAGGAATCAGCGTGACGGCCACCGCGACCACCGCCGTCATACCGATCGCGCAGGGAACTCCGAGCGTCTGAAAATAAGGCAGCCGGGCGAAGCTAAGGCAGAGAATGGCACCCGCGATCGTCATGCCGGATGCCAACACCACCTTGGCGACGCTGCGGTAGGTGGTGTAGAAGGCCGTCAGCCGGTCCTCACCCACCTGGCGTGCCTCGTGGTATCGCCCGAAGAAGAAGATCGCGTAGTCGGTACCGGCCGCGATGCCCAGCGAGACCAGAAGGTTGACGGAGAAAGTCGAGAGCCCGAGCAGACCGATATCTCCGAGATACGCAACGATCCCTCGAGCCACTTGGACTTGGATGCCCACGGCGAGGAGCACGAAGATGACGGTGACGACCGAACGGTACAAGAACAGCAACATCGTGAAGATGACGACGAGAGTCACGATGGTGATCTTGAGAATGGAGCTGTCGCCAGCCTCGACCATGTCCGACATCAACGGCGCGGGGCCAGTGACATAGGTCTTCAGCCCCGGAGGCGGCGGCACGCGATCGACGATGTCCCGGACGGCCTCCACAGATTCGTTAGCCAAGGCCTCGCCCTGGTCGCCGGCCAGGTTCACCTGAACGTAGACCGCTTTACGGTCGGCGCTTTCTGCGCCGGGCGCCGTGAGTGGGTCCCCCCAGAAATCCTGTATGTGGTTCACGTGTTCGGTGTCGCCGCGCAGCTGACGAATCAATTCTTCGTAATACTCATGCGCGTCTGGCCCGAGCGGTTGCTCACTCTCCAACACGATCATCGCGAAGCTGTCGGAGTCGGACTCCTCGAACACTTCGCCCATGTGCTTCATGGCCTGATAGGAGGGCGCATCCTTGGGCACCTGGGATACGGAGTTTTCCTGGCCGACTTTCTCCAACGACGGGACGAAGAAGAACGTGACGGCAGCGAGCGCCACCCACGCGATGATGATGGGGACCGCGAGTACGCGCACCGCCCGGGCGATACCCGGTGGACGTCTGGTCAGCTGGTGATTGCTCATGTGGCCGTCGTCGACAAGCCGGAGCTACGGTCGGTCACGGTGATTAGCCCTCTTTGTGCAGCAGGAGGGACCGAACCAGCGGACGGGAACCGAACGGCCGCAACATCTGACTCGACGGACGCGGGCGTACGCGCTGAGGCCACCAGAACCACCGCCCCAGGAGGGCGGCGATCGAAGGTGTCATGAACGCACGCACCACCAGCGTGTCGAACAGCAGACCCAGCCCGATGGTGGAGCCGACCTGCCCGATCGTGAGGAGATCGCTGGCCAACATCGTCAACATCGTGAATGCGAACACCAGGCCTGCCGCGGTCACAACTCTGCCGGTTCCGCCCATTGCCCGGATGATGCCTGTGTGGAGTCCGGCGTGGATCTCCTCTTTCATTCGCGATACCAAGAGAAGGTTGTAGTCGGAACCGACCGCCAAGAGCACGATCACCGACATCGCGAGCACTACCCAGTGGATCTGGATGCCGAAGATGTGTTGCCAGATAAGGACCGACAGGCCGAACGCTGTGCCCAGAGACAGCGCGACAGTACCCACGATGACCAGGGCCGCAACGAAACTCCGCGTCACGATCAGCATGATGATGAAAACAAGACAGAGCGCCGCAACTCCCGCGATCAAAAGGTCGTATGTCGAGCCGACCACGAGGTCCTTGGCGATGGCGGCCGTACCGGTGAGATAGATGTCGGCGCTTTCCAGCGGTGTTCCCTTGAGGGCTTCCTCAGCCGCCTGCATGATCGGTTCGACCCGGGAGATGCCCTCGGGCGTGGCCGGATCACCCCGTTGCGAAATGAGCATGCGAGCGGCCCTCCCGTCTTCGGACAGGAAGATGTTCATCACCCTCTTGAAGTCTTCATTCTCGAAGATGTCCGGCGGAAGGTAGAACGAGTCGTCATTTTTCGCCGCGTCGAAGGCCTTGCCCATAGCGGTCGCGTTCTCGCTACCCTCTTCCATCTGGGCCAACGTGCCCGACATGGTGCTGTGCATCGTCAGCATCATGGTGCGGGTGCTTTCCATGGTCGCGATCATGGGCGGGAACTGGGCGATCATCTGCGGCAAGAGCACGTCCAGTTGATCGAGATTGTCGACCAGTTTGTCCAGGTTGACGGTGACTTGGTCGAGGCCGTCTATCACGTCGAATACCGACCGCAGTGACCAGCAGATGGGAATGTTGAAGCAGTGCGGTTCCCAGTAAAAATAGTTACGGATCGGCCGGAAGAAATCGTCGAAATTCGCAATGTTGTCCCGCAGGTCGTTGGTGATGTCCTGCATCTCATGCGTCGTTTCGACCATGGAGTGGGTGTGTGCGACAAGCTGTTGCATCAGGCCATACATGCGGTTCATCAGCGCGATGCTTTTGGTCATTTCGTCGGCCTGTTTCAGCATGTCATCCATGCGGGCTTTCTGAAACGGCAGCATTTGGAGCTGGCTGGCCTGACCCATGCTCATCATGAACGGGATAGTGGTGTGTTGAAGCGGTTCTCCAGCGGGTCGGGTCGGGGCTTGCACTCTGGCGATGCCCGGAACGGCCAAAACACCCTTTGCGAGTTTATTCAGCACCAAGAAATCGGCCGGATTACGCATATCGTGATCCGCTTCGATCATCAAAATATCGGGCGTCATCATCAGTGAACCGGGAAAATGCCGCTCCGCGGCCGCCATGCCCACGCTCGCGGGGATGTCGTCGGGGATGAAGTCAGCGTCTTGGTAACTGGGTTTGTATCCAGGTAGAGCCAGCAGCCCGACGAGAGCCAGCGCGCACGTCGCCACCAGAATGGGCCCCGGCCACCTCACGATCGCCGTACCGATCCTCCGCCATCGCCGAGCGATGACCTTACGTTTGGGTTCGAACAGACCGACGCGAGTGCCCAATGCGATGACGGCCGGCACCAGCGTCAAGGCCACCAGGACGGCCACTACCATCCCGATCGCGCACGGGACGCCCAGCGGCTGGAAATAGGGCAACCTGGTGAAGCTCAGACAGAACACCGCTCCGGCGATGGTCAACCCGGACGCCAGGACCACTTTGGCCACGCTGCGATAGGTCGTGTAGAAGGCCGTCAAGCGGTCCTCGCCGTGTTGACGTGCCTCGTGATACCGACCGAAGAAGAAGATCCCGTAGTCGGTACCGGCGGCGATCCCAAGCGAAACCAGCAGGTTGACGGCAAAGGTCGTGAGGCTCAGCACCTCGTGGTCGCCGAGAAGCGCAACGAAACCTCGTGCCACCTGCAGCTGCAGCCCGACCATCAGCAACGACACGATCACGGTGACAATCGACCGGTAGAAGAAGAGCAGCGTCAAAAAGATCACCGCGAGGCTCAGGACGGTGATCAGGACGACGGTCCTGTTGCCGGTGGGGCCGAGGTCTGCAGCGAATGCCGCGGGGCCAGTGACGTGCGCGGTCACCCCGGGCGGCGCCGCATTCCGCTCGACGATGTCGCGCACCGCCTCGACGGATTCGTTGGCCTCGGCCTGACCCATGACCCCCTTGAGGGTCAGCTGGACATAGACCGCCTTGGCGTCGGCGCTCTGTGCGGCGCCCGCGGTGAGCGGATCTCCCCAGAAGTCCTGCACGTGCTCCACGTGCTGTCGATCGTCTTTGAGCTGGCGAACCAGTTCGTCGTAGTAGGCGTGCGCCTCGTCACCGAGCGGTTGGTCACCCTCCAAGACGATCATCGCGATGCTGCCGGACTCGGTCTCCCCGAAGAGGTCACCCATGCGCTCGATCGCCCTGAAGGATGGCGCGTCGATGGGGCTCAGCGATATCGCGTGCTCTTTTTCCACCTGCTCGAGAGGCGGAACGGCCACCGTGAGGATAAACGCGATGGCCACCCAGGCGAGAATGATCGGCACCGCCAAGCGGTTGATCCACCGCGCGATGCGCGGTGGACGGTGGTGTACCTGCTGAATGGTCATGCGGCCTTCAGCAGACAGTAGGTGAACGCGTTCACGCCCTGGCTGGTCCTCTCGGCTTTGACTTCACCGTCCACAACGATTCGGCACCCGATGCTGTTGCCGGTGCCCTGCGCCATGAGGTTGCCGACCACCGACGTCGCGTCGATACCGAACGCCGAAGACCACGGCAGGCTCACTCCTTCGACGAACACCGGCTCCGAGTTCTCATCGAAGTAGCTGATGTTTGCGACCGTGCCAGATGGACCGAACACCTCGTACACGAGCTCCTTCGGGTCATACGCCTCTTGTTGCACGAGTTCGGTGTCGGAGTAGGAAGGTCGGTTCTCGGACCCGAAGACGGAGCGCAGCCTCGAGACGGTGAAGCCACCGGCGACGACCACGATGATGATGAGCAGCGGAATCCACACCCGCTTCAGAATCCTGAAAATCGCGAATTCCCTCCGTCCGTTCCCATGTCCAGTGGCCATGTCAGCCGCGTGGACATGCAACTACACATCGGCCGCGACACGCCAGACGGCAGCGCTTCGGATGCGGTGAGCAACCGAAGCCTAGCCGTGCGGAGGTCACCGCAAACGAGCAGCGCCTCGGGGAGCAAAACCCGATCGTGACGAGTAAATCATGCCGTTGGCCTCCACATTCTCCCCGTTCCCAACGCGATACGGGATCGTAATGCATTACCCGCGATGAGGCACGGTATCGAAGTTATGCGTTGGCCGACAACTCACCTCGTACAAAGGGAGTGCGAGAGTGTACCGCCAAGGATTCTTGAAGGAAACAGCCAATCCCTGACATCCCCTGGGACACACCTTCGCTGTCGTGATCGGTTGCAGGACTGCATATTCGATGATGCCTCAGGTCCCACCGCCTCCGGCTCGGGCGAAGAAGTCGAGAATCAGCGTGTTCACCGCCCGCGGGCGTTCAAGAAAACCGAGGTGACCGGTGTCTGCGATCTCCTGGTACCGCCCGTTCGGGAGGGCAGCTGCGACCTCGGCGCCGAGGTGAGGGGGCATCACCAGGTCGTCAGAGAAACCGAGCACCAGAACCGGGGTGGTTATCACCTTGTAAACACGCAGGCGATCGCTCTCCGGCGCGACGCCATACTGCGCGCGAAGTCCGGGAGTGGTCTTCGTCGGCCACATCGTGAAGGTGTCGATCCAATCTTGCGCGGCTCGGTCGTCGTTCAGCGTCTTGGGTGAAAAGTTCTCGAGTAAGCGAAGTTTCGCAGCGTAAGCGGGTGGAAGTTCGATACCGGCGTCGACGAAGTCGCGTTCGGCCGTGCGGAAGAAGGCGCGCACGCGGTCGTGGCGTCCCCGCGTGGCCATCAGCGCCGCCTGGCTCACCAGCTCCGGTCGGGCCAGCATCAACTCCTGCGCGATGTATGAGCCCATCGATGCCGCCACGATCCGGACGGGAGCCGCATCGAGCTTTTCGATCAAATCGGCGGTGTCAGCCACCATCGTTGCCGTCGTGAAATCGTCGGCGTGCGCCGTCGCGCCGACGCCCCTGTTGTCGAACGTGATGACGCGATAACCGGCGGCACGGAACGACGGAACCTGATGGAGGTCCCATGTGCGTCCAAGTCCGCCTTGGCCGGCGATGAACAGAACCGGATCTCCGTCGCCACGGTCCTCGTACGCCAAGTTCACCACGCTGGGACGGTACTACGGGTGCGGTCGGGCAGCGGGCGACATGGGGGGGTTAACCCCCGCAAAACGGTCCGGTAAACGGCATGTTGTCCCGCCGGGACGTTCCGTACGTTGAGATTATGGTTGCAGTCACGGGTCAGGCGGTCGAGCCGACCGCGGCTGCAGCGACCGTGCCCACGGCCCGTCGGCGCACAGGCTTGGTGCCCAGTGCGTCGCTGATCGCCGGTGCGGCGTTCGCCCTGGTCTGGCTGTGGATACCCGTGATGATCGCGGTTCTGGGGATTGTATCGATCCCCTCGGTCATCGGGTTCGTACTCGCCGTCGTCGTATTCGTGTACTTGATGCGCGGCGTTGAGTGGCTCGAGCGGGTTCGTAGCGAAGCCGTTTTCGGCATGAACATCCCGGTGCCGCCCCGCAAGATTTCCCCCCACAGCGGCTTTCGGCGCTGGCTCCACCAGTTATGGCTGGACATCAACAGCACTCGGTTCTGGAAAGGGTGCACACACCACTTCTTTCGCATGATCTACGACCTGGTGGCAGGCGGGCTGGCGTTTACGCTCCTGGCGTTCGGCTTGCTCATTCCGGCCGCGTCGATCGCCGTGAATCGCAGCGCCGACATCGGAGCATCGATGATCCCGCGCGCGCTGGCGTGGCCGCTGGCCGCGGTGGCGCTGGTGGCCGCCGCGGCGATCGTGGTCTACGGACCGATTCTCGATGCCAAGATCGACCGCTGGCTGCTTGCGCCGTCACCGGCTGCATCGCTGCAGAGCGAGGTGGACGCGCTTACCGACGCCCGGCTGGGCGCGGTGTCGTCGGCACAGACCGAACGACACCGCATCGAACGCGACCTTCACGACAGTGTGCAACCCCGGTTGGTATCTCTAGCGATGACCATCGGCCTCGCCCAGACCAAGTTCGACACCGACCCTGCCGCCGCCAAAGCGTTGATGATCGAGGCTCACGACGACGCGAAAACCGCTCTGGCCGAACTACGTAACGTCGTGCGCGGCATCGCACCGACGATCCTCACCGACCGGGGTCTGGATGCCGCGCTCTCATCGGTGGTGCAGCGAGCCCAGAACATCGGGGTCCCGACAACGCTGAATATCGACCTGCCCCGGCGCGTCCCCGCGGAGACCGAATCGGTTGCGTACTTCGTCGTCACCGAGGCGCTCACCAATGTCGCCAAGCACGCCCAGGCCTTGCGGGCCGTCGTCACGGTGCGCCTCGATCAGACCAGAGACGAGCTACACGTCTCGGTATTCGACGACGGCCGCGGTGGCGCGCTGATCACGGACAGCGCGACCGCCACCGGCCTGCGTGGCCTGGCCGAGCGGGTCCGCGCGGCGCGCGGCACATTCACGGTCTCCAGCCCCGTAGACGGGCCCACGACTGTCACGGCGGTGTTGCCATGCGCATCGTGATCGCGGAGGATTCGGCGCTGCTGCGCGCGGGCATCGAACGCCTGCTCGTCGACGCCCGCCACGAAGTGGTGGCGAGCGTCGCTGACGCTTCAAATCTGCTGGACCTGGTCAACGAGTCCAAGCCGGACCTGGTGATCGTCGATGTGAGGATGCCGCCGACGTTCACAGACGAGGGGATTCGCGCTGCAGCGCTGTTACGCAGCCAGAATCCCGAATCGCCCGTGCTCGTGTTGTCGCACTACGTCGAGGAGCGCTACGCCTCCGACCTGATCACCTCGGACACCCGAGGCTTCGGTTACCTGCTCAAAGATCGCGTCGCCGACGTGCCTGCGTTCTTGGACGCCGTCGCGGTGGTCGGCGGCGGCGGGACGCTGCTCGACCCCGAAGTGGTGTCGCAGATCCTCGCGCGTTCGCATCGCCGCAGTGCGTTGGAAGAGCTCACTCCTCGCGAAAGAGATGTCTTGCAGCTCATGGCCGAAGGCAGGACCAACTCAGCGATCGCCTCGACCCTGCATATGTCGACCGGTTCCGCCGAGAAACACATCGCTTCCATCTTCACCAAGTTGGGGCTGGCGCCCGATGACACCGAAAACCGCCGTGTCCTCGCCGTCTTGCGCTACCTCGAGTCGTAATCGAAAAGAAGGGACGAAACACCATGAAAACGAGGAAGACGGACCGACAAGTCCTCGAAGACGCGCTAGCCCTCATCGAGCTCGACGACGGTTGGGCACAGGGCACGTACTGCCGCGACGCCGACGGTTTCGAGGTACATCCCGCCGACGCGCCGGGCGAATGGCTTCGCGTGCGTACCGAGCATGTCGGGGCCGGCGGTTACGTGGTCCGCACCGAGTCCGGTGCGAACCCGTGCAGCTTCTGCCTCGGCGGGGCGCTGCGCGCCGCCTCCGGTTACTGGCACCTCGACAAGTCTTACGCGGCACTCGAGCAGGTGGAACGGCTAGAGTGCTTGATCCTGCGGCAGGCCAACGCCGTCGACGCGCCAGGCTGGCTCAGCCTGCAGGCCTACAACGATGACGCACACACCACCAAGGCCGATGCGGTCCTGGTGCTCAAGCGTGCCGCAGCGCACCTCGATGCTCAGGAACACATGAAGTCGTGAGCGTTACCGACCTCGCTCCAATAGAGCGGAAACAGACCCGGCAGAGGAGCTGCCACACCCCCCTACGGCAGCTCCTCTGCCGCTCCTGATGCTGGGCGGCTGATGTCGGGTGGCGGCCGCACCGCGGTGCGCATCGCACTCGTTGTCATCGCGACGATAGTGACCGTCGGCGCGGTGGGCGGCCTCGGGGTCATCGCGCTGGAGCTCGCCGCGAGTCGCTTTGTCACCGAAACGCATGCACTCCCGGGAGATGTACGGTCCTTGGCTATCGACACGGGCGATGTCCCAGTGCCTCTTCACATCGTCACGGACGTCGGTGCTGAAGTACCCCGCGTCGACTTGCGACTGATCACAAAGACCCGAGGCCCGCTGTTTGCAATTGACACCGACGGGGACGGGATTCGGATCACACTCGCCGACAGTGATTCCGGATTCCTACGGTTCAACGGCACCGGAGCCATGAAGGTCGTCCTGCCCCCCGATATCGCGCGCGACTTGAGTTTGACGATCGACCGCCCGGCCGGGGCGCTGACCGTCGACTCAGATCTCGATCGGCTGGCCGCGAGAACCGGCGACGGCACCCTCACTCTCGGGGGATCCGCCCGCCTGATGGAAGTCGCTGTCGAAAACGGTGACATACGTACCGATACCAAGATAGCTGTCGCCGAATCATTCAGGGGGACAAGTAAGGTCGGCAGTATACGGCTGGAATTCTCTGCGGCGCCGCGGTATACCGAGGTGGTCGCCGGCGGCGATGTATCCGTCGAGGTGCCCAGCTCGCAGTCCTATCGAATACGCGCCGAACCCGCACCCGGAATCGGCCACTCCACGGTGTCCGTGCCGGAGACCACCAACCCTCGCGCTGCCATGGTGACAGCGCGTTCTGTAGGCGGCAACGTGAGGGTAGCGGAAACAAGCTGATTTGGCCCGACTGCACGATCTCAGCAAAGGATCCTGCAGCGCCCGGCAAACCTGCGGGCTCGCCGACTCGCCAACCGGGACCGGTGAATCATCACAGACGAGATCCGACGTCGTTGAGCGAGGTGCGCGCCGCCCGTCGGCAGGTGTTCCCCCGATTGGGTCCGACCATCAGGCAATATTGGCTATATGGAAAGCAGTGCAGGCACAGCCCGGGTGCTCGTGGTCGACGACGACCCAGACGTGCTGGCCTCGCTCGAGCGTGGCCTGCGACTGTCCGGGTTCGACGTGGCCACCGCGGTCGACGGCGCCGAGGCGCTGCGCAGCGCTACCGAGACCCGACCCGACGCGATCGTCCTCGACATCAACATGCCCGTCCTCGACGGCGTCAGCGTGGTCACCGCACTGCGCGCGATGGACAACGACGTACCGGTCTGCGTGCTGTCCGCCCGCAGTTCGGTCGACGACCGCGTCGCCGGTTTGGAGGCCGGCGCCGACGACTACCTGGTGAAACCCTTCGTGCTGGCCGAACTCGTCGCCCGGGTGAAGGCACTGCTGCGTCGACGGGGATCCACCGCGACATTCTCCTCGGAGACCATCCAGGTCGGCCCGCTCGAAGTCGACATCCCGGGCCGTCGCGCCCGCGTCAACGGCGTCGACGTCGACCTGACCAAGCGCGAATTCGACCTGCTCGCGGTGCTGGCCGAGCACAAGACGGCCGTGCTCTCCCGGGCGCAGCTGCTCGAGCTTGTCTGGGGCTACGACTTCGCCGCCGACACCAACGTCGTCGACGTCTTCATCGGCTACCTGCGCCGCAAGCTCGAAGCCGGCGGCGCCCCCCGGCTCCTGCACACCGTCCGCGGAGTGGGTTTCGTCCTGCGGACTCAGTGATGAGCGCGCGCGCGAAGAACCAACGATGAAGATCCGATGAACCTGCTGTCGCGGATCTTCCGCCGAACCCCCTCGCTGCGCACCCGCGTCGCGCTGGCCACCGCGATCGGCGCCGCGATCGTCGTCGTCATCGTCGGCACGGTCGTCTGGGTCGGCATCACCAACGACCGCAAGGAGCGCCTCGACCGCCGACTCGACGAGGCCGCCGGCTTCGCGATCCCGTTCCTCCCCCGCGGTCTGGACGAGATCCCGAAGTCGCCCACCAACCAGGATGCCGTCATCACCGTGCACCGCGGCGAAGAGGTGACGTCCAACTCCAACGTCGTCCTCCCGCAGCTGCCACCTGGCTACGCTGACACCTACGTCGACGGCGTGCGCTACCGCGTCCGGACCGTCGACATTCCCTATTACCCGGGGCCGATGTCAGTGGCCGTAGGCGCCACCTACGACGCCACCATCGCCGACACCAACAACCTGCATCGTCGGGTGATCATCATCTGCGTCTTCGCGGTCGGCGCCGCATCGGTGTTCGGCTGGGTGCTGGCCGCGTTCGCGGTGCGCCCGCTCAAGAGTCTGGCGCGTCAGACCCGCCAGATCGACGCCGGCGACGAAGACCCCGACGTCGAAGTGCGCGGCGCGACCGAGGCCGTCGAGATCGCCGAGGCCGTCAAGGGCCTGGTCGAACGCGTCTGGAAGGAGCAGGACCGGACCAAGGCCGCGCTGGCGTCAGCGCGCGACTTCGCGTCGGTGTCCGCCCACGAACTGCGCACGCCGTTGACCGCGATGCGGACCAACCTCGAAGTGCTGTCCACCCTCGACCTGCCCGAGGACCAGCGCAAAGAGGTGGTCAACGACGTGATCCGGACGCAGTCGCGCATCGAGGCCACTCTCGGCGCGCTGGAGCGCCTGGCCCAGGGCGAGTTGTCGACCGCCGACGACCACGTGCCCGTCGACATCACCGAGTTGCTGGACCGCGCCGCCCACGACGCGATGCGGGTCTACCCCGACCTTGAGGTATCGCTGGTTCCCGCACCCACGATCATCATCGTGGGCCTGCCCGCGGGGTTGCGGTTGGCAGTCGACAACGCGATCGCCAACGCCGTAAAGCACGGCGGCGCGACCCGGGTGCAGCTGTCGGCGGTGAGTTCACGGGAGGGCGTGGAGATCGCGATAGACGACGACGGCGTCGGCATCCCCGAGGAGGAGCGCTCGATCGTGTTCGAGCGCTTCTCCCGAGGGTCGACCGCGTCGGTGTCGGGCTCGGGTCTCGGCCTGGCGCTCGTCGCGCAGCAGGCCGAATTGCACGGCGGCACAGCCTCTTTGGAGGAGAGTCCGCTGGGCGGAGCTCGGTTACTGCTGCGGCTGCCCGGTCATCAGTGAACTACCGTGTCGCGAGCAGGTCGATCACAAATATCAGCGTCTTGCCCGACAGCCGATGGCCGCCGCCGGCGGGACCGTAGGCCTGCTCCGGCGGGATAACGAGTTGTCGACGACCGCCCACCTTCATACCCGGAATGCCGTCCTGCCAGCCCTGGATCAGTCCGCGCAGGGGGAACTCGATCGACTCGCCGCGGTTCCACGAACTGTCGAATTCCTCGCCGGTGTCGTACTCGACGCCGACGTAATGCACCTCGACGTTGGCACCGGGCACCGCTTCTGCGCCGTCGCCGACCACCAGGTCGGTGATCACCAACTCGCTGGGCGGAGGGCCGTCGGGGAAGTCGATTTCGGGCTTCTGCCCTGAACTTGAAGTCACCGCACTCACGGTAGTCGGGCAGACTGGATCCGTGACCAAAGACCAAGACATTCTCGACCAGGTCAACAAGCTGGTCGCCGAGGAGCAGGAGCTTCGGTCGAAGCTGCAGAACCGCGAGATCGACGAGTCCGAGGAACACCAGCGGCTCAAAGCGGTCGAAGTCCAACTCGATCAGTGCTGGGATCTGCTGCGACAACGCCGGGCGAAACGGGAGACCGGCGGCGATCCGCGTGAGGCCGAGGTGCGCCCGCCCGACGAGGTCGAGGGCTACCTGAACTGAGTTCCACCTACGACGCCGGAGCCGCGCCGGCGGCGACATACGACGCCGGAGCCGCGCCGGCGGCGACATACGACGCCGTCGTCGTGGGCGGCGGGCACAACGGTCTCGTCGCGGCGGCCTATCTGGCGAAGGCGGGCCGCAGAGTGCGGGTGCTGGAGCGCCTGGACCACGTGGGCGGGGCGGCGGTCTCCGCGCACGCCTTCGAGGGGGTCGACGCCCGACTGTCGCGATATTCGTACCTCGTCAGCCTGTTACCTCGGCGCATCGTCGACGATCTCGGCGCCCGGGTGCGGCTGCTGGGCCGCCGCTACTCGTCGTACACGCCCGACCCGACGAACGGCGGTCGCACGGGACTGTTAATCGGGCCGACGTCGACGTTCGATGCGATCGGCGCGGCCGAGGACGAGGCGCGGTTCGCCGAGTTCTACCGGCGGTGTGGTGGCCTCGTGGAACGGCTGTGGCCGACGCTGCTGGGACCGCTCTTGACACGCGAGCGGGCACGGCGCCTTGTCGACGACGATGCCGCATGGCGGATGATGGTCGACGAGCCGATCGGGCACGCGATCACCTCGGCCGTCGACAACGACGTGGTCCGTGGCGTGATGGCCACCGACGCGTTGATCGGGACGTTCGCCCGCCTGTGCGACCCGTCGCTGATACAGAACGTCTGCTTCCTCTACCACCTGCTCGGCGGCGGAACCGGCGACTGGGACGTGCCGATCGGCGGAATGGGAGCCGTCACCGGCGCCCTAGCGGCGGCAGCCACCGGTTTCGGCGCCGAAATCACTTGCGGCGCAGAGGTCTACGCCATCGATCCGTCCGGCGAGGTTCGATACCATTGCGACGGCGCAGACGGCACCGTGCGCGGAGACGTGGTCCTGGCCAACGTGACTCCGACCGTGCTGGCCCGGTTGCTCGGCGAACAGACACCGGACTCGACGCCCGGCGCGCAGGTCAAGGTCAACCTGATGCTGCGGCGGTTACCGCGATTGCGCGACGACACCGTCACGCCCGAGCAGGCGTTCGGCGGGACGTTTCACATCAACGAGACCTATATTCAGTTAGACGAGGCGTACGCGCGAGCCGACGCCGGCGTGGTGCCAGACCCACTCCCGTGCGAGATCTACTGCCACTCGTTGACCGATCCATCGATCCTGTCCGACGAACTCCGTGCCGCCGGTGCGCAGACGTTGACGGTGTTCGGTCTGCACACTCCCCACCATCTCGTGTCGTCCGGCGATCCGGATCGGATGCGAGACACTTTGACCTCTGCGGTGCTGAATTCGTTGAATTCCGTTCTGGCGGAGCCGATTAACGAGGTGTTGATGGAGGATTCGGAGGGTCGGCTGTGTATCGAGGCGAAGACGACGGTCGACCTCGAGCACTCGCTCGGCATGACGGGCGGGCACATCTTTCACGGCGGGTTGGCGTGGCCGTTCGCCGAGGACGATGAGCCACTCGACACCCCTGCGCAGCGTTGGGGTGTGGCGACTGCGCATGATCGAATCCTGTTGTGCGGCTCGGGATCGCGACGAGGTGGGGGCGTCTCAGGCATCGGCGGGCACAATGCCGCGATGGCGGTGCTGGAGGGCTAGGATCGCAACTTCGCGATGATGGCGTGCAGCGCCTCCAGCTCGCTGTCATCCAGATTCGCCATGGCCTCGGGCGCCGGGTCGTCGATCGCGTCGATTTTGGCGACCATGGCACGTCCGGCATCCGTGAGCGACACCCGCTTGCACCGACGATTTTCCGGATCCACCTGACGCACCACCAACCCGCGCCCCTCCAGGTCGTTGACCGCGACGGTCGCCGCCGGCGCATCGATCGTCGCCGCGTTGGCCAACTCCTTGACCGTCATCGGCCGCCGACTCAAACGTCGCAAGATGCGCACCCTGCTGAACGGCAACCCCGATTGCTCGACGACCGCCCGCTTCCAGCTGTCGTGGTTCTCGATGACGAACGCGGCCATTGTCCGCCACGCCTCGTCGGCCACCCGCCTACCGGACATCGGCCGCCACCAACGGTTCCAGGCGATCCGCCGACCGCAACGCCCTGCCCGACGTCGAGTACCAGCCCAGCACGATGATCGCCACACCCAGCGCCGCGCAAATCAGCCACAGTGGCCGGGTGGCCGCAACAAAGTCCGGACCCATCGCTACCAGCGCGCCCCCGGCGACCGAACCACACAGTGCCACACCGATACTCACCCCCACCTGCCTACTGGTCGAGGCGATCGCCGATGCGGCGCCCGCACGATCGGTCGGCATGCCGCCGACCGCCGCGTTCGTCACCGGCGCATTGACCATCGAGAAGCCGATACCGAACACCGCGAAGATCACCAGCAGCTGCCACACCGGCGTCGTCGCCGACAGCTGAGCCAGCATCACCGTCGCCGCCGTGATCAGCGTGCCCGCGATCAGCAGCGAAGGCCTCGCCCCGAACCGACCGACCATCCGGCCCGACAACGGTGAAAACACCAGCGCCCCAACCGCTATCGGCAGATAGATCAATCCCGTGTGGAACGCCGAGAAGCCACGCTCGTCCTGCAGGTACAGCGACATCATGAACAAAAACGCACCCCACGACGCGAACGCACAAACCGCGATCATCGTCGCCGACGCGAACGGGATACTCCGGAAGAACCTCAGATCAATGAACGGATCCCGCCGACGCGCCTCGTAAGCCACAAAACCCACGAACGCCGCGACCGCCCCCGCCCCGACGGCAACCGTTCTCACGTCACCCCAGCCCAGCCCAGGACCCTCGATGAGCACGAACACGAGGCCGAACAGGAACGCCATGCCCAGGATCTGCCCGACCGGATCGAGGTCGCGCATCGTCGCCGACTTCGACTGCGGAACAAAGATGACCGTCAGCAGGATGGCCAGCGCGCAGATCGGCAGGTTGATCCAGAACACCGCGCGCCAGTTCATCCATTCGATGAGCGCACCGCCGACGATCGGCCCCGCGGCCATCGAAATCCCGACGACGCCGCCCCATACCCCAATGGCTCGCGCTCGCTCAACCCGCCCGGTGAACACCTGGGTGATGATCGACATCGCAACGGGGTTCATCATCGATCCGCCGATGGCTTGAAGGAATCGGGCCGCGATCAGCGTCTCGATATTCGGCGCGAGGCTGCACAGCAGCGAAGCCACCGCGAACACCGTCAACCCGATCTGGAACGTGCCGCGGCGGCCGAACCGATCAGCGGTCGCCCCCGACAACAGCAGCAGCGACGCCAACACCAGCGTGTAGATGTCGATCACCCACTGCAGCTGAGACCCGGTGGCGTGCAGCTCCGCGCGGATGTTGGGGATCGCGACGTTCACGATCGTCGCGTCCATCGACACGATCAACAGGCTCAGGCAGCAGGTCACCAAGATGATGGCCTTGCGCCGAGCGCTCATTGACTGGACGACGGTATCGTTCACCCAACAATTGTGAAACTACAACTGTTCGTCCGGCAAGGCACCCAGCAGTGGGATACGCGACGTCGAACGTGGGGTCACGTCACGCTCGGTACGCACAGAACGTGCGGGTAACCCACGGTCGGCAGAGAGTACCAACAGGCCTAGCGGCTGCTGACGTCCTTGTAGTCGCGCTCGGTGTAGCCGGTGTAGATCTGGCGCGGACGGCCGATCTTGCCACTGCCCTCGTCGTGCATCTCCCGCCAGTGCGCAATCCAGCCGGGCAGCCGGCCGAGCGCGAACAGCACGGTGAACATACGCGTCGGGAAGCCCATCGCTCGGTAGATCACGCCGGTGTAGAAGTCGACGTTCGGATAGAGCTTGCGCTCGATGAAGAAGTCGTCGGTGAGCGCGGCTTCCTCGAGAGTCCGTGCGATCTCCAGCATCTCGTCGTCGCCGCCGAGCTTGCCGAGGATCTTGTCGGCCTGCTCCTTGACGATGCGGGCGCGCGGGTCGTAGTTCTTGTAGACCCGGTGGCCGAAGCCCATCAGCTTCACGCCGTCCTCGCGATTCTTCACCTTCTTGATGAACTCATGGACGTCGAAGTCGGCCTGGCGGATTTTCTCCAGCATCTCCAGCACCGCCTGGTTGGCGCCACCGTGCAGCGGGCCCCACAGCGCGTTGATGCCGCCCGAGATCGACGTGAAAAGGTTCGCCTGCGACGAGCCGACCAGCCGCACCGTCGACGTCGAGCAGTTCTGCTCGTGGTCGGCGTGCAGGATGAACAGCATGTCCAGCGCGCGGACGATCTCCGGATCCACCTCGTAGGGCTCGGCCGGGAAACCGAACGTCATGCGCAGGAAGTTCTCGACCAGCGTCAGCGAGTTGTCCGGATACAGGAACGGCTGGCCCGCCGACTTCTTGTAGGCGTACGCCGCGATGGTCGGCAGCTTGGCCAGCAGCCGGATGGTCGACAGCTCGACCTGGTTGTCGTCGAACGGGTCGAGCGAATCCTCGTAGTACGTCGACAGCGCGTTCACCGCACTCGACAGCACGGGCATCGGATGCGCATTGGCCGGGAAGCCGTCGAAGAACCGCTTGAGGTCCTCGTGCAGCAACGTATGCCGCTGGATGCGGGTGGTGAACTCCGCCAGCTGCTCCTTCGTGGGCAGCTCGCCGTAGATGAGCAGGTAGCTCACCTCGATGAAGTTCGACTTCTCCGCGAGCTGCTCGATCGGGTACCCGCGGTAGCGCAGGATGCCCGCGTCGCCGTCGATGTAGGTGATCGCACTCTTGGTCGACGCGGTGTTGACGAAGCCCTCGTCGTACGTCGTGTAGCCGGACTTGGCCAGCAGTGACCCCAGCGCGATGCCATCAGCGCCTTCAGTGGCGGAAACGATGTCAAGGTCGAGCGTGCCACCGGGGTAGGAAAGAGTGGCTTGCCCTTCCCCACTCTTCGCGTTATCGGCCACGAGGTTCCCTTCGTCGCTGCTGGGAGTATTCGAACATTGCTCCTACAAAAGGTAGTCCCATTCCGGCAGCCGCGCCCCAGCGGGGGCGGTCAGTTGCTCAGACGGGCTGATGCAGACTACCGATCAAGTGGGCGAATTCACCGAACACCGCTTTGAGGCGGTCGATCAGGTCGTCTATCGAGACGTGCGCCCAGTCGCTGTCGTCATGCGCGACGCTTCCCAGCGCCGTCATGATCACGGCGCCCCATACCGCGGCGGTGAGCTTGACTTTCCGGTCATGTAAATCCACTCCCAGTCGGGCAGCCAACGCGCGCTCGATCGCGTTGCCGCGAAACTCCACGCTGGCATGGCGCAGTATGGATGACGACACGATGATTCGGGTGATGCACAGCACCCGTTCAGCCGTCAGCTCGTCGGGCCCCGCCCTCTTGGCGGCCTCCGCCATCGCGATGTTGGCGCGCACGAGCGCTTCGTAGTGGTTCATGTTGTCCGGCTGGCGAGCGAGTTCGACGGCGGTTCGGTCGAGGATCTCGTCGACCAAGGCAAGCACGATCGCCTCCTTGGTCGGGAAGTATCTGCTGAAGGTTCGGGGTGAAACGTCGGCGATCGCGGCGATCTGATCGACTGTGGTGTTTTCGAATCCCTGGTCGTTGCAGAGTTTCACTGCGGCGTCGATGAGAGTCGCCCGCGTGCGCTGTTTCTTGCGCTCGCGCAGGCCGACGGTCCGCGCCCCCCTAGCGACAGGCACGGGGGCATCCTAACCGACGACCCTATGAGAGAGCTAAGGAATTGACTCCGAAGTCAGACCCCCGACATGATGCTTTGTGATCTTGTAAGAGGGACAGCGAATCGCTGGCCTCACCACTCATGGCTGCAACCGCTCGATCCGACCATCCTGAATCCGAATCCTGTTGTGCACCCGGTCCTCCCGGCCCTGCCAGAACTCGACAACCTCAGGGGCGATCCGGTAGCCACCCCAGTTCGGCGGCACCGGCACGGTGTCGTGACCGTCGAACCGCTGTGTCACCTCGGCCAGTTGCTCGAGTAGCGCCGCGCGGGAGGCGATCGGCTTCGACTGGTACGACGCCCACGCTCCCAGCTGCGAGCCCCTCGGCCGCTTCGACCAGTACCCGGCCGTCTCCTCCGCCGACACCTTCGTCACCGCGCCGCGGACGTGCACCTGGCGCCCGATCAGGTACCAGGGGAACGTGGCCGACGCGTACGGCGTCGCGGCCAGCTGCTCGCCCTTCTCGGAGTCGTAATTGGTGTAGAACGTGATGCCCGCCTCGTCGATGCTCTTGCACAGCACCGACCGGGTGACGGGCCGACCTCGACCGTCGACGGTACCGACGACCATCGCGTTGGGTTCGGCGACGCCGGCCCGCTCGGCATCGGCTAACCACTTGCCCAGCAACGCAACCCAGCCGTCGGCCAGCCAATCGACGTCCAGATCGGGACTGCCGTCCTTTTCCGCAGAACCGTATTCCACGCGCATCCTCGCCAAGTGTTGGTCGTCGACCTCCGCCACGCGACAACGCTACGCCCACACCGCCTGCCGCCGCGTCAGCAACCGCCAGATGACCAGTCCAACGCGGGTGCGAGAATCGGGCCATGAGTGCGGTGCCTGAAGATTTCGTCCCCGGCCTCGAGGGCGTCGTCGCCTTCACTTCCGAGATCGCCGAACCCGACAAGGACGGCGGCGCGCTGCGCTACCGCGGTGTCGACATCGAGGACCTGGTCAACCAGCGGGTGACCTTCGGTGACGTGTGGGCACTGCTGGTCGACGGCAAGTTCGGCAACGGTCTGCCGCCCGCCGAACCGTTCCCGCTACCCATCCACAGCGGCGATGTGCGCGTCGACGTCCAGGCGGGACTGGCGATGCTGGCGCCGATCTGGGGCTATCCCCCGCTGCTCGACATCGACGACGACACCGCCCGCGAACACCTCGCCCGAGCGTCGGTGATGGCTTTGTCCTACGTCGCGCAGTCGGCCCGCGGCATCTATCAACCCGCAGTCCCGCAACGCACCATCGACGAATGCTCAACGGTGACAGAGCGATTCATGACCCGCTGGCAGGGCGATCCCGATCCCCGGCACGTCGAGGCCATCGACGCCTACTGGGTCAGCGCCGCCGAGCACGGCATGAACGCCTCGACGTTCACCGCCCGCGTCATCGCCTCGACCGGCGCCGACGTCGCCGCCGCCCTGTCCGGGGCCATCGGCGCCATGAGCGGACCGCTGCACGGCGGCGCCCCGGCGCGGGTGATCCCGATGATCGAGGAGGCCGAGACGACCGGCGACGCCCGCAAGGTCGTCAAGGGCATCCTCGACCGCAAGGAGAAGCTGATGGGCTTCGGGCACCGGGTCTACCGCGCCGAGGACCCGCGCGCCCGGGTGCTGCGCGCGACGGCGAAGCGGCTCGAGGCCCCGCGCTACGAGGTCGCCGCCGCGCTCGAACAGGCCGCGCTGACGGAGTTGCGCGAGCGGCGGCCTGACCGCGCCATCGAGACCAACGTCGAGTTCTGGGCAGCGGTGATCCTGGACTTCGCGCAGGTGCCGACCAAGATGATGCCCGCGATGTTCACCTGTGGCCGCACCGCCGGCTGGTGCGCGCACATCCTCGAGCAGAAGCGGCTCGGGAAGCTGGTGCGTCCATCGGCGATCTACGTCGGGCCGGCGCCGCGCAGCCCCGAGTCGGTCGAGGGCTGGGACCAGATCGCCCGGTCGTGACCACGACGTTCGCCGCGGCGGCGCACAGTTTCGCGGACCTCGTCGGCAGGATCCCCGCTGACGCCTGGTCGAAGCCGGGTCTGGGCGACTGGGATGTGCGCTCCCTGGTCGGGCACACCTCGCGCTCGCTGACCACCGTGCTGACCTACCTCGACACCGCCGCCGATCGCGCCGACATCGCTACGCCGCAGGAGTACTACGCGCGGGTGAACCCGACGGCGCTGGGCATGGATCCCGCCGACGTGGCCGAGCGCGGCAGGCAGGCCGGGCGGGACCTGGGTGACGACCCGGCGACCGCCGTCGCCGACCTTGTCGCTCGAGCGCTGGCGCGCCTGCAGACGGTGGACGATCCGCTGATCCGGGTCATCGGCGGGCTGGGGATCCGGCTGCAAACCTATTTGCCGACGCGGACGTTCGAGCTGGCCGTCCACAGTTTGGATATTGCCCGCGCCCTTGGGATTTCGTTGACGCTTCCACCTCCGGTGCTGGAGGAGGCGCTGGTGCTGGCCGCACGCATCGCCGCCGAACAGCACGGTGAGGTGGTGCTCATGGCGATGACGGGCCGCGACGAGCTCCCGCCGTCCTTCTCGATCGTCTGATCCTGTCGGTGGGCAGTGGTTGCATGGCCCGGGTACCGATGAATCGGGCGCTCTCACCCGGTCGGTACCGGTAACCCGTCAGCGGGCCCAACCCAATCGGAAGGAGCTTTTCCATGGCCATCGACGTGAAGCCCGAGGTGTCCCCCATGCTCACGGTCAGTGACGGCGCCGCGGCCATCGACTTCTACGTCAAGGCGTTCGACGCCGAGGAACTGGGCCGGGTGCCCGGACCGGACGGCAAGCGGCTGTTCCACGCCGCGCTGCGGATCAACGGGGCGCTGGTGATGCTCAACGACGACTTCCCGGAGATGAACGACGGCAAGTCGGTGACGCCGGAAGCGCTCGGCGGTTCGCCGGTGACCATCCACCTGACGGTCACCGACGTCGACGCCAAGTTCCAGAAGGCGGTCGACGCCGGCGCGACGGTCGTGATGCCGCTCGACGACATGTTCTGGGGCGATCGCTACGGCGAACTGCGCGACCCCTTCGGCCACATGTGGTCGATGGGCCAACCGGTGCGCGAGGTCAGCCCCGAGGAGATCGAGAAGGCGGTGCAGCAGCACCAGTAAACGGAGCTACCGGCGCAGGCCGGCGAGTAGCCGCCGGCCGAACCGGGGCGGGCCCCCGTCCGCCGCGGCGGTCAGCATGTCGGCGACCGCGGTGAACTTCACGCGCGGACGGTCGTCGCCGCCGCGGGCGACCTCGGCGGCGTCGATCGCCTTCCAACCGGCGGAGTCGACCATGTCGGGTCGCCTGCTGCGGACGAGCCTGTCGAGGGCGCCCGGCTTGTACCGCGGGTCGCGCAGCCTGCCGTCGTTGTAATCGGCGACGAGGTTGTGCACGGTCTGCGCGGCGCACGACTTGTTGGTGCCGATGAAGCCCGTCGGCCCGCGTTTGATCCACCCCGCGACATAGCTGCCGGGCACGGGCTCAGCCGATCGCGGGTCGACGACGCGGCCGCCGTCGTTGGGCACGACCGCCTTTGAGCCGTCGAAGGGCAGGCCGCGAATCGGCTTGCCGCGGTAGCCGATCGAGGTCAGCACCAGCCCCGCGTCGAGCCGGTGGACCTCGTCGGTGTCCGTGACCGTGCACTCGATCGCCTCGGTGCGGGCGTCACCCACCACTCGCTTCGGCGTCAGGCGGTAGGCGAGCCGGATGCGCGGGCGCGTCGGCGGTGTCGAAGTGTCGCCGAGCTTGCTCAGGACCTCGAGTTTGTTGCGCGTCAACGGATCCTCGGCAGCCTCGAGGTCGAGGGCGACCAGCTCGTGGTCGGCCGGTGAGAGCACCACCTCGCACGTCGACGTCAACCCGATCAGCTCGGGCAGCGTGAAGGCCGAGTCCTTGGGCCCACGCCGGGCCGCGATCACGACCTCGATCACCTTGGATTCGCGGAGCACGGCGAGCGCGTGATCGGAGATGTCCGTGCGCGCAAGGACATCCGGCGGCGTGGTGAGGATGCGTGCGACGTCGAGGGCGACGTTGCCGTTGCCGACGATGACGACCCGTTCGTGTCCCAAATTGATTGCCAGCGAGTCGAAATCGGGGTGGCCATCGGGATGGGCGTTGTACCAGGCCACGAACTCGGTCGCGGTGCCCGTACCCGGCAGGCCCATCCCGGCGATGTCGAGCCGCCGGTCGTTGGGCGCGCCGACGGCGTAGAGCACGGCGTGGTGATGCTCGAGCAACTCGTCGTGCGTGACGTCGGAGCCCACGTCGACGTTGAGGTAGAAGGTGAAGCCCGGTTGTGCGGCGATCCTGTCGAACAGCTTGGTCACCCGCTTGGTGCTCTGATGGTCGGGGGCGACGCCTGCGCGCACCAACCCGTACGGCGTCGGCAGCCGTTCGAAGACGTTGACGCGCACATCTTTTTGCGTGAGCAGCTCGTCGGCGGCGTACATCGCCGCGGGGCCCGACCCGACGATCGCGACGGTGAGCGGCCCGCCAGCGCGCGGATACACCACCGGAGCCTCGATGACCGGTGCCAGCTTCGACGTCGGCGGCAGATTCCCGTCCGGTTCGGGATAGAACGCCGCGTTCAGCTCGACGAACGGAAGCTGCTCGGGCGTCAACTTCGAATCGTGCGATATCGCCCCGACCGGGCAGGCCGACACACACGCGCCGCAGTCGACGCACGCCACCGGATCGATGTAGAGCATCTCGGCGGTCGCGAAGCCGGGCTCATCGGGCGTCGGGTGAATGCAGTTCACCGGGCACGCGTAGACACAGGACCCGTCGCTGCAACACGACTGGGTGATCACATGCGGCACGTCGTGTGTCCTAGGCGGCGATCACGTGCTGGCGGGCCGGCTCGCTGCGGTACCGGCTCGGCGGGCCGTCGATCATGCAGAGCCGCCACATCAGCTTGGCGAACGGGTTCATCAGACCGGTCTCGTGGCACAGCATCCGGACGTCGCCGAACATGTCGCGCAGGAACTGACGCGACTTCGGCGCACGGAAGAACAGCTCCTTACGCACCGAGCGCGGGATGTCGAACTCACGCCAGAACGCCTTCGGCGGCACGATGATCGCCTGGCACAGCACCCGCATGATGATCGGCACGTTCAGCGACAGCCAGAACCGCTGGCGGCGGTTGAGCCGCGGCAGTCGCTTGCGCAGGTATTCGTGGGCGAACGAGATGTGCCGGGCCTCCTCGGCCACGTGGATGGCCATCACCCGTTCCATGATCGGGTGCAGATCCTTGCCCTCGCGCAGCACGTTCTTCTGCGTGTGGTCGATCGGCTCCTCGCCGGCGAGCACGCCGAAGAAGAACGGGATCGGCAGCGGCCCGGCGACCAGCGGGATGAACGGCGAGAGCCACCGCAGCATGCGCGGCATGCCCGGCACGTCGGCGCCGATGCGGTTGACCATCTCCTGGAACATCATCGTGTGGTTGCACTCTTCGACCGACTCGTGCAGGCAGTACCGGTATTCGGGCGAGCCGTTGGGGACCCAGAACGCGTAGTTCGTCAGGCCGCGGATGAGGATGATCTCGAACTGCAGACCGACCTTCGCGACGTTGGCCTGACGCCACATCCCGATCTCGATCTGCCGCTCGAGCGGCTGCGCCTGATACCAGGGATGCCCGCCGAGCGGGTCGGTCGCCGGCAGCACCCAGCGCGGGTCGTTCTCGGTGACCGCGAACTCCGGGGAGTCCCAGTCGATGTCGGTGTACGGGTTGAAGTTCCGCCGCACCGAACCCTCGGACAGCGTGGTGAGCGTGTCGAGGTACTCGGCGTCGTCGATGACCTCCATGTTGCGACGCCATCGCCTGACCAACCGGGTTCGTGCCATTTTCAGACCTCCCCTGTGAGGTTTACATTCGCGCCTCTGATGTCTAACAACGGTACCGGAGGTATCGCCTACTGAACATACCCCCGAGTGCGATGTGTCACACGGGGTCGAACAGGGACGAATGTGATCGCAGTCACACTGCGGAGGACTCCGCACGTGACGTGCGAAAGCCGAAGTTGGGGGCTACCTGCTGCCGAACTCACCGACGGCGGCGGCCCTGGCGCCGTTGCGCACGACCGAGACACCGGCCTCGCTCATCCCGCAGTCGGTGATGATCGCGCGGTGGCCGGGGCTGTTCATCCACCAGTTGACCGCCTCAGCCGGGACGGCACCCACCCCAGTGCTCCAGAAAATGATCTCGCCGGCGGTGGAGTACTGCGTGTAGCCGGCGGCGCTGATGCGCTGGCCGACGGATGACCCGTCCGAACCGGTGTGGCTGCGGACGTTGTTGGCCAGCATGTCGTTGGCCTGCCGGGCCGCGGCCGCGTTCAGCTGTGGATTCGGCGCGACGGGCCCGCATCCGTTAGCGGCGCGGGCGGCGTTGATCTCGTTGAGCAGTGCACCGTCGTCGGCGCCATCGGCGTGTGCCGGTGCCGCGATCAACGATGCGCAGAGCGCGAACGCACCCGTGCCAATGGAGAGCAGGACCGAGCTTCTTCTGCGACTGTTCACGTGCCCCCCTGGGCTCGAGCTTCAGTCCCCGACAGGTCACAGTATGGACACAGCGAGGTTTCTATAGAGGTCGTTTACCCACTTTTGTGACATATCTCTGCGGCCCATCCCGGCGACGGCCGCGCAGGACCGGTCATTACTGTTGTGCGCATGTCCCAGCCAGATGCTCTTCGCCCGAGCGGCTCATCGGCCCTGACGATTCCCGCCGACCTCAAACCGCGCGACGGCCGCTTCGGCTGCGGACCCTCGAAGGTCCGGCCGGAGCAGCTGTCGGCGCTCGCCGCGGCGGGTGACCTGTTCGGGACCTCGCATCGCCAGGCGCCGGTGAAGAACCTGGTCGGCCGCGTGCGCGACGGACTGCGCGAGCTGTTCTCGCTGCCCGACGGGTACGAGGTGATCCTCGGCAACGGCGGCACCACCGCGTTTTGGGACGCGGCGGCGTTCGGCTTGATCGACAAGCGGTCGCTGCACCTGACCTACGGCGAGTTCAGCGCGAAATTCGCCTCGGCCGTGGCCAAGAACCCGTTCGTCGGCGATCCCGTCGTCGTCAAGGCCGACCCCGGCAGCGCCCCGGAGCCGACGTCGGATCCCTCGGTCGACCTGATCGGCTGGGCGCACAACGAGACGTCGACTGGCGTCGCTGTGCCCGTGCAACGCCCCGATGGATCGGGGGACGCGTTGATCGCGATCGACGCGACGTCCGCGGCGGGCGGGTTGCCGGTCGCCATCGCCGACTCCGACGTCTACTACTTCGCGCCGCAGAAGAACTTCGCCGGCGACGGCGGGCTGTGGGTGGCGATCATGTCGCCGGCCGCGCTTTCCCGCGTCGAGGCGATCGCGGGCGCGGGCCGGTGGGTGCCCGAGTTCCTGTCGCTGCCGATCGCGATCGAGAACAGCCTGAAGAACCAGACGTACAACACCCCGGCGATCGGCACGTTGATCCTGTTTGCCGAGCAGCTCGACTGGCTCCTGGGCAACGGCGGCCTGGACTGGGCCGTCAAGCGCACGGCGGACTCGTCGCAGCGACTGTACGGATGGGCCGACGCGGCGCAGTTCGCGACGCCGTTCGTCGCCGATCCGGCGTTGCGCTCGCAGGTCGTCGGCACCGTGGACTTCAACGACGACATCGACGCCGCTGCGGTGGCCAAGACGCTGCGGGCCAACGGCATCGTCGACACCGAGCCCTACCGCAAGCTCGGCCGCAACCAGCTCCGCGTGGGCATGTTCCCGGCCGTCGACCCCGATGACGTCAGCGCGTTGACCGCGTGCATCGACTGGGTGGTGGAGCGGCTTTAGCCGCGACCGACAGGTGTGGAGCGGCTTTAGCCGCCGGGGCGCTTCAAGCGTGGAGCGGTTTTGGCCGCCGGGGCGCTTCAAGCTGGCGTGTCGTACCAGGTAACGAGCGGATAACGCAGTAGTGTCCGGTTGATCGGGCTTTGCGCTAGCCCGGAGGAGGTCGCCATGCGGGAACTCAAAGTCGTCGGACTCGATGTGGACGGCAAACGAATCATCTGCGAGGCCGACGGCTCCGGCGAGAAGTTCACGCTGCGGCGCGACGATCGTTTGCGGGCCGCCGTGCGCGGCGACCAGGTGGGTTCGAGCCAGCCACGAGACGAGACCGAGGTTCAAAACGTGCTGCGCCCCAAGGAGATTCAGTCCCGCATCCGCGCGGGCGCGTCCGTCGAGCAGGTCGCGGAGGCGTCGGGGGTCGACGTGTCGCGAGTCGAGCGGTTCGCCCATCCGGTGTTGCTCGAGCGTGCGCGAGCAGCCGAACTGGCAACGGCCGCGCACCCGGTGCTGCCCGACGGTCCCTCGGTGCTGACGCTGCTGGAGACGGTCACGACGGCTTTGATCGCGCGGGGGTTGGACCCGGACGCTCCGACGTGGGACGCGTGGCGCAACGAGGACGGCCGCTGGACCGTGCGGCTGGCATGGAAGGCCGGCATGTCGGACAACGTCGCGCATTTCCGGTTCTCCCCCGGCGCGCACGGCGGGACCGTCACGGCGTTCGACGACGCGGCGTCCGAGCTGATCGACCCGACCTTCACGCGTTCGCTGCGTCCGGTCGCGGCGCTGCCCGAGCCTGAGGTCGAACTCGAGGAGCCGACGCTGCCGATCGACCCCCCGGTGCAAGCCACCGCACCGGAGCCGCAGCCCGAAGAGGCTCCCGAGCCCGTCGCACCGAAGCCGGCCAAGGCCCGCAGGGGTAAGGCCAAGCCCGCGGTCCCGGCGTGGGAGGACGTGCTGTTGGGCGTCCGTTCCAGCGGCCAGCGCTGAGTTTTCTCGCAGGTCAGGTACTCAACGCGACCGCGAGCACGACCAACCACGCCGCGGCCACACCGACGCCGGCGCCCAGCACAAACCACCGCCACACCTGCCGATCGCGCCATCCCCACACCGTCGGCGCCAGCCCGCCTACCGCGACCAGGTTCAGTCCGATCGCCAACAGCGGATGCAACCGCAGCAACCCGAGGCTGAGCACGACGATTGCGGCCGCGATGACCGCGGCGACGAAGCCCGCCACCGTCAACCCCATCGCCCACGGCGTCGAGTCGTCGGTCATGTCAGTCACTCCGAATCGCTCCGCTCCGCCTCGCCGGTGCCCAATCTAACCCGCTCGTAGAACGCCAGGGCGGCAGCGGTCGCGACGTTGAGCGAGTCGGTGCCGCGCGACATCGGGATCCGCACCCGCAGATCGGCGGCGCGCATCGTCCGCTCCGTCAGCCCCGGCCCCTCCGCGCCGACCAGGATCGCCACCTTGTCGTCGGCGAGGCTCGACATCGCGTCGGCCAGGGTGCGCGCGGTCGGAGCGGGAGTCATCGCCAGCAGACGAAAGCCGTTGTCACGCAACAACTCCAGGTCGGCAGGCCACGACTGCGCCCACGCATACGGGACGAGCAGCGCGTGGCCCATCGACACCCGGACCGCGCGCCGGTACAGCGGATCGGCGCAGCCGGTGCCGAAGACCACCGCGTCGACGCCGAGGCCGGCCGCGTTGCGAAAGATCGAGCCCAGGTTCTCGTGATCGTTGACGCCCTCGAGGACGGCGACGGTCCGCGCGCCGCGGAGCACCTCGTCGACCGTCAACTCCCGCGGCCGCGACGCCGACGCGAGCACACCGCGGTTGAGGTGAAAGCCCACCACCTCGGCCATCACGTCGGCCGGCACGCGGTAGTACGGGGCCGAGACGTCGACGACGTCGGCGGCGAGCTCCTGCAGACGGCGCTCGGTGCCCATCATCGCGCGCGGTTCGAACCGCGAGGCCAGCATCCGCTGCACCACGAGCACGCCCTCGGCGATCACCAGCCCCTTGCCGGTGGGCAGGTCGGGTCGGCGGTCGACGCTGTTGAGGTCGCGGAAGTCGTCGAGTCGCGGATCCGACGGGTCGGCGACGTCGATCACGGTGTGGGTCATGGTCACGCCCGGCCGACACTGCCGTGCGGTGGGCTACCTTTCATAGCGATGACCCCGCACCCGCCTCCGCTCCCCGGCGTCCTGCTCAAGCCGCTGCCGGTCATCGTCGCGATCGCGGCCGGGTGGGTCGTCGCTGCGATCCTGGCGTTCACGGTGACCGGTCTACACGAATGGCGGCCGTACACGGTGGCCGGGCTGGGCGTCGGCGCCCTTGGCACCGGCATCTGGTTGTGGCAACGTCGCGCCGTGCGTCGCGGATCGCGCGGGGCGCAAAGCGGACTCACCTAACAACGACGAGACAGGAGGACGCGATGGCAGCGCCGCTGTTGCAGGCCGAGACGACGATCAACGCCCCGGTGTCGAAGGTCTGGGAACTGATCTCGGATCTGAAGAACATGCCGCGGTGGAGTCCGCAGTGCCGGCTCATGAAGACGTTCGGACCGCTGCGGCCGGGCACGCGGACGATCAACCTCAACCGCCGCAAGTTCCTGTTCTGGCCCACCACGAGCCAGATCACCGAGCTGATTCCGGAGAAAAAGCTGGCGTTCCGGGTCAACGAGAACGGCACGGTGTGGAGCTACGAGCTCGAACCGACCGAGACCGGCACCCGGCTGATCGAGACTCGTCACGCGGAGAACGGCGTGAAGGCGGTTTCGAATATGGCGGTCAACGCGGTCCTGGGCGGGGTGCCCAGCTTCGAGCGCGAGCTGGTCGAGGGCATGAACGAGTCGCTCGCGCGGATCAAGGCCGCGGCCGAGAACTAATCGGCCGGCTCGGCCAGGTCGAGCACGCCGTCGTCGTACGGATCGTAGAGCGGCGATCCGCTGCCCGCGGGCTGCGGCGTGTCCGAGTGTGCGCCGCAACCGTATTCGGCGTCGACGACGTGGCCGTCGGCGGAGAACTCGTTGGCGCAGACACCGAACATCGTGCCCAGCGCTCCGGCCAGCGGAAGGTAGAAGCCGCAGTCACGGCACACCCGCCGCGTCGAGCGCGCCATCGCCGAGTTCGGGCCGAAGTCGCTGTCGTGCCACCGTTGCGCCGCGTCGATGCGGCCCCACTGGCTGAGCACCTGGCGTCGGCCCAGGCCGACCTCGAGCGCGACGTCGTCGATCTGCGGATCACCGGTCGCCATGTACCCGGGGACCAGTCGCGGGTCGTCCGCGGCGGGCGCGAGCAGGTCCCCCGGCCCCAGATCGCCGGGTCGGACCCGCTCCTGCCACGGCACCCACTTCGGCGCCAGCAACGCCGTGGGCCCCGGAACCAGCACCACCTCGCTGATGGTGGCGTGGTCGGCGCCCGGCCAGGCCGCGACGACGACGGCCCATTGCCAGCCGCGGTAGCCGGGCAGGTCGGCGAGGAAGCGGTGCGTGGCCGCGGTGGGGTCCTCGAAGCTGGCACCCAGGTATTCACCGACGGTGTCCTCGCCGCTGAACTCGACGATCGCCGCGCGGGCGTCGTCGACGGCGCCGAGGAGCACCGACTCCAGATCCGGCCGCTCGGCGGATTCGGTCACGCTGTCCATCGCCCCCAATACTGCCTGACCGGCTAACAGGCAGCCACACCGGTTGGCCGCACGCCCGCCACCGCTTCGATGGTGGAGAATCGACTTCGTGACCGGACCGCGTCGTGACCCCCGAGACTTTGCGGGTCGGCGCGACCCCCGGTACTACCCGCCACGCCCGCCGGCGGACGACCGGTGGGACGACGAGCATCCGGGGATGGCGAACTATCCGAGCGACCCGAGCTACCGTCGCCCCCGCCGCGGTGCGCCAACGCCGAGCGCCAACCGGTGGCTGCCGCCGCTCGACGAACCCACGCGCGAATTCGGCGCCACGCCCCCGCCGCACAGCAGGCTGGGCAGCGCGGCGGGCGAGAAGGTCACCGTCACACGGGCGGCCGCGCAGCGCAGCCGCGAGATGGGCTCGAAGATGTACGGCCTGGTGCACCGGGCCGCGACCGCGGACGGCGCCGACAAGTCCGGCCTGACGGCGCTGACGTGGCCGGTGGTCGCGAACTTCGCGGTCGACGCCGCGATGGCGGTGGCCCTGGCCAACACCTTGTTCTTCGCGGCGGCCTCGGGCGAGAGCAAGGGCAAGGTCGCGCTGTACCTGTTGATCACCATTGCGCCGTTCGCCGTCATCGCCCCGCTGATCGGTCCCGCGCTCGACCGGCTGCAGCACGGTCGCCGGGTCGCGCTGGCCACCTCGTTCGGGTTGCGCACGGCACTGGCGGTGGTGTTGATCGCCAACTACGACGGCGTCACCGGCAGCTTCCCGTCGTGGGTGCTCTACCCGTGCGCGCTGGGAATGATGGTGCTGTCCAAGTCTTTAAGCGTCTTGCGCAGCGCGGTGACGCCGCGCGTGCTGCCACCGTCCATCGACCTGGTGCGGGTGAACTCGCGGCTGACCACGTTCGGCCTGCTCGGCGGGACCATGGTCGGCGGCGCGGTGGCCGCCGGCGCTGAGTATCTGTTCAAGCTGTTCGAGATGCCGGGCGCGCTCTACGTGATCGTCGCGGTCTCGGTGGCCGGCGCCGCGCTGTCGATGCGGATCCCGAAGTGGGTGGAGGTCACCGAGGGCGAGGTGCCCGCGACGCTGAGCTACCACGGCCGCACCGGTGAACTGCGCCGAGGCGCGGAACTGTCCGCCCCGCCGAAGTCGGCGCGTCAGCCGTTGGGACGCAACACGATCGCCGCATTGTGGGGCAACTGCACCATCAAGGTGATGGTGGGCTTCCTGTTCCTCTATCCCGCGTTCGTCGCCAAGTCGCATGACGCCAGCGGCTGGGAGCAGCTGCGCATACTCGGGGTGATCGGCGCGGCCGCGGCGATCGGCAACTTCGCGGGCAACTTCACCAGCGCGCGGCTCAAGCTCGGCCACCCGGCGAAGGTGGTGGTGCGCTGCACGGTCGTGGTCACCCTCGTCGCGCTGGCCGCGGCGCTGACCGGCAACCTGATGGTGGCCGCGATCGCCACGCTGCTCACCTCCGGGGCGAGCGCGATCGGCAAGGCCTCGCTGGACGCGTCGCTACAGGACGACCTGCCCGAGGAGTCTCGGGCCTCGGCGTTCGGACGCTCGGAGTCGGTGCTGCAGTTGGCGTGGGTCGCGGGCGGTGCGGTCGGCGTGCTCGTCTACACCGAACTGTGGGTGGGCTTCACGGCGATCACCTCGGTGCTGATCCTCGGCCTGGCGCAGACCGTCGTGAGCTACCGCGGCGATTCGCTGATTCCGGGCCTGGGCGGCAACCGGCCCGTGCTGGCCGAACAAGAGGGCGGACGTTCCGACACCGCGGCGGTGGCGCACGAGTGAAGCGCATGATCGCCGCGCTCGTCGCGGTGGTGGTTCTCGCGTCGGTGGGCACGGGTGTGCTCGTATGGCGGCTCAGCGGCGGCGACCACTCATCGAAATACCCTGAGATCAGCGCGTATTCGAACGGACACCTCGTACGAGTCGGACCGTATCGCTACTGCGACGTGATGAACCCGACCAAGTGCGAGGTGTTCGAGGATCAGGGCGAGCTGCCGGTCGACGAACGCCACGCGGTGCAGCTGTCGGTGCCGCCCGCGATCGGCCGGGCGCCGTGGGTGCTGTTGCGCCAGTACGAGGATTCCGACGTGGTCGAGGAGTTCCGGCCCAACACGCGGCTTGCGGTGACGATCCCGACCGTGGATCCGCGGCGCGGCAAGCTCACCGGGTTCGTCGTGTGGCTGCCCACGCTGGTCCGCATCGACGACGAAGAGGTGCCCGCGCCGCACGCCGAGTGGTCGGTGCGCACGGTGTGGTCTGACCGTTAGTGGGCCCCGTGTCCCTCTGGGACGCGTTCCCCGTCGCGCGGCGGGCCAGGTGGTGTCCCGTCGCCGAAAGGCCTGCCGCCCAGCGCTTCTCGGCCGTGCGGCGTCAACCAGTTCGACAGGTCGGGCCCCTTCGGCACGACCTGCGTCGGGTTGATGTCGGTGTGCACGATGTAATAGTGCTGCTTGATCTGGACGAAGTCGATGGTGTCGCCGAAGCCCGGCGTTTGAAATAGGTCGCGGGCATACGCCCACAACGCGGGTAGCTCGGCGAGCTTCTGGCGATTGCACTTGAAATGCCCGTGATAGACGGGGTCGAAGCGCGCCAACGTCGTGAACAGCCGCACGTCGGCCTCGGTGATGGTGTCGCCCACCAGGTATCGCTGGCTGGCCAGCCGATCCTCGAGCCAGTCCAAAGCGGTGAACAGGCGGTCGTAGGCCTTCTCGTACGCCTCCTGGGATCCCGCGAAACCGCACCGGTACACACCGTTGTTGATCTCGGTGTAGATGCGTTGGGCCACCTCGTCGATTTCGTCGCGCAGACGCTCGGGATAGAGGTCCGGCGCACCGTCGCGGTGGTATTGCGTCCACTCGGTCGAGAAGTCGAGCGTGATCTGGGGAAAGTCGTTGGTGACGACCTCGCCGGTCGGCTCGTCGACGATCGCCGGGACCGTGATGCCTTTGTCGTAGTCGGGGAAGCGCTTGACGTACGCGTCCTTGAGCCGCGGGATCTTCAGGACCGGGTCGACGCCGCCCGGATCGAGGTCGAACGTCCAGCTGTCCTCGTCGTGGGTGGGCCCGCAGAAGCCGATCGACAGCGCGTCCTCGAGGCCGAGCAGCCGCCGGACGATGATCGTGCGGTTGGCCCACGGGCATGCCCGCGCAACGACGAGCCGGTACCGTCCGGGTTCGACGGGATACCCGTCGCGGCCATCGGCCGTGATACGAGTGCCGATGTACTTGGTGTCGCGGTTGAACTCGCCGCCCGACTCGGACTTGTCGGCCACATACGCCATGACGTCAGCATGCCCGTCGAGTCTGAACTTATGCGCGTTCAAAGCGCGAATAGTCGAGCACAAGCTCAGTTTCGACCGTCATGCCGACGGAACCGAGTGAGTGAGCCCGCCGTCCTATCACTGTGGACTGGCCGTTCGTGGGCACCGAGGCTCTCGCAGCGGGTCTGGTGAATCGCTATCAATTGGCCACCCGATACGACGCCATCTTCCGCAACGTGTACGTCCCGCGCGGTCGCGTGCTCACGCCGGCGGAGAGCGCGCGGGCGGCGTGGCTGTGGTCGAGACGCACGGCGACGATCGTCGGCGTATCGGCCGCGGCCTTGCACGGAGCGAAGTGGATCGACGCACGACTGCCGGCCGAACTCAACCAGCGCAGCCAGCACAAGACGAGAGGAATCGTGCTGCACAACGACGCGCTGGCGCCCGACGCGATCTGCACCGTGCGTGGACTGCCCGTGACAACCGCGGCACGGACGGCGTTCGACCTCGGCCGCCGATACGGGCGGACCCTGGCCGTCATCCGCGTCGACGCGTTGCTTCAGGCCACCGCGCTCAAGCTGGTCGACGTCGACGTGCTTCTCGGCCGTCACCGCGGCGCGAGGGGTGTGGTCCAGCTGCGTGAGGTTCTCGGCCTCGCCGACCCCGGCGCCGAGTCGCCCCAGGAGACGCGCACCCGCCTGGTGCTGACCGACGCCGGCCTGCGACCGTCGCACACCCAGATCGACGTCTTCGATCGTTACGGCGACCACGTCGGCCGCATCGACATGGGGTGGCCGCAGTGGAAGGTCGGCGTGGAGTACGACGGCGAGCAGCACTGGACCAATCCCGCCATTCGCGCGGCCGACATCGACAGGCAGGCGAGGCTGGAGGCGCTTGGCTGGCGGATCATCCGCGTCAGCGCCGAGATGCTGCGCTACCGGCCACACTCCATCGTCGAGCGCACCAGATCCGCTCTGCGCGACGCCGGCGCGTGGGCGTCTAGCCGCCGAATCTGAAGTTATGCGTCAAGAACCGGCGAAAAGTCGCGCACAAGCTCAGTTTCGGCGCAACGAGCGTCAGTGCTCGAGCTCGCGAGCGACCGCCCGCACCACCTCGGACACCCGGCGGGCTGCTTTGCGGTCGGGATAGCGGCCCTTGCGCAGCTCCGGCTGCACAGCGCTCTCGAGCAGCGTGATCATGTCCTCGATCATCCCGTGCAACTCGTCGGGCGTGTGCTTGCGCTCGGCGGCGGCCGCTTCGCGACGCGTCCGCGTGAGGCTCGGCGGCGGATCGATCACCTTCAACGTCAACGCCTGCGGCCCGCGCCTGCCCGCGGCAATGCCGAACTCGACGCGTTGCCCAGGCTTGAGGGTCTCGACACCGGATGGCAGCGCCGAGGAACGGACGTACACGTCCTCGCCGTCCTCCTGCGACAAAAACCCGAAGCCCTTTTCGGCGTCGTACCACTTAACCCTGCCGGTCGGCACTGGTCTCACCCGCTCGTCGTTGTACCTAGATAGCGAACATAAGGAAAGCGCCCCGAATGCGCCGGGACGCGTGCTGGTCGATCCTACTCTGACCTCCACCTCGCCAGCACCCCCTTATCGGTAGGCTGAAGGCCACCGCTGGAGGAGAAGAAGCGCCCATATGCGATTGATACTCAACATCATCTGGTTGCTCTTCGGCGGCCTGTGGCTGGCGCTGGGTTACCTGCTGGCGGCGCTGATCTGCTTCGTGCTGATCATCACCATCCCGTTCGGGTTCGCCGCCCTGCGCATCGCGGTGTACGCGTTGTGGCCGTTCGGCCGCACGATCGTCGACAAACCCGGGCCGCGACCCGGTGCGCTGATCGGCAACGTCATCTGGGTGATCCTCTTCGGCGTCTGGCTGGCCATCGGTCACGTCATCACCGCGGTCGCGATGGCGATCACGATCGTCGGGATCCCGCTCGCGCTGGCCAACCTCAAGCTGATCCCGGTGTCGCTGATGCCGCTGGGCAAGGACATCGTCCCGGTCGACAGCCTCGGCAATCCCGCCGCCGACCCCTGGCGAGCCGCCGCATGACCGTCGTCAACCTCGGTCTTCCCACGGCCGCCGCACCGTCCTCCCCCGCCCCCGCCGACGGGCCGCTGATCGACACGTTCGGCCGCATCGCCACCGACCTTCGGGTGTCGTTGACCGACCGCTGCAACCTGCGCTGCACCTACTGCATGCCCGCCGAGGGCCTGGACTGGCTGCCGTCCGAGCGGCTGCTGCGCCCCGAGGAGCTGACCCGCCTGCTGCGCATCGCCGTGGAGAGGCTGGGCATCCGCAGCGTGCGCTTCACCGGCGGCGAACCCCTCGTCGCCCGGCACCTCGAGGACGTCATCGCCGCGACGGCCGCGCTGCGACCGCGTCCGGAGATCACGTTGACCACCAACGGCATCGGCCTCGACAAACGCGCCGACGGGCTCAAGCGCGCCGGACTCGACCGCATCAACGTGTCACTGGACACGGTGGACCCCGCGCGGTTCGCCGCGATCACCCGCAGAGACCGGCTCCCCGATGTGCTGGCCGGCCTGCGGGCGGCGAAGGCGGCCGGGCTGGACCCGGTGAAGGTCAACGCGGTCCTCGACCCAGTCACCGGGCTCGACGACGCGGTCGCGCTGCTGCGGTTCTGCCTCGACCACGGTTACCAGTTACGCATCATCGAGCAGATGCCGCTGGACGCCGGCCACGAGTGGCAACGCGGCAAGGCGATCGGCGCCGACGACGTGCTGGCCGCGCTGCGACAGCAATTCGACCTCACCCCCGACACCACCCCGCGGGGTTCGGCGCCCGCCGAGCTGTGGCGGGTCGACGGCGGCATCGGCAAGGTCGGCATCATCGCCTCGGTTTCCCACGCGTTCTGCTCCGCCTGCGACCGCACCCGGCTCACCGCCGACGGGCAGGTCCGCAACTGCCTGTTCGCCCGGCAGGAGACCGACCTGCGCCTGCTGATGCGCGAGGGCGCCGACGACGACGCCGTCGACGCCGCGTGGCGCGCGGCGATGTGGGCCAAGGCGGCAGGCCACGGCATCAACGACCCTGACTTCGTACAACCCGACCGCCCGATGAGCGCGATCGGCGGATGAGTTCCAAGGAAGCGATGACGACGACAACGACCACACTCACGGTGACCGTCCGCTATTTCGCGGCCGCCCGGGCCGCCGCGGGTAACGATGAGGAGACGATTCGGGTTCGGCCGGGAACGACGCTCGCCGAACTCGTCGCGGAACTCGCCGGGCGCGACGAGAATCTCGCGAAAGTGTTGAAGCGCTGCAGTTTTCTGTGCGACGGGGTCGCCGTGCGCGATGAAGCCGTCGCGCTGGGCGACGCTCAAACGGTCGATGTTCTTCCCCCATTCGCGGGCGGATAACGGTGATTTTCGTCACATAACGGAATGATCACAACCTGGCTACGACGCGGTGGAGCCCCCGATGGTCCTGCGGAAACGTCCGAAACTGCTGGGCATTTAGAGGATTTTTAAGATTTGCCGGGGCCGAAAACGCCGTGATCGGCAAAAGATGACGCGGCCAAAACGAGCCGATACGGTTCAGTCCCAAGCCGTTCGACCTCAAACCGGACGGCCCGCCGTGCCCAACCGCGCCGAGCTCCATCCGTTGGCGCACGGGATACCAACGAACAACTTGGATGGAGGCGGGGGACCCACCGGTCCGCCGAGTCAAGACGGACCAGGAACCGACGGTTCCTTGGGGTGAAGCCGAATCGCGTTGTGCGACACGGCCGGGCAATACCTCTCCAGCCCGAACCCGACAGCTGACCTCGCGGGCGCCGAAGAGAGGACCGAACGCACCTATGAGTGGACGGCACCGCAAGCCGGCTTCGTCGGCTGTCAACGTTGCGAAAGTTGCCTTCACGGGCGCTGTGCTCGGAACCGGAAGCATCGCCCTCGCCGGCCAGGCCAACGCCGCCTCGGACGGCGAATGGGATCAGGTCGCCAGCTGCGAGTCCGGCGGCAACTGGTCGATCAACACCGGCAACGGCTATCAGGGCGGGCTGCAGTTCTCGCCGAGCACCTGGTCCGGTCACGGCGGCGGTGAGTACGCACCCGCCGCGCACCTGGCCTCCAAGGAAGAGCAGATCGCGGTCGCCGAGCGCGTGCTCGCGAGCCAGGGCAAGGGCGCGTGGCCGACATGCGGCAAGGGCCTCTCGGGTGCGACGCCGCGCACCGTCGTCGACGACGCGATCGACGCGGTGAGCAACCTGCTGCCTCCGCCGCCACCACCGTTCGATCCGTTCGCCCCGCCGCCGCCGCCCGCGCCGGCCGACGCGCTGGCCGCACCCGCGCCTCCGCCACCACCGC
>JBNMQV010000013.1:0-157777 GCA_050205545.1 Mycolicibacterium celeriflavum
GTGATGGCGTTCTCGTCACCGTCGGTATCGAGGCCGTAGCGGACCCCGACGTCGCTGAGCCAGAAGGACGCTCCGCCGACGGGGGCCGTCGACGCACCCCCTCCGTCCTGCCCGACGGTCTGGACCAGGTAGCCGCGGCCGGGGGCCAGCACCACCTTGTTCGCGGTGGTCCCCGACCCCCCGCCGACGAGCGCTACGGGACGCAGTTGATCGGACACCGGAAGCGTGACACCGGAACGCAGGTCCAGCGTCGCGCTGGTGGCGTCGGCGGCCCGCTTCCATTGCGCACATGTCAGCGGAGCGTCCGCGGCGTCGACGAGCGAAACCGGTTCGGCGGGATACGCATCGGTGTCGATGGCGGCGGCGACGGGCAGGCGTGCGATGTCGTCGGCGCCCAACCGCGGCGGCTGCTCGAGCCCGTACGAGTTCGTGTTGCGCATGATCGCGGCGATGACCGGCGAAATGGGTTGCAGCCCTTCGCCCAGCACCGCGTAGTGGCGCAGCGTGTTGTCGGTGGCATAGGCGGTGACCACCGCACCGACCGGCGCGGGCACCGGCAGCGGGTACCGCGTCGGTTCGCCTGCGCCGGGGATGGCCGGCGGGCTCAGCGCGGGAGCTTCGGGAATGGCGTTGAACAGGCCCGCCGCGATCGGGCGCGCGTCGGCGCCTCCGGTGCCCGGACCGAGGGCGCTGGTGACCGCACGGTCGTTCATGTCGATGCGACTGCGGCGTCCGTCCCACAGCAACCAGGTGCCCGCGTTCGGACCGCTCGGATTGGCGACCAGGATCGCCTTGTCGTCGGCCAGTGGCGCGGCGCGCTCACCGCCGTCGGTCAGTGGAGCGGCGATCATCGTCACACCGGTTGCCGGCCCCGAAACCCCGTCGCACACCGTCCAATCGGCGTCGCGGGTGGTGTTCTGCACCATGCGTTCGGGCGCACCTGGGATACCGATCAGATTGCCGCGGGGGAACTGGTCGATCTCACTGGTCTTGACCTGCGACGGGTTGTCCGGACGGCCTGCGATCAATCGCGCGGAGGTCAGGTTCAGCACGGGGTGCAATTGCTCACCGAGGCGGACGTAGAGCGCCGACGTGGTGCGGTCGGCGAGTATCGCGTCGTTGCCCGCGACGCCGCCGGGCCGGATCCACGAGAACACGAAACACCCCGCCACCACGGTGATCAGCACCAGTGCGCCGACAAGCACCGAACGGGTCTGGGTCCGCAACGGGTCGACGAGCATGCGGGTGTCGTGCAGGGCGACCCCGGATGCGATGCGCCGCATGATGAATCGCCACCCGGTCACCTGATGGCGGGTGACGAACCCGCGGCGGTACACGACGCGGTCGGGGTTTTCGTTCTCCGGCGTGCGCGAGGCGAACGTCCGACGGTCTGAGTTGCCCGGATTGCTCATTCGGGCACCGTCAGGCCGAGGCCACGCAGCAGCGGAATGGCGGATTTGGTGACGTCCTCATCGGTTATGGTCATCAGCTCGTCATCTGTGAAGTCGTGGGCTTCGGCGGTGGAACCGTCAGTCGGCGGGAGGTGATCGAGTCGGTACTCGCGCTCCTCCTCGGAGCGCTCGACCAGGTTGCGGACGAATCGGCCGTTACCGGCGATGTCGAGATTGCGCCGCTCCACCCCCGCGGCGTCCGGCGTCGTCGCCGCGGCCAGCTGCCCGAACAGGTTTTCCATGTGCGCGAGCGCCGCCGGTTCGAAGACGCTGTCGCGCTTCTCGGCCATCCGGACCGCGATCTCGACCAGTTCATGCGGTGAGTACGAGGGGAATTCTATGCTGCGGGTGAAGCGGGACCGCAGACCCTCGTTGGTGTCGAGGAACGCGTCGAGGTCCTTGCGGTAGCCGGCGACAATGACGACCAACCGCTCGCGGTCGTTCTCCATGCGTGCCAGCAGCGTGTCGATCGCGACCAGGCCGAAGTCGTTCTTGGCGCCGGTCGACACCAGCGCATAGGCCTCGTCGAGGAACAGCACACCGTCGAGCGCGCTGTCGATGATCGCGTTGGTCTTGGCCTCGGTCTCGCCGATGTGCTGGCCGATCAGGTCGGCACGGTGCACCTCGCGGACCGTCTCCTTCTTGAGAATGCCCAGGCCGCAATAGATCTTGGCGACAACGCGCGCGATCGTGGTCTTACCGGTACCGGGTGGGCCCGCGAACACCAGGTGATTGGTGCGCTGGGCGACGGTCAGGCCGCGCTCCTGGCGGCGGATGGCCATAGCGACCGAACTCTTCAGCCGCGCGACCTGATACTTGACCTCTTCCAGGCCGATGAACTCGGCCAGCTCGGCCTCGGCCTCGATCAGCAGGTGCGCCTTGCGCTCCTTGGCGCCGGGGTCGACGAACTCGGACTCGCTCGGCTCGGTGGCGGGATCCCACGGATCGGAGCGGCCCTCGATGCGCGCAGCGGTGGTCGGCACGATGCCGTACGAGGTGTCCGACAGCGCGAGCTCAACCTGCTCGTTCTCCGGGTTGGCGGCGTAGAGCTCGGCGAGCACATCGCCCGCGTCGAGCTCCTCACCCTGGGCGCGCAGGCACAACGCCTTGACGAGGGTGCCGTCGACCGTCGCGACATCAACTGGGCCGGAAGGCTCTTCGAGATACGACAGGGCGGGGGCGTACATGCCGAGGCGCGCGAGCGATGTGCCGAGCGCGACGCGCGCGGCGTGTGCGTAAGTCTCGTCGAGACGCGAGTCGTTGACGATCGGGGTGATCAACCGCACCACGTCCGACCACCGCTCGGTGCGGTAGTACATCGCAATCCGCACCCAGCGCGCGTCCAGCCAGCTGGGCCGCCGGTCGATCAGAGGTTCGACGAGTTTGTCCGCCTCGGCGTACTCACCGGCATCGCACAGCGTGACCGCATAGGCCAGCTGGAAGTCGTCCGGGGTGGCCGCGGAGAACTTGAGGTACAGCCCGGTGTCGTAGGTGAAGGCGAGGTCCCCTTCGGCGAGCTGAACGTGACGCTGCAGGACACCCGCCGTGGCGACGGTCTGCCAGATGGCCTCGAGAACCCTGGCGCTGGTGTCTCCCGCCGCGGCCAGTCCCGTCCACGCATCGCACTGCTCGCGCGCGATGCGGGTGAGCTCGGTGAACCCGGACCGGGCCGCGGCCGGGTCCGGTGGGCGCCGACGGTCGTGCACCGAGAGCCCGAGGGCCCGGCAACACGTGGCGAACCGACTCACCACGTCGTGGTCGACGCGCGAAGTCGCAGCAAAATCGGTCTGTAGCGGCACGCGCCGTGATCTCCCCGTAGTTATGGCAGGCTAACTTTCCGCCCGAAGTTAGCATTGACTAAGCTAACTTGTACAGACGCACGTGGTCCGCTCAGCGGGTGAGCAGGCTCACTCCTTGAGGGCGCTGACGAGGCTTATCGTGCCGGTCATCGTCGCCGCTTCCGAACCCTTCCCGGGCACCGATCGCTCGTTCCGACGCAGCCAGTCCTCGAGCGGCGTGGTTTCGGCGCGCCAGCCGCGGGCGCCGAACCACTGAGCAGCGGGTTCGTGCTGTTCGTTGTAGACGAGGGTGAAGAACGTGTTCTCGTCGCCGGCCGACCGTTCCTCTTCTCTCTTGGCCTCGAACGCCGCGGCGTCCATCGGCGCCGCCTCCTCCACGGCGGCGTGGCTGCCGGCTGCGGCCAGCGAATCGATCCCGGTGAACAGTTCCCGCTGGGCATCGGCGGGCAGGTAGATCAGCAGGCCTTCGGCGATCCAGGCCGACGGTTGATTCGGGTCCAACCCGTTGTCGCGCAGCGTCTGAGGCCAGTCGTCGCGCAGGTCGACGGGGATCTCGCGGCGTTCGGCCCGCGGGTTGTGACCGCCGAGCGCCTGCCGCTTGAACTCGAGCACCCGCGGCTGGTCCAACTCGAAGACCACGGTGCCGTCGGCCCAGTCGAGGCGGTACGCGCGCGAGTCCAGTCCCGCCGCCAGCAGCACGATCTGCCGAACTCCGGCGTTGGCCGCGGCGCGAAAGTAGTCGTCGAAGTACTTGGTGCGGACCGCCTGGAAGTCCACGAAGTGGCTGCCGAAGTCGTCGGTTCGCAGCGCGTGGTCGGGCGCCGCGCCGTCGAGCAGATCGGCCCACTCACCACCTACGGCGCGACAGAAGGTCTCTGCGTACGAATCGACGACGAGGGGGTCCGGCTTCTGCGCTTCGAGCGCGCGGGCCGCGGCGACGAACAACGCCGTCGAACCGACGCTTGTGGTGATGTCCCAGGTGTCGTCATCGGTGCGCATGTACCTCTTTGTACGCCGCGATTCTGACAGTGCGCTGGCAGTAGGGACTGACTACACCAGCGGACGGCCGGTGCGCACGCGCCAGTCCAGATCCTTGAGCAGGACGTTGAACGGGAACTGACGGACGAACCGCGGCATCACGTTGTTGATGCGGCCGAGCAGGCGCATGACGCGGTTGAACCGCCGCTGTTTGGCCGCGCTCCACGGCAACCGCATCTCGTCACGGAACCGTTGCGGCAGAAAGCCGGTCGTGATGAAGAGGTTGATCGCATCGGTGCGCTTCTGCAGCCACGCCGGCGACTTGAGGTTGCCGATCCGGCCCGCGGCGATCGGCCACAGGTACTCGCGCACGGCGTCGTCGATGTGGACCTTGTCCAGCGACTGCTGCCAATACTCGTCGAACGCCTTCCGGTCCGCAGGCCACATCTGGGCGGGCACCTGCAACGTGGTGCCCAGCGCCGCGCCGTCGCGGTAGTGGCGGTCGGCGGATTCGTCGTCCATCTCGCCGACGAAGATCCGGTACACGTCGACGAAGCCCTTGTACAGGCAGGCGGCCACCCACAGCTGCAGGTCCTTGTCGAACGCGTTGTATTCGACCGGGCTGTCCGGCAGCGAGTACACCTCGCGGTGGGAGCGGTTGACCGCACGCCGGTACGTGGCCTTCTGTTCGTCCGTGCCCGCCAGCGCGACGGCAAGGTAGGTGAACGTGGTCCGCGCGCGCTTGATGGGATGCCGGTCGGCACGGCCGCTTTCGACGCGGCTGTCCTTGACGCCGTAACCGACACCGGGGCGCGCGAGCTCCATGATCACGTTGGCCGGACCGGACAGCAGCCCGATACCCAGCATCGCGTCCTCCGGCGACACGTCGCGAAGCAGCTTGTGCCCCGGCAGAGGAGCGTCGTTGACCGGTCGTCCGACATGGTCGATCGGCTGGGTGACCATCGGGAACCCCTATCGCAAATGTGAGAACACGTGTTTCCCGATATTGCCCCGGCTCGGCACCGAGTGTCAAGATGGCGGCCATGGCACAGGTTCGCCCCTACCGCGGCGTCGACGCGGCCCAACGCTTGGCGCACCGCCGGCAGAGCCTGCTCGAGGCCGGACTCGAGCTGCTTGGGGCGGATGGTGACCCCGCCGAGTTGACGGTGCGAGCCATCTGCGCGCAGGCGGGGCTGGGGGTCCGGTACTTCTACGAGACGTTCACCGACAAGGACGACTTCGCAGCGCAGGTCTACGACTGGGTGATCGCCGATATCGCCGCCACGACCCAGGCGGCCGTCGCGGCCGCACCGCTGCGTGAGGGCTCGCGCGCGGCGATGGCCAACATCGTGCGAACCATCGCCGCGGATCCGCGGGTGGGCCGCCTGGTGTTCAGCGTTCAGCTGTCGAACACCGTCATCGTGCGCAAACGCGCCGAGTCCACGGCGCTGTTCGCACAGTTACTACTGCAGCACGCGGACGCCGTCGACCCGCGCGACATCGAACTCGACGAGGCGACCGCGCATTTCGCGGTCGGCGGGGTCGGGCAGACCATCAGCGCCTGGCTGGCGGGTCACCTCGAACTCGACGCCGATCAACTCGTCGACCGTCTCGCGGCCAACATCGATGCGGTCTCGGGGCCGCCGACGACCGACGCCTGATCCGATCAGGCGGTCACCCTCGGGCGCCGGTCCGCCGCTGTCTTCGGTATCGCGTTCGCATCGCGCTCGGTGAACTCCTTGGTCCAACAGGCGAACTCGAGCGTGATGCCGTCGGGGTCGTGGAAGTAGAACGACCTGACGTAGACGCCGGGATGCAGGGTCGGCGAAACCTGCGCCTCGCTGTCGTCGTGGTTGAGGACCGGGCCGACCCGCACACCCTTGGCCTTGAGCCGCTCCCGATACTCGTCAAACTTCTCGGCGGGCACATGGAACGCCAGGTGATTCATGGTGCTGACCGCGCTGACGATGTCCCCGATGCCCGGGATGGCCTCCGGAGAGGAGACACCGGGAACCCGGTCGGGCGCGTCGGCGAACCAGAAGAACGCGACACAGTCGCCGTTGCCGGCGTCGAAGAAGAAATGCTGACCCATGCCTCCCGGCAGGTCGAGCGACTTGATCAACGGCATGCCGAGGACGTTGCTGTAGAAGTCGACGGTCCTCGCCATGTCCGAGCACACCAACGCCACGTGGTTGATACCGCCGAGTTCGAACTCGGTGTTGGGATTATCGGGCCTGATCACGGGCGCCTCCTAGCGCGAATCTCTGGCCAGAAACGCAAATCGAATTTAGCATCAGGGGCAATCACGAGCAATGACGAACGGATCGGCACCGCTATGACGATCGTCCCGCGCGTCCCGCTACCGATCGGGCCGATCTTCAAGATCGCAGAACAGCCTGCATCCCTTGACTTTTCGGTCGATCACGAGGGGCTCGAATGACCCGAACGCCGTCGACCACCGCAACCCCCGGAGTCACCCGCGAGTTCGTCGGCCTGGACTCCCCCACTGCCCGCCGCGCCGGTGCGGGCGGTCACCCGTGTCAGGGCGTCTACCACCGCGGCGTCGGGCGCAAGCCGAAGGTCGCGATGATCGCCACGCATTACCAGATCGACTTCTCGGAGCACTATCTCGCCGATTACATGGCCACCCGCGGAATCGGGTTTCTGGGCTGGAACACGCGCTTCCGCGGGTTCGAGAGCAGCTTCCTGCTCGACCACGCGCTCGTCGACATCGGTGTCGGCGTCCGGTGGCTGCGCGAGGTTCAGGGCGTGGAAACCGTTGTGCTTCTGGGCAACTCCGGCGGCGGATCACTGATGGCGGCCTACCAGGCACAGGCCGTCGACCCACACGTGACACCGCTGCCCGGGATGCGTCCGGCCGCCGGACTCAACGAGCTCTTACCCGCCGACGGCTACGTCTCGACCGCGGCGCATCCCGGTCGCCCCGATGTGCTCACCGCCTGGATGGACGCGTCCGTCATCGACGAAACAGACGCCGTGGCAACCGATCCCGAACTCGACCTCTTCGACGAACGCAACGGTCCCCCGTTTTCGGATGAGTTCGTCGAGCGGTACCGCGCCGCCCAGGTCGCGCGGAATCACGCCATCACGGACTGGGCGGAGGCCGAACTCGAGCACGTGCGGGCCGCGGGGTTCTCCGACCGGCCGTTCACGGTGATGCGGACATGGGCGGATCCGCGCATGGTCGACGCGACGCTGGAGCCGACGAAACGACCCGCGAACATGTGCTACGCCGGAGTCCCCGTGCAGGCCAACCGATCTGCCCGCGGCATCGCGGCGGCCTGCACACTGCGTAACTGGGTCGGCATGTGGAGCCTGCGACACGCGCAGACCCGCGCCGAACCGCACCTCAACCGGATCACCTGCCCGGCGCTCGTCATCAACGCCGATCAGGACACCGGCGTGTTCCCCTCCGACGCGCAGCATATCTACGACGCGTTGGCCGGCACGGACAAAGCCCAGTGTTCGATCGACACCGACCATTACTTCACCACTCCGGGGGCGCGCAGCGAACAAGCCGATACCATCGCGAAGTGGATCGCGAAGCGGTGGCGGTAGCAATCGAGCCGCTGCGGGTCCTCGCCCATTTCACTCCCGGGACCAAGGCGATCGACTTCGTTGCGCCACAGTCCGATTGGCTCGACATCCGCTACTGCGCGGAGGACGACGACACCACCTTCTACCGCGAGCTTCCCGAGGCCGACGTGATCTGGCATGTGCTTCGGCCGATCTCCGGCGACGACCTCGCCCGGGCCAGACGCTGCCGGCTCGTGCACAAGATGGGCGCCGGGGTCAACACCATCGACGTGGCGACCGCGACCGACCTGGGTATCGCCGTGGCCAACATGCCGGGCGCGAACGCCCCGTCGGTCGCCGAGGGCACCGTTTTGCTGATGCTGGCCGCACTGCGTCGGCTGACCGAACTCGACCACGCGACCCGCGAGGGCCGCGGTTGGCCGTCGGACCCCAGCCTCGGCGAGACCGTGCGTGACATCGGCGGCTGCACCGTGGGTTTGATCGGTTACGGCAACGTCGCCAAGCGGGTGGAGCGGATCGTGCGGGCGATGGACGCCGACGTACTGCACACCAGCACGCGCGACGACGGCCACCCCGACTGGCGAACGCTGCCCGACCTGCTGGCCGCCAGCGACATCGTCTCGCTGCATCTCCCCCTGACCGACGCGACGGCCGCCATGATCGACCGAGCGGCGCTGAACGGCATGAAGCCCGGCGCAGTCCTGGTCAACACCAGCCGCGGCGCCATCGTCGACGAACCCGCCCTCGTCGACGCGTTGAGCACGCGCCGGTTGGCCGGTGCCGGCCTCGACGTCTTTGCCACCGAACCCGTCGCGCCCGACAACCCGTTGCTGCGGCTCGACAACGTCGTGCTCACCCCGCACGTCACCTGGTACACCGCGGACACGATGCGGCGGTATCTCGAGCACGGTGTGGACAACTGCCGACGGCTGCGGGACGGCCGTGAACTGGCCAATGTCGTGAACGGTATCGTGTCTCCCAACCGACCGGTTAATAGGGACACTCCGTCACAGTGAGGTGCAGGTATGCCCATCGCAATCAATCCTGAGCACAACGACCTGGCCGACTCGGTGCGGTCCTTCGTCGCTCGGGTGGCGCCGTCCGAGGTGCTGCACGAAGCGTTGGAGACGCCGATCCCGAACCCGCCGCCCTACTGGAAGGCCGCGGCCGAGCAAGGCCTGCAGGGTGTCCACCTGTCCGAAGACGTTGGCGGACAGGGTTTCGGGATCCTCGAACTGGCCATCGTCGTCGCCGAGTTCGGCTACGGCGCGGTGCCGGGGCCGTTCGTGCCCTCAGCGATCGCCAGCGCGTTGATCACCGCCCACGACGCCAACGCGCCTCGGCTGACCGACCTGGCCTCCGGCGCGACGATCGCGACCTACGCGATCGACTCGAGTCTGACGGCCACCCGGCACGGCGAAGGCGACTCCGCCGGCCTGGTCATCCGGGGCGAGGTGCGTGCCGTGCCCGCCGCCGCCCAGGCCTCGCTGCTGGTGCTCCCAGTCGCCATCGAAAGCGGCGAAGAGTGGGTGGTGCTCGACGCCGATCAGCTCGAGATCGAGCCCGTCACGAGCCTCGACCCGCTGCGGCCCGTGGCGCATGTGCGCGCCAACGCCGTCGAGGTCAGCGACGACCGGGTGCTGAGCAACCTGAGCCGCCCCTTGGCCCGCGCGTTGATCTCGACGCTGCTGTCGGCGGAGTGCATCGGCGTCGCCCGATGGGCCACCGACACCGCCGCCGCCTACGCCAAGATCCGCGAGCAGTTCGGCAGGCCCATCGGCCAGTTCCAGGCCATCAAGCACAAGTGCGCCGGGATGATCGCCGACACCGAGCGCGCCACCGCCGCCGTCTGGGATGCGGCCCGGGCCATCGACGAGTTCCGCGAAACCGGCTCCGCCGAAGCGGCTTTCGAGTTTGCCACGGCCGTGGCGGCCACGCTGGCTCCGGAGGCCGCTCAACACTGCGCGCAGGACTGCATCCAGGTACACGGTGGCATCGGCTTCACCTGGGAGCATGACACCAACGTCTACTACCGGCGTGCGCTGGTGCTGGCCGCCGGCTTCGGCAGGCACGCCGACTACCCGCAGCAGGTCGTCGACGTCGCGACCAGCACCGGGATGCGCAAGCTCAACATCGACCTCGACCCCGAGACCGAGAAGCTGCGCGACGAGATCCGCGCGGAAGTCGCTGCGCTGAAGGCCATTCCACGCGAAGAGCGCAATGTCGCGATCGCCGAGGGCGGTTGGGTGCAGCCGCATCTGCCCAAGCCGTGGGGGCGCGCCGCCGGCCCCGTCGAGCAGATCATCATCGCCCAGGAGTTCGACGCCGGCCGGGTCAAGCGCCCGCAGATGGGCATCGCGGCGTGGATCATCCCCTCGATCGTCGCGTTCGGCACCGACGAGCAGAAGCAGCGCTTCCTGCCGCCGACGTTCCGCGGCGAAATGATCTGGTGCCAGCTGTTTTCCGAGCCTGGCGCGGGTTCGGACCTTGCCAGCCTGACGACCAAGGCGACCCAGGTCGACGGCGGCTGGCGGATCACCGGCCAGAAGATTTGGACCACCGGCGCACAGTTTTCCCAGTGGGGTGCGCTGCTGGCGCGCACCGATCCGAACGCACCGAAACACAACGGGATCACCTACTTCCTGCTCGACATGGCCAGCGAAGGCGTCGAGGTCAAACCGTTGCGGGAGCTGACCGGCAACGCGATGTTCAACACGGTGTTCATCGACGACGTCTTCGTGCCCGACGAGATGGTGCTCGGCGAGGTGAACCGGGGTTGGGAGGTCAGCCGCAACACGCTGACCAACGAGCGGGTGTCGATCGGCAGCAGCGAGCCGCCGTTCCTGGCCAGCCTGGCCGACTTCATCACGTTCCTCCAAGAGGGTCAGTTCGACCAGATCGAGCAGAATCATGCGGGCAGGCTCATCGCCGAGGGGCACGCCGCCAAGGTGCTCAACATGCGCTCGACGCTGCTCACGCTCGCCGGTGCCGATCCGATGCCCTCGGCGGCGATCTCGAAGCTGTTGTCGATGAAGACCGGTCAGGGCTACGCGGAGTTCGCGGTGTCGTCGTTCGGCACCGACGCCGCGATCGGGGACCCGAAGCAGGAGCCCGGCCGGTGGGCGGAATACCTGCTCGGCAGCAGGGCCACCACGATCTACGGCGGCACGACCGAAGTGCAGCTCAACATCATCGCCGAACGCCTCCTGGGACTGCCCCGCGATCCGTAAAAGCGCTTGCCGAAACGGCGTAGCCTGAAATCCAAGGTTGCGTTCTAGCGTTGGGACAAGGTGATGAGCGGCCGCAGTGTCCGGATCACCCGCGTCGTTGTCGGCGCCGCGGCGGTGCTCGGGCTGTTGCTGACACCGACCGTTCTCGCCGGCGACCCGGCGCCACGAGATCAGGCGGCCCCGTGCTATCCCGGCATCATCCCCGGAAACCCGTGGGCGACCTCGTGCAACTTCGGTAAGCGGCCGCCGAAGGTCCGCGGCGGCCCGCCCGACCAGACCGCCGTGATCGCCTGCCGTGACATCCCCGGCTGCCTGTCGTGGTACATCAACGGACCCTGATGGGCGTTTAACGATCGCAGCGAAGGCAACAATTCAGTCATGACCAACGACGTCGAGAAGCGCTGGGACCGGCCGGGAGCGTTCCGGGCCGCCGCAACCTACACGGCGGTGGTGGTCGCCATCGCTGCCCTCGCGTTCGTCATCTACGCGGTCGTCTCGAAGACCTCGATCGTCGCCGCCTCGACCGTGCCCGCCATCCTGTTCCTCGGCGGGGTGGGGGCCTTCATCCGGACCTACCGCGAGTGGAAGGCCGAGGGCGCCTGGGTGCAGTGGCAGGGCGCCGGGTGGTTCTTGCTCCTGCTGATGCTGGTGTGCCTGGCGATTCCCGGCGCGGCCGCGATGGCCGACTAAGGCACGATCGAATCCACGTAGCCACCGTCGACGCGCACCGCGGCTCCCGTCGTCGCCGACGCCAACGGTGACGCGAGATATGCGACCAGATTGGCGATTTCGGCCGGTTCGATGAGCCGCTGCAGCAGCGACTGCGGGCGGTGCTTGCGCATGAACTCGCGCTGCGCCTCCTCCCACGGCAGCGACTTGTCGACCAGTTGGTAGACGAAGTCCTCGACGCCCGCGGTGTGCGTCGGCCCGGCGATCACCGAGTTGACCGTGACACCGGACCCCGCGGCGTCCTTGGCGAAGCCCCGCGACAACGCCAGCAGCGCGGTCTTGGACACGCCGTAGTGGATCATCTCTTCGGGGATCACCAGAGCGGAGTCGCTGGCGATCTGGATGGCCCGGCCCCAGCCCCGCTCGGTCATGGCGGGCAGATATGCGCGGATGAGCCGGGCGGCGGAGAGCACATTGACCTCGAAATAGGTGCGCCACTGGTCGTCGGTGATCTCCCGCGCCGGCGCGGCACCGAAGATGCCGAGGTTGTTGACCAGGATGTCGACGTCAGGCAGCCGCTCTAGCAGTTCGGCGACGCCGGCCTCGGTCGTCACGTCGACCGCGACGCCGAGCACGTCGCCGTCGAGCTTCACCACCGCCTCCTCAACCCGGTCAGGGGTGCGCCCGTTTATGGCGACGCGGGCGCCGGCACGCGCCAAGGCCTCGGCGATCGCGAGGCCGATGCCTTGCGTGGATCCGGTGACGAGCGCGGTCTTTCCAGTCAGATCGATGTTCACGCCCTGCTACTACCACCGCAGCGGCGCGACTATTCCGACTGGTTGGCGTCCGCCTTCTCGTCGGCCTTGTCCTCGGCCGTCTCGTCGGCTTTCTCGCCGCCGCCGTCGACGTCCATCTCGCGGAGCTCCCGCTTCAGGATCTTGCCGGTCGGGTTGCGCGGCAGTTCGTCGAGGAAGACCACCTCGCGGGGCACCTTGTAGCGGGCCAGATGCTCGCGGACGTAACCCTTGATGTCGTCCTCGCCGATCGAGGCGCCGTCGGTCTTGACCACAAAAGCCCGCAGCCGATGGCCCCACTCCTTGTCCTCGACGCCCACCGCGGTGGCCTCGACGACATCAGGGTGCCCGCTGATCAGGTCCTCCACCTCGGCCGGGAACACGTTCTCACCGCCGGACACGATCATCTCGTCGTCGCGGCCGCTGACGTAGAGCAGGCCGTTCTCGTCGAAGTAGCCGACGTCGCCCGAGGACATCAGCCCGTCGATGATCTGCTTGTGGCCACCGCCGGTATAGCCCTCGAACGGGAAGAAGTTGCCGACGAAGATCCGTCCGACCTCGCCCTGCGGCAGCTCGTTGCCGTCGTCGTCGAGGATCTTGACCTTCACGCCCTTCACCACCGGTCCGACGGTGGCCGGGTTCTTTTCCAGATCCTGCGGCCGCGCGATGGTGGCGAACGCGATCTCGGTCGACCCGTACAGGTTGTAGATGACGGGCCCGAGCGCCTTGAGCGCGCGCTGTGCCATCTCCGCGCCAAGCTGCGACCCCGAAACGAACACGATCCGCAACGAGGACAGGTCGGGCTTGCGGTCCATCCCGTCGAGCGCATCGAGCATGCGCGACAACATCACCGGGACCACCACGACCGCGGTCACCTTGTGCTTCTCGATGTCCTCGAGCACCCTGTCGGCCTTGAATTTTCGGCGCAGCACCAGCGTGGTGCCCAACATCATCGCGATCGTCGCGTGCAGGAAGCCCAGTGCGTGGAACATCGGCGCCGGAAGCGCGGTGATCTCGCCGCCCTTGAACGGCACATGCGACAGCACACCGCCGATGGGAGCAAGGGTCGGTGGTGTACTTCTGTTGGCGCCCTTGGGTGTTCCCGTCGTACCGCTGGTCAGGATGATCACCGACGAGTGCTTGGTCGCCTTCGGCGCGGGCTTGCCCGAGTGGCGCGAGACAAAGTCCTCGAGCGTCTCGTCGGTGCTGGGCGACGGTTCGTCCTTATCGGGGTTCACGCCCAGCGCGCGCAGCTTGCCCAGCGGCGGGTCGGCCTTGGACACCGCCTGGCAGTACTCGTCGTCGTAGATGATCAGCTTGGCGCCCTCGCGTTCGGACACCTCTTTGACCTGAGGGCCGGAGAACTCGCTGTTGAGCAGGATGATCCGGGCGCCGGTGCGGGCGGCGCCGTACAGCGCGACGAGGAACCACCGGTGGTTGCGGGCCAGGATCGCGACGCCGTCACCGCCCTTGACACCCTTCTCCAGCAGGCCGTTGGCCACCGAGTGCGCGGCGTCGTCGAGCTCTTTGAAGGTCATCTCGCCGAAGTCGTCGATGATCGCGGTGCGGTTCGGGTGGCGACGGGCGTTGAGCGCCGGGATCATCCCGAACTCGCCCCATCGCCGGATGTCGGCGAGCATCGCGGCGACGTTCTGCGGGGGTTCGATCTTGAACGCACCCGCACCGAACATCTTGGCGGCGTAGTGCAGCTCGGCCGACCCGCGTTCGACGAGTTGTTGAGCCTTGGCGAACGCTTGCGACGGGAGCTCGGAGAGTCTGGCCATGACACCCACCATATGTGACCCGCGTCGCACTGCGGCCGGGAAACTAGCATGACGCTATGGCCGCACCCCGGTATCTGGAGGTCGACGGTCACCGGGTGCCCATAACCCACCCCGACAAGGTCGTCTTCCCCGACATCGGCGTCACGAAGTCCGACCTCATGCACTACTACCTCGGCGTCGCCGACGGCGCCCTGCGCGGTGTGCGCGACCGGCCGATGATCCTCAAGCGGTTCGTCAAGGGCATCACCGAGGAGGCGGTGTTCCAGAAGCGGGCGCCGAAGAACCGGCCCGATTTCGTCGACGTCGCCGAGCTCAAATACGCGTCCGGGACGTCGGCGGCCGAAGCCGTGCTCCGCGACGCGGCCGGCCTGGTCTGGGCGGTCAACCTCGGATGCGTCGACCTCAACCCCCACCCGGTGCGGGCCGACGACCTGGCCCACCCCGACGAACTGCGCGTCGACCTCGATCCTCTGCCGGGTGTGGAGTGGCCGCAGATCATCGACGTCGCGATGGTGGCCCGCGAGGTGCTCGAGGACCACGGCCTGACGGCCTGGCCCAAGACATCGGGATCGAAGGGCTTCCACATCTACGCCCGGATCGAGCGCCGCTGGCCCTTCAAGTTCGTCCGCCTCGCGGCACAGGCGGTGGCCCGCGAGGTCGAACGCCGCGCACCCGACATCGCCACCGCGCGCTGGTGGAAAGAGGAACGCGAGGGCGTCTTCGTCGACTTCAACCAGAACGCATTCGACCGGACGATCGCGTCGGCCTACTCGGTGCGCGCGACACCCGATGCCAGGGTGTCCACGCCGCTGCTCTGGAGCGAGGTGCCCGGGTGCCGCCCCGAGGAGTTCACGATCGCGACGGTGCCACAACGATTCGCCGAACTCGGCGACCCGTGGGAGGGCATCGACGATGCTCCGGGATCGCTGGACGCGCTGCTGGATCTCGCCGACCGGCTCGGCCCGGCGGAGAAGGCACCGCGCGGGGCCAAACGATCCAGCGGGGCCGGCGGCCGCCGGGTCTCCTCGAAGCCGCTGATCGAAATCGCCCGCACCAAAACCAAAGACGAGGCGATGGCGGCGTTGGACGAATGGCGACGACGCCATCCGTCGGTGGCCGAAAAGCTCGAGCCCGCAGACGTTCTGGTCGACGGTATGCGCGGACCGAGTTCGATCTGGTACCGCATCCGGATCAACCTGCAGCATGTGCCCGAAGGCGAGCGACCGGAGCAGTCCGAACTGCTCGCCGATTACAGCCCCTGGGAGAACTATTCGGGGCCACAGTGGATGCAGCGCGGCTAATTTGCTAGCGAACGCAAAATATGCTTCTTACCAAAGTATTAGTCGCCGTTGGCGCTTGCCTTAATCTCGCCGCATAGATTGAGCTCCATCGAAGCTGAACAATCGAGGAGGCGGTGATGTACGGGAATCCGACATTCGACTGCGCCGGGGCCCAGCTTCATGCGGTCTGCCGCCAGTTGGCAACGGTCGTGACGGTCGATGGCATCATCGATGACCGCAACGTCGAACGGATCACCGCGTTCGCCCGCCGATTCGTTTTAGCCGAGAAGCCGTACCTTCTCGATCTGAGCGGTGTGAGTTCGTGCGCAGATCAATTGATTTCGTTGTTGTATGAAGTCGACGAATCCTGCTATCACACCGAGGTGGATTGGGCCGTCATCGCCAGCGACGACGTGCAACGTGTACTGCACGGTTCAGGCGTGAGCGTCCCGATTGCCACATCGGTACCCGATGCGCTTCACCACTTCGCGGAAAACATCGAAAAACGGCGCCGACTGCTGCCGCTGTTGACCCAGAAGACTGCATAGCGGAAGGCGACCAGGTGCTTCTCGACATTCGTTGGCTCGGTTACCTGCTTGGCCGTCGGCATCCGGCGGCCAAGCAGACCGGCCACGCCTACTGACTCGGTCATCCCCTGACCGAAGCTCCGTCCTCGACGAACGATGCGCTGGATCGTCGACGGAATGAACGTGATCGGCTCGCGCCCCGACGGCTGGTGGCGTGATCGCCACCGCGCCATGACGGCCCTCGTCGAGCGATTGGAAGCCTGGAACCCTCAGGGTGACGACGTCACCGTCGTGTTCGAGCGCCCTCCCGAGCCGCCGATCACCTCCGCGGTGGTCACGGTCGCTCACGCGCCCCGGGCAGCGGCCAACTCGGCCGACGACGAGATCGTCCGCCTGATCCGCGCGGACGACCGGCCGGACGAGATCAGCGTGGCGACGTCCGACCGGACCCTTGCCGAGCGGGTGCGCGCCGCGGGCGCATCCGTCGTCCCGGCCGAGAAGCTGCGCGATCTCATCGACCCACGGTGACGGCTTCGGCCCGCCATTCGGGCGATCGACCCAGGTGACGCAGCACCCGGTCGAGATCGCTCGCGCCCCCACCGGCGGACACCGCACGCGCGAACGGCGAATTGTCCGCGTCGCGAATCTCGCCGTCGGGCACCCCCATCGCCAGCGGCACCACGGCCTCGATCACCTCGGCGGGCAGCGCGAACGGCACGCCGAGGCTGCGGGCGAGGTCCCACCCGTGCACGACGTAGTCGACGAAATGGAAACCGATCGCCATCGCACCCGGAACGGTGGCGTTCGGACCGAACTCGGGTAGCGCGAACGTCGCGTCCTTCACACCGTCGGCGGCGAACGCGTCCAGCACCTCGGTGGCCGCCGCGGCGTACGCACCGCCGGGGTCGGCGCGAACCGCATCGGCGACGGTCGCGGGCTCCCATGTCGCGAGGTCGGCACCGGCTCCCCGTGCGGCCGCGGCAAACCCCTTGTGCTGCACGGTCATATGGATCAACAAATCGGCGAGATTCCACCCGGCGCACGGCGTCGGGCGGTCGAAATCCTTGGTGGTGACCTTCGAGGCGATATCGACTGTCTTGGCGACCGCGATCCTGTGTAGCGGTCGCGGATCGTTATTCGTATGCATGTGCCTACGATATACGTATGCATATAATCGGTCAACGCTTAATATCCCTCCATGCCGCCGAAGCCGCGACGACCGGACCTCGCGGCGATGCTTGCGCCGCTGTTGCGTCGGTTGATCACGCTCGAGACTCCCGTGCTGGCCGAGCACGGTGTCTCGATGTGGGGATACAGCGTGTTGCTCGCCCTCGACGAGTCCCCGGTGCGCACCCAGGCCGCGCTCGCCGAAGCCATCGGCGCCGACAAGACCCGGATCATCCCCACGCTCGACGAGCTGCAGGAGAAGGGCTATATCGAGCGGCGACCCGATCCCGCCGACCGACGTGTGCGGCTGCTCGCGATCACCGAAGCCGGTCGTGCGCTGAAGGACTCGGTGCAGGCGGAGATCCAGCGCGGTGAGGAACGATGGCTCTCGGTGTTGTCGCCGGCCGACCGGCGAGCGTTCCTGCGGGCCCTGCACGAGATGACGCGCGTCGACGGCACCCCATAGGGTCTGGGGAATGAACCGCCTCGACCGCTTCTTCGAGATCTCGGCGCGTGGCTCGACCATCGGAGCGGAGGCCCGCGGCGGCCTGGTCACGTTCATCGCGATGGCCTACATCATCGTGCTGAACCCGATCATCCTGTCCAGCTCGGAGGATGTCACCGGGGAGCGACTGCAGTTCGCCGAGGTCTCGGCGGTGACCGCGCTGGCTGCGGGCGTGATGACGATCCTGTTCGGCCTGATCGCGCGGATGCCGTTCGCATTCGCCGCCGGGCTCGGGATCAACTCGTTCGTCGCGACGACGCTCGTCGGCTCCCTCACCTGGGCCGAGGCCATGGGACTGGTGGTGATCAACGGCCTCATCATCGTCGTGCTGGCGGCGACCGGGCTGCGGCGCTTGGTGTTCGACGCCGTGCCCATGCAGCTGAAGCTCGCGATCACGTCCGGTATCGGGTTGTTCATCCTGTTCATCGGCCTGGTCGATGCGGGGTTCATCGGTTCGACCGGACGACCGTCGCCGCCGGTCGGCCTCGGGGGCGACGGCAGCGGGTCGATCAGCACCGTGCCCACCGTCGTCTTCGCGTTGACGCTTCTGCTGACGGGCATCCTGGTGGCCCGAAAAGTGCGGGGCGGCATCCTCATTGGGCTCGTCACCGGCACGGCGGTCGCGGTCGTGATCGAAGCGATCTGGCATCTCGGGTCCGCGGTCGACAAGCCCGGCGGGTGGAGCCTGTCGGTGCCGACGCTGTCGGGGTCACCGTTCGCGCTACCGGATCTCTCGCTCGTCGGCGCCTTCAGCATGGACAGCTTCGGCCGCATCGGGGTGATCGCCGCGACCATGTTCGTGTTCACGCTCGTATTCGCGAACTTCTTCGACGCCATGGGCACCTTCACCGGACTGTCGCGGGAGGCGGGGCTGGCCGACGAGGAAGGCACCTTTCCGCGCCTGCGGGCGGCCCTGGTCGTCGAAGGTGCGGGTGCCGTGGTCGGCGGGGCATCGTCGGCGTCGTCGAACACCGTGTTCGTGGAATCGGGGGCCGGCATCGGGGAGGGTGCTCGCACCGGGCTGGCGAACATAGTGACCGGCGTGCTGTTCCTCGCCGCGATGTTCATCTCGCCGCTGGCGTCGGTGGTACCGACCGAGGTGGCCGCGGCGGCGCTGGTGATCGTCGGCGCGATGATGGTGTCGCACCTGCGCCACATCGACATCTCCGAGTTCTCGGTGGCGCTGCCCGTGGTGCTGACGGTGGCGACGATGCCGTTCTCGTACTCGATCGCCAACGGCATCGGCGTCGGCTTCATCGCCTGGGTGGTGCTGCGCTCGGCAGCAGGAAAAGCCCGCGAGATCAGCCCACTGTTGTGGGTGGTCGCCGCGGGCTTCCTGCTCTACTTCGCGCGAGGCTGGATCGAGTCGCTGCTCGGGATCTAGCCGTCGGCTTTGCGCTTGTCCTTCTCGACCTCGGCGAGGTCTTCGATCTTGTCGGCCTGCGCCCGCGTCACCGTCGCGTCCACGCGCTTGTCCTGCGCGTCGGCCAGCTTCACGGTGGCCGCCTTGGCCGCACCACGCTCGGCCGCCTCGATCTGCTCTTCTTCGCGGCGCTTCGCCGTCTCCACGTTCTTCTTGCGCTGCGCGGCGATCTCGTCGGCCCGCTTCTTGCTCTCGACGATCTTCTTCTCGGCGTCCTCGACCGCGGTGCGCTTGCGCTGCTGCGCCTCGGTGCGCGCCTGACGGGCCTCGGCCTCGGTCTCTTCGAAGGCCTTCTGCTTGTCCTGCAGCGCCTTCTCGCGCGTCACCTTCAGTTCCCTGCCCGCCTGCTTGACGTTCTCGTCCGCGGCGGCGTCGAGTTCGGCGGCCCGGCGCAGGGCATCGGTGCGCTCGACGGCGGTGGCGCCCCGCTTCTGCAGCTCCTGGTCGCCGAGCGCGGCGCCAACCGTGACGTCCAGCATTCCGAGGGAACGCTCGTAGAACAGGCGGGCGGGCGCCTCGTCATTCATTCGCGCGAGGAACCGGTCGTCGATCAACTGCAGCGGCATTCGGGCCACCTGGTACTGAAATCTCAGCACCGCCTTCGGAATCGCGGTGAGGCTCATGGTCAAGCTCCTTCTATGCCTTGATCAGGCGTTGTCGTTGAGGTTGTCGGCCTGCCGCCGGATGCGAGCGGCTTCGGCCTTCGCGCTTGCCGACTCCTCGACGGCTTCGCGGTGGTCTTCGAGCGCGCCGGCGAGCTGGGTGTCGGCGTCATGCACTTCCGCCCGCTGCTCGATTCGGGCCTCACGGGCCTTGCGCTCGGCGTCGAGCTCGGCCTGCGTGCGCTCCCGTTCCAGCTGCTGGTGTACGGCGTCTTCGGCGGCGCGCTTCTGGGCGGCCTTCTGGTTCTCGACCGCGCCTTTTTCTGCGGCGGCCTCGGCGTTCACCTCGGTGCGCTCCTTGGCGGCCTCGCGCTTGGCCTCCGCGACGTCGGTGCGGGCATCCCGCGCCTCGGCGTCGGCGACTGCTTCGATCGTGTTGGCTTCTTTACGGCGTTCGGCCTCGGCCTGCTGAAGTTGGCCTTCGGCGGTCATCGAGTCGTTCCCGGTGATCGCACCGAACATCTCTTTGGCCTTGCCCTTCACCGAGTCGAGCAGGCCTTCGCGTGCCTGCCCGGCCTTGTCGTGGTCCGTCATTCGGGCCTCCTCTCAAGGGTCAAGGTTCCACGTCCGCCCGGGTCCGAAACACCCTGTGGGCGGACGCACAGGTCGCAACGCTGCAATCATGTGTCGCGTGACAGCGACGACGATTCCGGCCATCGCCCTGACCGGCTACCTCGGCGCCGGTAAGACCACGCTGCTCAACCACGTACTGCGTCAGCCGGGGGCTCGTGTCGGCGTCATCATCAACGACTTCGGTGAACTCAACGTCGACGCCGCCCTGGTCACCGGCCAGGTCGACGAGCCGGCCTCGATCGCCGGAGGGTGTATCTGCTGCCTACCCGACGACGGTGGCCTCGACGACGCGCTGGCCAAGCTCGCCGACCCGAAGCTCGGTCTGGACGCCATCATCATCGAGGCCAGCGGCATTGCCGACCCGATCGCGATCTCGCGGATCATCCGGTTCAGCGGGGTGGACCGGGTGCGGCCGGGCGGCGTCATCGACGTCATCGACGCCGCGACCCATTTCGACACCGTCGACGACCACGCCACCCCGCCCGCCCGCTACGGCGCGGCGTCGCTGGTGGTGGTCAACAAGCTCGACCGGATCCCCGAAGAAGACCGGGATGCGGTCCTCGATCGCATCGAAAGCCGTGTGCGCGAACGGAATCCGGATGTCCACGTCGTCGGCGCCACGGCCGGGCGCGTCGACCCGGCGCTGCTGTACGACGTGGCCGAATCCGCCGAGGTCGGTGAGCAACTGTCACTGCGGGAGTTGCTCGTCGACACCGACACCGACGACCACGGACACCACGTGCACGCCGATTCGGTGACCGTCACCGGCGACGGTTGCGTCGATCCCGCCACGCTGATCGACCTGCTGGAAACGCCACCCGCTGGGGTGTACCGGCTCAAGGGGACGGTCGCGGTCCGATATCGCGAGCGCACGCGCCGCTACCTGGTCAACGTGGTCGGCACATCGGTCCATTTAGCGAACGCACCGTCGTCGGCCCGAGTCGACGGGAAAGCCAATGCGCTCGTCGCGATCGGGACGCACCTCGACGTCGACGACGTGCGTGCACGGCTCGAAACCGCGATCGCGGCGCGCGACGGTGCCGTGTCCGCGGCGGGGATCCGGCGGCTGCAGCGCTACCGCCGACTCAGCATCTGATCGCGTCCCGCACTTATGGTGGGGGGATGAGCGCCGAGGAGCAGCGCGCCGGGGTGAAGCTGACCAACCTGGACGAGCCGCTGACCCCGGATGCGGGCGCGACCAAGCGCGACCTGATCGATTACCTCGACGCGGTGTCCGACCGGATACTGCCCGGTCTCGCCGGGCGACCCCTCACGGTGTTGCGGGTGCTGCGCGGGCGGGCGCCATTCATGCAGAAGAACGTTCCGAAGTACACCCCGGACTGGGTGAAGACCGTCTCGATGTGGGCGGAGTCCTCGCACCGCGAGGTGCGGTACGCCCTGTGCGACGACCGGCGCACGCTGCTGTGGATGGCCAACCAGCGTGCCGTCGAGTACCATCCGACGCTCGGCTTGGCCGAGAACATCTACCGCCCAACGCATCTGGTGCTCGATCTGGACCCGCCACCGGACAGCGGCTTCGCGGCCGTCGTCACCGCCGCAAAGCTTGTCCGGCAGGCGCTTTCGGACTGCGGGCTGGCCGGGGCAGTGAAGACCAGCGGTGCCAAGGGTGTTCACGTGTTCGTTCCGATCGACGACGGCGCGCCGGTCGACGATGTCGCCGCGGCCACCCGCGCCCTGGCTGCCCGGGCCGAGTCGCTCGATCCCTCGAGCGCGACAACGGCTTTCATCGTCGAGGATCGCGAAGGCAAGGTGTTCATCGACTCGACCCGCTCCGGCGGCGCGACCGTCGTCGCTGCCTACAGCCCGCGGCTGCGGCCCGGTAGCCCGGTGTCGTTCCCGGTCGACTGGTCGGACCTGGACCGCGTCACCCCGGCCGATTTCACCGTGCACACCGCGATCGACGCCCTGGCCGGACGAGATCTGTGGGCGGAGGCGATGCCGGGGCCACAGACGCTGCCGCCCGACCTGATCGAACACGGCAGGACCATCCCCGTGGCGCGGGTGGCCGCGATGCACGAGGGCAAGCGCCGCGCGAGAGCGCGCCGGGCGGAGGGCCGCGACGACTTGGGTTGACCTCGCCGCGAATCGGGTATCGCCGACCTCATCAGCGAGGATCCAGGCCGAGGGGGCCGCAGATGGTGGGCTGGCTGGACCGGCTGCAGCGACGCAACCGCCGCGTCGGCTTCGTCATCGCGGTGATCTACAAGTACGTCGACGACCAGGGCGGTTACCTGGCGGCGCTGATCACCTACTACGCGTTCGTATCCCTGTTTCCGCTGCTGTTGTTGCTGACCACGGTGCTCGGGGTGATACTCGTCGGTCACCCGGACCTGCAACAACAGATTCTGCAGTCCACGTTCAGCCAGTTCCCGGTCATCGGCACCCAGCTGCAACGCCCGGACCAACTCAGCGGCGGCGTCACGGCCGTCGTGGTCGGGATCGCCGGCGCCCTCTACGGCGGCCTCGGTGTCGGACAAGCGCTGCAGAACGCGATGGATTCGGTGTGGGCGGTACCCCGCAACAATCGTCCGGACCCGATCAGATCGCGGTTGCGCAGCCTGCTGTTGTTGTTCGTGCTCGGATCCGCCGCGATCACCGCGACGGTGTTGTCGGCGGTCGGCCACGCGACCGCGAGCCTGGGGTTGTTCGGAAAGGTGGGCGTGACCGTCGCGACAGTCGCGATCAACGCGGTCATCTGCCTGGTGGCATTCCGCGTCACCACCGCCCGATCGGTGACATACCGCGATGTGCTGCCCGGCGCGCTGACGGCCGCGGTGATCTGGCAGCTGCTGCAGTGGTTCGGCGCGAACTACGTCGCGCACGTCGTCAAGTCGACCAGCGCGACCAACAGCGTCTTCGCGCTGGTTCTCGGCCTGCTCGCGTTCCTGTACCTGATCTCGGTGACGCTGGTGATGTGTGCAGAGGTCAACGTCGTGCGGGTCGACCAGTTGTACCCGCGCTCATTGATGACCCCGTTCACCGACGACGTGGATCTGACGCCCGCAGACCGTCGTACCTATACCCGCAGGGCGAAAGCCGAGCGGGCCAAGGGTTTTCAGAAGGTGAGCGTGAGATTCGACGTGAAGCGTGACGCGGCGCTCGAGCATCGCGGTCAATCGTCCGACGGCCAAGGCTGATCCCAACTGTCCACCACCGCGACCTCCGGCAGCGGCTTGCGACGCACCGTGTGATGGCGGCCCGCGGGCCATCCTACGGTCACCAACGCCGCCAACATCCAGTCGTCGGGAATGCCGACCAGCGAACGCAATTGCGCTTCGCAGCTGCTGTGCCACAACGTGATCGCCGCACCCAGCCCCTGCGCACGCGCCGCCAAGAGGAAGTTCTGCACGGCGGGGAAGATCGAACCGCCCTGTTGCAGATCGGATGCTCCGGCCTGCGGCTGAACGCAGAACAGGACGAGACCCGGTGCGGCGCCGCCGACCCGCATGTGTTCGGCCATCGACCTCAGCACCCGCGATTTCGGATCGCCCGCACCGTCGTCGGGCGGCGAGACCCCGTAGAACTGTTGCAGTTCCTCCCACGTCCGGTGTGCGGCGGCGGTGACGAGCGCACGTGCACGTTCCGAGCGCAACACCACGAACCGCCAGGGCTGCTGATTGCCGCCCGACGGCGCCCAGCTGGCCGCGCGCAGACACTTCTCGAGCGTGACGTCGTCGACCGGTTCGTCGCGATACCGCCGCACCGCGGACGCCGTCTGCATCACCGTCCAGATGTCGTCCGGGACGGCCGGTGTCCGGCTCATGACGCCGTGCCGGGCAGGACTCCCCGCCACGTGCCGCCGCGCACGGGTCCGGTGATCAACGGCAGGTCCAGCGTCGACAACACGCCCGGCGGCGCGGCGATCACTGCCGGAATCGCGTTGAGTTCCCGCATCACGGTCGCGTAGGTCAAACCGCGCATGTTGTTGCCGCGTCCGTGCATTTCGATGTCCACGGTGTACGTCGGAAGGCCGTCGATGATGACGCGGTATCCGCCGTGCGGGGAAGGATGGCGTGGCCAGTCCGGGGCCGAGCCCTCACCCATGCGGGTGATGTGCTCGAGCACAACACGTTCCTCGTCGTCCACCATGCCCGCCAGCTTGAAGCGCATCCCGCCCATGGTTCCCGGCTCGATCGGCCCGGAGGCGACCTCGTAACGCTCTGTGGCCAACCATTTGTCGATCGTCGTGATCACGCGATCCAACGGCAGACCTACGCCGTCGGCCACCAGGTGGACGATCGGCGCCCACAGCGCGGCAAGCCGCTCGGGGTCGAACAGCGGCGCCGGATGGTCCGGCGGACGACCGAATCCCATGAAGTCGAACATGATGTCCGGCTGATTGATCGGGGCGTAGTCCAGGATCTCCTGCATGGTGATCGTGTCAACGCGGCTGCTGAAGCCCGTCATGGTCAGGGCGATCACATCATTGGCCCAGCCGGGATCCACGCCGCTGTTGAAGAAGCTGGTGCCTCCCTCCTCGCACGCGGCTGCGATGAGATCGGCGGTCTGCTTGTCCGCGGCCGGCGGATAACACATCGGAACCAGGGATGTGCACACCACGTTCTTGCCCGCGCGCAGGCAGCGGGCGATGTCCTCCGCGGCGTCGGCGTACCGGTAGTCGCCCGACGCGAAATAGGCGACGACGTCGGCGTCCAGCGACAGGGCGGAATCGATGTCACGGGTCGCGATGACGCCGGTCGCGGGCATGCCGCACAGCGCACCGGCATCCAAACCGCCCTTTGCCTCGGAGTGCACGACGACGCCGGCGAGCTCCAGCCCGGGGTGGGTGATCAGCGCACGCAGGGCTCCGACACCGACCTGTCCCGGTCCCCAGAGGATCACCCGCGGGTTACGTTGGCAGTCCGACATGTGCACCCTTTCCGACCCGCCCCCGCAGCCCGTGAGAACATACCTTCTCAAATATTGATATCACCATTGCCACGATGGAAGACCCGGAGGACACGATGAGCGAGTACAAGTTCCTGAAGTGGGAGACCTTCGATGAGGGCCAGATCGTCCGCATCTCGCTCAATCGTCCGGAACAGCGCAATGCGCAGAACCGCGGGATGCTGGTCGAGCTCGATGACGCGTTCGGGCGCGCCGAGGCCGACGATGACGTGCGCGTCGTGATTCTCGCGGGCGAGGGCCCGATGTTCTCCTCCGGCCATGACATCGGTTCGAAACAGGCACGCGCCGAGTTCATGCCGGGACCCGACCAGCACCCGACCGCGGCGATCAACGGCGGCACCCGGGAGGGTGCGGAAAAGATCATGCTGCAGGAGTGGCATTACTTCTTCCAGAACAACCTGCGCTGGCGCAACCTGCGCAAGATCACGATCGCGCAGGTGCACGGCGACGTGTTCTCGGCGGGCCTGATGCTGATCTGGGCGTGCGACCTGATCGTGGGCAGCGAGGAGGTGCGCTTCGCCGACGTCGTGGGCACCCGGCTGGGGATGTGCGGTATGGAGTACTTCGGCCACCCCTGGGAGTTCGGCCCGCGGCGCACCAAGGAGCTGATGCTGACCGGCGACGCCATCGACATCGAGGAGGCGTACCGCCTCGGGATGGTGAGCAAGATCTTCAAGCGTGACGAATTGGCCGATCGCACACTGGAAATGGCACGACGCATCGCCACGGTACCGACGATGGCGGCGCTGCTCATCAAGGAGTCGGTCAATCAGACGGTGGACAACATGGGCTTCTACAACGCGCTGCAGTCGTGTTTCACGCTGCACCAGCTGAACCATTCGCACTGGGTGGGCGTACGCGACGACAAGCGTGCGACCGCCGGCGAGGAGCGGGGCGTGCCGAACTGGCGGACCGCTCCCCCGATCGTGTTGTCGGTCAAGGACCAGGTGCGGGCGGAGGCCTGACGAGGTTCAGCCGCCGACCGCCCCGTAGCGGGCGTCCGCGACGCGGTCCAGGGCGACGGCCGACTCGCCGAACACCATGGCCCAGCCGCGGACCCGCCGGTAGTACAGCTGGATGTCGCCCTCCATCCCGAAGCCATAGCCGCCGTGGACGTGCAGGCTGCGATAGGTCGCGTCGCGCGCGGTTTCGTAGGCGAAGGCGAAGGCCATTGCGGCCAGCTCGGTCACGCGGTGCGGTTCATCGGTGAAGGCGCACGCCGCTTCGAATGTCAGCAGCCGCGCACCGTCGGTCGCGGTGGCACTGTCCGCGAGCGGATGTGACACGGCTTGAAAGGCACCGATCGGAGCGCCGAATGCGTGGCGTTGCTTGGCGTATTCGACTCCCATCTCGACGGCCTTGGCGGCGGCACCCACCAGAGCCGCGGCGGTGAGCGCGAGCCACAGGTCGACCGCGTCCGAGAACACCCGGCGGGCTTGCTCACCCTCGGCGAGAACGGTGACGTCGCGCAGAGCCACATCGGCCAGCGGTAGGGACCCGTGGTTCTGGATGTGCTTTCGGTCGGCGGCAGACGACGCGACGAGACGCCCGTCGACCATCGCCACCACCGCGTTGGCCACCGCACCGCCGGGCACAAGCGTCAGCACATCGCCGTCACAGGCCCGCGGAGCGAAGCTGACGAGTTTGTCGCCCGACAGCGCCGCGCGCAGCAGGTCGCCGCTGTCACAGGCAGCCAGTAGCCGGGCGGCGATCTGCGCCTCGATCACCGGCGCCGACGCGACCGCCCGACCGTACTGCTCGGCGATCAACGCCAACTCGAGCTCGGAAGCCGCCCAGCCACCGTCGGATTCGCCGACCGCCATCTCGATGATGCCGGTCTGGACGAGGGCCTCCCACAGCTTCGGATCGAAGCCCAGGGGTTCGGCTGCCCGCACCCGTTGCGACGTCGATTCGCGGGCATATATCGCCGCGAAGGAGTCGACGAGTTGTCGCTGCTCGCCGGACAGGCTCAGGTCCACCGGACATCCTTCACATGCGAATATGGTTACTCTCAGTTTTGAGAGTAACATTATCGCCTACGCCGTCCGCACGCCCTGTATGCGACAGATTGGTTCCCGCTCATGCATTTTCAATCCGACGCCGCGACCGAGGCCTTCCGGGACGGCGTGCGCGGCCACCTCGACAACGTGTTGACTCCCGACGTCGAGGAGCGGATCTACCGCAGCGGTGTCGCGCACAACGACGATTTCGCCAAAGGGCTTGTCGACAAGGGTTACTTCGCTCCCGGTTGGCCGACCGAACTCGGCGGCCAGGATCGCAACGCGTGGGAAGAGCAGGCACTCAACGAGGAGCTGATGCGGACGGACGCGCCGGTGTACCTGTCCGAGACCACTCGGATGGTCGCGTCGATCATCCGGCAGATCGGCACACCCGCGATGAAGGAACGCATCCTCCCCGGCGCCTTGAGCGGTGAGGTCACCATCGCGCTGGGTTTCACCGAACCGGAATGTGGTTCTGACGTGGCGGCCGCGGCAACCAGGGCGGCGCGAGACGGCGACGACTGGGTCATCAACGGCTCCAAGATGTTCACGACGAACGGCCACATCGCCGATTACGTCTTCCTGCTGGCCCGCACAAGCCCCGAGAAGCCGAAACACAAGGGGCTCACGATGTTTCTCGTGCCGACGGGCGCCGACGGCTTCGAGGCGCAAGCGGTGTGGACGTTGTCCGGCGAGCGAACCAACATCACCTTCTACAGCGACGTTCGCATCGGCGACGATTGGCGCATCGGCGAGGTGGACGGCGGTTGGCAGGTGCTGGGCCTGTCGCTACAGGACGAGCACGCGTCAGGCTGGGGACCGCACATCGCCCGGCTCCTGCACCACACCGAGGAGTGGGCACGCTCGGCACGGACACCCGACGGAATCCCACAGATCACCAAAACCGATGTGAGACGGCGGATCGCGCGGGTGGCCATGGAGCTCGAAGTGGCCATGCTGCTGCAGCGCCGATGCGTGTGGATGACCGAGAACGGCCAACTGCCGGTCGCCGAGGGGCCGATGTCGAAGGTGTTCTCCACTGAGTCGCTCGTGCGCGCCAGTCAGGACATCGTCGAACTCGTCGGACCCGATGCCATGCGGTCCTATCTCGAGCCCACGGCACCGGAGCGTGGCCGCTTCGAGCACCTCATGCGGTTCTCACTGGGAACCACCATCTATGCCGGCACCAGCGAGGTCCAGCGCACCATCATCGCCCAGCGTGGGCTCGGCCTACCCCGTTAGATCTCTGGGTTTGCGGGTCGAGCGCTTCCGCGGCGCGGACTTGGCGGTCGCGGCCTTCTTGGGGGCACCCGCGGGCGGGGTCAGCGCTTGCAGGCACCATGCCCACAGCTGGTCCTCGGTGAGCTCAGCGCCCTTGACACCGAGATGAAACACGCCGATCTGCGCAAGCGCGATGAGCGTCGAGTTCAGCAAGGTGGTGAGCTGCGCGGGCGTCATATCCTTGCGGACCAGCCCGGCGCGGGAGCACGAGGTGAGGATCTTGGTGAGCAGTTTCTGGTGCGGCTCCCAGATCTTGGCGAAGTCGGCGGGCCGTTCGATCTCCAGGCTCAGGTTGTAGATCGTCATCACGCGGCCGCCGATGGCCTCGGACGACTCCGCACGCGAGAGGAACCCACGGCAGAACGCCTCGAGTTGCTCCATCGGACCGTCCGCGGCCGCCACCTCGTGGCGGATGGCTTCGATGAACTGACTGGTGGCGTTCTCGTAGAGCGCCAGCAACAGCTCTTCCTTCCCCGCGAAATGCTGATAGAAGGCGCGCAGGCTGAGGTTCGAACGGTCGATGAGGGTCTGGATGGTGAAGTCGGCGCGACCGGATTCCTCGACGAGTTCGAGAGCCGTCGCCAGGAACCTCGAACTGCGCGCGAGGGCGCGCGCACGCGCCTGGCTGAGTCGCCGCTCGATCGTTCGTTCCTGCCAGCTGCCCGGCATCTCGACTTCGGCCTCGACGAGTTCCAGCTCGGCTTCCGAGTCGCGGGCACTTCGCTTCTTAGCAGTCATGATCCCTTGAGAATACGCGTTCCCCGCTCGATTCTGCTCACCTACCTACACGCGCACCTTGACGGGATCGGCGCGGACCCGCCGGACTTCATCCCTCCGACGGTCTCCGCCCGGCCGTGGGTACCTGTACGCTATCGTGGAAACACTGATTCTCGATTACGGAAACAAGAGTTTCGCGTGTGTGCCGCAGGCCGTTCCCGAAGGAGTGCAGCGTTGACCGCAGACATCCTGATCGTGTCGCCGGACGACCATCTGGTGGAGCCGGCCGACCTTTGGACCAGCAGGTTGCCCGAACGCTATCGGGACGTCGGACCGCGGATCGTCCGGCATCGGGGGCGCATGGACCCGTCGGTCACCTCCGACGTCGCCTTCATCGAGGATGAGGACGGCCGCGACGCCGACATCTGGCACTACGAGGATTCGATCATCCCGATTCCGCTCATCAGCGCGGCTGCCGGTTACGAACTCGACGAACTCTCCACCGACCCGATCACCTACGACGAGATGCGCCCCGGCTGCTATCGACCGGCCGACCGGCTCGCGGACATGGACGTCGCCGGCATCGAGGCCTCCGCCTGCTTCCCCAACACACTGGTCCGGTTCTGCGGTCAGCGATTCCTCTACGCCAAGGACAAAGAGCTCGCGTTGCTGTGCGTGCAGGCCTACAACGACTTCCAGATCGACGAGTGGGCAGGCGGCTCGAACGGCAGGCTCATCCCGCTGGGCATCATCCCGCTGTGGGACGTCGATCTCGCCGTCAAGGAGGTGGAACGGGTCGCGGCCAAAGGCATGCCCGCGGTGTGCTTCTCGGAACTGCCCGCGCGACTGGACCTGCCGTCCATCCACAGCGGTTACTGGGATCCGTTCTTCGCCGCATGCGAGAGCAACAACGTCGGCATCATGCTGCACATCGGGTCGAGTTCGTCGCTGACGAAGTCCTCACCCGACTCGCCGCACGTCGTCACGAGCGCTTTGATGGCGGTCAACTGCACCATCGCCCTGGTCGACTGGCTGTTCTCCGGCAAGCTGCGGCAGTTCCCGAAGCTCAAGCTCGCCTTCGCCGAGGCGCAGGCCGGGTGGATCCCGTACTACCTGCAACGCGTCGACGAGGTCTGGGAGGATCGGCGCGCCTGGGGTGGGATCCATCCGCTGCTGACCGAGCCGCCGAGCACCCAGGTGCCCGGCCGGGTGTGGTTCTCCACCTTCGGCGACCCGGTCGCGTTCCGCATCCTCGATCTGGTCGGGCCCGACCAGCTGATGTTCGAGACCGACTACCCGCACAATGACACCAACTGGCCCAACAGCATGGACGTCGCCAACAAGGCGACCGAGGGTCTCGATGAGGAGACCAAGCGGAAGGTGTTGTCCACCAACGCGAAGAACTTCTTCGGATTGGCCTAGATCTTTCTACCGCGCTTGCCAGTCGGGTTTGCGCTTCTCCAGGAAGGCGCGCGGGCCCTCGATCGCATCCTTGGTCAGGGCCACCTTCATGCGGTAGTTCTCGGCGAGCAGTTCCGCTTCGTATATCGGCAGCGTCAACCCTTTGCGCACCGCCATCCGCGAACCCCGCACCGCAAGGGGTGCATTGGAATTCACGATCTCGGCGACCTCCCACGCCCGGTCCATGAGCGTCTCGTGGGCCACCACCTCGGTGAACACACCGAGGTCGTAGGCGCGCTGGGCATCGAGTTGCTCGTGCTTGCCCATCAGGATCAACCGCATGGCCACAGGCAGCGGCAGAATCCGCGCCAGCCGGACCCCTTCGCGCCCGGAGGCGACGCCGATGCTCACGTGCGGGTCCATCAACGTCGCGCGTTCCGAGGCGATCGTGATGTCGGCGGTGGTGACGAGGTCCATGCCGGCTCCGCACGCAATCCCGTTGACGGCACAGATGATCGGTTTGGTCATCTGCAGCCACGGGGGTGTCGCCTCCTGCGGCGCGTCCCACTGGCGCATGGAGCTGAGGATGGGATCGCCCTGGTTGTCGATGCCCGCCGCGTTCTCCATGTCGTGGTCGGCCGCCTTGTTGACGTCGGCCCCAACGCACAGCGCGCGGCCGGCGCCGGTGATGATGACGGTCCAGATGTCCTGCGAACGTTCGATTTCGGCGTACACCTCGGCGAATTCGGCGATCATCTCGTCGTTGATCGCGTTGAGCACCTCGGGTCGGTTCAACGTCACACACGCGGTGTGACCGGAGACCTCGAACGTGACGGTGTCGTAATTGCTCATCTCACTCCACAGCTGCCGTGTCGCGGGCGGTCGCCCGGACGCCCAGGATCTCTTCGAACCGGTCGCAATAGCGCGGCCACACTTCCGGGTTGAGTAACCGCGGTGGCATGTCCCCGGCGAAAATCGTCTGCCACTGGGTGGCGGTGGCGACCGCGATATCACGAGCCGCCTCGACGGTGATACCCGCGACATGTGGTGTCGCGACGACGTTGTCGAGCCGCAGCAGCGGGTTGTCGTGCCTCGGCGGTTCCTCGTGGAACACGTCGAGCCCCGCCCCGGCGATGTCACCGGCGGCCAGGGCGTCATAGAGGGCCGCTTCGTCGTGTACCGGGCCACGCGCGGTGGTGATGAAGTACGCGGTCGGTTTCATCGCGGCGAATTGCGCGCGCCCGAACAACCCTCGCGTCTCGGCGGTCAGCGGGCACGTGACCTGAACGAAGTCGGATCTTTCGACCAGTTCGGAAAGGTCCACCCGGACCGCGCCCCTGGAGCGGGCGGTCGCGTCGTCGACGTAGGGGTCGAAGACCAGGACCTCCATTCCGAACGGGGCGCACAACTGAACGAGCCGTCCACCGATGGCGCCCAACCCGACGACTCCGAGCGTCTTTCCGAACAGCTGAGTGCCTCGCAGCGCCAATCGATCTCCGAGCGGACCGCTGCGCAGCGCCCGGTCGGCGGCGGTGATCTTCTTGGCCAGATCAAGCATGAGCCCGAGCGCATGTTCGGCGACCGCCTCGGCGCCGGGACCGGAGTTGTTGCACACCGCGACCCCCGCGCGGGTGCACGCCGCGACGTCGATCACGTCGTAACCCGCCCCCGCAGAACACACGGCAAGCAACTGTGGGCAGCGATCCATCAGGGCCCGCCCGGCCAGCCACTGCGCACCGTCGTCGATCGAGGCGACGTCTGTTCTGGTGGCGACCTGATATCCGTGCGCCGATTCCAGTGCCGCCCAACCCTCTTCGTCAGGCGCTTGGAGGTCGAGCTTGACGAGCTCGATGTCGGCCCCCGCCAGGATGTCTCCTGCGACCTGATCGGTCCACCTCTCGTAGACCAGTCGCGGACGGGTTGTCATCGGTTGATTTTGGGCTTCGCTTGAGCCGCCTTGAACATGTCGGCCAGAGCGGGGTCGACGTTCTTGTAGTCATTGCGTGCGATCGTGCCGTCGCGGCCCGGAACGGGGTCGTAGCCCAGGCGCAGATCTTTGTTCTCCATGTGGAAGTACTCCCGCCCGACGGGGAGGCGGCGATCCTCGCGCGGAACCTCCATCCAGGCCCGCAGGAAGCAGCGTGCCTTCTTCGGGTCGGTGCTGCTGACGAAGTCCGAGCGGGAGTGGCACATCGCGAAGTTGTTGGCGACGGCGGCCTCACCGGACTCCAACCGGAACTCGACCTGCTGTTCGACCAGGATGTTGCGCAACAACTCGATGGCCTCGTTCTGCTCGGGGGTGAACTCGCGGCCGAGGGTGTGCATGGCGGGCAGGATGCTGCTGTAGGTGAAGTTGATGCAGATGCGACCGTCGATCTGCGAGAAGACCGGCACGTCGTAGGGGGTCACGTCCGCTTGATCGTCGGGTTGCTCGCTGCGCCGGTGGTGCGGGAAACCCTGGTAGAGCACCGGGAGCAGGTCGGGACGCTCGTTGAGAATCCGGTTGTGCGCGGCCGGGCCGCTGGCGAATTGGCTCTCGCCGCCCTCGGCCGCGGGGTACACGCAGAGCAGCGAAAGGATGTCCGCCGCATCGTTGTGCATCGCGAGTTCGGCTCGGGACTTGGTGCCACGCGCCGGTTGCACGCCGTTGGGCAGCACCTCCTCCTGCACGCGCACCATGCGGTGGCCGAAGGAGTTGTTCGACACCAGGTAGCCGAGGTGTGTGCAGAACGCCCAGTAGATGCGTTCCAGGTCCTCGATCGAATGCTGCTCGACGGGGAAACCGCGTACGCACGCCAAGCCCCGTCCGAACATCAGCTCCCGGTACAGCCGGGCGAGGTCCTCGTCGAGATCCGGATGCCGGGCATCCTCAGGCGTGATGTCGTCGCGATCCTTATGCGCGGTCTTGGCCAGAATGGATTCCAGCGCCGCGACATTGCGTGACGACAGGTCGAAGACGAAGTCCTCTTTGCTGCTGAAGTCCGCGCCGGTCCATGCCATGGGGTCGGTGACTTGCTCGGTGTAGATCGCGGTGGGCATCCGTCCTCCTGTTGTCGTGACGAGGCTCTCGGTTATCGGCTCGCCGCGCGCCTCTCGAGCTCACGCAGGGCATGCGCACGGGCGGTGGCGGCCTCGGTCATCATCCCGACGTCGGTTCCCGCCGAGATGAATCGCAGTCCCAGACCAGCAAAGCGTTCCAGCAGGTCAACGGACTTGATCCCAGCCACTCCCAGTGCCACGCCGTGTGCACGACAGGCCGCTGCGACAGAGTCTACTGCACGGTGGAAATGCTCATTCTCATACTGGCCGTGGATCCCCATCTCGGCCGTCAGGTCGCTGGGCCCCAGTAACACCATGTCGATCCCCTCGACGGCCGCGATCTCGCCGGACGCCGCCACCGCCTCGGGCGTTTCGATCATCACCGCCACCACGGTATGACGCTCGAGTTCGACCGTGAGCTCTGCAGCGGGACGAGGTGCATACCCGCTCACCGTGTTCGGTCCGGAGATGGACCGATGGCCGACGGGCGGGAAGCGGGCCGCGTCAACCGCAGCCCGCGCTTCCTGAGCTGAGTTCACGTGCGGCACAATCACACCGACCGCACCGGCGTCTAGTACGCGCGCGATCACGGTGGGATCGTGCGACGGCACTCGCACGAGACCGGAGATGCCGGCGCCGAGTGCGGCCACACAGAGCATTCCCGCCGTTTCGAGCGAGCACGAGGTGTGCTCGAGATCGACATATACGGCGTCGTATCCGCTGGCCGCCGCGATCGCGGGGACGTCGGGCGTACGGGCATTCAGCAACGCGAGGCACAACACCAGGCGATCGCCCTTCAAGGCATCTCGCAGCGGTCCCGGCACCCAACCACGGTAACCGAGCGAGAACGATGATTCCACCATGGCGTTAACGCCATTATCGCCTGTGGTAACCATTACGTATGTCCGAGAACCGGGTCGCGGTGGTCGGCGCCGCGCTGTCCGATTGCGGGCGGGTGCCCGACAAGACGGCGATGGCGCTGATGGCGCAGGCCGCGCGGCGGGCGGTCGCAGACGCCGGCCTGACAAAGGACGACATCGACGGATTCGGTGGCCACGGGACACTGTTGCCACCGATCGAGGTGAGCGAGTACCTGGGCCTGCGACCGACCTGGGTCGACGCCACCAACGTCGGCGGATCCTCGTGGGAGGTCATGGGACGACACGCCGCGGCGGCCATCGCGGCGGGCGAGATCGACGTGGCCCTGTTGACCTACGGTTCGACCGCACGCTCGGACGTCAAGCGCCGGGTGCGGGCCTCGGCCGCGGCACTGAGCACCGGCGGCGCGATGCAGTTCGAAGCACCGTACGGCGCCACGCTGATCGCCAAGTACGCCATGGCGGCCAGGCGCCACATGATCGAGTACGGGACGACAGAGGAACAACTGGCCGAGGTGGCCGTCACCGCCCACGAGTGGGCGGCCATGAACGAGAACGCTTTCGAGCGCGACCGGATCACCGCCGAAGATGTCGCCGCCGCGCCGATGCTCGCCGAACCGTTCACGTCGAAGCACGTCTGTTTGCGAACCGACGGCGGCGGCGCGGTCGTGCTCGCCAGCGAGAGGGTGGCGAAAAGCTGTGCGAAGGAGCCGATCTGGATCCTCGGCGCCGCAGACGCCGCATCGCACGTGAGCATGAGCGAGTGGCCCGATTTCACGACATCTGCCGCCGCACAATCGGGTCCGCGAGCGTTCGCGCAAGCGGGGGTGACCCCGGCGGACATCGACGTCTGTCAGCTCTACGACTCATTCACCTCGACCGTCTTGCTGACCGTCGAAGATCTCGGGTTCTGCGCCAAGGGTGAGGGTGGTCCGTTCATCGGCTCCGGCGCGCTCCGTCCGAGCGGCACGCTGCCCACCAACACCGACGGCGGCGGACTGGCGTCGTGTCATCCCGGGATGCGCGGAATGTTCCTGATGGTCGAAGCGGTTCGGCAACTGCGCGGCGAATGCGGTGAACGACAGGTCGAGGGCGCCCGCCTGGCATGTGTGCACGCGATGGGCGGGTTCTTCACCCACAGCGCGACGATGATCCTCGGGAGGCAGTGATGCAGTCGCCCACCGGCCCGAACCGCCCGACCATCGACAGCGACAGCGAAAGCTGGTGGGCGGCGGTTCAGGATCGCACGCTGATGATCAACGCATGCGGCTCCTGCGGCCGCAACTCGTTGTACGCCCGGCCCTTCTGCCCTCACTGCTGGAGCGAGGACGTGCGTCTCACGCCGGCCACCGGGCGATCGCGGCTCTACACGTGGAGCGTCATCCACCAGAACGTCGCGCCGTTCGACGCCGTGCCCTACGTCGTCGCGATGGTCGACCTCGATGAGGGCCCCCGCCTGATGACCGAGATCGCCGACTGTCCGGCCGAGCGGCTCAGTGCGGGGATGGAACTGGAGATCGGCTTCCGCGAGGACGACGACGGATTCGTCATACCGGTTTTTCGACCGGCTCAATAGACGTGATCCGCGAAACTGTATTCCGGCAGCGAAAGTTCGAGTGAAGGCCTGCGTAATTACGGTCTCGCGGAACCAGGTCTACACGAGGCGGTCGGCGAGTACCCGCGGCCGACCCTCCGAACGGGCCTCGAGGGTATTGCGTTGCACCTTGCCGTTGGCGTTGAGCGGCAGGGGCTCATCCCAGAACACCAACTCCTCGGGCAGCTTGTATTTCGGCAAGCCGTCCCCGACGAGAGCATCGGCCACGTCGGCGAGCGATATCTCGACGCCGTCGTCGAGCATCAAGGCGACCGCCAGCCGTTCTCCGGTGGTGGCGTCGGGAACCGAGTAGGCCGCACACTCTCGCACACCTGGAATCCGCGCCACCGCCTCCTCGACTTCCGCCGCGGGGATCTTCATTCCGTTGCGGATGACGATGTCTTTGATGCGGCCCACGATCCGCACGCGGTGATCGCTGACCTCGGCCACGTCACCGGTCCGGAACCACTCCCCGTCGAACGCGTTCAGATCGTCCTCGGTGTCCGTGTAACCGAGGAAGGCGTGCGGGCCCTTGATACAACACTCGCCCGGGTCCCCCGCCGAACCCACCCGAACATCGACGTCCTGCAGCGCGACACCGTCATCCGCGTGACGTACCGCCCTGCTCTCGGCGCGCAGCCCCGACGCGCTGACCGGCACCTCCGACGATCCGTACGCCCGCATCACAACGATGCCGAAATCGTCTTCAACCCGTTCGACGATGCGCCTGTCGAGCATGGTGCCACCGAGATACACCGCCCGCAGCGGCACGCCGCTTCCCCTGGCGACCGCTTCGTCGAGTAGCCGGTCGAGTAGTCGGTCCGGACCGCCGTACCACGTTGCGCCGGAGGACAACAGAAGATCACACGTCGCGGTGGGATCCCACCGGTCTTCGAGCACCACCGGCACGGCGAGCATGGGCCCGATGAACAGAGCCTGCAGCACACCGGTCACCGAGGCGAGCGGGCTGATGAGGAAGATGCGGTCCTCCCCGCCGAGTCCTGCGGCGGCGATGTAGTTGACCGATGCCTTGGTAAGGGTGCTCAGCGAATGGATGACGCCCTTCGGCCGAGACGTCGTGCCGGAGGTGTAGAGAACGAAGGACGGCTCGTCGGCGGGCCGCTTGGGCCCGTCGCTTACCGAAGCCTCCGAGGTACGGAAGATGTCAACCCAGGCACACGCGTCCCGCAAGGGCGCGTCGCCGGCGGGAGGCCAGTGCGGCGCCAGCCCGAACCGGGCCCCGGTGCGGGCCACGATGTCGGCGACCTGTGTCGCGCCCGCGCTGCGCGGCGCGAGCAGTATCACCGCGTCGACACGAATGGCGGCGTGTACCGCGACGACCGAGCCGATGTCGTTGCCGACCACGACGACGACGGGCGTCGCCGCGCCGACACCGGAGTCGCGAAGCGCACGTGCCGCCTGATCGACCTGCTCATCCAGTGCCGCGTAGGTGATTTCGGCACTGCGATCGATCAGTGCCGGTCGTGTCGGATACCGCTGGGCGGCCGACCGTACGACGTCGAGCGGCAGGTCCGACCAGAAGCCGGCGGCACGGTAGCGGGCCCTGAGACCGCCCGCTCGTTCCCGCGCGTGTCGCAGCAGCTCGGTGGCTGCACTCATGGTGTCCTCCGATGCAAATGCAGATTCTCGTCAACGTAAATGTAACCTCTCGAGCATGTCACCATTGACCTTCGATGATCAGGTTGCCGTTGTCACCGGTGCGGGCGGAGGACTCGGCCGCTGTCATGCACTCGAACTCGCCCGTCGTGGCGCCCGCGTCGTGGTCAACGACCTCGGCACCGCGGTCGACGGACAGGGCGCCTCGATCTCGGCGGCGCAAGCGGTCGTCGACGAGATCACCGCCGCCGGCGGCACCGCGGTCGCCAACGGCGACTCCGTTGCGACGGAAGACGGTGGCGCGGCGATCGTCGCGGCGGCGCTGGACGCCTTCGGACGGATCGACATCCTCGTCAACAATGCGGGCATCCTCCGCGATGCGGCGTTCAAGAACATGACCGCCGAACAGGTCGACGCGGTGATCTCGGTCCACCTGGCCGGCGCTTTCAACGTGACCCGGGCCGCGTGGCCCATCATGCGCGAGCAGAACTATGGTCGGATTGTTCAAACCACCTCCGGCACAGGCCTGTTCGGTAACTTCGGGCAGGCCAATTACGGTGCCGCGAAGATGGGGCTGGTCGGTATGATGCATGTGCTGGCGATCGAGGGTGCGCGAAACGGCATCGCCATCAACGCCGTCGCGCCGATCGCGCGCACCCGGATGACCGAGGACATCATGGGTGAGGCCGGCAAGGCGATGGACCCGGAGTTGGTGACACCCGTGGTGGTCTATCTGTCGCACCGGGATTGCGATCGCACCGCTCACATCTATTCGGTGGGCGCGGGCAAGGTGTCGCGGGTGTTCATCGGTGTCACCAAGGGAATCGAGAACCGCTCACTCACAGCTGAATTGGTGGCAGAGGCGATCGACGAGATCGACGACAGCACCACCTTCACCATTCGTGGCGGTCCCGCCAACGGGTGACCGTCAGCGACCCTGGAAGTTCGGCGGTCGGCGCTCTGCGAACGACCGCAGCCCCTCCTGCAGGTCGGCGGTCCACGACACCACCTCCTGCGCCCATGCCTCCTGCTCGAAGGCCCGGTCGCGCCCCGATTCCGACGACACGGACAACAGGCGCTTGGTCAGTGCCAGCATGACGGTCGGGCCCGCGGCCAGGCGGCGGGCCAGTTCCTCGGCGACCGCGTCGGTCTCGTCCGGTGCCACGACACGGTTCACCAACGTGAGGCGCTCGCAGGTCGCGGCGTCGACGGGTTCCCCGAGCATCAGGAGTTCGGTGGCCTTGCGCAGTCCGACGATCCTGGTCAGCAGATGTATCGCGCCCGAGTCCGGCAGGATGCCGCGATGCACGAACGCCTCCACCAGGCGTGCCTCGGTGGACATGACGACCAGATCGCAGGCGAGCACTAGGCTCGCGCCGGCACCCGCAGCCACACCCTTGACCGCGGCGACCACCGGCTTGTCACAATCGAGCACCGCGGAGATCAGTCGCTGATAACCCTTCTGCAGCATCAGAGCGACGTCTCCGGGCTTCTTCTCCGCGGTGGGCTGCGCCGATTGCGGACCTAAACCCGCACCCGAGCAGAAGTGCCGGTCCCCCGTCGCCCGCAACAACACGCTTCGCACCGAAGGATCGTCATCGGCCTTCTCGAACGCGTCCGTGAGAGCTTCACGCGCCAACGGCGACAACGAGTTTGCGGCATCGGCACGGTCGATGGTGATCCGGCAGACACCATCTGATCCGACCGCGCTCTCGATGCCCGACCGCTCCTGAGTCAACTCGCTCACCCCTGCGTTAACGACGTTTCCGTTTTTCGGGTATCTTAATTTCCGCCGACGTCCCCGGGACAATTTGTGCCGAACTGAGGAGGTCCGAACTGAGGAGGCATGCGTGACCCAGTCCTCGGCAACGGGCCAAATCACGGATGAGGGTTTGGCCAGGTTGCGCGCCCGCATCGGCGTCGCCGTCCCGCACACTCAACCTCCGCATTACCGCCGGCCCAACGAGGACACCTTCCGGATCGTGGCGGAAAGCTACGGCGACGCCAACCCGCTGTGGTCCGATCCCGAGTACGCGACGAAGTCGGTCTGGGGTGAACCGATCGCGCCGCCCGCGCTGATCGGAGGCGACACGTTGATCGGCGAGGACGAGGTCACCGGACTCTCCCAGGAGGACCGGGAGCTGACTACCGGTGACCCGCTGCGCGGTGTTCACGCCTTCTACGGCGGGTCGTCGCGCGAGTGGTGGGCGCCGCTGCGCGCGGACCGGCGAGTCTTCCGGCGCAACGCCCTTGTCGCCGCGCTGGACAAGAGCAGTGAGTTCGCCGCCCGGGCTGTGCACGAATGGTCGGCACAGGTGTTCGCCGACGACGTCGGCGTGATCCTCGGCGGCCAGTACCGGAACATGATCCGCACCGAACGCAGCAAGGCCAGGGGGCGCAAGAAGTACGAAGACGTGGACGTCAAGACGTGGAGCGCCGACGAGATCGCCGAGCTCGACGCGCGGTACGCCCGCGAGGCGCCCCGAGGCGCCGAACCGCGTTGGTGGGAGGACGTCGCCGAGGGCGACGAGATCGGCCCGCTCACCAAGGGTCCGCTCACCGTCACCGACATGGTGTGCTGGCACGTCGGGATGGGCATGGGCATGTACGGCGTGCGGCCCCTGAGGCTCGCCTGGCAGAACAGGCAACGGATTCCGCGGTTCTACACACCCAACGAGCACGGAGTCCCCGACGTCCAACAGCGTGTGCACTGGGACCCGAGCGCCGCGCGCAACGCGGGCAACCCGACGACCTTCGACTACGGTCGCATGCGCGAGACGTGGCTCATCCATTTGTGCACCGACTGGATGGGCGATGATGCCTGGCTGTGGAAACTGGATTGCGAATTCCGGTTGTTCAACTACGTCGGCGATCTGCACACCATCACCGGCACCGTCACCCGCAAGTACCTGGCCGACGGGGACCGTCCGGCGGTGGACCTGGACCTCGCGGCGACCAATCACCGCGGCCAGGTCACCACGCCGGGACACGCCACGATCCTGTTGCCCAGCAGGCAGCGGGGCCCAGTACGCCTGCCGGAACCGCCCGGCGGGGCGACCGACCTCGCCGATCTGCTGGTGGCCGTCTCAAACCGATTCACCGAACATTGAGCCGGCCGTGACGTATCCGAGCGTTCCCGGACTCCGGGCCGAACAGCAGGGCCCGGTTCTGCGGCTGACCCTGGACCGGGCGGAACGGCGCAACGCGGTCAACGACACCATGCTCGACGCGATGATCGGGCACCTGTCCCGGTGCGGCACCGACGAATCGGTTCGCGTCATCCGTATCGACGCCGAGGGTCCGGACTTTTGCGCCGGCGCCGATCTGGTGGCCAACAACGCCACGTCTGATCGCAAACCGCGCGTGGGGAGCACGCAGCGGCGGCTGCCCAACAAGGCCAACAGGCTCATCCCCTTGCTGCTCGAGACTCAGGTGCCCGTCGTCGCTGTGGTTCGCGGCTGGGCGGCCGGCCTGGGTTTCCACCTCGCGTTGGCGTCCGACTTCTGCCTTGCGGCGTCGGACGCGGTGTTCTGGGAACCGTTCATGGCGCGCGGCTTCACGCCCGACAGCGGTGCGGCCTGGTTGCTGCCTCGACTCGTCGGGATGGTTCGCACCCGCCAGCTGTTGATGCTCGGCGAGGAACTGTCCGGCACCACCGCCGCGCAGTGGGGCATCATCCACGGCGCCTGCCCTGACACTGAACTCGAGGATGCGGCAACGGATCTCGTCAACCGGCTCGCCGCCGCACCCACGGTGGCACTCGGCCTCACCAAGTGGCTGCTGCACAGCGGCAACGGCCTGGATCTCGATCGCCACCTTCAAAACGAGGCGATGGCACTCGAATTATCCAGTCGCAGCGAGGACTTCAAGGAGGGCCTGGCCGCCTTCCGGGACAAGCGGCCCGCGGAGTTCAAGGGTCGTTGAGGCGAACATGACAGCACTACCGATCAGCGCAGACACCACGGCCGATGATGCCGTCGAGGTGGTGCGACAGTGGGTCGAGGCGGAGGTGCCGGCCCAATGGCGCGCCGCGGCGGCCGAGGGTCCGGCCGCCCTGAGAGCCGCGCGGAGCCCCGCCGATTACCGGCGGTGGTACCCGACCTTTGCCCGAAGCGGCCTGGTGGCGCCGACCTGGCGCCCCGAACACGGCGGCCTCGGTATCGGCAACGAGGTGGCTCGCGCCATCGAGAACGTGCTCGCGCCGCTGCGGCTGACCCGGCTCAATCCGTTGGGCCTCAACAACGCCGCCGCTGCGCTCTTCAGCCACGGGACCGAAGAGCAACGGCGACGCTTCCTACCGCCCATCGTCCGAAACGAGGAGAAGTGGTGTCAGCTCTTCAGCGAGCCCGGCGCGGGCTCAGACCTCGCGTCGTTGGCCACCCGGGCGGTGCGCGACGGCGACCAATGGGTGATCTCCGGACAGAAAGTCTGGACGACCTGGGCGGATGAGGCGGACTTCGCGATTCTGCTCGCCCGCACCGATCCCGATCAACCGAAACACAAGGGCATCACGTACTTCCTGCTCGACATGCACCAACCCGGCGTCGAGGTGCGACCGCTGCGCCAGATCACCGGTGAGGCGGAATTCAACGAGGTCTTCCTCGACGGCGCGCGGGTGCCGGACGCCCACCGGGTCGGAGAAGTCAACGACGGATGGCGGGTCAGCGCGTCCACCCTGTCGAGTGAGCGTCAGATGGTCTCGGGCTCAGGATCGGGCGGCATGGGCAGGCTCGGCGGGTCCAGTGCGGAACGGCTGATCTCACTGGCCAGGGAAACCGGCCGATGGGACGACCCTGTGGTACGCAACAAGATCATGCGGCTCTGGGCTCAAGAACAGATCCGCGGATGGACCAACGCCCGTGTCCGCGCGGCACTTTCGACCGGCCAATCCCCCGGTGCTGCTTCCTCGATCGGCAAGGTCCACCAGGCCACGCTCAACCAGCAGATCCAGGATCTCATGGTCGACCTGTTGGGCACCGCCGCGGTGGCGTGGCCCGCCACCGACGATCCGGACGCGATGCCCCGCGAGGTGCAGGGCATGATGCGCAGCCTCGCCAACGCCACGGAGGGCGGCACGACCGACATCAACAAGAACATCCTCGGCGAGCGCGTACTCGGGTTGCCCAAGGAGCCGGATCCGTGGAAAGGGAAACCCTGGAAGGAGATTCCGCGCTCTTGACCGAATATGAGCGATTGATCGTCGACACGTCGGAGGGCATCGGGTGGCTCGTGCTGAATCGGCCCGAGGCCGGCAATGCGTTCGACGCGTTGATGCTGGACGAACTCGAGGCCGCGTGGGCGCAACTGGATGCCGCCCCCGACGTGCACGTGATCGTCAACGTCGCGAACGGCAAGGCGTTCTGTACCGGGATGGATGTGATCCAGGTCGCGCGCGACAAGCAGGCCATGCGGCGCCATTCACGCCGCACGCGCGACGCCGAGCTGAAGATCTCCTCGTGGCACTGCGGCGTCTGGAAGCCGGTGATCGCCGCGGTGAACGGGGTGTGCGCAGGCGGTGGTCTGCATCTGGTCGCCGACGCGGACATCGTCATCGCTGCGGAGGAAGCGACATTCGTCGACCCGCATGTCTCCGTGGGGCAGGCGGTCGCCTACGAGGCCATCACCCTGCTGCGGAAGTCGCCGATGGAGGCCATCACGCGGATGACGTTGAGCGGCAAGGGCGAGCGGATCTCGGCCCAGCGCGCATACGAGTTGGGCATCGTCTCGCAGGTCGTGGCGGCCGGCGAGCTCCGGGCGGCGGCCGCAGCGTTGGCGGCCGCGGTCGCGACCAACTCGCCCACCGCCATGCGGGCGACCAAGAAGGCGTTGTGGCATTCCCTCGAAGTCGGGCTGTCGGAGGCCAAAGCTGCGGCCGCAGAAGAGATCTGGCGGTTGCGGAACCATCCCGACCACGCCGAGGGCGTACAGGCGTGGCGGGAGAAGCGCCCTGCCGCCTGGCAACCGCTCGAACCGGTGGAGGCTTCGTGAGCTATCAGAGGTTGATCGTCGAACGGCGCGGCCCCGTCGGCTGGATCATCAACAACCGGCCCGATCGACTCAACGCGTACGACGCGTTGATGCGCAAGGAATTCCCCGCCGCATGGGCCGAATTGGACGCCGACCCCGAGGTGCGGGTGATCGTGCACACCGGCAACGGCAGGGCGTTTCAGGTGGGCGCCGACGTGGACGATCTCGACGGCGAGGGGATCAAGCAGTACCAGGAGACCATGCAGACGTTGGACCTGAATCTGACCGGCTGGCATTGCAATGTGGGCAAGCCCGTGATCACCGCGGTCAACGGCGTGTGCGCCGGGGGCGGACTGCACTGGGTCGCCGACGCCGACATCGTCATCGCGGCGTCCGATGCCACCTTCGTCGACCCGCACGTCTCCATCGGCCAGGTCAGCGCTCTGGAGACGATCGCGCTGATGCGCAAGATGCCCGCCGAGGCGGTGTTACGGATGGCGCTGGTCGGCAGCCACGAACGCCTCACCGCGCAGCGCGCATATGAGCTCGGCATGATCAGCCAGATCGTCGACCCGCCCGACACGCTTCGCGATGTCGCCCAAGAGCTCGCCGAGAAGGTCGCCAGAAACTCACCGTCCGCAATGCGTGCCACCAAACGCGCGCTCTGGGGAGCGCTCGAGCACGGGCTGACCGACGCTTGCCGTGAGGGGGCCAAGCACCTGACGTCGATGTGGGGCCATCCGGATCAGGACGAGGGCCCGAAAGCGTTCGCCGACAAGCGAACACCACGCTGGCTCCCCCTGGAGCCGGATTCGTGAGCCTCTCCGACCTGCTGGACGATCTGCCGGATATCGCGGTGCACACCCTGGCGGTCGACGTGTCTCGGGCAGACCTGATCGCGAGTGCGGACCGCTTGGCCGCGGTCCTCACCGAAGGCGGGCTAATGACCGGTCAGGTGGTCGCGGCGATGCTGCCCAACGACGCCACCACGGTCGCGGCGCTGTTCGGTGTCTGGCGTTCCGGTGGTGTCTACACGCCGCTCAATCCCAGGGCTGCCGACGCCGAGGTGGCCGCTGCGCTCCGAACCCTCGAACCAGTCGCGGTGATTACGACACCCGAACTGGCCCATCGCTTCGCGGACTTCGCGTTACCGGTCGTCAGCGGGTCGAGCTTGGCATGGTCCGTCGCGCCGCCCTCCAACTCGGCTGATGAGGTTCGGCGGTACGACGACGATGTGGCGCTGTTGCAGTTCACCTCGGGCACGACAGGTCCGCCGAAGCCGGTGCCGCTGCGCCACTCCACGGTGCTGGACCTGATCGACCGGCTGCTGGAGAAGCTTCGGGGGTCGAAGCGTGGCCCCCGGAACACGGCGCCGATGCCCAACCTGGTACCGCTCTCACTGTCTTTGTGGGCCGGTATCTACCAGGTGCTCTTCGCTTTTCGCGCGGGCTCCGGTGTCGTGTTGATGGACAGGTTCTCGGCCGCGGACTTCGCAGCGCTGGTCAAGCGCCACCAATTGCGATCCACGGTCTTGCCACCCGCCGCGTTGACGATGGTGCTCCACGACGACTCGGTCACCGACCTGTCCCCCCTGAAGATCGTCCGCTCCATCACTGCTCCCCTGTCCCCCGTCCACGCGGCCCGCTTCCGCGACAAGTTCGGTGTGCTCGTCCTGAACTCCTACGGCCAAACGGAACTCGGTGGCGAGGTCGTCGGATGGTCGGCCGCCGACGCCCGCGAATGGGGGGAGACGAAACTCGGTTCCGTCGGACGCCCGCTTCCTGGCATCGATGTCACGATCGAGAACGACGAGGTCATGGTCCGCACACCGACGACGGCCGCCCGCAAGATCGACCCCGCGTTCCTCGACAGGCTCACCGATGACGGGTGGTTTCACACCGGCGACCTCGGTTGGTTCGACGACGACGGATTCCTGTGGCTCGACGGGCGCGTTTCGGACATGATCAACCGCGGCGGGCTCAAGGTGTTCCCCGGGACCGTCGAAGAGGTGCTTCTGGCCGCCGACCGCGTGCGCGAGGCGGCTGTGGTCGGAGTTCCCGACGAACGACTCGGCGAGGTTCCGTGGGCGTTCGTCGTGCGCGCCGACGACCGCGTCGGCGAGGATGAACTGATCGCGTGGTGCCGTGAACGCCTGACGCCGTACCGCGTTCCCGTGCGGGTGGTATTTGTCGAGCGGCTGCCGCGCAACGACGTCGGCAAGGTCGTCAAGCGCGAACTTCTCACAGTCGCCGACGCATAGCTCCTCGCTCTCCGCCCTCGTACCGGCTGTAAAGCTATGTTCTCATTTTTGAGAACAATGCTATTCTCTCCGCGACCAGGTTTCGCAGACGGAGGGGGTTGCTGTGTGGCAGGAGCTCGTACGGGTGACGCTCACCTGGGTCGTGATGTGCGGGCTCGTCGCCTTCTTCTATTGGATGCTTGGCAACATCGGCACGTTCTGATCGAGCCCGTTTAGGAGAATCATGAATGATCAGGATCGACGCCGTAAGCGCGGTTTGATCGCGTTTCAGATCTTCATCTACGGCGTGCTGATCGCGATGTTCGCGATTCAGGTTCAGATGTTCTTCACCAGGGATTGGTGACTCGATGACCTCGATAAGCGGAAAACAGTCGCTCACCATGGATGAGCACGAGGAGCAGACGCGTGCGGCGCAACGACGCGCCGATCTATGGTGCATCGCCGGCACCGCGCTCATGGGCACCCTCGTGCTCGGCATCATCGGTCTACCCGTGTTCTGCCGGGGCATCTATCTGTTGCGCAAGGCCCAGCGCGAGGGCCTGTCGGTCCGGCCGATGATGGTGACGCTCATCGGATACGTCATCATCCTCGACGCCGCGATCAACAGCATCGGCTGGGCCCTCGATCTGTTCGCCAACCACGCCCTGATCACCCGCACGGTCTTCACCGCATGGGGCAACCTCATCGACGCCGGCTACTTCTGGCACTACAACGAACTCTGGATCGGCGGCGCTGGTGCGCCCGGCGAGAAGGCATGGGTGATCGTCTGTGTGCTGATCGCCTTCCCCATGCGGATCGCCGCCGCGATCGCTCTGCTGCAGATGAAACGCTGGGGCCACCAGTGGACGATCGTGACGTGCTGGTTCGGAGTGATCCTCTGGACCGGTTACATCCTCAATATGACGTTGTACGCGGATGTCCGCTATACGGCGGTCGGACTGCCGGTCTTCGGGTGGTGGGTGTACAACATCTTCTACATCACGCCGTTCTTGGCCATTCCGTACCTGCACACCGTGAACCGCGAGATCTTCTCCGACTAGGACAGCAGCCGAGAAAGGACCATCGTGACCAACTCCGCTGTGGAGCCGAAGGATTCGGCCGAGTCGCTACCGTTGGGTACCACCCCCGCCTGGGCGCGAATGCACAAGTGGCTCAAGCGCGGCCTGCTGGTATGCCTGTTCGGCTTGGTCATCGAGGGGTCGCTGACCGTGCCGGTGATGGCGGTCTGGTACGGGTGGCCGACGTTGTCACTGAACGAGATCTGCAGCGAGCTTTTGAAGGTGCGCTTCTCCGATGACAGCCTGGAGTGCCAACAGCCCTATCCGATCGGCGGCCCACCGTTTGGGGGCGCACCCGAAGCGGCCGGCCAGCAGACCGCGCGCGACGAATGGGGCGTCCAGCCCAAGCCTAGATACGAAAGCATCGGGTTTCGCGAGCTGGTCAGGATTCACGAAGAACGCGTCGCGTCCCAGTCCAGCCGGTGACGTGGCCTCCTCCACGGCGGTTGTGGGCCTGCCGGGTCAGCTCTCACACGCGCTCGCAACGGAACTCGGCGCGGTCACCGTGGCGCCGGGAGCCGAGCTACCCGCGAACACCACGTGCGCGGTCATCGTCATGGATCCCTGCCCGCCGCCGGTCGACGCAGTAGCTCTGAGCGGTGAGGATTGGCGTCGTCTCGTCGACGAAACGATGTGGCGTACGCTCACCGCGCTGCAACAGGCACGGGCGGGCTGTTCGGGCGGCGGGCGGATCGTCGTCGTTGTTCCCACGATAGGGATGGCAGGTGCCCCGGGGCTCGTCGGGTACACCACCGCGGTGGAGGGTATCCGCGCGATGGTGAAATCGGCTGCCCGGCAGTGGGCTTCGCAGGGCATCGGCGTGAATCTCGTCGCCGTACCGCTGTCCATGTTCTCCGACGACGCCACCGCGGCCGGTCATCTGACCGCCGCGCCCGTTAGAGACGATTCGACCCCGATCCACACCGTCGCCGCGTCGGTGATGTTCCTGCTGCGATCCGACCTCGACCATCTCGCCGGGGAGACTATCGTCGCCGACGGCGGATCGGTGATGTTGCCGTGAACCTCACGGGCACGACCGCCGTGGTCACCGGTGCCGGCGCCGGGGTGGGGCGCGGCATAGCGATGGCACTGGCCTCCGAGGGCGCCCACGTCCTTATCGCCGCCAGGTCCGAGACCGGACAAGCGGTCGTCGACGAAATCGCCGCACGAGGTCATCACGCGACGTGGGCGCGCTGCGACGTGACCGACTCCGACTCCGTTGCCCAAGCCGTCGACCTCGCCGTGGCGACGACCGGACGACTCGACGCGGTGGTGCACAACGCCACGAGCAATCTGTCCAGCCAACCGCACCAGTTGTCCGACGTCGACCGAGTGCTGTGGACCCACCACTCCTCGGTGTCGCTCGGCGGCGCCCACCACTGCGCGGTCTCGGCCTTCCCCGCGCTTCGGGAGGGCGGCGGGACATTCATCGTGATGACCTCGCCGGCGGGCATGGAAGGCAGTGCGACGCTGCCCCTCTACGCCACGATGAAGGGAGCGCTGCGGGGCTTCGCCAAGAGCCTGGCGCGGGAGTGGGCGCACTACGGCATCACGGTCAACATCGTGTCGCCCCTGGCCTATTCACCGGCCATGACCGCAGCGATCGAGGCCGAGCCGGCCATGGAAGAGCGGCTGGCGCGACGGATACCGCTGGGGCGTATCGGTGATCCTGAGCGCGATATCGGTGCCGCCGTTGCCTTCCTGGTCGGCCCTGCGGCGCGCTACGTCACCGGACAGACATTGGGTGTCGACGGAGGCCATTTCACCAGCCTCTAGCGCCGCTGTCGTCAACGCTCCCCAGCGAACACGAGGTCCAATCGCTCGAGTCGACGCACCAACAGACTCGGCAGCCAGCGGCCGATGCCTGGGGCATCGATGTCGGAGGTGCGCTGAATCAATTGACCGATCACGATTCTGGCCTCCAGCCGCGCCAGCGACGCCCCCACGCAGAAGTGGGCGCCCTTACCAAAGGCGATGTGTCCCTTGGCGCCCACCCGGTCGAGCCGGAAGGTGTCGGGTTCGTCGAAGTGTGCCGGATCGCGATTGGCCGCACCCCACAGCAGCAACAGCCGCGATCCGGCGGGGAGCTCCGCGCCGCACAGTTCGGTGTCGCGCGTGACATGGCGATAGTGGCCGCGGAACGGAGGCTCGAAGCGGAGGACCTCCTCGAGGAACGCCCCCAGCAGCTCGGGCCGGTCGCGCAACTGTCGCTGAATGTGCTTCTGGGTGGCGAGGATCCAGGCAGCCGACCCGATCAGTGACGCGGTCGATTCGCCGCCTGCGCTGAAGAGCGTGATCAACATGGCCAAAGCCCCGGTGTGGTCCACGATCCCCTCGGCACACGCCGCGGCCAGATCACCCAGCAGACTGTCCTGCTCGGCAGGCGAGGCCTGGCCGAACTGTTCGGTGATGTAAGCGCCGAGCTCCATGACGTCCTTACCCGCTGCCGCCAATTGCTCCTCGGTCACCAGCCCCTCGACGAACTGGGTGGCGGAGTAGCCCAACCGGGTGAGCATGTCGACATCGGAATCGGGAACACCGATGATTCGGCAGACGACCATCATCGGCAGCCGGTTCGCCATGGCCGCCATCCAGTCGATCTCGCCGCCCCGAACACAGGAGTCGAAGATGCCGGCGGACGTGTCTGCGATGAACGGCTCGAGGTCGCGAATTCGCTTGGCGGCCAGCTGAGGTAACAGCGTCTTCCGGTGGATGGCGTGTGCGGGATCGTCAGCGGTCGCCAGTACCTGCATTGGCCCGCCGAGTTCACCCATGGGGAATGCGGATACCGAGCCGTTTTGAAATGTCATCGTGGCCGTCAGATTCGATGAGAAGTCGTCGCAGCGCGCGACCGCCTCGTTCACCGCTTCCCAGCCGCTCACGGCGAAGAATCCGGAGTCCCCGATGCGGTGGACGGGTCCGGTCTGGTGCATCCGCGCGTACAGCGGCTGAGGGTCTTGGATGAACCGATCGTCGAACAGCGCGATCCCGAGCTCGCCATCCACAACATCCATGCCCCAACGCTGAGCGACGATCTCGCACCGCGTCAACGGATGAAGACGAAGTCGAAATGCGCTGTCGGTGATTTCGCACGCGAATGTCTCACCGTATTGCCGCACGCTGCGGAAATGCTGGAACCGGCTCCGTCGTTTGTCTCAGATCTGAGATCATGGTCGTTCACGGACGAGGAGGCTGGTGCCGGTGCCCGACGACTGGGTGATGGGCCGCGACCGCCGCACCGCGGCGGCGGACCGGATCCATGCCGCCGCCACCGAGCTGGTCATCTCCGACGGGCTCGATGCCCTCGACATCGACAAGCTCGCCGCGCGGCTGCACTGTTCGCGGGCGACCGTGTACCGGTATGCGGGAGGGAAGGCCGAGATCCGGGACGCGGTTCTGATGCGGCTCGCGGGCGGCGTGATCGAGACGGTCCGGCACGCGGTCGACGGACTCAGCGGTGCGGATCGCGTCACTGCCGCCATCGATGTCGCCCTCGATCAGATCAGGTCCGACCCAATTCGCAAACTCGCGCTCCATGCACCGAAGGCACCGGGATTGGCCGACCTCCACTCGTCTCCCATGCTCAGCCGGCTCGCCGCCGACCTCACCGGCATCACAGGTGACGATCCGCTGGCGGCGCAGTGGATCGTGCGCATCGTCGTATCGTTGGCGTTCTGGCCTCCCTCAGACCCCGGCACGGAACGGGAGATGCTTCGACGGTTCGTCGCTCCCGCCTTCACCTGAGGTAAACGGTTCCCGTCGCGAAACGAGCCCGGTGAGAATCTGTCTTCTCTTTCTGCGATAACATCGTTACCGTTGCTGGATGCACGGTCCGAGAGGAGTTGACGGGTGAGCGCCAAACAGTTCGAGGTGTGGGATGCCGACAACCACATGTACGAGACCATCGACGCCTACACGCGCTATCTGCCGGAGAAGTACTCGGAGGCATTGAAATTCGTCGACGTCAAGGGCCGCAAGAAACTACAGATCCTCGGTCAGATCACCGAGACCATCCCCAATCCGACCTACGAGGTGATCCCGACGCCGGGCGCATGGGCCGACTACTTTCGGGGAGTGAATCCGGAAGGCAAGACACTGAGGGAGCTGGCCGCGCCCATCAGGTGTCCCGACGAGTTCCGCCGCCCCGACCTGCGCCTGGCGTTGATGGATCGTCAGGGCGTCGACGGCGCGGTGATGTTCCCGACCACGGCGGGCATGCTCGAGGAACGCACGAAGTCGGATACCGAACTCACCCACGCGATCACTCACGCGTTCAACCGCTGGCTGCTCGAAGACTGGACGTTCAATTACCAGAACCGGATCTTCCCCGTCCCGGCCATCTCGCTCAACGATCCCGCGCTGGGTGTCGAAGAGCTCGAATGGTGCCTGGACAACGGCGCCAGGACGGTACTGATCCGTCCGGCCCCGGTTCCGCGCGAAGACGGCACGTCGCGCTCGGCCGCTCTGCCCGAGTTCGATGACTTCTGGCGGCTGGTCGAGTCGTCGGGCATCTCGGTGCAGATGCACAATTCGGACTCCGGCTATGAGCGCTACGTCGACGACTGGGAGGACCCGGCGGAGTTCAACGGATTCGCATTGAGCAAGCTGCGCGGTTTCATCTACGAGGAGAGCCGGAACATCTTCGATACCCTCGCTGCCTTCATCGCTCACGGCGTGTTCGAGCGCTTTCCCGGGGTACGCATCGGGGTGATCGAGAACGGGGGATCCTGGGCGCACCGCTTGTTGGACGTCTTCGACCGCGTCTATCACAAGCGGCCGTACGACTTCAGCGAGCATCCCAGCGACGTCTTCCGCAGGCATGTCTGGGTGAACCCGTTCCATGAGGAAGACATGTCGCACCTCATCGACATTCTCGGCGCCGACCGTGTGATGTTCGGTTCGGACTACCCGCATCCAGAAGGCCTCGCCGAACCGGCGGATTTCGTCAAGGAACTCGAGGGCCTGCCCGCTGAGACCACCGCCCGGGTGATGGGCGGCAACCTGAAACAACTGATTGGCGTCTAGCCGAGCCCGCCGAACCGAGCGCACAACTCGTTCTTCAAGACCTTGCCGGTGAGGTTGCGCGGCAACGACTCCACCAGCTGCAGGCTCTCCGGAGACTTGTGCTTGCTCAGGCCCAGCGCCCGGCAGTGCTCGGCCAGCATGGACAACGTCACCTCGGTGCCGGCTTTGGCCACCACGACGGCGCACACCCGTTCGCCGGTGCGCGGATCCGGCACCCCGATGACCGCGACGTCGTCGACGGCGGGATGGCTGGCCAAGACGCCCTCGATCTCGAGCGCAGAGATGTTCTCCGCGTTGCGGATGATGGCGTCCTTGATGCGCCCGGTGATCGCGACGTTGGCGTCGCCGTCGATCCGGCCCCGGTCACCGCTGCGGAACCATCCGTCGGCGTCGAAAGCAGCGGCGTCCAGCGACGCATCGACGTAGCCGAGGAAGCACTGGGGCCCCTTGAGGCACAGTTCTCCTTCCTCGCCAACCCCCACCTCGCATTCGTTCTCGTCGACCACGCGTATCGAGACCCCCGGAACGGGGCGTCCGACGGTGTGGTCGAGAACCTCGGGTTCACCGTCCGGCGGCGGCGAGGTCACCACCGGAAACTCGGTCAAGCCCCATGAATTCGCGATACCCGCTACCGAAAGCGTCTCGCGCGCTTGACGTCCCAGCTCGGGTGTGATCGGCGCGCCGCCCCCGACACACCCGCGCAGATCGGGGAAGAGCGGTTCGGCTCCGTGTTCCCGCTGCGCGGCCATGTAGGCGACGAAGAACGGGGTGGCCGAACCGAGCATCGTCGGACGGTGCGCGGCCACCGCCTTCGGGGTGGACACCGGATCGAAGGTGTCGAACAGGACCAGCCGCATACCGGTCAGCAGGCTGGCGGCCAGCATTGCGGCGCCGCCGATGTGCGAGACCGGAAACGCGATCGGGTTGACGTCGTTGTTCGAGGCACCGAACATGCCCACCACCCCGGCCGACCCGGCGATCACCGAGCGGTCACAGTGCCGGATGCCCTTCGGCGCCGCGGTTGTGCCCGACGAGTAGTACACCCACCGCGCATCCTCGGCGTCCGTCGGCGGCGCCGGCAGAAGCGCCGGATCACCCGCCAGCAGCCGGAGTTCCCCGGTGATCGGCGCGCTGTGGTCGACCACCACGACCGTCATCGGCCGTTCACGGATCAGCTCGTCGGCGAGCGCGACATGGTCGAATCCGCGCCACACACCGGGAACGATGAAGACCTCGGCGCCGAGCTGCGTGGTGACGAAACGAACTTCGCTCTCGCGCCAGATCGGCAACACGGGGTTCTGGACCGCGCCGAGACGGGTCAGGGACACCATCACCACCATCGTCTCGAGGGTGGTCGGCAACTGCCACGTCACCACGGTGCCTCTGGTGACCCCACGTTCGAACAGCGCGGCGGCGGTGCGCTCCGCTGCATCGTGCAACTGGCTGTTCGTCAGGCTGCGACCGTAGTCGTCGACGAGTACGACGCGGTCGGGGTGGTTCTGGGCTGCCGCTTGGATCAAACCCCAATAGGTTTGCGTCATCAGCGAGTCGGTAACCGGAGCCGTCGTTTGGCCAGGATGTTGCGCATCATCTCAGAGCTGCCACCGGACACGGTGTATGCACGGGACCATAGCCAGCATTCTTTCAGACGTTGTTTGGCAAGCGCCACATCCGGATCGGCGGCGACGGTGCAGACCATCGTCGAGAGCTGTGCGCCGTAGGCCGAAACCCGGTGGTACGTCTCGGCGAAACTGAGCTTGGCGATCGAGCCGTCCCCCGTCTGCTCGTCGCCGGCCACCAGGCGTTCGACATGTTCGTCGATGAAGGCCTTCGCGACCTCGACCTCGACGGCCAATTCCGCGACCTGGTGCCGGACGTCGGCGTGTTGGAGTGCCGGCATGTCGTCGATGCGACCGTGACGGGCCACCGTGACCAGATCGCCGATGAGAAGTTCGAGCAGGATCACGTTGCCGCCGATGCCGAACCGTTCGAAGTCCAGGCCCGCCATGATGATCGACCAACCCTGGCCGGGCTCCCCGATCAGGCTGTCGGGAGGCATCGTCACATCATCGAAGAAGACCTCGTTGACCTCGATCGCCTCGTTGATCGTTCGGATCGGCCGGATCTCGATGCCCGGTGAGGCCAACGGCACGATGAACGCGGACAGTCCGTGATGACGCCACGACGTCGGGTCGGTGCGGATAAGTGCCAGGCCCATGTCGGCCCAGTGCCCGTCGGTGATCCACGTCTTCTGCCCGTCGATCACCCATGACCCGTCGGGCCGTTGCGTGCCCTTACAGCGCACGGCGGCGATATCGCTCCCCGCATCGGGCTCGCTGAGCAGCTGGCACCAGACGTGCTCGCTGCTCCGGATCGGCGGCAGCAGAGCGGATTTCTGCTCATCGGATCCGAAATGCAGCAGCACGTGGGCCGCCAGGTTGACCTGATCGACGGGGCGCGGAGCGCGGGCGCGCAGGATCTCCTCGGAGACGATCCGATCGTGCAGTGGGTGGTGATCGGCACGGCCGCCGTGTTCGACGGGCCAGTCCGCGCCGACGAATCCCGCGTCGAACAGCGAGGCGAACCAGGTGCGCAGCAGGGCTTCCTGTTCGCCGTTCTCCGGCGCCCGGTGTCCCTCTCGGGCCTCGAACGGTGGTGCATGTTCAGCGATGTGCGCCCGGACGCGGTCTCGGAACTCGGCGAGGTGGGCCTCTGTGGGCCGGGTCCCCGGGGCGCTCACCAGCCGGCCCTGTCGGCGAACAGGGCGCGACTGGAGCGCGCCGTGCCGAGTAGGCACGCGTTCGTGAACACTCGGCGTAGCTCATGGTGCAGCGGGTATTCCCAGGTGAATCCGATGCCACCCGATAGTTGCATGCACTCATCGACGGCCGCGGTGGCGTTCGCCGCGATGAAGGAATGCGCAACCACGGACAGTGTGACCGCATCGCTCGTGGTGCTTCCGGCGGACAGCGCGCGGGCCGCCTTGGTGAGAGCTGCGCGCGCCTTTGCCTCGAACACCAACAACTCAACCAAACGGTGTTGTACCGCTTGGAAACTCGCGATCGGCGCACCGAACGCGATTCGTTCCTTGAGATAGGCGACCAGCCGCTCGAAGGTGGCCGACAGTGCGCCGAGAGAATCCGCACTCAGCAGAATTCTGGCCACTGCGAGTAGTTGCTCCGCTCGTTCGGGCTTACCGATGGGTACGCCCTGTGCTCCGGAGAGGTCGACACGCCACACTGGCCGGTTGACGTCCAACAGCTCTTCGTCGGCTTTCCGCGGCAGGGTGTTTGCCGCCTCGAACAACTGAATCCCGTTGGTACCGAACGTGACAATGATGTCCGCCGATTCGGCGCCCGACACTCGCGTGACATCAGCGGCGAGGGCGCAGGCCGCCGCACCGGTCCCATCGAGCATGGCGGGCAACCACCGGTCACGCGCCTCGGCCGGCGCCGAACTCAACGCCGCCGCAGCGAGGACGCTGCCGAGCCAGTGCGTCGAGTTTCCCGCCCGTCCGAGTTCCTCGGCGATGACCGTCGTCTCCACGGGGCGCCACCCGCTGCCGCCGAGGTCCTCGTCGACCAGCAGTCCCGTCCAGTCCATCGCGGCGAGGTCTTTGAGAGTGTCGTGCGTTCCGCACCCGACCAGGAAGCCTCGTGCCGCGCCACGTACCAGTTCGATGTCGACTGGATCGTCGAGGGCGGCATCTCCCTCAGTGCCCACCGGTGGTCAGCTCCGCAGCAGCAGCTGTTCGGCGTTGTCGCGCATGATGCGTCGCTTCGCCGCGTCGTCGAGCGGGTCGAGGAGCTTGAGGAAGTCCGCCGGTTCGGCCAGCCCCTCGGCGTGCGGGAAATCCGAACCCATCACCAACACGTCGTCGTAACCCAGGCTGGTGACGATGCCCGGGATGTCGTCCTCGGGGTATGGCACAACGCGGACGTGTTGCCGGAAGATGTTCGACGGCCGCTCGGTCAGCTTGCCTCCGATCCACGGGCCGTTGCGGCCCATGCCGCGGCTCTTGTCCATGTGCTTGAGGAAGAACGGCACCCACTCGGCGCCGTGCTCGGCGACCAAAACGTTGAGTTTCGGGAAGCGGCCGAACAGGTTGTCGAAGATCAACGCCGAGAGCGTGTCCTCGATCGGCCGCTGACCGTAGATGTTCATCCACTGCCATGCCGACATGTGCCAGGACGCCGGGTCAGGGTTGTGCCCCCAGGCAGGCGAGATCGCGTTGAAGTACCAGAACGGCATGATGTGGAACACGAGCACGCAGCCGGCCTCCTGCAGCCGGGCGTACACCGGGTCGAAATACGGATCGCCCGGCGAGCGCCCATAGGCGGGCCCGGTCGGCAGCATCACGAACTTCGCACCCTCCGCGATGATTGCCTCGGTCTCGGCGATCGCCGAATCGAGGTCGCGCAGGGACAACAGCGCGGTCGCGTAGATGCGGCCCTCGAAATCGAAGCCCCACTCGTCGTCGATCCAGCGGTTGAACGACCGCAGATTCGCGTACAGCGCCGCCGTGTCGTCGACGTAGTGTTCGGCGGCCAGGGCCATTCCACTCGGATAGATCACCATCCGCTCGACGTTCTGCTTGGCCATCACCGCGAGCCGTGCGGACCGTTCGATGTATTCCGGCTGCATGGGCTGTGGCTCGTAGGACTCCTCGGGGTTGCCCGAGCCCATCTGGCGCAGCATCTCCTTCAGCGAACCGGGGCGATACGCCACGTCCAGGCCGAGGCCGCCTTCACTGTTGAACGTCGCGACGCGGTGACCGGCGAGAATCACCTCCACACCGTCAGCGCCCCGCACCGTCGTGATGGCCCGGTCCTTGAACTCCTCGGGTAGGTACCGGGTGAAGGCGTCGCGCGTCTCATAGCAGTGCGTGTCGCAGTCGAAAATGCCGTAATCAATGGTCGTCACCGCGCCGCTCCTTCGTGCGAGAATGCTTATTCTCTCTTTCAGGAAAAGATACTATCCTCGATCGGTAATGCCTATCCGGGGTTGTCTCGAACGAGTACCGCCTCCGTCGGACCCATCGCCGCGGCGATGGTCACCGCGCCAGTGCGGAAGGAAAACATGACTGCAGCAACGGTATTCGCCGTCGTCGCAGTGGGAGGTCGGTATGTCCACCGCTGAGGCGGAGGATCACGGCGACCTGCGCCAAGCAGTCCGCGATTTCCTCACTGCCAGGTCGCCGAGCAGCGCCGTGCGAACCGCGATGGATTCTGTGCCCGGCTATGACGAGCGGGTTTGGCACGAGTTGACCGCCGACCTCGGCCTGGCCGCGATCGCCGTGCCCGAGGAGTTCGGGGGTGCGGGCGCGGGCGTGCCCGAACTCACGGTCGTCTTCGAAGAGATGGGCGCGGCCCTGGTATGCGCCCCGTTCTTCTCCACCGTGGCGCTCGCGATGCCCACGCTGCTCGCCAGCGCTGACATGGCCGCGATGCGGGACTACCTACCCGCGCTCGTCGACGGGTCGAGGACCGCCACCGTGATCTTCAACGGGAGCCTCGATCCATGGGACCCCGACGCCGTGACGCTGTCGGCGCACAGCGACGGTCCCTCTCATCGGCTCCACGGGAACGCCGCACTCGTCCTCGACGGCCATACGGCCAATACCGTTCTGGTAGCGGCGAATACAGCCTCGGGCACATCGTTGTTCGCAGTGGAGGGAGACGCCGACGGCCTCAGCCGCGAACCGTTGGCGACGCTCGACCGGACGCGAAAGATCGCGAAATTGGACTTCGAAGCCGTCCCCGCGCGGCTCATCGGGACCGACGGCGCCGCGGCGCCCGCCCTCGAGCGCGCACACCGAGTCGCGGTCATCGCGCTGGCCGCCGAACAGCTCGGAGGGGCGCAGCGATGCCTGGACATGGCCGTGGGCTACGCGAAAGAACGCATCCAATTCGGCCGTGCCATCGGCAGCTTCCAGGCCGTCAAACATCGCTGCGCGGACATGCTTGTGCAGGTCGAGGGGGCGCGATCGGCCGTGCGGCACGCCGCAGGACTGCCCGACGGTGAGGACCAGGCGGTGGCGGCTTCGGTGGCCAAGATGGCCTGCTCGGAGGCGTTTCTTCAGGCGGCGCTGGACAACATGCGGATCCACGGCGGCATCGGATTCACCTGGGAGCACGACGCACACCTCTACGTCCGTCGTGCGAAAGCCACCCAGCTGATCTTCGGCACCCCCGACTACCACGCACAACGCCTGGCAGACCTCGTCACATCATCACGCCACCAGCCGGAAGGACAACCGTGACCGTTTCATATTCGCTCGAAATCCCCACTCAGCGGGTGGAGGAAGCATCGGAATTCGTCACTGCCGAAGCGATCGCCGAGATAGCGCGCGCCGCCGAGTCCAGCGGATTCGCCGCTGTACACGTCACCGATCACCCGGCGCCCGATGCCAAGTGGCTCGACCACGGCGGCCACCACGCCCTTGATCCGTTCGTCGCGCTTTCATTCGCCGCAGCGGCCACCACCGACGTGAAGCTGCTGACCAATGTCTACATCGCCGCCTATCGCAACCCCTTCCTGGGCGCGAAGTCGATTCAGAGCCTCGCCGTCCTGTCCGGCGACCGCCTTATCCTCGGCACGGCCGCCGGCTATCTGAAACCGGAGTTCAAGGCGCTGGGAATCGATTTCGACGCTCGGGGTGCGCTGCTGGACGAGGCGCTCGACGTCCTGAGCCGGGTGATGACCGGAGCTGACGTCGCCTACGAAGGGTCGTCGTTCGCCGCGCGCGGGGTGCGTCTGCGACCGGTGCCCGCGGCGCCGCCCATCTGGGTGGGGGGCAATAGCAAGCCCGCTGTGCGTCGCGCGGTGGCGCGAGCCCAGGGGTGGGCGCCGTTCAACACCTTCGGCTACGCGGCGGCGTCACGAACCGCGGAGATCTCCTCCCTCGAGGACCTCGAGGCCGCGATCGTGTGGGCCAAGAAATACGCTGCTGAAGTGGGTCGAACCGAGCCGCTGGACATCTGTTTCTCGGCGGGGAACCTGCTCGACGACAGCAAGTCCGCCGACGAACGACACGCCACCATCGCGAGGCTCGAAGCCATGGGCGTGACATGGTTGACCATCGCCCCTCAGGGCGCCGACCGCGCCGAGGTGATCGATCAAGCGTGGGCGTTCGCCAGGGGGTTCATCGCATAAGGCTGCCCGTTGCGAAGCCGTCGACACTGATGCGCCTGTGCGCGAACAGCCATCGGTCGTCGCGGGGTACCAGGACGTCCCCGGTACCGGCCCCAGTGGTCGAGCCCGATGTCGGTGTGCACGGCGAAATAGCTGCTCACCTCGACGCGATCGCGCGCCACCTGCCCGAACCGGATACTCGATACGTGGTGGCGGACGCGTGACACCGCTGGCCGCGCCGTGTCCGGCTCCCCGGCCATGACCGCGCCCAGACCCGCTTCGATCGCCTCTGGGCCCTTCAGCGGCTCGTCACCACCGCTGAACTCGAGAACGCCGTCGGGTTCGAAGCACTGCGCCAGCGCACTGAGATCGAACCTATCCGTGGCCGCGGTGTAGTCGGATAGCGTCTGCCGAACCGACTCTCGAACTTCGAGCTCCCAGCTGTCCATTTTGCCTCCGATGTAAACACAAGTTGCCGCTGCACGATAACGTGTGTTCTCATGCCGCAACCACGCCTGCAAGACCTCGTCAATCCCGCCACGACCGCGCTGGTCACCCAGGAGTGCCAGGGCGGAGTGATCGGCCCGCAAGCCGGTCTGCCGATGCTCGCAGAAGAGGCGCGCCGCGAGGCGATCCCGAACATCGCGCGACTGCTCGATGCGGCCCGCGCGGCGGGGGTGTCAGTGGTGCACTGCCTGATCCAGAAGCGTCCCGACAACCGCGGTTCGAACACCAACGCCAGGCTGTTCATGGCGGGTAAGTCCTTCGCCGCAGACCTGACGCCCGGAAGTCCGGGCGCCTCGGTGCTGCCGGAACTGAATCAGGCCCCTAGCGACATCGTCCTCACTCGCCTGCATGGCGTCGGGCCCATGACCGGCACGGATCTCGATTCGGTCCTTCGGAATCTGAACATCAAAACCATTGTGGGCGTCGGTGTTTCGGTCAACATCGCGATACCGAACTTCGTCATGGATGCCGTCAATCGGAGTTACCAGTTCGTGCTGCCGCGCGACGCGGTGAGCGGGTATCCGCGGGAGTACGCGGAGTCGGTCATCGACAACTCATTGGCGCTGCTCGCGACGGTGACCACCACCGATGATGTGATCCAGGCGTGGAAAGACCCGAGCGCCTGACCCCATATGGATGTTGCCGATTCTTGGTGATAACGTCATTTTCAGTAACCGTAAACGGTCATATCCGCTGCTCTTAGGAGGTCGGCCACATGTCACCCCGGTCCCTGCCGTACCCGGTCTTCGACATTGACAACCACATGTACGAGACGACCGACGCGCTCACCAAGTATCTGCCGAAGCAGCACCGGGGCAAGGTCGGCTACGTCGAGGTCAACGGCCGTCCGAAACTTGTCGTCAAGGACCACATCAGCCACATGATCCCCAACCCCACATTCGAACGCGTCGCTCGCCCGGGTAGCGCGGAGGACTACTTCCTCGGCAACAATCCCGAGGGGCTGAACTTCCGCGAGTTCGTCGGGGAGCCAATGGAAGTCATCCCGGCCTTTCAGGCGCCCGCACCACGGCTGGAGCTGATGGACGAACTCGGCATCGACCAGTGCGTCATGTACCCCACGCTGGCCAGCCTCATCGAGGAACGCACCACCGACGACGTCGTCCTGACCCATGCGATCATCCACGCGCTCAACGAGTGGATGCACGAACACTGGACGTTCAACTACCAAGACCGGATCTTCGCCACGCCCGTGATCTGCCTGCCGCTGGTCGACGAGGCCATCAAGGAGTTCCGCTGGTGCCTCGAGCGCGGCATGAAGACCTTCCTCGTGCGGCCTGCCCCGGTGCCGAGCCGCTTCGGGGGTTCGCGCTCGATGGGCCTGCCCGAGTTCGACCCGTTCTGGCAGGAGGTCGTCGACGCAGGCATTCCCGTGACGTTCCACGCGGCAGACAGCGGCTACCAGAAGCACCTCATGGAATGGGAGGGCGGCGACGAGTACCTGTCGTTCAAGCCCAGCGCACTGCGCGAGGTGGTGATGGGCTTCCGGGCGATGGAGGACACCCTGGCCGCCCTCATCTGCCACGGTGCGCTCTCGCGTTTCCCCGACCTGAAGGTCCTCGTGGTAGAGAACGGCAGCGGCTGGGTGCGAAACCTTCTGCGCTTGTTGGACAAGGCCTATCGCACGATGCCCAAGGAGTTCGACGAGCATCCCGTCGAGGTGTTCAAGCGCAATGTCTACATCCACCCGTTCCTCGAGGACGACATCAAGGGGATCGTCGAGATCATGGGTGAGGATCACGTGATGTTCGGCTCGGACTTCCCACACCCCGAGGGCATCGGGGATCCGCTGAGCTTCATCGACCGACTCGAGGGTTTGTCGGAGACCGCTAAGGCGAAGATCATGGGCGGCAACGCCATCGAGCAACTGGGCCTGCAAAAGGTCCCGGCGTGAACCAGACGACCGCGTCGCCGACGGAGTACGACGGGATCGCCGCCTTCGAGGAGCACGTGGGCGAGCATCTGGGATACAGCGCATGGCGCCAGGTCACCCAGAGGGAGATCGATCTGTTCGCCGAGGCGACGGGCGACCACCAGTGGATCCACGTGGACGCCGAGAAGGCGGCGAATGGGCCCTACGGCAAGACCATTGCCCACGGCTATCTCACGCTGTCGTTGGTGCCCATCCTCGTCCAACAGATCTACAGGGTGACCGGGTTGTCGATGCAGGTGAATTACGGTGTGGACAAACTACGGTTCCCGGCACCCGTTCCCGTCGACTCCCGCATTCGCGCGGGCGCAGAGCTGATCAAGGTGGACCGCACCAACAACGGCGCCAGGGCCACGGTGCGGGTCACCGTGGAGGTCGAGGGCTCCGACCGACCGGCCTGCGTCGTCGACACCATCGCTGCGATGGTCGACTGAAAGCATCACTCCAGCAGGCGTTCGCCGATGACGCGTCGCTCGCGAAGGGCGGCGATCGCCTCCCCGGTCAGCCCCAGCGCGCCGAGCACCTCGTCGTTGTGTTGCCCGAGGGTCGGTGACGGCGTGCGGTGGTGGTGCGACGGTCCCGGGGTGATCCGGAACGGCCACCCGGGGTACCGCTGCCGACCGGCGATCCGATGGTCCAGGTCTTCATAGAACCCGCGTGCATCGAGTTGGTCGACGTCGTACATCCGGTCGGCGGTCATCAGCCGCTGCGCCGGCACGCCGCGTTGGAGCAACGCTTCGGCGATATCGTCGGCCTGCCGCGTGGCCGTGCACTCCGCGATCACCTCGTCGAACTCCTCGTGATGGCGCAACCGCGCCTCCGCCGACGCGAATCTCGGGTCGTCACGCAATTCAGGGCGGCCGATCGCGTCGGTCACGGCTGCCCAGTCGGCGTCGTCGCGCACCGACAGCGCCACCCAATCGTCCTCTCCGGCAGCGGGATAGACGCCCTGTGCGTATCGGCGGTGCCGATTGCCCTCGCGTTGGCGCACACGTCCCGTCATCGAATACTCGATGACGGGTTCGGCCGTCACCGCCGCGCCGACCTCGATCTGCGCCACCTCGATCAGCTGGCCCTCACCGGTTCGGTGCCGGTGTTCGAGCGCTGCGAGGAGCGCCACCGTGGCATGAACGCCTGCGATCGGGTCGGCCGGACCCTGCAGGTTGCACGGGGGGCCGTCGGCGTAACCGGTCACCGCGGACATCCCGGCGAGCTGTTCGATGTTCAGGGCCCAGCCGACGTAATCCCGCCATGGACCCTCGAGGCCGAACCCGGGCATGCGAACCATGACCACATCCGGATTGATCTGGACCAAAGAGTCGTAGTCCAACCCGAACTGTTCGACCACCCGCGGGGAGAAGTTCTCGACCACCACGTCGGCGTCGGCCGCGAGGCGCAACGCCAATTCCCGGCCGGCCTCGGTACCGAGGTCAAGGGTGATGTCGCGCTTGTTGAGGTTCGTGCCCTGCCACAACGGCCCGATCTCGTACCAGTCGTCGCTGTTGCGCAACAGCGAACCCGAGTACCGGTGCCCGTCGGGGCGCTGAATCGACTCGACCTTGACGACGTCGGCACCGAACGCGCCGAGATAGCAGGTGAGATACGCTCCGGCCCAGAACGTGCTGAGATCAAAGACTTTCAGTCCCGTGAACGGTTGCGATGCATCGCTTTCGGCTTCGGCCTTGCGCTGCTCCGGCGTCTCCCACCGGGTGACTCCCGTCGTCCCCAGAGTCGGGGCGGGCCGCGGCGTACCCACTGGCGTCCGCGACAACCGGAACGGTGCCCCTGGCCGTCGAAACCGCGCATCCTCGGGCCCGCCGTCGACGAAGAAGCCGCGGTCGCGGTATTGCGGGCAGTCCTCGATCGACGAGCCGTCGTTGATGGGGGCGGCCGGAATCCGCATGGCCTGGCTCAGCTCGACGAGGTCGCCGACTGAGATCGAGTCCAGCCAGGGCTGCGCCTTCGCGAAGAACTCATCGCGTTCAGGCCCGCCCAACATGATTGCGAGCTGGTGTTCGCCGAATTCGGGGAGCCCCATCATCGCGCAGACGTCGAGCCAGTGCTGTCCGGTCAGACAGTTGATGCCGATCCAGCCGTCGGCCGCGCGGACGATGCCCAGCATCGGGGCGGCCTTCGAATTCGTCGGCAGTCCCATGCTTTTCAGCCGCTCGGCCATCAGCATCGGATAGGGCAGCGTGCACAACAACGATTCGAACGCCGAGACGTCGGCCTCCACGAGCCGACCCGGTTCGGTGTCCGCGATGCGCAGGGCGGTCAGCGCCGCGAGCGCCGCGTAGCCTCCCGCGATGTATTCCGGTATGCGCGCTCCGGCCTGCACAGGCGGTCGGCCGAACTCCCTGAGGTTCACCCAGCCCGACGCCGCTTGCAGGGTCAGTGACGTCGACGGCTGGTCGCGCCGGGGACCCTCTTGCCCGTAGTCCGAGACCCTCACGACGACAAGGTCGCTGTTGATCTGTTGCAGTGAATCGCGATCGAGTCCCCAGTCGAATCGCTCGGCCGACCCGGCGGGCAGATCCTCGACCAGCAGGTCGGCCCCGGAGATCAGTTCGTGAGCTTGTTCAATGCCGGCAGCGGTGCGCAAATCAAGTGTCAGACCGCGTTTTCCGGCGTTGAGGTACTCGAACAACCCACCGTGTTCCTGTGAACCCTCGCGAAACGGTCCCCACGCGCGTAGCGGATCACCCGTCGGCGGTTCGATCTTGCACACCTCGGCACCGAGGTCGGCCAGGAGCTTGGTGCAGTACGGCGCCGCGATGTCGCTGCCCAGTTCGACGACCCGCAATCCGGCCAGGGCTTCGCCCGGATCGATGGTTCGCTCGCTAGCGTCGCTCACGCCGGGACCCCGATCGCCTTGGGCTCCATGTACGCACGCAATCCCATGACCCCGCCCTCGCGACCGATGCCGCTCTGTTTGAACCCGCCGAACGGAGCGTCGCCGGGGATGGTGCCGTTGATCGAGACCTGGCCCGTCCTGATGCGTCGTGCGATGCCGACGGCGCGCTCGACATCGGCGCCCCACACCGCACCGCCGAGCCCGTACGCAGAGTTGTTTGCCACCGCCACCGCCTCGTCGTCGCCGTCATAGCGCAGGACGGTCAATACGGGACCGAACACCTCCTCCTGCGCGATGTACGAATCGGGGCTGGTGTCGGTCAGTATCGTCGGCTCGAAATAGAACCCACCCGAGTGGTTTTCGGGACGGCCGCCACCTGTCACCACCTTCGCTCCATCGGACTCGGCCCGTTGCACGAAGCCCTCCACCCGCTCGAGGTGTTCCCTGCTGATCAGCGGCCCCATGTCCACCCCGTCGTCGGCGGGGTTGCCGACCGTCACGGCGCGCGCCAGATCGGCGAGCCGGGTGACGACCTCGTCGTGCAGTGCGGCGGGCACCACGAGCCGGCTGTTGAGGATGCACGCCTGCCCCGCGTGCAGCGTGCACCCTTCGAACAACAGCCGTTCCAGCAGTTCGTCGGTGACCTCGACATCGTCGAGCAGAACCGACGCCGACTTGCCGCCGCATTCGAGCAAGATCCGTTTCATCGTCTTCGCCGCGCCCGCCATCACGTCGCGGCCAACCGCAGAGCTGCCGGTGAAGCTCACCATGTCCACCCGCGGGTCCAGGGTCAGCACCTTGCTCGCATCGATGCCGGTAGGCGTGACGACGTTGACGACTCCGGGCGGAATATCGGTCTCGTCGTCGATGATCCGTGCCAGGGCCAGCCCGGCGAGCGGCGTCAGCGGTGACGGTTTCAGCACAACCGTGTCACCCGCGGCCAGCGCCGCACCCACTTTCATCACGTTGAGGGTGTGGGGGAAGTTCCACGGCGTCATGATCGCCACCACGCCGAGAGGTTCGTACCGCAACAGCGTGGTGCCCGCCGCCCCCCACGCGTCCATCGGCGCCTCGGCGGGCTCGAGCGCGAGCTCGGCGGAGTGCCCAGCCATGAATGCGGGACCGTCGACGTGGATCAGCCGCTCGTTTGCTGTGCAACCCCACTCGGACTGCGCGAGCGCATAGATCTCGTCACCATGGGCCAGCAACGCATCGCTCAACTGCTGCAGGCACCGGGACCGCTCCTGCGGTGTGGCCGTCGCCCACGGCCCGGTGTCGAACGCGGTTCGCGCGGCGGCGATCGCCTGTTCGACCTGCGCCACCCCGGAGTCCGGCGCCGACGCGATCACGGCCTCGGTCGCCGGATCGATGACGTCGTATCGGCCGCCTTCCGGCTTCACCCAACTGCCGTTGATGTAGAGGTCGTAGTCGTCGACGAGGGTGGATGCGGCCATCAGATCACGGGACCTTTCTGATTGCGGCTGCGGGCGCTCGAGTCATCTCGCCGATGCCCAAAATGCCCTACATCTGAGCCTTGTGTGTACACCGGCTGTGGCCACGTAGTCAACGCTCGAGGCCATTATCCAGCGGCGATGCTCATTGACACGGTCGTCTCGCGTGCGGTAGACACAGTCTCACCGGACATTCATGTGTAATCTGTCCGATGCCTGATGTGTTGAGGAGAGCCTGCGTGCCCATTGAATCCACGCCCCGACCGACCTCCGCTCATCCGCTGCACTCGCCGGACTTCTACGCCGGCGACCCGTACCCGGCCTACCGGGAACTGCGCGCGACGACTCCGGTGGTGTGGAACGACGTCACGAACTTCTGGGCGCTGACCAAGTACGAGGACGTACGCTTCGTCTCCGGCCACCCGGTGTTGTTCTCGTCGACGCACGGCATCACCATTCCCGATCCCAGCCAGCCCGAGCCTGTCCAGGAAGGCAACCTGATCTTCACCGATCCGCCGCGGCACCGGCAGCTGCGCAAGCTCATCAACGCGGGGTTCACCCGCCGTCAGGTGTCGTTGCTGGAGCCCACGATCCGGCGGATCGTCGACGGCATAGTCAACGGCATCGATCCCTCCCGCGAGTACGAGTTCGCCGAAGAGATCGCGGCTCCCTTGCCCACCCGGATGATCGCCGAAATGCTCGGCGCCGCACCGGAAGACTGGGAGAAGTTCCGCACCTGGTCCGACGCGGCCGTCGGCACCGCCGACCCCGACATCGAGCTGGATCACCTGGTGGCGCTCGGTCAGCTGTACGAATACTTCACCAAGCTGATCGAGGCCCGGCGCTCGGGCGAGGTCTCCGGACAGGACGATCTGTTGAGCATCCTCGCCGCCGCCGAAGTCGATGGGGAGCGCCTCACCGATGCCGATCTGCTCAACTTCTCCTTCCTTCTCCTGGTGGCCGGCAACGAGACCACCCGCAACCTCATCGCCCTCGGTACGGCTGTGCTGCTGGATCATCCCGATCAATTCGCACTGCTTCGTTCGGACCCGTCGCTGCTGACATGCGCGGTCGAGGAGATGCTGCGCTTCACCAGTCCGGTGACGCACATGGCTCGAAGAGCCACCGCCGATGTCGAGATCCGCGGGCAGAAGATCCAGGCCGGCGACACTGTGGTGATGCTGTACGGCGCGGCCAACCGCGATGAGGAGATCTTCGGGCCCACGAGCGAGGAGTTCGATATCACCCGGAACCCGAACCCTCACATCGCCTTCGGCGCCGGCGAGCATGCGTGTCTCGGCGCGCAACTGGCACGGCTCGAGGCCAGGATCATGTTCGAGGTGCTCTTCGGTACCTATCCGAGCATCGAGCTGACCGGGGACGTGACCCGCCTGCGCGCCACCATGGTGCCGGGCGTCAAACGCATGCCGGTGCGCCTGAAAGCGAGTGTGTGATGGACTTCGACTACACCCCCGAACAGGAGCGACTCCGCGCGGAGTTCCGGGAGCGCCTCGAGGCGGTGATGACCCCCGAGCGGCGTGCGGCGGTCTCCGGCCTGATGGAAGGTGGCGCAGCGATGACCGAGTGCAGGCGCGCACTCGGCGAGGCCGGTCTGCTCGGCGTCGCGTGGCCCGTGGAATACGGCGGACGGGGGCTGACCGCGCTGGAGCAGTACATCTTCAGCGAGGAGGCGCGCCGCGTGCATGCGCCGCTGCCGATGATCACGCTCAACACCGTCGGACCCACTATGATTCAGTACGGCACCGAGGAACAGAAGCAGAAGTTCCTTCCCGCAATACTCAAGGGCACCGTCGACTTCGCGATCGGTTACTCCGAGCCAGGCGCGGGAAGCGACCTCGCCTCGCTGCGGACGACCGCGGTGCGCGACGGCAACGACTTCGTCATCAACGGCTCGAAGATGTTCACCAGCGGCGCGGAGTTCGCCGACTACATCTGGCTCGCGGCGCGCACCGATCCAGAAGCCAAGAAACACAAGGGCATCACCGTATTCATCGTGCCCACCGACTCGCCGGGGTTCTCGTGGAAGCCACTGCACACCATGCCCGGTGTGTCGACCTATTACACGTTCTACGACGACGTGCGGGTGCCCGAGAGCGCGATCGTGCTGGGTGAGAACCAAGGCTGGAAGCTGGTGACCAACCAGCTGAACCTGGAGCGTGCCGCGCTCGGCAATCTCGGCGCACTCGAGCCGTTGTTCGCCAAGACCGTGGAGTGGGCCAGGACCACGCCGCTGGACGGCGGACGCGTCATCGACCAGCCGTGGGTCCAACAGGCCCTCGCCCGCGTCGAGGCACAGGTCGCTGCCTACCGGTTGTTGAACCTGCGGGTCAACAGCAACATGAGCTCCGGCGCACTCGGTATGGGAGAAGCCTCCGCCGCAAAGGTTTTCGGAACTGAACTGACACAGCAGGTGGCTCGCGAGCTCCTCGATGTCGTCGGCCAGGCCGGCACCCGGAAGGGCTCCGACGCGCCCCTGAAGGGTGAACTCGAAAGCGCCTACCGCCTCGCCGTCATCAACACCTTCGGCGGCGGCGCAAACGAACTGCAACGAGACATCATCGCCATGGCGGGCCTCGGGATGCCACGCGCACCCCGCGACATGCGAGCGTCCTGAGAAAGGAAATCAGCAGTGACCACAGCGAAAGACGAACTGCGCGAACGCCTCGACGCGCTCATCGGCAAGCCCACCGACGGCGTCGGCAAGCCGGTGCGCGCGCCGGATCCGGTGAACGCCGCGATGATCCGGCACTGGGCGTATGCCCTGGGTGACATGAACCCGGCCTACCTCGACCCCGAGTTCGCGAAGGACTCCCGCTACGGCGATATCGTGTCACCGCCGGTGATGCTGCAGACGTGGACGATGCCGCCACCGAAGCTGGAGGGCATCCACGAGCGCGGCGGTGTACCGATCGAAATGAAGGGCGAGAATCCGCTGCAGTTTCTCTCCGACGCCGGCTACACCGGCATCATCGCGACGAACTCCGAGTTCGAGATCGAGCGCTACCCGCGGGTGGGAGACGAGATCACCTCCGAGACGGTCTTCGACTCGATCTCCGATGAGAAGAAGACGGCCATGGGCAACGGATTCTTCGTCACATGGGTGACCACCTACCGCGATCAGAACGGCGAAGTCATCGGCCGCCAGTGGTTTCGCACCCTGCGGTTCAAAACAGGTGGGAGTGATTGATGGCCAGCAGACTCGCCCCCTCGATCAGTCCCGACACGGAGTTTTTCTGGTCTGGGCTCAAGGAGCACGAGCTCCGCATCCAGCGCTGCACCGACTGCAAGACCTTCCGCGTTCCGCCGCGACCGATGTGCGGTGGCTGCCAGTCACTCAATTGGGACTACGTCGTTTCCAGCGGACGCGGGACGGTCTACAGCTTCGTGATGCCGAAGTACCCGCCCCTGCCCTTTCTCGAATATCCCTACGTCGTCGCGCTGATCGAACTCGACGAAGGCGTTCGCATCGTGTCGAACCTCTGCGATATCGAACCCGAGGCGATCGAGGTCGGAATGCCCGTCGAAGTCTTCTACGAGACCTTCGAAGCACTGCCAAGCGGAGAAGAACTGGTGTTGCACCAGTTTCGGCCGGCGCGCTGAACTAGAGGAAGCCACACATGGATTTCACCTTCACCGAGGAGCAGGAGACCGTCGCCAAGGTCGCCCGGCAGCTCTTCGAGCAGCGTGCCACACCGGAGCATCTGACCGAGCTCGAAGCGGGCGAGGTGCGGTATGACGCCGCACTGTGGGCCGAGTTGGCGTCGGCCGACCTGCTCGGAATCGCGCTGCCAGAATCCGTCGGGGGTAGCGGTGGCGGTTTCCTCGAGCTGGGTGTGCTGCTCAGCGAGGTCGGGTACAGCGTTGCGCCGGTCCCGGTGTACGCGACGCTCGTCCTCGGTGCAGATACCATTGCCCGGCACGGTGATTCGGAGCTTCAGCGGCGGTGGCTGCCCGGCGTGGTCGACGGCAGCACCCAGTTGACCGCCGCGCTCGTCGAACCCGGTCGTTCCGATCCGACCGCACCGCGGACCACCGCGCGGGCTGACGGGCAGGGCTGGAGGCTCACCGGCGCCAAAGAGTTGGTGCCCGCGGCGCAGATCGCGTCGGCCATCGTCGTATCGGCCACGACGGACGACGGACCCGGCCTGTTCGTCGTCGAAACCGACGACACCGGCGTAGATGTGACGGCGGCGCCCACGACCAACGGCGAGCCCTTCGCCGACGTCGAATTGACCGATGCCATTGGGTCGCGGCTGACCGAGCGAGCCGATGGCGACATCGTCCGCGCGCTGTACATCAGAGCGCTGGTGGGGTTGTGCGCGATGCAGATCGGCGTCGCTGACCGTGCGCTGAAGCTGGCCGCGTCCTACACCAGCGAACGTGAACAGTTCGGCCGCCCCATCGGATCATTTCAGGCCGTACAACAGCGTTTGGCCGACGCATTCATCGACACCGAAGCGATCCGCTGGACCACGTGGCATGCGGCCTGGCTGATCGCTGCAGGCAGGCCCGCCGAGCGCGAAGCGGCAATCGCCAAGTTCTGGGCCGCCGAGGCAGGAGCGCGGGTCACCGCGTCCGCGCAGCAGGTACACGGCGGCATGGGCATCGACGTCACCTACCCCCTGTCCCGCTACTTCCTGTGGGCCAAGCAGATTGAACTCGCGCTCGGATCGGCGTCACAACAGCTGTCCCGGCTCGGCAACGCATACGCGGAAGGACCAAACCAATGACCTCGACCCTGAAGCGCACCACCACGCTCGCGTTCAACGACGTCAACGTCGGTGACCAGGTGACGCCGCTCGACGTTCCCGTCACCACCACGTTGATCGTCGCCGGTGCGATAGCGTCCCGTGACTACATGCCGGTGCACCACGACCGCGACTTCGCCAATTCCCAAGGCTCCAAGGACATCTTCCTCAACATCCTGACGACCAATGGACTGTGTGTGAAGTTTCTGCACGACTGGGCGGGACCCGAGGCCATGGTCAAGAAGCTGTCCATCCGGCTCGGTGTGCCCGCCTATCCGAACGACCCGCTGCGGTTCGAAGGCAGCGTCACCGACAAGTCCTCGGCCGACGGCGAGGGGCTCATCGAGGTCACCTTCAAGGGCACCAACAGCCTGGGCGATCACGTCAAGGGCACGGCGGTGCTGAGCCTGCTCGAGGGCGTTGAGGCATGACCAAGGACGGCATCGGCGGCAGGGCCGCGCTCGTCGGCATCGGTCAGACCGAATTCTCCAAGGAATCCGGGCGGACCGAGATGCAACTGGCCTGCGAAGCGGTCAAGGCGGCCATCGAAGACGCGGGCCTGAGCCCCAGGGACATCGACGGCATGGTCACGTTCTCCGTCGACGAGAACGAAGAGATCGAGGTCGCCCGCAACGTCGGTATCGAGAACCTCACCTTCTTCACCCGGGTACCGCACGGCGGCGGTGCCGCCGCGGGCACCGTGATGCAGGCCGCGATGGCGGTCGCGACGGGCGCGGCCGAGGCCGTCGTCTGCTACCGGGCCTTCAACGAGCGCTCCGGGTTTCGGTTCGGCGGCGCCGGACGCCAGCCCGGCGTTACCCCCCTGTGGATGGCCCCGTATGCCCCGTTCGGATTCATGACACCGGCGGCGTGGGTTGCCCTGCACGCTCAGCGCTACATGAGTACGTACGGCGTCACCAACGCCGACTTCGGCAAGGTCTCCGTCATCGACCGCAAGCATGCGGCCAAGAATCCCGACGCATGGTTCTACGACAAACCGATCACCCTCGAACAGCACCAGGAATCACGCTGGATCATCGAGCCGGTATTGCGCCTGCTCGACTGCTGTCAGGAGAGCGACGGCGGGGTGGCCATGGTGGTGACCAGTGTCGAGCGGGCGCGTGATCTCGCCAAGCCCCCTGCCGTGATCACGGCCGCGGCCCAGGGCGCCGCATACGACGGCGAGGTCATGACCAGTTACTACCGCGACGACATCACCGGCCTGCCCGAGATGGGCGTGGTCGGCGACAAGCTCTGGCGCAACTCCGGATTGAAGCCCGACGACATCTCGACCGCCTTCCTCTACGACCACTTCACCCCGTTCGTGTTCACGCAACTCGAGGAACTCGGATTCTGCGGCCGGGGCGAGGCCAAGGACTTCGTCTCCGTCGACGAACTCTCGCTGGGCGGCCGCATGCCCATCAACACCAACGGCGGACTGCTGGGCGAGGCTTACATCCACGGGATGAACGGCATCACCGAAGGCGTCCGCCAGGTCCGCGGCACCTCATACAACCAGGTCGACGACGTCGAACACGTGCTGGTGACCTCGGGCACCGGCGTCCCGACCAGCGGCCTCATCCTCGCCCCGGACCGCTGAGCGGTTAATGTCGTGCGGTGGCGTCTGACATGACCCAGTCGGTGGAGGTGGACACCCGGGATGCCATCATCTCGGCCGCCTTCTCCTGCTTCCGCACGCGCGGGCTGGCCAAGACGACCATCGTCGACATCGCCCGCGCTGCCGACGTGTCGCGCAGTACCTTCTACGAGTACTTCCGGGACAAGGAGACGGTCGTCGAGGCGTGCGCCGAGGCGGCGTCGCAACGGTTCTACCGCAACATGGCCAAGGCCATCGACCGCCACGGGGGCAGCACGCTGGAGGGGCGGTTGACGCGCGCCGCGGTCTTCGTGGCCCAGGCGCGTCGGGTGGTCGAACCCGAGGTGTACTTCGACGCAGCGGAAGTCAGCCTCATGATGACCAAGAACGCCGCCACACTCCTGAAGGAATGCGCCGATTTTCTGACCCCGTACGTGACCGCGGCAAAGCTGACCGGCGAGGTCCGTTCGGACCTCGACGTGCCGTCGGCGTGTGAGTGGTTCGCACGAATGTTGTTCTCACTGTTCACGACTCCGTCAGCAGTGATCGACATGCGCGACGACGACGCCGTGGCCGGATTCGTCCGAGCATACGCCGTGAACGGATTCGTCGACAACGGTCGACGCCGGCGATAGCGATACGGGGTTCAACCCGTTCGGCGCACAGGGACGTTGGAATAGCCACACACGTTGGACATCGCCACACGCCGGAGGCCGTCACGGTCGACCTCGTATTCGGGGATGAAGTCGAGCAGCGCATCGAGCGCGATGCGGCTTTCCATACGCGCCAATGCGGCGCCGAGACAACTGTGCACGCCGTAACCGAAGGCGAGGTTGAAGCCCATCTTGCGGTCGCGGTCGATGTCGAGGCGGTCGGGGTCGTCGAACATCCGCTCGTCGCGCAGGGCGGACCCTGTCACGAGCAACACGGCGGCATCCTTCGGAATCGTGGTGCCGTAGTAGGTGACGTCGCGCGTCGCGGTGCGGACCTGATACTGCGACGGCGCTTCGTATCGCAGTAGTTCCTCGATCGCGGCAGGGATCTTGCTGCGGTCATCGCGAAGTTTGCGCCACTGATCGGGGAAGTCGGCGAACGCGACCATGGCGTTTCCCACCAGTTTGGTGACCGTTTCTGCGCCGGCGCCTCCGAGCATCGTGGCGAAGCCGGTGATGTCGACATCGGTGAGCTTCTCCACCACGCCATCGCGCTCGATCTCCGTCTCGATGAGACGGCTGATCATGTCGTCCTGCGGCGCCGCGCGGCGCTGCTGCACGAGGTCGTAATAATAGAGGCCGGTGTTCATCGAGGCCTCGTATCCCTCTCTGGGAACGGCGATCTCACCGGGCCGGCGCTCGAGCAGAAGATCCAGCCAGCGCCGGATCTGGTCCCGGTCCTCCTTTGGCACGCCGAGCATGGTCGTGATGACCTCGTTCGGAAACAGGGCCGAAAAGTCGGCGACGGCGTCGAACTGCTCGGGATTCAGTGCTTCGATGCGCTCATACACCTTCTCGCGCACCATGTCCTCCAGCGCGGCGATCGCGCGAGGAGTGAAGACGTTGCTGACCAGACGCCGCATCTTCTGATGCTCCGGCGGATCCATCGAGATGATCACCTTCGGCACCGGGATGGCGTCGTCGTGCGCCTTGACCATGTCGAGGGTGGCGCCCTTGGCCGACGAGAAGGTCTCGTGGTCCTTCGTGGCGGGTGCCACGTCGTCGTAGCGGGTCAGCGCCCAGAAGTCCCACTTCTTGCTGTAGTAGATCGGGGCCTCGTTGCGCAGGCGACGGTAGGTGTCGTACGCGCCGTCGAAGAAGTCTTGCGAGAACGGGTCGAACTCGACGGGCCGTCCATCGACCTCGCGCGAGGGCGCATTCACAGGATCGCTCCAGACTCCTTGAGTTCTTCGATGGTGTCCCACTCGATCCCGGCGTCCATGAGGATTTCCTCGGTGTGCTGACCGTGCTCGGGCGCACCACCGGGGGTAACCGACCGCTCGTTGAACTGAACGGGATTGGTGGGCAGCGAGAACGGCACTCCGCTGACGGTCTGGGTATGCGCGACATATCCGTTGGCTGTGATGGCGGGGTCTTCGCAGAGCTCACCCGGGGTTTGCACAATCCCCCACGCACCCGAGAGCGCTGCCAGAGTCTCCCGCCATTCGGCCAGGGTGCGCTCGGCGAATGCCTCGTCGAGCAGGGCGATGAGGCTGACCCGGTTCTCGAACCGTGATGCGGGGTCGGCGAATCGCGGATCGTCGATCAGTTCCGGAAGCCCGATCACGCGCATCGCTTCGGCGTAGAACTTGTCGAGCTGCAGCATCATCAATTGGACGTAGCGTCCGTCCTTCGTGCGGTACGTCCCGACGAGCGGGTTGGGTGCATCCGCATGGCCGAATTTGGGAATGGCGCTGCCACCGTGGATTTGGCTCACCGCGACGTCGGGACTGAGGTTCCAGGCCGCAAGTCCGAGTAGCGACACGTCGACGACCGATCCCTCGCCGGTCGTCGCCTTCTTGTACAGCGCCGCGGCGATACCGCCTGCGATGGTCATGCCGCCGAGAAGGTCACCGAATGCCGGGCGGGAGCGGACGAGCTCGTTCTTCTCCTCCGTCAGCGCGGTGGCGATCCCGCCGCGCGCCCAGTACGAGACACCGTCATAACCCGGCTTGTCTGCGTCCGGCCCCTTGGGGCCGTGGCCGGATCCCCGCACGTAGACAATGCTCGGATTGACCGCCCGGATATCGTCGACGTCGATGCCGAACTTCCGGCGGCGATCGGGCAGATAGCTGGTCAGAAACACATCGCAGGTCTTGGCCAGTGCCTGCACCACATCCCGACCGCCCGGCGTGCTCAGATCGACGCCGATCGATTTCTTGCCGCGATTCGGGATCTCGATCATGTAGTTGACCGAACCACCACCCTCATCGACGATCCCCATGGTGACGAGGCCACGCTGCGGATCACCGCCGTCACGCGGTTCGACCTTGATGACCTCGGCACCCCACTCGGCGAGCACTGCACCAGCCGACGGCACAAATGTCCATGCGGCGACCTCCAGCACCCGAACTCCGTTGAGCACGTTATCGACGGAAATGTCGTCCTCCTACAAGCGTTAACGGACATTTTCAGATTTGAGAATCACACTATCGTGGGGCTTGTATGCGCGCTACGGCCGCCGGGACAGACGCTTGGGAAGGGTCGGGTCACCGCTGTCCCAGAATGCTCGCCAGGTCGGCATCCGGTGGGGCATCTGGGCGCGCAGCGGTACATCGGTGGGCCACCGGATGAATTCCGGCCCGGGCCGCTCGGTCACATCGACGGAGTACCAGGGATGCTCGCGTCGCTTGACGAAGTACCAGGCGCCGTTACGACGCTCGTAGACGTCGTCGTAGCGCATCGTGATGACATACCACCCGTCGCCGTCCTCATGCTCGGCCCGGCAGTAGGTCGAGCCCGTCGCATGGTCAGGATCGGCGAAGTCGAATACATGCCCGCAGATCAAGTGGATGCTTCGATAGAACCTCCGCAACACGTCGTCATACCACCGTTTGAGGGCCGCCCTGCCCGTGCCCTCTGCCCCGGCGGCGACGTCGTCGACGAACAAGGCCACCAGGGCATCGAGATCCCGCGCATCGAGCGCCATGGCGTAGCGGCTGGGCAGTTGGGCGATCTCGATGCTGGACTCGAGTCGATCCACCCGGTCGGACATCGACATGGCCGGAGTCTAATGGCCGGGGACAACCCGCGAGAACCGATATTCTCGTTTTCGGTGAGGATGGCTATCCTGTTGAGACCAGCCCGTCCCCGTCCGAGCGCAGGACCGCTAAGGAATACACCTCGTGCCTTTCCCGACACTCACGCCCACGATCCCCGCCCTCGTCAGATCGTCTGCGCAGCGGTTCGGAGATAAGCCGTTTCTGGTATCGGATGGTCAGACGCTGACCTACGCCGACCTGGACCAGCGGTCGGCCCGGTTGGCGACGGCGCTGCTCGACGAGGGCTTCGGAAAGGGCGACCACGTCGGCATCCTGATGCCCAACAGCGTCGACTGGGCGGTCTCCTGGTTCGCCATCACGCGTATCGGCGCGGTCGCGGTCCCGCTGAACACGTTCTACAAGGCGTCTGAGCTGGCGTGGACCGCCCGGCACGCCGATCTGCGCGCAATCCTCGCCCTCTCGAGCTTCCGTGGCCACAGCTTCCTCGACCGCCTCGAGGAGGCGCTGCCCGGCCTCGCCGGCCAGGGCAGTCCCGGCAGGCTGGCCGTGTCGGGCGCGCCGTTTCTGCGCACGATCGCCGTGTGGGGACACTGCGATCGGCCGTGGGCGACGACACTGCCGGTCAGCGCGGATGAGCGGTACGGCGCCGACTTCTTGGCGGAGGTCGAGTCGTGCGTGACGCCGGCCGACGACGCGATGATCATCTACACCTCGGGCAGCACCGGAGACCCGAAAGGTCCTGTGCACACGCAGGGTACGTTGGTGCGCCACACGTACAACCTGACCTTCGACTACGGCGTCACGAACACCACGGTGATGTTCACGGCGATGCCGTTCTTCTGGGTCGGTGGCCTGATCACCGGCATCCATGCCGTGATCCACCACGGTGCGACGCTGGTGACCCAGCCCGCGTTCGACGCGGCCGACGCGCTGGAGTTGATCGAGCGTCACCGCGCGACCATCACGCTCGGTTGGCCACAACAAGGCAAGTCGCTGGCCGAGCACCCGGACTTCGCGCGGCGCGACCTCAGCTCGGTGCAGCGCACCAGCATGCCCGCCATGGTGCCCCCCGAACGCCGGCCGAAGGGGCCCAATGCGCTGGGGATGACCGAACTCTGCGGCAATCACATCGGCGTCGACCCGTATCCAGCGCAACCGGCCGATCGCTCGGTGACGGGCGGCTATTCAATCGAGGGGTTGTCGCATGTCCTCGTCGACCCAGAGACGGGGGACCCCGTCCCTCCGGGCAGCGACGGCGAGATCTGGGTGCGTGGCTACTCGCTCATGCAGCGGCTTTACAAGCGTGAGCGCGAGGACGTGTTCACGCCCGACGGCTACTACCGAACGGGCGATTGCGGAATTCAGTACGACGACGGCTGGATCACCTTCACCGGGCGGCTGGGCGACCTGATCAAAACAAGTGGCGGCACCAATGTCACACCGGGAGAGGTGGAATCGGCCCTGTCCGGTTGCGACGGCGTTCTCGAGGCGTATGTCGTCGGCGCCGAAGACGGCCACAACGGAACAATCGTCGCCGCGGCGGTGGTTCCGCGGGGCGACGCGCAGCTGGATGCCGAAGCGCTGCGGGCAGATGTCCGTAGCCGCCTGTCGGCATACAAAGTCCCGAAGTTCATCTGGGTGACAGACAAAGAGGCGCTGCCGTTCACCGCCACGGGCAAGGTCAAGAAGTCGGACCTGGCCAAGCAGCTGAGCGGTCTGCTCGCTGGCCATTGAGCGCCGAGTGGCGACGGTCATCGTCAAATCTACTTAGGAACAAGCTATTTCATGCACGAGCGCTATCTATGAGCGACGACACCCAAATATCAAGGGGCACAACGATCTTCGTCGCGCGCCAGACGCGCTGGGATTGACGAGTCAATCGCCACCGCTACTGCGTACCTGGCGTCGTTCAAGGCTTTCCGAGCTACCCCTGGATGCTGAGTCAACGCGAATCATTGCGGCTTATTCGTGTGTTGGTCGCCGCTCCCCATCGGGAAATCCTTCTGAGAACGGCGGCATCGGGAGCCCCGCTCGCCGATCACGAAGGCGAAGGAGCTGACCCAACAGATGTAGCGCTTGCAAGGGAAGATAGATCGTCATCTCTTCGCGCGCCGTCATCCTGAAAACGGAATGTCCGCCTTCCAGGGTTCGAACCTTTTCACGGTGCAAGAAGCCATGGTGCGCCCACGGCCGGGCATGCGCGAATCCAGAAGCTATCTGCCAGTCAGTGAAAACTGGCAGGTCCGTGAAGTCTGCCGCGCCCCTGATTGGAGTCGTCACTCCATATCCCGATGTGGCCTTGACGGGATCGATGCCCCGGCTCTCAGCCACACGCTGTATCTGCTCCAGCGCCGCGCTCGTGCGAGCACGGACACCGGAGGTGTCGCGTTCGGAGTTCGCAAGGAAGTTCTCCAAGTCGTGATAGTTGCGTGAGTGCCATCGCAGCACCCGTTCGACGCGAACGTCCCTGCGGCTGGGACCAAGCACCCATAGAGCAGTGGCAGTGTTCTCAAGAGCGGAACGTGCAAGCGTCGAACTCACAGCAAGGTGCTGCTGCTGCGCATCATGGACTGCGACCTTCACTCCATGAAGTTGATCCACCGTCGCGTTCACCATGTGCCGGACCGCTTGACTAACTTCGAACGGATGTGACGCGCGGTCATCACCGGCCAGAGAGCTCCCCGGCCCTACCCTGAACTCTCCTTCGTCCGCGACACGCTCGGCTAAACGTTCTACAGCCGTGGCGAATTCGCCCCACTTATCGGCGATCGTCTCATCGCTGAACATCAGCTCGTTAGCTCTCCTGGACCGGCGTCGAAGACTACCGCCCTGCGCGAGAAGCATTCTCGACGATCGCCCTTATCTGACCGAGCGCCTGCGTCGCTCCTTCTGGGACCATCGAGAGCCCCTTCTCCTGCAGCGTAAAGCCGGGATCGGCAAAGGCTCTATCGCCAAGCTTCGACATCAAACGGAGACGCTGTTCAGACGGAAGTTCGTTCGCGTACGCCTGAACTGATTTTAACTGTGCAATCAGAATCGTTAAGTGCCTTGACGTTTCGCGATGCTGTGCGGCGATGTGGCCGCTATACGCAGCCAGCGCGAACAGTGGTAGGCCTGAGAGGGCCTTGATCACCAATCCCGTAAGACCGCTCAGCTGGGCGAGCGCGTCCGCATCAACCGAGATGGCCAAGAATGGAATTCCTATCCCAAGTGCAACGCAGATGAATACCACTGTCGTCCACAGCCTTGAACCACGCCGGGCCTGGTCTCTCACCTCATCGAATGCACTAGTGAGACTGACCTCACCCGCCGCGGTTGTGGCCTTTCTGACGCTGTCGAGAGTTGATTCCAATTCCTGGCTGACTTCTGCGGCCCGACGCCCGCGGCTCTCCTCCAGCACGGAACTGAGCGGTGCCGATACCCTCGTTGTGACCGACAGTTGGCTAGTACCTGTGGTGGCCGTATTCAGCAGATCCGCTGTTGGACCAACTGATATATGCCACCAATCGTTGAGAAACCTTCCGTAACTGTCTATGTGGGTGAGTATTGCCGAATCAGCAGATGCCGTGGCGATGTAGGACGAGGTGATGTCAGTCTGGGACTTCAACGCCTGTACTTCTTCGATCAGGATCAGATTGCCGAACTTGGTTTCAAACCGCTCAGCATGCCTAGTCACCTGCGCGCCGTAGTCGCGAATCGTCAGCGACAAATCTGATAGGAGCACGTCGCGAATGCGCTGAGCCTCTTGAGCCGTCTGCTCTAGCCCGGCGGCCCGGTCGCGCATGGCGTCAGGCAAATTCGCGACTACCGCATCGATACGCTGTTGAACCTCGTCTAGCCGATCCGAGACCTGGTTCAATTCATCGTCGCCAACACCCTGACGCGCTCGATCAACGAGTTGGCCTATTGCTTTCCGGGTGGCTTCCGACAGCCGCTCTAGTTGCCGCGAGTCTGTTGACGGTGCAGAGTTGGTAGGTGGTGCGTCCTGGTCACCATGTGCCTCCACGATGTCCATCCGCCCTAGTCCATCGACCAGTCATCTGCGCCAAAACCGAGCGTGTTCAAGTTCTCTCGGATCGCCGCGCGTTGATCCTGATCAAGTTTGTCTAGCTGGCTGGACTCAATGTCAATGGAGACTCGGACAGGCACTCCACTGGTGACGAAGTGAGAGACGATCTCTTCGTAGATCTGGCCGATGTCGCGCACAACGCGGTTGGTTGTGAGTTCCTTTGTCGCGTGAAACCTCGTTGGAATGGCCGCGGTTGTGCTGCCGCCACCCCCAGCAGTCTCCTTCCCTTCTGATTCACCCCCGGCGGCCGAACCACCCGAATGAGTCTCGGCACCCGTAGTGCCGGACCCACCCCCGCTAGATGCCCTGTCCCGCTCGATCTGCTCCAGCGCGGCATTCGGTTCAACGAGGAGGCCGCCCTGGCGTATGGCCGCAGGTTTGGCGATCGTGAGGCCAACGAAGCGCTCACCTTCGTATGAGTCGGCGTAGGCGAACCCGTCAAGCTCTATGCTCAATACCTCGTCTAAGTGCCACGCGACGTCCATAACTACCTTGGGCTGCACGACTTTCGGCATGTAGACATACTGGCTGAAATAACCGACGAGAGTGTCGAGCGGGACGTAGGGTCTGTCCTTCCAGAGATTGAGTCGGTCGATCTGCATGCGTAAGAGAGACGGCGAGAAGGACCGAACGACGAACTCCCCAGCGTCCGCCTTTTTGGTGACTCGCTCGGCGAGCGTTCCTTCGCCGTTCAACAGAATTGATTCCAACTCAATATCTGACGAGCCGGGCTCCTGCGTCGGGACGAGAATCCACCGGTAGGCCTCGCGGATTGCGTCCGCGACTGTTTGCTTTGCCTGACTGACGCGAGATTGGGCGACTTTGATGTTGTGTTGGTCCAGGTTCAGCGTGTCCTTGCTATCCAGGATGTACTCCCACGCCATGCGCTGACGAACGGCATTGAGTAGCACGTCGATTCGGTCGACTTCTGGAGCGAGGAAGACGAGGCTGTTCTTGTGGGTACGGGCGTTGGTCCCACGCTTGGCCAGGAATTCCAGGGCGGCGTCCTCCGCAACCGAGCGGCCGCGCTTGGAGAATGGTCGGTCGGGCCCGAAGATGACGAGCCCGATTCCCGGATCGTCGTCGACGTCGACGGTGCTCGGTGGGAGGCGGTGGACCCGCTCAAAAAGGCCCTTGTCTGTCTCCTGGCGGACGACGCCGGCCAACTCGTCGAAGACTTGATCGTCGTGGTAGGAGTCGGCGCGCTCCTGCACGATCTGAGCGACCGTCTGCTGGAGCGATAGCCAGTATCGGTCCTGGTCGCGGTTCATGTACTTGCCCAAGTCACCGAGGCGCCTCAGACCGTCGGACACGTGGGCCGGGTTATCGCCGGGGTACGTCGAGCCCAGCACGACACGCTTCTGCTCGATGCCGCGGATTGTCGCGGCGCTGCCGTCACGTTGTCGCAGATTCGCCATTGGGGCAGTCCCGAGGAAGACGCAGCGAGCGGCTCGCTTCGTTGCCATGGACTTGCCCAAGATCTTGATTTCGCTGTCAACGATGTTCGCGGTTGAGGTCTCGCCGGCCACATCGGCGTCGACTATCGGCTTCCATGAGTCATCGAGATGGTTCGCCAGTTCATCAAAGACCTTTGCGCTATCGAGCGGAATCGATGCGGGAAGAATCATCGGCGACTTGTCACCGCTGATCCACAAGGCGTACACCACAGTCGCCATGAGCCGCAGCACGCCGCGTGTGCGCTGGAACCGCTCCAACGTCGACCAGTCCTTGTAGAGGCGGTCGAACAATTCGGGGTGGATGGGGTACGCCGTTCGCATCGACGACCGATATCCAGGTTGCATGACCTCGCTCGGTACATCCGACGAGTACCGCAGGTAGTGGTCCGTGAATTTTTGGACCACCAGATCGCGGGCGGCGTCCTGCTCCCGACCGAACGGTTTGAAGATACGACGCCGGACGATCTCGAAGGACTCCTCAATTGTCGCGGGCTGCCACGCCGACTCCACGCGGTGGATCACCGATCGCAGGTGCCGCAGCGCCTCAAGACCGGCCGTGCCGCCGACTTCATGTTCGTTCTCGATCGGTGTCTCGACGCCTGGAATATCGCGGACGACGTCGGATGCCGGAAGCGAGACGACCAACAGGGCAGTCGGCACCGACTTCACGGCCTCGGTCAACGACTGCACGAATGTCATGTGACCATCGAATGTTCCAGCGGCCGCTGGCTTTTCCCGTGACCAGAGCTGCCGAAGATATGCCACCCATTCGTCGATCAGGACGATGCACGGACCATACTTCGCCAGGAGGTCCGCGATCGCCGTGGTGGTCGGCGGTACAGACTGCTCGTCGTAGCGCGCGATCAGTTCGTAGCCTTCGGTGCCGCCGAGCTGATAGGCCAGCTCACCCCACAAGGTGTTGACCGTGGTCCCGTCAGGTTTGGGCATCCCGAGAATCGACAGGTCGTTGCCGACGAGAACCGCGCGGTTGACGTTCGCGGGAAGTTCATTCACGCCGATGCCGTCGAGCAACTCACGTATGCCCGGCAGCTTCTCGGCCGAAATGCCGGCGGCAGCGTGATAGACAGCAAGCAGGGAGTGCGTTTTCCCGCCACCGAAAGTGGTCATGAGGTCAATGACCGGTTCGCCGCCGTGACCCGTCAGCCGTTTGACCGCCTGTTCCAGCAGGTATCGCAAGCCCCGCGTCAAGTACGTTCGGCCAAAGAACTCGATGGGGTCCCCGTACTCGGGGCCGGCGATGCCCTGATGGACTTGTCGAAGGTCGGCAGCGAACTGCGCAAGTTCGAAGGTCCCTCGCGCGACATCGTCGTGGGGCTCCACAACGTCCCGCCAAGCAGGAAGCCCATTCGAGTCGATCTGAACTGACAGGGCCTTCTCCTGCGCCCGCTGGAGCCGCTTCTGGTCTTCCTCAAACATCAGCCGCCGAAATTCTCGACGCATTTCATCGGCCTTGTCCGCCTGTTCGACCGCGCCCACCGAGCGAAGGATGTGCTCGCCATCCATCAGCACCCGCTCGGTACGCTCTGACGAGATCCGTTCGCCGTGCGCCCACTCCTTGCGAGCATCCCAAAGCGCGCTAACCGCTCGCTTGTCCTCGAACGACAGCAGATGCTTAAAGACCGCGTGCCATTGCTTGTCGAAAACCCAGAACAAGTAGGCGGGGTCCGACTGGTTCGGCGACGAATCACGGCCAGTGAGGCCCGCTGTGCGACCTACCTCCGTCGCCCAGCTGTCGCCGTACTTGGCCTGCAGCTCCGTGATCAGCCAGGGACCGAGGCCCTCCGCGACTAGATCGAGAACACGGCCCACTCGTTCCTTGTTTGTCAGCGAAGCCACGTCAGAACAACCTTTCCGCGGTCACCGAGTTGTCGTCGCCGCACAGTCTCACTAACTCTGCCCATGAGCTAATTAGGGCGTTGTACCGTTCTTGATCCGACGTTCGATCCTTTCTGGCCGCGATGTCGTGCAATCTGTATGTGAGAGTCATCGTCGGGCCCTGCAGACGTCCCAATTGAGCCATTAGGCGCGCTGCCTCAAGTTCTCCGCCGCCATCAATCAATCGGTCGGCCAGATGGTGAACGGCCTCCCATGCGGTCGGCGCTACATCTGTACTGGGTTGCCACGTGCGGTCAAGCGAACCGGATCCGAGCAGCTGCACTTTGTTCGCATGACTGGTGGCGACCTGTGCTCGGACGACGTCATCAACACTGATTCCGAGCGGTCGCGCTGTCTTATTGGCTGCGTCGAACGGTTGGATCGTCCACCCAAAGGATTCCCACCATCGCAATGCGAACTGGGACTCCTGGTCAAGATCTGCAACTTGCTCATCCAAGACTTCGCCGCGAGCCGCGTTGATCAGCTTGAGCGCTTGCTCAACCGAAACGCGATTGCCGGACTGATCCAGCACAGCTCGGTAACGTGAATAGATCTTCATCCCAGGACCCATCGCCGCTTGAGCCAGATCCACAGGAAGGATCGATGATGCCTGTAGTTCCCGGATGGCTGGTCCGAGTTCTCTGCGTAGCGCGCGGTTGAAATCGGCGAGGGAAGCGGTCGATGCCTCTGACACCCTCGGGCGAACAACCATGACAATGTAGGACGCAACAGCGTTGGTCCCAATCCCGATCATTCTTGTTGACCCGGTGCCATGGATCGGCCACGTACCGACGATTTCGAGATCAGCCGCCACCATGGCAGTCAGGATCGAAGCCCAGCGAGTCTCTTCCTCGCGACCAGCCTTCTGTTCTTTCGAGGCATACACGATCAACATCGGAAGGTCGCCTCGTAACGAAGCGGCGAGGTTCCGGAAGGTATCGGTAAACCCACGGATGAAGTAATCACGTGCAGCGGTCTTACTGTTGCCATGGTGGCTAGGAACTGCGGTAAGTTCGCCAGACTTCGGCGTCGCCACGGTGTGGTATAGGTCCGGATGAAGCTTCCTAAGGGCAATCCGATGCCACATATAGAAATAGTCTGACAAGTCGGCGTAACCGATAGCGTCGAAGTACGGCGGGTCAGTCGCCACAAGTCCCGCTGCCGGAGTTCTCGCCGTACGTGCATCAGCCTTCACGACGGTTCCGCCACCGTCAGGAACGTAGGCGAATGACCTAGTCACCGATTCACAGACGTCCAGCCAGTCGCCGACACTACGGCTCTTGTAGTAAGTCTCTGCGAAATCCCACATGAACTGCATGTCGGCGCGAGCGAAGGCGGCCTCTGCCTTTGCATGTGCGGCGGATCGCAGTCGCCATTGATTCAACGTCGAACCAAAACGCGCCATCTGGCCCACCGCAAGCCCCAAGGTCGTCGTAATGCCAGCGATGTGTTTGTCCGTTGCGCCAGTGTGCTGCAACAGCTCCGGCAGATTGGCCACCTCGTCGGCAAATGTCCAAAGCGTCAGTAGCTGTCGTGGAGTGAACATGTCAGCGAAGGTTTCGAACCCAAACCTTGGGCCGGAGAACCAACGTGGGTTGTTAGGCTGTTTGACGGCAGGGACTAATTCGGGGATGGGTGCCGAAAGTGCCGCACATTCCTCGTCGGGCACAGGTGCGCGGTAAACTCGCCTGCCTTCAACCGTTGCAGCGATAGCCAGGAGGCGGTAGCGGATTTCTCCGCGAGATCCCTGCTCAATCAAAGACTTCTCGTCAAGAAGGGCTCCGCACGCCACGCATTCGAAGTTGGCGCCACGACTGACTTTGGGTGGATCGGGAGGCCCTCCCGCGCGCTGGCCAGATACTACAGTCGTGACGACATTGCGTCCGTCGACGTCGGGCACAATCCATGCAAGTTCACCCGGTTTCTTGGAGAGCCACCACGTGGTCGCAAGGATCGTCGACGCACCGCAGGTGGGATTCAGGCACGTCGCCGACCGCCCCCAAATCCAAGCGATTGGCTCCTCGCCTAGTGTCCTGGGAAAATGCGCGCTTAGCTTATCTTCGACATTCTCGAGCACCCGAGCCGCGTAGTACCGAACATCTTCTACCAAACCATCCAGCCCCTTATACAGCTTCGCTGGCGTAGCACCGTCCAGCGTGCCTCCAACGTCGTTTACGGAGAGTGGACGAATCGGCTGGACGCCGTGGAGGCCGGGCAATACCTCACTTACTGTTCGCGAAATCAACGCTGGTACCGGGTTCAGGTCCGCCCCATACGATGTGAGGCCTAGCCGCTGCGCCTCGACCAGCGTCGACCCGCCACCACAGAAAGGGTCGAAGACTACCGGCAATCCATGGGGGTACTGGTGCCGAAGGACTTCCTGAGCTTGTGCGAGGTCGTCAGCGTCAGGCAGATCGGCGCCATTAGATACAAGCCGTTTGATCAAATCAAGAAGGCCGACACGCTCTTTCTCGTCCTCGGGATCATCAACAAGTGCCGCAAAAAGCAACGCACGCCAAGCTGGCAGAGGCATCGGCGCAAACCATTTGTGAATATTTCGAAGTGTTCCGGTTTTGCGGTCCTTATCCGCCTTGCACGCGGCATTAATCTCATCCAGCGGGAGCGCGACCTCTATGAGCTTCCTTCGGTAGCTACTCTCACTCACGCTTGACTCATTTCCGTTGCGTCAATCCAAAACGGTTCCCAGTCATACTCGACGCGCGCCGCGCGAGGATCGATTGGCTGTGTTATAGGGCTACGCAGGTAGCGCACGGCAGTCGAGTCGTCATCGGCGATTCGGACGAGAGCGAGTACCGAGCGGTCCGCCTTGTTGAGGGCCGTCACCGCCTCCTGGCGAGTGAGCTCGAACGTCTTGCCGCCAACGACTCGTCCCTTCACTTCGATGAAGTCCAGTGACTTGCCCGTGTCAGACTCGATGTCGTAGCCGGGATTGTTGTGATGCATCTCGGTCGGTCGGTGGCCGAGTGCACGCTCGACGCGGAGTACGGCGTCGACTGCGAGCCGTTCGACCCTGGTTGTTTCTCGCGCGCGGGCATCTGCCCCTTCTGGATCGTACTGGGCGTCGAGCCAGCCCTGGGTGACAACCAAGCAGGCGCCGGTGACCCGCGGCGGGCGGACCGAGATATCGCGTTCCTGCTCCAGCTCCTTGAGACGCCTGTCGAGGCGGCGCGCAAGGGCTTCTGCCCGCTCGCGCATCTGAGACGCGGGAAGTCTGGTTTTCTTGCCGGCTCGCTCCTGTTCGCTGAGTTCAAATGCTCGCTGGTCCCAGTAGTTGATCTCGCGTGTAAGGCGTTCACGCACGAGACGTTCAGTCTTGTCGACGCGCTCGATTGCCCGCTCGGTAACTTCGTGCGCATGCTGTCGAGCGATCGTCACCGAGGCTTCGCGAATCACTCGCTGGTCGGGATCTGACGCCTGCGCCCACGGTTCTGTCAATACCTTGGAAGCAAGCGCAAGCTCGTCATCAGTAAGCACTTCGTAGTTCGGTATCGGCGAGCCAGTGAGCGGAGTCATCGCACCATCAGCGTCAGTCCGCACGTACTGCGCTCGGCGAGAGATGACCCAGGGCTGTCCGTCGCGTCCGGTGCGACCATCGGCGACATCGTGCTCAAGCAGGCTGACGACGTAGGGCTGAGTGGATAGATCTGATCGGTCGACGAGGATTGCGCCGCGGCGTAGCGCATCGTGGTGCCGCTCGGAGATGACTCCGATCGTTGCCGCCACCAGGGGGTGGCCAGGATGCAGGAGCGTGGCGAGATGGTTGTTGCCGTCGACCCGAACGCATTTGGGGTCGAAAGTCACGCGGTGGTACGCGTCGACGACTGGCTGTCCATAGCCAGTGACGCGGTCACGTTCCTTGATCTCGCCCGGGACGCGTTTGATTTCGAACCGATGACTCTCGCGCATCCGCAACGATCCCCCGACGTCGGCGAACGCACGGTGGAAGAAAGCTTCGACATGATGGGGCTGGAGGCGTGCAGCCTCTGCGCGCTCCATCTCGCGGCGCATCTCCTCGATCTCGGAATCATCCATCGCTGATGGGACAAGCTGATTCGCATTCAGCAGTTCCGGGATGCCCTCGGAGATCTTGGGGTCAACCACCTCCGTGAGATAGCGCTGGCGCTCTGGCTTGTTGGCTTCCCTGATCGCCGCAATCATCAGGTCCCTCAGCGCATTGCCCTGGAACAACTGCCCGAGCACGTCGTACACCCTCCCGCCGAGGGTCGCTCGCTGCTCTTCAAGCTTCTCCAACAGTCGCGTGTAGACATCACCCTCACGGGTGTCCTCAGCCACCAGCGACCACATGAAGCACGTGTTGGGCTGGCCTATGCGGTGGACCCGGCCAAAGCGTTGTTCAATGCGGTTCGGGTTCCACGGCAGGTCGTAGTTGATCAGCAGGTGGGCGTTCTTGTGGAGGTTCACACCCTCTCCCGCGGCATCGGTAGCGATGAGGAAGATGCAGCCCTCGTTCTGTTCGAAAGTCTCCTTGGCCTTCTTTCGATCTTCCCGCTTGGTGCCACCGTGGATGGTGATGACGGCGTCGTCACGGCCCAAGTGCTGCGTCAGGCGCGCCACGAGATCGTCCAACGTGTCCTTGTGCTCGGTGAAGATAATGACCTTGCGCCGAGCTCCTGTGTCATCGCGCATTTCGTCGTTGTCATCGAGTGTTTCGCGTAACGCATCCCACTTCGCGTACGAGGGCGAAGACTTCACCGCGGCCGACTTGACGAGCAATCGATCGAGGACGGCGATCTCTGTCTCCAACTCCTCGGGTGTGCGGGCACTCGTTGCACCGGCGATCGCCTTGTCCTCCAGTGCCTCGCGTTCTTCGTCGGTGAGGTCTTCCAGATCGTCCCAATCATCCGGAACATCGACGTCGTCACTCTTGACCGACGCGTACAGGCGTGCCTCGCGCAATTCGGATTCGAGACGATTCTTGCGACGCTCCAACGACCTGTTGATCGCCGCGGGCGAGGACGCGAGGCGCCGTTGGAGCGTGGTGAGCGCGAACCCGACTGCCGTGCGTCGGCGCCTATCACCCTCCATCGCATCGGCGCGGTTCATCTCCTCACGCACGTAGTCGGTGACGGCGACGTAGAGGTCCTTTTCCGGCTGCGAGAGTTCGTACTTCACGGTGAATGCAAATCGCTCCGGGAACAGCCGCGTCCCCTCGAAAGTTCGCAGCTGCTCCTTGACAAGACGCCGCATGAGGTCGTCGACGTCAACCTTGCGGCTACCCTCCCGGGCAACCCCTTCAAATCGGTCGGAGTCCAGCAGCGCCATGAACAGTTGGAACTGCTCCTCTTTCCCCGAATGTGGGGTGGCCGTCATCATCAGCAGGTTTCGGGTGTGCTTCCCGATCTCCTCAGCCATCTGGTAGCGCTTGGTCTTCTTGACCTCGCTGCCCCACACCGTGGCCGACATCTTGTGCGCCTCATCGAAAATGATCAGATCCCAGTCCACCTCGCATGCCTTGTCCAAGATGCCTTCGCTGTTGCGTGCCAGAACGTCGAGGCGGGCAAGCCACAGCCCACCGCGGGCGAACGGGTTGCCTTCGTTGAGCATCTTGTCGCGGGTAAGCATTTCGAACTCGAGCTCGAACTTCTCGCGCATCTCCTCGTCCCATTGGTCAACGAGGGAACCCGGCGACACAACCATGACGTTCGTGGCGTCACCGCGGAGTAACAACTCTTTGATGAGCAGGCCGGCCATGACGGTTTTGCCAGCACCTGGGTCGTCCGCGAGGACGTACCGGAGTGGCTGCTTCTGCAGCATGATCTCGTAGACGGCCCGGAGTTGGTGGGGCAACGGCTCGACGGCGCTGGTACCGAGGGCTGCCTGCGAGTCAAACAGATACGCGAGGCGCATTCGGCGGGCCTCAGCGGCCAACAAGAATGCGGCTGGACTGGCGTCGAAACTGAACGCGAGACCGGGTTGAACAGCGCGGATGTGCTCCAGCTGGCTCGCGAAGACGATTCGTTCGGCTGGTCCTGTATTTGTCCGATAGAGGACGTTTGCCGAGTCGTCCGTTAGGCGCTCTACAGCGAGAATTCTGACAGGGTCGGGTCCCGCTAGGCCGGCAACTGAAGCTCCCACTTGGAGCACATCGAAGATCGATCGCCCCAGATTGGGAGCCATCTGCTCGGTTGCTCGCTCGCCTGCATCGACCACGGAAGCCACCCTAATCAGCGGGTGCGACAGATTGTCTTGATTGCCGTCCAGCGGCAGATCCCTTTCTGGGGCGACCGGAGTCGTGACTAGTGGGTCGGCAGCCGCCTGGCGTTGCCGGCCCCGAGCCGACCACTGGTCGAACATTCGGTGCAAGCAGCATCCCGTCGGGGGATTTCGGTAATAGCGCGGTCAATTGAGCGCTGGGTCGTGGCGTGGAACCGTTGCCAACACGGCTGGTACGACAGTGGCAGCATTCCAGTTACCGACAACATGTATTCGTTGGCGGCATGGGCGGCCGCGACTGCGTTGAGGGTAATGACGCTCGGCGCATGCACCTCGGCGTCGTCGACGTATCGCTGTCTGCCGAGTTGTGCGCCGCTTGTGGATTCCTCCTGAAGTCGTGCCGGATCGATTAGTCCGTTGCACCACAGGCAGCCGAACCCAGGGAGCACGGGTCGCACGACGCTGAACACGTCGACGGCCGACCCATCTCGACCTAGTTGGATCTTCGCGCCGACTTCGACGCCGGGAATGACGTACTGGTGTACGAGGGCGTTGAATACGAGCCGAGCGCGCATAGAGTCAGCCGCTAGAAATAGGTAATCACAGTCGATCAGCATGCGGGCCACCGCTGGGTCGGTGACGTCGGCAGAGATCCCATCGAATGCGATGTCTGGGTTCGCCCCAAGCGCGACGCGCCTGGCCACCATGACCTTGCGGGTAGCAAGGTGGTGTCCGAGAGCACGAACTGCACGGGGCCGACTCGCGGCCGTCAGAAGATGCATTGAATCCCTGCGTCGGCTACCTACGACCCGAGGGTGATTCGATCGCTCGATTCGATCGGGATCGATAACGACGAGGTGCCCGACGCCGAGTCGCGCGAGGTACTCGACCAACAGCGACCCTGCGCCTCCCGCGCCAACTACACCGACCTTCTGCGACGCAAGAACGGCTTGGCCACGATCCCCGAACAGACGGCTCTGCCGGTCGAAGGTGGGGTCGTCCCTGGGACGCGGCGGTGGGGCCGCGCGCAATATCTTCAGCGGCAGGCCCGCCACGACAGCGTCTTCGAGCGCGACGCGCGAGCCATTGCGGCGCCATATATCACCAGCAACTGCGTTGCCCGCGAACACAAGTGCGCCAACAGGGGGGCCGTCGGCGATGTCGAGCAAGGCCGGGTAGCCCCGCTCATGGGACGCGAGATCGGTAGCGGAGAACGCGACCGTATCGCTGCCCTTGTGACAGTGGACTGCTAGATAAACCAGTCCGCTTGACGCGCATTTCAGAATCTGGTCTTGCACGAAACGCGGCGTCAACATCCGATATCCCCGGTTGCCGGCGACATAGTCGACCCCGTCGCAGGCCAGGCCGAGGTGGCGGCCCAACAAGCGCACGCCGCGTGGCGTGGTCACCATGGAGGCGACAAGGACGGCTCCGTGTTCGTCAGCGTCCCCGGGAAACAGATGGGCCTCAAGTTCGGCAGCCATCGCCGCAGGAATTCTCAGCTGCCACGGCTGATGCATCGTCACCGGTTGGCCAGCCAATGCAACACCTTGGTCAGCTTGAGGACCGCTGTATCCGCCGCAGGATTGAGCCGGTTCGACCGCCTTGAGACCTGTACGGCGTGCCGGTTCTCGAACGTCGTGACCGTAAGCCCCTCACCTAAAGCAGCGCCATCCACACGCGCGAGATCGCCGCGCACGAAATGCGGATACACATCGGCGTAGGGGTACTGGAAGGTGATCCGGAAGCCAACCCAAGTCGCCCGCTGTACATAGGGCGGCCCCGGATTAACAGGGTCGACGATCACGCTCACACCATCGCCGTCCTCACGCACGTCGACCGTTGCGCCAGGGAAAGCTTCCCGGATCTCCGCAATGGCGTCGACTACTTCGGGCGTCATGGCAATCTACGAGTTGTCGTCGCCGGCAACCGCCGTGAACCGCGAATTCTTCGTGACCGTCACAGTGTCCGTGTCACCAACAACCTGAGCAGGGTGGTTTTTCCGCAGCTCGGACAGCACGAAGTCGAGCTCGATATGCACGCCCTGCTCGATAGCAGCCTGCTTGATCTCCAGACCTGTGACCTTGTGGTCGGGCAGCCGCACGGGCCGGTTGTTGACCTGGACTTCGACGGGCTGCCCACGACGATGCGCTTCGGTTTCGATGGTGACCTCAGACATCAGAGTGTCCTCCAGAGTTCCTGTTAAGGTTTCAATTCCTACTTCGCAAGGTACCGAATGAGGTGATCGATTGCAAGATCGCAATCAGTCTGCCGGTCATGCCATCAAAAGTGGCTGGTTCGATGCAGATGGGTTCTATGCCGCGTTGGATTCGGTGCGACAGTCGCGCCGTCTCACCTGGAAGCAAGTCTCTGCCGGGAGTGGCGTCAGTGCGAGCACCCTCACGCGCATGGCTCAAGGCAAGAGGCCAGATGTCGACGGGCTGGCCGCACTCGCCGCGTGGTCCGGTATCGACGTCGACGACTTCGTGCGATCAGCGACGGACGATCGCCCCAACCCTGAACCGCTGGCCCAGATCACAACGTACTTGCGCAGCGACCGCAGTTTGTCACCGCAGGCCGCGGCCGCACTCGACGAGATCATCAAGGCCGCATACCGGCAACTGCAAGAACAGGAGTAACGAGACGCCCGATGGCACTGCGACGGGGATTCAAGGCCGAAGCCAACTCGACCGCGGACGAAGTCCGCGGCGAGCTTGGTCTGAGTTTTCGCGACCCGCTCGACCCCCTGCAACTCGCCGCACACCTCGACATTCCGGTCATTGGCCTCGCCCAACTCAAGAACGCCCCCCAAGGTGTGGAGTACTTCACACAGGTTGAGCCGTCGGCCTTTTCGGCGATCACAGTGTTCGATGGACGACGAAGGCTCATCGTGCACAACGATGGCCATGCGCCGGGCCGGCGCAACAGCAACGTTGCCCATGAGTTGGCTCACGGACTTCTCTTGCACCCGCCTACTCCGGCACTGGATGACCGCGGCTGCCGCCATTGGAACCAAGACATCGAAGACGAAGCCAGCTGGCTGGCGGGAGCCTTACTGGTACCAGAGCGGACAGCCCTGTGGATCGCGCGAGGACGGCAAACACCAGAGGAAGCCGCGGAAGAGTTTGGAGTAAGCGCCCAAATGATGCGATGGCGGTTGAACGTCACTGGAGCAGGCAAGCGGGCCCAGGGCGGCCGCGCCAGTTCAGCCGGCTAATCATGCGGCACAGCGGCAGACGGCCGTCGCGATAGAGCACCCCGAATCCTTCGCTTACCTAGAGCACTCCCAATCAGATTCGGATGTGCTGGTGGGCCACGATCTACACCTCGGGTATCGAGCCGGGCTTCGCTGGCGACCAGTTCGCGGTGCTGGTGACCACGTCGGCGTGACGGCTGGTTAACCGCCAGATCGCCGTGTCACGACCGTCGGTCCCGCCAATGGGTTGACGATCACACCGGGCGGCGCTTCGACGACAGCGGGTATCGCATTGACCGCTGCCATGGCGGTGGCCGCGACGCCGGGGTTCACCCGGTCGGCGGCGGACGGCTTCATATACAACTCGAGGCTCATGCTCGGAGAGCCGTTGACGCGGAATACCATTCCGCCTTGGCCTTCGCGCGCCGGCTTGGGCCAACGTTCGGGCCACGGCGTGCTGCTGACCGTCGCGAAGTACTGAACCGCGACGGCGGGGCGGCCGCCGACGATCCCGGCGAGCTGCCACCGGTGCGCACAGACCGTCCCCTCGGGTATCACCCCGAGTGCGGTCGGAAGGTCGGTCGGCGCGAGCAGCGTCTCCCAATCCAGTTCTATCCCATCGAGTTCGAACCCGAGGATATCGGCGATGTAGGTCACCACCGTGCCCCAGTCCTTGTTGACCTTTCCCGACGCGATTCGCGCCGGCACATGGCCGTCGGGCTTACCGAATCCCATCGACTCATGTAGGACGTCCCATATCGGATATGACTTGTCGAGGTCGACCGCGTATTCGTCCATCCGGTACGAGTCGACCCGACCCGCTCCGGCCAGCAGGGCGGTGGGGATGTTCAGGCTGATGAAGCCCGGCTCGCTGCCTGTGGCATAGAACGTTGAATTACCCTGAGCTGCCGCCCTTTCCAGGCCCTCCCGCCATGGGGCGGGGGCGGCCGGGGGATAGATCATCGGGATCAGTGAGAAGGTCACCACATTGATCCCGGCTCTGAGGTACGTGGCGATGTCCGCGATCGCCTCTTCTTCGCGTCGGACGGCGGTCGCGCAATATGTGACGCAGTCGGGTTTCAGCGCGAGGACAGCCGAGAGGTCATCGGTCGCATGTACGCCGACCGGTGGTGCACCGCACAGTTCGCCCGCGTCCAACCCGGCCTTCTCCGGTGTCGTCACCTTGACCCCGACGAGATCGAGCGCGGGGTCCTCGATGACCGCGCGCAACGCCTCCCGGCCGGTCAACCCGGTGCCGACGTGGACAACTCGATAGCGACGACCGGAGAAGTCGGTCACGGTTCTTTCCCTCCTCACCCTGCAGGGCAACAGTTCTCGTCATGGTGGGACTGACCTGGGACAGATCATGTCAGCGGTAGAACGGTCCCGGCTTACCGGCTTCCTCGAGATGACCGTATGGGTCGTACAGGTTCACATCCGGATACGGGTTCTGATCGAAGGAGGGCCGCGACAAACCTGCCTCCCGCAGCCCGGCCAACACGGCCAGCGGCACAGCGAACGACACCAGGCCCACCGTCACCGATACCAACAACTGCCGACTCAGCGTCACCTTCGCGCGCCCCCGCCTTGCGGGCAACCAGCGTGCGACTCGGTTGATCAACACCAGTTCGCCACCCTCGTCCCGCACGCACATCACGGCAACCATGGCGAAGATCGGGGCGTCGTACACCGCCATGATCACGGGAAAGTGGATGTGCCCGATGTGCAGCACCGGACCGACTGCCTCTGTGTAGTAGAAGATTCCGGCTCGCATCCAGGTGAACTGGATGAGGCCGTTGATCGGGACGGCGATGATCGTCGCACCGATGAACACCCGCAGCAGCTTGCGCGGCTTCAACCAGCCGATGCGACGCATCAGCGGATCCAAGAGCCTGTCGTGCAGCTTCAAAAAGCCCAGCCCGTTCAGCAGATAGTAAGCGGCGTAACCACCCAGGAATGCCAGTGCCGGTTCGAGATTCGGTGAGATGTTCACGTACGGCCAGGACAGCGGGAAGTGCAACATGCGCGGGTCGAATATCGCGAACGTCGCCCAGTTCGCCAGTGGGTCCAGCGCCCCGGTGATCAGACCGGCGAACGCGATGATGACCGCCCAGTGCACCTTTCGCTGCCGCCACGACAACCACGCCAGTACGGCGATCAGACCGATCGCCAACGGGATCGAGCTGATGGAGACGGCCAGCGGCCAGTTGTCGAAGCCGAGAAACGGCGGGTACGGATCGGGGCCGGGATTCGGGTTCACCTTCTTCGGGTCCCCGTGCAGACCTGTCTGGATGTTCGCGATCGTCACTATGGCGAACGCCAGGTAGGCGGTGAAGAACAGGGACCATCCGATCCTGGCTGGCCACGGCGAGAGGTGTGCCTCGGCCGGATCTCCGGGAGCGGAGTTGGGTGTGCGGTCAACGGTATTGGTCAACTCACACCGCCACACACCGCCACCGGAAGCGTGGCCCACCCTCTGACGCTGGAGGTGTGAGCGCGTTTGGCCGCCCCGTAATCGACTTCCCAGTCGGGCCATCGGCTCAGCACCTCCTCGAGCGCCACCCGCGCTTGCATCCGCGCGAGCGCGGCGCCGAGGCAGAAGTGAATTCCGCGACCGAACGACAGATGAGTGGCCTGCCGGTGGATGTCGAACCGGTCCGCGTCCGGGTACTGTCGCTCGTCCCGATTCGCCGAACCGTTGATGAGCAGCATCACCGAGCCCTCGGCGACCGTTTGGCCATAGAACTCGACATCACGAGCGACATATCGTGCCTGCACAGGCGAGGGTGCCTCGTAGCGCAGCACCTCCTCGACCGCCGCGGGGATGAGGCTGAAATCCGCCGCGAGTTCGCGGCGTTGGTCCGGGTGGTCGGACAGCAGTTGTCCGGCAAAGCCGATCAGCCGCGTCGTCGTTTCGTTTCCTGCGCCGACGAGTGTGCCGGCGTAGGTCAACACCTCTCCGCGAGTCAACCGCCTGCGGCTACCGTCACGTTCTTCGATCTCGGCGTTGACCAGTTCGGTCATCAGATCGTCTGATGGGTGGTCGTAACGCCAGTCGATGAACTCCTCCAGCATCGACCCTTGTCGCGTCAGCATGTCGTCGGCCGCATCGACGAGTTCGCCGTCCTTGAGTTCGAGAAGCCGGTCGGTGTTCTGTCGGATGGCGATCTGCCTATCCTCCGGTATGCCCAACAGGTATCCGATGGTACGCATCGGCATCCATGCGCCGAGGTCGGCGATGAAGTCGAACGTCTCGGCGTTCTCGAGGGGCTCCAATGCGCGCCGGCAGAACTCTCGCGCCAGCGGTTCGATAGCCGCCATGCGCCGTGGCGTGAACACACCCGACAGCAGACGACGATGGAAGTCGTGGATCGGGGGGTCCTCGAACAGGATGATGCCCGGCGGCACCTCGACGCCGTTGAGGATGATGTCGATGGTGGTGCCCTTGCCCGAGCGGTAGTCCTGCCAGTTGGCCAGCTCACGGGCGACGTCGGGGTACCGGCTCAGCGCGTAGAAGCCGTACTTGTCGTTGTAGTAGAGCGGCGCTTCGTCGCGGAGCCTCTTCCACACGGGGTAGGGATCGTCGTCGATGTCGAAGTCGAACGGGTCGTAGTACGGCTCAACCTTCACCCTGTAGGTCACACCGTGAGAATAGGCTTTACCGGACGTCATTTTGGCGGATTTCTCCCGCCCTGGGCTCCCGATGGGCGTCGCCGAGTGCCCATGTCACGGCCGCCTACCGCCAGAAACACCTGTATGAGAATATGAATTCTCGCATCGCGGACCCTCGGGTGCACCTGCGTAGAACGGGATCGAAGGAGGCGGCAATGGCTCCAGCCGCCGTTCGCAGCTTCATCTTCGCCGTCGAGTTCCGGATCGCCGAATCCGAGCGAGTGGGACCGGTGCTCGCGCAGCACGAAGAGAGTCTTCGCGACCTCGGCGCGCGGTATGCGTTCGTGTACGAGTCGGTGGTCCACCCCGGGAAGGTCCTGGTCGTCATCGGTATCCGAACCGAGCGGCCGCTGCTCGACCTGCTCCGCTCGCCGTATTTCTTCGAGTGGTTCGACGCGGTCGGCATCGAAGACCTTCCCGCGGTCTTCGCTGGTGAGGTCGTCGAGCGCTTCGACCTCGGCGAGCCACCCGCGCCGGGCACCGAGGTAGTGGTCGCCGCCGTCACCCGGGTCCGGAACGTCGAGGTTTTCATGGCTCGCGTGCGCGAATCACTCACCGACTTCGCCCGTTCGGGAATTCGCCGAACACTCGTGTACCGCGCCTTCGATACCCCTCGCGAAGTGCTCTTCCTTCATCAGCTGGCGACGGCCCGTACCGCGCTGCAGTGGGTCGCGGACTCCGACATCGCTTCGGAGTGGCTGACATCCGCCGGCGTCGGCGCCTATCCGCCGGTCTTCGTCGGGCGGTTCGTCCACGCGATGCGACTGGCCGAGACGGCCGGGACGGATCTGCACTGATGTATGTCTGCCTGTGTCTCGGCATAACGATCGAGGCGGTTTCCGATGCCGTCGCCTCGGGCGCCAAGATATCGCGGCAGGTATCGGACGCGTGCGGTGCCGGATCGGACTGCGGCAGGTGCCGACGAACGATCCGCTCGATCATCAAATCCGCGGAAGCGGAATCAGAATCAGGTAGGAGAAGCACGGCATGAGCGATCGACACTCCAACATCGAGGGCGCGCGGATGCTCGTGATCGGCGCATCCTCGGGCATCGGTCACGCGCTTGCGCGGGCGGCCCACACCAGGGGCGCGCGTGTCGCGCTCGCAGCCAGACGGGTCGAGCTCCTGTCCGAACTGGCCGAAGAGCTCGACGGTTCCGCGCACGAGCTCGACGTCTCCGATCCACGCGCGATCGAGCGGGTCGTCGACGAGGTGGCCACGTCGTTCGGCCAGCTCGACGCGGTGGTATTCACCAGCGCCGTGGTTCCATTCGCATTGATCGAGGAGACCGACGTCACGACGTGGCTGCACGCCTACGCCGTCAACGCGGTAGGCGCATCGCATGTGCTGCGGGCGGCGCTCCCCCACCTCGCCGACGACGCGGTTGTGCTCGTCGCGTCGAGCCATGATGTCGGCAGGCCGCGCGCCGGCGTCGGGGCCTACCACGCCAGCAAGGCCGCGCTGGACGAAATCCTGCGATCTTGGCGGGCCGAGCATCCTGAACTGGCCGTCATCCGTGTCAGCGTCGGTCCGACGGAGGGCACCGAAATCCTCCGCGGGGCGGACCGCGACCTACTCGCCGATCTCTACCGGGCCTGGGCACAGGAGGGTCAGATTCCGGCGAAGATGTCTGCCGTCAACGACGTCGCCAACGCCATGCTGTCGTTGATCGCGATGTCTCGCGCCAACCCCACGGTCGTGAGCGACATCGTTCATCTCGCCCCCCGGCTGAGCACCGGCCGATAGATGTTGCCAGTCAGGAGTTTTAGAGTCGATGCCGACTGGGCTCCAGCGGGGTTACGAGCGCTTTTAAGGATGCTCAGCTGTTCTTCGACATCTCTGCGGCCGCCGTGTCGGCCCACTGCGCATGGTGTCGGCCCATCGTCATGGCGCCGTTCCAACCGCCGTCGGTCCACAGCACCTCACCGCCGACATAACTGAACCGTGGGCTGCCGAGACAGACCAGCGGCCAGGCTTGTTCCTCGGCAGTCGAATATCGTCCGACCGGTCCGACCGCCTGATCGACGGTGTCCTTGCCCATCAGGTCCTGGAAGGCCGGCATCATCGCCGTTTCGGTTGGGCCCGGGTTGATGCAGTTGATGCGAATGCCGCGGCGGCCCAGTTCGGGATACCACCAACCCACCCACGCATCGATGATGTACTTCGAGTAGGCATAGCCGCTCCACGACCACAACTTCTCGTTGGCGGTCAGCCATTCGACGGCAGCCTCGAAACCCTTCGTCTCGAGCAGCCCGGTGATGACCTTGATGTGGTCCTGCCAACCGATCGCGGCCGACGACGAAATCACGCTGATGGCGGACCCTTCGGCCATCTTCGGCACGAGCTGCTCGGCCAGGTGACGCGCCCCGACGAAGTTGACCAGAATCGTGTCCCATTCGCTGAACGGCGGACCGGGCAGCCCTGCACAGCTGAAGAGCCCGTCGACGGGTCCGTCGATGGACGCCGCGATCCCTTCGATGCTCTTCTGGTCACGTAGATCGATCTGGAGCGCGCGGGCAACGGGAACGGTCGTGGGTTTGATATCGAGGGCGGTGACTTCCGCGCCGAGATCGACGAGGATCTGCGCGGTCGCCTGGCCCATGCCCGACGCCGCCCCGGTCACGACCACCGATTTGCCCCGGTACCTCAGCACATCGTCCACGGCACGCTCCTGTCGAGAATTTCATTTACCGATTGTGAGAATCTACGTTATCACCGGTGTACTGTCGCACCGTGACGGTTTCGAGGGGGGCCGCCCCATGACCGCCGGCAGCGACCGATTGCGTGCCATCCCGGCGGTCTGCGCGGCGCCCGCGGGGTTCGCGACGATGGCGGACCTGCCACTCATTCGCAGCTACACAGGATTCGGAAACAGGAGCGACAGCTAGTCGCTGCGGTTGGTCCAGTGCGCGACGAACGGCGCGATGCCCGACAGGTCGTACATCCCCGGCTCGGCCGCGACGACCGCGGGTATGGCGTTGATCGCGTGCATCGCGGTGGCCAAGCAGCCCTGTTCGGCGTGGTCCTCACCGGGAGAACCGATTTCGAGGTGTATCCGCATGCTCGGCTCACCTTCGAAGGCGAGATCGTATCCGATCTCGTTCGGCCAGTGCGGGGCCAGATCGTCGGCCATGCGGGTGAGATGCTCGACCGATATCGTGGTCTCGCCGCAGTCGACGACCACGCCGAACCGCATGGCACCGACGGTGCCCGAGGGGATCTCACCCGCAGCGACGGTCAACGCGCGCGGTGTCGTCACGACCTCACGGAACCCTTCGACCGACCGAATGCGCAATCCGAGCGCCTGAGCGAGTACCGTCGCGCTGCCGATCCATGCGCTCGCCGCATACTCGGCGTTGGCGAGCAGTGGGGTGGTGTCGTCGGGTGCGTGCCCGAAGCCCATGGCATTGAAAATCAGGTCGTGGCTGGCGTAAGTGGAGTAGTTGAGCACTTCGCGGACGGTGATCCGGTTCGTCTGCTGGGTGAGCCGCGACAGAAGGGGCGCGATCGACTCACCGAAGAAGCCCGGGTACAGGCCCACCCCGAGGAATGAGGATTTGCCTGCCTCACAGGCATTTTCGATGCCGTCGGCCAGCGAGTCGTGCAGTGAGCGCGGATGGATGAACCTGCTGCCCGTGGCGACCACATTCTTACCCGAGGCGAGCAGGTCACAGACGTCGGCGAAGCAGCCTGGGGTGTCGATTTCGACCTTGCCCATGTAGAGCACCACATCGGCATCGGTGGCGATGATGGCGTCGCGGTCGTCGCTGGTGAGGACCCCGGCCTCGCCGACGCCGCACAGCGTGCCCGCGTCGACACCGGCTTTTGCCGGATCGTAGACACGAACGCCGACGACCGTGAGATCGGGCCGGCCGAGGATGTGGCGAAGCGCCATCGTTCCCGTGACACCGGTCGCCCACTGAATCACTCGCGTCATATGCGCGCCACCTCAATCCCACACGACGTCGAGGCGAGGGGGCGAGCGGAACATCGTCCCGGTGATGTACGGCTCCGGCGCGTCGGGATCGAGCCGGAGTCCGGGCAATTCGTCGAACAAGGCGTTGAAGATCTTTGTGGTCTCGAGCCGAGCCAGATGCATGCCCAGGCAGACGTGGGCCCCGTGCGCGAACCCGATGTGCGGCTTGCGTTCCCGGAAGATGTCGAACTCCTCCGGTTCGTTCCACCGCGTTTCATCGTGGTTCGCGCTGCCGAGACTGAGCATCATCGTCGCGCCCGCGGGTACGTGGACTCCGCCGATCTCGGTGTCGCGGGTGACCTCGCGCATGAAGTTGAGCAGCGGAGTTTCCCAGCGGATGCCTTCCTCGATGGCCTGCGGCAACAGGCTGCGGTCGGCACGAACCGCGTCCAGCTGGTCGGGATGGGTCAGCAGTGCGTAGGCCAGGCTGGCGGTCGAACGAGACGTGGTCTCGGCACCAGCGGGTAGCAGGTTGCGCATGAAACCGTAGATCTGCTCGTCGGACATCTTCACGCCGTTGACCTCTGCGGCCGCGAGGATGGACACCATGTCGTCCTTCGGCTCCTTGCGCCGGTCGGCAAGGATCCCGACGAAATACTCCTTCATCTTGGCCGATGCGCGCATCGCGCAGTCCATGTCGCCGCGGAAGCCCAGCAGATCGATCGCCAGTCGGTGAAAGTGCAGGACATCGGAATCGGGAAGTCCCAGTAAAGCCGCGATCACCCGCACCGGAATGGGCATGAACACCGCGTCGACGAGATCGGCGCGCTTGGCGTCCTTGATCTTGGCAAGGGTTCGGTCGACCAGCGGGCCGACGAGTTCGGTATCCCACCGTTTCATCGATGAGCGCGCGAAGGCGAATTCGTGCAGCTTGCGGTAAATGGCGTGTTCGGGATCCTGCATCTCGAGGATGGTGGGGCCCTGCAGTGGCCGCACGACGTCCTCGTAACAGCGGGTGCTGAAGGTGATGTTGTCGGTGAAGATCGCCTTGACCGTGTCGAACGTGTACGCCGTGAAGGTCGGCGGGCCGTCTCCCGAATTGCCGATCATGCCCATCTCGGGCCACCCGGCATGCACCGGCGCCTGTGCCCGCAACTCCTTGAGGAGGGGGTACGGGGTGGCGTCACCATCGGCGCCCATGCCCGCATTGAATTTGTCCTGAGCGTCTCGAATGCTCTGCTCGAGATCCTCGACGCTCACCGGCTCGAACATGCGACGACTCCTCACTGCGGATCGGCCGCTATCAACATACACCCTGGTGGTTGCCGACCTCCATCATGTACGTTTGGCCGGAGTCCAGCCATAGCCTCAGCGAAAAGCACACCGGGAGCGTTCGATTGGTAACTCGAGTCGTCCAATGGGCCACGGGCGCCGTCGGCCGCGCTGCACTGGCCGAACTGATTGAGAACCCCGATTTTCAATTGGTCGGCGTCCTCGTGTACGACCCGGCGAAGGAGGGGCTGGACGCCGGCGCACTGTGCGGTCTGCCGCCGACGACGGGCGTGCTCGCCACCACCGACAAGGACGAGATCTTCGGACTCGGCGCCGACGTCGTCATCCATGCCGCCAGCAAGGCCCATGCCGTTGACACCAACGCCGACGACATCTGCCGACTGCTCGCGTCGGGCACGGACGTCATCACGACGACGTCCTACAACCACCTGCCCACCTACGGCGCCGAGACCGAGGCCGCATTCGTCGAAGCATCCCGGGCGGGACAGTCCCGCTTCCACGCCGCGGGCGAGAACCCGGGGTTCATGTTCGAACGGCTGGTGGCGACCGTGACGGGACTGAGCAAGTCGATCGACCGAATCGACCTCTACGAAGCGACCGATGTCTCGGCGGTCGACAGCCGGCCCATGCTCGTCGATCTGATGGGTATGGGCAGGCCGCCCGAAGATGTCAGCGCCGACTCGCCGATCATCAAGAAGCTCGACATGGCATACCGCCAGGCGCTCAACGCCACCGCCGACGTTCTCGGCGTCACTCTGTCGCACGTCGAGGTCTCCGTCTCCGCCACCACGCTTCCGCACGACCTCGAGGTGCCGGCAGGCACCATCGAGGCGGGAACGGTCGTCGGCCAACGGTTCTCATGGGTCGGCCACTGGTCGGGCCGTCCGCTGCTGGCCATCCACGAGGAATGGGTCCTCACGCGGGATCTGCCCCAGTGGGGGCTCACGCCGCTTGCCCCTGGAGAGAAGGCGCCGCTGATTCGCGCCGTCATCAAGGGCGAACCGAGTTTCGAACTCGCGCTCGACGTTGGCTGGGACGGCAAGGTGCCCAGCGGGCAGCACGCGCAACCGGGGCATCTGATGATCGCGATGGGCGCGGTCCGGGCGATTCCCTACGTGAGGGCCCAGCCACCGGGGATCGTCACGGCGCCGGTGTTCGGGGCGATCCAGCTGGGCAGTCAACGCCGAAACTGAGCTTCTGCAGGAAAATTCACGCCATCGTCGCGCACAAGCTCAGTCTCGGCGGGAATTCACCGCGCGCGAGATGTTGTCGCTCGGCGCCGCGTGGAACACGTGTCCGCTTCCGTCCGGTAGCACTCGCCGCGCGATCAGGTAATCGGAGCCCAACCAACCCTGCCTGATGTAGCGGCCGAACCGGAGAAACGTCCCGGGGGCTCCGCTCGCCGACGGCACGAGCTTGACCTGCTCGATTCCCTCTTTGACCCCTTCGCCGGTCAGCGGCCTCGCCGCCGCCAGGCCGCGGGCGATCACGGTCGCGACGTCGTGACACAAACCCGGCATCGAGTGCGCCGGTCGTCGGCCGTAACGCGCCTCGAACCGGTCGAGGAAGGTCTGGCCGACATGGTTGCGCTCGTCGTAGCTGTCAAGACCGACCCATCCGCGCAGGTGGCGCATCCACTCGGCGCTGATGTGTGCCATCTCGAAAGCCGTCGTGGTGTAGCGCGGCGGATCCCAGCCGACACTCTCCAGCGCGTCCGAGAAGCCCCACAACCCGTGGCCGAACCCGACGTGCACAAGCGCATCGGGACCGGCCGCCCGCAGTTCGGCGACCACCGCCGCCTTGTCCGCTTCGACCTGCGGAATGGCCGCCGTGGCCACGACCTTCAACCCCGCTGCGGAATAAGCCTTTTCGGCGAACGCGAGATACTCCTTGCCGATGAGAGAGGCCTCATACGCGATGGCGATACGCGACCTTTCATCGCCGAGCATCACCGCGGCGAGCATGACCGGCTCCTCAGGCATCGACCCGTTGTTCAGCGCGAACGTCCACTCCCCCAGCGCCTCCTCCGATCCCGACAGGATGAGATTCGGGACCTTGGCCACCCGGTTGGCGTGAGCGGACAGCGGCACCGCGTTGTCGGAGACGTACGGGCCGAAGATCACCAGACAGCCCTCGGCGACGAGCTCGTCGTACCCACGTTCGACGGCGTGGTACGTGCCGTTGGGCAGGCCGATGACGTCGCGGCGCACCACCTCGATCGGCCGGTCGACCAGCCCAGCGGAGACCGCTTCCTCGAAGACCAGCCGCAACGTGTCCAGCGTGTCGTCCTCGGTGCCGGACCTGGTCGGATAGTCGTTGAGCAGGCCGACTTTCAGCGGGGCGACCGATCCGTACGCGCGAACAGCTTCGTCTGCCACAATCAGCAACATACAACATGCAGGTTGTCCGCCGACGCTAACCTACACGGTGAATGTTGCTAGCATGCTCGCATGGCCCAGCGTGGTGGCACGGACTCCGAACGACGCGCTCGCGGAGATCAAACCCGTCGTCATCTCATCGATGCCGGGCGCGTCCTGTTCGTGGAGAAGGGCTACTTCAACACCAGCATCGGCGACTTGGTCACGACCTCGGGTGTCGGCACCCGCGGCGCCTTCTACCACCACTTCAAGGACAAGGCCGAACTCTTTTGCGCGGTGTTCGAGGAGGTGGAGCGGGACCTCACCTTGCGGTCGCTGTCCTCCCCGCCGCGCGGAGCGGACTCGTGGGAGCGACTCTGCGCAGGTCTTCACGGCTTCCTCGAGTCTGCACTCGAACCCGAGGTGCAGCGCATCATGTTGGTCGACGGGCCTGTCGTCCTGGGCTGGCGGACACTGCGCGCGATCCAGGAGGACAACAGCATCGCGTTGATCAACGAGATGGTGCGCAATGCCATCGCCGAAGGCAGCATCGACGATCTGCCCGTTGCCGAGCTCACGCATATGCTCGTCGCATCGCTCGAGGAGGGCGCGCTACTGGTGGCACACGCGAAAAGCCCCGGCCGAGCACGCGGTCGTGCGGCACGGATTCTCGACCGGCTTCTACTCAGCTTCGCGACGGAGCCGCGCAAGGTGGTCAGGCGGTAGTAGTGGTTGATTCTCGCCTCGGAGTGAAGGCCTACCGTATGGAAATGAGCGTTTCCATTTTTGATTATCGTTCTTCTACTGGACTGATAATGTTGCTTCGCCCTCGTCTCAAGGAGATCTGATGTCAGACGCGCCATCGCTGCGAGTCGCCGTAATCGGAGCGTCTGCGGGTCTCGGCCGCTGCATCGGTATCGGGCTCGCGAAGGAGGGCGCCCGGGTCGCGTTCCTCGCGCGGCGTCGTGACCGCCTCGAGAACGCCGCCAAGGAGGCGGGCAACGGTGCGGTGGCCGTCGCGTGTGACGTCACGAACGCGGACGCCTGTCAACGCGCCATGACCGACGTCGTCGACGAGTTCGGCGGTCTCGACGCCCTCGTCTACACGACCGGCGTCGGCGTTCTCGCCCCGCTGACCGAGGTGACGGCCGACCAATGGGCAAATCTGTTCGCCACCAACGTCACCGGCGCCTCCCTCATCACCGCGGCGGCGGCGCCCCACCTGGCCGCCAATGCGGGTTCGGCGGTGTACCTCTCGTCGCTCAGCGCTTCCTACTCGGCCCCATGGCCCCTGCTGGGCGCCTACGCGGTATCGAAGGCGGCGTTGGACAAATTGGTCGAGGCCTGGCGCATCGAACACCCCAACATCGCCTTCACCCGCCTGGCGGTCGGCGACTGCTTCGGCGGTGAAGGAGACTCCCAGACCGAGTTCAACAAGGCGTGGGATCCGCAAGCGCTCGAGAACGCCATCCGGTTCTGGATGGACAACGGTTACATGCAGGGCGGCCTCGTCGAGGCCGATCACCTCGTCGACGTCGTGCACAACGTACTTCGTTGCGGGAACAGCAGTTTCATTCCTTATCTGACATTGGCGCCCAGACCGTCGGGCGCCGTGGCCGAACTTCGACAGTGGTGAAGGACACCCGGTGACACACGAATCGCGCATGCTCATCGACGGCAAGCTCGTCGAATCCGAAACGGGCCGTCAGTTCGACAACATCAATCCCGCGACCGAGGAGGTTCTCGGGGGCACCACCGACGGTACCCGCGCCGACATGGAACGGGCGGTGGCGGCCGCCCGCCACGCGTTCGACCACACTGACTGGTCGCGAGACGGTGAAGCCAGGGCTGCAGGATTGCGTCAACTGCAAGCGGCGCTCGAGGCCGAGCGCGAGGAGATCCGCAGCGAGCTCATCGCAGAGGCCGGCTGCCCGCTGCTGAGCACATTCGGGCCGCAGCTCGACGTCCCGCTCAGGGAGGCCTTGAGTTGGCCGGCCGATATGATCAGCCAGTTCCCCTGGAAGCGAACGCTTCCCGACAAAGACGCCTTCGGCATGGGCACCCTCGCTGCGCGTGAGGTCTGGAAGGAACCCGTCGGGGTGGTCGGCGTTGTCACGCCGTGGAACTTCCCGGTCGAGATCATCCTCAACAAGATCGGGCCGATCCTGGCGATGGGCAACACGATGGTGCTCAAGCCCGCTCCCGATACGCCCTGGAACGCCACCCGCATCGGCCGGATCATCGCCGAGCAGACCGACATTCCGCCGGGAGTGATCAACATCGTCACCTCATCGGACCATCTGGTAGGCGAGGTGCTGTCGACCTCTCCCCTCGTCGACATGGTGGCCTTCACCGGGTCGACCGCGACGGGGCGACGCATCATGAAGGCGGCCGCCGACACCGTCAAACCGACATTCCTCGAACTCGGCGGCAAGTCGGTGTATCTCGTGCTCGACGATGATGGCGACATCGGCGCGACGGTGGGCGGCAGCGCGTTCATCTCCATGCATGCCGGACAGGGCTGTGCCATGCCGACCCGGTTGCTGGTGCCCAACAGTCGCTACGCCGAGGCGGTCGAGATCGCCAAGGTCGCCATGGAGAAGAACAAGTACGGTGACCCCACCGACCCCTCCGTGCTGCAAGGCCCCCAGGTATCGAAACGCCAGCAGGACAGGGTGATGGGCTATATCGAGAAGGGCAAGCAGGAGGGGGCACGGGTCGTCACCGGCGGCAACATTCCTACACACCTCGAGAAGGGGTTCTTCGTCGAGCCAACGGTTTTCGCCGATGTCGACAACCGGATGACGATCGCCCAGGAGGAGATCTTCGGCCCGGTGCTGTCGGTCATCGGATTCGACGACGACGACGATGCGGTGCGGATCGCCAACGACTCCATCTACGGATTGTCGGGCGTGGTATTCGCCAACGACCTGGAGCGGGCCAAGTCGGTGGCGGGCCGGATCCGTACCGGGACCCTCGGGATCAACGGCGGTCTCTGGTACGGCGCGGATGCCCCGTTCGGCGGCTACAAGCAATCCGGTATCGGACGGCAGTGCGGCATCGAAGGCCTCGAAATCTTCACCGAAACCAAGACTGTCGGCTGGCCAAAGGAGTCGTAGATGAAATCTCGAGCCGCCGTGCTCCGCGGAGTCGGCATCGACTGGGAAGTGACCGAGGTCGAGCTGGACCCGCCCCGCGCGGGCGAGGTGTTGGTCAAGATGGCCTACGCCGGGATCTGCCATTCCGACGAGCACTTCTACACCGGCGACAGCGTGCCGAGCCGGGAGATGGAGGAACTGATGCGGGCGTCCGGGGTCCCGGTGCCCGAATGGTTCCCGATGCTCGGCGGCCACGAAGGGTCGGGAGTCGTCGAAGAGGTCGGCCCCGAGGTGAAGACGCTCAAACCCGGTGACCACGTGGCGATCTCGTTCCTGCCGGCGTGCGGCAGCTGCCGCTGGTGCGCCAGCGGGCACACCTACCTCTGCGACGTCGGCGCCGACATCTACAGCAAGGCCATGACCACCGACGGCACGTGTCGGCGCCATGTCGGCGGTGAAGACCTGATGGCGATGATGCAGGTCGGCACCTTCTCCGAGTACGTGGTGGCGTCCGAGCGCTCCCTGGTCAAGATCCACGACTGGATCCCGCTCGAGGCGGCGTCGCTGGTTTCATGCGGCGTGACAACGGGTTTCGGTTCGGGGTCGGTGGCGGCGGGCACACAGGCCGGCGACACCGTCGTCGTCATCGGCGTGGGCGGTATCGGCATGAACGCCGTGCAGGGCGCGAGAGTCGCCGGCGCGAAGCACATCGTCGCGGTCGACCCGAACGAGTTCAAACGCGGGATCGCACCGACGTTCGGCGCGACGCACACCGCCGTCGACGCCGGTGCCGCCATGGAACTGGTCAAGGAGATCACCTGGGGCGTCATGGCCGACCGTGTCGTGCTGACGCCGGGCGTGGTGCCGGCCGACCTCGTGATGGTGGCGCTGATGCTGCTGCGTAAGGGAGGCACCTGTGTGCTGACCGGCATGGCGAAGGTCAGCGACTTGATGGTCCCGCTGAGCCTGCCCGACATGGTGAGTTCGTGTAAGACGCTCAAAGGGGTGCTCTACGGCGAGATGAATCCGCGCGAAGCGATGCCGAGGCTGCTGTCGATGTACGAGGCGGGCAGCATCAAGCTCGACGAGTTGATCACCCAGAAGTACAAGCTCGACGACATCAACGAGGCGATGAAAGACCTGCGCTCCGGCAGCAACATCCGCGGGGTCATCGCCTTCTAGAGAACGGATGGACGTCTTTTCAACGACGACGTACGGCGGTGCAGAGTAGAGTCGGGGGCATCAGGGGCTGAGCCCACGCCTCCACAGCGTTAATTGCGTATCCGCAGGGGTGTGATGCTTTCCAGTTCTGACGTCGTCTTCGACAGTGACGACCTGAACGAGACCGAGGACTTTCTCGTCCGCAATTACGCCAAGATGTCGATCGGTGCGCGCGGCGAGCGTCCGTCGACAAGGATCAGGCGGAGATGGCTCGGCGAGATCAACTTCGACAAGGCCGAGTTCTCCTACGACATGTCCTACGACTCTGAGCCGCTCGACAAGGTGTGCCTGTGCCGCATCCGTGAGGGGCACATCGAGGACCACATCTTCGGCCACCCCACCGATGTGCTGTCCCCGGGCGATATCGCGCTGATCTCGCCTCCGCACCTGCCCTTCTCGGGCGGGGTCCGCGCGGCCGAATACGACCTCGTGATGTTCGATCCGGATCTGCTCGCCCGCGTGGCCTCCCCGGCCTCCGGCCGTTCCGGCGATCCGATCCGTCTGCTCAGCCACCGACCGATCACTCCCCAGGGGGCGCGGCAGCTCGCGGCCACCATGGATTTCTTCGAAGAGGCGGTGACGAACGGTCCGGAGGCGGCGCCGCTGGTCGCGTCCACGGCCGCGATGCTGCTGGCGTCGGTCGTCGTCTCGACGCTGCCCACGAACGCGGTGATGGAACCGGACGCCACCGCTCGCACGGCCCAGCCCGCGCTGCTGCGCAGGGCCGTCGCGTACATCGAGGCCCACGCGCAGGAACAGATCACGCTCAGCGATATCGCCGCCACCGTGCACATCACCCCCCGTACGCTGCAATACATGTTCAGGCGGCACCTCGACACGTCGCCGATGGAGTATCTGCGCCGGGTGCGGTTGGACCACGCGCATCGCGAGTTGACCAGCGCCGACCCCACCACGACCACGGTGAATGCTGTCGCCCATCGGTGGGGTTTCATCCACACCGGGCGTTTTTCGGCTCTGTACCGCCGCACGTACGGACGCACACCCTCGGCCACCTTGCGAAGCTGACCGATGAGCAGCGGTAAGTGCGTGAAAACCGAGTCGACCAGCGACGACGCGGCGTGGCATTCCGTCCCGCACCCGGTGCTGGTGGCCGACCGCTCCGGCGCCGTGCGCGGGCTGAGCGCCTCTGCACGCGAACTGCTGACCGAGGCCGAGGTCGGTAGCAGGCTGGCGGATGCGGCGCCGTCGTGGCTGGCGCGTGCGCACGATCGATACACGCGCCTTGGGTCCGCCGAGGCGGTCACCGGGAATCTCGGCGAAGCCGATTACGAGGCGCGACCCAGTGTCCTGCCCGGCGGTGAGGTCGCGTGGTGGCTGATCGAGGACACCGACCGGTCCGCGCGGGACGCGCAGGAGGAGCTGGCGACGCAGCGCGAGCGCGCAGCCCTCCTCGACGACGTCTCCGCGGTGTTGATGGCGTCGCTGAACGTCGAGCGCTGTATGGAAGCGACGGTGCAGATGGCGCAGCGTCACCTGGCCGACGCGGCGGTCGTGGTCGCTCCCGTCAGCGACGACCAATTGCCGGTGGTGTGCAGCGGGCCCGACGGTGCCGCCGAACACCGCAGCATCGAAGCCGACCCCGCGGTGATCTCCGGCCTCAGCGAGGCGCTCCGCGGCTTCCCCCCGGTGCCGTCGCGGTGGATCGATCCCGCGTCGGTGCCCGACTGGATGGTTCCGTCACACTTCGCCGGGCCGGTCGGGTCGGTGCTCATCACGCCGCTGCCCGGCCACGGCATCCCGGCCGGCGCGCTCGTGCTGCTGCGCCGCGAATCGAAGACGGCCTTCAGCGAGAGCGAGGAACTCTTCGCCCGCCTGTTCGCCACCCGCGCGGGAGCGGCGCTCTCGGCCGCGCGGCTGTATGCCGAGCAGTCGGCGATCACCCGCACGCTGATGCGCGACCTCCTCCCCCCTCAGCTGGCGCAGCACGGCGATTTCGAGTTGGCGGGCGGTTACCGCGCCTCAGATGACCATCAGCAGGTCGGCGGCGACTTCTACGACGTCCACCCCGCACAGACGCCGGACGGCGAAACTCTCGTCGTCCTCGGCGACGTCTGCGGCAAGGGCTTGGAGGCCGCGGTGCTCAGCGGCAAGATCCGCAACACCCTGCAGGCGCTGGCCCCGCTGGCCGCCCAGCACGAAGCGGTGCTCAAACTGCTCAACAGCGCGCTGTTGAGCCCCGACAACAGCCGCTTCGCGACCGTGGTGCTGGCCTCGATCTCGCGCCGCGACGGCCAGGTGGCGCTGCGCCTGACGTGCGCGGGTCATCCCCCGCCCCTCATCGTGCGCAACGACGGAACCGTCGAGCAGGCGGACACCCGGGGCATGCTCGTCGGCGCGCTGCCGCAGTTCAAAGCGCGCTCATGCGAGACGACGCTGGCCCCCGGGGAGACATGCCTGCTGTACACCGACGGCCTCACCGAGGCCCGCGGCGGGCCGTTGGGCGCCGAGGTGTTCGGCGACGAGCGGTTGTCCGATGCGATGGCGCAGTGCGCGGGGTTGCCCGCCGAGGCTGTGGTGGAGCGCATGATGATGCTCGCGTCGCAATGGGTAACCGACCGGGAGCATGACGATATGGCCGTCGTCGCCATCACGGCGCCGCGCCGGACACATCTCAGCGCCGTCGACGGCCGCACCCCAGGTAGGTACATCGCGTGAACACTGACAACGCCGACGCGGCGGCGACCGAGCCGTCCGCGGTACGCGACCGGTTGTGGGAGGCGGCGCTCGACGGTGACGAGCACACGGCGGTGGCCACCGTCTTCGCCGCGGTCGACGCGGGCCTGCCGCCAGAGGACGCGCTGCTCGAGGTGATCGCCCCGGTGCAGCGCAAGGTCGGCACCGAGTGGGCCGCCAACCGCATCACCGTCGCGCAGGAACACGCGGCCACCGCGATCAACGATCGCGTCATCGCGGCGTTGTCGCAGTACACCGCCAATCGAGCGACCGGCGAGGCCGGCCGCGTCACCGTCGCCTGCGTGGACGGCGAATGGCACGCCCTGCCCGCCCGCTTGCTCGCCGAAGTCCTGCGGCTGCGGGGTTGGCGGGTGGACTTCCTCGGCGCTCAGGTGCCGACGCCGCATCTGATCGCACATCTGCATCAGCACGCGCCCGATGCCGTCGCGCTGTCCTGCTCGATCCCGACCCGGCTGCCCACCGCCCACGCCGCGATCACGGCCTGTCAGGGAGCCGGCGTGTCGGTGTTGGTCGGCGGTGCGGCGTTCGGTCCGGACGGCCGTTACGCGCGCCTGCTGGGCGCCGATGCGTGGGCGCCCGACGCCCGCGGCGCCGCCCAGTGCCTGAGCGAGGGCATCGGACGGCTCCGCCTCACGCCCAACAGGCAGGCACATCACGATCTGCCGCATCTGGCCGATCAGGAGTATTCGATGGTCAGCGCGTCGAAGCCGCAGCTGGTCAAGACGACCGTGGCGGACCTGGAAGACCGTTTCCCCGCGATGCGCGACTACAGCGAGGCACAACGCGATCGCACCACCGAGGACATCGCCCACATCGTCGACTTCCTCGCGACCGCGCTCTACACCGACGACGACGAGTTGTTCACCGGCTTCATCGTGTGGACCGCCGAGGTGCTCAGCTCCCGCGGCGTACCCGCGTCGTCGCTGATTCCCGGGCTGGAGCTGTTGGCGGCCCAGCTGCAAGACTTTCCGCGCACCCAGCGCATGCTGGCCGCCGCGCGCAACGTCCTGGTCCCCGACACGACACCGATCGCATGAAACTCACCCTCAAATCCGAGATCACGACCCCGTCGGCGCGCATTCACATCGCCGGCGACCTCGACTACGGCCGCACCGCGCGGCTGGTGGATGCCGTCTCGGAATTGGTTGCCGCCAACCCCGATGTGCGAGAACTGTTCCTGGACTTCACCGATCTCGGGTTCATCGACTCCACGGGTCTGTCGGCCCTGCTGATCGTCCACCGCGAGGCGTCGCGCTTCGGGGTGGTGCTGCACCTCGAGAACCGGCCACCGCAGCTCGACCGGGTCCTGGAGATCACCGGCCTGCTCGACCATTTCACCTCGGCGCCGGCCGCCGGCGCGCAGCGCTCGGGCGAGATCGAGATCGGTTGACCGTGATGACCGGACGGGTCGCCGCGCTCAAGCGCTATCCGGTGAAATCGATGCTCGGAGAGGTACGCGAGCACATCCGGATCGGACCGACGGGCGTGGAAGGCGACCGACGCTACGCGCTCATCGACGAAGAGACGGGTCGCGTCGCGACCGCCAAGCATCCGAGGCGGTGGAGCGCGCTGCTGCAGTGCGCGTCGACCACCGACGAGGACGGCAGCGTCGCGGTCACTCTGCCCGACGGTCGCCGGATGCCCGTCACAGAGGCGGGCGCTCCGCTGTCCGAAATGCTCGGCCGCGCGGTGCATGTCGCCGACGAGCGGGCCGCGGGCGCGATCCTCGAGCGGTCCGATCCGCTGGAGGTCCTCGAGCACGGCATCGACGCCGAGTTCGACCCGGTGCTGCTCGAACTCGGTCAGGGCGCGCCCGGCGGCGCGTTCGTCGATCACTCCCCGGTGCATCTCATCACCACGGCGACGCTCGACGAGATCGGCGTGGGCATGGCCGAGGCGCTGCGGTACCGGCCGAACGTCGTCATCGAGATGGCCGATGGCTCCGAACCTTTCGCGGAGAACGGTTGGCTGGGATCCGAGATCAGCCTCGGCGAGGTCACACTCCGCGTCACCATGCCGACCCCGCGGTGCGCCGTACCGACGCTGAAACACGGTGACATCGAACGGCTTCCAGATGCCGTGCGGTACCTGCTGGACCACAATCGCGTCGAGGTGCCCGGGGCGGGTGAACTGCCCTGCGCCGGGGTGTACGCCGAGGTCCTCACCGCCGGCGCCGTCAGTATCGGCGACGAGGTGAAAGTCGTTCCGCCGCAGCAGCGGTGACGGCGTCGGTGACCCGATTGACGATCGGGCTGTCGAGCTTCCAGCACTGCCAGAACAGCGGAACGTCCAGATGCGCCTCAGTGATCCGCACGAACGAGCCGCCGTCGAGGCGCGGCCCAGCCAGCGCCTCGGGGAACATCCCCCAGCCCAGCCCCGCTTCAACCGCCACGCCGAATCCCTCTGCGGTCGGCACGAAATGCTGAGGACGGGCAATCTCGCGCCGAAACACCTTGCGGACCAACATGTCCTGTAGGGCATCGTCGCGGCCCCACGCCAGTGACGGCGCACGCGAGGCCGCCGCTCCGGTGAAGCCGTCGGGCAGATACCGCTCGCGATACCCAGGACTGGAAACCGGGAGGTAGCGCATCACCCCCAGCGGATGCACCCGGCACCCCGACACCGGTTGGCGTTCGGTCGTCACAGCGCCCATCACCACACCCTCACGCAGCAGACGCGCCGAGTGGTCCTGGTCCTCGATGCGGATGTCGAACAGCACATCGCCGAGTGTGGCGAACACCTCGGTGAACCACGTGGCCATCGAATCGGCGTTGACCGCCATGGCAATTCGAGGGGTGGCCCCGCCTTCCCCGGTCATCTCCGCGAGCGCCTCGGCCTCCAGCAGAGCGTTCTGCGCCGCCAGACGTAACAGCGGCACACTGGCTGTGGTTGCGGTACAGGGTTTCTCGCGGACCACCAGGACCTGGCCGACCCGTTGTTCGAGGGCCTTGATGCGCTGGCTGACCGCCGACGGCGTGACATGCAACTGCGCGGCCGCCGCGTCGAACGAGCCGTGCTCGATCACCGCCGCGAACGCCGCCAACTGCTGACCGTCGATCGCCACATTAGAGATATTAATGCATATACAGAAACATTAGCTGTACTGTTCCGACGCGCGGCCCTACCGTCGGCCCCATGACCTCTCCCCTGGTGGTGGGCTTCCTGGCCTCGTTCGCACTGATCGCCGCCATCGGCGCGCAGAACGCCTTCGTGCTCCGCCAGGGCATCCGCGGTGAGCACGTACTCGCGGTCGCCGCGGTGTGCACCGTCTCCGACGTCGTGCTGATCGCCGCGGGCATCGCGGGGTTCGGCGTGGTGATCAACGCACATCCCGGTGCCGTCGACGTGGCCCGGTTCGGCGGGGCGGCGTTCCTCATCGGTTACGGCGCGCTCGCGGCGCGGCGGGCGCTGCGGCCGTCGGCGCTGACCCCGTCGGAGAAGGGCCCGGCGCGACTGCTCGAAGTGCTTGTCACCTGCCTTGCCCTGACGTGGCTGAACCCGCACGTCTACCTCGACACCGTGGTGCTGCTCGGCACGCTGGCCAACGAACACCGCGACGGACGCTGGCTGTTCGGCGTCGGGGCCGTCACCGCCAGCGCGATCTGGTTCTTCAGCCTGGGCTTGGGCGCGCGCAGGCTGGCCGGGTTGTTCGCCACACCGACGACCTGGCGCATCCTGGACGGCGTGATCGCGGTCGCGATGGTCGGACTCGGGCTGTCGCTGGCGCTCACCTGACACAATCGGCGTGATGCCGACTCCGCGGAAGCGGGTATGAAGAGGTGATGACGATGCGCTCCACCTCCCGCAAGACCGTGTTCATCACCGGCGCCGCCGCCGGCATCGGCCGCGCCACCGCGCTGACGTTCGCCCGCAACGGATACGTCGTCGGCGGATACGACATCGACGAGGTCGGGCTCAAATCGCTGGCCGACGAGATCGAGCGGTCGGGCGGTGTCGCGCACACCGGCCACCTCGACGTCACCGACGCCGACGAGATGGCCACGCGCGTACGAGAATTCGTCGAAGCCGCGGGTGATCGGCTCGACGTGATGATCAACAACGCGGGGACCTTGCGGGCCGGCCGCTTCGAGGAGATGGACATCGCCGGGCACCACAAAGAGATCGACATCAACGTCAAGGGCGTCGTCAACGGCCTGTATGCGGCGTTCCCCTACCTACGCAGGACCCGCAACTCGGTGGTCGTGAACCTCTCCTCCGCCTCGGCGATCTACGGTCAGGCCGAGCTGGCGAACTACAGCGCCACCAAATTCTTCGTCCGCGGCATCACCGAGGCGCTCGACATCGAATGGAACCGCTACGGCATCCGCGTCATCGCGATGTGGCCGCTGTACGTGCAGACCGCCATGACCCACGACGTCAAGACCGGCACCACGGAGTCCCTCGGCATCCGGTTGACCGCCCAGGACATCGCCGACGCGATCGTCGAGGCCACCCAACCGTCGGTGCTGCGGCGCGCCATCCACCAGGTGCACTTCCCGGTCGGAAGGCAGACCAAGGTGATGAGCCTGGCCTCCCGGTTCTCGCCGGGCTGGCTGACCCGATACGCCAACAAGAAACTCTCGCAACACTGATGTTCCGGATGACGGTCGAGGACGTGTTCGCGATCCGCAACCGCGGCGTGGTCGCGACCGGCCGGGTCGAGGCGGGCACTCTGCGCGTCGGCGACACCGTGCACGTCAACGGTGGACCGGGGCTCACCGTCGACGCCATCGAGCAGTTCCGCAAGACGCGCGACGAGGCGACCGCAGGTGACAACGTCGGCGTGCTGTTCAAGGGCGTCGAGCGATCACAGATCAAGCGCGGCGACGTGCTGACCGCCTCGGGTGAGGCCCCGCCGATCGAGTCCACCACCGTCATCTGTTGAATTTCGATTCGCCCTGATCCCAACGGGTGACGATCCGCGGCGCCCGACATACGGTCCGCGCATGAACGAAGACTGGCTCGCCGTCATTGTCGGCCTTTCGTTGCTCGCGCTCGTCCTGGTGGGCGCGATTCCGGGAAGCGTGATCCCGTGACCGAACAGGCAACGACGACCGCTCCGAAGCAGCAGACCTCCGGGGTCGGCTACGCCGTCGCCGGGGTGCTGGTGGTGCTCGCGCTGGGCGCGGCGACGCGCTACCTGGAGGCACAGGTCCCGCGATGGGCCGACGGCACGGCGTTCGAGGGCGTCGCCAAGTCCATCGAATTCCCGGTCTACGCCATCGCTTTGGGACTGTTGGGCAACGTGGTGCTCTCGCGACTGGCGTTGCGCAACGCGCTGGCCCGCGGCTTCCGCACCGAGTTCTTCATCAAGACCGGTCTGGTGCTGCTCGGCGCGTCGATCAATCTCAAGGTGCTCGTCACCGCGGCCGGCCCGGCAATCATCCAGGCGCTTCTGCTGATCTCGATCGTGTTCGGCTTCACCTGGTGGCTGGGCGGTGTACTGCGGCTCGAGGACAAACTGCGCGCCCTGCTGGCCTCGGCGGTGTCGATCTGCGGCGTCAGCGCGGCCATCGCGGCGGCAGGCGCCGTGCAGGCCAAGCGCGAGCAACTCGCCTACGCGGCATCTTTGGTGATCGCCTTCGCGCTGCCGTCGATTTTCCTGTTGCCTTGGCTGGCAGACGTTTTCAACCTCTCCGACGCGGTGGCCGGCGCCTGGATCGGCGGCAACATCGACACCACCGCCGCCGTCGCCGCCTCCGGGGCCATCGCCGGTGAGGACGCCCTGCAGATCGCGACGATCGTCAAGACCACGCAGAACGCACTGATCGGCATCGTCGCGATCGCGCTGACCGCGTACTTCGCGCTGAAGGTCGAACGCAAGTCCGCCGCGGAGGCCCGGCCGTCGCCCGGGCAGTTCTGGGAGCGTTTCCCGAAATTCGTGCTCGGCTTCATCGCCGCGTCGATCGTCGGCACGCTGTACCTGGCGTGGGGAGGAAACAAGTCGGCCATCAGCACCGTCAACGACCTGCGGACCTGGTTCCTGATCTTCGCGTTCGTCGCGATCGGCCTGGAGTTCTCGCTCAAGGGGCTCAAGGAGGCGGGCTGGCGTCCGGTCGCGCTGTTCGCATCGGCGACCGTGGTGAACATCGTGGTGGCACTCGGCCTGGCCGCCGTGTTGTTCGGGAACTTCCAAGTCGGTTAGTTACGCTCGCCGGGTGGCCAAGGGGCTGACTCGGCGAGGGTTCCTGACGGTGGGCGCGGGCGCAGCGCTTGCCACCGCGGGATTCGCGGCCGGATGCGGTTCGGACAAGCCGGGCACCGTGGCCAAGGACGGCTCGGTCACTGTCAAGCACACGTTCGGCGAGACCAAGATCCCCGCGCCGCCCAAGCGTGTGGTCAGCGCAGGGTTGACCGGGCAGGACGACCTGCTCGCGCTCGGTGTCGTGCCGGTCGCGGTGACCGAGTGGTTCGGCGGCGAACCGTTCGGGGTATGGCCCTGGGCGCGACCGAAACTCGGCTCCGCGCAGCCGACCGTGCTCAGCCTCGCCGACGGTGTCCAGGTCGATCAGATCGCGGCGCTGAAGCCGGACCTGATTGTCGCCACCAACGCCGGGCTGGACTCGGACACCTACACGAGGTTGTCCGAGATCGCCCCGACAGTCGCGCAATCCGGCACCGAGGCGTTCTTCGAACCGTGGAAGGACCAGGCCACCACCATCGGGCAGGCGGTCTTCAACCACGACGAGATGCAGGCGCTCATCGTCGGCGTCGGCGACAGGTTCATCGCGGTAGCCGAGAGCAACCCCGGGTTCGCGGGAAGAACGGCGGCGCTGCTGCACGGCCGTCTGGAGGACGGGAAACCACAGGCCCTCACACCCGCATGGCGAGCCGAGTTCCTCACCACCATGGGGTTGAGGGTCACCGAGGGGCTCGACGCCGACGTGCTGATCTGGGCCACCGAGTCCGACGAGGAGCAGGCCGCGTTGGTGGCCGACCCGCGGATCGCCGGGCGCGGCGAGGCGAACATCTTCACGGGCAAGGAACTCGCGGGGGCGATCGCGTTCGCGTCTGTGCTGTCCTATCCCGTGGTGGCCGACCAACTGCCGCCGCGCATCGCAGAAGCGCTCGCCTGACCCGCGAAGTGCCGCTCGCCGAACGTGCGCTCAGGACGAAATCTGGGCCAACTTTTCGCGCTGGGTGCACGCTCGGCGACATCGGGAAGCGGTCCTGAGAGGATTGCGCGGTGACGGGAAGCCCGGACACCCCGCAGACCCAGCACCGCGGATTCGCGACCACCGGATCGGCGTACTACCCGACGCTGGTCGCGGTCTTCACCGGGCTGGTGCTGATCTCGAACGTCGCGGCCACCAAGGGCATCGCCTTCGGCCCGGTCATCGGGGATTGGTCCCTGATCACCGACGGCGGCTTCCTCGTCTTCCCGCTCACCTACGTGATCGGCGACGTGCTGTCGGAGGTGTACGGATTCAAGGCCACCCGGCGCGCGATCTACATCGCCTTCGTGATGGAGGCGCTCGCCGCGTTCACGTTCTGGCTCACCGCGGTGCTGCCGCCCGCCGACTTCTACACCAACCAGGCCGCGTTCGAGGCCGTGATGAAGCCGTTCGCGCTGTTGGTCATCGCGGGGCTCGCCGGCTTCCTCGTCGGGCAGACGCTCAACGCGTGGGTCGTGGTGAAGATCAAGATGCGGGTGGGCGAGAAGCAGCTGTGGGCCCGGCTCATCGGGTCGACGGTCGTCGGCGAGTTCGCCGACACGCTGGTGTTCTGCAGCATCGCCGCGGCCGCGATCGGGATCAACACGTGGCGCGACTTCGTCACGTACGTCGCGCTGGGGTGGGTGTACAAGACCGCGGTGGAGGTGGTCGTGCTACCCGTGACGTACCGGGTGATCGCGTTCATCAAACGCCGCGAACCGACGTATCAGCCTGCCGCTTGAGGCATCGCTAAAACTCCTCTGGCAAGGCTCATAGAGCAGGCGTATTGCTACCTACTCGCGGGTAATTTCGAAGGTATGACCGTGACTGCAGAAGTGGAACGTGACGTGCGGGGCACCGGCGCCATTCCGATCCGCGACTACGGAGACCAGGCGCTGCTGCTCGAACTCGAGACCACCGCGGACGTGCTGGCGTGGGCCGACGTGATCCGCAAAGCCGAACTGCCCGGCGTGCTCGACATCGTGCCCGCCGCCCGGACCGTGTTGATCAAACTCGACGGTCCCCGGTATCAGGCACCGACCCGACAGCGCCTCGGCGGACTGCGCACCGAAGTCGACCCGGAGGCCGAGCTGACGCCACCAGCCGGCGGCCGCGCCGACCTCACGATCGACGTCGTCTACGACGGGCCGGACCTCGACGAGGTGGCCAAGCTGACGGGCCTGAGCCGCGACGAGGTGATCGCCGCGCACACCGGCAGCCTGTGGCGGGTCGGGTTCGGCGGGTTCGCACCGGGCTTCGCCTACCTCGTCGGCGGCGACCGTCGGCTCGAGGTCCCCCGGCGCTCCGAGCCCCGGACCAAGGTGCCCGCCGGCTCGGTCGGGTTGGCCGGTGAGTTCAGCGGTGTCTATCCGCGCGAATCCCCCGGCGGCTGGCAGTTGATCGGCCGCACCTCAGAACATCAAGCGGCGCTGTGGGACATCAACCGGGACAACCCGGCGCTGCTGACGTCGGGCATGTGGATCCAGTTCAGGGCGGTCGAATCATGACCACGACGCTCGAGATCCTGCGCTCCGGTCCGCTGTCGCTGATCGAGGATTTGGGCCGTCCCGGCCTGGCGCACATGGGGGTCGGCCGTTCCGGTGCCGCCGACCGCCGCTCGCACGCGCTGGCCAACCGGCTGGTCGCCAACCCGGGCGATCGGGCCACCATCGAGGTGACCTTCGGCGGGCTGGCGGCGCGGGTGCGCGGTGGCGACATCGCGATCGCCGTCACCGGCGCCGACACCGACCCGTCCGTCGACGGAGTCCTGTTCGGCACCAACAGCATTCACTACGCCCGCGACGGCGAGGTGATTTCGCTCGGCTCACCGCGCTCGGGCCTGCGGACGTACCTGGCCGTGCGCGGCGGCATCGACGTAGACCCGGTGCTCGGCTCGCGGTCGTACGACGTGATGTCGGCGATCGGCCCGCAGCCGCTGCAGCCGGGCGACGTGTTGCCCGTCGGCGAGCACACCGAGGACTTCCCCGAACTCGACCAAGCGCCCGTTGCGGCCATCGAGGACGACGTGCTCGAGCTGACCGTGGTGCCCGGTCCGCGCGACGACTGGTTCGTCGACCCGGACGTACTGGTGCGCACCAACTGGCAGGCCACCAACAAGAGCGACCGGGTGGGCATGCGGTTGGTGGGGATGCCGCTCGAGTACCGCTGGCCGGACCGGCAACTCTCCAGCGAGGGCGCCACCCGCGGCGCAATTCAGGTGCCGCCGAACGGTTTTCCCGTCATCCTCGGACCGGATCATCCGGTCACCGGTGGATACCCGGTGATCGGTGTGGTCGCCGACGAGGACATCGACAAGGTGGCCCAGGTGCGTCCCGGGCAGACCGTGCGGATGCATTGGTCGCGGCCACGCCGACCGTTCGGTGACCGTTAGTCACACCGCGCTGGTAGAAAAGCAGGGTGCATGTTCAGGACCCTCTCGTTCCCGTCGTGCGCATCCACAGCGCACGGTTGATCCACACGTCCGATCTCGATCCGGAGACGCGCGAGGACGCCAAGCGCATGGTGATCGACGCCTTCCGGGGCGAGTTCACCGAAGTCGACTGGGAGCACTCGCTCGGCGGCATGCACGCGATGATCTTCGACCACGGCGCGCTGATCGCGCACGCGGCGGTGGTGCAACGGCGGCTGCTGTACCGCAACACCGCGCTGCGGTGCGGATACGTCGAAGCGGTCGCGGTGCGGGAGGACTGGCGGGGCCAAGGTCTGGCCCGCGCGGTGATGGACGCCGCCGAGCAGGTGATCCGCGGGGCGTATCAGCTCGGAGCCCTCAGCGCGACGGAGGCCGGCAGACCCATCTACATCGCCCGCGGTTGGCTGCCCTGGCGCGGGCCGACGTCGGTGCTGGCGCCGGCCGGGCTCACCCGCACCCCCGACGACGACAACGCGCTGTTCGTCCTGCCCGTCACTGTCGAACTCGACACGGCCGCCGAGATCACCTGCGACTGGCGCGACGGCGACGTCTGGTGAGACTCACACCCGGATCGGGTGTGGGGTGAGGGGAAGTTCACGGCGGGGTCACCGAGCGGCACGTTGACGCAATAACGCCTCGTTAACGTGCCATTTCATGAAGGGCTGCAGGCTGCGGGCGGTGCCGACACGCCTCGGAAATGGCCAAGTAATCGCTTGGAAACATGCGCTGCCTACACAGGTGCCATGACTGAGCCCGACTGGGCGCCGCTGACCGGGTTCCGGGTGGCCGTGACCTCCGCCCGTCGCGCCGACGAGTTGAGCGCTCTGCTGCGCCGCCGCGGTGCGACGGTGACCAGCGCCGCGGCGATCCAGATGGTGCCGTTGCCCGACGACGACGAACTGCGCGTTCACACCGAAGCGTTGATCGACGTGCCGCCCGACATCGTGATCGCCACCACCGGGATCGGGTTTCGCGGCTGGGTCGCCGCGGCCGACGGCTGGGGGCTGGCCAGTGACCTGACCGCCGCGCTCGCCAGGGCGCGCGTGGTGTCCCGCGGTCCCAAGGCGACCGGTGCGCTGCGCGCCGCCGGGCTGCCCGAGGAATGGTCGCCGGACTCGGAGTCGTCGCGCGAGCTGCTGCACTATCTCGTCGAGGGCGGCATCGCCGGACAGCGCATCGCGGTTCAGTTGCACGGCGCCACCGAGGAGTGGGATCCGTTCCCCGAGTTCCTCGACGAGTTGCGCGCCGCCGGTGCCGAGGTCGTGCCGATCCGGGTGTACCGATGGCATCCGGCGCCGCACAACGGCGAGTTCGATCAGCTGGTGGCCGGTATCGCCGACGAGAAGTTCGACGCGGTCAGCTTCACCTCGGCGCCCGCGGTCGCGTCGGTTCTGCTGCGGGCCAGGGAGATGGGTCTGGAGAACCGGGTGCTGGCCGCCTTCCGCCGCGACGTGCACGCGATGTGCGTCGGCCCCGTCACCGCTCGGCCCCTGGTTCGGCTGGGTGTGCCGACGTCGGCGCCCGAGCGAATGCGGTTGGGCGCGTTGGCCCGTCACATCACCGACGAACTCCCGCTGCTGTGCTCGCGCACCATTCGCGTCGCGGGCCACCTGCTGGAGATCCGCGGCACCTGCGTGCTGGTAGACGGGGCGGTCAAGCCGGTGTCGCCGGCGGGCATGGCGACGATTCGCGCGTTGGCCCATCGGCCGGGCGCGGTGGTGTCGCGCGCGGACCTGCTGCGGGCCCTTCCCGGCAGCGGCACCGACACGCACGCCGTCGAGACGGCCGTGCTGCGGTTGCGAACGGCGTTGGGCGACAAAAACATCGTGTCGACGGTGGTCAAGCGGGGCTACCGCCTGGCCGTCGAGGACAGTCTGGCGTACGCGCAATGAGCTATTTGCTGGTGGCGCACGGCACCCGCAAGCAGAGCGGTGTCGCGCTGATCGGAAACCTCGCCGACCGCGTGTCGACGACGCTCGGCGGCCGGGTGCATGTCGCGTTCGTCGACGTCCTCGGACCGACGCCGAGCGAGGTGCTGCAGACGCTGCCCGGCCGGACGATCCTGGTGCCGGCGTTCCTGTCGCGCGGTTATCACGTCAACGTCGATATCCCCGAGCACGTCACGGCCAGCGGACATTCCGATGTGACCGTGACCGAGGCGCTGGGTCCCAGCCCGCAGCTGACGCGGGTGTTGATGGATCGGCTGATCGAGTGTGGTTGGCGGCCGGGCGATTCCGTGGTGTTGGCGGCCGCAGGCACGTCGGATGCCGGTGCGTTGTCGGACCTGCGCCAGATGTCGGCGTTGCTGTCGGCGGTGATCGGCGACCGTGTGGAGCTCGCGTACGCCGCCACCGGTGAGCCCCGCGTGGCCTCCGCGGTTGAGCGACTCCGCCGCGACGGCGCCCGACGGGTCGTCGTCGCCTCGTACCTGTTGGCCGAGGGGTTGTTTCAGGATCGCCTGCGCGCCAGCGGTGCGGACGCGGTGGCCGATCCGCTCGGCACGCATCCCGCGATGGTGCGGTTGATCGCGAACCGGTTCCGCCGGGCGCACGTCCCGCTGGCGGCCTGAGAGTTTCGTCGCGAGCAGATCAGCCGCGGACTTCGACCTTGCCGTCGGCGGTGCGGCGCGTCTCGTAGACGGCCAGCGAGACCTCGGGGTCGTCGAGGCACGCGCCGTCGTCCAGCGCGAAGGCCTGCTTCTTGATCGGCGACTGCACGGTCGGGCGGCCGCCGCGATCGCCGACGATGCCGCGCGACATCACCGCCGCCCCGGAGAACGGGTCGATGTTGCTCACCGCGTGCAGCGATCCGTCGTCCAGGCGGAACAGCGCCGCCTGGCTACCGTCGGCGAGCAGCACGCCGACGCCGCGGTTCGGGATCAGGAAATCGTAGTCGCAGGCCGTCGTCCAGACCTGAATCTCGTTGAGCAGTGTCATTTCTGGGGCACCTTCGGCATTCCGATGGAGACGGGCACCTTGCGGCCGGACCGCTCGGTGAACTCGACGGTGGGATCGGCGACGTCGGGGGCGTTGACGAACGACACGAAGCGCGACAGTTTGTCCGGATCTTCGAGGACGCCCTTCCACTCACAGGCGTAGCCCTCGACGTGACGGGCCATCGCGGCCTCGAATTCGTCTGCCAAGCCCAGGGAGTCGTTGCACACGACGTCGCGCAGATGGTCCATGCCCGTCTTACCGGGGAAATCCATCGCCTCCAGCCACGGCGCCGTCCGCTGCAACCGGTCGGCGGTGCGGATGTAGAACATCAGGAACCGGTCGATGTAGCGAATCAGCGTCTCGTCGTCGAGGTCGCCGGCCAGCAGTTGCGCATGCCGCGGCGACATTCCGCCGTTACCGCACACGTAGAGGTTCCAGCCCTGTTCGGTGGCGATGACGCCGACGTCCTTGCTCTGCGCCTCCGCGCATTCGCGCGCGCAACCCGAGACCGCCATCTTGATCTTGTGCGGGGCCCGCAATCCCCGATAGCGCATCTCGATTCGCACGGCCATGTCGACGGAGTCCTGCTGCCCGTAGCGGCACCAGGTGCTGCCGACGCAGCTCTTGACCGTACGCAGCGCCTTGCCGTACGCGTGGCCGGACTCCATGCCGCCCTCGACGAGGCGGCGCCAGATCTCGGGAAGCTGGTCCACGCGCGCACCGAACATGTCGATGCGCTGACCGCCGGTGATCTTCGTGTACAGCCCGAAGTCCTTGGCGATTTCGCCGATCAGGATCAGCTGCTCCGGTGTGATCTCACCGCCCGGCGAGCGCGGCACCACCGAGTAGCTGCCGTTCTTCTGGATGTTGGCCAAGAAGTGGTCGTTGGAGTCCTGCAGCGACGCCTGCTCACCGTCGAGGATGTGGTCGCTGCTCGTGGAGGCCAGGATCGACGCCACCACCGGTTTGCAGATGTCGCAACCCTTTCCTGAGCCGAAGCGTTCGATCAGGCCCGAGAACGTGCGGATCTCGGTGGCGTTGATGATCTCGAACAGCTCGGCGCGCGACTGGCTGAAGTGCTCGCACAGCGCCTTGGACTGTTCGACGCCCTCGGCCTCCAGCAGCTGCTTGAGCAGCGGCACACAGGAACCACACGAGGTGCCCGCCAGTGTGCACTTCTTCAGGCCGGGCACGTCGCTGCATCCGCCGCCGATGGCCTCCTTCAGGTCGCCCTTGGTGACGTTGTTGCACGAGCAGATCTGCGCGATGTCGGGAAGCGCCCCGACCCCCAAACCCGTTGCGTCACCCTCGGATGCGGGCGCGATCAACGACAGCGGGTCCCCGGGCAGCTCGCTGGCCACCATCGGACGCAGCACACCGTAGGCCGACGCGTCGCCGACAAGAATTCCGCCCAACAGGGTCTTGGCGTCGTCGGAGAGCACGAGCTTGGCGTAGGTCTGCTTGACCGGGTCGTTGACCACCACGTTCAGGCAGTTGGGCGTGCGACTTTGGGCGTCGCCGAAGCTCGCCACATCGACGCCGAGCAGCTTGAGCTTGGTCGACATGTCGGCTTCGGGGAACTCCGCGGCGCCGCCCAGCAGGCGATCGGCCACCACCTCGGCGCTGGTGTAACCCGGACCGACCAGCCCGTAGCAGCGGCCCTCGATCGCGGCGACCTCACCGATCGCGTAGATATCGGGATCGCTTGTGACACAGGATAGATCGGTCAGCACGCCACCGCGTTGGGCGATGTCGAGCCCGGCCTCGCGGGCGAGTTCGTCGCGGGGGCGCACACCGGCGGCGAAGACGACAACGCCCGTGTCGATGTGGCTGCCGTCGTTGAGCGACAACCGCACCGAGTCGTCCTGTTCGGACTTGCGCAGGGGTTTGTTGCGCTGCGCCGGCGTAATGCTCTCGGTGCCCACCCCGGTGTGCACCTCGATGCCGAGGTTCTTGATCATCCGGCTCAGCAGCGCGCCGCCGGCCTCGTCGAGCTGAGCCGCCATCAGATGCGGGGCCATCTCAACGACGTGGGTCTTCAACCCGAACGCGCTCAACGCATTCGCCGCTTCCAGGCCGAGCAGGCCGCCGCCGATCACCACACCGACCGGTGCTTTGGAGGCGAGCGCGGTGTTCGCGCCGGCCCGGATCGCGTCGAGGTCGTCGAGGGTGCGGTAGACGTGACAGACCGGAAGGTCGCGGCCGGGGACCGGCGGCACGAACGCATACGATCCGGTCGCCAGGACCAGGACGTCGTACGGCACCTGGCCGCCGTCGGCGGTCGCGACCACCTTTGCCGTCCGATCGATCGCCGTGACCCGTGTGCCCAACCGCAGCTCGACCAGATCGTCGCCCGGGTAGCCGTTACCCGCGAGCGCCAGTCGGCCGCGGTCCCAGTGCTCGGTGTATCCGGTGAGCCCGACCCGGTCGTAGGCGGCGTCGGCTTCCTCGGCGAGGATCGTCACCCGCCATTCACCGTCGGCGTCGCGCGACCGCAGCGCTTCGACGAACCGGTGACCGACCATGCCATGGCCGACCACGACCACGTTTCTCGTTGACCGCATGCCGCCGACGCTAAGGAGCCGATATTGCCGCAATGTCGCCTCGTGTGAAGCACCGATCACGGTGTGCTCACATCCGTTCGCGCCCGTTGTGAGCCGCCTGAGCCGCTGGGAGCGGCTTCGCTGACAGCGAACGGGCCTGCGGGAACATGAGCGTGGGTGACTCAAGTTTTAGTGGGTGGAGCGACCGGCACGGTGCCGGTCCGAACAGCGAGGAGGACAGTTATGAGCACGTTGGCATTGCGGACTCGTCCCGCGTGGGATCTGGACCGGTGGGTACGCGACTTCTTCGGCCCCGCGACCGCAGACGGCTGGGCCACGGGGGCGTTCACCCCCGCCGCGGAGATCGTCAGGGACGGCGATGACGCGCTCGTCCGCGTGGAGCTGCCCGGCCTCGACGCCGAGAAGGATGTGAACGTCGAGGTCGACCGCGGCTACCTCGTGATCCACGGTGAGCGTCGGGACGAGCGGTCGGAGGAGAAGGACGGTCGCACGCTGCGCGAGGTGCGTTACGGGTCGTTCCGCCGATCGTTCAAGCTCCCCGAGCACGTCACCGGCCAGGACATCAAGGCCGAGTACGACGCGGGTGTGTTGACGGTGCGGATCGCCAACGCCCACAAGGGCCCCGAGACGCAGCGCATCGCGATCGAAGCCAAGAAGTAAACAGTCCGACACCGCAGCCGGTGGAACCGTCGAGGTTCCACCGGCTTCGTCGTCTCAGCCCACGGTCGGCGTCGGGGTGTCCGGCGGCGGCTCCGGCGCCCTGACCTCCGTCGTCTCCACGCTGGGCATGGTGTAGCTCGGCGTCGTCGTGGTCGTCGTGGTGGTGTAGGTCAGCGGAACCGACGTCGCGGCCGGCGGCGGCACGGTTGCGGGGACCTTGGCGGCATCGGCGGTGCGCAGCACCGCGTAGATGAGGATCGCCACCAGCACGGCCGCCACCACGCCGGCGGCCATCATCAGCGATTGGTCGTCCTGCCAGTTCAGGTCGTCGTCGGACATGTCACGCCCTAGACCCAGCGCTGCAGCATTTCCTTGGCCTGTGCCGACAGCGCGCGCTGCAGGAACGGCCCGAAACTGACCCGCGCCACACCGAGCGGCCCGAACGACGCGGGATCGTCCTGGTCGGGCAGCCCGATCGCGTTCACCGGAAGCGGTAGCTCGGATGTCAAGCGGCGCAACGTATCCGGATCATGCCGGCCGACCGGGTAGAGCACGTCGGCGCCCGCGGCCGCGGCCTCGGTCAGCCGGGCGATCGCGCGGTCCACGCGATCGGACTCGTCACCGTCCTGGCGCAGGAACAGATCGGTGCGCGCGTTGATGACCACGTGCACCCCGGTCGCATCGGCGGCCTGCCGCAGTGCGCCGACGAGCTCCGCGTGCTCGGTCGACGAACGCAACCGGCCGCCCTCGCTGTGCACGGTGTCTTCGAGGTTGAACCCCACGCCGCCCGCCTCGAGCAGGCCCTCGATCAGGCGTGCGGGATCTTGGGCGTAACCGGATTCCAGGTCCACCGACACCGGAACGTCGACCGCAGCGGTGATCTGCTTGACGCGCGTGATCACGTCGTCGAACGACATGCCCTCCTGATCGGGCTTGCCCACAGAATCGGCCAACGGATGGCTGCCGACGGTGAGCGCAGCAAATCCTTCGTCGACCGCGAGCCGGGCCGACCACGCGTCCCAGACGGTCGGCAGGATCACCGGGCTGCCGGGTTGGTGCAGTGCCAGCAGGGCGTCTGCCCGCTCTTTGAGGACCTGGTCGGGCATCGGGCCTTCTCCTTCGGTTTGACGTGATCTGTCTCACGGTGCACTGCATGATGTAGCTAGCATCGGGTGTCGTACTGTGATGCCTGACACCCTTCAGCCCAAGGAGGTCAATTGTCCAGCACTACCGAACTTGCCGAGCTGCACGAGCTAATCGGAAGGCTCCGGCGGTGCGTGACATCGCTGGCGTCGAGGTACGGGGACACCCCGGCGACGCGTCGGATCGTCAACGACGCCGAACGCCTCCTCAACGACATCGACCGTCTCGACATTGACGCCGAAGAGCTGGAGCTGGCCCGAGGCGTGGTGCACCACCACGCCGGAGACCGCATCCCGATCCCGGACACCCAGTACGACACCGATTTCTGGCGCGGTGTCGACGACGAAGGGCTCGGCGGCGTCCGCTGACGCGCCCTTTCGAACTCCGGGACAACTCAACACCGAAAGGCAACAGTGAGCGCACCCACCGCCGACCGCAAGGCGACCGGCGTCTTTTCGCCGAGCCGTGCCGAGATTCCGCAACGCACCCTTCGCACCGACCGGTGGTGGCAGTCACCGCTGATCGTGAACCTGGGGTTCGCCGCGTTCATCATCTACGCGACGGTGCGCGCGTTCCTGCAGAACAACTACTGGGTCGCGGAGTATCACTACCTGACGCCGTTCTACTCGCCGTGCTTCGTCAAGTGGAACGAGGCGACACAGAGCGGATGCATTCCGGAGGCCAGCCATTTCGGGCAGTTCCTGCCCGATGTGTGGTGGCTGCCCTACGCCGCGGTGTCGTTGCCCTTCCTGCTGCTGTTCCGGCTCACCTGCTACTACTACCGCGGCGCCTACTACCGCTCGGTGTGGCAGGCCCCCACCGCGTGCGCGGTGGCCGAACCGCACGCGACGTACACCGGCGAGACCCGCTTCCCGCTGATCATCCAGAACACGCATCGCTATTTCTTCTACATCGCGGTGCTCATCTCTCTGGTCAACACCTACGACGCGATCGCGGCGTTCCGCTCGCCGTCCGGTTTCGGATTCGGTTTGGGCAACGTGATTCTCGTCGTCAACGTGCTGCTGCTGTGGACATACACGGTGTCGTGCCACTCCTGCCGTCACGTCGTGGGCGGCCGGCTCAAGCACTTCTCGAAACACCCTGTCCGGTACTGGATGTGGACGCAGGTGAGCAGGCTGAACACCCGGCACAAGACCTACGCCTGGATCACGCTCGGCACGCTGATGCTGACCGATTTCTACATCATGCTGGTGGCCAGCGGGACCATCTCTGACCTGAGATTCATTGGCTGACGCCCTAATTCGATCGGTAGTGAGGTTTATTTAATGGCGGAATTGGAACGGCACTCCTACGACGTCGTCGTGATCGGCGCCGGCGGTGCGGGTCTGCGTGCGGTCATCGAAGCACGGGAGCGCGGCCTGAAGGTCGCGGTGATCACCAAGTCGTTGTTCGGCAAGGCCCACACCGTGATGGCCGAGGGCGGCTGCGCCGCGGCGATGGGCAACGCGAACCCGAAGGACAACTGGCAGGTCCACTTCAAGGACACCATGCGCGGCGGCAAGTTCCTCAACAACTGGCGCATGGCCGAGTTGCACGCCAAGGAGGCGCCGGACCGCGTATGGGAGCTCGAGACCTACGGTGCGCTGTTCGACCGCACCAAGGACGGGCGGATCAGCCAGCGCAACTTCGGCGGCCACACCTATCCGCGCCTGGCCCACGTCGGTGACCGCACCGGCCTGGAGATCATCCGGACCCTGCAGCAGAAGATCGTCTCCCTGCAGCAGGAGGACAAGGAGGAGTTCGGCGACTACGAGGCCCGCATCCGCGTCTTCCACGAGACGACGATCACCGACCTGATCAAGGACGGCGACCGTATCGCGGGGGCGTTCGGCTACTACCGCGAGGGCGGCAACTTCGTCCTGTTCGAGACGCCCGCGGTGGTGCTGGCCACCGGCGGCATCGGCAAGTCGTACAAGGTGACGTCGAACTCCTGGGAGTACACCGGTGACGGCCACGCGCTGGCGCTGCGTGCGGGCGCGACGCTGATCAACATGGAGTTCGTCCAGTTCCACCCGACCGGCATGGTCTGGCCGCCCAGCGTCAAGGGCATCCTGGTCACCGAGGGTGTGCGCGGCGACGGCGGAGTGCTGAAGAACTCCGAGGGCAAGCGCTTCATGTTCGACTACATCCCCGCGGTGTTCAAAGGCCAGTACGCCGAGAGCATCGAGGAAGCCGATCAGTGGCTCAAGGACAACGACTCCGCGCGACGCACCCCGGACCTGTTGCCGCGCGACGAGGTGGCGCGCGCGATCAACTCGGAGGTGAAGGCGGAGCGCGGCACCCCGCACGGGGGCGTCTACCTCGACATCGCCTCGCGGCTGCCCGCCGAGGAGATCAAGCGGCGGCTGCCGTCGATGTACCACCAGTTCATGGAGCTCGCCGAGGTCGACATCACCAAGGAGCCCATGGAGGTGGGGCCGACGTGCCACTACGTCATGGGCGGCATCGAGGTCGACCCGGACACGGGTGCTGCCAAGACGCCGGGGCTGTTCGCCGCGGGTGAGTGCTCGGGCGGCATGCACGGCTCGAACCGGCTGGGCGGCAACTCGCTGTCGGACCTGCTGGTGTTCGGCAGGCGCGCCGGCATGGGCGCGGCCGACTACGTGCGCGCGCTCGGCGAGCGGCCCAAGGTGTCCGACGCCGCGGTCGACGAATCGACCCAGTTGGCGCTGCATCCGTTCGAGGGTCCGTCCAACGGCGATGCGGCCGAGAACCCGTACACCCTGCAGCTGGATCTGCAGGACACGATGAACAGCCTGGTCGGCATCATCCGCAAGGCCGACGAGGTCACCGAGGCCATCGACAAGCTCAAGGAGCTGCGCGAGCGGTACAAGAAGGTCCGGGTCGAGGGTGGCCGGCACTTCAACCCCGGCTGGCACCTCGCGCTCGACCTGCGCAACATGATCCTGGTCAGCGAGTGCATCGCCAAGGCGGCGCTCGAGCGCACCGAAAGCCGCGGCGGGCACACCCGCGACGACTATCCGTCGATGGATTCCAAGTGGCGCAAGACGCTGCTGGTGTGCCGGGCCAGCCAGGATGCCGGGGCTGAGACCGTGGTCCCCGATATCACCATCACGCCCCAGGACCAGGTGCCGATGCGCGACGACCTGCTGGAGCTGATCGACATCGAAGAGTTGGAGAAGTACTTCACCCCCGAAGAACTCGCCAACCACACGTCTAGGAGAGACGCATGAGCTACCAGGCAAAGATGCGAGTGTGGCGTGGCGACGACAACGACGGCGCGCTGCAGGACTATTCGGTCGAGGTCAACGAGGGTGAGGTCGTCCTCGACATCATCCACCGGCTGCAGCAGACCCAGACCGGCGATCTGGCCGTGCGGTGGAACTGCAAGGCGGGCAAATGCGGATCCTGCTCGGCGGAGATCAACGGCAGGCCCCGGCTGCTGTGCATGACGCGGATGTCGACCTTCGAGGAGAACGAGGTCATCACCGTCACCCCGTTGCGCACGTTCCCAGTGATCCGCGATCTGGTCACCGATGTGTCGTTCAACTACCAGAAGGCCAGGGAAATCCCGGCGTTCACGCCGCCGAAGGATCTGCAGCCCGGCGAGTACCGGATGGCGCAGGAAGACGTCAACCGGTCACAGGAGTTCCGCAAGTGCATCGAGTGCTTCCTGTGCCAGAACGTCTGCCACGTGATCCGTGATCACGAGGAGAACAAAGAGGCGTTCGCCGGTCCGCGGTACCTGATGCGCCAGGCCGAGTTGGACATGCATCCGCTCGACGTGCACGAGCGTCGCGCCGAAGACGCGCAGGAAGTGCACGGCCTCGGCTACTGCAACATCACCAAGTGCTGCACCGAGGTCTGCCCCGAGCACATCAAGATCACCGACAACGCGCTGATCCCGATGAAGGAGCGCGCGGCCGACCGGAAGTACGACCCGGTGGTGTGGCTCGGCGACAAGCTCTTCCGGCGACGGTAGGAGCCGGAACAAACAGCCTGAGCCGGCGACGATAGGAGCCGGAACAAACAGCCTGAGCCGGCGACGGTAGGAGCCGGGTCCTGGACTCAGGACGCCCCACGCACACGATTACGCAGGTACCCTGCGGGTAAGCGGCCAATCAACGACGAAAGGTTGCATCGTGACACTACGACACCCGCATAGCATCAACGACATTCGTACCGCGATCCGAGAGCTCAGCACCCGCGCGGCGCTCGCCCGCAAGGAAGGCCGAGCCGCCGACGCCGACGAACTGGAGCGACGGGTGGCCAAGTATCGCGAGGAACTCAGCGCGCGGCCCTGATCGACGGATCCGGTGCACTTTCGATCGCTGAGCGATCGGTTGCGCACCGAGATCACCCGTTGCCGAGGCGACGGAACGTGCTGCGGTGGAACACGATCGGCGCGATGTCGGCGTGCACCGTGATGTCGCAGACACGAAGGATCACGATCGTGTGATCGCCTGCGGGCACCAGTTGTTCGATCGCGCTCTCCACCCAAACCGCGGTACCGTCGATGAAGACCGCACCGGATTCGCGCGAGACCGTCTCGAGGCCGGCGAACCGGTCGCCAGTCTTGGCGGCCAGCGTCCGCGCGGCCGCGTCGTGCGCCTCCCCCAGCACGCTGATCCCCAGCGACGGGAGGTCTTTGAGCTTCGGCCACGTTTCGGAGGTGTTCTGCACGCAGAACGACACCAGTGGCGGATCGAGCGAGACCGGGACGAACGTGCTGGCCGCCAGCCCTACCCGCGTGCCGTCGACCTCGGCGGCGATCGCGATGACACCGGTCGGGAAATGCCCGAACGCTTCGCGCAGTGTCGCCGGGCTGAGATCAGTTGCGCTCATATCCCGTCCATCTTCACACGCGTCCGCATTCGGTGGCCACGTCCGGGTCACTCACCGGAACGCCATCTGCGGTGCACGCCGGCGCCGGTGAGGATCGGAATCGTCGTGAGCACAACCGGTAACGTGACGCGCATGTTCGAGTCGCCCGCGGATGACCGGTAGGCCGGGGACCGACGAAACAGATGTGGATCCCGCTCCTGCTGATGGCCCTCGCGGTTAGCCTGGAGCCTTTCCGAGTCGGCATGACGGTCGTGATGTTGAACCGCCCCCGGCCAGCGCTGCAGCTGTTCGCATTCGTCACCGGCGGTTACGTCATGGGCATCTCAGTCGGCGTGGTCGTGCTCTTTGTCTTGCGGCCACCGCTCGCCTCAGGAGATTCCACTCTGCCGTGGGTGCAGATCGTTGTGGGCGCGGTCGTTCTGATCAACGCTGCGTTGGTGTACACGGGGATCGTCGGACGTTCCCGCGACATCGCGTCTCCCGGTCCACAGAACCGGATGTCGGCCTACCTCGCGACCCGCGCTAGGCAACTGCTGGACAGCCGATCGCTGTGGACAGCCGGCGTCGCGGGCCTTGGTATCGCTCTGCCGTCGGTCGATTACCTGGCGGCACTGGCACTCATCGTCGCATCCGGAAGCGCGGCCACCATCCAGTTCGGTGCACTCATTCTGTTCAACGTGCTGGCGTTCGCGCTGGTGGAAATTCCGCTGCTGTGTTTTTTGGTCGCTCCTGCTCGCACCCGCGCGGCGCTCTCCGCGCTCTACGACTGGGTGCGGGAACAGGGCCGACGCGGGATCTCGCTGCTTTTGGTGGCGGTAGGAGGCGTGCTCCTTGCGGTGGGCTTCGCCGGCCTGTAACGACGGCAAGCTAAGGGGCGTTCTTCAGCACGTACTGGAAGCCGGCGAGCATCTGCGAGATCGGATCAGCGGCACCGCCGAAGGCCGCCTGAGTCGCAGGTGCCGTGACGGCGGCAGGGTCGTATCCATTGCCCGGGGCGACGGTGATCGGCGCTGTCAGCGGATCGTCGGCACGCGAGTAGCCCGCATCCACATAAGGCTTCAACACGTTATCCAGCTTGACCAGCGTTTCCTCTGGGACTCCGAGGTACTTGAACGGAAGTACTAGAGGAAGATGCTCTTCGGGAATGAAATACGTCGTCGTCTTCGCGCCCCTTGAGTTGATCGTGGTCCGGATATTCTGCGGCGGGACCATGCTCGGTTTGGTGAACGCAACCGAGGTGTGCCCGGACGCGAGGCCGGCAAGCGCATTGAGGACTGACATCCAGTTGTCCGGCCGGTCTGGCCAGTCGGCGATGCTGTCATACGCGGTGACGAATTGATAGGTGTCGTACTGACTCTCGACGGGAGGTGGAACCCGATAGTCGAGGAACGGCGTCAGGGTTCCCACCGGGAATGAGCGAGTTAGAAAGCTCTCACCGAACGCATGCCGCGCCACAGGGTCGCCGTACATCGCAAAGCTCAATTGATCCGGGGGCGGGGCGGCAGGGTCGTAAGCGAGTCGCGCCTGGACTTCGTTGAGCACCATTGCGCCCTCGGACAGCCCAAGTACGGTACCGGGCCCGCCCTCTCGTATCGCGTTGATGACGTTCGGCGCTCCTACGTCGACCGATTCGGCCACACTGGGTCCGTCGAGGCCCGCTCCGGGCATGATTTCGTCGTCGAGTCGGCCGATCCCCGGGAATAACCGCTCGAGGGTGTGGCCCTGCACCTGACCAGAGGGATAGTCGACGATCTGACGATCCAATCCCGGAAACCAGTCGGCGCCGGTGCGCATGATGTACTCGTCATAAGGAATGCCCAGGACGCGGGCACCGCCAAGCGCGTAACCCTTGCCCGGGGTTCCCACCGGCAATGGAACATCCGCGGGGTTGTTGTCATCGGCCGAAGGAATTGATGGTGGCTCGTCCGCCGTAGCGATGCCGACTCCGAATGCGCCTGCCGCGCCGATCGTCAAGGTGATGCCGAGTGCAAGAAGTCGTTTCATGGCAGCTGATACGCCCCCGCCCTACTCGGCTTCGATGCAACGCACGTTACTCCAAACACCAGAAATCCCTCAGGCGTCCAGCCGAACAAATTGGTCGCGGCGATATTGCTCCACACACGCACCGCGTCGGATTTTGCCGCTCGTCGTCGTGGGGATCGCACCGGGTGCGACGAGCACCAAATCCGAGACGCTTAGACCGTGCGCATTGGATATCGCGGCAGTGACATCGCTTTTGACGGTACTCAGCCAGCGTGTCGCGGTCTCGTTGAGTTCATTGGGTGCCTTGACCTCCACGACGGTGACCAGTTTCTCGGTGCTGTTCATCGGAACCGAAATCGCCGCGGCGCGACCGCGAGTGACCTCTTGAACTGTCGCTTCGATGTCCTCGGGGTAGTGGTTGCGCCCGCGGATGATCAGCAAATCCTTGATGCGGCCGACGATGAACAACTCGCCTCCGTGTACGAAGCCGAGGTCGCCGGTGCGGAGCCACGGCCCCTCCGGGGTGCCCGGCGACGGGTCGACAAGTGTTGCGCCGAAGCAGCTCTTCTCCTCGGGCAATTTGCGCCAATAACCCTCCGCGACATTCTCGCCGTGCACCCAGATCTCCCCAACCGCGTCGGCGGCGCACTCTCGGTCAGTCTGGTCGTCGACGATCCGTATCGAAGGCGATTGCGGCAGGCGGTACTTGACCAGCGGCGTTCCGTTCCCGGCCGCGCACGGCCGAACGCGACCCGACCGCAGTTCATCGGAATCAAAGTAGGATGCCGGTGTCGTTTCACTCCACGTGCCGGTTGCGACGAAGACTGTGGCTTCAGCCAAACCGTATGCGGGACGCATCATGTGATCACGGAAATTGAAATGCGCGAATCGGTCGACGAAGCGTCGCAGTGTCGCCGGCTCCACCCGTTCCGCGCCACTGATGATGCCGACCACACCGCCGAGGTCGAGTCCGTCCAGGTCGTCGTCGGTGGTCTTGCGGGCCGCCAGGTCGAACGCGAAGTTGGGTGCCGACGACCACGCGTGCGGGTTCTCGGCAAGCGCGCGGACCCATCGGGCCGGCCTCTCCAGGAACGCCACCGGACTCATCAGCGCGGCGGTACGACCGCAAAGTATCGGAGCGCATACCCCTAGAACCAGGCCCATGTCGTGGTAGAAGGGCAACCAGGACACGAGCGTGGCATCCGGCGGTAGTGGAGAGTCGGCGAAGAAATTGTTCATCAGCTGCTCGAAGTTCACCGTGAGGTTGCGGTGCGAGAGCATGACTCCGGTCGGCAGCCGGGTCGAACCCGAGCTGTACTGCAGATACGCGATGGCCGGCCACGCAGTCGGCGCGAGGCGCGCCCCCCTTTCGACGTCCAAGTTCAGCGCGTCGGTCTCGATGATCACCGGCGCCGCATCGAGATGCGAGTTAGCCACGAACTCGCGGACGTCTTCGGCGGCCGCCGCCGTGGTGAGGACAACCGAGGGCTCCGTGTCCGTGAGCACAGTCGTCACCCGATCCTGACCCGAGCCCGGATGGGGCAGGGGAAGCGGTACCGCGACCAACCCCGCCTGCATGGACCCGAGGAAGGCGAGGATGTATTCGAGGCCTTGGGGGGCCAGGATCACCGCCCTGTCACCAGGCTCGCCGTGGTGCCGGATCTCCTCTGCGACGCTCAGCGTTCGACGTGCCAGTTGTGACCAGGTGAGACTCCGGGCAACCGCCGAAGCGTCAATGTATTCGGTGAACGTGTATGCGATGTCGTCCGGGCGCAGGGTCGCTCGTGCATGCAGCATCGACAGGATCGATGACGGGGGCGTGGAAGTCACAAAACTGGTCGCTCCCTCCTAGTTCCGAATATCTGACGTGTGGCGTCGCCGATCCGGCGCCGCTATGTGATTCCGGCCGGCAGCTTGATCGATGTCTTGGGCTTGACCCGTGAGGGCCACCAGTTCGCCCTCCCGATTAGGGCAGCGACGGCGGGCACTGTGATGGTGCGGACCACGAAGGTGTCGAGCAGGATGCCTACACCGATTACGAAGCCGCCTTGGACCACGGTGCCGATGCTGGAAAACAGGAGACCGGTCATCGAGGCGGCGAAGATCAGTCCAGCCGCGGTGATCACACCGCCCGTCGAGCCCAGGGTGCGAATAATGCCGTACCGAACGCTGTGCGGCGATTCGTCCCGCAGCCGCGACACGAAGAGCATGTTGTAGTCGGCGCCTACTGCGACCAGCACCACGAAGGCCAGCGGAGCCACGGTCCAATGCAGTTCGTCGCCGAGTATCACTTGAAACACGAGGACACCGACCCCGACGGCCGCGAAGTAAGAGAGCACCACGGAAGCTACGAGATAGACCGGAGCGACGACCGAACGCAGCAACAGCATGAGTGTCAACATGACGACGAGCAGGGCCGTCAGGATGATGAATCGGATGTCGTTCTCGTAGTAGTCGCGTGTGTCGCGCAGCGCGGCCGGAAATCCGCCCATCGAAATCGACGAGTCCGCGAGCGCCGTGTTGGGCTGTGCTCCGCGGGCGACATCGTCGATCACTGCGACCTGATCCATCGCCGCTTCGCTGAATGGGTTGAGCTTGGTCTGCACCAGGTAACGCACCGAGCGGCCGTCCGGCGAGACGAACGCCTCGGCGGCTTTCCGGAATTCCGCTGAGTCCAGCACGAGAGGCGGGATGTTGAAGCCCGCCATGGAGGAGTCGGCAGCGTCGTGCCGCATCGTCATCAGGAATGCGGACGCCTGATCAAGACCGTCGGCCATCAGTTTGACCTGCTCGACCAGTTGGTCGACACCGTCGGCCACTTGCTGGCTTCCGCCCGCGAGGCGGTCGGCACCCTGCTGCAGGTCGTCGAGACCTTTCTCGATGCCGCCCGGTTTGTCCAGTCCCATCCCACCGACCGCCTCGCCGACGGTGGTGAGCGCATCGTTCAACTTGTTCAACGTGGCCTTGAACGCTTGCTGGTCCTCGACGGTCTGCAACTCGGCCGCAAGCTGATTGATTTGGTTACGGCTCCCATCGTTGCTTTCGTCAACCACGCGTTGGAATTGGGCACGGGTGGCGCTGCAAGACGGATTCGCATCGCAGACGGCGTTGCCATCGAGCGCCATCAGGACGGGTCCCATCCAGGCGAACATGTCTTCCACAGCGGAAAATCTCATGCCCGTGGCGGTGCCGAGCTTGTTCAGGCTGTCGATGAGCTCGGCGGCGATCTCTACGTATCGCACCAGCGTGTCACCGCTGTACTTGGTCTTCATCGAGGAGATCGCCTCCAACAGACTCCTGATGGTCGGCGCTATGGAATCGACCTGTGTACGCACGTCGACCAGAGAGTCGGCCAAAGTGGCGGCGCCGGTTGCCAATTCGTCGAGGTCGTCCGTGCGCTGAGCGATCTGGGCGGAGCCGGCGGACAGCCGATCACCGACCAAACCAGCTTGGAACGTAGCCCGAAATTCCCGAGGTACCTCTCCCAGCGGTCGTGTGACGCCGCTGACGAGAGAAACATCCGGCAACTGGGCGATGCGCGACGCCATCTGCTCCAGATCAGCAAGAGCCAGTGGTGTGCGTAGGTCGTGTGGTGACTGAACAAGGATGTATTGCGGAATGGATTGGCTGACGGGGAAATGGCGTTCGAGCGCCGCGTAGCCGACCGAGCTCGCCGCCGACTCCGCGACCGCCTTGCGATCGTCATAGTTGAATCGCGCGGACACTGCGAAACCGGCCAGGAGGATCAGTACCAGCAGGCTGGCAACCAAATGTGGAACAGGTCGACGAACAATCCGTACTCCCGAGCGTCGCCAGAATCTCGCTGTCAGCTCGCGCCGGGGCTTTATCCAACCGCGGGGCCCGGCGAGCATCAGGATCGCCGGGAGCAGGGTCACGGCAGCCAGAAACGCAAGGCCCACGCCGATCGCCGCCGAGACCCCAATCGTCTTGAACACGCCCATCTGCGTGAAACCCATCAGAAGGAACGTGATGCCCACCGTGGCGGCGGACGCGGTGATCACCTTGCCGATCGAGATCAATGCGGCCTTAACCGCCCGCTCGACGTCGGCACCTTCCCGCACATAGTCGTGGAAGCGGCTGATGAGGAAGACCGCGTAGTCGGTTCCGGCGCCCGCCATGATTGCGCTTAAGAAAACGATGGACTGGTTCGAGACGCCCGCGCCCGTCAGCTCAGAGAAGCCAGCTACCGCAGCCTGCGCGACAAGTAGCGAAGAACCGATCGTCACCAGCGGTAAAAGCATGGTGACGAAGTTCCGGTACACCAATAGCAGCACGGCGAGGACGAGGACCGCGATCGCGATCTCGATGGGCAGGCGATCGTGTTCGCCGGCGACGGTGAGATCCGCGACAGTGGCCGCCGGACCGGTGATGTGAACGGTAAGCGAGCCGGTGGAGCCGCCTGCGTTGCGCTTGATGATGTCGGCCACACGGTTGAACGATTCGTATCCCCGCGGTGTCCCCAACTCTCCCTCGAGGCTCACGGGCAACACCCACGTCGTCTTGTCCTCGCTCGTCAGGAACGGGCGCAATTGTGGCGTGCTGAAGAAGTCCTGTACGGATACGACATCGATGACATCGTCGCGAAGCGCATCTACGACCTTGCGGTAGGTGGCTTCGTCGGCGGGCACCAGCCCGGCTTCGTTGATGAACGCGATCACAACGAGGTTGTCCGAACCCGACTCGTCGAAGGCCTCGGCCATCTTGATGGCGGTGACGCTCGACGGTGCGTCGCTCGGCAGGATGACCAGTGGATGCTTCTCTGCCATCTCGCCGAGGCTCGGGAGTGTCAACGGTAGTGCCAGCGCCGTTGCGAGCCAGAGGCCGATGACCGCCCAGGGCCACCGCACCACGAGATCGGCTAGTCGCCGCATATCTGCCTCATCCTCTGCCGCGCCACGCTATGCGACACGCCCCCAATGCCCGGTGTCGGCAACCAATTCCGACACGGCCCTCATCGTGTTCATGTAGCGCGCGACCGATTTCCTGGCGACGGAATTATCGGGATGTAACACCGCCATGGCCGTGCCCTCTCCGTAGCGGAATATGTAGATGGTGAGCTGGTACGAGAAACGACCGTCCGGATAGATGCCGATGTTGTTCGCAAGTCCCATGTCGGCGGCGGCGAGAACAGCGTTGAGCGGAGCAGCGCCGCCATGGAAGAAATTCGCCACCGGAAAATTCGGCGGTGGCCAAGAAAGCCACGGCGCCAACTCCAAGACGCGGTAGTACGGCGCCTTTGCCATATTCAGATTCGAGTCGAAAGCCGCTTGCGCTGCCCAAGCGGCATCAGCGAACGACGCAGCCCCAATCGGCACGATGATCGGGATGAGACCGGTAAACCATCCCTGCGTCATGAAGTTGTCCGTGGCACTGCGAGAATCCCGGGGGGTGAGCCCGTAAAAGGTGAGCGCACCCGTCAGCTCGTGTTCCACCTGAGCCAGGCAGGCGAACAAGCCGCCGATGAAGCGTGCGCCGGCGGCCGTGCAGGCAGATTCGAAGCGCTCGGTCTGGTCGGGATCCATCAGAATCTGTGAGGTCATGTCACTACTTGTGCACTGATGCGGATCGCCGAGGGGAAGGGGAAATTCGGGGAAGCCGCCCTGGTTGGCTTCGGCGAAATCGATCCACGCACGAACCTCAGGTGAATCCACGCTCAACGACGACGTGCGCTCGCGTTCTCGAACACAGAATTCGTCGAAGCTGCCAGCCTCGGGAAGCGTCAGAGCGGCCCCTTCTTGGCTGAAAGCGGAATACATCCCATTCGCTTCCAACATCGTCGTACCGATCAATGTCGCGTCCCCGTGAACGTGATCAGCGGCGGCGAAGAAAGTGAAGTAATCCTCGTTCTGGATGATCCCGAAAGTGAAGCAACCCCACTCCAGCGGACTCGGTATGTCCACCACGTGGGCGTGTATCTCGTCGATCGTCAGGTTGCCGTGGTCGATCGGCTCGAACTCGATGTCCGCTGCATACTCGAGGGTATGGCGGACGAAGCCGCCATCGCCGGTCCGTTCAAACCAACTGCGAAACGTGTCATGCCGGCGCAGATAGGCGTTGACGGCATGATCCATCGCCGCGATATCGCACCTTCCTGGCACGTCGCAGCTCGCGATGATCTGACGGGAGTAGTTCAGTCCTGCCGCTGCCCGCTCGCAAAAGTTTCGGAGATGCTGATGTTGCATATAACTGATCGGTACAGCGCTGACCGGCGCTTGTCGCGCCTTGTCCAGAGCGGCGGCCGTTGGATGCCATGAGGTGACGTTGCCCGGCTTCAGCGACCATTCGTCAAGTGCGCCAACCGTGATCTTGCCGATGCGCAAATCGCCGTCCTCCCGCTCGGCTGCCGGACCCAAGCCAGCCGTGCGGGATCAACATACCTCCGCTGCGATCGCAGTCGGGCGGCCTTTACGAACATCGGAAAGCGAACACACCCATACCGCGTGCCTTGATGCCATAGTCTCGCCGGGGAGTTGCATTTTTTCGGCGCGAGACAGATGCCCTATGGCCGTCTTCTGCGCCGACGCATGGGAGGACCACGGCATGGTATTCGCCGTACACCCGATCGAACCGGCCCCACGCCTTGCAGTCATCGGATACGCAGCGCGCTTTCCGGGTGCCCGGGATGCCGACGAGTTCTGGCAGGTGCTGCGGGACGGTCGCGACGCGGTGTCGGAGGTGCCAGCAGACCGATGGGATGTCGAGGAGTTCTTCGACGTCGATCCGGACACGCCCGGCAAGATAGTGACGCGTCGTGCCGGCTTCGTCGACGACGCGACCGGGTTCGACGCGCCGTTCTTCGGCGTATCCCCGCGCGAGGTCATGTTGATGGACCCGCAACATCGGCTTTTGCTCGAAACGGCCTGGCATGCGGTGGAGCATTCCGGAACGGCGCCAACGGCATTAGCGGGCACGAACACCGGGGTTTTCGTGGGCATGTCCACCCACGACTACCTGGGAATGGCGTCCGATGAACTGACCTATCCCGAGATCGAGGCCTACATGGCGATCGGGACGTCGCATGCTGCGGCTGCGGGCCGGATCAGCTACAGGCTGGGACTGCAGGGCCCTGCGGTCGCTGTCGACACCGCATGTAGTTCGTCGCTGGTGGCCATCCACCAGGCGTGCCAGGCGCTGCGCTTGGGCGAATGTGACCTTGCCCTTGCAGGCGGGGTGAACCTTCTGCTCACCCCGGCGACCATGATCACCTTCTCCAGCGCACACATGTTGGCGCCCGACGGTCGCTGCAAGACGTTCGACGCCGCAGCGGATGGCTATGTGCGAGGCGAGGGGTGTGGCGTCATCGTCATCAAGCGACTTGAAGACGCGCTGCGAGAAGGTGACCGCATTCGAGCCGTTATCCGTGGCAGCGCAATCAACCAAGACGGCGCGTCGGGTGGCTTAACGGTGCCTAACGGCGTTGCCCAGCAACGAGTTATCACTGATGCGTTGAAGTACGCGGGTGTTGAGCCCAGCGCTGTCGGGTACCTGGAGGCGCATGGCACCGGAACCTCGCTGGGTGATCCGATCGAGGCCCAGGCGGCCGGTTCTGTGCTCGGCGACGGACGCGATGCGAGCCGACCGCTGCTGCTGGGGTCGGTGAAGACGAACATCGGCCACCTGGAGGCGGCAGCAGGTATCGCAGGCGTCATCAAGGTCATCATGTCGCTCGAGAACGAGATGCTGCCGCAGCACCTTCACTTCCAACAGCCGTCGCCCCATATCCCGTGGGACCGGCTTCCGGTGAAAGTGGTCAAGGAGCCCATCCCCTGGAAACGCAACGGCGCGCCGCGTATCGCCGGCGTCAGCTCATTTGGCTTCGCGGGCACCAACGCTCACGTGATCGTCGAAGAAGCGCCGGAGACGGCTACCGCGTCCGTCGGAATTCGGGTCGCGAAGCCTGAGGATCGGCGGTTCAATCTCCTTCCGCTCTCTGCGCGAACGCCGTCCGCTTTGATGCAGCTTGCCGCGCAGTACCGCAATTGGATGGATACGCACCCAGAGGTCACCCTCGCGGACGTGTGCTACACCGCTGGGACGGGCCGTGCACACTTGACGCACCGAGCCGCCATCGTGGCCAACTCACGAGAATCCGCCATTGATCTACTCGGGGCACTCGCGGAAAACCGCCCGGCGCCGGGTCTGGTGCGCGGTGAATCGTCCGAAGCGCCGAAGACGGCGTGGCTATTCACTGGCCAAGGCAGCCAGCACCCTGGGATGGCGCGCGAATTGTTCGATACAGAGCCAGTATTCGCCCAAACGGTCCGACGATGTGCAGCTGCGGTCGACTCCATCCTCGAAAAGCCGTTGCTTGACGTCATTTTCGATATGGACAGCCCGGACAGAGCCGACACGTTGCGGCAGACGTCCTACGCACAGCCCGCATTGTTCGCGGTGGAGATGGGCTTGGCTGCTCTGTGGCAATCTTGGGGGTTGGAACCCGACGTAGTGCTTGGTCACAGCGTCGGTCAATATGCGGCAGCGTGTTTCGCGGGCGTGTTCGGCGTCGAGGACGGCGCTCTGCTGATGGCCGAGCGTGGGCGGCTGTTCGCCAGCCTGCCTACAGGCGGCCGAATGGTCGCAGTGTTCACTGATGCCGGGCGCGTCGAGGCGAAGACCGACGAATTCCCCAGCCTGTCGGTCGCGGCATACAACGGTACAAACATCGTATTATCGGGTCCCGCAGAGGATCTGGAGAGGGCGGTAGCTGGCTTGACAGCCAGTGGCGTCCGGTGCGAGTGGCTCGAAACCAGCCACGCGTTTCACTCGGCGTTGCTTGATCCGATCCTCGACGACTTCGAGGCAACCGCGCAGCAGGTCCAATTCAAATCGCCACAACGAATACTGATCGACAATCGAACCGGTGTGGCGCTCCGTAGGAGCGTGAAACTCGACGGCACCTATTGGCGTCGTCACGCGCGCCAGCCCGTGCAATTCGCCAAGAGCGTGCGCACCCTCGCCGACCAGAACTGTAAGGTGCTGCTCGAGGTCGGCCCCCGACCGGTTCTCACCGCCGCGGCGCTAGGGGCATGGCCGGACCCGTCCACCTCGCCGCGAGTGATCGCGTCCCTGCGCGAGAACACCGCCGACCACCGACAGCTCACCGAAGCAGTCGCCGAAGCATACGTCTTGGGCCACCTGCCCGCCTTCGACGCATTGAAGAACGCCGGGGCGCGGAAGGTCGACCTACCCCTCTATCCGTTCGAGCATCGCGAATATTGGTATCGAGACAATCGGGAGCGGCCTCACCAACAGCAGAACGTTGATGGCCCCCGTACCGACACGGTCCGCCTACTCGAGGATGGCCGGATCAACGAACTCGCGGCCTTACTCGACATTTCCGGTATCGACCACGGAGCCGTCGATGTGCTCACCAAGCTTGCAGCGCAGCACAACCGACAGCGAGCAAGTCGTTCAATCGCTGATAGTCGTTACGAAGTGCGCTGGGAGCAAATTGCTACTGCTGACCTCAATACGAATACCGACGCATCAGGCACCTGGATCCTCATCACCGACGACCAGGAAGCGATACGACCTCTGACCGACGCGTTGACGGCGACTGGACATCGACACCGGATCGCCGGTTTGCCCATGAGTGACGCCGACGAGGAACGGCTGGCCGAGGAGTTACGGACCGCGGCAGCAGATGATCCGACGGCGCGAATCATGCATCTTCCGACCATCGGATCCGAGGCTGTCTCGCCGATGGAGTCACTTCGCCAGATGCATAACCGAATCTTGGGCGGAACGCGGCGGCTCTTTCGCGCCGCCGTCGCGACTGGAATCCGCATACCGATATGGCTTGTGACCACGGGCGCCCAACGCGTCGTCGACGGCGACGTAGTCGCACCAAATCAGAGTTGTCTGTGGGGATTCGGTCGTGCTGCGGCATTGGAGCTACCTCAAGTCTGGGGTGGAATGGTGGATCTCCCGCAAGGGCGGAAGATCCAAGCCGACGATTGGTCTCGGTTGTTCGATCGGATTGCGTCGTCAGCCGAGTCCACCCACACAGACGATCAATTTGCGCTGCGGGACGACGCAGCTTACGTGCCTCGGTTGGTTCGGCGCGAAACAGACCCGAGCGGTGTACCGCTGACCCTGCGCGATGATGCGACCTACCTGATAACCGGAGGACTCGGTGCAATAGGACTCGAAGTCGCTGAATGGCTCGTCGCGCATGGCGCCAGGCACGTCGTCCTGACCAGCCGTCGCGCTCCCGGCGATGTCATTAAACATCGTTTGCAGACGTTGGAGGAACGGCATGGTTCAGAGATCCGTGTCGTGACCGCCGACGTTGCGGATGCGGATGCCGTCGCGCATCTGATGAGCACGGTCCGCGTCGAGATGCCGCCGCTGGCGGGCATCGTCCACGCAGCGGGCGAAGTCGGAACCACTCCCTTGAGCGGCGATTTCGCAGCCCAGCAGACCGAATTGGATCGTGTTTTTGCTGGAAAGGTCTGGGGCGCCTGGTATTTGAGTGACGCAGTTGCCGGTCTTCCGCTCGACTTCTTCATCAGCACGTCGTCGATCGCCTCGGTATGGGGCGGATACGGTCAGACTGCCTATGGTGCGGCGAACGCATTTCTTGACGGATTGGCCTGGCGCATGCGCGAACAGGGCGTCCGTGGGTTCAGTGTCAACTTCGGTCCGTGGTCGTCCGGCATGGCGGACGCGGAGTCCCGCGCGCGTCTAGATCAACGCGGGGTCAAAACGTTGTCGCCTGCCGATGCACTTGCGGGACTGGCCGATCTTCTCACCTCATCTTCGGTTCAAGGAGTGGTGGCACGCATCGACTGGGCTCGGTTCCTGCCGCTTTACCATCAGACAGGTAGGCGGGCGTTGCTGGCACACCTGGAAGCCGAGGCGTCTACCGGCCCGCCTGGGACGCCTGTGCTGCCATCGGGAAACACCGAGCTGGTCGAGCGACTGATCAATGCCCCAGTGCAGCAACGCAGGAAGCTTCTGACCGATTACCTGCGCGATGCCGTGGCAGAGGTGACACGGGTGGATGCCGCCCAAGTACGCGGAGATACGGGATTCTTCGATCTCGGCATGGATTCTCTGATGGCCGTCGAATTACGGCGCCGCCTCGAACAGGGAGTCGGCCGCGAAATTCCGGTCACGCTGGTCATGGATCATCCCCGCCTATCCGATGTCACCGAGTATCTGCTCGGTGATGTGCTCGGCCTCCGCGAGCAAGCGGCTCCGACACCGCAAGCAGCAACCCCGGTGACGCGAACGGACGAACCAATCGCAATCGTCTCGGTGTCGTGCCGTTTTCCGGGCGCGCCGGACCCGGAAGCTTTCTGGGAGTTGCTTTCCGGCGGTGTCGACGCGATCCGGGAAGTACCGGAGGACCGCTACGACATCGACGAATTCTATGATCCCGATCCCGAGACTCCAGGCAAGATCTATACGCGCTTCGGCGGCTTCCTCGATGAAATCGACGGATTCGATCCCGAATTCTTCGGCATCTCACCGCGCGAGGCGGTCTGGATCGAGCCACAACAGCGGCTGACGCTGGAAACCGTGTGGGAAGGGCTCGAAAGGGCCGGATACGCGCCGGCCACATTGCGCGGCAGCCGCACCGGCATCTTCATGGGGGTTGCGGCCAACGAGTATGCGCACCTGCTCTCCTCCGAGTCGGTCGACAAGATCGAGCCGTACTTCATCACCGGCAACGCGCTCAACGCGGTTTCCGGCCGCGTCGCCTTCGCCCTCGGGCTGGAGGGACCCGCGGTCGCGGTCGACACCGCATGTAGTTCGGCGCTAGTGGCCGTTCATCAGGCATGCCAGGCATTGCATTCCGGTGACTGCGATATCGCGCTGGCCGGTGGCGTTAACGTCTTGCTGAGCCCGGTGACGGTGATCGCCGCATCTCGCGCCCGGATGCTATCTCCAGTGGGCCGCTGCAAGACCTTCGACGCATCAGCCGACGGTTATGTGCGCAGCGAAGGCTGCGGCATTCTGGTGCTCAAGCGGCTGAGCGACGCCATCCGTGATGGCGATCGCGTCCAGGCGGTCATCTCCGGAAGCGGAGTCAATCAGGACGGCGCATCGAGTGGCTTGACGGTGCCCAATGGTGGTGCGCAGCAACGACTTATCGGCACAGTGTTAGCTCGCGCCGGGGTGGCGGGCGGCGATGTCGACTACCTCGAGGCGCATGGCACCGGGACCCCGTTGGGTGATCCGATCGAGGTACAGGCGGCCGCCGCTGTCTACGGTGCTTCGCGCGATTCGGACCGACCCTTGCTGATGGGATCGGTAAAGACCAACGTCGGTCACCTCGAATCTGCCTCTGGGGCGGCCGGTCTTATCAAGGTCGTGCTGGCGATGCAGAACGGATTGCTCCCCCGGAGTCTGCACTTCGACAAGCCTTCACCGCACATCCCATGGGACTCGCTGCCCGTGCGAGTGGTCGACGAGGCAATCCCCTGGCAAACCAACAGTAGGCCGCGCCGGGCCGGCGTGAGTTCCTTCGGGTTCACCGGCACCAACGCGCATGTGCTGATCGAAGAAGCACCCTCGCCGGAAACCCCTGAATGCGTGGAGGGAACGGCGGCCGCAGAGCCCGCGGAGTCCGGGGACCGTGAGCAGTCCATCAGTGTACTGCCGCTGTCCGCACGTTCGCCCGAGGCGCTGGTCGCACTCGCCCAACGGTACGGCGCCTGGTTCGAGAAGCATCCGAATGCCGACCTCGCCGGTGTGTGCCTCACCGCTGGGACGGGCCGTTCCCACTTCGAACATCGAGCGGCTTTGGTCGTCAATTCGGTCCAGAGCGCCCGCGAGGGCGTGGCCGAGTTGGCCGACAACCGGCAGCGCCCAGGTGTGCTACTCGGCGAGTGCGTCGATCGTCCCACTACAGCGTGGTTGTTCACGGGGCAGGGCAGTCAGTATCCCGGTATGGCGCGTGAACTGTTCGACACGGAGCCGGTATTCGCCGAAACGGTAAGGCGTTGTGCCGACGCGGTTGACGGTATGCTTCCGCGCCCGCTGATGGATGTGGTCTTCTCCACCAACCGGGAAGATGCAAACGTGTTGCAGCACACGTCGTTTGCCCAACCAGCACTCTTCGCGGTTGAGATGGGCCTTGCCACATTATGGCAGTCGTGGGGCGTCGAGCCCGACGTCGTCCTCGGTCATAGTGTCGGCCAGTACGCGGCAGCCTGCGCAGCCGGGGTGTTCAGCCTGGAAGACGGGGCGCGACTGATGGCCGAGCGCGGCCGGTTGTTTGGCAGCCTGCCCGAAGGCGGACGCATGGTGGCGGTATTCACCGACGCAAAGCGTGTTGAGGAGATCGCCGGCGAGTTCACACGAGTGTCGGTCGGCGCTTACAACGGGCCGAACACTGTGCTCTCCGGTCCCGGTGAGGACTTGGACCAAGTAGTCGCAAAATTCAGCGATGACGGCATCCGTTGCACTTGGCTGGAGACCAGCCACGCCTTCCACTCTGAACTGTTGGGTCCAGTGCTGGATGAATTCGAATCGTATGCAGAGCGACTGCACTTCGCTACCCCAACACTGCCGCTGGTATGCAACCGTACGGGTGCTGTGCTCACCGCCCAAACGCCACTTGATGCTCAATACTGGCGGCGACACTCCCGCCAGCCCGTGCAATTCGCGGAAAGCGTACGTACCGTAGCTGCGCTCGGTTGTTCGGTCCTGATGGAGATCGGTCCACAACCGGCACTGACCGGCGCCGCAGTCCAGATCTGGCCGGATCACTTGCCGGCACCCCGAGCGGTGGTCTCATTGCGTAAAGGTGTTGGTGACCGACGCCAGATCGCCGACGCGCTCGCCTCGGCCTACGTCGGAGGTCACCATCTCGATTTCGCTGCAGTGCACGGTGAGCGTCGTCGCACAATCGAACTGCCCACCTATCCGTTCCAGCGTCGACGGTTCTGGCCCAAAACATCTGGCATCACCGTGGACGGCCCCGCCGTGTCCGGATTACTGGGAAGTGCAAAGGATCTCGCCTCGGGCGATTCCGTCTACAGCACGAGATTGTCCGTCAAGACACAACCCTGGCTGTCCGATCACATCATCTATGGGACGGTCGTCGTCCCCGGCGCTACGTATGTGACGATGGTCTTAGCCGCGGCAGGCGCGCCGGCCCGGGCGAAGGACATATTCTTCTATGAGCCGATCATCCTGCCTGACAAGAGTTCTCGCGAGGTTCAGCTAACGCTGCATCCTCTCGAGGACGGCGGAGATGTGAGGTTCACACTGCATAGTCGACCCTACGGAGTTCTTGATGCCGAATGGTCGTTGAACGCCGACGGAACCCTCTTGAGCACCGACTCCACTGTCGTCGACGAACCCATTTCGGAGAATGAAGAACCGATCAGCGAAGCGACCGAGCGATTGGGCCGCATGCGTACACAGGATTTGTTCGACACCTTCGCCGACGCCGAACTGGTGTGGGGGCCAATCTGGTCCAGCTCTTTGAAGTCGCTATGGGTTGGGGAGGGTGAGGCTATCGGCGATATCCTCGTCGCCGATAAGCTGGCCGAGCACCTCGGTGCCGAACCGATGCATCCGGTGTTGATGGATCTGTGCACGGGCGTCACCTTCCCGGCGTTCCCCTCGCACCTCGCGCTCGAACGAGGCGTCAACGATATGTTCCTGCCTTTGCGGTACGGACAAGTGTGGCTGCAAGAGCGGATTCCGCGCAGGTTCTACTGCCGGGCCAAGTGGCATGCCAGTGGCGTCGACAACGAGACACAGGTCTTCGATCTCGATTTCCTGGATCGAGATGGCCGACTGCTCGGAGGAATTCGCGAATTCACCGTGAAGCGAGCGCCACGCGAGGCGCTGCTCCGCGGCCTTGGTGGGGATGCCACCCGGCTGCTCTATACCCTTGGCTGGCACGAGGTGCCGCTACCGCCGCTCGACGATACCGCCTCCCCGGCAAACGGGACCTGGCTGGTAGCCGGATTCGACGAACTTGCCGACATGCTGCCCGGCTGCATTTTCATCAGCCGGACCGCCGATTCGGCGACGCTCGGCTCATTACTGGTAGACGCATACGACCGCGGCGCCGGATTCTCCGGTGTCGTTTGGCGGGCGACGCGGCCCCAACCGGGAGAGTCGAGCAACGCCGTCACCGCGCGGCTCGAGGCCGAGATCGTCAACCTCCTCAGCGCTGTCCACACGGTGCAGGGGGAGTCGGGGAAAGGCGGCGTGAAGCTACCCGGCGGCCTGTGGATCGTCACCGTCCGAGCCGTAGCCACCGAATCGGGCGAGCCGGTTGACCCTGTACAGGCCGCCTTGTGGGGATTCGGACGTACCACCGTCAACGAAGAACCTGCGCTGCGATGCAAACTGATCGACACCGACGGGTCACCGGATGCGGTACGCATTCTCGCCAACCTCCTGGCAGCGCCGATCGAGGAGCCTGAACTCGCTGTGCGGCAAGGAAAGTTACTGGCTTCACGGTTATTGCCTTGGGCGCGTAGCGGTCATCTCACCGTTCCGCGCTCATCCGATTACGTCCTTGCGCCTACCGAGCGTGGTGCGATTGACAATTTGCGACTGAACGAAACCGAATTGTCACCCCCGGGCGAGGGATACGTACAGGTCCAGGTGGAGGCGGCGGGCCTCAACTTCCGCGATGTACTCAATGTCCTAGGCCTTTACCCGGGTGACCCCGGGCCCATCGGCGGAGACTTCGCCGGTATCGTCACCCAGCTGGGTGACGGGGTTACTGACGTTGAGGTGGGCCAACGCGTTTACGGCTTCATGCAAGGCGCATTCTGCAGCCGCTTCAACGTCCCGCTCCAATTGGTGGCGCCGTTGCCCAAGGGTTTGAGTGCGGTGGCGGCGGCGACCATTCCCGCTGCGGCGCTGACGGTTCGGCTCGCGTTCGACTGGGCACAGTTGAAGCCTGGTGACCGCGTCCTCGTTCACGCCGCCAGTGGCGGCGTCGGCCTCTATGCAGTGCAGATGGCTCAGCAGCACGGCGCCATCGTCTTTGCGACCGCCAGCAAGTACAAGCGTGCGACCCTGTACAAGATGGGCGTGAAGTACGTCTACGACTCGCGCACAACGGATTTCGCTGACCAGATCCTGGCGGACACCGACGGTGCCGGTGTTGATGTCGTGCTGAACAGCCTGACCAATGAGGGATTTGTCGAAGCTACCGTACGAGCCACGGCTCTCAATGGTCGCTTTGCGGAGATCGCCAAACGCGATATCTGGACACCTGAGCAGATGGCGGCGGCCCGGCCCGACATCACCTACGAGATCATCGCATTGGATCTCACCGCTCTGCAGAATCCCGAGCACGTCAAGCGACTGTTGACCGAAGTGTCGGACGGGATGGCCAGCCGCGAGTGGACGCCACTGCCCGCCGAGATCTATCCCATTACCGAGGCGAGAACGGCGTTCCGCCGCATGCAGCAAGCCCGTCATATCGGGAAAATCGTTATGCAGATTCCGAACCCGCTGCAGCCAAAGCCCGATAGAAGCTATCTGATCACCGGCGGCCTCGGCGCTATCGGACTGCATGCGGCTGCGTACCTGGCGCAACTCGGGGCCGGCGATATCGTGCTGGCCAGCCGGCGTGAGCCCGATGCAGATGCCCAGCGCAAGATCAACGAGATCACCGAACGCTACAAGTGCCGCATTCATATCTTCGCGGCTGACGTCGGTGACGAATCCGAGGTCGCCAGTTTGCTCGACAGGATCCGTGCGGAGTTGACACCGCTCGCCGGCGTGATGCATTTGGCAGGCGTGCTCGACGATGCCTTGCTTTCCCAGCAGGACCTCGATCGCTTCCGGACAACGTTGCGACCCAAGGCTTTCGGCGCCTACCACTTGGACCGGTTCACGCGAATCGACGACCTTGACTTTTTCGTCGTCTCCTCGTCGGTGTCGAGCGTCTTCGGATCGCCCGGGCAGGCCAACTACTCGGCGGCCAATGCGTTTCTCGACGGCCTGGTCGCGCAGCGCCGTGCGCAGGGCCTGCCGGCCACCGCCCTCAACTTCGGACCATGGGCAGATGGTGGCATGGCGTCGTCAGAAGCCGTCCGCACCAACCTCAATGCGCAGGGCCTGATGCCTTTGGAACCGTCGGTTGCGTTGAGTGCTTTGGCCGAAGTCGTGGCGAACGGGACCGGGCAGGCGACGGTCGTCAAGGCGAACTGGCAGCGGGCCGCGAAGTTGTTGGGCGCCGCCCGGCCGCCGATCCTTGATCTCGTGCTGCCTCGCCCCGAGGGGGAGGTGACCGGCGACAGCGAGTTGCTCCGCCAGTTGCAGGAGATTCCGGTGCCGCAGCGGGCGGGTTTCGTCACCGAGTTCCTCCAGCGCGAGGTGCAGAACTTCCTGCGGCTGGCGCAGCCGCCCGCGGCGACCAGTCGCTTCCTGGACCTCGGGACCGATTCGCTGATGGCGATCGAGTTGCGCAACCGGTTGCACAGCCAGTTCGGCGGAGCGTTCACCATCAACGCGACCGCGGTGTTCGACTATCCCACCATCGGTGGGCTCGCCGAATATCTCGTCAGCCAGCTACCCGACGCCGAGAACGCGGAACCGCCTGCGGAACAGCCGGTTTCGGAGGCCGAATGAGCCTGCCGGGCTAGGCCCAGCGCTGCGCCTGCACCTCGGGCGGCAGCGTCGTCTGCAGCGGCACGTCGAGCCCGTCGTATATGCCGGGCTTCTGCTCGGCCAGCCAGGCGATGGCACCGAGCAGCCGATTGGCGGCGGTGGTGTTGCCGCCGTCGGCGCGGGTGCCGCCGGGCACGTCCGCTCGGGTGGTGATGGTCAGCCGCGGGTCGCCGTCGATGATCACCCGGTGGTCGCCGACGCCCTCGTCGGGATACGGCCAGTCCGGCGCACAGGACGCGTGGATGCGGGTGATGTGGTCGATGACGATGCGTTCGCGTCCGCCCGACTTCCCGAGCACCTTCAACCAGAACGCGCCCTGGGTGCCCCTCTCGAATGTGCCCATCACCGTCTCGACGGACTCCTCCAGCGGGCGGCGTTCGACCTCCTCGGAGATCTCGTCGATCTCCATACCGAGGTTGCGCCCGACCAACCGGATGTTGCCGCCCCACACCATCGTCGGGATCGACGGCAGCAGCATCATCGGGGTCTCGTCCATCGACCCGCCGAATCCGCAGGACACTCTCACCGCGAACGGCTGGTCGTAGGTGGAGTAGTCGAAGATCTCCTGGCAGTGGATGGACTTGATCCGGGTGCACAGGCCGGCGGCGATCACCGCGAGCGCGTCGTTGCCCCACCCGGGGTCGACGCCGCTGACGAGCAGCGTGGCATTGCCCTCCTCGGCGGCGCGGGTGAGCCGGTGGACCCATTCGGGCGGCGCCGAGCGCGGGTCGTAAAGCGAATACAGCGACGGCGTCACGACGTGCCTGCCCGCCCGCAGGCAGCGTTCGATGTCGGCGACGGCGTCGTCGGGGCGGATGTCGCCCGAGGCCATGTAGGCCACCGCGTCGCAGACCGCGAGCGCGGCGCCGACGTCGCTCGTGGCGGTGACCCCGGTCGGCTCGTCGAGCGCGGCGAACTCGGCCGCGTCCTTACCCGCCTTGTCAGCTGAGGACGTGATGAGACCGGCGAGTTCCAAGCCCGGAAAAGCGGCCGCCGAGCGGATGGCCGAGGATCCCATGTTGCCGGTCCCCCAGACGGCGATGCGAAGCATCGCAACACCCTATCCGGACCCGCGTGACGATTCTCACAATGGCCTGAATTGCCCGGTCAGACACCTGTCAACTGCGGATTTGTTCACCCGACCAACCAGGCGGTTAATTAGGCCCCGGAAATTGTTTCGAGGTGGTTTGAGTTGAAGTTACTGATGGGTATAGTTCGGGCAGTTACTGGTGGGTAACTTAAGCAAGAAGTACCCAACCAAAGTGGCCGTCTCACCGAGGAGGAACTGTGAGCCACTATAAGAGCAACGTTCGTGACCAGGTATTCAACCTGTTCGAGGTCTTCGGCCTTGACAAGGCGCTTGGCGAGGGCGAGTACACCGAGCTCGACGTCGACACCGCTCGCGAAATGCTCGGCGAGATCGCCCGGTTGGCTGAGGGCCCGATCGCCGAGTCGTTCGCCGACGCGGACCGCAACCCGCCGACCTTCGACCCCAACACCCACTCGGTGACGCTGCCCGACTCGTTCAAGAAGTCGATGCGCGCGCTGCTCGAGGGCGGCTGGGACAAGGTCGGCCTCGCCGAGGAGCTCGGTGGCATGCCAATGCCCCGCGCTCTGCAGTGGGCGCTGATCGAGCACGTTCTCGGCGCCAACCCCGCGGCCTACATGTACGCGATGGGTGCGGGCATGTGCGAAATCTTCTACAACAACGGCACCGACGAGCAGAAGAAGTGGGCCGTGCTGGCCGCCGAGCGCGGCTGGGGCGCCACGATGGTGCTGACCGAGCCCGACGCGGGCTCCGACGTCGGCGCCGGCCGCACCAAGGCCGTGCAGCAGCCCGACGGCACCTGGCACATCGACGGCGTCAAGCGCTTCATCACCTCGGGTGACTCCGACGACCTGTTCGAGAACATCATGCACCTGGTGCTGGCCCGCCCCGAGGGCGCAGGCCCGGGCACCAAGGGCCTGTCGCTGTTTTTCGTGCCGAAGTTCCACTTCGACCCAGAGACCGGTGAGCCCGGCGAGCGCAACGGCGTCTTCGTCACCAACGTCGAGCACAAGATGGGCCTGAAGGTCTCGGCCACCTGTGAGCTCTCCCTGGGTCAGCACGGCACCCCTGCCGTCGGCTGGCTGGTCGGCGAGGTGCACGACGGCATCGCCCAGATGTTCGACGTCATCGAGCAGGCCCGAATGATGGTGGGCACCAAGGCGATCGCCACGCTGTCGACCGGCTACCTCAACGCGCTCGAGTACGCCAAGGAGCGTGTGCAGGGCGCCGACATGACGCAGATGACCGACAAGACGGCTCCGCGCGTCACCATCACGCACCACCCGGACGTGCGTCGTTCGCTGATGACCCAGAAGGCCTACGCCGAGGGTCTGCGCGCGCTGTACCTCTACACGGCGACCTACCAGGACGCCCCGGTGGCCAAGGCCGTGCACGATGTGGACCCCGAGCTGGCGGCCCGGGTCAACGACCTGATGCTGCCGATCGTCAAGGGTGTCGGCTCCGAGCAGGCCTACGCCAAGCTCACCGAGAGCCTGCAGACCCTGGGTGGTTCCGGCTTCCTGCAGGACTACCCGATCGAGCAGTACATCCGCGACTCGAAGATCGACTCGCTCTACGAGGGCACCACCGCGATCCAGGCGCAGGACTTCTTCTTCCGCAAGATCGTCCGCGACAAGGGTGCGGCGCTGGCTCACGTGGCCGGGCAGATCGAGCAGTTCGTCAAGAACGAGTCGGGCAACGGCCGGCTCAAGGCCGAGCGTGCGCTGCTGGCCACCGCCCTGGAGGACGTGCAGGCCATGGCCGCGTCGCTCACCGGCTACCTGATGGCGGCGCAGGAGAACCCGACCGAGCTGTACAAGGTCGGCCTGGGCTCGGTGCGCTTCCTGATGAGCGTCGGCGATCTGGTCATCGGCTGGCTGCTGCAGCAGCACGCCGCGGTGGCCATCGACAAGCTCGATGCCGGTGTCAGCGGGGACGACCGGTCCTTCTACGAGGGCAAGGTCGCGGTGGCGTCGTTCTTCGCGAAGAACTTCCTGCCGGTGCTGACCAGCACGCGTCAGATCATCGAGAACCTCGACAACGAGGTGATGGAACTCGACGAGGCGGCCTTCTAAGCCTCTTCTGCCGCTTCGCAACCAAAACCGCCCCCGGTCTCTTCCCGGGGGCGGTTTTGGTTGGGCCGCATGCCCCTACGACTTCAGGTACGACAACACCGCCAGCACCCGGCGATGGTGCGCGTCCGAGGGCGGCAGGCCGAGCTTGGTGAAGATGGCCGAGACGTGCTTCTCGACGGCGCGCTCGGTGATCGAGAGGGTGTGCGCCAGAGCGCTGTTCGAGTGGCCCTCGGCCATCAGCGCCAGCACCTCGCGTTCGCGTGGGGTCAGCCCCGCCAAGGCATCGGGGCTGCGCCGCCCGAACAGCTGCCGCACCACCTCCGGGTCCAGCGCCGTGCCGCCGGCCGCGACGCGGTGCACGGCCGCGTCGAATTCTGCGATGTCGGACACCCGGTCCTTGAGCAGGTAACCGACGCCGTCGGGGGCGCCTGCGAGAAGTTCGGTGGCGTAACGGGTTTCCACCCATTGGGAGAACACCAGCACACCGGTGTCCGGGTGGGACCGCCGCAGTGACACCGCCGCGACCAGCCCCTCGTCGGTGTACGACGGTGGCATGCGGATGTCGATGATCGCCACGTCCGGCCTCAGATCGTCTACCGCACCGAGCAATTCATCGGCGGTGCTCACCTTGGCGACGATTTCGTGGTCGCGTTCGAGGAGAAGCTGGGCGAGGCCGTCGCGCAGGATGGCGTTGTCCTCGGCGATGACGAGCCTGGTCACTGGTCGACCCCCGGGGGAACGACGGCGGTCACGACGGTCGGGCCGCCCTCGGGGCTGTCGACGCTGAGCCGCCCGTCGAGCATCGCCAGCCGGTCGCGCAGTCCGGTCAGGCCGGATCCGTTGCCGATCTGCACTCCGCCGGAGCCGTTGTCGCTGACCGTGATTCGCAGTTCCTGCTCGTCGCTGCTCATGGTCACGACGGCGTGGGAGGCACCCGAGTGCTTCGACACGTTGGCCAGCAGTTCGGCCGCGCAGAAGTACGCCATCGTCTCCACACCGAGCGAGGGCCGCACCCTCAGGTCCGCCGACACGTCGACCGGCAGCGGGTTGCGCGCGGCCAGGGTGCGGACGGCGGACTCGAGGCCGAGATCCAGTGCGGGAGGCCGGATACCGCGCACGATCTCGCGCAGCTCCGACAGGGTGTCCTTGGTGTTCGCCAGCGCGTCGGAGACCAGGGTGCGGGCGCGGTTCACGTCGGACGACGCGAAATGCTCCTCCGCGCGGGCCAACGCCATGGCCGTCGTGATGAGCCGCGCCTGGGTGCCGTCGTGCAGATCGCGCTCCACGCGCTGCAGCGTGGCGGCGGACTCGTCGACCACGTCGGCGCGGGCGCGCTCCAATTGCCCGACTCGGCGGTCGCGGTCGGTGGCGCCGAGAAGGGCGCGCGCCAGCGACACGTCCAGGTGGACGATGCCGATCATCAACCAGCCCAACGCATACAGGCCCACGATGCCCGCAAGAGCCAGCAGCAGGTAGACGCCGAGCGCGTCGATCGGTTCACCGATCGTCATGTACGGTTCGCCCGTCACCAGGTAGACCACGGGCGAGGTAATGGCCGTGGCGCACACCGAAATCCCGGTGATGACGGCGAAGCCGACCGGGGTCATGAGCACCGAGTGCAGCGCGACGAACCCAAGACTGCGCCAGCCCACGGGGTCGGTCAACGCTTCAACCACCGTGCGCAGTCGCCCGGCGGTCCTGGTGAAGGGTGGCGGCGGGTCGATCTCGACGCCGGTGAGCCGGGCCAGGGAACGGTAGAGCTGGTTCCACGCCCGTCCGCTCAACACGACCAGCGCCAGGAGCGGGATGCCGATCACCGTGACCAGCAGGAGCCCGGATGCGAGACCGGCGGCGAACAGGAACACCACCCCGAGGACCGCCAGCACGCTGGCGAGCAGGAAGTACAGGTAGATGCGCAGGGATTCGCGTCGCAGCGGTCGCAGTGCTCCGTTGGGGCGGGGTTCGGCGGGAGCGTCGGTGAAGGTGTCCGTCATAGTCACGCACCCCATGGTGGCGCGCGTCGGCAATCGGAAGCCATCGTGCTGGCCGGTCAATCGGCGGTGTTGCTACCCGCACCCCCAGACACAAAAGGGCGGGTTCGGGAG
>JBNMQV010000014.1:0-156306 GCA_050205545.1 Mycolicibacterium celeriflavum
CTGGCCGCCCCGGTGCCCGAGGCACCTCCCGTCGACGCGTTGGCAGCCCCGGTACCCGAGGCCCCGCCCGTCGACGCACTGGCGGCCCCGCTGCCTGAGGCGCCACCCGCGCCGGCGCCCGAAGCGCCGCCGGCCCCTGAGCAGTTCGACGCGTTGGCCGCTCCAGTTCCGGAGGCGCCGCCTGCGCCGTTCGATCCGTTGGCCGCGCCGGTGCCCGAGGCGCCCCCGGTCGACGCTCAGTCCGTCGCGAACTGGGACGTCGCACCGGATGTGCCGGTCCCGGGCGAGCAGCCCGAGCTCTGGTCGCTGCCGGTCGACGCGGCGCTGCAGCCCGCTCCGCAGATGCCGCCGGCCCCGCCCGCGCCTACCGCCGATCCCGCGGTCCCGGTCGACGCCGGTGTCCCGCACCTCGCGAGCCCGGAGAACCTGCCTGCGGGAACCACCGTCGACCGCACCCAGGCCGGGACGGACAGCCCGAACGTCTCCTACCTGAAGGAGATCTGGCACGCGATCCAGACGCAGGACATCACCGGCAAGGACGCGCTGCTGGCGCTGACCCAGCGTCCGCTCACCACGCCGGACGCACCGGGCGGCCAGGCGCCGAACCTGCCGGTCGATCCGGCCGCGCAGCCGGGTGCTCCCCTGCCGCCTGCCTGATCGTCCGCTACGCGGAGTTCACCCATTCGTCGGAGCCGTCGGCGAAGAACTGGTGCTTCCACACCGGTAGGCGCTCCTTGACGAGGTCGACCAGTCGCGCGCACGTCTCAAACGCCGCCGCACGGTGATCGGCCGCGACGGCGGCGACCAGCGCGGCGTCCCCGATCTGCAGCACCCCGACGCGGTGGCTGACCGCGATGGCCCGCACGCCGTCGGCTTCGGCCGCGATCTGCGCGGCGACCTCCGCGAGCGTCTGGGTCGCCTGGGGATGCGCCGAATACTCCAACCGGACCACCGTGCGCCCGCCGTCGTGGTCGCGCACGACCCCGGCGAAGCTGACCACCGCACCGGCGGAGGCGTTGGCGACCAAGAGCTCGTGGTCGGCGGTCTCGATCGGCTGCTCGGTCAGGTCGGCGCGCAGCACGACGGCCGTCATCGCGAGTGGTCCTTTCCCGCGAGCTGATCGAGTGCGTGCTCGAGGACGCGGTCGAGCACGCCAAGGCCATCCTTGACCCCGCCGGTCGATCCCGGCAGGTTGACGATCAGCGTGCGGCCCTTGACCCCGCACACGCCGCGAGACAGCACCGACGTCGGCACCTTGTCCTCGCCGGCACGGCGGATCGCGTCGGCCAGACCGGGGATCTGATAGTCGACCAGCGCCGCGGTGGCCTCGGCGGTGCGGTCCGTCGGCGAGATGCCGGTGCCGCCCGAGGTGATCACCACGTCCACGCCATCGGCGACCGCGGCGGAGATCGCCTCGGCGACGGCGTCACCGTCCGGCACGACGACGGGCGCGGGTGTGTCGATGTCGCGGCCGGTGAGCCAGTCCACGACGATCGGTCCGCTGCGGTCCTCATACACCCCGGCGGCCGCGCGGTTGGACGCGATGACGACCCGACCCGACCGCATCAGCGGGTCCACGTTCCGGTCTTGCCGCCCTCTTTGCGCAACACCCGGATGTCATCGATGCGGGCGGCGGGGTCGACGGCCTTGATCATGTCGTAGAGCGTCAGCGCGGCCACGCTCACCGCGGTCAGCGCCTCCATCTCGACGCCGGTGCGGTCGGTGCTGCGCACAGTCGCCGTGATGCCGACTGCGGCGTCGCCGATCTCGAAGTCGACGTCGACCCCGGTCAGCGCCAACTGGTGGCACAGCGGGATGAGGTCGCTGGTGCGCTTGGCGGCCAGGATGCCCGCGACCCGCGCGGTCGCCAACGCGTCGCCCTTGGGCAGCCCGCCCGAGGCGATCAACGCGACGACGTCAGCCGTGGTGTGCAGGGTGCCCGCGGCGACGGCGGTGCGCTTGGTGACGTCCTTCGCCGTGACGTCGACCATGTGCGCCGCGCCGGTCTCGTCGACGTGTGAGAGGCGGGGCCGCTCGGACACCTACTTGTTGACGACCGTCACCGCGTGTACGTACGGCAGGTCGTCCGCGGGCAGCGGGAACGTGATGTCGCCGAAGGGCGACAGCGCGCCGGTACGGTCGGCGGCAAGCTCGCTGACCGCATGGTCATCGTCACCATCCGTCGCCGGCCAGCCCGGATCGACGTATCGCTTCTTCCCTTTTTTGTCTGCCACGCCCACATTGTGGCAAATGACTCGGCCGGTGGCGACACCGCCATACTCCTTTACGCTGGTCAGCGATGACCGAGAACGCACCGGGTCTGCCCCTCGGCGCCTGGTTGGCCGATCTCCCCGACGAGCGGCTCGTCCGACTGCTGGAGTTGCGGCCCGACCTGACCCAACCGCCTCCGGGCACGATCGCCGCGCTGGCCGCCCGCGCCCAGGCCCGCCAGTCCGTCAAGGCCGCCACCGACGACCTCGATTTCCTGCGGCTGGCCGTTCTCGACGCATTGCTCGTGCTGCATGCCGACACCACCGCCGTCCCGGTCACCAAGCTGATGGAGCTGATCGGCGACCGTGCTCCCGAGGTCGCCGTCACCGAGGCCGTTGACGACCTTCGCGACCGCGCCCTGGTGTGGGGCGACGCGGCGGTGCGGGTCGCGGCCGAAGCCGCCGCTGGTTTGCCGTGGTATCCGGGGCAGGCCACCGTCGAGGACACGGCGGCGACTCCGGACGAGATTGCCGCGCGGCTGGAGACGCTCGACGAGGCGCAGTCCGAACTGCTGCAGAAACTGCTCGAAGGGTCGCCGATGGGGCGCACCCGCGACGCCGCGCCCGGCACGCCGCCGGACCGCCCGGTGCAGCGCCTGCTGGCCGCCGGCCTGCTCCGCCAGGTCGATGCGGAGACCGTGATCCTGCCGCGGCTCGTCGGCCAGGTGCTGCGCGGTGAACTGCCGGGTCCGGTGCACTTGACCGAACCCGATCCGGTGGTGTCGACGACGACGGCGGCCGATGCCGACGCGGTGGCGGCGGGGGCCGCGCTGGATCTGCTGCGCGAGGTCGAGGTGGTGCTCGAAACACTCGGCGCCACACCGGTTCCCGAGTTACGCAGCGGCGGGCTCGGCGTGCGCGACGTCAAACGGCTGACCAAGGCGACCGGCATCGACGATCGTCGTCTCGGGTTGATCCTGGAGGTGACCGCCGCCGCGGGCCTCATCTCGGCGGGCATGCCCGAACCGGAACCCGAGGCGGGAGACGGACCGTACTGGGCGCCCACCGTCGCCGCCGACCGGTTCGTCGAGTCCCCGACCGCGGCCAAGTGGCACCTGCTGGCGACGACCTGGCTGGAGCTGCCGGGCCGGCCCAGCCTGATCGGGCATCGCGGCGCCGAGGGCAAACCCTATGCCGCCCTGTCGGATTCGTTGTTCTCCACCGCCGCGTCGCTGGACCGTCGCCTCCTGCTCGAGGTGCTCGCGGGCCTGCCGCCGGGTGCGGGCGTGGATGCCACCGAAGCGTCGCGCGCGATGATCTGGCGCAGGCCGCGCTGGGGGGTTCGGTTGCAGCCGGGACCCGTCGGCGACCTGTTGACGGAGGCCCATGCGCTGGGCCTGGTGGGCCGCGGCGCGATCGCCACCCCTGCCCGGACGCTGCTCACCGACGCGGCGCCCCTGGACGACGTGGTCAAGGCGATGGACAAGGTGCTTCCCGCACCGATCGACCATTTCCTGTTGCAGGCCGATCTGACGGTCATCGTTCCCGGGCCGCTGCAGCGAGACCTGGCCGAGCAACTGGCCGCGGTGGCGAGCGTCGAGTCGGCGGGGGCCGCGATGGTGTACCGGATCAGCGAGGCGTCGATCCGCCTGGCGCTCGACACCGGCCGGACGGCGGGCGAACTGCACGCCTTCTTCAACCGGCACTCGAAAACCCCTGTGCCGCAGGGGTTGACGTACCTCATCGACGATGTGGCACGCAGACACGGCCAGTTGCGCGTCGGCATGGCGGCGTCGTTCGTACGGTGCGAGGACGCCGCTCTGCTCGCGCAGGCGGTGGGCGCACCGGCGACCGAACCGCTGGAGATGCGCCTGCTCGCGCCGACGGTCGCGGTGTCGCAGGCGCCGATCTCCGACGTGCTCGCGGCCTTGCGGCACGCCGGTTTCGCCCCGGCGGCCGAGGACTCGACCGGCACCATCGTCGACATCCGGGCCCGGGGCGCGCGGGTGCCCGCCCCGCCGGGACGTCGGCGCACCTATCGAACCGCGCCGAGTCCCACCAGCCAGACCCTCGGCGCGATCGTCGCGGTGCTGCGCAAGGTGGCGTCCGCCCCGACCGGCGGCCTGCGGTTGGACCCGGCGGTCGCGATCAGCCAGTTGCAGGAGGCGGCCCACACCCAGGCCTCGGTGGTGATCGGCTACGTCGACCCCGCCGGCGTGGCCACGCAGCGCGTCGTCGCGCCGATCAATGTGCGGGGCGGCCAGCTCACCGCGTACGACCCCGCATCGGGCCGGGTGCGCGACTTCGCCATCCACCGCATCACCTCGGTGGTGTCGGCCGACGAGCGGTAGCGCGCGGACCCTGGCGCGGGGCGAGCGACCGCGCAATGCGCAGTTCACACGGCGTGTCCGCGGACAGACACGGTCGCTCGCCGAAGGGGGCGTCCGACGGTTCTGGATAATGGACAAAATGACCGACGGCCCCCTCATCGTGCAGTCCGACAAGACGGTGCTGCTCGAGGTCGACCATGAACAGGCAGGCGCCGCGCGCGCCGCGATCGCCCCGTTCGCCGAACTCGAGCGTGCGCCCGAGCACGTGCACACCTACCGGATCACCCCGCTGGCGCTGTGGAACGCGCGCGCCGCGGGGCACGACGCCGAACAGGTCGTCGACGCGCTGGTGTCGTTCTCCCGCTACGCGGTGCCGCAGCCGCTGCTCGTCGACATCGTCGACACCATGGCTCGCTACGGCCGCCTGCAGCTGGTGAAGCATCCGGCTCACGGCCTGACCCTGGTGAGCCTGGACCGCGCGGTGCTCGAGGAGGTGCTCCGCAACAAGAAGATCGCGCCGATGCTCGGTGCGCGCATCGACGACGACACCGTGGTCGTGCACGCCAGTGAGCGCGGCCGCGTCAAGCAGATGCTGCTCAAGATCGGTTGGCCCGCTGAGGATCTCGCGGGTTATGTCGACGGCGAGAAGCACCCGATCAGCCTGGCGCAGAACGGCTGGCATCTCCGCGATTACCAGCAGATGGCCACGGACTCGTTCTGGGAGGGCGGATCCGGCGTCGTCGTGCTGCCCTGCGGTGCGGGTAAGACGCTCGTCGGGGCGGCCGCGATGGCGAAGGCCTCGGCCACCACGCTGATCCTGGTGACCAACACCGTCGCGGGCAGGCAGTGGAAGCGCGAGCTGATCAACCGAACCTCGCTCACCGAGGACGAGATCGGCGAATACTCCGGCGAGCGCAAGGAAATCCGCCCCGTCACCATCGCCACCTATCAGGTGATCACCCGCCGCACCAAGGGCGAGTACCGGCACCTGGAGCTGTTCGACAGCCGCGACTGGGGCCTGATCATCTACGACGAGGTGCACCTGCTGCCGGCGCCGGTGTTCCGGATGACGGCCGATCTGCAGTCGCGGCGTCGACTCGGCCTGACCGCCACGCTGATCCGCGAGGACGGCCGCGAGGGTGACGTGTTCTCGCTCATCGGGCCGAAGCGATACGACGCGCCGTGGAAGGACATCGAGGCCCAGGGCTGGATCGCGCCCGCCGAGTGCGTCGAGGTCCGCGTGACGATGACCGACAACGAGCGGATGCTGTACGCCACCGCCGAACCCGACGAGCGATACAAGCTGTGCTCGACGGCGCACACGAAGGTCGCGGTGGTCAAGTCGATCCTCGACAAACACAAGGGCGAACAGACGCTGGTGATCGGCGCCTACCTCGACCAGCTCGAAGAACTCGGTCAGGAGCTCGACGCGCCGGTCATCCAGGGGTCGACCAAGACCGCGGAACGCGAAGCGCTGTTCGATCAGTTCCGTCGCGGTGAGATCTCCACGCTGGTGGTGTCGAAGGTCGCCAACTTCTCCATCGACCTGCCGGAAGCCAGTGTGGCCGTTCAGGTTTCGGGAACCTTCGGATCGCGCCAGGAAGAGGCGCAGCGGCTGGGGCGGTTACTGCGGCCCAAGGCCGACGGCGGCGGGGCGATCTTCTACTCCGTCGTCTCCCGCGACAGCCTCGACGCCGAGTACGCCGCGCACCGCCAGCGGTTCCTCGCCGAGCAGGGCTACGGCTACGTCATCAAGGACGCCGACGACCTGCTGGGTCCGACCATCTAGACGTGCGGGCCCACGGGGTTCGACACCGTCAGCAGCACCGCGGAGTCCTCGAGCGCCTTCAGGCCGTGTCGGGCCTTCGGCACCACGATGTGATCGCCCGCCGAACCGTCCCAGTTGGTCGAGTCCTGGGTCAGCCGGACCCGTCCCTGCAGCACCTGCAGGGTGGCCTCTCCGTTGGTCTCGTGCTCGTCCAACGCGCTACCGGCGGTCAACGCGATCAACGTCTGACGCAGCGAGTGCTCGTGGCCGCCGTACACGGTGTGCGCGCTACGGCCACTGGTGGCGGCGCGGGCCGTCTCGAGTTGCTCACGGGCGAGCGCGGTCAGCGAGGTCTTGTTCATCGCGGGCTTCCTATCGAGGGCTGGTCGATTCGGGTGAGGCGAAAACCCAATCTTAATGACGTCGGGCCGGCCCCCACCGCGACCGTCGTAACCGAGCGCCCGCGACCGGTAGCCGCTAGCCTGCTTACCCATGACCAGACGCCGTCGCGCCGCGTCCGCCCGGGCCACGCTCGCCGGCGTCGCCATCAGCCTGGGCGCCCTCACGTCGGCCGGGCTTGCGAGCGCGGATCCCGCGGTGCCGCCCGTCCCAGGGACGCCCGGCGCGCCGCCGTCGCCTGGGCAGCCCTACGCCGCTCCGGTCGACGCGGCGGATCCGCCGCCCGCTCCGCCGCCGGCCGGTCCGCCGCCCGTGCCCGAGATCGCCAATCCGCAGTACGGGCAGGGTTCGAGCCCGGGTCCGCTCGGCTTCCTGCGCGACGCGTGGCGTCAGGCCCAGGACCCCTACGGGTTCGCCGCGCTGCCACCCGGCCAGGCTCCGGTCGGGGCGCCGCCGCCACCCGGCGCGGGGCCCGCGCCGCAGCTGCCGCCGGGATACACCTCGCTGACCGCCCCGGAGTCCAACGGCCCGCCGGTGGCTCCGCCGACAGAGGGCGGTCCACCGCTGCCGCCCGGGTACTACCCGTTGGACGGCCCGCCGCCGCCCGGGTACTACGACACTCCCCCGCCCGGGCCCGCGATTCCGCCGGAAGGACCGATTCCGCCCACGCCGTGATCAGGTGTTCGCGGTCGAGAGCGCAGCCTTCACCGACCGGGACAGGTCGTCGGCGAGGATCTCCGGCTCGCCGTCGAGCAGACCGGCGACGGCCTGGCCGGCGACCACCGACGGGTCGATCTTCTGATCCGCGGGGATGTAGCTGACCATGTCGGTGTCCATGTAGCCCACGTGCAGCGCCGAGACGTGAATTCCCCGCGGCGCCAACTCCGTTCGCAACGCATCGGTCATCGCCCACGCCGCGGCCTTGGCCGCCGAGTAGGCGCCCGACGTCGGGGAGTGATACCAGGAGAGCACCGAGAGCACGTTCAAAATCGAACCGCCGCCGTTCTTCTCGATGACCGGCACAAAGGCGCGCGTGACGTTCAGCGTCCCGAAGTAGTGCGTGTCCATCTCCAGCCGGATGTCCTCGATCGGCCCGCTCAGCAGGCCGGCCCGAGTCGACACCCCGGCGTTGTTCACCAACACCGTGACGTCGTCGGCGATCTCGGCGGCGCGGCGCACCGACTCCGGATCGGTGATGTCGAGCTGTATCGGGACCACGCGGGGTAGATCCACGCTGTCGGGATTCCTGGCCGCGGCGTAGACCTTTGCTCCGCGTGCCACGAGTTCGGCTGCGAGTTTGTGACCCAGCCCCCGGTTGGCCCCGGTCACCAGGGCCGTGATGTTCTCTGTCATGGCGGCGCTCCTCTCGGCTGATACCACCACAACACCGACCGCTCCCGAAATAAGTCCCGATAGGTAAAGGTCGGGAGAACTTCGCGGCGCCCCTAGCTCAGGGCGGGGATCACCTGTTTCTCGAACACTTCGATACCCGAGCGGTCGTACGCGGCCTCGGGGAAATACAGGATGGCGTACTCACAGCCGAGTCGGCGCATCTTCTCCAGCTTCTCGACCACCTGCTCGGGTGTGCCGCTGGCCGACTCGGGCGCGGATACGGTGCTGAGCATCGCGTCGACCGCCGACTCGTCGGCCTTGGTGACCTGCCGAGCGCGCAGCCGCGCCACCCGCTCCCTGACGTCGGATCCCGATTCGCCGATCACCGCGTTGAAGTTGGCCGAGCGCACGATCGCGTTGTAATCGGTGCCGACCTCGCGACAGTGGTCGGCCAGCACCTGCGATTTGTGGGTGAATCCTCCTGGCTCGCAAGTGAAATTGGTGTACTGCGCATACTGCGCCGCGATCCGCAGTGTCACCTTCTCGCCGCCGCCGGCGATCCACAGCGGGATGCCGTTGTCCTGCAACGGCTTCGGTTCGACTATCGCGCCGGCAACCTGATAGTGCTTACCGTCGAAGGTGACCGTCCCGTCGCGCCAGGCGTCGCGCATGATCTGTACCCCCTCGTCAAGGCGGGCCAGCCGCACCCCTGCCGATGGGAACCCATATCCGTAAGCGCGCCATTCGTGTTCGTACCATCCCGCGCCGATGCCCATCTGGATGCGACCGCCGGAGACGATGTCGGCGGTGGCGGCGACCTTGGCCAGATAAACCGGATTGCGGTAGCTCATCGCGGTGCACATCTGACCGAGCTTGATGCGCGACGTCGTCGCGGCGTAGGCGGCCATCAGGGTCCACGCCTCGTGGGTGGCCTCCGAGGTGGGCACCGGCACCGTGTGGAAGTGGTCGTAGACCCACAGCGAGTCCCAGGCGTCGCTGCGGTCGGCGTAGTCGGCGAGATCACGCATCACCGCCCACTGCTCTGCGGGAGGAATGTCGATCAGATCGAGTCGCCAGCCCTGCGGGATGAACAGTCCGAAGCGCATGGGATCCGACTCTATGCAACCGGCGGCGGGGGACGCCATCCTCCCAGCGCCGTTTCCAGCCGAGCCGCCACCGCGAGTGCCGTCGCGTCCTCCCACGGCCTGGCCGCGATCTGCACACCGACAGGCAGTCCCTCCTTCGACGTTCCGCAGCGGACGACGACGGCCGGCCAGCCGGTGAGGTTGTGCGCCATCAAGTGGGAGAAATCCGAGATCACGACGAGCCCGTGGTGGTGCGGCTTGGCCGCGGTCGGCATTGCGGGTCCGACGATCACGTCGTAGTCGTCCATGAACTCGAGCATCTCGATGCGGTAAGCGTCGATCTCGGTGAGCCGCCGCCGAGGAACACAGACTCCCAGAGCAACTCGATCGTGCGGTCGAGGCACAGCGGCGCGTTGTGCTCGAGGCGGCCGATGCTGCCGCCCCCGTCCGAGCCGACGCTCAGCGCGGCGCCACCCGAGCAGACCAGCGCCGCCGAGCCGCCGCTGCTTCCGCCCGGCGTCCTCGACAGGTCGAACGGGTTGTTGGTGCGGCCGTAGAGGTTGTTGTTCGACTCACCGCCGCGGCACATCTCGGGGACGTTCGTGAGACCGAGCACGATCGCCCCTTCGGCACGCAGCCGCGCCACCGCCGTCGCGTCAACGGGGGTGGTGGGGCGCAGGACCGGGCTGCCGCCGGAGCATCGAGGCCGGCGACCTTCATGACGTCCTTGACCACGATCGGCAGTCCGTGCGCGCGACCGGGCGGGGCGCCGCGCGCGAGGCGGTCGTCGGCTTCGCTGGCGGCCTCCAGACACCGGTGCGGATCGGTGGCCACCACGAGCGCATTGAGGGCCGGATTGACCGCGTCGATGCGCGCGAGATGGGCCTGGACCACCTCGCGACACGGGACTGTCCCACCCACCATCAGAGCGACCAGTTCGTGCGCGGGCAGCTGGCAGAGGTCCGTCATTGTTAGCTCAGCTTTCGAATTAACTGCGGATCATGTCGCAGTGTCCACCACAAAAGCGGAGGTCGGGCCGTTATTTGCTCGCAACAGCGACATCCTCCGGCCGGCGATTGCGTTCGCCGCCAGGTGTTGTATGGTGTGGCTCACAACGCAGTTTTCATGTGACGTGAGCCACAAGGAGGCGGACGTGGTCCGTGACCCAGCGACGGGAATCGAATCGCACCATATGCGGGCCGGCGACGAGGCTCATCACCACGTTCGATGGTTCTACATGCTTCTGCTCACCGTCATCGCGATCGCCGCGATCGCGGGCGTCGCCAGCACCCTGGCGATGGGTCAGCCACAGGTGGCGTTCGTGATCGGCCTCGTCGCCGTCGCGTTCTTCTCCCGGGTCGGGTGCTGACGCTCGATCCCCGAAATCTGACGGAGGGCGGCGTTAGCGTGACGTCATGGCCCTCTCCAAAGACGAACGCGAACAGTTTCTGGCCGAACCTCTCGTCGCCGCGCTGTCGGTCAGCGCAGGCGACAAACGGGGTCCGCTGACCGTCCCGGTCTGGTACCAGTACTCACCCGGCGGCGAACCGTGGGTGCTCACCGGCGACGGCTCGCGAAAGCACCGACTCATCGAGACTCAGGGCGAGTTCACGCTGATGGTTCAGCGCCTTGAGCCCACGGTCCGGTACGTGGCCGTCGACGGTCCGGTCAGCCGCATCGAGACCGCCACCGACGAGCATCTTGTCGAGGTCACCAAACGCTATCTGCCGCCCGAGAAGGTCGACGGCTACCTCGAGTACGCCCGCCGCGAGCACGGAGCCAGTGTCGTGATCTTCATGAAGCCGCAGCACTGGCTGTCGTCGGACCTCGGGGCCTTCTAACGCGGTTCGAACAGCGCGGCGACCGCGGGAAGGCTCACCTTCAGCGCGGGGTTGCGTGGTAGCTCGTCGACGACCGTGAACGCCACCGGCACGTTGTACACCGGCAGCGACCGGCGGACCAGATCGGCGAGCTCGTCGTCCGAGGGCACCGGCAGTCCCGGTGAGACCTCGATGGCCGCGACCGGGACCTCGCCCAGACGGGCGTCGCGCACGCCGACCACGCACGCGTCGCGCACGGCCGGATGCGAGATCAGAACGCGCCGAACGCTTTCCGGCAGAATCTTGAACCCGCCGCGGTTGATCGCACCGTCGGCCCTCCCGTGCAGGGTGACGAAGCCGTCGGCGTCGATCGCCGCGATGTCGGTGGTGCGGATCCAGTCCGGGCCGATCGGCGCGACCTTGGCTTCCAGCAGGCCGGGCTCGCCGGCGGCCAGTTCGGCGCCGGTGTCGGGATCGACGATGCGCAGCGCGACGTCGGGCAGGGGCCTGCCCACGCTGTCGCGTTTGGCCGAACCGAAGTCGCGTTGCATCTCCGGCGTCCATGCGCACAGCGAGCCCGCGAATTCCGTTGCGCCGTAGGCCAGCACGATAGGGATGCCGTACTTGGCCTCGAACTCGTCGCGGGTCTCGGGGTCCAGCGGTCCCGACGCACTGATCAAGAAGGTCAGCGAGGCGAGGTCCTCCTTGGCGACGTCGGCGTCGAGCAGCATCCGGATGACGGCGGGCTGCACACCCGAACGCGTGATGCGGTGGCGCTTGACCAGATCCACGTAGTCGTCGACGCTGAACCGCTCGAGCATCGCAATCCGCCTGCCGTTGTACACGCCGGCGAGCAGTTGGCATACACCGATGCCGCCGAACTGCCAGTACGCCAGCTCCGGCGGGGCGTCGGCGGGCGCGGCCTCGCCGCTGGTGACGCTGAAGACCGTGCGCTCGAGCACGGCGGTTTTGATCGACTGCCGCTTCGGTGGTCCCGTGGTGCCGCTGGTCAGAATCTGCAGTGCCACACCGTCTTCGGGCGCAGCATGCGCGCGCTGCGGATCTTGGCGTTCCAGACCCGGCACTGCAGCCACGGTCGGCGCCCGCCCCGATATCGACACACCCGCACTGCCGGCCAGGCGTGCGGCGTCGACGACAGGCGCAGTCCAGTCCTCGGCGTCGGCGACGATCGCCGACAACGCGAGCGTTTCGATGTCGCGCCCGATGGACTCCGGCGACTGGAACGAATAGATCATCGACACCGTGCGCCCCGCGGCGAGGAAGCCGATGATCGCCGCCGCGTGCGGCAGGCGGTTCCTGACCACCAGACCGACGGGCGCGTCGTCGGCGACACCGGCGTCCCGCAGGGCCTGTGCGATGGCGCGGCCGTACGCCGTCACCTCTCCGCCGCTGTACCACCGTCCCTCGAACTCGATACAGGGGTTGTCGCCGTAGCGGGCCAGCCCGGCCGCGAATTCGGCGGTGAAGGTTTCCGGCACGGCGCCAATCTAGCGAATCACGCGCACGGGGACGTTCTTCCAGCCGATCACGTTGGTCATGTGCACACGCGTGCACCGGTCGTAGTCGACCTCGTACCGCGGCATGAAGGCGAGCAGTTTCTCCAACGCGATCGCACTCTCCATCCGGGCGAGCGCCGCGCCGAGGCAGCTGTGGATGCCGTACCCGAGGCCGAGGTTCTGGGCTTGCGTGCGGTTGCGGTCGATGTCGAAGGTGTCCGCGTCGGTCCACGCCTCGGGGTCGCGGTTGGCCGAGGCCAGCATCAGGAACACCGGCTTGCCCGCAGGGATGGTCACACTGTGCAGCGTGACCTCCCGCATCGAGCGGCGTACGTCGTACTGCACCGGGTTGTCGTATCGCAGCAACTCTTCGACCGCCGCCGGGATCTTCGCCGGCTCGTCGATCAGCTTGGCCCACTGCTCGGGGTGGCGGGCGAACAGGTACACCGCGCTGGCGAGCAACTTGGTCACGGTCTCGGCGCCGGCGCCACCCAATTGCTGTGCGAAACCGACGATTTCGATGTCGGTGAGATGGGATGTGGTGCCGTCGTCGCGCGCGATCTCCGCGTCGATCAGCAGTGTGAACAGGTCGTCGCGCGGCTGCGCGCGGTGCTGCCGGACGCATTCGTAGTAGTACGCCACCGATTCGGCGACCGCCTGCTTGCCCGCTTCGTCGGTCTCGATCTGGCCGGGCTCGCGGCGCATCGACGCGTCGGTCCACAGGCGGGCGTGCTGCACGTGATCGTCGGGCACCCCGAGCCACGTCGTGATCACCTCGACGGGGAACGGCGCGGTGAACTCGCGGACGATGTCGAACTCGTCGCCGTCGATGGCGCCGAGGTATTTGTCGATGATCGCGGTGATCCGGGGTTGCTGCGCCTGGATCGCCCGCGGCGTGAACAGTTTGTTCAACACGCTGCGCATGTGCCGGTGCTCGGGCGGGTCCATGAACTGCAGCAGCCGAACGTCCGCCGGCGGTCCGCCGGCCCGCACCATCGACAGTTCGACACCGTAGGCCGACGAATACGCCGCCGGATCCTTGAATGCGGCCGCGACATCGGCGTGCCGGGTCAGCGCGTAGAAGTCGTACTGCTCGCTGTAGTAGACCGGCGCTTCCGTCCGCATCCACCGGTAGGTCTCATAGGGGTCGTCGAAGAACGACTGCGAGAACGGGTCGAACACCAGCGTCGACTGCGCCATGTCCGGACAGTACGCCCGTCAAAGCGGCGAGCGCTCACCGTTGTACGGAATCCTTGGCGAAATCCGTACAACAGTGAGCGCTCGGCCCGTTGGAGTTATGTGTCAGAGCAGCGAGGACGGCGGGTTGAACCGTTCGCCGTACTTGGCGGCCAGCTCCTTGGCACGGGCCACGAAGGCCTCCTTGCCGACACCGCCCGCGCCCTGGTAGCCGACGATGAACTGCGCCGAACCACCGGTGTACGGCGGGAAGCCGATACCCATGATCGAGCCGATGTTCGCGTCCGCCGTCGAGGTCAACACGCCCTCGTCGAGACACTTCTGGGTCTCCAGCGCCTCGGCGAACAGCATGCGATCGATCATGTCCTGCAACGGGATCGACGTGCTGCCCGAGTTGAACGTCTCGGCCAGCCCCGGCCACAGCCCGACGCGCTTGCCGTCGGCGTACTCGTAGAAACCGGCGCCCTTGAGCCGCGACGGGCGGCCGATCTCGATCATCTTCTCGACGACCGCCTCGGCCGGGTGCGGCTCGTAGGTGCCGCCCGTGCTCTCGACACCCTTGCGGGTGGCGACGGCGATCTTGTGCATCAGCTCGAGGTTGAGCTCGTCGGACAACTGCAGCGGCGGCGCGGGATAGCCGGCCTGCGAGCCGGCCTGCTCGATGCTCGCGGGCGCGATGCCCTCACCGAGCATCGCCAGCGCCTCGTTGACGAACGTGCCGATGACGCGGCTGGTGAAGAAGCCGCGGCTGTCGTTCACCACGATCGGCGTCTTGCCGATGGCCAGCGTGTAGTCGAACACCCGGGCCAGCGCCTCGTCAGAGGTCTTCTCGCCCTTGATGATCTCCACCAGCGGCATCTTGTCGACCGGTGAGAAGAAGTGGATGCCGATGAAGTCCTCCTGGCGCTTCACCCCGGTCGCCAGACCGGTGATCGGCAGCGTCGAGGTGTTCGACCCCAGCAGCGCGTTGGGCTCGACGATGTCCTCGATCTCCTGGAACACCTTGTGCTTGAGGTCCTGGTCCTCGAACACCGCCTCGATGACGAAGTCCACGCCCTTGAGGTCGGCGGGATCGGCGGTCGGCGTGATGCGGGCCAGCAGCGCATCGCTGCGCTCCTGGGTCGTCTTGCCCCGCTCGAGCGCCTTGGCCTCCAGCTTCTCGGAGTAGCCCTTGCCCTTCTGGGCGGCCTCGATGCTGACGTCCTTGAGCACGACGTCGAAGCCGGCCTTGGCCGAGACGTAGGCGATGCCGGCGCCCATCATGCCCGCGCCCAGCACGCCGATCTTGTTGATCTTGACGGGCTCGATGCCGTCGGGCCGCGACGCGCCGCCGTTGATGGCCTGCAGGTCGAGGAAGAACGCCTGGATCATATTCTTGGCGGTCTGCCCCGTCACCAGCTGGGTGAAGTAGCGGCTCTCGATGCGGCTCGCGGTGTCGAAGTCGACCTGCGCACCCTCGACGGCCGCGTCCAGGATCGCCCGCGGCGCCGGCATCGGCGCACCCTTGAGCTGCTTGCGCAACAGTGCCGGGAACGACGGCAGGATGCTGGCCAGACCCGGCGACGTCGGGGTGCCGCCGGGCATCTTGTAACCCTTCACATCCCACGGTTGGGTGTGCGCCTCGGGGTTGGCCTTGATCCACGCCTTGGCGGCGGGCACCAGTTCGTCGACGGTCGGCAGGACCTCGTCGACCAGGCCGACGTCCTTGGCCTTGGCCGGCTTGAAGCGGGTGCCCTGGCTCAGCACCTCCATGAACGCCTTCTGGATGCCGAACATCCGGACGGTGCGCGTCACTCCGCCGCCGCCGGGCAGCAGGCCCAGCGTCACCTCGGGCAGGCCGACGACGGCGCCCTTCACGTCGGCGATGATCCGGTGGTGGCACGCCAGCGCGATCTCCAGGCCGCCACCGAGCGCGGCGCCGTTGATGGCCGCCACGACCGGCTTGCCCAGCGTCTCGAGCTTGCGCAGGTCGGCCTTGATGGTCTCGACCTCTTCGAACGCCGAAGCGGCGTCGTCCGGGCCGACATTCATCATGCCCTTCAGATCACCGCCGGCGAAGAACGTCTTCTTCGCGCTGGTGATGACGACGCCGGTGATCGAATCCTTCTCCGCGACAAGGCGTTCCACCGCACTGTGCATGGATTCCTTGTAGTGCTCGTTCATCACGTTGGCCGAACCGGTCGGGTCGTCCAGCGTCAGGGTGACGATGCCGTCGGCATCCTTATCCCACTGAATGGTGTTCTCTGCCATTACTTTTCCTTAAACCCGCGCTCAGACTCGTTCAATGATGGTGGCCACGCCCATGCCGCCGCCGATGCACAGCGTGAGCAGCGCACGCCGCGCGTTGCGACGCTCGAGCTCGTCGACCATGGTTCCGGTGATCATGGCGCCGGTGGCGCCCAGCGGGTGGCCCATCGCGATGGCGCCACCGTTGACGTTGAGCTTCTCGTCGGGGATGTTCAGGTCCTTCTGGAACTTCAGCACCACCGAGGCGAACGCCTCGTTCAGCTCGAACAGGTCGATGTCGTCGACCGTCAGACCGGCGCGGTCCAGCACCTTGCGGGTGGCAGGAGTCGGACCGGTGAGCATGATCACCGGATCGGCGCCGCTGGTGGCGGTGGCCACGATGCGCGCCCGCGGGGTCAGGCCCTGCGACGTGCCGGCTTTCTCGCTGCCGACGAGCACCAGCGCGGCGCCGTCGACGATGCCCGAGCTGTTGCCGCCGGTGTGGACGTGGTTGATCTTCTCGACGAAGTGATACTTCTGCAGCGCCACATCGTCGAAGCCGCCCATCGCGCCGACGCCGTCGAACGCGGTCTTGAGCTGACCGAGCCCCTCGAGCGTGGTGTCGGGGCGCATGTGCTCGTCATGGTCGAGGATCACCAGGCCGTTCTGGTCCTTCACCGGGACGACGGACTTGGCGAAGTAGCCGCCCGACCAGGCCGCCGCGGCCTTCTCCTGGCTGCGCAGCGCGTAGCGGTCGACGTCCTCGCGGGAGAAGCCTTCGATCGTCGCGATCAGGTCGGCGCCGATGCCCTGCGGCACGAATCCGATGCGGTAGTTAGTCTCGGGGTCGGACGCCCACGCGCCGCCGTCGGAGCCCATCGGGACGCGGCTCATCGACTCGACACCGCCCGCGAGCACGAGGTCATCCCAGCCGGACCGCACCTTCTGTGCGGCGGTGTTGACGGCCTCGAGGCCCGAGGCGCAGAACCGGTTGAGCTGGAACCCTCCGGTGGTCTCCGGCAGGTTGGCCACCAGCGCCGCGGTGCGGGCGATGTCGCCGCCCTGGTCGCCGACGGGTGACACGCAGCCGAGGATGACGTCGCTGATCAGCGTCTCGTCGAGGTCGGGATAGCGGGCGCGGATCTCCTCGATCAGGCCGACCACCAGGTTGACGGGCTTGACCTCGTTGAGCGCGCCGTTCTTGTTCTTGCCGCGAGGCGTACGGATCGCCTCGTAGATGAAGGCTTCTTCAGACATGCGCCCGAGCGTAACAGCCCAGACCAACCTGTTGGTTGGGCGGCCGAACCCCCTCCCGCCGAACGTGGGTTACCTGCACGCGGTTCGCGCCAATTGCGTGTCAGTAACCCACGTTCGCCGCGGCATTACGCTCGACAACCGTGACAGTCAGACGGTTGCGGCCGTACGCGGTGACGATCTTCGCCGAGATGTCGGCGCTGGCCGCCCGCATCGGCGCCGTGAACCTCGGCCAGGGCTTCCCCGACGAGGACGGCCCGCCAGAGATGCTCAAGATCGCCGAGAACGCGATCGCCGACGGCGCCAATCAGTACCCGCCCGGTCTGGGTATCGCGCCGTTGCGCGAAGCGATCGCCGGCCAGCGCGAACGCACCTTCGGCACCGCATACGACCCCGAGACCGAGGTGCTGGTGACCGTCGGCGCCACCGAAGCCATCGCGGCGTCGATCCTCGGGCTGGTCGAACCCGGCTCGGAGGTGCTGCTGATCGAGCCCTTCTACGACTCCTACTCCCCCGTGATCGCGATGGCAGGCTGCGAGCGCCGCTCCGTGCCCATGATCCAGGAGGGCAGCGGATTCCGCATCGACGTCGACGGCCTGCGCCGGGCGATCACACCGAAAACCAAGGCGCTGATCGTGAACTCGCCGCACAACCCCACCGGCATGGTGGCGGGCGACGACGAACTGCGGGCGTTGGCGGCACTCGCGGTCGAGGCCGACCTGCTGGTGATCACCGACGAGGTCTACGAGCACCTCGTCTTCGACGGCCGCCGCCACATCCCGCTGGCGTCCTATCCCGGCATGGCCGACCGCACGATCACGATCTCCAGCGCGGCCAAGATGTTCAACGTCACCGGCTGGAAGATCGGCTGGGCGTGCGGTCTCGCCGAGCTGATCGCGGGCGTGCGGGCGGCCAAGCAGTACCTGTCGTACGTCAGCGGCGCACCGTTCCAGCCCGCGGTGGCCCACGCGCTCAACAACGAACAGGCATGGGTGTCCGCGCTGCGCGATTCGTTGCAACGCAAGCGAGACCGGCTCGGCGGCGCGCTGGCCGACCTTGGCTTCGAGGTGCACGACAGCTTCGGCACGTACTTCCTGTGCGCCGATCCGCGTCCGCTCGGCTTCAGCGACAGCGCCGCGTTCTGCGCCGAGCTACCGCATCGCGCGGGGGTGGCCGCGATCCCGATGTCGGCGTTCTGCGACCCGGGCGCCGAGCACGCGGGTGCGTGGAATCACCTGGTGCGCTTCGCCTTCTGTAAGCGCGACGACACGCTCGACGAGGCGATCCGCCGACTGGACGTCCTGCGCCGTTAGAGCTGTGCGGCGATCGCCCAGATCGCCTCGCGCTGTGCGGGATCGGTGCCGTCGACGGCGCTGAGCACGACGTCCGTCGCACCGGCGTCGAGGTAGTTCTTCAGCTGCCGGGTCACCGTTTCCGCCGGCCCGAGGGCGGCGACATCGACCGCGCTGTCGACACCCTCGCGTTCGAGCACCCGTCGGTAGGAGGGGATGTTCTCGTAGAAGCTCAGATGCTCGGCGGCCCTGCGTCGCGCGGCGTCGGCATCGTCGGATACCAGCACGGGCACCGCGGCCACGATCTTCGGCGCCGGACGGCCGGCGTCGGCGGCCGCGCGCGTGATGGTGGGCTCGATGAAGTCCGCGATGGTGCGCGGTCCCGCGAGATACGGCAGGGTGCCGTCGGCCAGTTCGCCGGTGACTTGCAAGGCCTTCGGGCCCATGGCGGCGACGTACAGCGGAACGGGCGTGCCGCCCGAAATTCCGACGGGCCATTCGGGATTGGCGATGAACTCGTCGCCGTGGAAGCCGACCGTCCCGGTGTCGAAGATCGACCGCAGGACGGTCAGGTGCTCACGCAACCGCGGAATGGTGTTCGGCCACGCGGTCCCGAACGCCTGCCGCTCTGTTTCGTGCGCCCCCAGCCCCAGGCCGAGGATGAAGCGACCGTGCGCGGCGGCCTGTGCCGTCTGCGCCTGCGACGCGACGATCAAGGGATGACGCGGGTTGAACGGCACCACGAACGTGCCGACGCCCAGTCCGGGTACCGCCGCTGCTAAGAGCCCGGCCACGCCGATCGCGTCGTAGTCGAATCGCTGTGGCAGCCAGACCTGTTGGACGCCGAGTTCGTGGGCCCGACGGGCTTGGGTGGTGAGATCGTCGACGGTGTTGCCGGCGTTGGGCGTTTCGAAGAGCACGATTCCGGTGGCCATGCCAGTGGCAACGGGCGGCCGACCGGAAAATATTTCGTTCTAATTCGACCGATTCGAAACGTTATCGTCGGCCATGACGCGGCGCCGCAGATTCTCGGTCGCGACATCGAGCACCATCTTCTTGGCGCGGCGCAGCAGGAATTCTGGAATCGGAGCCGCGAGGTCGATGATGATGTCGAAGCGGACGCGGGTGCGGTCCTCGCCGATCGGGGTGAGGTTGTACTCCCCGTGCTGGCCGCGTTGCTGCATCGTCGCCTTGGCGTCCCAGACCACCCAGTCATCGCCCCAGTGGTACTCGAGGAGTTCCTTGTCGGTGACGCCCATGATCTTGAACGTCGCCTTGACGTGGTGGGGACGGCCGTCGGGATAGCGGTCGAGCACCTCGGCGTGTTTGTGCACGGGCGACCATGTGGGCACGGCGTCGATGTCGGCGAGTGCATCCATGATCGCTTCTTTCGGCGCCTCGAAGACCACTTCCCTCGATGCCTGCACAGCCATGCGGCAAATCGTAGCTAACTCGCCTGCCTAGTGCATAGGCTTTTCCAGCAAATTCCTATCGCCAATCAACATCGCTTATCGAACTCGCAGCTTGCGGCGGTGGGCCGATCGGACCGGCCGGTGTTCGGGAGAACCGCGGCGCCGGTGCGGCCTGGTCGACACCGTTGGCGTGCACCAGCGTTGATCGCGCGCGCAGGTGCTCGTTGTCCGCCGCTTCGCTCCACGTGAGGACCGGTGTGACGCAGGCGTCGGTGCCCGCGAATATCTGCATCCACACGTCGCGCGTCTTGCTCGCAAATCGCTCGGCGAACAGTTCCCGCATCTCTGGGAACGCCTCCCTGTCCATTTGCGGGGGAAGGTCATCGGCGCTCAATCCGAGCCCGGCCAGCAGTTGCGCGTAGAACTGCGGTTCGATCGCGCCGACGGCCATGTACCTGCCGTCGGCCGTCTCGTAGGTCCGGTAGAAGGGGGCGCTGCCGTCGAGCAGGAACGACTCGCGTTCGTCGCGCAGTCTGCCCATCGACTTCACCGTCCACATGTCTTGGGCCAGCACGGATACGCCGTCGACCATCGCCGCGTCGATCACCTGACCCTGCCCGGAGCGTTCCCGTTCGTACAGCGCAGCCATGATGCCCAGCAGCACGAGCATCGACCCACCACCGAAGTCGGCGACCAGGTTCAGGGGTAGCACCGGCGGCCAGTCGCGGTAGCCGAGGGCCGACAGCACACCGGTCTGCGAGAGGTAGTTGATGTCATGGCCAGCCGTCCGGGCCAACGGGCCGTCCTGACCCCAGCCGGTGATCCTGGCGAAGACCAGCCGCGGGTTCACCGCCGCGCAGTCGTCCGGCCCGATGCCGAGCCGTTCGCAGGTGCCGGGCCGGAACGCGTCGATGAGCACGTCGGCCTTGGCGACGAGATCGAGCAGCGCGGCGGGTTGCTTTTTGATGTCGAGGTCGACGATGCGCTTACCGCGGTGCAGCAGGTCGACGTTCTCCGGCGGCATTTCGAGTCCTCCGGGCCTGCGCACGCGCACCACGTCGGCGCCGAGATCGGCCAGCACCATTCCGGCGTGGGGTCCCGGGCCGATGCCGCCGAGTTCGATGACCTTCACTCCGGCCAGGGGCCCCGCAGTCGCCATGCGACGCAGACTAGCCGCGGCTTTTGACCTGGCGTACCCGTTTGCGCAGCCCGTCGGTGGCGGTCTCCATCAGACCCTTGGCGCCCTTCTTGACCAGAAATCCGGGCAACGGCACCAGCGGATCGACCATGAGCTCGAAGTGCACCTTCGTCGAGTCGCCGTCAGGTGTGAGCGTGTACCGGCCCCGTTGCGCGCGTTGCTGTTTCGAGCTTTCGAGCGTCCAGCTGACGCCGTCGTCATGGACGGTGTAATTCAGCACCTGTTCGTCGGAGACGCCGACGATCTTGACGACCTGGCGTGACCGGCTGGGGCGGCCCTGGTCGTCGCGTTCGAGGATCTCGACCTCCTGGTGCGCCGAGGACCACTCGGTCAACGACTCGAGATCGGTCAGGACGTCGAGGATCTCTTCGGGTGTCGCGTCGATGACGACCTCGCGGGTTTCGGTGACAGCCATGCGAGTGTCATTGCCATCCCCGCGCGCTCCGAAACCGGTCAGCCGCGCTTGAGCTTGTGCACCTGCTTGCGCAACCCGTCGGTGGCGGCCTCGAGCCCGCCCTTCATCGCGCGCTTCAACACGAAACCGGGAATGGGCACGGCGGGGTCGACGGTGATCTCGAACCGGACCTTGGTCTTGTCGCCGTCGGGTGTGAGGGTGTACGTCGCGCTCTGGGTCTTGAGCTGGCTGGATTCGATCAGCGTCCAGCCGGCGGTGTTGTCGCCCCAGGTGTATTGGACGACCTGCTCGTCGGTGATGCCCATGGTCTTCAACTTCAACCGCACCCGGCCGGGCCGCCCGTCGGCGTCCCTGTCGAGCACCTCGGCGCCCTGATGTTGCGGGGACCAGTCCGGTGCGGATTCGACATCGGCGATGACGTCGAGGACCTCGGCCGGGCTCGCGTCGATCACGACCTCGCGGGAATCGCTGGTTGCCATGGCGCGACACTAGCCCCGTTACGGTTGACCGCATGGAGCTTTGGGAGCTTTGCGCTCGGGAACGCATCAGGGACACTCTCGCGCAGTACAACTGGTCCGGCGACGCGATGCGCCTTCCCGATCTGGCCGCCGCCTTCTGCGAGGACGGGGTCCTTGAGGTGCGGGGCGCCGAACCCGTGCGGGGCCGCGTGGCGATCGTCGACTACCTCGGCGGCGCGGTCGCTGCGCCGAACGCGGCCGCGTCCGAGTCGAACGTCAAACGCATCGTGCGCCACAACGTGACGAACATCCGCTTCACCCAGGTAACGCCGGACGAGGCGCGGGTCTCCTGCTATTTCACGGTGTTCACCGAGATCGGCCTCGACCACTACGGCCGCTACCGCGACGTGTTCGCACCGGTCGGCGACGACTGGCTGATCCGCCACCGGTTCGTCTCCACCGACTGGAGCGCACCGGATTCCACGATGGCGCGCTGATTCTGCGGCAGAAATCGACGACGCCGCAGGGTGATTCGAGCGTAGGCTCGACGCCCATGGACGCCGAAGTGGACCCGTCGGTCCCGCCGAGTGGGACGGGATGCGCCGAATGCGACGCGGTGGGCGGCTGGTGGGTGCATCTGCGTCGATGCGCGGCATGCGGTCACATCGGTTGCTGCGACGACTCGTTGGCGCGGCACGCCTCAGCGCACTGGCGCGAGACCGGGCATCCCGTCATCCGCTCGTTCGAGCCAGGCGAGGACTGGTTCTGGAACTACGCCACCAACGAGTACTACGACGGTCCACCGCTGGCCCCGCCCGAGTCCCGTCCCGCGGACCAGACCACTCCCGGTCCCCGCGGTAGGGTGCCCGCCGATTGGATGACGCAGTTGCGGGGTCGCAGAGACTGAAACACCCGCTCGGCGGGTATCCAGCGCCGGTGAGCGACGACAAGAAGGACAACCCCGACACCGCTGAGACGGACGCGGGACCCACGAACGCCGACGACGACGTGCAGAGCGACCCGGCACGGGGCACCGACGACACCGAGGAAGAAGGCGTGGACTGGTCGGACGAAGGCGGCGCGACGCCGAGCGGCCCCGCCGACACCGGCGATCCCACGCAGTAACTCAGCGCAGCGACTCCGCCAACTCGCTCAGGGTCTGTGCGGCAGTGTATTTCGGTTGCCACCCAAGCTGGGTCTTCGCCCTGCTCGTGTCCATGACCACCGAGGTGCGGCCGACGTGCAACCACTCGAGCGCTGACGGGACGAACGGCAGTCGGGCGATGAGTCCCGACGCCGCCGTCGCGGCGACCTTCGGCACCCGCACGCCTCGAGCGCCGAGTTCGCGCGCCACGTCCGACAGCGAGATCAGCCCATCGCCCGCGATGTTGTACGCACCCGGCGGCGCCGACGTGGTGGCGGCCAACGCGATCGCGGTCGCCACGTCGTCGTGATGGACCAGCTGCAACGGGATGCCGGGATCCGGGACCGGCGTCTTCAACAGCGGAACGGCGTCGGATAGGCGCTTGACTGGACCGGGCAGCCGGGTCCACGGCATGTTGTCGGCCAGTGCGGGCGCCTTCGGGCCCGCGACGATGCAGGGCCGCAGCACATACACCTGAAGCGACGAACCGCTCGTGATGTCGGCGAGCGCCGCCTCACACTCGGCCTTCTGCTCGGAGTAGTAGTGCTCGGGCGACCCCTTCGGCGGCACGTCCTCGGTGATCGGAACCGGGTTGTCGGAGTGATAGCCGTAGGCCGCGACCGACGACGTGTACACCAACCGCCGCGGGCGCTCGGCGGCCACCGTCGCCTCGAAGACGTTGCGGGTGCCGGCAAGGTTGATGCGCGCGCTTTCCTCTCGCGAGCCCATGATGATGAAAGCGAGATGGACCACGACGTCGGCGCGCCCGACCAGCGCGTCGACCGCCTCGCGATCGAGAATGTCGCCCTGCAGGTATGTCGTCTTCGACCAGCCGTGCTCGGCGGGATCGAAGGGCCGGCGAGCCATTCCGACGATCTCGTCGACCTCGGCGACCCCCTCGAGCGCCTGCACCGCCGACTTGCCGATCTCGCCCGTCGGCCCGGTCACCGCCACCGTGATTCCCATACCCGCCGCATTCCCGGTGCGACGGGCGGGGAAACGGGTTCAGGACATGTCGGACAGCGCCTGCTTGGCCGCGTTGTAGCCGGGGATGAATGTGATGCCGGGGCCGCCGTGGCAACCGGCACTGGCCAGATACAATCCGTCGACCGGAATCGGTTGATCGACATAGCCTTTGGGGCCCGGCCGGTTCAGGCCGATCTGATCGGGGTGAATTAGCCCGTGGCAGTAGTCGCCACCGGGCGCACCGAACATGGTGCCCATGTGTTTGGGCGTGAAGGTCGTATGGCGCAGGATCAGGTTTTCGAAGTTCGGCGCCAGCCGGGTGATCTTCTCGATCACCCGTTTGCCCATCTCGGCCTTCATCTCCCCGTAGCCGTGTTCGCCCTCCTGGATCGGGAACCACAGCGAGAACGCCGACGCCGCATGCTTGCCAGCCGGCGCCAGACCCGGATCGTTCACCGACGGGATCTGCAGCGCGATCGACGGGTCCGCGGGCACGATTCCGCGCCGGGCGTCCTCCCACTGCTGTTGGAGTTCCTCTGCCGTGCTGAAGATTCCGATGTTCGACTGCATCGCGGGGTCGTTGAGCAGTTCGTAGGGCGCCGCGAACTCCGGGATGCCGTCGAGCGCGAAATGCATCTGCAGATAGCTGCCCCGATGGTCCATCCGCGAAAAGCGGTCGCGCACCTGTGCGGGCACAGCGTTGGGGTCGACGAGGCCGTTGACCGTGAGATCGGGCGCGATGCCCGAAACGACGATCGGCGCGGACAGCGTCGTGCCGTCTTCGAGCCGGACTCCGCTGACCCGGCCGTCGGCGACCGTCACCTCGACGACCTTGCTGCGTAACCGCAGTTCTCCGCCGTTCGCGCCGAACGTGTCGCACAGATGCCGCGTGAGCGCTCCGATGCCGCCGCGCAGTTTCTTGACCAGCAACGCATTCTCGTCGGGGACGGCGAAACCGTACGCGAGGGCGGCGGCCGTGCCCGGGGTCGCCGGTCCCCGGTAGGTGGTGTTGCAGGCCAGCAGCGACAGCATGCCCCGCAGCGCGCCGTTCTTCTCCTTGTCCGGCAGGTAGCGGTCGAGCACGTCGGTGACCGAGCCGAACAACAGGTCGGTGATCGTGGAACGCTCGAATTCGTTTGTCGCGCAGGCATACATCTCGTCGAGCGTCTTCGGCGGCTGACCCGCGTCGAACCGGCCCAGCGCCCGCGTCGGCGCCTGACACCACGCCATCAGACCGGCCATGCCGTTGACCGCCTCGGCACCGTGCACCTCGTTGATGTGGGTCAACAGCTTCACCGGATCGGTGTAGTAGACCAGTGGTTCGTCGCCGACTCCGCGTAACGACACCGACATCACGTCGAGGTCGACGGTCGGCAGGGTGTCGAGCCCGAGTTCCCTGCTGACCACCGCCGACGTCGGGATCTGCACCGAGCCGGCGATCTCGAAGTGGAAGCCGTCGAACAGCTCGACGGTGGATGCCATGCCCCCGGCGTAGAGCTTCGCGTCCAGGCACAGCGTGCGCAGACCGGCCTTCTGCAACAGGGTCGCCGCGGTCAACCCGTTGTGCCCGGCACCGATCACGATGGCGTCGAAGTCGCTCATTGGCTGAGGCTGACACGCAGCCAAAGTTTTGTCAATAATGACAAAACTCAGCCGTCGATGCCGTCGGCCAGCACCTTGAGTGCCTCCCCGGTGAGCCGCGACAGCTCGGGAAGCGAACGCTCGTCACCGAGCATCCACACCTCCATCGCCCCGAACACGGCGGCCGCGATGCACCGCGCGGTGACGGTCATCCGCATCCGCTCGTCGGTGGTCGCATCCGGCGAAAGTCTCGCGGCGAGGTGATCCGCGATCGCCTCCGCGAAGTCGGCCTCGACCTGGCGCATGTGTCGCACCACCCGGCCGGGTTCGAGCTCTTGCGCGCGCAGCGCCGCGGTCTGCGCGACGGCCCAGTCGTCGTACGGGCGGGCCATGATCGCGCTGTGCACCGCCGCGATGATCGACTCCTGCGGATCCCGGGCCGCCAGCGCCGAACGGAACCAGTCCAGCCCGGCGTAGTCGGCGAAAAGCAGTTCGTGCTTGGACGCGAAGTGGCGGTAGAAGGTGCGCAGGGAGACGCCGGCGTCGGCCGCGATCTGCTCGGCCGACGTTTCCTCGACTCCCTGGGCGAGGAACCGCACGACCGCCGCTTTCCGCAGCGCCTCGCGGGTGCGCTCGCTGCGCGCGGTCTGGGCCGGACGTGGCATGAGGAGAAAGTACCCGAAAACAAGTTATGTCAATATTGACAAAACTTTGCCTCGGTGATGAGAGACTCCGGACATGGTTTCGTTGATCATTCACCTTGTCCTCGGGTTCGCCACGCTGGCCGTGATCGTCAAGGCGAACCCTGCGATCTTCGCGCGCTACTCCTCGGGCCCAAGGGTCACCAAGCTCGAGTTGTTCTACTACGTCGCGGGCGTGGTATCGGTCATCCTCGGCTACTACTTCAACAACCAGTTCGTCGCCGAGTACGCGCCGGCGGGCGGGCTGCACAACTTCGTCTGGGGTCCCGGCAGCTGGTCGGAGTTCATCGCACTGGGCTACGACAACCCGGCCGCCAGTTCGGCAAGCCAGGACTACACGATCATGAGCCTGCTGCTGTTCCCGGCGTGGCTGCTCGTCGACGGGCGCAGACGCGGCGTCAAACACGCCTGGCTGTATCTCGGCTTCATCCTGTTTGCGAGTTCGGCTTTCGCCTGGGCGTTCTACCTGGCGACGATCGAGCGCCAGCACCGGCATCAGCAGACCACCGCGGAGGTCAAGTCGCCGGCCTGACGACGCGAGCGGCCGTACAGTGCGTTGCATGATCACCGACGCGCTGCGCGAACGCCGACTCGACGTGATCCGTGTGCACATGGACACCGAGGTCACCAAGGAGTTCGACAAGACCCTGGCGACGTTCAAGAACGAGTCCGGGGGACGTCCTCACTACGAGATCATGGCCACCGGCCAGATTCTCGACGGTGACGACGAGGTGATGGCCTACTACCGGACCACCCGCACCGCGTTTCCCGATCAGCGCCACGACAACGTGCGATTCCACGTCGCCGACGACTCCGTGATCGTCGAATTCGACCTGCTGGGAACCAATCTCGGCGAGTTCTACGGGTTGCCGCCGACGGGTAAGGCGTTCCGGGTGCCGGTAGCCGCGGTGTTCTTCTTCACCGACGACCGCATCGTCAACGAGCGGATCTACTTCGACTCCGCGAGCCTCGTGTCGCAGATCGGCCGGACGGAGCTGCTCACGGGAGCCGCTTCGTGAAGGTGCACCACCTCAACTGCGGGTCGATGCATCCGTACGGCGTGCCCGTCCTGGTCTGTCATGTGCTGGTCATCGAAACCGACAACGGCCTGGTGCTCGTCGACAGCGGTTACGGGTCGGCCGACTGCGATGATCCGGCGCGCCGGACCGGCCCCACCCGCCGCTTCTTTCGCCCATTCTTCGACCGTGACGAGACGGCGATCCGACAGGTGGAGCGGCTAGGCTTTCGACGCGAGGACGTCCGCCACATCGTGGTGACGCATTTCGATGTCGACCACATCGGCGGACTGTCCGACTTTCCCGACGCCGAAATCCACTGCACTGCAGCCGAAGTTCTCGGGGCGATGAACCCGCCGACACGGGGCGAGCGTTTCCGGTTCCGGTCGGCCCAGTGGGAACACGGGCCCAAGATCGTCGAGCACACCCCCGACGGCGACAAGTGGCGCGGGTTCGCCGCGGCCAAGGAGCTGACCGAGATTTCGCCGGGGATCGTGCTGATATCGCTGCCAGGCCACACCCGCGGGCATGCCTGCGTCGCGGTCGACGCCGGCCACCGCTGGCTCCTGCACTGCGGGGACGCCTTCTACCACCCCGACACCATCGGCGGCCCGCCGCGGATCCCACCGGCGCTCGCCGCGTTCGAAAAGGTCGCCGCCTTCGACCGAAAACAGGTGCGCGACAACCATGCCCGGCTCGCCGAGTTGTACCGCCGCGCCGAACCCGACCTGCTGCTGCTGTGCTCACACGACCCCGGCCTGCTGCGATACGCCCAGGAGACCGCGTAGCTACTTGACTGCGCGCTTGCGCATGAACGTCTCCACCCGCTCGAGCACGTCAAAGTAGCGGGTCGGCGCGATCCGCGCGAGGGCGTCGAACATGTAGGCGTCGGGTCCGACGAGGATCCGCGCCTTACCCGCCTCCACACCGCGGTGGATGATCTCGGCCGCCTTGTCGGGTTGGGTTCGCGTCATCGCCGCGAACTCCTTGACCACCTGCTCCTTGGTCGGCCCGCCCGGCTCTTCGCGGAACCGACCGTTGCGCACGATGTTGGTGTTCACGCCGCCGGGGTGCACATTGACGGCCGACACACCGGTGCCGCGCAACTCCTGGCGCAGCGAGTCGGTGAACCCGCGAACCGCGAATTTCGCCGAGCAATAAGCGCTTTGGCCGGGCATGCCAACCAGCCCGAAGACGCTCGAGGTGTTGACCACCACTCCCTCGTCCTGTTCGACGAGGATCGGCAGGAACGCCCGCGTGCCGTTCACCACCCCGTGGAAGTTGATGTTCCACAGCCAGTCGTCGTCCTCGACGACGGCGTCGAGCACGGTGGAGCCCAGCGCGACACCGGCGTTGTTGAACACTGCGCCGATTGGCCGGGGCGCCCATGCGCGCACCTCTGTGGCGAAGTCGCGTTGCGCCTCGGCATCGCTCACGTCGAGTACCCGCAGCAACGCCGGACCCCGCAGCGACGCCTCGGTCTCCTTGAGGCCCTGTTCGTGGACGTCGGCGATGGCCACGGGACAGCTGTAAGACGAAAGCCGCTGCGCCAGTGCGCGTCCGATGCCGGACGCCGCTCCGGTGATGACCGCGGTGCGACCACTGATGACTCTGCGCTGCGTGCTCAATCTGACTCCTTCACGATCGTATTGACGGGGGCTCATGCCGACAAGCGTCGGGTGTCACTCGTGATGCCGGCCCGGGACGGAGAGGACCGCCGGAACACGACGGCCCGTCCACCTCGGGCAGGCGCGGTGGCGACTCCGCGCGAGTGTCGGCCTTCCCCCACTGCGGAGGTGGTGCCGAATTCGAACTCTCGCAGTAGGGTTCGCAACGTCACGTTCATCTCCATGTTCGCGAACGCCGCCCCGATACAACGACGGATACCGCCGCCGTAGGGAATCCAGGTGTAGGTGTCCGGAGTCGTTCCGAGGAAGCGGTCCGGGTCGAACGCGTCGGGGTCGGCGAAGTTCTGAGGGGACTGATGCGCCATCCCGATGCTGGCGATGACGGTGTGCCCTTGCGGGACGACCCACTCCCCCAACCGAAGTCGCTCACGCGTGACCCTGATCGTCGCCTCGACGACCGGACGGGTGCGCTGCACCTCCCACACCGTGGCCTGCGTCAACTCGCTGCCGCCGGCGTCGATCTCGGCGGTCAGCCGCGACAGCAGCCGTGGATGCCTGCGTAGCCGTTCGACCGCCCACGCCAGCGTCGTCGCCGTCGTCTCGTGCCCGGCCGCCAACAGGGTGAGCAGTTCGTCGCCGATATGGGCGTCGGCGATCGGCGAACCGTCTTCGTAGCGGGCCTGCAACAGCAGGGCCAAGATGTCGGTGCGCTGATCGAGGGCCGCGTCGGCACGCGCCTCGGCGATGAGCGCGGCGATGATGTCGTCGTAGCGTCGGCGTGACCGCTGCACCCGGCCCCACGGGCTCCACGGCCCGAGATCGCGCCGCAGAGCCTTAGGCAGCACCGCCATCCGGGAGGCCAGCGGCACCATCGGCGGCAGCAGCTCGCGCAGTTCGTCGAGCGCACCGCCCACGGCGCCGAACACGGTGCGCAGGATGGCGTTCAGGGTGATGCGCATCATCGGCGGCAGAGTCTCGAACTCGTGGCCCTCCGGCCACGAGGCGATCTCGCGCAGCACCTCTTCTTCGACGATCGCCTCGTAGCCGACCATGCGCTTGCCGTGGAAGGGAGGCACGAGAAGCTTGCGACGTTCGCGGTGTGCGGCGCCGTCGAGGCTGAACGTCGAACCGGGTCCGAGCACGGTGCCGAGATTCGACGCCCTGGCGACCAGGTCGCTGTTCGTGGTGAACAGCTCTCGGATCAGCGCCCGGTCGCTGATCACCATCGCGTCACCGAAGACGGGCAATTCGACGCTGAACGCGCCGCCGTATCTGCGGCCGATCGCCGCCAGGGCGCGGTGCCGGGCCGTGAGGAAGGCCAGCCCGACCGCCGCAGCCGGGGCCCGGGCGGGAGCCGTACCGGGTCGGTCGTCACTTCGGCCATGCGCCGCCTTCCTGGTACACCGAGGTACCGATGTACGGTACGCGCAGGTACCGCGAAAGACAAGGGCGATTCGGGCGACATTGCCGAACGCATCACGCGGACGCGACGCAATGGACTCGCGCCGATTCTAAGTGTCGGGCCCGCGTTGACCTCGTGGGACTCTTCCGAGGTACACGTTTCGTCGGTGTAAACACAGGCGGCCGTGGACATTTCACCGCCGCCCCGAGATACCCGTCCTACGAGAAGAAAGTCACGACATTGACCGCCACCATCAACGCGCCGTCGAGGCCGACTCCGCTGGAGCCGGTCGAACTCGATCCGGCGAACTTTCCGCCCACCAACGTCGACGCCATTCCCCCGCTGGCCAAACAGTGGCAGAAGCTCGACTTCCGCGAGATCTTGAGCAGGCCCGCGGCGTTCCTGTCGGTCAGCCAGTCCAACTCGCTCTACAAGCCGGGCGGCGTGCAGTACGCCGAAGGTCACGCCGTGCGCGGGAGCCTCGAAGCGACGGTCAAGGCCGTGAACGCCGCACGAAAGGCGCCAAATTTCCTGTCGTTCAACTGGATCGGTTTCTCGGTGTTCCGGCAGAACTATCCCCAGACCGACTTCGACCGCGTCCAGTATGAGAGCTGGACCGGCCACATCGACGCGACGCCGGAGCAGATCGCCTGGGACAACGCGCTTGTCGACGAGCTACGCGAGCTGGTCCGGCCGGGTGACAACGAGCTCTACGAGAAGGCGCTGCAGACCGCGTTCGTCGGCACCGATCTGCCGGGCGCGCTAATCCGGCAGAAGATCGAGGTCGTCGTCATCACCGGAATCCACCTCGACTGGTGCATCGAGGGCAACGCCCGCGCCGCACGCGACCACGGGCTGCTGCCCATCGTCATCGGCGACGCCACCGGCGCCGTGCATCCCGACCAGGAGCCCGCGGCGTTCGGCCGCATCAACGACTTCTTCGCGCCGGTGATCTCGACAGACCAGTTCGTGGAATGGGTGCGTCGCTGATGGGAAACGTGGGTCTCCTGCTCGTCGGCGTCGTGCTGTTCGTCAATGGCCTGGTCTCCATCGGAGTCGTCAAGCCGCGAAGCGCCGCGCCGCTCAACCTGTTTGTCGGCGCGGCCCAGGTCGTGCTACCGACGCTGGTCCTCGTCCAGGCCGGCGGCGACGCCGGCATCGTCAACGGAACGTGGCCGAGCCTGCTGTTCGGGTTCACCTATCTGTGGTTCGGGCTCATCCAGCTCTACGACCTCGAACCGCAGGGGTTCGGCTGGTACAGCGTGTTCGTCGCCGCGATCGCGGCGTTCCATGCGATCAGGAACATCGGCACCGATCCGGTGTTCGCGGTTATCTGGGCCACTTGGGCGATCATGTGGACCCTGTTCTTCGTCCTGCTCGGCCTGGGGATCAGCCGGGTCCGGTCGTTCGACCTCGGCCACTTCACCGGATGGGTGCTGATCCTGCTGGGGATTCCGACGTGCACGCTGCCGGCGATCTTCCTGCTCAACGGGCTCTGGACAGTGGCACCGGTGGCCGGTGTCGCGGCGCTGGCGGTCCTGGTGGTCACCGCGGGTCTGGCGGCGGCTCTGGCGAGGCGGAGCGCGGGTGCGGACGAACCGGTCCCGACGACCCAGGAAGCCCCGGTCGAGGTTGTGCCCGCCACCGAGAAGGATCGGGGCGTGCCGCAACCGGTGTGAGCGCGTGGATGTCGAAGGGCCGGCGGCTTCGGGAAACCGGGGCCGCCGGTCGCGTCGCGCCACGGCGGAGAGAGTCGACGAGATTGTGGTGGCCAGGGCCGGGATCGAACCGGCGACCTTCCGCTTTTCAGGCGGACGCTCGTACCAACTGAGCTACCTGGCCCGGAAGGCACCGGTCGGGCGTAACCCAGATGCCTCGCCGCAATGGCGACCCTGACGGGACTTGAACCCGCGACCTCCGCCGTGACAGGGCGGCGCGCTAACCAACTGCGCCACAGGGCCTTGCTTGCGTCCCATCGTACGGGTCCGCTGCGTGTACCCCCTACGGGATTCGAACCCGCGCTACCGCCTTGAAAGGGCGGCGTCCTAGGCCGCTAGACGAAGGGGGCCCAGCCGAATCTCTCCGGGGTACTCGCAACGCTACGACGTTGGGAGCTTCAGTAGCTTAGGGCACCGGCACCCGAATCCTCAAACGAGGTCACCTAACGACACCCAGTATCCTGTGCTTCGCGCCCCTATAGCTCAGTTGGTAGAGCTACGGACTTTTAATCCGCAGGTCCCAGGTTCGAGCCCTGGTGGGGGCACCGAGGTAAATTCCCGACATGACACGCCATCGTGTCCGCGGGCTCGCCACGCGCATCCTGCTGCCGCTGGCGGTCGTCGCGGGCATCGTCGTCGCCGTCGCGACGCCGATCGCGTCGAACGTCTGGTTCACCATGACGGAGCCGGCCTACGTGATTCCGGCGGAGTCCTCGCCCTGGCGCTTCTCGCCGATCCAGATGAACGACGGGTCCGGCGACTGGTGGGTCTACGGGCAGGACAACCGCAACTACTACTACTTCACGGGGTCGGACGATCCGCCGTACGTCGTCTTCCCCAAGGCGCGAGCGGCGAGCTGCGTGGGATTCGACCACGATGACCACCTGACCTGGTGCCGGTGACCGGCACCGTAACTGCCTGGGCCGCAACGGGTTGTCTATGCGCAGCAGTCGGGGTCCAGCACCCCGCACAACGCGACGACGGCCTCGCGGCGAGCCCGGTGATAGACGTTCATACCCCGGCGCTCGGATTCGACGAGACCCGCCTTCCGTAGCTGGCCGAGGTGATGGCTGACCGTCGACTCCGTCAGCCCGAGCACGCCGGCGAGGTCGCCGCTGTTCTCCTCACCGGAACTCGAACTGAACAGGTGCGACATGATCTTGACCCGCACGGGGTCGGCGAGAGCTTTCAGCCGCAGCGCCACGTGGAGGGCATCGTCGTCGCTCATCGGTCCTGCCGCGACGGGCGCGCAGCACACCGGCGCCGACATGTCGATCACTGGTAACGCCTTCGGCATGGAACCATCCTGCCACAAGATCTTGACATATATCGAAAAGGTGAGGATGCTGAGCTCCATCAGTAGTTCGATATATGTCGAAAAGATAGGACGGTGCCCGATGTCCCGCATCCAGCTCGCATTGAACGTCGACGACCTCGACGAGGCCGTGAACTTCTACTCCACGTTGTTCAACACCGCACCCGCCAAGCTCGAGCCGGGCTACGCCAACTTCGCGGTCGCCGAGCCACCCCTCAAGCTCGTGCTGCTGGAAAATCCGGGCAGTGGCGGAACCATCAACCACCTCGGTGTCGAGGTCGAGTCCAGCGACGCGGTCCGCGCCGAAATCGACCGCCTCGCAGGCGAAGGTGTCACCACCGCCGAGGAGATGGGAACCACGTGCTGTTTCGCCACCCAGGACAAGGTGTGGGTCACCGGCCCCGCGGGCGAAAAGTGGGAAATCTACACGGTTCTCGCCGACTCCGAGACGTTCGGCACCGGTCCCCGCCATCCCGAGGAGGACGCCGACGGGGACGGCGCCGCCTGCTGTGCAGGGGCATCCGAGTCCGCCTGCTGCTGACGACCCACGCGGGCCCGTCAGGTGCGAATCAGACCTGCGGACAATAGAACTGAGGCTGACCGCGGTACTCGACGGGCGGGAGGTTGCGCGCGGGCGTCTCGACCAGGGGCGCGTCGTTGGGCAGCCGGCCCGTCGCGCGGTCCATCGCCGAGCGCTTGCGCGGATGCATCAGCCACCGCTTCGGCAGAACCTTGGTCGCGAACGTGACGACATCGCAGAAGCGCCGGTGCAACCACTCCTGCCGAGGCGTCAAGGTGTAGCCCATCAGCTCCCGCACCGGGGGGTCGTAGAGCGCCACGGTCATGAACGTCAGGAAGCGCTGCATCACCTTCAAGTTCAGGCGCCACAACGGATCCGGGATCCACTCCAGCGAGGGGTGCTTGGGCATCGTGGACAAGTCCATCACCTCGCGAGCCGCCCAGTTGTTCTCCAAGACGTTGCGGCACATGTGATCCCAGTACTGTTCGAACTCCTCCCACGTCTTGGGCACCGGGCGCATGCTCATCCCGTACATCCGGTACCAGGTGATGTGCTCGTCGAACAGTTGGCGCTTCTGGTCCTCGGTCAGCCCACCGCCGAACTTCTCGGCCGCCAGCAGGGTCGACTTGAAGAACGTCGCGTGTGCCCAATAGAAGACGTCGGGGTTGAGCGCGCTGTACCGCCGGCCGCGCTCGTCGACGCCCTTGATGCCGATGTGGTAGTCGCGGACCTCGGCGCCCGTCTGCGGCGCCCGGTCGCCGTCGAAGACGACGCCGCCGATGGGGTAGATCGAGCGCAGCAGCCGTGGGATGCGCTCCATGAAGAAGATCGAGTGGTCCTTCACGGCGGCACCCAACTGCGGGTGCATGTTCTGCATCGAACCCGCCCAGGTGCCCTGGAACAGGCCGGTCCACTGACCGAAGTACCTCCAGGTCAGCGAATCGGGGCCCAGCGGTATCGGTGGGGAGTCGTACCCGCCGGAAGTCACCGGGCAGCCCGCAGCGATCGGGGCCGCGTCCCCCTGGACGCCGGGCGGACGGTGCTCCCAGGACACAGGGCACTGTTCAGACGTATCTTGAGTCACTGGTTTACTTCCGTCCGGCTGGATCAGAGATTCTGACTACGGGCGTTGTCATGCCGAGCTTAGGAGGGATGTGCCTTCGGGTCAAAGACGGGGTCGATGGTCCGGCGTTCCGCTGCAGGACCGTCAGGTGCTCCGCCGCGACGAGCTCATCGCCGCGGGCGTGGAGCTTCTCGGTGCCGCCGAGGGCCCTTCCCTCACCGTGCGTGCGGTGTGTCGCGCCGCCGGGTTGACCGAGCGCTACTTCTACGAGAGCTTCGCCGATCGCGACGAATTCGTCCGCGCGGTCTACGACGACGTCTGCGCCAGAGCCATGTCGACGCTGTCGTCGGCGGAGACCCCACGCGATGCGGTCGAGCGATTCGTCGCCCTGATGGTCGACGATCCGACGCGAGGCCGGGTGCTGCTGCTCGCGCCGGCCAGCGAGCCGGTGCTGACGCGGTCGGGTGCGGAGTGGATGCCCAGCTTCATCGAGCTGTTGCAGCGAAAGCTCACCCGCATCACCGATCCCGACCGGGCCGCGATGACGGCCACCGGGTTGATCGGGGCGTTGACCGCGCTGTTCACCGCGTACCTCAACGGCAGGCTGGCCGCGACTCGCGAGCACTTCATCGACTACTGCGTCGAAATGCTGCTCGGCCGCGTGTCGAGTTACTGACCCGGCCTATTCGTCGGGCGTGACCGGGGACTCCAGCTCTTCGAGCTCCTGGCTCTCGGCTTCCTCTTCGGCCTTGGACTTGGCGGCCCGCCCGAGCGGATTGGCAACGGACGCACCGGGATTAGTCGCCGTCGCGTAACCACCCGCACAGTTCAGCGCGAGATTGACCTGGCTGCCCGAGGCGTCGATGCGCAGAAACGACGCGTCCCACGCGTTGGTGACGATGCAGTCGCCCTGGTCGAGCTTGTCGCCGACGCGAGACGCGACCACCGCCGAGCCGCCCTCCTCCTCGATGGCCGACACCGCGTCGGAGTAGGTCTGTCCCACGACGTCTGGCGCGGCCGCCGCAGTCGCCGTGCCGAATAGCGCCATCGCCGACATCGTGGCCGCGCCGACCCCCAACATTCGCATTCGCATGTACCGCTCGCCTCCGTGGATTTGTCCGGGGCGGGTGTCGACGCGTGGCCGGTCCGCCCCGGGCGTGGATTCCAAGCCACCCTCACGGGGCAATGTGAACGTCGCGATGCACCGGCGTTGACGCCGGGTGAAAACCGTTGCGGACTATGAAAAGTGGGTTAATTGTCCGGCGTGACGGGCGATTCCAGTTCCGACAGTTCCTGGTTCTCGGCTTCTTCTTCGGCCTTGGACTTCGCCGCGCGGCCGAGCGGATTGGCGACGGAGGCACCGGGATTGGTGGCGGTCGCGTACTCGCCTGCGCAGTTCAGCGCGACGGACATCTCACTCTCGTCGGCCTGGCTGATACGCAGGAACGACGAATCCCAGATGTTCGTGACGATGCAGTCGCCGAGGTCGAGCTTGTCGCCGACCCGAGACGCGACAACCGCCTTGCCGCCGGCGTTCTCGATCTCCTCCTGGGCGTCGGAGTACTTCATCCCCACGACGCTGGGAGCGGCCGACGCGATGCCCGACCCGAAGAGGACGGCCGACGCCGCGGCGACGCCCATCGCCGACATGAAGCCGATGGAGATGACCTTCTTCACTGCCCCAACCTCCGTGTCCGGGCGATGATCGCCGTGTAAACGCTGGTGGCAGTCTATTGCGGTTCGGTATACACCGCCACCGGAGGAAAGGCCCAGTTTGAGGGACGTTTGCGGAGGCCGCGGGGACTCAGTTGTCCGGCGTCACAGGGGCGGCCAGCTCCTGCTCCTCCTTCGTGGCCGCTTCGCGCGCGGCCTTGGCCTCCTGGCGTTGCTGTTCGGCCTTGGCGTCGCGACCGACGGGGCTCATGGCGGAATTGCCCGGCACCCCGGCCGCAGCCACGGCGCCGTTGCAGTTCAACGCCACCATGATGTCGCTGTTGGCGATCGGTCGACCGCGCGAGTTGGGCCGTCGCACCGCGGCATCCCACGCGTTCGTCACCAGGCAGTCACCTTCGTCGGCGCTGCTCCCGACGCGCGTCGCGACGACGGCGTTGCCGCCGTACTGCTGGATGATCTTCTTGGCATCTTTGTACGGGCGGTCGACGACGTCGGGAACCGCGCCCGCCTGACCCGCGCCTGCGAGCGCCATGGCCGCGGCCGCCGCCGCGACGGTCGCCCCCGCCAAGAGATGCCGCAACGTGAGCAACGCCGGTCCTCCGAGTCTGAAGTGATGCGAAATCCGGGCGTAGGAGTTTGCCCGCCGGGATACTACAACGACAGGAGCGTCTGATGGGGCGGTTGTGACACCGTTGCCGGAACTTGAATGTCACCGGGGTACACAGATATATTGAGTGCAACCAACGGGTACAGATAACTGGGTGGGGCTCTCGCACGCGAGAAGGAGTAAGGATCAATGCACGAGAACTTGACTGACCTACATCTGCTGCATGAGCTCGAACCTGTCGTTGAGAAGAACCTCAACCGGCACCTGTCGATGCGCAAGGACTGGAACCCGCACGACTACATCCCGTGGTCGGACGGCAGGAACTACTACGCGCTCGGCGGGCAGGACTGGGATCCCGAGCAGGCGCAGCTGTCCGAGGTCGCGCAGGTGGCGATGATCCAGAACCTGCTGACCGAGGACAACTTGCCGTCGTACCACCGCGAGATCGCGATGAACTTCGGCATGGACGGCGCCTGGGGCCAGTGGGTCAATCGGTGGACGGCCGAGGAGAACCGGCACGGCATCGCGCTGCGCGACTACCTCGTCGTCACCCGCGCCGTCGATCCCGTGCAGCTGGAGCAGCTGCGCGTCGAGCAGGTCACCCGCGGCTTCTCGCCCGGCCAGAACCAGCAGGGCGACCTGTTCGCCGAGAGCCTCTTCGACTCGGTCATCTACGTGACCTTCCAGGAGCTGGCGACCCGCGTTTCGCACCGCAACACCGGTAAGGCGTGCAACGAGACCATCGCCGACCAGCTGCTCGCGCGGGTCTCGGCCGACGAGAACCTGCACATGATCTTCTACCGCGACGTCAGCGAGGCCGGTTTCGAGATCGCGCCCGACCAGGCGATGCACTCGCTGCACCGCGTGCTGCGCAACTTCAAGATGCCCGGCTACACGGTTCCGGAATTCCGCCGCAAGGCCGTGATCATCGCCGTCGGCGGCGTCTACGATCCCCGCATCCACCTCGACGACGTGGTGATGCCGGTGCTCAAGAAGTGGCGGATCTTCGAACGCGAAGACTTCACCGGCGAGGCCGCCCGCATGCGCGACGACCTCGGCGTGCTGGTCGAGGAGCTGGAGGAGGCCTCACAGAAGTTCGAGGAATCCAAGCAGCGTCGCCTCGAGCGCGAGGCACGCAAGGCCGAGAAGCTCTCCGCGAAGAAGGTCCTCGCCTCCTCGTCGTCATGACGGTCCTGGCCGACGAGCGCGAACTGCTGATCGGCCCCATACGGCTCCGCAGCCCCGTCGTACTGGCGCCGATGGCCGGTGTGACCAATGTCGCGTTCCGCACGCTGTGCCGTGAACTCGAGCTGGCCAGGGCGGGCACGGTCAGCGGGCTGTACGTATGCGAGATGGTCACCGCACGCGCCCTCGTCGAGCGGCATCCCGGGACCATGCACATGGTCACGTTCGCGCCGGACGAGAGCCCGCGCTCGCTGCAGCTGTACTCGGTCGACCCGCAGAACACCTACGCCGCGGCGAAGATGATCGTCGACGAGGGGCTGGCCGACCACATCGACATGAACTTCGGCTGCCCGGTGCCCAAGGTCACCAGGCGGGGCGGGGGCGCGGCCCTGCCCTACAAGCGGAGGCTGTTCGGACAGATCGTCGCCGCGGCGGTGCGCGCGACCGAGGGCACCGACATCCCCGTGACGGTGAAGTTCCGCGTCGGCATCGACGACGAGCACCGCACCCATCTCGACGCTGGCCGGATCGCGGCTGAGGAGGGCGCCGCTGCGGTGGCATTGCACGCGCGCACCGCGGCCCAACGCTACTCGGGCACGGCCGACTGGGACCGCATCGCCGAACTCAAGGAACACGTGACCGGCGTGCCCGTGCTGGGCAACGGCGACATCTTCGAGGCCCCCGACGCGCTGGCGATGATGTCGGCGACCGGGTGCGACGGTGTGGTCATCGGTCGCGGCTGCCTCGGCAGGCCCTGGCTGTTCGCCGAACTGTCGGCGGCGTTCACCGGAAGCCCCGCGCCCGAGCCGCCCACGCTCGGCGAGGTGGCCTCGATCGTCCTGCGCCACGGCGAACTGTTGTCCGCCCACTTCGGCGAGGACAAGGGCATGCGCGACATCCGCAAGCACGTCGCCTGGTATTTGCATGGCTTTCCCGCCGGGGCCGACCTGCGGCGGTCGTTGGCGCTGGTCAAGTCCCTCGCCGAGCTCGAAGAGCTGCTGGGCCGGCTAGATCCGGACGTGCCGTTCCCCGACGCCGCGACCGGTCCCCGCGGGCGCCAGGGCTCGGCGGCCTCGGTCGCCCTGCCCGAGGGCTGGTTGGCCGACCCCGACGACTGCACCGTTCCGGCCGGTGCGGAGGTCATGCATTCCGGCGGTTAGGCCGTCTAGCAGCCGTCTCCCAGTCGTCTCCGTCCTGAGACGACTCTGACATCACAACTCTCAGGATGTCTCAGTACGATATGAGTCTCGTTTGCAATGCGCTCCCGTCGCGGAGTCACCGAGGTGCCGTAGCAATGGCGCGCGGCACCCTGTTCGCCCCTGAACTGCACTCGTCGAAGGTCGGAGGCCGCTAGGACATGAGTGACGGCGATAACGCCACTCCTGGCCCCCCCGACTCCACTGGTGGGGACGACAACCGCTGGCTGACCCGGAGCCAGCGCCAGGCGCCGGGTGCCGCTCCATGGGAGCGCGCGGAGTTTTCTCGCCGGTCCACCGAGCCGTCCGACGCCGAACCCGCAGAGGCCGGGCCCACCGGTAACCACGCCGACGGCGTCACCGTCGCCGATCTGATCGCCAAACTGTCGGGTGACGGCGGGGTGCCCCCGCAGCCGCGCCGGCGGCGCCGCCGCGAGCCAGAGCCACCCGAACCGCTCACCCCGCCCGCACCGCCCGCACCCCCCACCGAGATCATCGCCGCGGTGCCGGACGAACCGCCGGTGCCGGACGAGCCCGCGGCGCGTCACGAGCCCGAGCCGGTCGTGGAGGAACCGTCGTACGAACCGGAGATCTCGGAGGACGGCCGGGACGGCGACTTCGACACCGAGGTGCTGCCGGTCACGCACGCCGATCCGGAGCTGCCCGACCTGGCGCTCACCCGCAGGCCGAGCCGGGTCCCCGCGGCGCACTCGACTGTTGTGCGCAACCGGACCCCCTCCCGCCGCCGTCGCCGCAGGACACTGATCGCCGGGCGCGCAGTCGCCGCGCTGATCGCCGTGCTGGCGCTCGCGCTGACCGGCGGGGCGTGGCAGTGGCAGTCGGCGAAGAACAACATGCTGAACCGGATCTCGGCGCTCGATCCCGACTCCCGCGACATCCTCGACCCCAACGCGCAGTTCGGCGACGAGAACTTCCTGATCGTCGGCGTCGACAGCCGCATCGGCGCCAACAGCGAAGTGGGCGCGGGCACCACCGATGACGCCGCAGGCGCGCGGTCGGACACGGTGATGCTGGTCAACATCCCCGCGAACCGCGAACGCGTTGTCGCCGTGTCGTTCCCGCGTGACCTCGCCATCGAACCGATGAAGTGCGAGCCGTGGGATCCGCAGACCGGCAAGTACGGACCCATCACCGACCCGGATTCGCCGATGTACGGCGCTGAGGAGGTGTACACCGAGTACAAGCTGAACTCGGCCTACGCCGTCGGTGGCCCCAAGTGCCTGGTAAAAGTCATCCAGAAGATGTCCGGCCTTTCGATAAACCGTTTCATGGCAGTCGATTTCGCCGGTTTCTCCAGAATGGTCGATGCGCTCGGCGGCGTCGAGGTGTGTAGCACCACCCCGCTGGAGGACTACGAGCTCGGCACGGTGCTGCCCAACGCCGGCCGGCAGATCGTCGACGGGCACACCGCACTTCAGTACGTGCGCGCGCGCCAGGTGACCACCGAGACCAACGGCGACTACGGCCGCATCAAGCGCCAGCAGCTGTTCCTGTCGTCGTTGATGCGCTCGATGATCTCCAAAGAGGTGTTCTTCTCGCTGTCCAAGCTCAACAACGTGGTGAACATGTTCATCAACGACAGCTACGTCGACAACATGGACACCAAGGACCTTGTGACGCTCGGCCAGTCGGTCCAAGGCATCACCGCGGGCCGGATCACGTTCCTGACCGTCCCGACCACCGGCTACATGGACGAGTACGGCAACGAGCATCTCCGCGAGGACGACACCCGGGCCATCTTCGACGCGATCATCAACGACGATCCGCTGCCCGAGGAGAAAAACCCCGACAACACCCCGGTGCCCGGTACGCCGGAGTCCTCGACCAGCGCGCAACCCGAGTCGGGCACACCCACCCACGACTCCGCGCCCGCGGGTGAGCTCGTGGACGCGATCACCACCGATCCCGCGGATATCACCGTTCAGGTCTCCAATTCCACCGGTGAGAACGGCCTCGCCGCGACGGCGGCCAGCGAGCTGCAGACGCACGGTTTCAACGTCACGTCCCCCGACGACTACCCGGGCCCGCTGGACTCGACGACGGTGTTCTTCTCGCCCGGCAACGAGGAGGCGGCGGCGACGGTGGCCTCCTCCTTCGGCAACGCCAAGATCGAGCGGGTATCGGGCATGGGCGACACCGTCCGCGTCGTGCTGGGCAGCGACTTCGCCAACGTCAGCCCGCCCTCGCCGAGCGGCTCTCCGGTCCAGGTGCACGTCGTGCGCGGATCCAAGAGCACACCGACAGAGCTCCCGGAGGACCTGTCGGTCACGAACGCGGCCGACGTCACCTGCGACTAAGCCCGTCGACCACAGCGTTTGGCCAGGTGAGGTTCACCTTTCGTTCACCGCTCGCTTCATGCCGTTTCGACGGGGATGCCCGTAGGGTGGAGATATGCGTACTGCGTATCACGAGCAGTTGGAGGCCTTGACCACCCAGCTCGGCGAGATGTGCGGGCTGGCGGGCGCGGCGATGGAACGCGCGACCCAGGCCCTACTGCAGGCCGATCTGGTGCTGGCCGAACAGGTCATCACCGACCACGAACAGATCGCCGCGATGAGCGCACGGGCCGAGGAGGCGGCGTTCGTCCTGCTTGCGCTGCAGGCGCCGGTGGCCGGCGATCTGCGGGCCATCGTCGGCTCGATCCAGATCGTCGCCGATGTCGACCGGATGGGCGCGCTCGCGCTGCACGTCGCCAAGATCGCGCGGCGCCGGCATCCCCAGCACGCGCTGCCCGAAGAGGTCAATGGCTACTTCGCCGAAATGGGCCGTCTCGCAGTCGAACTCGGCAACAGCGCCCAGGAGGTGCTGGTGACCCGCGATCCGGAGAAGGCGGCCCGGATCAGCGAAGAAGACGACGCGATGGACGACCTGCATCGGCACCTGTTCACTGTGCTGATGGACAAGGAATGGAAGCACGGTGTGGCCGCCGCGGTGGACGTGACGCTGCTCGGACGCTTCTACGAGCGGTTCGCCGACCACGCCGTCGAGGTCGCCCGCCGGGTGATCTTCCAGGTCACGGGCAAGCACCCCGCCGAAGAAGACATCCCCGCCCCGCGCTGAACCGGCGCGCGCGCCGAACCCTCGCGAGCAGTGAAAGCCTCAGCCGAATCGGCCGGAGATGTAGTCCTCGGTCGCCTTCTGTGAGGGGTTGGAGAAGATCTTCTCGGTGTCGTCTATCTCGATGAGACGGCCGGGCTTACCCGTCGCCTCGAGGTTGAAGAACGCGGTCTGATCGCTCACCCGCGCGGCCTGCTGCATGTTGTGCGTGACGATGACGATCGTGAAGTCCTGCTTCAGCGTGGCGATCAGATCCTCGATCGCCAGCGTGGAGATCGGGTCGAGCGCCGAACACGGCTCGTCCATCAGCAGCACGTCGGGCTGCACCGCGATCGCGCGGGCGATGCAGAGGCGCTGCTGCTGACCGCCGGAGAGCCCGCCGCCCGGCTTGTCCAGCCGGTCCTTGACCTCGTTCCACAGGTTGGCACCCCGCAGCGACCGTTCGGCCACCTCGTCGAGCGTCTTCTTGTTCCGAACCCCCTGCAGCTTGAGGCCGGCGACCACGTTGTCGCGAATCGACATGGTGGGGAACGGATTCGGACGCTGGAACACCATGCCGATGGTCTTGCGCACGCCGACGGGGTCGACGCCCGCGCCGTAGATGTCCTCGCCGTCGAGCAGCACCGAACCCTCGACCCGGGCGCCGGGGATGACCTCGTGCATGCGATTGAGTGTCCGCAGCACCGTGGACTTCCCGCATCCCGACGGGCCGATGAAGGCCGTCACGTTGCGGGGCGGGACGGCGAGCGACACGTCGGCCACGGCATGGAAGGCGCCGTAGAATATGTTGACGTCCTTGAGATCCAAGCGTTTGGCCATCGAAGTCTCCTAAACCTTCTTGGGGGCGAATATCTTCGCGAGGAACCTCGCCCCGACGTTGAGCGCGGCGATCAACAGGATCAGGGTCAGCGCTGCGCCCCACAACCGGTCGGTGGGAACGGGATTCGCGCCCGCACCCGCCGAGGTCTGGTCGTACATCATGCCCGGCAGCGAACCCATGAACCCGTCGAACATGTCGAAGTTCATTGCCTGCGAGTAGCCGACCAGGACCAGCAGCGGCGCCGTCTCGCCCATGACACGCGCCAACGCCAACATGACCCCGGTGACGATCCCGGACAACGCAGTCGGGATCACAATGCGCACAATGGTTTTCCACTTCGGCACGCCGAGCGCGTAACTGGCCTCCCGCAGATCCATCGGGACGATGCGCAGCATCTCCTCGGTCGCGCGCACGATGACCGGGATCATCAGCAACACCAGCGACAGCGACACCGCGAAACCCGACCGCGGAAAGCCGAACGTCGCCACCCACAGTGCGTAGATGAACAGCGCGGCGACGATCGACGGCACGCCGGTGAGGATGTCGACCATGAACGTCGTCACCTTGCCGAAACGCGTTCCGCCGCCGTACTCGACGAGGTAGATCCCGACGAACACACCGATCGGTATCGAGATCGCCGCGCACACCAGACCTTGCAGCAATGTGCCCACGATCGCGTGGTACGCGCCGCCGCCGGCCTGGAACGCCGTCATACCCGCTTGGGAATTCCAGAACCACCCCGGCGACGTCAGGGCCTTGAACCCCTTGACGATCACCGAATACAGCACCCACAACAGCGGTACCAGGGCGACCAGGACGCTGAGCGTGACCATCACCGTCGCGATGTTGTTGGTGACCTTGCGGCGAAGGCCCACCCCTTGGAAGGTGGTGGCTTTGACGGGCCGGTCCAGCGTCGACGTCATTTCTGCGCCTTCCCGGCCACGGCGGCCCGCGCCAGCGAGTTCACCACGAACGTCAGGATGAACAGCACGAGGCCGGCCGCGATGTAGGCGCCCGCCTTGTACTGGTCGTTGAATTCGCTTGCCGTAGCGGCGATCAGGCTCGCGAACGTGTAGCCGCCGTCGAACAGCGACCACCCGAACGCCTGCTGCGTACCGCGCAAGATGATCAGCAGCGCGATCGTCTCACCCAGCGCGCGGCCGAGGCCGAGCATGGCACCGCTGATGTAACCCGACATGCCGAACGGCAGGACGGTCGTGCGCACGACCTCCCAGCGGGTCGCGCCCAGCGCCAGCGCCGCCTCGATCTGGCCGCGCGGCGTCTGTATGAACACTTCGCGTGTGACGGCGGTGATGATCGGCAGGATCATGACCGCCAGCACGATTCCGGCGGTGAAGATCGTGCCGCCGCCCGCGACCGAGGCCGTGCCGGTCGTGAACAGAAAGAGCCAACCGAGGTTCTCGTTCAGCCACAACGCAATCGGCTTCAGCACCGGAGCAAGGACGTACAGTCCCCACACGCCGTAGATGATCGACGGCACCGCGGCCAACAGATCGACCATGTAGGCCAGCGGGCCCGCGACCCGTCGCGGTGCGTACTGCGTCAAAAAGATCGCGATGCCAAGTGCCACAGGCATCGCGAGGATCAACGCGAAAACCGACACGAACACCGTCACCTGCAGCAGGTCGAGGATGCCGAAGTGCATCGCCGATGTGTCGGTGGTCTTCCAGGTTCCTCCGTAGAGGAAGAAGTTCTCCTGGTTGCGTGCGAGCGCCGGAATGGCCCGCCACAACAGGAACGCCCCGATCGCCGCGATCAACGCGACGATGAGAGCACCCGAGCCCTGCGCCAACCCGCGGAAGATGCGGTCGCCGACACGCTCTTTGGCGTTCCTCGACGGGTTGGTGGAGATCGGCGTCGGCTCGGGAAAGGGTGTCGCGAGCGCTTCACCCGATCCCGCGTCGGACGGATTGGGGATTGTCACTTCGAGCCTATCGGTCATCGGTCCCAGGACCCATCCTCACCGTATCCGCACCGGCGCGCCACGAAACTAGGCAATCGCGTCGATGGACGTCAGGAGTCGTTCCTTGAAACGGTCCGGCAGCGGCACATAGCCCGCCGGCGAAAGGTTCTGCTGGCCGTCGTTCGCGGCGATGGTCAAGAACGACTTCACCGCGGCCGCGGTTTCGGGGTCGTAACCCTTCGAGCACACGATCTCGTACGTGGCGAGCACCAACGGGTAGGCGCCCGGCTCCTCGGTCCCGTACAGCGAGTTCAGGTCCAGCGTCAGGTCGTTGCCTCCCGCGGCGAAGGTCGCGGCGTCGATCGCCTTGCTGGCCGACTCATCGGTCAACTCGACTGGGCCTGCGCCACTGTCGATTTGGGCGAACGGCACACCGGCCTGTTCGGCGAAACCCTTCTCCACGTAGCCGATCGAACCGCCGGTGGCCTGCACGGCCTGCACGACACCCGCCGACTTCTGGGCGCCCTCGCCGGCGCCGCCCTGAAACTCGCTGCCGTCGCCCTTGGTCCAACTCTGCGGGGCCGCAGCGGCGAGGTACTTCTGGAAGTTGTCGGTGGTCCCCGAGGAGTCCGACCGATAGATCGGCGTGATGTCGCTGTCGGGCAGGTTCGTTCCGGCGTTGAGCCCAGCGATCGCGGGATCGTTCCACTTGGTGATCTGCCCCTGGAAGATCTTGGCGAGCAGATCGGCGTTGAGCACCAGCTTGTCGACGCCCTCGACGTTGTACGCCAACGCGACCGGGCCGAACACCAGCGGAAGGTTCCACGCCGGGTTGCCGTCGCACCGCTGGGCGGCCTGCTGGACCTGCTGACCCGAGAGCGCCGAATCGGATCCGGCGAAGTCGACCTGGCCGGCGATGAACTGCTCGCGGCCCGCACCCGACCCGGTGGGGTTGTACGACAAGTTCTTGCCCTGGCACCGCTGGCCCCAGACCTTGTTGAACTCGGCGATCGCGTTCTGCTGGGCCGTCGAACCCTCGGCCGTCACGGAGTTCTTGCCGCCACACTCCGCGGATGCCGCGCCGTCGCCGCCGGTGGTCCCGGTCGTGCCCGCGTTGTTGTCACTGCCGCACGCGGACAGCGTCAGCACCGCGATCGCGGCCACCGAAAACGTGGTCAGCAACGGGTTGCCGGGCGCCTTGCCAAGGTTGAGCTTCACGAATCCCACTTTCGAGTCGGACGGCTTGAATTCCCTGGCAACGTATGCGGCGCCGGTGGACGGTTCGCGGATGACAGGTGAACGACCGGTGAACACGTTCAGTTGGTTCACCGTGGTCTCCCAGCTAGTGCCGGGAACCTCGCGCGTACGCCGCGTCCACCAGGGCGACTTCGAAGCCCAGCTTCTGGTAGGTCTTCACCGCCGCCGCGTTGTCGGCCTCCACATAGAGCATCACGATGGGGTCCGGACTCTGCGACAGCCGCTCGGCCAGATGGTGCAGGCCGGTCAGGGTCAGCACGGCGCCCAGCCCGCGGCCCTGGGCGGCGGGGTCGACGCCGACGACGTAGACCTCGCCCAGGTCCGGGTTGTGGACCTTCGTCCAGTGGAACCCGAGCAGTTCGTCGGTCTTCTCGTCGAAGGCGAGGAACAGCCCGTCGGGATCGAACCAGGGTTCGCTGCGGCGTTCGGCGATCTCGGCGTCGGTCCACCCGCCCTGTTCGGGATGCCAGGCGAACGCCGCGTTGTTGACGCGCAGCAGTGCGGCGTCATCGCCGGGACCGGAATATGTGGTGATGCGGATACCGTCGGGCGCCGGTGTCGGCGGCAGATCGGTCAGAGGGCGTCGCATCTGCAGCAGTTCGCGCACCACGGTCAGCCCGAGCGAAGCCGCGGTCGCGCGCGCCGCGTCCAAATTGCCGTGCGCCCACACCCTGGCGTCGTCGCCGCCCGCGGCGAGGCCCTCCCGCACCAGCGCCGAACCGATCCCGCGGCGCCGGGACCGCGGGTGTACGACCGCCTCGGCCATGGCCGACTCGTCGTCCGCGGCGAGGTTCAGATAGCCGACGATGTCGCCGTCATCGCGGGCCAGCAGGTGACGGGTGCGGTCGTGCGGGAGTTCCCGCAGCACCTGCTCACCCACCGGGGCGACGCCGTCCGCCGATGTGGCGGCTTCGATGAGTTCACGGACGCGACGCTGTTCGTCGCCGGACAGTCCGGTGCGCCAGGAAAGGTCCGTCACGGACTTCGCAGCGGGTCGGCAAGGGCTTCGGCGATACCGTCCGGCGTGTCGTAATCCGCGCCGTCGATCTCGTCGGGGACCGCCGCCGCATCGGTGGCGGATGAACGGCCTCGCGCCGGCCGGACCGCCTTGTAGCCGACGTTGCGCACGGTGCCGATCAGCGATTCGTACTCCGGGCCGAGCTTGGCGCGCAGCCGTCGCACATGCACGTCGACCGTGCGGGTGCCGCCGAAGAAGTCATAACCCCACACCTCTTGCAGCAGCTGCGCGCGGGTGAAGACCCGGCCGGCGTGCTGGGCCAGGTATTTGAGCAGCTCGAATTCCTTGTAGGTCAGGTCCAGCGGTCGTCCCCGCAGCCGCGCGGTGTAGGTGCCCTCGTCGATCACCAGCTCGCCGAGGCTGATCTTGCCGACGTTCTCCTGGTTGGCCACTCCGCCGCGGCGCCCGACGAGCAGCCGCAGCCGCGCGTCGATCTCGGCGGGCCCGGTGCTGGGCAGCAGGATCTCGTCGAGGCCCCACTCGACGTTGACGGCCACCAGGCCGCCCTCGTTGACGACGGCAACCACGGGCACCGAGGTTCCGGTGGTGCCCAGCAGCCGGCACAGCCCGCGGGCTGCGGCCAGGTCGGTGCGTGCGTCGACGATCGCGACGTCGGCGCTCCCGGCCTCCAGAAGAGACGACACCTCGGTCGGCGCGGTCCGCACGGTGTGAGCGAGCAGCGACAGCGACGGCAGCACAGACTCAGGGTGTGGGTCGACTGTCAGTAGCAGTAGATCCAACTGGCCCTCCAACAGCCATAGGGACCTCGCCTGGACATCTTTGTCGGTCGGTGACTTCCCAGATTCATGCTCGACATACGCCCGTTACCGGGCCGATGGTTTTCTAACGATAGCGCGCAACCCGCCGCAGAGCTGCGCCGAACGGAACGACGGGCTTTCCGGTGGGCCAGAATGTGCGGGTGCGCAAGGTGCTGATCGGGGTGTTGGCGACGGTGCTGGCGGTGGTCGTCGCTGCCGTCGGGGCCGATTTCGGGGCGGCGATCTTCGCCGAATACCGCCTGGCCAGAAGCGTGCGCACCGCCGCTGACCTGCAGCATGACCCGTCGGTGGCGATCCTGGGGTTCCCGTTCGCCATCCAGGCGAGGGACCACCGCTACGACGAAGTGGAGATCAGGGCCAACGGCGTGGCGAACCGGGTGGTGGGCAAGGCCTCGTTGGAGACGACGCTGCACGACATCGAGCTGCCCGGCGATTCGTGGCTGATCGGGCCGGACGACAGGTTGCGGGTGAGCAAGGTCGAGAGCCGCATCATCGTCGACTCGACCCATCTGGGCCGGTACATGGACATCCCGGACCTGCTGGTCGAGGCGCCGACGCGGGAGAGCAACGACGCGACGGGCGGCACCACGGAATCGGGTATCTCCGGTAACCAGGGTGTGGTGTTCACCGGAACACCCGCCAAGGCCGATTATCACGACAGGGTGAGCATCGCGGTGGACCTCGAGATGGCCGGGCCGGACCAGACGACGCTGGTGATGACGGCCACCGGCGTGCTGACCGGGCCCGGCACCGCCGACCAGGAGGTGCCCGACGACAAGTTGAACGCCGTACTGGCCGCGTTCACCGCGATCCTGCCCGGTCAGAAGCTGCCGTTCGGGTTGGCGCCGACCGCGCAGGGCGCCCGAGGCTCCGACATCATCATCGAAGGCATCGCCGAGGGAGTATCCATCGCGCTCGAGGAGTTCCATCTGTCATGAGCTCGTCGTGGGTGTTGGTGATCACCGTGCTCGTCGCGGCGCTGGGCGTGGCGTACGTGATCGGGCGGCTGCTCGCCCTGCGATCGGGCCTGCAGAAGGCCGGCGAAGCCGCGGCCAAGGTCGACACCAGCGGGCTCGGGCTGTCGTCGACCGGCCCGACGATCCTGCACTTCTCCGCCGAATGGTGCGGCCCCTGCGGTGCCGTCCGCAGGGTGGTCGACGAGGTGTGCGCCGAGCTCCCCGCGGTGGCCCACGTCGAGATCGACATGGACGCCAACCCACAAGCGGCGCGGCGGCTTTCGGTGCTGTCGCTTCCGACCACCATCGTGTTCGACCGGGACGGCCGGCCCCGCTACCGCACCCACGGCGTTCCGAAGGCCGCTGACCTGCGCTCGGCACTGGAACCGCTGTTGGCTTGATGACGGTGTCGATTGGTAAGCTGTCCGGCGTGTCCGCCCGCCTCGAGCCGATGCTCACCAAGCGCCGCGCAGTCGATCTGTGCCGCGTCGCGGGTTCCTGCTGTTGTTGTTGTAGCTGCTGAGTAGCCGCGCCCTTCTTCGCGCCGCACTCGGGAGCGACCCCTGTGGTCAATCCCAGCCCAGTCCGTGACCGCAACAGGAGCACATGAATGTCAACGACGGATATGTCGATAGCCCAGAGCCGAAAGCCCGACCAGGTGGACGTGCGCGGTCCGCGGTTCGGCGCGTGGCTCACCACCGCCGTGCTGGTGGCGACCCTGCTGCTGTGGCCGGTGAGCCCGGTGGCCTCGGCGATCCTGCTGGGCGTGCAGGCGCTCGTCTTCGCCGTCGGAGCCTGGCTCGGGCCCCGGTCGCATCCCTACGGGCTGATCTTCGCCCGCCTGATCGCTCCGCGGCTGGGACCCGTCACCGAGAAGGAACCGGTGGCGCCCCTGCAGTTCGCCCAACTCGTCGGCCTGGTCTTCGCGGTGGTCGGCGTGGCCGGTTTCGCGGCCGGCCTGCCACTGCTCGGACTGATCGCCACCGGCTTCGCGCTCGTGGCGGCATTCCTCAACGCGGCCTTCGGCATCTGCCTCGGCTGCCAGCTCTACCCGCTCGTCGCGCGCTTTCGCAAGAACGCACGCGCATCCTCACCCGCATAGAACTTCAAAACCGAAGCAACGAAAGGACTTTGATCTATGGCACGCTCCGACGTCCTGGTCACGGCTGACTGGGCCGAGAGCAATCTCAACGCGCCCGGCATCGTGTTCGTCGAGGTCGACGAGGACACCAGCGCCTACGACGGCGGCCACATCGAGGGCGCCGTGAAGATCGACTGGAAGACCGATCTGCAGGATCCAGTCCGTCGCGATTTCGTTGACCAGCAACAGTTTTCGAAGCTGCTGAGCGAGCGCGGCATCTCCAACGACGACACCGTGGTCCTCTACGGCGGCAACAACAACTGGTTCGCCGCGTACGCCTACTGGTACTTCAAGCTCTACGGGCACCAGAACGTCAAGCTGCTCGACGGGGGCCGCAAGAAGTGGGAGCTCGACGGGCGTCCGCTGTCGACCGAGGCGGTCAAGCGGCCGGCGACCAGCTACACCGCCAAGGCGCCGGACAACAGCATCCGCGCCTTCCGCGACGAGGTGATCGCGGCGATCAACAGCCAGAACCTGGTCGACGTGCGCTCCCCCGACGAGTTCTCCGGCAAGATCCTGGCTCCCGCGCACCTGCCCCAGGAGCAGAGCCAGCGCCCCGGGCATATCCCCGGCGCGATCAACGTTCCGTGGAGCAAGGCGGCCAACGACGACGGGACCTTCAAGTCCGACGAGGACCTCGCGAAGCTGTACGCCGAGGCGGGGCTCGACGGAGAGAAGGAGACCATCGCGTACTGCCGCATCGGTGAGCGCTCGTCGCACACCTGGTTCGTGCTGCAGGAACTGCTCGGACACAAGAACGTCAAGAACTACGACGGCAGTTGGACGGAATACGGCTCCCTGGTGGGTGCCCCGATCGAGTTGGGAAGTTGATATGTGCTCTGCCCCGAAACAAGGCCTGACGTTGCCCGCCAGCGTCGACCTCGAGAAGGAGACGGTGATCACCGGCCGCGTCGTTGACGGGTCGGGACAGGCCGTCGGCGGCGCGTTCGTGCGGCTGCTGGACAGCTCCGACGAGTTCACCGCCGAGGTCGTCGCGTCGGCCACCGGTGACTTCCGGTTCTTCGCGGCGCCCGGCACGTGGACCCTGCGCGCGCTCTCGAAGGTCGGCAACGGCGACGCCGTCGTCGCGCCGTCCGGTGCGGGCATCCACGAGGTCGACGTCAAGGTCGCCTGAGACCTTCCGGCTCGAACGTGAGCTTGTGATCGAGGATCCGCTGAGATCTCGAACACAAGCTCACGTTCGGCGCACCAGGCCATGCAGAGGCTGGTGCGCTCGGCCTTCCACGGCCGACTAGACTCGTGGACGTGGTGTTGTTCTTCGAAATCCTGCTGGTCGCAGCCGTCGTCGTGATCACATGGTTCGCGTTGTACGCGCTGTACCGGCTGATCACCGACGAGTCGTGACATCCGGCGACGACGCAATAGCGGCCGCGGCCGAGCGCGCGAAAACGACCGCCGCGCGGAACATCCCGGTTTTCGGCGATCTGCCCGCGCCCGCTGACACCGCGAATCTCCGCGAGGGCGTGAACCTCAACGACGCACTGCTCGCGCTGCTGCCGCTTGTCGGCGTCTGGCGCGGTGAGGGCGAGGGCCGCGGCGCCGACGGCGACTACCGGTTCGGCCAGCAGATCGTGGTCTCGCACGACGGCGGGGATTACCTGATCTGGGAAGCCCGCTCCTGGCGTTTGACCGAGTCGGGCGACTACGAGCAGCCGTCGCTGCGCGAGTCCGGCTACTGGCGGTTCGTCAACGACCCCGCCGATCCGTCTGAGTCCCAGGCCATCGAGCTGCTGCTGGCCCATTCCGCGGGGTACATCGAGTTGTTCTACGGTCGGCCCCTCACCCAGTCGTCGTGGGAACTGGTCACGGACGCGTTGGCGCGCAGTAAGTCCGGGATGCTGGTCGGTGGCGCCAAGCGGTTGTACGGCATCGTCGAGGGCGGCGATCTCGCCTATGTCGAGGAGCGCGTCGACGCCGACGGCGGCCTGGTCCCCCACTTGTCGGCGCGGCTGTCGAGGTTCGTCGGCTGATGCGCGTGACCGTTTTCGCCGCGGGCGTCGCCGCGGTCGCGATGCTCGCGGGTTGCGCATCCGAGCCGCCGGCCGAGCAGCCGACCACCACGTCCGGAACCGCGACTCAAACTCAAACGACGACGTCCGAGGCCCCGGCCGAGACAACCACGTCGGAAACCCCGTCAGGTCACGGGTCGCTGGCGCAGTGCCTGACCGATCACGGCGTCCCGGCCGCGCCCGGTCCTGCCGGCCCGCCCGCCGGCGTCGACCCCGAAACCTGGAACCGAGCCATGCAGGAGTGCGCCACGTTCGCGCCCGGTCCGGCCGGCTAGGCCAGCAGCGGGGCCTTGCCTTCGACGGTCAACCATTCGCTGCGCAACTGCGCCAACGTGCCGTCCTCGCGCAGCGCGTCGACGGTCGACGACACACAGGCCGTCAGCCCGCTGCGCTTGGCGAGTACCACGCCGAACTGCTCGGCCGCTTCATCGGAGGCCGGCAACTGGCCGACGATCATTCCGTCGCGCAGCTCACCGGCGACCGTGAACGCGGTCGGCAGATCGGCGACCAGCGCATCGATTTCGCCGGTGCTCAGCGCGAGCTTCGCATCGCCGTTGGTGTTGTACACCTCGACCGTCTTCGACCCCCCGATGTCCAGCGCGGCGGTGTGGCTGGTGCTGCCGACCTGCGCTCCCAGCCGCAGCGACTTGAGTTCTTCCACGCTCCTCACCCTGGCCGCGGGTGAACTCTTGACGGTGACGACGGCCTGGTTCACGTCGAAGTAGGGAGCCGAGAAGTCGACGACGGCCCTGCGCTGGTTGGTGATGGAGAACTGGTTCAGGTTGGCATCGAACGACTTCGAACCCGACGCGATGGCCTCGCTGAACGGCACGCGGACCCACCGCACGTCGCCGGGGGCGTAACCGAGCCGGTTCGCGATGGCGTACGCGAGCGCCGATTCGAACCCCTCGCCGTTGGCGGGGTTGTCTCCGATGTACCACGGCGGGTAGACCGGCTGATCGGTGCCGAAGGTGAACACGCCCTTGTAGAGAGTCCCCAGCTTGTCCTTCTGACAGTCCCCTGGGCGCGGCGTGCGGTAGGGCTCGGTGGTGGGCGCACAGGCCGTCACGGTCGCGAGGGCGGCCAGCAGCACACCGAGCTTCCTGACGATGCGCATGGGGCGCATCATCGCCCGGCGCACCGGTGACGCGCCAGTCCACGCGTGCAACGGTTCGCTACCGATTCGGCCTTCGGAGATCGGCCACGAGATATGGAACGGCCCCCGAGCCGTGTGTTCCTGGCGGACAAGACCGAGGGGCTCGGGGGCCGGGTGACTGCGGGGAATTCGCCAGCGCGCGCAGGACGCGAAGAGCCGTCAGCTCATCCCCTGGCGCTGCTAGCTCGCAGCCACCTCACAAGTCCATAAATCACTCAAAATCTCGGACCACCTCCTCTCCTGTGTACGAGCGACGGTACTCGCGCACACCAGAGGCGACAACCGGATTACGGTCGATTCAGCGTTCAGCGATCGCTGACGATCGCGGCGTCGACGAGTTCGGCGAACTCGGCCGCCACCGGACTCGGTGTCAGCGGCGCACCGTCGAGGGTGTGCACCCGCGCGGCCAGCGTGATGCTCGACACCAACCAAACACCTTGGGCGGTAAGCAGATCCGCAGGTCGCAAGGATCGGTAGTCACAGGCGTAGCCCTTGTCCCTTGCGACCTCGAACAGCGCCTGCTGTGTGGTGCCGCGCAGGATCGGAAACCACGGCGGCGGAGTGAAGAACGCGATGTCGCCCGAGCCCGGTTCGGACTCCGCGGCGATCACCACCGTCGAACGCGGCCCCTCGAGGATGAAACCGTCGGAGCCGACGAAGATCACGTCGCCCGCGCCGTGCCGCTCCGCGTGCCGCAGCGCGGCCATGTTCACCGCATAGGACAGCGTTTTGGCTCCGGCCAGCAGCCACGGCATCTCGTCGGTGCCCTGGGACGGAAGGCCGCGCGCCAGGGTGAGCGCCGCGAGACCGTTTCGTCGCACCTCCGCCACTCGCGCGGGCAGTGTGCCGATCGTGGCGAACGCCGTCGGCGGCGAACCGCTTTCGCGGCCGCGGCTGTACACCAACCGCAGCACCCCCTCGTCGGCCGTCCGTGCGGTCCACTCCGCCACCGCGGCCGACACCGCAGAGCGCCAGCGCGGCAGGTCGGGATTGGGGAGATCGATCATCCGCGCCGACTGTGTCAGCCGCGACAGGTGGGCCTCGAGCAGGCACGGCCGGCCGTCGCGGATGAGCAACGTCTCGAAAACGCCGTCACCGCGGACGGCCGCGAGATCGTCGGCGTGCAGCAATGGCGCCGCGGGGTCGTGCAGTCGCCCGTCCAGCGTCACCACGACGCCGAGTTCGCCAGCCATGGGCCAAAAGCGTAGCCGCGGGCCGTTCGCGCGCCGAACGTAGAGTTGAGGTATGTCAGCCGTGCCTGCTCCCGACACCGGACCCGACGCCGGCGCCGTCTGGCATTACGGTGACCCGCTCGGCGAACAACGGGCGGCCGCCGACAATGCCGTCGTCGTGGACCGGTCGCATCGCGCCGTGCTCGCCCTGACCGGCGCCGACCGCAAGACGTGGCTGCACAGCCTCACCACCCAGCACGTCAGCGGGCTCGCCGACGGCGTCGTCACCGAGAATCTCAGCCTCGACGGGCAGGGTCGTGTCGAAGATCACTGGGTGCAAACAGAACTCGGCGGCGTCACCTATCTCGACACCGAACCGTCGCGCTCCGAACCGCTGCTCACCTACTTGCGCAGGATGGTGTTCTGGTCCGACGTCGCGGTGGAACCGGCCGACCTTGCCGTGTTGTCCCTGCTCGGACCGCGATTGGGTGACCGCGAGGTGCTCGACGCGCTCGGCCTCGGTTCGCTACCGGCGCAACGGACGGCCGTCGCGCTGCCCGACGGCGGTTTCCTGCGCCGTCTCGACGCCGATGGCACCGATAGGTTGGAGCTCGACCTCGTCGTGCCCCGCGATCGGGTGCAGTCCTGGTGGCGTCGGCTCACCGACGTCGGGGTCCGGCCCGCCGGGGTGTGGACGTATGAGGCCCACCGGGTCGCCGCCCTGCGACCGCGCCTGGGCGTGGACACCGACGAGCGCACGATCCCGCACGAGGTCGGCTGGATCGGCCCCGCCGTGCACCTGGACAAGGGCTGCTACCGGGGCCAGGAGACCGTCGCCCGAGTGCACAACCTGGGCAAACCGCCCCGGATGCTGGTCCGGCTGCACCTCGACGGCTCGATCGACAGACCCACCACCGGTGCCCAGGTGCTGGCCGGCGGACGCGTCGTCGGCCGCCTCGGCACCGTGGTCGACCACGTCGACGAGGGGCCGATCGCGCTGGCGCTGCTCAAGCGCGGGCTGCCCGCGGACACCGAATTGACCGTGGACGGCGGGCCCGCGGTCATCGATAAGGACTCGATGCCGCCGCCCGACGTCGCAGGTGCCGGGCGTCGTGCGGTCGAACAGCTGCGCGGCGGAACCCGCTGATCGCCGAGGGCCTGGCAGCGGACGGCAGCCAGGCACGGTAAAGTGTTGGCAGGACGATAAAAGACAGATCAGATCGGAGCCGCCTGCACATCGGGCCGCTCCGTTATTGCGCGAGGGGGTCCCCCCATGGGCCGCGGCCGGGCAAAGGCAAAGCAGACCAAGGTTGCTCGTGAGCTCAAATACAGCTCACCGCAGACCGACTTCGAGCGGCTTCAGCGCGAGCTGTCGGGCGCTTCTGACAACGACCTGGCGGGTACCGACGCGGTAGCCGACGACTGGGTCGAAGAGGACGACTGGCGTCGCTGACCCCTAGAAGCGCGGGTGCTGTCCCACGAGTCGGGCTCGCGGGGCGTCCTTACCGCCCTTTTTGACCGTTCCCAGCGTCCAGCAGTTCAGGTGGCGCGCGGTCAGGATCGCCAACGCGCGGTCGGTGTCCTCGGGCGCGACGACCGCGACCATGCCGACGCCCATGTTGAAGGTCCGCTCCATCTCGACGCGCTCGACGCGTCCGCGTTGACCGATCATCGCGAACACCGGTGCGGGGGTCCACGTGCCGCGGTCGATCTCGGCGACCAGGCCGTGCGGGACCACGCGCTCGAGGTTGCCGGCCAATCCGCCGCCGGTGACGTGGCAGAACGTGCGCACCTGCGTCTCGGCGGCCAGCGCCAGGCAGTCCTTGGCGTAGATGCGGGTGGGTTCCAGTAGCTCCTCGCCCAGCGTGCGTCCGAACTCCTCGACGTGGCCCGCCAGGTTCATCCGGTCGATCTCCAGCAACACCTTTCGCGCCAGCGAGTAGCCGTTGGAGTGCAACCCCGTCGAGGCCATCGCGATCAGCACGTCGCCGGGCTTGACCCGATCCGGGCCGAGCACGTCGTCGGCCTCGACGACGCCGACGCCCGTGGCCGAGATGTCGTAGTGGTCGGGGGCCATCAGACCCGGATGTTCGGCGGTCTCACCGCCGAGCAGCGCACACCCGGCCTGCAGGCATCCGTTGGCGATTCCGGCCACCAACTCGCTGATCCGCTCGGGGACCGTGCGGCCGACGGCGATGTAGTCCTGTAGGAACAGCGGTTCGGCGCCACAGACGACGAGGTCGTCGACGACCATCGCGACCAGGTCGATTCCGACCGTGTCGTGCTTGTCCATGGCCTGGGCGACCGCGAGCTTCGTACCAACCCCGTCGGTGGAGGAGGCCAGCACGGGTTCGCGGTAACCGCCGCGCAGCGCGAACAATCCGGCGAAACCGCCGATGCCGCCGCGGACCTCGGGCCGGGTCGCCTTCTCGGCGAGCGGTTTGAGAAGTTCGACGGCGCGGTCACCGGCTTCGATGTCGACCCCGGCCGACGCGTAGGAGATGCCGGCAGGTTCGGCGCGTTCGGTCATCGCGGTAAAGGCTACCGGTGTTCGCCCCGGCGCGGTAACCGCCTTCGGCGGTATCACGCCAGCTGAGATGTCGCGCGACGCGCGGCGATGTGACAATCTGACCGCTCATGACAGCAGTTCGCCGGTGCGCGACGATCGTGTGTGCGTTGGCGGCGCTCGCGCTGGCGATGTTCGGTCCGGCGAGCGCGTCCGCGACACCGTCATCCGGCGTGGAGGCAAGGACGCTCGCGGAGTCGACGGTCGACGTTGTCGACTACGTCACCCGCGAGATCACCATCGCCCCCGGCGGCAGCACTGGCTGGCACTACCACGACGGACGGGTGTACGGCCTGATTCGCGAGGGCACACTCACCCACGACGTGGCGGTCGGCTGCGCACCCGACGGCGTCTATCCGCCCGGTGCGCCCATCACCGAAGCCAGTGGTCCCGGCAACGTGCACATCGGCCGCAACCTGGGGCCGACGCCGTTGGTGATGTGGGTGCTCTTCATCAAGCCGGCGGGCACTCCGCTGGCGGTGGACATGCCCGATCCCGGCTGCGGGTTTGCCTGACGCCCAAACCGGCGATCCCGGCGGGGTGACTGACGACATCCGTTGCTTGGTGACGGGAGCGACCGGCTACATCGGTGGACGGTTGGTTCCCGCGCTGCTCGACCGCGGCCACGCCGTGCGTGCGCTGGCCCGCAACCCCGACAAACTCGACGACGTGCCCTGGCGTGACCGCGTCGAGGTGGCCCGCGGCGATCTCGGCGACGTCGACTCCTTGCGCAAGGCGTTCACCGATATCGACGTCGTCTACTACCTCGTGCACTCGATGGGCACCTCGCCGAACTTCGTCGAGGAGGAGGCGCGCTCGGCCCGCAACGTCGTCACGGCCGCTCGCGACGCGGGCGTCAAGCGCATCGTGTATCTGGGCGGGCTGCATCCCCCGGGGGCCGATCTCTCGCCGCATCTGCAGTCGCGAACCGACGTCGGCGAGATCCTCATCGAGTCGGGCATCGAGACCGTGGTGCTGCAGGCCGGCATTGTGATCGGCGCGGGCTCGGCGTCTTTCGAGATGATCCGCCATCTGACCAACCGCCTACCGGTGATGACCACGCCGAAGTGGGTGCACAACAAGATCCAGCCGATCGCCGTCGACGACGCGCTGCACTATCTGGCCGAGGCGGCCGCGGCATCGGTGCCGAAGTCGCGCACGTGGGACATCGGCGGGCCCGACGTGTTCGAGTACGGCGAAGCCATGCAGGTGTACGCCGAGGTTTCGGGCCGACGACGGCGATTGATGGTCGTATTGCCCTGGCTCACACCGACAATCGCGAGTTGGTGGATCGGATTGGTGACCCCGCTTCCCGGCGGGCTGGCGCGTCCGCTGGTGGAGTCGCTGGAATGCGACGCGGTGATGGCCGACCACGACATCGACGACGTCATCGCGAAACCGCAAGGCGGGCTGACCGGTTACCGCGACGCGGTCGCGTCGGCGTTGCAGCGGGGACCGTTACCGACCGATCCGCACTGGGCGCACGTCGGACGCTGACTACGGCCGGCGCAGCGCCGAGACGTTGTCGTTGTCGGACTGCAGCGGGATACCGCTCTTGGCGGCGGTGGAGAGCATGTGCTCGATCACGTTCTTGCCCAACGCCGATTCGCCCGGCAACTCGATCGGGTACTTGCCGTCGAAGCACGCGCTGCACAACCGCGAGGCGGGCTGTTCAGTTGCCGCGATCATGCCCTGCTTCGAGATGTAGCCCAGCGTGTCGGCACCGATGGCGTGGCGCACCGCCTCGAGCACCTCGTCCTCGTCGTCGACGGCGTTGGCGATGAGTTCTGCCGGAGTGGCGAAGTCGATGCCGTAGAAGCACGGCCATTTCACGGGCGGGGACGCGATGCGCACATGCACCTCGATCGCGCCGGCCTCGCGCAGCATCCGAACCAGCGCGCGCTGGGTGTTACCGCGCACGATCGAATCGTCGACCACGATCAGGCGCTTACCGCGGATCACTTCCTTGAGCGGGTTGAGCTTGAGCCGGATACCGAGCTGGCGGATGGTCTGCGACGGCTGGATGAACGTCCGCCCGACGTAGGCGTTCTTCATCAGGCCTTGGCCGAACGGGATTCCGGATTCCTGCGCGTAGCCCACCGCGGCGGGTGTGCCCGACTCCGGAACGCCGATCACCAGGTCCGCCTCGACCGGCATCTCCCTGGCCAGCCGGCGCCCGATGTCGACGCGCGTCGCGTGCACCGACCGGCCGGCCAGCGTGCTGTCGGGCCGCGCCAGGTAAACGTATTCGAAGACGCAGCCCTTGGGTTCCGGGCTGGCGAAGCGGGTGGAACGCACGCCGTCGGCGTCGATCGCCAGCAGTTCGCCGGGTTCGATGTCGCGGACGAACGAGGCGCCGACGATGTCGAGCCCCGCGGTCTCCGACGAGACAACCCAGCCCCGGTCCAGTCGGCCCAGCGCCAGGGGCCGCACCCCGTACGGGTCGCGGGCGGCGTAGAGGGTGTTCTCGTCCATCCATGTGAGGCAGAACGCGCCGCGCACGGTCGGCAGCAGTTCCAGCGCCGCCTGCTCGAGTGTCGAATCGGCCGCGCCGTGGGCCAGCAGGGCGCCGAGGATGTCGGAGTCGGTGGTCGCCGCCGGCGCGCCCCGGGTGTCGAGCAATCCGGCCTCGCGGGCCCGGGCGGCCAGTTCGGCGGCGTTGACGAGGTTGCCGTTGTGGCCCAGCGCGACGCCGGTGCCCGCCGAGGTGTTGCGGAATACGGGCTGGGCGTTCTCCCACGTCGTGGACCCGGTGGTCGAGTAGCGGCAGTGCCCGATCGCGACGTGGCCCTCCATAGCGGCCAGCGTCTGCTCGTCGAACACCTGGCTGACCAAACCGAGGTCTTTGAAGACCAGTACCTGCGAGCCGTCGGCGACGGCGATGCCCGCCGCCTCCTGACCGCGGTGCTGCAGGGCGTATAGGCCGTAGTACGTGAGCTTGGCGACCTCTTCACCCGGCGCCCAGACGCCGAATACGCCACACTCTTCGCGGGGTTCTGGATCGGTCTGCGGGCCGGTCACGATAGGGCTGCTCCGTGGGGAGGACGGCTGATGCCCCGAGTCTACGGGTTTCGGGCTGCGGAAACGAAGCCGCGGAGCGTGTCGTGGAACACGTTCGTCGCGGACGCCGCCGCCTCCCTGCAACATCCCGTAAGTGCACTTAGCATTCGCGTCAATTATCGCGGCGCGACGGGGGTGATCGTGACAACGATCGACGTGGCAGAAGTCGAATGCGTGAACAACGGCGTCGACGATTCCGAACCCCCACGGCACCTGCGCACCCGCATCGCGTTCCGCTTCTGCTACGTCTACTTCGGGCTGCGCAGCCTGTATTTCGCCCTGTACACCCTCTGGATGTGTTCGTGCTGCACCGCACGCCCGAACCCGTCACGTATCCGCCGCTGTGCGATGCCGCGCGGGCGAACCGGATCGCGGCGGCCGCGCAGGTCTCGGTGGGCGTCCTGTTGCTGATCGGCTGCGTGGTGCTGAACTGGCACGGCTGGCGCCTGTACGGCGGCGGACGCGCCAAGCACGACGCGTACGGCATCTGGACTGTCACGGAGTTCTACCTCGACGGCAAGCAGCGCCCACCGATGACCACCGACGAGCAACGGTGGCAGCGCGTCGTCTTCGACGAGCCCGATCTCGTGACGTATCAACGGATGGACGGCGAGTTGGTCTCGGCGCCTGCGTATTTCGACACCGCGGCAGGCACCCTCGAACTTCCCGACACCGGCAGGTTCACCGTCGAGCGGCCCCATCAGGGCCGGCTACGTCTCGACGGACGCCTCGACGGCAGGCCGGTCGCCAGGTGCTGCAACAGATGAACTTGAACGAATTTCGGCTGCGCAGTCGCGGCTTCAACTGGGTTCAGGACTTCCCGTACTTTCGGTGAACGTCGCGGGCCCGGGGTCGACGAGCGGTAGCCAGTCGGCGATCTCGGAGGCCCGTGAGCCCGACAGGGCCAGAGCCCCGCTCGCGGCGGCGTCGGCCACGGTCGTCATGCCGGCGGCCAGCAGCAGCCAGGTCCGAGGATCGGTTTCCACCACGTTGGGCGGGTTGCCCCTCCGGTGTGCCGGGCCCTCGATGCACTGCACCGCGACGAACGGCGGCACGCGAACCTCCACGCTGGACCCCGGCGCCACCGCCGCGAGGGTGCGGGCGGTCAACCGCACCGCTTCGGCGAGTTCGGTGCGTGACGGCTCGGGGTGAGCCGCGTCGCGCAGCCAGTCGACCAGCGCCGCGACCGCGGCACGGGTCTTCACCGGATCGGCCGTACGGGCCCTTCGAGCGGTGGCCATAATCTACTGTCTCAAAGTGTTTGTCGACCGCAGCAAGCCGCCGTACAAGGTGGCGGGTGCGGTGCTGCTGATTGTCGCCGCCGTCGCGGCGTCCCTTCTCTACCTTCAGTTTCGCGGTGACCTGAGCCGTAAGACACAGCTGCTGTTGCTGGCGCCGCGCGCCGGCCTCGTCGTCGAACGCGGCGCGAAGGTCACCTACAACGGCGTCGAGATCGGGCGCGTCGGAGCGATCACTCACGTCGACACCATCGACGGACAGCGGGCGGAGCTGTCACTCGACGTCGATCCGCGCTATCTGGAACGCATTCCGGCGAACGTGACGGCCGAGATCCGGGCCACCACCGTCTTCGGCAACAAGTACATCTCGCTCGAGTCGCCGAAAGACGCGTCGGCGCACCATGTCTCGCCGGGCGCCGTGATCGAGGCGTCGGCGGTGACGACGGAGTTCAACACGGTGTTCGAGACCGTCCTCGCGCTCGCCGAGAAGGTCGACCCGATCAAGTTGAACCAGACCTTGGCGGCGACGGCGGATGCGCTCGGCGGGGTGGGCGGCGAGGGCTTCGGTGAGTCGCTCATGGACGGCAACAGGATCCTCGACGACCTCAATCCGCGCATGCCGGCGATCCGCACCGACACCCGCCTGCTGGCCCATCTCGCCGGGGTCTACGCCGACGCGTCCGTCGACCTGTGGGACGGGCTTTCCGACGCCGTGACTGCCGCGCGCACGTTCAACGAACTCCATGCCGATCTGGACGCCGCGCTCATCGCGGCGCTCGGCTTCGCCGACCACGGGGCCGATACATTCGAGCGCGGCGGCCCGTATCTCGTGCGTGGCGCCGCGGACCTCGTGCCGACCTCGGAACTGTTGGACTATCACAGCCCCGCCATCCTCTGCACCATCCGTAAGTACGCCGAGGTGCAACCCAAGGTCGCGAAGACGTTGGGCGGCAACGGGTTCTCGCTTACCGGCGGCGGCGGCATCCTGGCCGGGGCCGGCAATCCGTACATCTACCCGGACAACCTGCCGCGGATCAACGCGACCGGCGGACCGGAGGGCCGCCCGGGTTGCTGGCAGGACATCACCCGCGACCTGTATCCGACGCCGTATCTGGTCATGGACACGGGCGCCAGCATCGCGCCGTACAACCACCTCGAACTCGGCCAGCCGATGTTCATCGAGTACGTGTGGGGCCGCCAGTTCGGCGAGCTCACCATCAACCCGTGAGCGCCTCAGTCGGGGAAGCCGAAGAGTTTGACCACGTCGTGGTCGCGTCCTGCGGTGTAGCCGCCGTCGACGGCGATCGCCTGCCCGGTCACGAACGACGCATCGGTTGACACGAGAAACGCTGCGACCGAGGCGATCTCGTCGGGCCGCCCGCGGCGCTGCAGTGCGTGTTCCTCGGTGATCGACTGCAGCGGGCCCTCCATGCCTTCGAGGCCCATCACGCTGTCCAGCATCGGCGTGTCGATGAATCCGGGGCAGATGGCGTTCGCGCGGATTCCGCTGGGGCCGTAGTCGAGTGCGATGTTCTTGGTCAGCAGCACGACGCCACCCTTGGCGGCGTTGTAACTGCTCCCCCCGGCCGTGCCCTCCAGCCCCTCGATGCTGGCCAGGGTGACGATCGATCCCCGCTCACCGTCCACGCGCGGCTGTTCGATCATCTTCCCCAGCGCGGCCTTGGCCACCAGGAACGTTCCGGTGAGGTTGACGGCGATGACGCGCTCCCACTCGGCGCGCTCGAGCAGGTGTACCGGCCCGCCGCCGGCCACGCCCGCCGCGTGCACGACGCCGTCGAGGCGACCGCTCACCGCGGCGAACACCAGGCCCACGGCGCCCTCGTCGGTGACGTCGGCGGTGACGAACTCGAAACCGTCGTCCGGGTTTTCCCGAGGCTCGGCCACGTCCGCACCGATCACGGTGCCGCCCTCGGCGAGCAGTCGTTTCGCGGTGGCCAGACCGATGCCCGATGCCGCACCGGTCACGACAAAGGTGCGCGACTGGGCGCGTCCGGATGTGCTCATGACCGGGACTCTATGCGCCGCTGGACAACCAGTGCCGCCAAAGCCGCGGCTTCGTTGGCGGCCAGGTGCGCGAGCATCGGCGCGATCAGGCTGCCCGAGCGTGCGTGCAGCCACCCGAACATCCAGCCCGCGACGCCGGTGAACAGGACGGTGCCCAGCACCGGGTTGCGGGTGATGCGGGCGTCCATGATGTGCCACAGGCCGAACGCCACCGACTGCAACAGCCGTCCACCCGCGGGCGGGAACGCGGTCTCGGCGGTGTTGCCCAACATCGCGCGGTAGGCGACCTCCTCGGGCCAGACGGTGCCGATCGGGATGTCGAGCGCCATCCACCGCAGCGGATGGTCGGGCAGGTCGCGCGCGGCCATCCCCTGCCGCACCGACGGAATCGCCGTGGCCACGGCCACGCCCAGCGCGATCGGCGCGGCGGCGGCCAGGCCGTAGCGCAGGCCGGACCACACGGCGGGCGGCCGCAACCCTAGCGGAGGACGCGCGAGTGCGTAGAGGCCGGCGCCCAACGCCGCGTTCCACAGCGGATGGAACCGCACCCGCGGCGCGACGAAACTCCAGGTGACCAGCGCGGCCGCCACGGCGACGGCGCGAAGTCTCCCTGTTGCCATCAGTATTCGGGCCCGTCCTCGGACTCGGTCTTGGTCAGTGCGATACGGATCCGTTCGGTGTCCTCGGGGGTCCAGCCGTCCGGAGGTGCGACGGCTGCCCATCCGTCGAGCACGAGATCGCCGTAGTTGTGGCCGTGGCCGTCGGGCACCGAGCTCGCGTTCGTCATATCCGCGGCGACCTGACCGAACGTGACGATCGGATACCACCGCATCGACGCGGTGCGGTCGCGGCCTGGCGGTTCGCGTAACCAGTCCGGCCGGGTGAACAGGAGGTCGGGCGACCACCACACGATCGGGTCGGACGGATGCTGCATGAACAGCACCCGGGTGCCCTCCCACGGCCTTTCGGTCACCTTCGCGATCTCTTGCGGGTCGGTGCCCTGGGAGAAGCGCACGGTGCGGCCGTTGTCGTAGCGCGGCTCGACTTCCGGGGTTCCGGGATCGCGTCGTTCGGTGATCGCCCGCCACAGCGGGCTGGCGTTCGGCGGGCCGACCCACAGCACCGACGAGAAGCCCATCCGGGAGATGTCGGGCAGCCACTCGAACGCGCCCTGTCCGGCCATCGACCCCAGGCTCTCCCCGTACAGCACGAGTCTGGGCCGTCGGTCCTCCGGAAGTTGTTCCCACCGTTGATGAATGGCGTCGATCATCATGCGGCCGGATTCCATCGACTTCTGCTGGTCGCCGAGGAAGGAGATCCAGCTCGGCAGGAACGAGTACTGCGAAGCGACCAGCGCGGTGTCGCCGTTGTACATCATCTCCAGCGATCGGGCCGCTATCGGGTTGACCCAGCCGGTGCCGGTGGTGGGGATGATCACCAGCAGTTCGCGGTCGAACGCGCCGGTGCGCTCGAGTTCGCTGAGCAGCACCGCCATTCGCTGCTCGTCGGTGTCGGCGGTCTGCAGGCCGACATACACCCGGATCGGCTCGGAGGCGGGCTCCCCGTTCAGCTCGGTCAGCTCGTCGGCGTGCGGGCCGGTCGCGACGAAGTTGCGGCCCTGATAGCCGAGGGTGTCCCAGGCGGCGAACGACTCCGGGCTGCCGGACCTTTCGGGCTCGAGCGGCTGGACGATGCCCGCCCTGGTCGTGGTGTTCTGGGGCTGGAACACCCGGTTGGCGCCGGCGAGAAAGCCGCGGACCAGGACACCGTTGATCAGCGTGATGGCGAGCACCACGACGATCGCGGTGCCGATGAACAGCGCCACCTCGTCGTGCAGATGCCACCGCCGGATGAAGAACCGGGCCATCGTCTTGATGATGTCGAGCAGCACGCGCGCGGTGGCCACGCAGACCGCGCCGACGAACGCCGCGAGCACCAGCGTGCGCAGATAACCGAGCGTGGCGGGACCTTCCAGTCCCATCACCCCCGACACCTGGCGCTGCCAGGCGGCGGCCGGGATCACCATCAGCACGCAGGCCGAGAGCGCGAGCAGCACCGTCACGCCCTCAACCGTCCACAACACCCGCCGCGGCGGTGGCCACCATGCGCGTCGCCGTAATACGAAGCGGCGCAACATCTTTGCGATGAACACGCCGATGCCGTAACCGATCGCGGCATTGATGCCCCCGATGAGTCCCGCGAACAGCCAGTCGCGGGGCAGCAGCGAGGGGGTCAGGGACAGGCAGAAGAGCAGCGCGCTGAACGCTATCCCGACGAAGTCGAGGCGGACCAGGCTCCACGCCCAGACGTAGAGGGGGTGTCGTTGTCGGGTCGGCTCACTCACCCGAACAACCCGGGCAGCACGCTTTCCGACGTGCTGCGCAGGTCCTCCAAAGTGACGGTGAACAGGCCCTGGACCTCGACCGCGGCCTCTTCGTCCTGGCCGGCCTGGTCCACCACGCCGATGCGGGTGGCAGGCAGACCGCGGGCCTCGCACATGGCGCGGAAGCGGCTCTCCTCGGTGCGCGGCACCGCGACGAGCACCCGGCCCGCCGACTCGGAGAACAGTGCCACGAACGGATCCAGGTCCTCGGGAAGCACGATGCGGCAACCGGTTTCACCACGCAGTGCGGCCTCGACGACGGCCTGGATCAGGCCGCCCTCGGACAGGTCGTGCGCGGCGGACACCAGGCCGTCGCGCGACGCGGCCGTCAGCACCTCGCCGAGCAGCTTCTCGCGCGCGAGATCCACCTTCGGCGGCAGCCCGCCCAGGTGATCGGCGGTGACCTGGGCCCAGATCGATCCGTCCAGCTCGTCACGGGTGTCGCCCAGCAGAATCAGCGTCTCGCCGGGTTCGTCGCCGAATCCGGTCGGAATGCGCCGGTGCACATCGTCGATCACCCCGAGCACACCGACGACCGGCGTCGGCAGGATCGCGGTGGTGCCGGTCTGGTTGTAGAAGCTCACGTTGCCGCCGGTGACCGGAATGCCCAGCGCCGCTGCGCCGTCGGCCAACCCGCGCACGGCCTGGCTGAACTGCCACATCACGCCGGGATCCTCCGGCGAGCCGAAGTTCAGGCAGTTCGTCACCGCGACCGGCGTCGCGCCGGTGACCGCGACGTTGCGGTACGCCTCGGCCAGCGCCAGCTGCGCGCCGGCATAGGGGTCGAGCGCGGTGTATCGGCCCGACGCGTCGGTCGAGATCGCGATGCCGCGGCCGGTGGTCTCGTCCACCCGCAGCAGGCCGCCGTCGGCGTCCTCGGCCAGCACGGTGTTGCCGCGCACGTAGCGGTCGTACTGCTCGGTGATGAACGCGCGGCTGCACAGGTGTGGACTGCCAAGCAGCGCAAGCAGAGTCGCCTTGAGCTCATCGCCAGTGGACGGCCGCGGCAGCTTGGCCGAGGTGTCGGCGTTGAGCGCATCCTGTGTCTCGGGCCGCTGGACCGGCCGCTCGTACACCGGACCTTCGTGCGCGACGGTGCGCGGCGGCACGTCGACGACGGTCTCGCCGTGCCAGGTGATCTGGAGCCGATCGCCGTCGGTGACCTCGCCGATGACGGTGGCGAGCACCTCCCACTTGCGGCAGACCGCCATGAACTTGTCGACGTTCTCGGGGGTGACGACGGCGCACATGCGCTCCTGCGACTCGCTCGACAGGATCTCCGCGGGCGTCATATTCGCGGCCCGCAGCGGCACCGCGTCCAGCTCGATGCGCATGCCGCCGTCACCGGCGGAGGCGAGTTCGGATGTGGCACAGGACAACCCGGCCCCGCCGAGGTCCTGGATGCCGACGACGAGGTCGTTGGCGTACAGCTCCAGGCAGCACTCGATGAGCACCTTCTCCATGAACGGGTCGCCCACCTGGACGCTCGGCAGCTTCTTGCGGCCCGCCGAGCCGCCCTCGTCGCCGCCGAACGTCTCACTGGCCAGCACGCTCACGCCGCCGATGCCGTCCAGGCCGGTGCGCGCGCCGAACAGGATGATCTTGTTGCCGGTGCCGGAGGCGAACGCCAGGTGCAGGTCTTCCTTGCGCAACACCCCGACGCACAGCGCGTTGACCAACGGGTTGCCGCCGTAGGACGCGTCGAACACGGTCTCGCCGCCGATGTTCGGCAGACCCAGCGAATTGCCGTAGCCGCCGATGCCGCGCACCACCCCGTCGACGACGCGACGGGTGTCGGGGGCGTCGGCCGCACCGAACCGCAACTGGTCCATCACCGCGACCGGGCGCGCCCCCATGGCCATGATGTCGCGCACGATGCCGCCGACGCCGGTGGCCGCGCCCTGGTAGGGCTCGATGTAGGAGGGGTGGTTGTGTGACTCGACCTTGAAGGTGGCCGCCCAGCCGTCACCGATGTCGACGACGCCGGCGTTCTCGCCGATGCCCGCCAGCATCGTCTTGCGCATCTCGTCCGTGGTGGTCTCGCCGAAGTACCGCAGGTGCACCTTCGACGACTTGTACGAGCAGTGCTCGCTCCACATCACCGAGTACATCGCCAGTTCGGCGTCGGTGGGCCTGCGGCCCAGGATCTCGCGGATCCGCTGGTACTCGTCGTCCTTGAGGCCGAGTTCGCGGAACGGCTGGGGATGGTCGGGAGTGGCGGCGGCTCTGTCGACGGTGTCGAGGGTGTGGGTTAGCTCCGACGTCACGAGGCCATTCTAGGTTGGCGCCGCCTGAGGCACCCGACACACGCTGGGGCTAACCCCAGATCCGGGCGAGCGCGTCGGCGATGGCGGTCGGGTCGCGCGTGTCGCTGTTGCAGCTCACCGCCACCGACGTGCGCCGGTCTCGGCTGATCCGGAAGTCGGTGACGAAGCCGCCCCAGGATCCGTCGTGGCCGAGTGTGCCGTCGGCGTATTCGTAGATGCCCGCGCCGTACCGGTCGCCCTCGCCCGTCTCCACCGCCCCCCCGAGTTGTGCGTCGAGCAGTTCACGCCCGCCGACCTCCCCGGTGCGGTAGTTGTCCGCCCACCGCACCAGCTTGCTCGGCGCGGTCTGGATGGAACCGTCTCCCACCTGCTCCCATGCGGTGACCGTCGGCGTGTAGTCGCCGTCGGCCTCGGTGTAGGGCACCGCCGCACCCGGGGCCGGATGTGCCGGATCGAGGACCAGGGCCAGCTCGAGCGGCCAGAAGATCCGCGCGGACAGCAACTCCGAGAGCGGTTGTCGCGCGACCCGTTCGACGATCTCGGCGAGCAACACGTAGTTCGAGTTCGAGTACTCGAACGCGGTGCCAGGCTCGAAATTCAGTTCGGTGACCCCCAGCGCCCTCAGGGCGTCGGCGTTGGTGGTGCGGTCGGTCATCGTGAAGCCGGCGTCTTCGAACAAGCCGATGTAGTCGGGGATCCCACTGGTCTGATGAATCAGTTGCTTGACGGTGACGTCGGCGGCCCACGCTGGAAGCCCGGCCACGTGCGTCGCCAACGCGTCGTCGAGCGCGAGCCTGCGCTCGCCGATCAGCAACAGGACGGCGGTCGCGGTGAACTGTTTGGACACCGAGGCGATGTCGAACGCGGTGTCGGTGGTGATCTCGGCGCCCGTGGTTATGTCCGCGAGACCGCGGGCGCCCACCCACGCCACGGCGCCCTCGACCCCCACCGCCGCTGAGCAGCCCGGAACGTCGGAGGGGACGGCGTCGGCCAGCACGCCCTGGCTGCGGGCGGCACGGTCGTCCGATTCGATCCCCGTCTCGACCGCTTCGGCCACGCAGCCGTTCGCCAACAGCACCGCCGCGAGAGCTGCAGTCACCGCACGGACCGGTCGCGTCACGGAGAAGACGTTAAGGGGCGGCCCCGCGTTTCGGGCGTAACCTGCCGAACGCGTGGGCGGCGGCGGGCGCCGTGACGCCGTGCAGGGCGACGCTGCCGAGCACGACGATGACGACGGTCATCAGCACGTCCCGTTCGGCGTCGCCGAGCAGCACGTTGAACGCCAGCAGACCGAACACGATCGAGGTGGTGCCGCGCGGTCCGAGCCAGCCGACCAGCGCCCGTTCCGGCCAGGTGAACGACGAACCGAGCAGGGCGAGCAGAACGGGCACCAACCGCACAAGCGTCAACGCCAGCAGGCAGTACGCCACCAGCGACCAGCTGACACCCAGGGTCAGCGCCAGCACTGCGGTGGCGCCGACGACGAACCACATCACGATCGTGAGCAGGTATCCGATGTCGTCGATCAGGGCCAGTTCGGCCTGCAACGCCGACGACCGCCGCAGGTAGTGGAAGGCGATACCGCAGACGAACGCGGCGACGAACCCGTTGCCGTCCACCGCCAGGCTCAAGCCGAAGGCGAGCATCGGTGCGGCGACGAGGATCAGTCGCTTGCTGCGGTCGGTCATCGCGCCGTGCCGCTCGGCGAGATTGGTGAGCAGGGCCAGCGCGGCGCCGACGGCGAGGCCGACGAGGATGGCCTTGAGCGCCTGGGGCAGCGCCGAGGCCAGCGCCTCCATCGGCGTCGAGGCGTGTGAGCGGTCCCCGGCCACCGCCAGGGCGAAGATGAACAGCGGCGAGATGATGCCGTCGTTGTAGCCGGCTTCGACGTTCAGCACGTCGCGCACCCGTTCGGGAACCCGCTCGTCGCGCAGGATCGACGCCGCGGGCGCGAAATCCGTCGGCACCACGACGCACGCGAGCACCAGCAGTACGGCCCAGGGCAGGTCGGGCAGCAGCCACAGGCCCAGGGCCAGCGCCGCGGCCAGGCTCAGCGGCAACGCGATGAACAGCATCCGCATCGCGGCGCGCGGGTCCCTGCCGAACAGCCCGCCGCGGATGTCGGTGGCGTCGACGAAAAGCAGGATCGCCAAGATGATTTCGGCGGTGTGCTGAGCGACCTCGGTGTTCAGCGAGTCGACCAGCCCGTCGCCGGTGGTGAAGCCGACCGCGATGCCGGCGAGCACCAGGACCATCGGCGCGGTCAGCCGCCATTGTTCGAGGCGCTTGGCGCCCAGCGCCCACGCGGCCAGCACCGCCGAGATCGCGATCAGTGAGAGCAGCACGCCGGCGATCTTTCCAGCGGTTCGGCGTCGCTACCGCGCGTCGGGACGGATCGGTCAGGGATGGTCGGCGGAACCGATGCAGAACGCGTTGCCGTCCGGGTCGGCGAGCACCACCCAGCCGAAGTCGCCCATGCTGTGCCGTCCCGTTTCGGTGGCGCCGAGTTCGACGAGGCGCTTGACCTCGGCCTCCGTGTCGTGGGAGCCGAAGTCGAGGTGGACGCGGTTCTTGCCCGGCGTGGGGTCGTCGACCTTCTGGAAGCCGAGACCGGGACCGCCGTCGGGATGGGAGACGGTGACGAAAAAGCCTGGCGCCAAGGGGATTACCTGCCCACCAAGTGCGCGGGCCCACCACTCGGCGAGCCGGTCGGGGTCGGTGCTGTCGAAGGTGACGTTCACCATGGCGATGGTCATGACGCCGACCCTAGATCACCGCGGTGACAGAAACGCCGTCAACGCCGCTGCGTAGGAGACGACGTCATCGGCGCCCATCACCTCGCGCGCCGAGTGCATGGCCAGCTGCGGTGCGCCCACGTCCACGGTCGGGATCCCGGTGCGAGCCGCCGTCATCGGCCCGACCGTCGACCCGCACGGCAGGTCGGCGCGGTGCTCGTAGCGCTGCAGCGGCACCCCGGCCTGAGCGCACGCCAGCGCGAACGCGGCGGCCGTGCGCCCATCGGTGGCGTACCTCAGGTTCGGCTGCACCTTGAGCACCGGCCCGCCGTTGACCTCGATGCGGTGGCCCGGTTCGTGGCGCTCCGGGTAGTTCGGATGCGTGGCGTGGGCCATGTCGCCGGACGCCACCATCGAGCCGGGCAGCCGGCGCAGGAAGTCCTCGCGCCCGCCGCCCCCGCTGAGCGTGATCCGCTCGAGCACGGTCAACAGCAGGTCGGACTGGGCACCGTGATCGGACTGCGAGCCGACCTCCTCGTGGTCGAACAGCACCAGCACCGGGGTGAATGCGCCCGGCCCGGTGGCCAGGAACGCCTCCAGCCCGGCGTAGCAGGTCGCCTGGTTGTCCAGCCGAGGGGCGCTCACCAGGTCGCGGTCCGCGCCGACGAGCCGCGACGGTGCCAGATCGTGCGTCATCAGGTCGGTGCCCAGCACATCGTCGGCGGCCACGCCGGCCTGCTCGGCCACGAAATCTAGGAAGGACCGGGGCCCGCTGCCGGCGCCCCACACCGCGTTGACGTGGCGCTGCGGATTGAGCTCGACGGCCTTGCGGTCCTCGGCGAGGTGGATGGCCAGCTGCGGTACCCGCAGGATCGGCTCATCGATCCGGACGAGTCGATGCGCGAGTCGGTTTCCGGTGCGCACCGACAGCCGGCCGCTGATGCCGAGGTCGCGGTCGAGCCACGAGTTCAGCCACGCGCCGCCGTAGGGCTGCAGCGCGACCACGCGCCATCCCGAGACGAACCTGTCCGGATGCTGTTTGACGCGCAGGTTCGGGCTGTCGGTGTGGGCGCCGACGATGCGGAACGGCGTGTTGCGGACGGCCGCTTCGGTGCGCCAGGCGATCAGCGATCCGGCCCGCAGGACGTAGAAGTCTCCGTGCGTCGGCCAGGGGTCGGCTTCGGAGAGTTCGCGGAAGCCCGCATCGCGCAGGCGGGCCGCGGCCGTCTCGCAGGCGTGGTACGGCGACGGCGACGCGTCGATGAACTCGCACAGGCTCTGGGGGCTAGCTGCCATCTCTTCATCTTTACGCGTGATTCAAGATCATTCGCGTTAGGGTCCAGTTGTGCCCGAGATCCAACCTCAACCGGTGCTCGAACCGTTGACGCCTGCGGCCGTCTTCCTCGTTGCGACCATCGTCGAGGGCGGGGAGGCGAAGGTGCACGACGCGCTGCCCGACATCTCGGGTCTGGTGCGCGCCATCGGATTCCGCGATCCGGCCAAGCGGTTGTCGGCAGTCACGTCGATCGGTTCGGACGCCTGGGACCGTTTGTTCGCCGGGCCGCGGCCTGCCGAACTGCACCCGTTCGTCGAGATCCGCGGCGACCGTCACCACGCGCCTGCGACCGAGGGCGACCTTCTGTTCCACATCCGCGCGGAGTCCATGGACGTCTGTTTCGAACTGGCCACCAAGCTGGTGAACGCGATGGAAGGCTCGATCACCATCGTCGACGAGACGCACGGCTTCAAGTTCTTCGACAACCGTGACCTGATGGGTTTCGTCGACGGCACCGAGAATCCGGACGGACCGCTCGCCCGCTCGGCGACCCAAATCGGGGACGAGGACCCCGATTTCGCCGGCGCCTGCTACGTGCACGTGCAGAAGTACGTCCACGACATGGCCGCGTGGAACTCGCTGTCGGTGGAGGAACAGGAGCGGGTGATCGGGCGCACGAAACTCGACGACATCGAACTCGACGATGCGGTCAAACCGGCCAATTCGCATGTCGCGCTCAACGTGATCGAGGACGACGACGGCAACGAGCTCAAGATCGTGCGCCACAACATGCCGTTCGGCGAGATCGGCAAGGGCGAGTTCGGGACGTATTACATCGGCTACTCGCGAACGCCGTCGGTCACCGAACGCATGCTCGACAACATGTTCATCGGCGACCCACCCGGGAACACCGATCGCATCCTGGACTTCTCCACCGCGTTGACCGGCAGCATGTTCTTCACGCCCACCGTCGACTTTCTCGACGACCCTCCCCCGCTTCCCGGTTCGGGCGTCGCCGATGACGACGCACCGGCGACGACCGTGGCAACTTCCGCCGAATACGAGGGCTCTCTCGGCATCGGCAGCCTGAAAGGAACCCGTTGATGAACAACCTGTACCGCGATCTGGCACCGGTCACCGAAGAGGCCTGGGCCGAGATCGAGCTCGAGGCGTCCCGAACGTTCAAGCGCCACATAGCCGGTCGTCGTGTCGTCGATGTCAGCGAGCCCGGCGGCCCGACCACCGCGGCGATCAGCACGGGCCATCTGCGCGACGTGACGCCGCCGGGCGACGGGGTGGTGGCGCACCTGCGGGAGGCCAAACCACTGGTCCGGTTGCGGGTGCCGTTCACGGTGTCGCGCACCGCGATCGACGATGTCGAGCGGGGTTCGCAGGACTCCGACTGGGACCCGGTCAAGGATGCGGCGATGAAGCTGGCGTTCGCCGAGGACCGCGCGATCTTCGAGGGTTACGAGGCGGCGTCGATCGAGGGCATCCGGGCGTGCAGTTCCAACCCCGCGCTCGCGCTGCCCGACGACGAGCGCGACATCCCCGACGTCATCTCCCAGGCGCTGTCCGAGCTGCGGCTCTCCGGTGTGGACGGTCCGTACTCGGTGCTGTTGTCGGCGGACGTGTACACCAAGGTCAGCGAGACCACCCAGCACGGCTATCCGATCCGCGAGCACCTCAACCGGCTGGTCGACGGCGACATCATCTGGGCCCCGGCCATCGACGGCGCATTCGTACTGTCAACGCGCGGAGGCGATTTCGATCTGCAGTTGGGCACCGACGTGTCGATCGGCTACCTGTCGCACGATGCGAGCACCGTCCAGCTGTACCTGGAGGAGACGCTGACGTTCCTGTGCTACACCGCCGAAGCCTCGGTCGCCCTCACGACCTGAGCCCCGTCAGGCCGGTGTCAGCACCGCGTCCAGCGCGGAGTAGAACAGCCCGAGGCCGTCGTCGGACGGGCCGGTGAGCGCCTCGGTGGCGTGTTCGGGGTGCGGCATCAGGCCGACGACGCGGCCGTTGGCCGAGCTGATGCCGGCGATGCCGCGTTGCGAGCCGTTGGGGTTGTCGCGGTAGCGGAACACGACCCGGCCTTCGCCTTCGAGTTCGTCGAGCACCTTGTCACTGGCGACGTAGCGGCCCTCGCCGGACTTCAGCGGGATCAACAGATCGGCGCCCTTCTCGAAGCGCGTCGTCCACGCCGAGGTGTTCGACGCCACCTCCAGCCAGATGTCGCGGCACACGAAATGCAGTCCGGCGTTGCGGGTCAACGCGCCCGGCAGCAGACCGGCCTCGCACAGCACCTGAAAACCGTTGCAAATGCCCAACACCGGCATACCGCGCTCGGCGCCCCGGACGACCTCACCCATCACCGGCGCGAACTTGGCGATAGCGCCCGCCCGCAGATAGTCACCGTAGGAGAAGCCGCCGGGCACCACCACGGCGTCGACGTTCTTCAGATCGGTGTCTGCGTGCCACAGCGGAACGGCTTCGGCGCCCGCCAGGCGGACCGCTCGCGCGGCGTCGACGTCGTCCAGCGTGCCCGGAAATGTGATGATGCCCACACGCGCCGTCATGCTTGCTCCCTGCTCACCGACCAGTCCTCGATCACGGTGTTCGCCAGCAGCGATTCCGCGATCTCGGCCAGGGTGTCGTCATCGATGCTGTCGTCGACTTCGAGTTCAAAACGCTTGCCCTGCCGGACATCTGAGACACCGTTGAAACCCAGACGGCCCAATGCGCCGACGATCGCCTGCCCCTGCGGGTCGAGGATCTCCGCCTTGGGCATCACGTGCACCACCACCCTTGCCACGCGTCAACTGTACCGGCGGTTGGAGCGCCCGCGACTCACCGGCACGAACCGAGATAGGCCTCGCACAGCGGGGTGGCCAGCGCGTCGAGGACCTGAGCGTCGGGCACCGGAGGCCAGGGGACCTGCAGGGGCAGCGTCGAGGACAGCGCGAGCTCGACGATGCTGCCGCTGGCGGGGTGGGCCAGCAGGTACTGGTGCACCACCTGCTGGCCGGCCACGCTGATCACCGCCGCCAGCCGCTCGCCGTCGACCGTGGTGATCGACGGCGACACCAGCGGCGCGGTCAGCTGGCAGGTGCGCAGCCTGGCCTGCGCCGAGTCGAGCACCGACCGGGTGAGCGGCCCGCTGTACGCGACGTCGCCCCGCCAATGCAGCACCTGCGCCCGCAGTTGCCACTGACCAGGGGGATTGCCGATCTGCGCCCTGGCCGCCACGACGTAGCCGCGCGGGTCGGCCGCTACGGGTGGGCTGGCGCACAGCTCCTCGAACAGGAACCGCGGTGCGGGCGCATTGACGGCCAGGCCCGCCAACCCCGGCCACCGGTACACCGGGTAGAGGGGAAGCGAGCTGGACACCGGCCACGCCGAATCGGGTATCGCGTCGCAGATGGGCGGGCACACCCCGGGCACCGCGCGCGCCGAGGGGGCGGCCGCAAGTGACAGGCCGAACGTCGCAAGGGCCACCGCAAGCAGCAATCGCACGACTCAAGTACCCCCTGAAGACGGCTTGCGCCGCCACAATATAGCCATGCAATTGACCCATTTCGGACATTCCTGCTTACTGGCCAATTTCAAGGGCGAATCCGGTGGTGAAGCGACGATCTTGTTCGACCCGGGCATCTTTTCGCACGGATTCGAGGGCATCACGGGCCTGTCGGCGATCCTGATCACCCATCAGCATCCCGACCACGCCGACACCGAGCGACTGCCCGCCCTGCTCGAGGCGAACCCGCAGGCCGCCCTGTACGCCGATCCTCAGACCGCCACGCAACTCGGCGACCCGTGGCGCGCGGTCAACGTCGGCGACGTCCTCACGATCGAGCACCTCACCGTGCGCGGTGTGGGGGGCAAGCATGCGGTGATCCATCCGGAGCTCCCGATCATCGACAACATCTCCTACCTCGTCGACGACGGCAGCCATCGGGCCCGCCTCATGCATCCGGGCGACGCCCTCTACGCGCCGGGCGAACCGGTCGACGTGCTGGCCACCCCCGCGGCCGCGCCCTGGATGAAGATTTCCGAGGCGGTGGACTATCTGCGTGCAGTCGCGCCGACGCACGCGGTGCCGATCCACCAGGGCATCATCGATCCGAGCGCCCGCGGCATCTTCTACGGCCGGCTGACGGAGATGACCGACACCGACTTTCGGGTGCTCGAACCCGAGGACGGCACGGAATTCTGATTCGCGGTTCGTCCGCGGGATTTTGAGTCAGGCCGTATCGCGCGCGGCCGAGCGGCCCGCGGCCCGGCCGGAGAACACGCAACCGCCGAGGAAGGTGCCCTCGAGCGACCGGTAGCCGTGCACACCACCGCCGCCGAACCCCGCCGCCTCGCCGGCGGCGTACAGCCCGTCCAACACGCTGCCGTCCGGCTTGAGCGCCCGCGCGTCGAGATCGGTCTCCAGTCCGCCCAACGACTTTCGCGTCAAGATGTGCAGCTTCACCGCGATCAGCGGTCCGGCCTTGGGGTCGGTCAGCCGATGCGGTGCGACGACGCGGCTCACGCGGTCACCGAGGTAGTTGCGCGCCACCCGGATCGACGCGATCTGCATGTCCTTGGTGAATTTGTTGGCGACCTCGCGGTCGCGGGCGGTGACCTCGGCCTCGACGGTCGCGTAATCCAACGGGAGCACGTCGGGCACCGCGTTCATCGACGACACCAGGTCGCGCAGCGAGTCGGCGCTGACGAAGTCGACACCTCGGTCGACGAACGCCTGCACCGGCGCCGGCGCGCCGGGACGCACCCGGGACAACACGTCGCGGATGCTGCGGCCGGTGAGGTCGGGATTCTGTTCCTGCCCCGAGAGCGCGAACTCCTTGGCGATGATGCGGGCGTTGAGGATGAACCACGTGTAGTCCTGGCCCGTCTGCGCGATGTGTTCCAGCGTGCCGAGCGTGTCGAATCCGGGATACAGCGGCGACGGCAGCCGATTGCCGTTGGCGTCCAACCACAATGACGACGGCCCGGGCAGGATCCGGATGCCGTGCAGCGGCCAGATCGGGTCGTAGTTGGTGATGCCTTCGGTGTAGTGCCACATCCGGTCGCTGTTGATGACCCGCGCCCCGGCGGCCTCGGTGATGCCGATCATGCGTCCGTCGACATGGGCGGGCACACCGGACAGCAGTTGTTCGGGTACCCGGCCCATCCGTTTCGGCCAGTTCTGCCGCACCAGGTCGTGGTTGCCGCCGATGCCGCCGCTGGCGACGATCACCGCCTGGGCACGAAACTCGAACTGGCCAACAGACTCTCGCGACGTCGCAACACCGCGGGCGGCGTCGGAGGGTTCGAGCACCGTGCCACGCACCCCGACCACGGCCCCGGTCTCCACGATCAGTTCGTCGACCCTGTGCCGGTGCGCGTACCGGGCCCGCCCGGTCAGCCGTCGGGCGAAGATGTCGACGATCGCGGGGCCGGTGCCCCAGGTGATGTGGAAGCGCGGCACCGAATTGCCGTGTCCGCGCGCGTCATATCCGCCGCGCTCGGCCCATCCGACGAGCGGGAACGTCTGCAGGCCTCGTTCGCGCAGCCAGCCGCGCTTCTCCCCCGCGGCGAAGTCGACGTAGGCATGTGCCCACTGCCGCGGCCAGTGGTCCTCCGGGCGGTCGAATCCGGCCGAGCCCAACCAGTCCTGGAGCGCCAACTCGTGGCTGTCGCGGATACCCAGCCGCCGCTGCTCCGGGCTGTCGACGAAGAACAGGCCGCCGAACGACCAGTACGCCTGGCCCCCGATGTTGTTGGCGTTCTCCTGGTCGACGATGAGCACACGGCGGCCTCGCTCGACGAGTTCGCAGGCCGCCACCAGACCCGCCAGCCCGGCCCCGACGACGATGACGTCAGCATCTGCCATGGCCGCCACGTTAGCGGGACGGGCTAAGCGGCGGCTGCCATTGCGGTGTCCGGCGGCCATCTGTAGACATCCGGCACGCATCGGTGCATCAACGCGAGGTCGACGGCGTCGAGCATCGCCCCTCGCGGTCCCGGCTTGCGCAGGTGCCTGGCGGCCACAGCGACTCGGACCACCCCGCCACGCCGCGCCGTCCGCTCGGCGGACAGCACCAGCGTGCGGCACCACCACGGCTCGCTCAGGAAGCCTTCGCCGATACCGAGCACGCGGGAGCGCACGGTCGTTCCGCGGACCAGATCGGTGATCTCGGTCAGTCCGGCGAGCAAACGGAATCCCCTGTGGGGCAACATCATGACGGTGCCACGCGACACCGCCCACCCCGGCGCCGCGAACAGCCGTGTGCGCAGACCCAGGTGTTCCATAACGCGGTCGGCGGCCGTCAGTCGCAGCCCGGCCTCGTGTGCGGGCAGCGTCGCGAATTCACCGCGGCGTTTCTTGGTGGCGGCCTCGTCGAAGCCGTGCAGCACGACCGCGTCGCCGGCATCCCGCCTCGCGGCGAGCCATTGGACCGTGGCGGCGTCGTCCTCGAGCCGCAAACCGCCCTTCACCCGGGGAGCCACCAGCAGGGACACCGGCACACCGCGGGCGTCGAGTTGCGCGCGGAACTCGGCGACGTCGGGCAGCGTGCGATCGGTGATCCCGGAAACGGAGACGATCAGCTGTCCAGCCACGCCATCAGTGTGGCAACGTCAGGTGTCTCAACGGTTTCCAACACGCTGACGGCGGTTGACCATCGGGTGCTATCGCGGCAGGACGTCCTCGATGGCCGCGATGACCTCGGGCGCGTCGGGTTCGGTGCGGGGCCGGAACCGCTTGACGACCGTGCCGCCCGGGGCCAGCAGGAACTTCTCGAAGTTCCACTGGATGTCGCCGGCCTCACCGCTGTCGTCGGGCGTCTTGGTCAGCTCGGTGTACAACGGGTGCCGGTCGGCGCCGTTGACGTCGGTCTTGGCGAGCAAGGGGAACGTCACGCCGTACGTCGTCGAGCAGAATTCCTGGATCTCCTCGGCGGTTCCGGGTTCCTGGCCCATGAACTGGTTGCACGGCACGCCGATCACGGTGAGCCCGCGGTCGCGATAGTCCTTGGCCAGTTGTTCGAGCGCGGTGTACTGCGGAGTGAGACCGCATCTGGAGGCGACGTTGACCACCAGTGCGGCCCCGTCGGCCAGGTCGCCGATCGTGGTGTCGCGGCCGTCGAGAGTGGTCACAGCGATGTCGGTCAGCACAGTGTCGGTCATGCCCGCACGTTACCCGGTCTCGAACAGCATGCCCGCGACCCGGTGCACGGTCGCGATCGGATCGCCGTCGGCGTCGATGGCCTTGTTCAACCACAACAGCGAAAAGCCGTGCACCAGTGACCAGGCCGCCAGCGCGGCGGCCTGCGGGTCCTGCGCCGCGCGCGGATCGTCGAGGGTTCCGACACCTTTGCGCAGTTCGTCCCCCGCCGCGTCCTGGGCCGCCTTCAACTCCGCGTTGTCCGGGTCGACGAGCGACCGGTCGAACATGACCGCGTAGTGGCCGGGATTGCCGAGCGCGAAGCGCACGTAAGCCAGTGCGGCGTCGATGAATTCGGGCCCCGCGTCGGAGAGCGCCGCCGCGAGCTTGCGCCAACCCTGCGCGGCCAGCGCGGTGAACAGACCGCGACGGTCGGCGAAGTGGTGCGCGGGGGCGGCGTGCGACACCCCTGCGACCCGCGCGAGTTCGCGCAGCGAGATTCCGTCGGCGCCACGCTCGGCGACCAGGCTTGCCGCTTCCGCGAGGATGACGGCCTTCAGATCGCCGTGGTGGTAGGACGTCCTGCTCATGCGCCCATCATAGCGGAAATCTTGACAGTGGCTAGATTGTTGCCTACGTTTGAAACTTGTCACCGTCAAGATTGGAGTCTGATCATGGCCGTTATCGTCACGCTGATCCTGGGGACGCTCGGCGCCCGCGTGGTCGGCTGGCTCGGAGTCGACTACGTCGACAGCTGGCCTTCTGCCGTCGCCGTCGGCCTGGCCGCGATGTTCACCCTCACCGGGATCGCGCACTTCGTCAACCCGCTGCGCCGCGACATGATCGCGATCGTGCCGCCGCGGCTGCCCGCCCCGGCGGCGCTGGTCACCGTCACCGGTGTGCTCGAGCTCGTCGGCGCCGCGGGCCTGCTCTACCCGCCGACGCGGATAGCCGCCGCGATCGGCCTGTTCGTGTTGATGATCGCGATGTTCCCGGCCAATGTCTACGCGTCGCGGATGCCGAACCCGCCGAAATCGATGACGACTCGGCTGGATCTGCGCACCGCCGAGCAGATCGTGTTTCTAGGGGCGGCGCTCGTGATCGGCCTTGGCGGCGTCCACTAACCAGGCGTACTGGAAGGCGGTTTCCTTCCAGCGTTCGTAGCGTCCGCTGATACCGCCATGGCCGGCATTCATCTCGGTCTTCAGCAGCACGGGATGACCGTCGGTCTTGGCGTGGCGCAGCGCCGCAACCCATTTCGCGGGCTCGACGTAGTACACCCGGGTGTCGTTCAGCGACGTCATCGCGAGAATCCGCGGGTAGTCCTTCGCCTCGACGTTCTCGTAGGGCGAGTAGGACTTCATGTACTCGTAGACGTCCTTGTTCTCCAACGGGTTTCCCCACTCGTCCCACTCGGTGACCGTCAGGGGCAGCGACGGGTCGAGGATGGTGGTGAGCGGGTCGACGAACGGCACCACCGCGAGGATGCCGGCGAACAACTCGGGCGCCATGTTGGCCACCGCGCCGACGAGTAGACCGCCCGCGCTGCCCCCGTAGGCGACCAGGTTCTCCGGACGGGTGACGTCGGTCTGCACGAGATGCCTTCCGACGGCGATGAAATCGGTGAAGCTGTTCTTCTTCTCGAGCATCTTGCCGTGCTCGTACCAGGGCCGGCCGAGTTCGCCGCCGCCCCGCACGTGCGCCACCGCGAACACCATTCCACGGTCGAGCAGCGACAACCGCGCGATCGAGAACCGCGGATCCTCACAGGCCTCGTAGGCGCCGTACCCGTACAGCAGTGTCGGCGCCGGATACTGCAGCCCGATCTTGTGCACGATCGAGATGGGCACCCGCACGCCGTCCGGCGCGATCGCCCAATCCCGGCGCTCCACATAGTCTTCGGGCCGGTAGTCGCCGAGCACGGGCTGTTCGCGCAGCAGCGTCCGTTCGCCGGTGGCGAGGTCGACGTCGTAGATCCGCACCGGGGTGGTGTACGAGGTGGCGCCGATGCGCAGTTTCGGTGCACTCCAGTTGGGGTTGGCGCTCAGCCCCGCCGAAGTCAGCTCGGAGTCGAAGGTGAAGTCCTCGGGGCGGCCGTATTCGCCGCTCGGGTACAGCGGCCACAGCTGGATTCTCGGCAGGGCCTCGCTGCGGTAGCTGACGACGAGGTGTTTTTCGAACGCGTCGACGGAGTCGAGGCGAACGTCGTCGCGGTGCTCGATCAGCGTACGGACCGCGGTGGGGTTGTCGACGGGCGCCTCGACGAGGGTGAAGTTCACCGCGCCGTCGTTGTGCAGGATGAGGAAGCGGTCCTCGCCGCCGACCACGGCGTGCTCGACGGAGTACTCGACGAAGTCGCGGCGCGGCCACACGACGGCGAATTCGGCCTCCGGGTCCGTCGCATCGGCGTAGCGCATCTCGGAGGTCACGGCGCTTCCGGCGGCGATCACGATGTATTTGTCGCTGCGGGTTCGGCCGACGCCGAGCCAGTACCGTTCGTCGGGTTCGTGGTAGACCCGCTGCGCGGGCAGCCCCGAACCGAGGCGGTGCCGCCAGATGGTGTCCGGGCGCCAGGCCTCGTCGACGGTCGTGTAGTAGACGGTGCGGTTGTCGGCGGCCCAGGTGGCTCCGGGGCCGATCCCCACGATGGTGTCCTCGTAGAGCTCGCCGGTGCGTAAATCCTTGAACCGCAACGTGTACCGCTCGTCACCCTTGACGTCCACCGAGTACGCCAGGATGTTGCCGTCCAGGCTGACCGAGGCGGCGCCCAGCGAGAAGAATTCATGCCCCTCCGCCTCGACGTTCTCGTCGAGCAGGATCTGCTCGCCGGGGATCTCGGTGTTCTCGTCGAGCACCGGCGGTGTCCAGTCGTCGGGATCGGCGACGGGACACCGGCAGTGCACGCTGTACTGCTTGCCCTCGAAGCTGCGCCCGTAGTACCACCATGCGTCGCGCCTGGTCGGCACCGACAGGTCGGTCTCCTTGGTGCGGGCCTTGATCTCGTCGAAGATGGCCTGCCGCAGCGGTGCGAGGTGCTCGGTGGCGTGCTCGGTGTAGGCGTTCTCCGCCTCGAGGTACGCGATCACGTCAGGGTCCTCCCTGTCGCGCAGCCACTCGTAGGGGTCAGCGAAGACGTCGCCGTGGTGTTCACGCTTGGTGTCGACGCGCTTGGCCACCGGCGGATTCATGCCCCGATCCAATCGTCGAACTTCAGCCCCGAAATGCGTTCGTATGCCTCGATGTAGCGGGCGCGGGTGGCGTCCACGACGTCCGGCGGCAGCGGTGGCGGTGGTGTGCCACCGCTGCGGTCCCACCCCGACTCCGGGCTCGTGAGCCAGTTGCGGACGAACTGCTTGTCGAAGCTCTGCTGCACGACGCCTTCTTTCCAGTCGTCGGCACGCCAGTATCTGCTGGAGTCGGGGGTGAACACCTCGTCGGCCAGTCGCAGTTCGCCGTCCTTGTCCACGCCGAATTCGAATTTGGTGTCGGCGACGATGATTCCCTTGGTCAATGCGTGCTCGGCCCCGCGGCGGTAGGTCTCCAGCGTCCGGTCGCGCAGCTGTTGGGCCCGCTGTTCCCCGATCAGCTCGATGACGGCGTCGAACGAGATGTTCTCGTCGTGTTGTCCCAGTTCGGCTTTCGTGGCCGGCGTGAACAACGGCTCGTCGAACTTGCTCGCCTCGACCAGCCCGGCGGGTAGCGCGATACCGCACACGGCACCGGTCTTCTGGTAGTCGATGAGCCCCGAACCGGTGAGGTAGCCGCGGGCCACCGCCTCGACCGGCAGCATCTCGAGTTCCTGGACCACCAGTGCGCGGCCCAGCACGTCGGCGGGAATGCGCTCGTCGTCGGGTGGGCCGCCGAGATGGTTGGGCGTGCCGGCCGTTCGACTCAACAGGTCGAAGAAGAACACGCTCATCGCCGTCAGGATGCGGCCCTTGTCGGGGATCTGCGAGTCGAGGATGTAGTCGTAGGCGGAGATGCGGTCGCTGGCCACAAAGAGCAGCGTCTCGTCGTCCACGCGATACAGTTCGCGAACCTTGCCGCTGGCCAGATGTTCGTAGTCGGACAGAGCGGGGCGCATCGGGCCAGCCTATCGGGCAGCATCTAGTGCCATGACTTCGCGGTTTATCCCCTACGCCACCAAACCGTCGCGCATCATGGCCCAGCTCGTCAGCGACGTCGTCGTGGTCGTCTGGACCACGGTGTGGGTGCTGGTCGGCATGGCCGTGCACTCGGCCGTCTCCACCATCGCCGCCGTGGGCCGCCAGGTGGAGACCGGCGCCAACGGCGTGGCGGACAACCTCGACGCGGCTGGTGAGCGCACCGACTCCTTCCCGCTGATCGGCGACGCGCTGAGCAGCCCGCTACGGGCCGCCAGCGAGGCCGCGCTCGACATCGCCGGCGCCGGCCACAGCCTCGACACCACCGCGTCGTGGCTGGCGTGGGTCCTGGCACTGGCGGTGGCCGCGCCGCCGATCCTGTTCGTCGCGATGCCGTGGCTGTACCTGCGGCTGCGGTTCTTCCGCCGCAAGTGGACCGCGATCACGCTGGCCCGCACGCCCGCCGGCGAGCAGTTGTTGGCGCTGCGCGCGCTGGCCAATCGGCCGCTGGCCAAGCTGGTCGCCGTCCACGCCGACCCGGTGGGCGCCTGGCGCATGCAGGACGCCGACGCGATCCGCGGCCTCGCCGCGCTCGAGTTGCGCTCGGCAGGTGTCGCCCGCCACCTCTAGCGGCTCGAGCGTCGCGACTTGTGGAGCGGCACCGGCGGTGAGCGCCGCTGCGGCTCCACAAACCGCAGAAATGGAACCGGTCGCGGTCGTGCCGCGTCCATCGAAGTGTGCTCGACGACTATCTGCGTCGCCAGGACGGCGTCATCACACTCGCTCAGGCCCGTCGCGCCGGCCTCAGCCAGGACGCAATCAATCGTCGCCTTCGGTCGGGGCATTGGCAGCGGTGCTCCCGAGGCGTCTACTTCGCTGCCGACCGGCACTTCAGCGATTCCGCCCGAGTACGGTCAGCGGTTTTCGCATACGGCGAAACCGCGTCGGCCAGTGGTCTCGCCGCAGCGTGGTGGCACGGGATCTCGAAGTTTGCGCCGGAGATCGTCGAGGTCACGGTTCCGCGAAACAGTCGGCTACGTCATCAGCCCGGCACGCGGTTGCGGCGGCGTGACCTGTCGCCCCGCGATGTCGTCGAGCGGTCCGGGCTGCGGGTCACCGCGCTGCCGCTCACCGTCGTCGAGGCTGCGGTCCGACGCGGAGGCGGGCCGAAGCTGATGGACACCGCTCTGCAGCGTCACGTCGAACTCGCCCAACTGTGGCGCGCGCATCTGCGCAACAAGGGCAGACACGGTTCGCCCGCCGCACGCCGACTGCTTCGCGCGGCGCAGGACGGTGCGCGTTCCGAAGCCGAACGGCTCCTCGTCAAGCTGCTGCGCGACGCCGGATTCACCGGCTGGAAGACGAATTATCCCGTCGCCGGCTACAAGGTCGACGTCGCCTTCATTCGCGAGAAGGTCGCGATCGAGGTCGACGGCTGGGCGTTCCACACCGACAGCCACGTGTTTCAGATCGATCGCAACCGGCAGAACGTCATCGCGCTACTCGGCTGGAAGGTGTTGCGCTTCACCTGGCTTGACCTCACGGCGTATCCGACGCGAGTGCTCGCCGAGATCGCCGCCGCGACCGGTCAGGTCCCCTCATCCGAGCATGCGCCGCAAGGTGTGCCCGAACGGGTACCGCGCCGTCACCGACCCGAACCGCACCCGGCCGCGGGCCACGAGGTGTAACCGTTCCGACGGCGGACCGTGCGGCACCTTGAGCGTGGTGCTACCGGCGAACGTCTCGATACCGGTCAGGTCGGCGGTCGCGCCATCGGGCAGGATCAGCTCCGTCGAGCTGAAGTAGTCGTCGATGTCGAGGAAGACGGTGGGACTCCGCAACGTCGCCGCCGTGAAGTCGAGCGTGGTGTCGCACATCCGGCTGTTGAGGTAGATGCGCGAGGGCACCGTCCACGGCCCCCGCCGCGAGATCGACGACATCCGGCCCCGCAGCCGCTCGCTGCCGCCCGCCGTCGGCTGCAGGGCATCCGTCGCGGGCAGATCGGCCAACACCTGACGCAGGTCCCCGCGGGTGCGCGCGGCCAACACGACGTCGACCCGCTCGCTGAACTCGTCGAGCGTGAGCATGCCCTGCCCGACCGCCCGTTCGAGCACCTGCCTCACGTGCTCCCGGTCGACGTCGGAGACCCGCACGTTCGCGTCATCGCTGTCCATGCCCCGAGGGTAGGTGGCGCGACCGGACGGCCCTCAACCGCAACACCGCCCCCATCGACACAACGACCCACGCAGCAAACGCAATCCAGAAGAACACCTGCGAAACCGTCCGCAGTGCAGGCCATCCGGTCTCGACCGCCATGGCGTCGGTGGCAGCCGAGTACATGCCCAGCGGGAACACCATCGCCCACCACACCCCGGCAAACCGTCGCGCGTCTCGGCGTCCGAGCTGTCTCACCCCGAAGTACACGAGCGGCAGAATCCACAGCGACGCCAGGCACCACGTCGCGACCGTCACCGCGCGAACTTCCTCGATGCCTGCGCGATGGATGTGGTCCCCTGCCAACGTCGCGATCGCGAGCCCGCCCATCAGGATCCACGCGTCGGGCTCGAATCCGCCGGGGTCCAGCCGCGCAGCGAACGCCCGCGCGAGGATCAGCGTGGTCATGATCCCGTAGAGCACAAGGGCCGCAACCCATATCGCCACAGCGACCGGCAGCAAGGCGTGCCATCCCGTGTCGTGCGCGAGCGCCACCGCGACGATCGCCAAACCGGACGTGCCGACGCTGCACAGCTCCCACGCCCCGCGCGCCCTCCGCCGCAAGTCGCGAAACGACCGCTTCGCGAAGTTGCGCGCCGTCAGAAAGATCAGCGTCAGCCACACCACCGTCGCCGGCACGGCCAAGATCCACAGCACCGCCGAGATCGACATCAACCTGCTGTCGAGCACGGCGCAGGCCGCGACGAACGTGAACAGGCCGATCGTGACGTCGAGATCCGAGAGATCCAATGGCCGCCGGAACCACGAAACCGCCGCTGCGCCAGCGAGAACCACCAGCCCGAGCAAAGCCAGCCCGGCCAGCGCGCCGCTGATATACGAATAGCCGTGGTCGGCCGCGGCGATCGACACGATGCCGGTCGCCATCACAAACGCGAACGCGTCGGGCCTCACCGCCCGCCGTTCACCGCAGCTCGACGACGAGATGCCGGATGCCGGTGTGCCGGTTGCTGCGCGTCCACTCGACGGGCTTGACCAGCCGCGCATCGGAGAATCGCGTCAGCAGCTCCTCGAACAGCACACGCAGCTCGAGCCGCGCCAGGTTCGCACCCAGGCAGTAGTGCACACCGTGGCCGAAGCCGAGGTGCGGATTCGGCTTGCGGGCGATGTCGAACACATCGGGATCGGTGAACACCGCTTCGTCGCGGTTCGCCGAACCCTCCCAGATCTGCACCTTCTGACCCGCTTCGATCGTGCATCCGCCGAGCGTCACGTCGCGAGTTGCGGTGCGCCGCTTGGACGGTGACGGCGACGACCAGCGCACCATCTCCTCCACCGCCGACGGCAGCAGCGTCGGATCGTCGCTCAACCCGGCGAGCGAGTCCGGGTTCTCGATCAACGCCAGTAGTCCGCCGGCCACCGCGTTGCGCGTCGTCTCGGCACCCGCGCTGAACAGCAGGCTGAAGAACAGGTAGAGCTCCAGATCCGACAGCTCACCGTCGTCCACGGTGTCATCTAGGCATGCGTTCGCGACCACCGACAACATGTCGTCGGTCGGCGCGGCACGTTTGGCGGCGATCAACTCCTGGCCGTAGGTGTACATCCGCGAGCCGGCCTCTTCGGCGGTCAGCTGGCCCACCGACGCCTTGCGCGATCCTCCGAAGTCGAACTGCGGCTCGATCCCCTCGAACAGCCAATGTCGTTCGGACTCCGGCACTCCCAACAGGATGCAGATCATCTGCATCGGAAGCTCGGCGGCCACGTCGACCAGGAAATCGAACGGCACGCCGGGCTCGACCACATCCAACAGCCGTCGCGCCCGCGTCCGCAAATCGTCCTCGACCCGGCGGATCATCCGTGGCGTCAGGCCCGAACTGATCAACCGGCGGATCTGCGAATGCCGCGGGTCGTCCATCATGTTGAGCACCTGACCCGCGATGGCCAGGTCCTGCAACAGCGTGCCGCCGTAGGGCCGCGATCCCCCGGTCACCGACGAGAAGGTCTCCGGATCACGAAACACCGCAAGCGTTTCCGCGTACGTGGCGACGGACCAGAATCCCTCGCCGTCGGGCGTGTGCTCGGTCGGCTCATGCCAGTACACCGGCGCCTCACGCCGATGCAGCGCGAACAGCTCGTGCGGAAAACCGTTCGCGAAGTTGTCCAGATCGGTGAAGTCGACCCCGGCCAGTGTCACAAGATGGCACCCGAAGTGTATTTGGCCGCTTCGGGATAGCGGCTCACCAGCTCGCCGACCGCCTCGACCACGCGGTCCACCTGATCGCCTGCCGCACCGGTGAACGCCTGCTTGTCGGCCAGCGCAGCATCGAGCGCCGGCCGGTCCAGCGGCAGCCGCGAATCGGCCGCCAAGCGGTCCAGCAGATCGGGCTCCTGCCCCTTCTCCCGCATCGCCAAAGCCACCGCGACGGCGTGCTCCTTGATCACCTCGTGCGCCGTTTCCCGGCCCACCCCCGCCCGGACGGCGGCGATCAGAATCCGCGTCGTCGCCAGGAACGGCAGGTAGCGGTCCAGTTCGCGCTGAATCACCGCCGGATAGGCGCCGAACTCATCGAGCACCGTCAGGAACGTCTCGATCTGACCGTCGAGGGCGAAGAACGCATCGGGCAGGGCCACGCGGCGCACCACCGAGCAGAACACGTCGCCCTCATTCCATTGCGCGCCAGCGAGTTCGGCCGCCATGGAGCCGTAACCGCGCAGCACCACCTGCAATCCGTTGACCCGCTCACACGAGCGCGTGTTCATCTTGTGCGGCATCGCCGACGATCCGACCTGTCCGGGGGCGAAGCCCTCGGTGACCAGTTCGTGGCCGGCCATCAGGCGGATGGTGTGCGCCAGCGACGACGGCCCGGCTCCCATCTGCACCAGCGCGGACACGACGTCGTGGTCCAGCGAGCGGGGATACACCTGGCCGACGCTGGTGAAAATTTCGGTAAAACCGAGGAATTCGGCCACGCGCCGCTCGAGCTCGGCCAGCCGCGAAGCGTCGCCGTCGAACAGATCCAACATGTCCTGGGCGGTGCCCATCGGGCCCTTGACACCCCGCAGCGGGTAGCGGTCGATCAGCGAGCGCAGCCGCTGCAGCGCGATCAGCAGTTCCTCGGCCGCCGAGGCGAACCGCTTGCCCAGCGTGGTGGCCTGCGCGGCGACGTTGTGGCTGCGGCCGGCCATCACCAGGTCGCGGTACAGCACCGCGCGCTCGGCCAGCCGCGCCACCACCGCCACCCCATGGGCGTGCACCAGCTCGAGCGAGCGCCGGATCTGCAGCTGTTCGACGTTCTCGGTCAGGTCGCGACTCGTCATGCCCTTGTGCACGTGTTCGTGGCCCGCGAGCGCGTTGAACTCCTCGATGCGCGCCTTGACGTCGTGGCGCAGTACGCGTTCACGTTCGGCGATCGATGCGAGGTCGACCTGTTCGAGCACCCGCTCGTAGTCGTCGATCACGGCGGCGGGCACATCGACCCCGAGTTCGGCCTGGGCGCGCAGCACCGCCAGCCACAGCCTGCGCTCGGCGATGACCTTGGCTTCCGGCGACCAGATCGCCACCATGTCCTCGCTGGCGTACCGATTGGCCAGCACGTTGGGGATCGTCACAAACACTCAGCTTACGACTCGGGTAGTGCAGGCTGGTCCCATGTACTTCGTTGGGCTCGATCTCGCGTGGGCGGAAGGAAACCAGACCGGTGTGGCCGTTCTCGACGGTGACGGACGGCTCGTGCACGTCGGCGCGGCGGTCAGTGACGACGACGTCGCGACGGCCGTCGCGCCGTACGTCGACGGCCCCTGCGTCGTGGCCATCGACGCGCCGCTCGTCGTCAACAATCCCACCGGCTATCGGCTCGGCGAGACGCTGTACAACCGGGATTTCGCGCCGTTCGAGGCGACCGCGCAACCCGCGAACACAGGCAACCCGCTGTTCAATCCGCCCCGCGCCGAGGTTCTGGCCCAGCGCCTTGGCCTGAACACCGACCCGCAGGCGCGCGCCGACCGTCGCGCGATCGAGGTCTACCCGCACGCGGCGACGATCGCGCTGTTCAAACTCGGCAAGACGCTCAAGTACAAGCGGCGCGCCAAGGACGTCGCCAAGCGCAAGGACGAGCTGCTGAAAATGGTGGAGCTGATCGAGGGCTTGAACGACGCCAATCCGCGGCTGCGCGTGCGCAGCAGCCCGGCCTGGCTCGAGCTTCGCAAGCGGATCGAGGCCAGCGATCGGGCCTTTCAGCTGAACGCCTGTGAGGATCCCGTCGACGCGGTGCTCTGCGCGTACGTGGCGCTGTATTTCGACCGGCGGCGCGAGGACGTCACGATCTACGGCGACCGTCACGACGGTTACATCGTCACGCCCGCGCTGCCGCCCGGGCTAGCGCCCGCTCCCCGAGCCCGTGCGGTGCCGAACCCCGAACCCGGCGAACTGTTACCGCGCCTCGAGCAGGTTCAGCTTCTGATCGAGCGGGCGCAACGCGAACTCACCGAGATCCGGCGGCAGCTCGGCGGCTAGTCCGGTGTCTGGGCCAGCTGGGTCGGATCGGTGATGCCGGCGTCGGTGATGCCGAGTCGTTTGTTGATCGCCATGGTGACCACGAAGAGCACGACGCCGATCACGAGCAGAATCCCGGCGAGCAGATACTGCGTGCCCGGACGGCCCGACAGCGGCGTCACCAGATACAGCGAGGTGATGAACCCGAGGATGGGCAATACCGTCGGGGTCCGGAAGTGCGCGCCATCCTTCTGCACATCGCGGCGCAGCACCAACACCGCGACGTTGACCATCGCGAACACCGCCAACAGCAGGAGCGACGTGGTCCCGCCGAGCACTGACACCGCCTTGGTGCTCGCAAAAGCCGAGACGTAGAAGATTAGTCCGAACGCGATCACTGTCGTGAAAATGATTGCCACCCACGGGGTGTGGCGAGTTCGGTGCACCGATCCGAGAACCGGTGGCAGCACCCGCTGGCGCGCCATGCCGTAGATGAGCCTGCTGGCCATAAGCATGTTGATCAGCGCGGTGTTCGACACCGCGAACATCGTGATGAACGGGAACAACTCGTCGATCGGAAGCCCCGGCGCCGCGGCCTCGACCACGCTCACCAGCGGGGTGCTGCTGGCCTTCAGTTCGCCGATCGGCACCAGCGCCACCGCGATGATCGACACCAGGATGTAGACGAGCCCGGCGATGCTCAAGCCGGTCAGCAAGACCTTCGGGAAGATCCGGACCGGATCCTTGGTCTCCTCGGCCATGTTGACCGAATCCTCGAAACCGACCATCGCGAAGAACGCGAGCGATGTCGCCGCGGTGATCGCGACGAACGTGCTTCGCTCCTCACCGCTTTCGAACATCACGACGCGCGAGAAGTCGTGGTCGCCACCCTGGGTGAACGCCCACAAACCGACGAAGATCACCAGCATCAGACCGGTGATCTCGATGATGGTCAGGCCCACGTTGAGCTTGACGCTCTCGCTCACACCGCGAAGGTTGATCGCGGCGAGCACGGCCATGAAGATCAGCGCGATCGCGGCGACACCGCCCTTGCCCCAATCCAGGCCGAAACCCTTGATCATGTTGGCCGCGAACGCTTGTGACGCGGTCGAGGCCGACGTGATGCCCGAACACATCACCACGAACGCGACGAGGAAGGTGAAGAACTGGATCCCGAATGCCTTGTGCGCGTAGAGCGCAGCGCCGGCCGCCTGCGGGTACTTGGTGACGAGTTCCAGATAGGAGAACGCCGTGATGGTGGCGATGGTGAACGCGACCAGGAACGGCAGCCATGCCGCACCGCCCACCTCGCCGGCAACCTGGCCCGTCAGCGCATAGACACCGGTACCGAGAATGTCGCCGACGATGAACAGCAACAACAACCCCGGACCCATGACCCGCCGAAGCTCCGGCTGCTTGTCCGTCGGCGTACTCATCGGCCTCCTATGTCACACCTGCGCCACTCGCTCATCGATTGGTGCCAACACGTCTATCACGTCGATCAACGTCGCGCGTGCTGTTGCGCGCGGGCCGTCGCCCTCGGCGACCAGCGCCGCCACCACCGCACCGTCGACGGCGTTGACCAACGCGGTCAGGTACTCGGCGCGCACCGAACGACCCGAGCGTTCGATGACCTCGATGACCGCATCGGTGCGCTGGCGCAGAATCCGCCGCTGGATGTCGCGCAGTCCGGGGTGGCGCGCACACGCGATATAGCGCTCGTAGCGCGAGATCAGCTGCTCGCTGACGCGCTGCCCCGCCACATCGTCGACCAACAGATCGACCAGGATGTCGGCGGTCGACTCCGCGCCTCGCCGGCGCCGCGACAGCATCGCGACCCGTGCCCGCAGCTGCTCGGCCTCGCGCTCGCCGACGTATTCGACGGCCTTGGCGATGAGGTCGTCGAGCGAGGAGAAGTAGTAGGTCGTCGACGCCAACGGAAGCCCGGCGCGGCGGGCCACGGCGCGATGCCGCACCGCGTCGAAGCCGCCTTCACACAGCAGATCAGCAGCCGCGCTGACCAGCGCAAAGCGCCGACGTTCTCCCTTGGGAGTGACCGCTGCCGTCACCTTTAGCATGCTGCCAGCCGGGCGGCTCTCCCATCGCGCTTTCGGCTAATCGCCAGCCATTGCTGAGGCAATTCGGGGCTGGTGTTTCTGGTGCGACGGACGACCGCCGCCGGCCGGGCGGTGAAGCGTCGGTGGCATCATGGCCGCCATGCCCGAACTGAGTCGCCGTGCGCTACTGCGCCTCGGCGTCGGCGCCGCGGCCGGTGCGGCGGCGCTGCGGATGGCACCTTCCGTGCCGGCCGCGCCCGCAGCGCCCACCTACGTCGATGGCTCCTTCACTTCCGCGGCCCGAGGCGGGCAGAAGACCAACTGGGCGATCGCGCGACCGCCGGGTCAGAGCGCACCGTTGCGTCCGGTCATCGCGCTGCACGGTAAGGGTCAGGACGCCTCCGGTGTGATGGCCGGTGGCGTCGAGCAGGGGCTGGCCGAGGCCGTCGCCGCGGGCCTGCCGCCCTTCGCGGTGGTGGCCGTCGACGGCGGCGGAAGCTACTGGCACAAGCGGTCCTCCGGCGAGGACTCCGGCGCGATGGTGCTCGATGAGCTGATCCCGATGCTGGACTCACAGGGGTTGGACACCTCACGCGTCGGCTTCCTCGGCTGGTCGATGGGCGGCTACGGGGCGCTGTTGCTCGGCGCGCGTCTCGGCCCCGCCCGCACCGCCGCGATCTGTGCGGTCAGCCCGGCGCTGTGGACGTCGTCCGGCGCCGCCGCGCCCGGCGCGTTCGACAGCGCGGAAGACTATGCGGCCAACAGTGTCTGGGGCCAACCCGCATTGGCATCGATCCCGATCCGGATCGACTGCGGGACCAGCGACCCGTTCTACTCGGCGACGAAGGATTTCGTCGCCCAGCTGCCGAATCCCCCGGCGGGCGGCTTCTCGCCCGGTGGCCACGACGGCGGGTTCTGGAGCTCGCAGCTGCCCGCGGAGTTGGCCTGGATGGCGCCGCTGCTGGTGGCCTAGAGGGTGATGCGCCCCTCGGCCGCGGCCAGCGCGATATCGCTGCGAAAGTGGCTGCCCGGCAGTCGAATCGACTTGATCAACGCATAGGCGGCGTCGCGTGCGGCGGACAGATCGGTGCCGGTGCCAACGACGGACAGCACCCGTCCGCCCGAGGAGACCACGGCACCGTCGTCGCGGCGGTTGGTGCCCGCGTGCAGCACGCCGTCGGCCTCGGAACCGGTGATCACGTCACCGACCCGCGGACGCGCGGGATAGTTCTCGGCGGCGAGCACCACGGTCACGGCGGCGCCGTCGCGCCACTGCAGCGGAGGCTCGTCGGCGAGGGCCCCGGTCGCGGCCGCAAACAGCAGCCGGCCCATCGACGTCTCCAGCAGGGCCAGCACCGACTGAGTCTCCGGATCGCCGAAGCGGCAGTTGAATTCGACCACCGCCGGTCCCTGCGAGGTGATCGCCAGGCCGGCGTAGAGCAGCCCCGAGAACGAGCTCCCGCGCTTGACCAGTTCGGCGGCAACGGGTTTCACGATGTCGTCGACGATCCGGGTGACGACGCCGTCGGGCAGCCACGGCAGCGGCGCATACGCGCCCATGCCGCCGGTGTTTGGACCGCTGTCGTTGTCGCCGACCCGCTTGAAGTCCTGCGCGGGAAGCAGCGGCACCACGCTTTCGCCGTCGACGACGCAGAACAGCGACACCTCCGGTCCGTCGAGGAACGACTCGAGCAGCACGGGGTGTCCCGAGTCGAGCAGGCTCGCCGCGTGCGCACGGGCGGCGGCGCGGTCGGTGGTCACCACCACGCCCTTACCGGCGGCCAGGCCGTCGTCCTTGACCACCCACGCGGACTCGCCGCCGGGTGGACCGAACCGGTCGAGCGCGGCATCGAGGCGTGCCGGGTTGTCGACGACCTCGCTTCTGGCGGTGCGCACACCCGCGGCCGCCATCACGTCCTTGGCGAATGCCTTCGATCCCTCGATGCGGGCGGCGTCCTTCGTCGGCCCGAAGCAGGCGATCCCGGCGCTGCGCACCGCGTCGGCGACACCGAGCACCAACGGCACCTCCGGCCCGATGACGACGAGATCGGACTCGAGCTTCTGCGCCAGTTTGGCGACCGCCTCGCCCGAGGTGATGTCCACGTCGTACTGATCCGCGACGGCCGCCGTACCTGCGTTGCCCGGCGCGATCGCCAGGGCGTCGACCTCGGGGTCGCGCCGCAGCGCCAACAGCAGCGCATGTTCACGGGCACCGGATCCGATTACCAGGACTCGCACAACTGCTCACCCTAACCGCAGTGCCGATCTTGGTTCGGTCGACGACGCCTCGGGTAATAGCGGACGACGGCCGCCACTGAACTCGCACCTCCACCGCCCACCACCCCTGTGCGCACCGCCGCCCGGTACGCGTTGGCCGGTGTGCTGATCTTTGCCGGACTGTCACATCTGTTCTGGGCGCACGACGAATTCCGGGCCCAGGTGCCCAAATCGATTCCGCTCGACGAGGACGGGGTGGTGATCGCCTCCGGCGGCGTCGAGATCGTGATCGGCGCCGGGCTCGCCCTGCTCAACCGGGACCGCGTGCTGGTCGGCCGGCTCATCGCCGCGTTCTTCGTCGCGGTGTTCCCCGGCAACTTCGCGCAGTTCCTCAACAAGCGCGACGGCTTCGGCCTGGACACCGACACCAAAAGGTTTGTGCGACTGCTCTTCCAGCCGGTCCTGGTGGCGTGGGCGCTGTGGAGCACCGGCGTGCCGCGCCGCAGGTAGCCCCTGCACTCAAGCCCCCGGCCATACACTTGACATCACGTTGTATGGTCGAGTGTATGACGCAGGCCACATGCCCGTTCGGACCCGACGGTGCCGGTCCCCAAGGCGCGATGCGCCTGCCCCAGGGATATGACTTCACCGACCCCGAGGTGCTGCTGCGCGGGATCCCCGTCGCCGAATTCGCGCAGCTGCGCAAGACCGCGCCGGTGTGGTGGAACGAGCAGCCCGAGTCGATCTTCGACGACGGCGGCTACTGGGTGATCAGCCGCCACGAGGACATCAAGGCCATCTCGCGCAACGGTGAGCTGTGGTCGACCAACCGCAAGGGTGCGGTGATGCGACTGCCCGAAGGCGTCACCTCCGAACAGCTCGAGCTCACCAAGGCCCTGCTCATCAACCACGACGCACCCGAGCACACGCGCCTGCGCAAGCTGGTGTCGCGCCTCTTCACCCCGCGGGCCATCGCGACGCTGGAGGAGCGGTTGGCGACCGCCGCACGGGAGATCGTCGCCGCGGCGAAGCAGAAGGGCACCGGCAATTTCGTCGACGACATCGCGATGAAGCTGCCGCTGCTGGCGATCGCCGACCTCATCGGGGTTCCGCAAGCCGATCGGGAGAAGCTGTTCCACTGGACAAACGCGATCATGAACACCGACGACCCCGACTTCGACAGCGATCCGACCGCCGCCAACGCGGAACTCATGGGGTACGCCTACTCGATGGCCGAGGAGCGCCGCCGCTGCCCGGCCGACGACATCGTGACCCGGCTGATCGAGGCCGACCTCGACGGGGAGTCGCTCGACGACGTGGAGTTCGCGTTCTTCGTGATCCTGCTGGCGGTCGCAGGGAACGAGACGACCCGCAATGCGATGACCCACGGGATGAACGCGTTCTTCGAAAACCCCGATCAGTGGGAGCTGTTCAAGCGCGAGCGGCCCGACCCCGCCGCCGACGAGATCGTGCGCTGGGCCACGCCGGTGCACTGCTTCCAGCGCACCGCCCTGGCCGACACCGAACTCGGCGGCGTCACCATCCGCGAAGGCCAGCGGGTCGGCCTCTTCTACAGCTCGGCCAACTTCGACGAAGACGTGTTCGACCAGCCCTTCCGATTCGACATCTCGCGCGATCCCAACCCGCACCTCGGGTTCGGCGGCAATGGCGCCCACTACTGCATCGGCGCGAACCTGGCCCGCATGGAGATCAAGCTGATCTTCAACGAGATCGCCGACCAGATTCCCGACATCACCAAACTCGGTGAACCACAACGCCTTCGGTCTGGGTGGATCAACGGCGTCAAGGACCTCCAGGTCTCCTACACGGGTTGACCGGGGCGGCTGAGTAGGATTTCGCCGTGCGCACCCACGGCTGGTCCGGTTCGGCGCCGTCGACCGATGAGGAGGCGGTCGCCCGCATCCTCGACGCCGCAGGCAAGGCGATCGACGCCCGAGGTGCGGAGTTCTCGATCACCGACGTCGCCCGCACGCTCGGCGTCACGCGTCAGACCGTCTACCGGTACTTTCCCAGCACCGACGCGCTGCTCCAGGCGTCCGCGCAGCGCGCGGCGACCGGCTTCCTGGACCGGCTGGCCGACCACCTGGAGGGGCTGACCGACCCGCAGGAAGCGGTCGCCGAAGGCATCGCCACCGCACTCGAATGGCTGCCGCAGGACAAGCACATCGGCCTGCTGCTGATGCCCGCGCGGGCCAGCGCGTTCAGCCAGACGGTCACATCTGACGTGGCGCTGGAGTTCGCCAACTCGATGCTGCGGCGCTTCGACGTCGATTGGGCCGCGCTGGGCTTCGGCGACGACGACCTCGACCAATTGGCCGAACATCTGCTGCGGATCATTCAGTCGTTCGTCATCGACCCGGGACGTCCGCCGCGCCGCGCCGCCGAACTGCGCGACTATCTGCGCCGCTGGGTCGGCGCATCCGTGGCCACCCCGACGGCGGCCCGCTGAGGAGCACAATTGGTGCGCAGACGGTCCTCCGCCAAGCCGTAAACTCACCGTCGTGAGTGTCGTCGACGCCTTCCTCTCGACGTGGTCGCGTGCGCGCGCATCGTTCGGCGAGGGCACCCCGCAGGACGGCGCCGGACTCGACCACAGCGCCCGCTTGGAATCTCTGCGCGACGACGTGGAGGCGGCCGGCGCGGGGTCGGACTGGACGGGGTCGGGCGCCGAAGGATATCGCGACGAGAACGCCAGACAGGCAAGGACTCTCGGGGCGATGGCCGATCTGGACCGCCGACTCGCCGCCGAGCTGGACAGATCGGCGGAGGTGGTGGCGGCGGGCCGGCGCGAGCTGGACGCCGTTCGGCAGTGGGTGGAAGACGCCGCGGCGACGGTGCCCGCCACCCCCGCCGGGGAACGGATGCTGTGGCCGGTGGTCAGCAGGGGAGCCGGTGAGGTCGCCGAGATCATCGAACGCTCGCACCGCGACCTCGACGCCATCGCGGCCAGGATGCGCGCGATCGGCGCGGAGTACGAGGAGCTCGGTAGGCGTCGGCTCTGACGGCCGTACGGATCAGAGGACCGTCAACGGCAGGGACTTGCGGTCTTCGAACTCCCACGACGAGCCGCCGCTGACCCGCACGACCGACACCTCGGAGAACTCCTTGGCCTCGGCGCCCGTCTCGACGACGCGCGCGGTCCACTCCTGTGCCGAACCAGAGACCTCGACATCGAGATGCGCGTCGACCGCGCGGACGACCGCCTGTAGCGGGCGACGCTCCTCCGGTGACACCAGCGACACCCATCCACCGTCCTCGTGGGCCGGTGAACGCCGCAGATGCACGGTGTCGGGCCCGAATTCGGCGTCGACGTAGGCGGTTGGGTTGAGCATCGGATGCAGCTCGAGTGTGCGCACCGCGCCCTCGATGCCGGCGGGCAGCTTCAGCGCGCGGTGGATGCGTTCGGCGGCGATGCCGGCCACCCCGATCAGCTGTTTGGTGCAGATCTCGGTCGCCAGTTCGGTGTTCGTGCCCGCGCGCTTACCGACGGCTATCACGTACGACAGGTTGAGCAGATGCATCTGTAGGCAGACCTCATCGGCCATCCGCACCAGCGCCGAATGCGAGAACGCGCCGAAGTCGAAGTCCGAGAGCAGCGGCCCGGAGTAGTCGGTCTGCCCCTCGTCGTCGGGGTCGATGGGGTCGAGTTCGGTTCTGGCGGCGCGCGTTCGCGCGATGACCTCGAGCACCGGATGGTCCTCCACCTCGGGGTGGGACTCGTCGATGATCACGGTCCACGCGCAGTGCGGGTGCCGGTCGGCGGGTGTGCGCGGCGGGCGGTGGATCGGGCGGATCTGGGCCCGACGGTTGGTCGCGACGGCCGTCGCGTCGAACGTCGGGTCCTCGATGTCGTGGCACATGCCCCGCACGTACTCTTCGCCCATCGGCTCCACGTCCAACAGCGCGCCGCAGTGGTCGAGGTGGAACTCACCGTGCCAGCGGTCGTGGACCGTGTAGCGGAAATCCATGAACTGCGGCGGCGCACCGATGTCGAGCTGCAGGCCCTTGAAGATCGTGATGACGTCGGTGCCCTCGTACTTCAACGCCCTCTGCATCCGCTTGGTATAGATCGGGCTGGCGCCCATCCACTCCTCGATCGCGACCTGCAGCATCTCCTCGCGACCGAAATTACTGATGACCCAAGCCATTCCGGACCGATCGATCAGCTGACCGATCAGCAGCAGCTCGGGCACGAGCACCGCGAGCTGCTCACGCGACAGCGATGCGTACCTACTTGTCATGCTCGTCGTGCACCGTTCCGCCCGAGTGCATCTTCACCGCGGCATTGACGTTCGCCTTCTTGTCGCCGCCCTTGCCCTTCTGCCGGTTCTTGATCACCTTGCTGACCGCTCCGTCCAACTTCGAGCCCAGCGGGAACCCGAGGTAATGGGTCAGGAAGACGGCCATCTCCTTGAGCTCATCCTCGGTCATCTCGCCGTTGGTCAGCGCCGCGTTGGCCTGGATCTCGGCGAGGTCGGAGTTGCCGACGGCGGTCACTGCGGTCAGCGTCATGATTCGCTTGTCGCGCATCGACAATCCGGGTCTCGTCCAGATCGTGCCGAAAAGGTGGTCGACGGTGAGGTCGAAGTACGGGTCCCCCTCGATGTTGGGCATCTCCCAGCCGTAGACCTCGTTCATCTTCTCGAGGCCCTTGCGGCGCAATTCGTCCATCAGACTCACTCCTTCGTGTGTGGCACGCCCAGCCCGGCGGCCAGATTCCGCAGCGCGACCTCGGCCAGTGGAAGATCGACGTCGGTGGACTCGCCGAGCGCGAGCGCCAAGCTCAGATCCTTCTCCCCCAGGCCGCGGGTGTGGGTGAAGGCGTCGTACAGCCAGTGGTCGGGCGTGAGATCCTTCATGTCTTCGCGCACGATGATGGCGCCGGGCCCACCGCTTTGGGCGTCGCTGTGGCGCACCACCCGGCCGAGCGCCTGCAGGTTCAACCCGGCCGCCTCGGCCAACTTCATCGCCTCGCACGCCGCGACGTAGCTCGTGAACGTCAACATGTTGCGGGCCAGCTTCATTCGGGTACCTGCGCCGGGTTCCCCGGCATGGATCACCAACGATGCGAACTGCTTGAACGCCGGCTTGATCCGCTCGTAGACCTCGCGCTCCGCGCCGACCATCACGGCGAGCTCACCCTTCTCGGCCGCGCCGCCTCCACCGGTCACCGGCGCGTCGACGATGTGGATGCCCTGCGGCCGCAGCTGTTCGGCGAGTTCGACGGCCGTCTCGGGGCTGATCGTCGAATGGATGGCGATGACGGTGCCGGGCTTGGCTTTCGCGGCCAGCCCGTCGACGACGGTGCGCACCTGCTCGTCGTTGAGCACCGTCACGCTGATGATGTCGGCAACCGCGACATCGGCGACGCTGTCCGCGAGCGTCGCGCCGACCTCGGCCAACGGCGTCATGGCCTCGGTCCGCACATCGAAAACCACGAGCCCGCCCGGCCATTCGACCAGCCGCTTGGCCATCGGCGCACCCATGTTGCCCAGGCCGATGTACCCCAGCTTGTCCTGTTCGCTCATGACCGAATGATCTGTCCGCCGTCGACGTTGAAGATCTGGCCGGTGATCCACTTCGCCTGATCGGACAGCAGGAACAGACACATGCCGACCAGGTCTTCCGGTTGGCCCATGCGGGACAACGGAATTCCCTTGACGATGTCGGCGACCATCTCCTGGGGGGTGGTGGTCCGATTGGCCTCGGTGTCGATCGGGCCGGGCGCGATGGCGTTGACCCTGATGTTCTGCCCGCCCAGCTCGGTGGCGAGCTGCTGCGTCAACCCGTTGACCCCGACCTTGGCCAGACCGTAGAAGTTCGAGTACAGCCAGGCTGCGGTCGAGGACTGGTTGACAATCGCCCCGCCGCCGCGCTTGGCCATCTTCTTGTACACCGCACGGGTACAGACCAAGGCGCCGTCCATGTTCACGCTCATGAACTTCTTGTAGTAGTCCCAGTCCACCGTGATCAGGAAGTCCAGCTTCATGCCGCCGAAGATCGCGGCGTTGTTCACCAGGTAGTCGATGCCGCCGAACTCCGAGAGTGTCTGCGCCGCCATCTCTTTGGCCGACTCCGGGTCGGACACGTCGACGCGTACGGCCAGCGCGTTGCCACCTTCACCCTTGATCCCGTCGACGACCTTCTGCGCGCCCTCGGTGTTGATGTCGGCGACCACCACGGCGGCGCCCTCACGGGCCAGCGCCTCGGCATAGGCCTGGCCGATCCCGCCGCCGGCGCCGGTGACGATCGCCACCTTGTCGTTGAACTGCCCCATATACCTATCCTCTCCTCTGCCGAGCGTGGCATTGATGCACGTTTTCGCGCACTTTCGCGTGCTGGTAATCCACGTTCGGCGGGGTTAAACCGCTGTCGCGATCGCCTTGATTTCCAGGTATTCCTCGAATCCGGCCAGCCCCATCTCCCGGCCGATCCCCGACTGCTTGTATCCGCCGAACGGCATGTCCGCCGAGTACCAGACACCGCCGTTGATGTTGACCGTGCCGACGCGCATGCGCGCCGCGACCCGATTCGCGCGTTCCTCGTCGGCAGAGAACACGGTTCCGGAGAGGCCATACGCGGAGTCGTTGGCGATCCGGACCGCGTCGTCGTCGCCGTCGTGGGCGATCACCGTCAGCACGGGGCCGAAGATCTCCTCGCGCGAGACCTTGGCGTTGTTGTCGAGCCCGGCGATGACCGTCGGCTCGATGAAGAACCCCGTGTCGCGGTCGGCCGGCCGGCCGCCACCGACGGCGAACTTGCCGCCCTCGTCGACCGCGGAGTCGAGGTATCCCTGGACCCGGTCGCGCTGGCGGGCGGAAATCAATGGGCCGCAGATGGTTCCGGCGTCCTGTGGATCACCCGGCCGCAGGCCGCCCATCGTCGCCACCGCGGCCTCGACCGCTTCGTCGTACCGGGCGCGCGGCACCACGAGCCGGGTGGTGATCGCACATCCCTGCCCGGCGTGCATCGACGCTGTGAACGCCGACATCGAGCAGGCGGCGGCGAGATCGGCGTCGTCGAGCACCAGAAACGCCGACTTGCCACCGAGTTCGAGGAACACCTTCTTGATCGTGGCGGCGCCGTCTGCCATCACGGCGCGGCCGGTCGCCGTCGACCCGGTGAACGAAACCATGTCCACCCGTGGGTCTTTGGACAACAACGCCCCGACCCCGTGGTCGCTGGAGGTGACGATGTTGACCACACCCGGCGGGATGTCGGTGCGCTCGGCGATGAGCTCCCCGACCGCGGCCGCGCACCACGGGGTGTCCGGGGCCGGCTTCAGCACGATGGTGTTACCCGCCGCCAGCGCGGGACCGAGTTTGGCCAGGTTGATCTGGTGCGGAAAGTTCCACGGCGTGATGGCGCCGACGACGCCGACGGCCTCACGGGCGATCCGGCGGCGCGTCTTGATGCCCATCGGCGACGCTTCGCCCAGATCGGTGTTCCACTCATAGGACTCGGCGGTGTCCGCGCAGAAGCTCAGGTCCTCGACCGGCCCCTCCAGCTGTGCCGCAGATGTCAACATCCGCGGCGCGCCGACCTCGGCGATCGTGATCTCGCGCAACTCCTCGATGTGCTCCTTGAGCACCGCCTGCAGCTGGCGCAGGCAACGCACCCGCAACTCGGGGTTGGTCGACCAGTCGGTTTCGTCGAACGCGCGGCGCGCCGCCTCTATCGCGCGACCCATGTCGTCGGCGGTGGCGTCGGCCGCGACACCGAGCACTTCCTCGGTCGCGGGATTGACGGTCTCGAACGACCCGCCGCTGCCCGCGACGAGCTTTCCGTCGATGAGCAGCGAACTCTCCCGATTCGCCAGCACTGCCATGCCGTCTCCGTTCACCATTGCTGGACAACTGTCCGAATTGATGGACCGAACGATAGTCCTCCGTCCTGGCGACTGGCAAGCATAAGCTTTTCTAGCTGCGTACTTGCGGATCGCGACGGCGGTCGGATAACTTGGACAGGTGTCCAGCGAACCCGTGGTTGCGGTCACAGGCCCGGCGCCTGGGAGCACCGGCGAGACACCGCGGAACCGCCGCCAGGAGGAGACGTTCCGCAAGGTGCTCACCGCCGGCGTCCAGATGCTGCGCGAGTCGTCTTACGCTGACCTGACCGTGCGCGCGGTCGCCGCCAAGGCCAAGGTCGCGCCGGCCACCGCGTACACGTACTTCTCGTCGAAGAACCACTTGATCGCCGAGGTGTACCTCGACCTCATGCGTCAGGTGCCGTACTTCACCGACGTCAACGAGAGCAGGGTGGCCCGCGTCGAGAAGACGTTGCGCGCCATGGCGTTGATGGTCGCCGACGAACCGGAGGTCGCCGCGGCGTGCACCACCGCACTACTCAGCGGCAGCGACGCGGCGGTGCGCGCGGTCCGCGACCGCATCGGCGCGGAGATCCACCGCCGCATCCGCTCGGCGATGGGGCCGGAGGCCGACCCACGCGCGCTCGCGGCGCTGGAGATGACCTTCTTCGGCGCGCTGGTCAACGCGGGCAGCGGCGTCTTCACCTACCACCAGATCGCCGACCGGCTCAGCTATGTCGTCGGCCTCATCTTGGGAGACGAGCAGTGACCATCAGCGAAATCGTGCTTGACCCTTACGACTACGACTTCCACGAGGATCCGTACCCGTACTACAAGCGGCTGCGCGACGAGGCGCCGCTGTACCGCAACGACGATCTCGGCTTCTGGGCGCTCTCGCGGCACCAGGACGTGCTGCAGGGCTTCCGCAACAGCACCACCTTGTCGAACAAGTTCGGGGTATCGCTGGATCCCGCCTCGCGCGGCCCGCACGCGTCGAAGACCATGTCCTTCCTCGCGATGGACGATCCCGACCACCTGAGGCTGCGCACGCTGGTGTCGAAGGGCTTCACCCCGCGGCGCATCCGTGAGCTGGAGCCGCGGGTCACCGAGATCGCGGTGCAGCATCTCGACGTCATGCTGGACAAGGCGCAATCGAACGAAACCGTCGACTATGTCGACGAATTCGCCGGCAAGCTGCCGATGGACGTCATCTCCGAACTCATGGGCGTGCCGGAAGCCGACCGCACCCAGGTCCGCGCCTGGGCCGACGGCGTCATGCACCGAGACGAAGGCGTGACCGACGTGCCGCCCTCGGCCGTGGAGGCGTCGATCAACCTGATCGTCTACTACCAGGGCATGGTGGCCGAACGTCGCAAGAAGCCCACCGACGACCTGACCACCGCGCTGCTCGAGGCCGAGATCGACGGCGACCGGCTCACCGACGACGAGGTCCTCGGGTTCATGTTCCTGATGGTGATCGCCGGTAACGAAACTACGACGAAACTGCTTGCCAACGCGGCGTTCTGGGGCCACAAGAACCCCGACCAACTGACACCGGTCTACGCCGACCTGGAGCGGGTGCCGCTCTGGGTGGAGGAGACGCTGCGCTACGACACCTCGAGCCAGATCCTCGCGCGCACCGTTTCGGGTGCACTGACGCTGTACGACACCACCATCCCCGACGGCGATGTCCTGTTGTTGTTGCCGGGATCGGCACACCGCGACGAGCGGGTGTTCGACGACCCGGACCGGTTCCTCATCGGCCGCGAGATCGGTTCCAAGCTCATGAGTTTCGGCAGCGGTGCCCACTTCTGCCTCGGCGCGCACCTGGCGCGCATGGAGGCCCGGGTGGCGCTGACCGAGTTGTTCAAGCGAATCCGCGGATACGAGGTCGACGAGGCCAACGCCGTCCGCGTCCACTCGAGCAATGTCCGCGGATTCGCTCATCTACCCATCACTGTGGAGACTGTCTGATGCCCCGGTTCGACCCCCTTCCCGAACGGCGACCCGCCATCGTCGCCGGCGCCTCGTCCGGAATCGGCGAGGCGACGGCGATCGAGATGGCCGCGCGCGGCTTCCCCGTCGCGCTCGGCGCACGCCGCGTCGAGAAACTCGAAGACATCGTCGGCAAGATCAACGCCGAAGGCGGCGAGGCCGTCGGGTTCCACCTCGACGTCACCGACCCCAACTCGGTGAAAACCTTTGTCGCCCAGGCGGTCGAGGCGCTCGGCGATATCGAGGTGCTGGTGGCCGGCGCCGGTGACACCTACTTCGGCAAGCTCGCCGAGATCACCACCGACGAGTTCGAGTCCCAGTTGCAGATCCACCTCGTCGGCGCCAACCGGTTGGCGGCGGCGGTGCTGCCCGGCATGCTCGAGCGCCAGCGCGGCGACCTGATCTTCGTCGGATCCGATGTAGCGCTGCGCCAGCGGCCGCACATGGGCGCCTACGGCGCGGCCAAGGCAGCGCTGTTGGCGATGGTGCACAACTTCCAGATGGAACTGGAAGGCACCGGCGTGCGCGCCTCGATCGTGCACCCCGGACCAACGAAGACAAGCATGGGCTGGAGCCTGCCCGCCGAGAAAATCGGTCCGGCCCTGGAGGACTGGGCGAAGTGGGGTCAGGCGCGCCACGACTACTTTCTGCGGGCGGCTGACCTCGCTCGCGCCATCACCTTCGTGGCGGAGACGCCGCGCGGCGGGTTCATCGCGAACATGGAGCTGCAGCCCGAGGCCCCGTTGGCCGACGCACCCGCCGAACGCCAGCAGCTCAAGCTGAACGAGGAGAACCTGAAGTCATGACGACCGCGATCGTGCCCCGGGTTTCCGGCGGCGAAGAAGAACATGGCCATCTCGAGGAGTTCCGCACCGATCCGATCGGGCTGATGAAGCGGGTCCGGGAGGAGTGTGGCGATGTCGGCTGGTTCCAGCTGGTCGACAAGCACGTCATCCTGCTCTCCGGCGCGGAGGCCAACGAGTTCTTCTTCCGTTCGGCCGACGAGGATCTCGACCAGGCCGAGGCCTACCCGTTCATGACGCCCATCTTCGGCAAGGGCGTGGTCTTCGACGCCAGCCCCGAACGGCGCAAGGAGATGCTGCACAATTCGGCGCTGCGCGGTGAGCACATGAAGGGCCACGCGACGACCATCGAAGGCGAAGTCAAGAAGATGATCGCCGACTGGGGCGACGAGGGCGAGATCGAACTGCTCGACTTCTTCGCCGAGTTGACGATCTACACCTCGACCGCGTGCCTGATCGGGCTGAAGTTCCGCAACCAGCTCGACCACCGGTTCGCCGAGTACTACCACGACCTCGAGCGCGGGACCGACCCACTGTGCTACGTCGACCCGTACCTGCCGATCGAGAGTTTCCGTCGCCGTGACGAGGCGAGGGTGAAACTCGTTGGGCTGGTGCAGGAGATCATGAACCAGCGGTTGGCCAATCCGCCGAAGGACAAGTCCGACCGCGACATGCTCGACGTGCTGGTGTCGATCAAGGACGAAGAGGGCAACCCGCGCTTCTCGGCCGACGAGGTCACCGGCATGTTCATCTCGCTGATGTTCGCCGGGCACCACACCAGTTCGGGGACCTCGGCGTGGACGCTGATCGAGTTGATCCGGCACCGCGAGATCTACGCGAAGGTGCAGGCCGAGCTCGACGAGCTCTACGCCGACGGCCAGGAGGTGAGCTTCCACGCCCTGCGTCAGATCCCGTTGCTGGACAACGTGGTCAAGGAGACGCTGCGCCTGCACCCGCCGCTGATCATCCTGATGCGGGTGGCGCAGGGCGAGTTCGAGGTGGCCGGGTTCCCCATCCACAAGGGCGATTTCGTGGCGGCCTCGCCGGCGATCAGCAACCGGATCCCCGAGGACTTCCCCGAACCCGACACGTTCAACCCGGACCGCTACAACAAGCCCGAGCAGGCAGACGTCGTCAACCGGTGGACGTGGATTCCGTTCGGCGCGGGTAGGCATCGCTGTGTCGGCGCGGCGTTCGCCCAGATGCAGATCAAGGCGATCTTCTCGGTGCTGTTGCGCGAGTACGAGTTCGAGATGGCCCAGCCCGCCGACAGCTACCGCAACGACCACTCGAAGATGGTGGTACAGCTGCAGCGGCCGGCGAAGGCCCGGTACCGCAGGCGGACGAAGTAGGCATCGAAATGGGTTGCTACAGAGTCCAAGTGGACCTCGACCTATGTCAGGGTCACGCGATGTGTGAGCTCGAGGCGCCCGATTACTTCAGGGTGCCCAAGCGCGGAAAGGTCGAGATCATCGACGCCGAACCGCCCGACGACGCCCGCGACGAGATTCAGAACGCCGTCGACATGTGCCCAACCCAGGCACTGGCCATCCGAGAAATAGGAGATTGACAATGCCGTCACTACCCCGCGAAGCGCTCGAGAAATGGGTCGAGCAGTGGCTGGAGACCAACCGGGAAGCCGAACGCAACGGCGACTGGAGGCCGCTGGCGGATTTCTACACCGACGACGCCACCTACGGCTGGAACATCGGGCCCAAGGAAGACGTGATGTGTGTCGGCAAGGATGAAATCCGCGATGTCGCCCTGGGTTTGGAGATGGAGGGCCTGGAGAACTGGGTGTACGAGTACCAGAAGGTGCTCATCGACGACAAGCAGGGCGAGATCGTCGGGTTCTGGAAGCAGATCGTCAACAAGTCCGACGGCACCCAGGACGAGATCTACGGGATCGGGGGCAGTTGGTTCCGGCTCGATGCCAACCTGAAGATCGAATGGCAGCGTGACTTTTTCGACTTCGGCCATGTGGCCAAGGGGTACGCGAAGCTCATCGAGTCCGGCGACCTCTCGCCGGGGATGCAGAAGCGCATCGAGCGCTCACTGGCCGGCGAGAAGCTGCCTGGCTATTACCCCCTCGGCCAGGCCCCGGCACCGATCTGGTGACCCGGCCAAGCAGTTGATTGGGGGTGGGTGTGACCTACCTAACTACTGCCTCTAGTCTGAGGTCACCGGTACTAGCGGAAGGCACGTTGTAATGAAGACAAAAGGTGCTCTCATCTGGGAGTTCAACCAGCCCTGGTCGATCGAGGAGATCGAGATCGGAGACCCCGTCAAGGACGAGGTGAAGATTCAGATGGAAGCGTCGGGGATGTGCCACTCCGACCACCATCTGGTGACCGGTGGGATCCCGATGGGCGGCTTCCCGGTGCTGGGCGGACATGAGGGCGCGGGCATCGTGACCGAGGTCGGCCCGGGCGTCGAGGACCTCAAGCCCGGCGACCACGTCGTGCTGTCGTTCATCCCGTCCTGCGGCAGCTGTCCGTCGTGTCAGGCCGGGATGCGCAACCTGTGCGATCTGGGCGCCGGCCTTCTGGGCGGCACCGCGGTCTCCGACGGCACACACCGCATTCACGCCAAGGGGCAGCCCGTCTTTCCGATGACGCTGCTGGGCACCTTCTCGCCGTACATGGTCGTGCACCGCAGCTCGGTCGTGAAGATCGACGAGTCGATCCCGTTCGAGGTCGCCTGCCTGGTCGGCTGTGGCGTCACCACGGGCTACGGCTCGGCGGTGCGCAGCGGTGACATCCGGCCCGGCGAAGATGTCGCGATCGTCGGCGTCGGCGGTGTCGGAATGGGCGCCCTGCAGGGTGCCGTCGCCGCGGGCGCACGCCGCATCTTCGCGATCGACCCGGTGGAGTGGAAGCGCGATCAGGCGCTGAAATTCGGTGCGACGCACGCATATCCGGACTGGGAGTCGGCGATGGCCGGCATCGCCGAGGTGACTTGGGGCCTGATGGCCCAGAAGGTGATCGTCACCGTGGGCGAGTTGCACGGCAAGGACGTCGACAACTACCTCAACCTCACCGCCAAGGGCGGGACGTGTGTGCTCACCGCGATCGGCAGCCTGCTCGACACCGAGGTGAACCTCAACCTGGCGATGCTGACGCTGATGCAGAAGCGCATACAGGGCACCATCTTCGGCGGCGGCAACCCGCACTACGACATCCCGCAGCTGCTGTCGATGTACAAGGCGGGCAAGCTGAACCTCGACGACATGATCACGCGCCAGTACAAGCTGGAGCAGATCAACGAGGGCTACCAGGACATGCTCGAGGGCCGCAACATCCGCGGCGTCATCCGCTACACCGACGACGACCGGTAAGCCTGTGTCTGCCGAAACCGTCCAGAAGACACCGGCATTGGCGGCCTCCCACAACTCGTGGAAATGCATGCACTCCCACGACAAGGAGGGCTGGTTGGGTCTGATGGCCGACGATGTCGTCATCGAAGATCCGATCGGACAGTCGTTCACGAACCCGGATGGCACGGGTATCCGCGGGAAGGAGGCGGTGTCGGCCTTCTATGACGCCAACATCGCCGCCAACGACCTGCGGATCACGTGCGAGGAGACGTTCCCGTCCAGTTCGCCGCACGAGGTGGCCCATATCCTGGTGCTGCGCAGCAGGTTCGACAACGGGATGACCAGCACAGTGCGCGGTGTGTTCACCTACAAGGTCAACGATGCCGGGCTGCTCACCAACCTTCGCGGTTACTGGAACATGGACGTGATGGAGTTCGGCCAGGCGGGCGGCCAATCGGCGGATGGCAAGTAGCCCGTCCTCCCCCTACCCTTCGGGCGGGCGGTACCCCCAGAACGGGCGGGGCGCGGTCGTCGTCGGCGGCTCGCGAGGCGTGGGCTTGGCGGTCGCCGAACTCCTGGCCGCGCACGGCGCGGGAGTCGTCGTAAACGGCCGCGATCCGGACGCCGTAGCGCAAGCGGCGCAACGGATTCCGAACGCCCGCGGTGTGGCCGGCTCGCCCGCCGATCCGGAGCTCGCGGACGCACTGATCGATGCGTGCGTTCAGGAGTTCGGGCGCATCGACATCCTGATCAACTGTGCGGGTGTCGCCGAGCCCGCCGGATCGTCGATCCTGACGGTCACGTCGACCCAGTTCCGCGAGTTGATCGACGCGCATCTCACCACGACGTTCGAGACCTGCCGGGCGGCGGCGCCGAAGATGGTCGCCCAGGGTGGCGGCGCGATCGTGAATACGAGCTCGTTCGCATTCCTGGGCGACTACGGCGGTACGGGCTATCCGGCGGGCAAGGGTGGCGTCAACGGGCTGACGCTGGCGATCGCCGCCGAGCTGAAGGAGCACGGCGTGCGCGCGAACGTCGTGTGCCCCGGCGCCAGGACGCGGATCTCCACCGGACCGGACTACGAGGCCCAGATCGCCGACCTCCATCGCCGCGGTCTGCTCGACGAAACCAGCATGCGTGGGGCCCTCGATGCTCCGCCGCCGGAGTACGTCGCGCCGACCTACGCCTATCTGGTCAGCGACCTGGCGACAGAGGTGACCGGGCAGGTCTTCATCGCCGCCGGTGGGTTCGTCGGGCGGTTCGACAGGCCGACGCCGACGATCCTCGCCTACCGCGACCACCAGGACAACCCGCCGTGGACGGTTGCAGAGATCCACGAGCACATCGCGAAGCTCTGACCTACCCCCGCGAGTTCGGTGGCCTTCCACGCCCCGGTCGACGGACGCCGACCTAGTCCTGCGATGCTTTGACGCATGGCGAGCGTCTTCACCAAGATCATCAACGGAGAATTACCCGGCCGGTTCGTCTACGAAGACGACGAGACCGTCGCGTTCTTGACCATCGCGCCAATCACCCAGGGCCACACGCTTGTTGTGCCCCGCGCCGAGATCGACAACTGGCAGGACGTCGACCCCGCCGCCTTCGGCAAGGTCATGCAGGTGGCTCAGCTGATCGGCAAGGCGGTGGTCAAGGCGTTTCCCGCCGAACGCGCCGGCGTCATCATCGCCGGCCTGGAGGTGCCGCACCTACACGTGCACGTCTTCCCGACCAGTGACCTCGCCGATTTCGGGTTCGCCAACGCCGACCCCAACCCGTCGCCGGAATCGCTCGACGAGGCCCAGGCCAAGATCAAGGCGGCGCTGGCTCAGCTGACCTGAGCCCCCACATCGGCGATCCGCGGCAGGCTCACCGTGAACGTGCAGCCCCGCCCCGGGGCGGTCGCGACGTCGACCGTGCCACTGTGCGCCAGCACCAGCGAGTCGACGATCGACAGTCCCAGCCCCGTACCGCCACTGGCCCGGGTGCGCGACGAATCCGCGCGATAGAACCGCTCGAAGACCCGCTGCGCATCGTCCTCGGTCATGCCCGGGCCCTCATCGCACACCTCCAACACGGCGCGGTCGCCCGCGGTGCCCACCCGCACCGTCACCCCGGCGTCTTCGGGAGTGTGCTGCAAAGCGTTCGCCATCAGGTTGCCCAGCACCTGCCGCAGCCGGGCTTCGTCGCCGAGCACCTCCGGCGTGCCGGGCCCGTCGAGTACCTCCAGTTCGATCGCCCGCTTCGGCGCGATCGACCGGGCGTCGTGGACGGCGTCGGTGGCCAATGTCAGCAGATCGACGCGACGGCGCTCGAGCGGGCGCTGGGCGTCGAGGCGAGCGAGCAGCAGCAGATCCTCGACGAGTAGCCCCATCCGACTCGACTCGCTCTCGATGCGGCTCATCAGCATCTCGACATCGCGCGCGGCGCCCTGGCGGTACAGCTCGGCGAAGCCGCGGATGGTGGTCAGCGGTGTGCGCAGCTCGTGGCTGGCGTCGGTGATGAACCGTCGCATCCGCTCCTCGGAACCGCGGGCCTGCTCGGCGGAGGCCTCCGACGCCGCCATCGCGGTCTGGATCTGCGACAGCATGCCGTTGAGCGCCAACGACAGCCGGCCCACCTCCGTTCGCGGATCACGCTGCGGCACACGACGATCGAATTCACCTGCGGCGATCGCCGCCGCCGTCTGCTCGACTTCGACCAACGGCCGCAGACTTCGATGCACTACCGCATAACCGGCCACCCCGAGCACCAGCAGCACCGCGAGCCCGATCCCCAGCTGCGCGTACATCAGCTCGCGCACGGTGGTCTGCACGTCGGAGAAGTCGATGGCCACGGTGACCACACCGTCGGGGCTGCGGACCGTCATCGCGCGCCACTGCACCCCGGAGCCACCCTGTGAGCCGATGGTGACCGGTTCCGGACCAACGTCGTTGTCCGGCGGCAGCGCCGGCTCCGCGTCCCGGTCGTTGACCGCGATCCAGATGTGCCCGTCGGCACCGACGCCGCGAACATAGAAGTTCGTCGGTGGCCGTGCCGGGTTCGGGCTCTCCAGAGCGTCGCTCCCCCGGCGCGGCGCCTGCGCCCAGCCCCGGGACGCGTCAAGCAGTTCCTGGTCGACGCGATTGCTCAGGGTGTGCCGCAAGATCGTGGTGACCGCAAGCCCGGACGCGAGCAGACCGCACGCCACCAACAAGAGGGTGGCCGCGACCAGGCCGACCCTCAGCGGCACGCGCCCGATCATTTATCGATTGTCGGCGTTTCTCATCACCGTGGCTCGCGAAGCACGTATCCGACGCCGCGCAGCGTGTGCAACAAGCGCTTCTCGCCGGTGTCGATCTTGCGGCGCAGGTACGACACGTAGGACTCGACGACGTTGACGTCGCCGCCGAAGTCGTAGCGCCAGACGTGGTCGAGGATCTTCGGCTTCGACAGCACTGTGCCCGCGTTGATGATGAAGTACCGCAGCAGGGTGAACTCCGTTGGCGACAGCGAGACCGGCTGCCCCGCCTTCCAGACTTCGTGGGTGTCCTCGTCGAGTTCGATGTCGGCGAAGGTCAGCCGGGAGTTGCGGGGCTCTTCGACCCCGCGTCCGGAGCGGCGCAGGATCACCCGCAGGCGGGCAACCACTTCCTCGAGGCTGAACGGCTTGGTCACGTAGTCGTCGCCGCCGAGGGTGAGGCCGGCGATCTTGTCTTGCAACGAGTCGCGCGCGGTGAGGAACAACGCCGGCGCGTCGATACCGTCCGCCCGCAGTCGGCGCAGGAGCCCGAAGCCGTCCATTCCGGGCATCATCACGTCGAGGATGACGGCGTCCGGGCGTACTTCGCGCGCCTTGTCCAGCGCGGCGGGTCCGTTGGAAGCGGTGTGGACCTCGAACCCCTGGAACTTCAGGCTGACGGACAGGAGCTCGACGATGTTGGTCTCGTCGTCCACGACGAGGACCTTGGCCTCCGGTGTGTTCTCGGGTAATGCAGGCATGGCCACTCCATCACTGTCCGCCCCTTGCTCGCGAAGTTCCTGCGAGCAGGCTGTGGACTTCCTGTGAGTTTTGATCTTGCGCCGTCCATAGACTGAGGTGATGAACATCGCCAAAGCGCTGACCGATATCGCGACCGCACCGGCGAAAGCCGCCCTGGCCGTCGCCGACGCGGGTCTCGCCATGGCGACGGGCGCGGTGAGCATGGCGCAGCGGACACTCGGCGAAAACACCGACGGCGGTGCCGGGCCGGCGTCTTTCGCCACCATGCTCGGGTTGAACGACGCGGTCGAGCGCGCGAACCGGCTGGCCCGGCTGATGGACGATGACGCCCCGCTGGGTCGGGCGCTGGCGCCCAACGGCCCGTTGGACCGGCTGCTGCGTCCGGGTGGCCTGGTCGATCAGCTGACCACCGAGGGCGGCCTGCTGGACCGGATGACGGCCGAGAACGGTGCGGTCGCCCGGGCCGTCGCTCCCGATGGGCTGGTGGACCAGCTGATGGCCGAGGGCGGCTTGGTGGACCGGATGACCACCGACGACGGCGCGCTCTCGCGGGTGATCGCACCCGGCGGGCTCGCCGACCAGCTACTGGCCAACGACGGGCTGGTGGAGCGGGTGCTGCGCGAGGACGGCGTGGCGGACCGCCTACTGGCCGAGGGTGGTCTCTTGGACACCCTGACCGACCCGGACGGGCCGCTGCTCAAGCTGGCCGACGTCGCCGACACCCTGAACCGCCTGGCTCCCGGGCTGGAGGCGCTCGCCCCGACCATCGACGCGCTGCACGACGCCGTCGTCACGCTGAGCCAGGTCGTCAACCCGCTGAGCAACATCGCCGACCGGATTCCGCTGCCCGGCCGTCGACCGCGTGCTCGCTCTACGTCGAGGACGGTGACGTCTCAGCGCATCATCGACGTCGAGGAGTGAGCTCAGGCGTCGGCTTCGAGGCTCTCGATCGCCGCTGACACGCTCTCCGGCGTCGGTGGTTGGTCTTCGGGCTGCCAACTCTGCAGCAACAGCACCGTGGCGCCGCGCAGCATCCGCACGTAGTCATCGACGTCGCTCTTCTTGTAGGTCTCGATGCGCTCGGCGATGTCGGGCACCAACGGCTTGATGGCGGTGGCGATGCTGAGACCGAGACCGCCCTCCGTGCTCGCACTCTCGTCGAGCAGTGTCAGCAGCCGTTCCACGCGTGGGCGGGGCAACCCCGGGTACACCTGCGGGAAGTCGCTGAGCAGATCGTCCTTGACAGTCACGGGCAGCGGAGTTCCCCGAACCGGCGACCCGATAAACTCAGGGTCGCATGTCAGTAAGACTGCGCATCGGCGTATCGCTTTCGTCGGTTGAACCGGCCTCTACCGCGATTCCTGGCTTTGTACGTCGGCAGCTGACTGTCGCAGTTCGGACACACAAGCCGAAGATTTTCACGACGGTTGTTTGTCGCGTCACCGTCGATGTGGTCGACAATCAGCCCGAGAGCCATGCCATTCCACTCGGCTTCGATGCCACATATCGCGCAGCGTCGATTCTGCTGCTCGAAAAGGTAATCCCGAACATAGTTGCCCTGGTAGGACACACGACCACAGCTGCCGTCCTCAAGCCAGGCCTTCAGGAGTAGTCGACGCCGATGTGCTTGCTGACACGAGTTGGAACAGAAGACTTTCTGTCCACGACCCGTCAACGGGCGCCCGCATCCGAAGCAAGCCTTCGACATAGCGCGACCCTAATCACCAGGGCCGACAAGTGTGGAGCCGCGTGAGAGACTCGAACTCTCGACATTCGCTTTACAAGAGCGATGCTCTACCACCTGAGCTAACGCGGCCGGCTCGCTGGAACCGTGGACATTCTACGACGAGGTGGTCTGCGAAAAGCTGCCCGGTGTGGCTGGCGAAATGAGCCTCGCGGTCATGGACGTGTTTGATGCAAGACGACGGGTACCGAACCGTCGACGCAGGTGGGTGCGGCAACCGTAGTGCAGAACCCGGCGCCTTCCGCGCAACTACCCGACGTTCTCTCAAGAAGTCCCAGGCCATCGCCGCCGTCGATACGATGAAACAACCTGGAACGAGGTTGTCATGACTGATTCGACCGCCGGCTATCCGATCGAATTCACTCGTACCCACGCGCCCGCGGAGCCCGACAAGAGCGGAACTCGCACCGGAACCTATGACGCATCGTTCGCCATCGTCAGCCCATCCACTCAACTCTCGGAGATCGAGGTCGGTCAGCGGCTCGACGACTTCGACCTACTTCTCGAGTTGGGCAGCGGCGCATTCGCGAGAGTCTTTCTCGCCCGGCAGCGGTCGATGCAACGGCTGGTGGCCGTGAAGATCTCCGCGAACAAGGGCCACGAGCCGCAAACGCTCGCCCAACTAGACCACGACTACATCGTTCGCGTTTTCGACCAGCGAATACTCCGCGATCAAAACTGGCGGTTGCTCTACATGCAATACCTGCCGGGCGGGACGCTGCTGGACGTTGTCGAAGCGATCCATCGCGCGGGAGAACCGCCCGGAACGGGTCAGGCGTTGCTCGACGCGGTGGATACCGCATTGGAATCGCGCGCACAAATCCGCCCTGCCGAGTCGGCGACCCGCGCCGAGCTCGCCTCGCTCCCGTGGCCCGAAACCGTCGCATGGCTGGGAAAGCGGCTCGCTCTGGCTTTGGAGTATGCGAACTCACGAGGCGTGCTGCATCGCGACATCAAGCTCGCGAACGTCCTTCTAGGCCCCGACGGCACACCCAAGCTCGCGGACTTCAACATCAGCTTCGCCCGAAATGTGACGGGCGCAAGCCCCTTCGAGTACTTCGGTGGATCGCTGTCATATATGTCCCCCGAGCAACTCATGGCGTGTCAACCCGGGCACACCCTCGATGTTGCGACTCTCGATGCTCGTAGTGACATCTACTCCCTTGCCGTCGTGCTGTGGGAGTTACTGACGGGCGAGAAGCCGTTCGACGACTCCGCCGCACAGGCCGCTCGAGCGCGTGCAGGTGGCGCAATCGGCGACGTCACGGCACTCGAGCTCATGCTGACCACCCGCTCAAATGGAGTGTCACAGACCTCTCTCGCCGCTCTGCCCGCGAGCTGTCCCACCGCCCTCAAAAGGGTCCTGCTGAGGGCATTGAGCGCAGATCGTGATCATCGTTGGTCCTCGGGTGCTGAACTCGCCGAACAACTCCACTTATGTCTAGACCCACAAGCTCGTGAGCTCGTGGACCCGCCGGCGCGAAGCTGGCGGCTGCGGCTGCGGCCGTTCGTGCTGCCAATCGCCCTGGCGGCCGTGCTGGTTCCCAACTTGCTCGCCAGCGTCTACAACATCGAGCACAATCGGCTCTTCATCGTCAGTCAACTCTCCGAGCAGGCGCAGGACCGGTTCCTGTTGGTCACCACATTGTCGAACGCAATACTTTTTCCGCTCGGCGGTGCCGTACTGATGTATTGGTGCCGGCGCGTCATCTTCGTTCCGTGGCGCCTACGACGGGGACCGGCGCCGCCGGCGAAATTGGTGAGTCAGGCGCGCCACGACTGTCTTGTCGCAGCTGATCGCGTGGTGGCCGTGGTGTTCGGCCTGTGGGTAGTGGCCGCATTCATGTTCCCGCTCACCATGCGATTCACCGCGGGCGGCCTTCCCGGAAGATTCGCGATCCATTTCTTCGCTTCGATCACGGTATGCGGTGCCATCGCGATCGCGTACCCGTTCTTCTTGTTGACGTTCGTCGTCGTACGAAGCGTCTATCCGGAGCTTGTGGCGTACGGCCAGACGAATCCACGGGAGGCCGAGCAGCTGAACGCACTGAGCCGTCGGCTACCGCGTTACCTCGCGATCGCGGCCTCGGTGCCATTGCTCGGCATCGTCGCCGTGACGCTGCTGACCCCTGCCGAGATCGCCGAGGTCATCGTGCCGATCCGGGTGTTGTGCCTCGGCGGCATCGTCGGATTCGTGTTCGTGTACTGGCTGTCACGCCAGATCGAATCCGACCTGCGGGCGCTCGGGCGCGTGATTCGCAGCAGAGTCCCGCACTAGCTCGCTGCGGCCAGGAACGATGCCTTGACCTGACTTCGCAACGCCTCCAACGCTTTCGCGAGCAACCGCGACACATGCATCTGCGAACACCCGATCTGCGCCGCGATCTGCGTCTGCGTCATGTCCTCGAAGAAGCGCAGCGTCAGCACCTCGCGTTGCCGATCGGGCAGGGCGGCGATCAAGGGTCGCACCGTCTCCACATCGAGCACCTTCTCGTAACCGCTGTCGTCGCTGCCGAACCCGTCGCCGATGGAAGTCGAATCGTCGTCGCGCATCGCCGGGACGTCCGTGGACAGCGTCGAGTAGTTGGACCCGGCGATCGACGCTTGCACGACCTGTTCGCGATCGACCCCGAGATGCTCGGCGATCTCGGTCGCCGTCGGTGCGCGCTCCAGCCCCTGCGCCAGTTGGGCGGTGGCTTTGTTGACTCGCATCTGAAGATCCTTGACGGTGCGGGGGACCTTCACCGCCCATGCGTGATCGCGGAAGTGCCGCCGGACCTCACCCATCATCGTCGGTACGGCGAACGACAGGAACTCCGTTCCGTTGTCGACGTCGAACCGGTTGAGCGCGTTGACCAGGCCCACGCGAGCGGCCTGCACGAGGTCTTCGTGTGCTTCGCCGCGGTTGCGATAACGCCGCGCGATGTGCTCGGCCAACGGCAGACAGCGCTCGCAGATCAGGTCCCGTTGCCGGCGATAGGCGCTCGACCCCTCGTCGAGAGTCTTGAGACGACGGAACATCTCCGTCACGTCGGAATAGTCGGAATTGGGTCCAGCCACGGGCTACATCCGTCCCTCGAAAATGGAAAAGCGGGCTCGTGGATCTGAACCAGGTCGAGCCCGTATACCCCCATGATGACCAGCTCAAACGGCGACTCTCATCGCCCCGGTTGCCGCGGTGCGGCACAGGCGAGCGCCGACGGCTTCTAAGCTGCAGGACATGGACGTCTGGACCCGGAACAACATCAAGATCGTTGGCAATCAAGGCGGTCCGACGTTGCTCTTGGTCCACGGGTTCGGATGCGACCAGAATCTGTGGCGACTCGTCGTCGACAGGCTGGAATCGGACTTCCGCATCGTGTTGATGGACCACGTCGGCTCCGGAGCCGCGGACCCCGGCGCGTGGGACGACACGAAGTATTCGTCGCTGGACGGCTATGCCGACGACATCGCCGAGATCCTGCGCGACCTCGACTTGCGCGGTGTGGTGTTCGTCGGGCACTCGGTGGCGGCGATGATCGGTGTTCTCGCAGTGATCAGAGAGCCCGAACGCATCGCCAAACTCGTCATGGTCACTCCCTCACCGCGCTACATCGACGACGACGGATACCAGGGCGGATTCTCCAGGGCCGACATCGACGAACTTCTCGAGTCGTTGGAGCTCAACTATCTGGGCTGGTCGCAGGCCATGGCTCCGGTGATCATGGGCAACGCGGACCGGCCGGAACTGGCCGACGAACTCGAGGCGTCGTTCTGCCGAACCGACCCGGACTGCGCGCGGGTCTTCGCCCGCGCCACGTTCCTGTCCGACAATCGCACCGATCTCCCGCGGGTCTCCGTGCCCACGCTGATCGTCGAATGTTCCGAAGACGCGATTGCTCCACCGACCGTCGGAGCGTATGTGCACCAACACATTCCGAACAGCCGGATGATAACGCTCGACGCCACGGGCCACTGCCCCCACGTCAGTGATCCGGATGCCACGGCCGAAGCGATCGCCGGATTCGCCCTGCCGACATGACCGAGGTGGACCTCGAAGATCTGTGGGAGAACGCGCCTTCAGGCAACGCGATCGCCCACCCGAACGGGCGCATCATCCGGGCCAACACGACCTTGGCCAACTGGCTGGGCTATGACCGAAACAGCCTGCACGGCAAGTCGATCACCGACCTGCTCACCGTCGGAGGACGCGTTCACTACGACACCCACTTCCGGGCGATCCTGCGGATGAGCGGAAAGCTCGACGGGGTGACGGTCGATTTCGTGACCGCCGACGGCGCCCGGATACCGATCTTCTTGACCGCCAACCTGAAGTATGCCGCCGACGGCAAGCCGCACCTGTTGCGGATCACGGCGGTCGACGCCAAGGACCGGCGATCATACGAACGCGAACTGCTCGCACAGCGTGAACGCGCCGAAACCGAGCGCAGCCGCGTGCAGGCGTTCGCCGAAACCCTGCGGCGCTCACTGCTTCCGCCGCTTCTGGCGCCGCCACCGGGGCTCGACGCCGCCGCCTACTACCACACCGCATCCGACGACGACGTCGGCGGCGATTTCTACGACCTCTTCCCGCTGTCGCGAACCACGTGGGGATTCTTCCTCGGCGACGTCGCCGGAAAAGGCGTCGACGCCGCGGTCGTCGCGGGCCTGGCACGTTACGTGTTGCGCTCGGCCGCGGTCGCCGACCACGATCCGGTGAAGGCCCTGCACGTGCTCAACTCGGTGCTGATGCAGGACGTCGAGGTGGGCGGCAACCGCCTGTGCACCGTGATCGACGGGTACCTCACCCGCTGCGGCGACGGCTTCGACGTAGAACTCGCCAGCGGCGGCCATCCGCCGCCCCTGCTTCTCACCGCCGGCGGATCGGCCCACTACGCCGACACCATCGGCGGCTATGCCACCGGGATCACCGACAACGCGCGATTCGTCGCCAACAAATTCCATCTCTCGCCCGGCGACACCATGGTGCTCTACACCGACGGACTGACCGAGGCCAGCACCGGCGTCGGCCACCAGCGCTACGACGACGAAGGCGCCCTGCTCGCCTTTGTCGATGCCCGCGCGCCCGCCACCGCGGACACTGTCGTCGACGCCTTGAAGGAATTGCTCACCAGCTTCGGGTCCGGAGTCAAGGACGATGCCGCGGTGCTCGCGCTCGGGGTGCCCGCAAGCACCTAGTCAGGTCTCGTCGGCGACGTCGTGGCGGTCCTGATGGCCGCCCGGCGCCTCGGGATCGTCATCGCGGTGGTCCAGGTCGTCCTGCAGTTCGCGCTGTTCCTCGGTGACCTTGGTGGCGTCCTTCGGCTTGGCCGGCGGATCGTTCTGCGTTGGCATTCGAGGAGGATCGACCGCTCGCTCCCCGACAAAACACGCGTGTGACCGGAAGTACATTGCTAGGACACTAACTATTAGGCCACGATGGAACAGTGACCACATCCATGCCGTCCCGCATCGACCCGCTCGCGCTCGAACAGCAAGTCTGCTTCGCGCTCGCGGTCACGCATCGGGCCGTGCTGGCGATCTACCGACCGCTTCTCGAACCGCTCGGCCTTACCCACCCGCAGTATCTGGTGATGCTGGCGTTGTGGGACCACTACAAGACCGCAGGGACGGGCGAGCCGCCCGCAAAGCCGCTGTCGGTCAAGGACGTCGCGCGCGCCCTGCAACTCGACTCGGCGACGCTGTCCCCGATGCTCAAGCGCCTCGAGTCGCTCGGCTTCATCACCCGGGCCCGCAGCGCCGTCGATGAACGCGCCACGGATGTGCGCCTCACCGACGAGGGGGTGCGACTGCGGCAGCGCGCGTTGAACATTCCGCTTGCCGTCGTCGAACGCCTCGGTGTCGACCTCGACGAACTCGAAACTCTCCGCAACGTGTTGAACCGCGTGAACACCGCCGCTCTCGCCGCGGGCGTACTCGACACCTGACCATCCAAGGAGGATCCGTGGCTGCGGCCCGCCCCAACATCATTCAGTACATCGCCTATTCGTACGGACGCCGGCTTCCGGACTCCATGCGCGAGTGGGTGGCGCGCGACCTGGCCGGACCGGGTGCGCTCCGCCGTCACATGATTCGAATGGCGATACCTCCGCTGCTGATTCTCGCCCCGTTCTGGCTGCTTCCAGCTTCGTTCTACGTCCATCTGGAAATGACGGCGCCGATTTACATTTGGGCGATCCTCATGGCGCTGGCGCTGAACAAGGTCTGGCGTCGACACCGCCTGGCTCAACACGGACTGGACCAGAACCTGGTCGACGAGATCAGACGCAAGAAGGACGCGCAAATGCACGAGGACTACATCCGCCGGTTCGGCCCCCGCCCCGAAGAGGCGCGCTGGCAACAGAACAGCAGCCCGTTCTAGCCGCGCCGAGACCCCGACCGTCTCGAGCGGCTCTTGATCACCGCGACGATCAGGTCGACGACCACGAACGCCAGCAGGCTCAGCCCGAACAACGGCAGCGCCCAACCCAGCGCCGCAGCACCGACCACGATGGCGGTGACGGTGGCCGGGTGCAGTCCGCGAAGCGCGCCGCGCAGCGGAGGGCGTCCAACCGCCCAGGACGATCCCCTGGTCGGCCTGCGCCGCCACCACATGACGTAACCGCGGGCGACGATCGTGATCAGCCCGATTGCGGTGAGCGCCAACAGGATCTGGTTCATGGCGCCGAACAACACACCCATGTGGGCGTCGATCGCCCAGTCGGTGAGCTTGGCCAGAAACGGCCAAGAGGCGAATTCGACCCGATCGGTGACGGCGCCCGTGACGGGGTTGACGGAAATCGAATCCTGACGGGTGGGCCAGTCGCGCTTGTTCTCCGTCACCTGCCAGCCGTGTCCCTGTCCGGCGGGCGGATACATCCACATCGGCGCGCGCAATCCCGCCTCACCTGCGGCGCGATAGGCGGTGTCCGCACCGTCCGACGAATCGCCCGAAGCGAGCGGAACGCCGTGCTGGTGCCCGGCCGAATCCGCGGCGTGCGGTGAGGATGCCAGCGCGGTGTCGACCGACGGCGCCGCCGTCTGCAGCCTCTCCTGCAGCAGATCGACGGTCTCACCGCCGTACCGGGACCAGGTGATGCCGGTGATCGACAGCCCGAGCAGCGCGACGATCGTCCAAACACCCACGGCGCCATGCCATGACAACGTACGACGGCGGTTCTTCTTGTCGCGGTCCGGTAACGCGATGCGCCCCAGCCTCTTGGTGTCGCGACGGTGCAGGTACCACAGCGCCAGCCCCGCCAGCGCGATCACCCACAACCAGCTCGCCGCGAGCTCGCTGTAGTTCCGGCCCATCGCACCGAGGTGCAGATTGCGGTGCAGCTCGTCGAACCACGCGCGGACCGGCAGCCATTGGCCGTATGTGGTGAGCGCGCCGCGTATCTCGCCGCTGTACGGGTCGACGAACACCGTCCGCGCGTAGTCGGGCGGCACGTCGTCGACGGCGAGGACGACGCGTGTGGTCTCGTCGGCGGCCGCGGGCGGACCGATGCGCTGCACCATACCTTCGGGGTGCGCGGCACGGGCGGCACGGATCTGATCGGACAGTGGCAGCCGTTGCTCACCGACTTTGTCGACGGTGAGTTGCTCTCGGTGGACCGCGGCGTCGATCTGCGGAATGACGGCGTACAGCAGGCCGGTGACCGCGGCTAACAATATGAAGGGACCGACGAAAACACCGGCGTAGAAGTGCATTCGAACAAGTAGCGGACGCAGGCCTTGCGGTCGTTGACGCACGGGCGTGCCGAGGACAGGGGTCGTTGTCATGGAAAAGCGAACCTTCAGCCGGCGACCCACCGATTCGACGGGTCGGATTTGAGGTGACGAAATGTCGGAATGCCGCGACAACAGGTCGCGGCCGATCTCGATCGGCGGCGGTCTAGCCCGCCGTTGTGCACCTCAGCGGCGGAGCGCGCATGCCGAGCCCGTAACTGAACAGAACGGACTCGGGGACAACGGTTTTGACGTCACGGTCCAGCCTGCGCACTCGCGGAGGCACGCCGAGCACGGCGAAGACTCGCAGCCACCGCAACACTGATACGCAGACGACGTAGAGGTATTCGACGGCGGCGATCGCCGCGCCCAGAACGGCCGCGGCGCCGACGTGGGCCGTGAGCATGGCGGGCGTGAACCCGAGTGTCCCGGCCCAGTGGACGTGCCCACCCGCGACGACGAACGCGAGGTGGCCGAGGACCTGCGCGAGGCTCAATGCGCCGACGACGCCGATCAGCCGCGCGTGACGACCGTCGAGTGCCGGCCGCGCGGCCGCGGCCCCCACGGTGGCACAGACGAGCATGACGACGACCATCGCCGACCCCCGCGGCAGCTGGCCCCCGGCGAATGTGTGGGCGGTCGCGGTCAAGACGGCCGAACACGCTCCGACGAGACCCCCGCGCACCCAACGCGCGCGCGACCTCGGCGTGTTCACCCGCCGAACTCTACCGCCGGGGCCACCGCGTCACCCTTGGACCACCACACCGGCGGCGGCCTCCATGGGTTTCACCACCGCGGTGAAGTCCGAATCGGCTCCCTCGCTGGCCAGCGTCGACTCCCACACCTGCGCGACGGCGTCGGCCAACTCGGTCGGCAGACCCAGCGCCTTGGCCTCGTCCAGATAGAGCCTGACGTCCTTGACCATCAACCGCGTCGCGAAGCCGTAGTCGAACGTGCGCGGCAGCACCGCCCGCGGGAACTTGTCCCGGCTGGCGTGGGTGCCGCCCGAACCCGCATTGAGGACGTCGATCATCAGGCGCGCGTCCAGCCCGGCCTTCACACCGGCCACCATCGCCTCGGCGGTGACAGCCAGCGTCGTCGCGGCGATCACGTTGTTGACGAGCTTCATGGTCTGCGCCGCCCCGGGCTTCTCGCCGACGAAGGTGACCCGCCCGAGAGTTTCGAACAGCGACGCGCACAGCTCGTAATGAGCCCGCGGTCCCGACACCATGATTGCCAACGTGCCTGCCTCGGCACCGTGCACCCCGCCACTGACAGGACTGTCGAGCGCGGCGATCCCCCGCTCGGCCAACAATGCGCTCTTGCGCTGCGCCGCTTGGCTTCCCACCGTCGACAGATCGATGAAGCGTTCGACGACGGCCCCGCCGGCAACCTCGGCGGCAACCGACTCCGACGCCTGGGGTGTCGGCAGGCTGGCCAGCAGCGTGGGCACGCGGTCGGCGACCTCGCGCACGGACGCCGCCGGCTCCGCCCCGCCTTCGACCGCCCGGTCGACCACCTCGCGACGGGTGTCGCACACGACAACCCGGTGTCCAGCCGCGCACAGCCGGGCCGCCATCGGGAAGCCCATGTTGCCGAGTCCCACGAATCCGATGTCCATGGCGGCTATCGCTGTTCGATCTCGTCGAAGGCGGCGCGGGCCGTCCGGAAGGCGTCCACCGCGGCGGGGACGCCCGCGTAGACCGCGACCTGCATGAAGATCTCCCGGATCTCCTCGCGGGACACGCCGTTGGTCACCGCGCCCCTGACGTGCGTGCGTAATTCGTTGGGGCGGTTCAACACCGCGAGCATCGCGAGGTTCAGCATGCTGCGGGTCTTGCGGGGCAGAGCGTCGCGGCCCCACACCGCTCCCCAGAAGTACTCGGTCACCAGATCCTGGAACGGCCCGGTGAAGTCGTCCGCGCCGTCCGTCGCATTCTGCACGTAGGCCTCACCAAGCACCGCCGTGCGGATTTCTCGGCCCCTGTCGTATACGTCTCGGTCCACCACATGAGACTGGCAGACCGCGACCGCCCGCGTCAGCCGGCCGGAGCGAGCGCCGGCGCTGGAGCTGGTGCCGGTCCGGGCGCAGGCGCCGGTGCCGGAGCGGGCGCGGGCGGCGGCGCCGGTGCGGCGAAGGGCTCAGGCGTCGGAGGCGCCACAGGTCCTGGAGGCAGCGCGGGCGCGGGGGCCGGCGGAGGTGTCGCGTCGGGATCCAGTCGCGCCACCGCGTACGCCGCACCTTCGTTCGTCATGCCGTTGAAGGCGTACGAGTTGTGCGCGATGGGCGGCAGCCCGGGCGGGGCCCCGTTGCAGATCGTGTCACCCTCGGCACACAGATCCAGGGTCTTGTCGACGTACGACGGGCCGATCACGATCGTGGGAGCCCCGATGTCCTGCATGAACTGCGAGGAGGGCTTCCCGAACAACACCACCGCGGCGACGTGGTCGGCCACCTCGGACGGCATGGGGTTCGGGATGTACTCGCGGAACTCGGCGGGAATCTCCTCGGGTATCTCGGCCGAGGTCACGTAGCCGGCCACGGCCGCGCCCTGCGAGAAGCCGCCGAGCACGATGCGGGTGTCGGGGCAGGTGGCGGCGGTCGACTCGACCTTGGTCCCCGCGTCACGGATGCCGTCGACGACCGTGCGCGCGAACTGGATCCGGTCACCGAAGTCGTTGCTGGCCGGGTAGTTCACCGCGTAGACGTCGACGGATCGACCTCCCGCCTGTGCCCGCAGTGAGTCGACGAACGCCTGTCCGACACCACCGACGCCGATCGGCTCGAGCGTGCCCCGCGCGAACACCACTTGCACGTCGGGACAGCCAGGAGGCGGGGCCGGGACCGGGGCGGGCGGAGGCGGCGGTTGTGCCGCCGCGAGAGGGACGGGTGCGGCCAGAAGTGCCGCTAGCGGCACGGCGAGACTGAGCATCCGAGCGATTCGACGAGCGCCCATGCGACCACTCCTATGTGTTCTTCAAATGTTTGCCACGCAATTGCGACGTTCGTCATACCCGCTTTGACTTACGCCCAACCAAGAACATCAACCGACTGTCGGCTCGCTGATCTTGACCAACATCTTGCCGATGTTGGCGCCGGTAAACAATCCGTTCATGGCGTCGACGCAGGATTCGATCCCGTCGTAGATCGTCTGGCGATGCACCAGCCGACCTTCCTGCGCCCACTGGCGCAGCGGCCCGAACGCCTCCTCGAAGCGCCCCCACTCGTCCAGCGCGTTGAACCCCTGCATCAAGGCCGTTTTGGACAACAGGTTGACGTAGTTGGCCGGGCCGGGATGTTCACCGGTGAGATAGCTCGAGATGACGCCGCACAGCACCACCCTCGCCTTGTGCGCGAGCCGGCCGAGCACCGCGTCGAGGATCGGGCCGCCGACATTGTCGAAGTAGACGTCGACGCCTTTGGGGCAGTGCTGCTTCAACGCCGCAGGCAGGTTGCCTTCGCGGTAGTCGATGCACGCGTCGAAACCGAAATCCTCGACGACGGCTCGGCACTTCTCCGGTCCGCCCGCGATGCCCACCACGCGAGCTCCCGCGATCTTGGCGATCTGACCCGCGACCGAGCCGGTCGCGCCAGCCGCCGCCGACACCACCACCGTCTCTCCAGGCTGCGGCTTGCCGATGCCGACCATCCCGAAATACGCCGTCGCTCCCGTCGGCCCGTACACCGACATCACCGCGAGTTGGTCGACGTCGGGACCCGGCACCGGAGTGGTGAAGATGTCGTCGCGGCTGATGACGTACTCCTGGAAGCCGGTCAACGTCGTCACGACATCACCGACGGCATATGCACCGCAGCGCGAAGCCACCACCTCACCGATCCCCGCCGCGCGGATGACCTCGCCGAGCTGCACCGGAGGCAGATAGCCAGGCTGGTCGTTCAGCCAGGTGCGGGCCGCGGCATCGATGCCGATATAGGTGGTGCGCACCAACGCCTCGCCGTCGGCGGGCTCCGGTGCGGGCGTGGTGATCAATTCGGTGTCCTCGGGCTGCACCAGCCCGACGGGTCTGCGGCGCAACACGATTTGACGATTCATCAGCTCGGCCACGACGCGAACCTACCCAATGGGCGCGCCGCTGTGGGCGTCTGTCGCCTCGACGATTTCGCGGGTGAACCTTCGACTGGCGAGGAGATAGCAGACGATCGCGACCACTTGGAACAGCGGGACGATCAGCAGCGCACGCCCGAGCGACAGCGCGCCGAGGTCGTCCTTCAGCGCGTCGCTGAGCACGCCGGTGAGGAACGGGCCTGCCGAGCCGAGGATGGCGCCGAAGAACAGGAAGACCGCCGAAGCCGTCGCGCGCTGTTCGACTCGGGCCAGGCGTTGGATGGCCGCGATCGAGGGCGCCATGTACGCGGTGCCGACGACGTAGCTCAGCGAGATGAACCAAATGCACAACGTCCGGTTGTCGAGCGTGAACGCCAGCGCCGAGAACGGGAGCATCGCCGCGGTCATCGCGGCCACGAGCCACAACAGCCACCGAGGATCGCGCGCGGACAACCGGTCAGCGACCCGCCCGACGATGAGGAGGCCGACGATGCCGGTCAGCCCGCTCGCGACGCCGTAGTGCACACCGACCTCGCCCAGTTCCATACCGCGGGTCCGGACCAGATATGCGGGGGCGAACGCCGTCAGTGAGTAGCCCGCCACCGAGATGCACGACGCTCCGACGACGACGCCGACGAAGCTGCCCTTGCGCAGCAGATCCCACGCCCGGGCAGGGACACCGGTGTCGACGGCGGCGGGGGCGGGCATCGACTGCCTGCGCCCGAGCGCGATGAGGACCAGCGGCGCGAACGCCACGCTGATCGCGCCCATGACCACGAAAGCCATTCGCCAGCCCAGTGATTGAGCGAGTAGGCCGCCGCCGATGAGGCTGGCCGCGCTGGCGAGCGGAATCGCCAGCGTGATCACCGCCAGCGGTGCCGCGCGGCGTTCCGGAGCGAAATTGCGCGCGACGTACGCATGCGCCGCGGGTGTGCTGCCGGCCTCGCCGATCGCCACGCCCACACGTGTGAGCGCCAGTTGCAAACCCGATTGTACCGCCCCGCCCAGCATCGTCATCGCGCCCCACAGCGTCAGGCACGTCGACACCACCAGGCCGAAGGCGCCGCGGTCCGCGATCCGGGCGATCAGGAGGCCGAGCACCGCGTAGACGGCCAGGAAGCCGAACCCGTTGATCACGCCGAGCGCGGTGTCGGACAGGTCCAGTTCTGCCCTGATCGGTTCGGCGAGCACCGCGGGCAGGAACCGGTCCGCGTAGTTCAGCGTGCCGACGATCGCGAGCAGCGCGACGGCCACCCAGGCTCGCCGCGCGCCGTGGGTGTCGCTGACCGGGGCGAGCTGTGCGGTAGCCATGTCGGGGGCAGCTTTTCAGACTTGTCTCGATTGGGGGATTAATTGGATTGCAAGGGGGTAAATAATCGGCATGCCCGAAGCCGATGAAGTCACCGCGGTCGCGATCTGCGGCGGATGTGGTTACCCGACACTCGGGCCGAACCTGTGCTCCTACTGCCAAGCCATGACCGCGGATCCTGCCGCAGCCTGACGGGCAGCTAGTTCACGGGTACGTCGAGTATCGGGTGCGAAGCGTTCGCACCCGGCGCGTCGAAGTGCCACCACTCGCCGTCGTACACCGCGAGACCTCCCGCCGCCATCGCCTGCCTCAACCGTGCGCGGTTGGCCCGCGTGACCGGAGCGACTCCTTCGGTGGCGTACGCGTGAGCGCGCGGCGTGAAGTCGTCGAAACCGGTGCCCATGTCGACGAGGGCGCCGTCGCGGACCAATGTCACGTCGACCGACAGCGCGGCTTCATGGCTGCTGGCATACGGCCCGGGCCGGGCCACCCACTCGGGATCGGGCACCGCCTCGAACATCCGCACCTGCACGTCGTGCGGCCGGTAGCAATCCCAGAACACCAGCGCTTCGCCGCCCGCGCGCAGCTGGTCGGCGGCGGCCATCAGCCCCGGCGCCATCGACTCGTCGACCAGACACCGCGCGTCGGACGGATACAGCTGCTCGCCGACGAAGTTGTCCGCCGTCGCATACCGCAGGTCGACCACGGCGTCGGGAACCACGCTGCGGACGTCGACCAGTCCGGCCGCGCGGGCCGCGTCTGATACCGGTGGCGCCGCGGAAGCCGGGGTCGCGGAGGCGACGCCGATCAGCGGCCACGCCAGCACGACCGCCGCCGGGCCCGCCCAGGCTCTACGCATGACTCCTCATTTCCGGACTGGAGTAGTCGCCTACGCTAGTCCGCTCCGTCGGCGGATCCGAGCATCGAAGTGTCGTCACGCCGAGGAGGTCACCATGAGCGTCACCGTCAGCCTGGACACGGACATCGACTCGATCGGCCGGCGCGGTCCGACGGTGTTCGAGGCGGGCGTGCCGACCCTCTCCTACGAGGACGCGCCCAGCGCATACGAAGCACACCGGCGGATCGCCGAGGCGCGAAGCGCCGGGCCGGTCGTGATGGGTGCGCACGGGCCCGAGTTGTTGAGCTACGAGACGGTCCGGGCGGCGCTGCGCGACCACCGCATGTGTGTGCCACCCGGGCTCGGATTGGAGGCCCAGGGCATCACGTCCGGGCCGTTGTGGGACCGCGCGGTCACCACCCTGCTCAGCGTCAACGGCGAGACGCACTCGCGGCTGCGCCGGCTGGTGTGCAAGGCTTTCACGCCGCGCTCGGTGGGCCGGCTCGAGACGACGATCAGCGAGATCATCTCCGGGCTGGTCGATCCGCTGGTGGATGCGGGACGGTGTGAGGTGGTCGAGGACATCGCTCGCCCGTATCCGGTTCCGGTCATCGCCGAGCTGCTCGGCGCCCCGAGCGAGGACTGGAAGCTGTTCTCCGAGTGGGCCGATGACTTCTTCAAGTTGTTCGAGTGGAACGCGGCCGAACACGAGCCCGTGATCCTGCAGGCGTGGGCGGAGCTCGACGACTACATCGACGGGATGGTCGCCGAACGCCGCACGTCGCTCACCGACGACCTGATCTCGGAGTTGATCCGCGCCGAGGACAACGGCGACCGGCTGAGCATCGAGGAACTGCGGATGCTGGCCGCGGGCATCCTGATGGCGGGCACCGACACCACTCGCAACCAGCTCGCCGCGGCCGTCGACGTGCTGTGCGACCACCCCGATCAGTGGGAGCTGCTCGCCGAGCATCCCGAGCTCGCGATGAACGCCGTCGAGGAAGTGATGCGGTTCTATCCCGTGGTGTTCGGGGCGATGCGGATGACGATGGAAGACGTCTCCTACGACGGTGTGATCCTCCCCGCGGGCACCTTCGTGCTGGTGAACACGGCCAGTGCGAACCGGGATCCGGCTGCGTACGACGACCCCGACCGCCTCGACATCACCCGGCAGGGCGCCGCGCCCATGCAGACCTTCGGGGCGGGCGCGCACTACTGCCTCGGCGCCAACCTGGCCCGTCGGGAACTGGCCGAGGCGCTCGTCGTGATGACCAGCCGCATGCGCAATCTGCGCCGCGCCGGCCCCGCGACGTGGAAGCCGTTGGTCGGGATCACCGGTCCGGCGACGCTCCCGATCGCGTTCGATGCACGCTGACGTGCGGCAGCGCGCTCGTCATGTCGGTGGTCGTGTCCCGTAGTCCGGCGGCGCGCCGTAGCTCGGCGAAAGCGGCGACGAACGCATCCGTCACGGTGTGGACGTCGTCGAACGCGAGATCGTCGCAGAGCACCGAGATGTTGAGCTGGTCGACGTAGCTCCACACCGTCACGTTCATCGCCGAACCCGCCGCCAGCGGTCCGACCGAATAGATCTCCGTGACCACCGCGCCGGCGATCCGCCCGCGCTCGCGGGGCCCCGGCACGTTCGACACGATCAGGTTGAACAACTGGTTCGGCGCCTCGCGTCGCGACGTCCACCGGAAGGTGGCGCGGGCCGCCGCGGGCGGGACGTAGCGCAGGCCCTTGCCCACGGTGGCTGGGCCGAGCAGCTCGTTGTCCTCTTTGGCCATTTGCGCGGCAGTCCGAATCAGCCGGACCCGTTCCAGGGGATCGGCGATCTGCACCGGCAGAGACACCAGCATGGTGCTCAACTCGTTACCGCTGATCCGGTCCGGTGAGGTGTCCGTCGACGCGGGAACCGAGGCGATGAGCGCGTGGTCGGCACCGCCGTCGAACTCGATGAACAGCGTGCGCAGCCCGCCCGCGGCGACCGCGAGCACCAAGTCGTTGATGGTCGCCTCTAGACGTCCGCTGGTCTCCTTGACCTCGTCTAGTGGGAGGGCCGCGGTCGCGAAGGCGCGTCCCGCCGAGAGCTTGCGGTTGAGGAAAGTGGGTGGTGGCTTGAATCGTTCGGCGAGTTCTGGTTGGCGACGGCGCGTGCGTGCGCGACGCTGAAGTCGATAGGCGCCTACGGCAACATCTTTGACGACGGCGGGCAACGCAGCGACCTGGCGCAGGTGATCCCGTCCGGCGAACGCCAGGAGCGCTGTCGTCGAAAGTGAATCGGAGAGGTTCTCGGAAGAGGGCTCGTCGGTACCGGCGCCGGGCCATTCCATCGCACGGGCCATCAGGTTCGCCGACGCGACGCCGTCGGCCAACGCGTGGTGCACCTTGCCGATCACCGCGACGCGGTGTTCGGCGAGTCCTTCGGCGTAGTACAGCTCCCACAGCGGTCGGCGGCGGTCCAGCGGCGTGCCGGCGATCTGCCCGATCAGCGCGTCGAGCCCCGCACGCCCGCGCGGGTCCGGGACACTCACCTTCCGGACGTGATAGCCGAAGTCGATGTCGACGCCTTCCAGCCATACCGGCCGATGCAGGTGCAATGGGACGTCGATGAGTTCGTACCGGAGAGGATCGAGGGCGGGCAGGCGCTTGCGGAACGTTTCGAGGAATGCCTCGAACGTCGGCTCACCCTCGAAACCCGAGGTGTCGATCACGGCGATCTTGAGCGTGTGCTGGTGGACGTTGGGTGTCTCGCTGCACAGAAGAAGTGAGTCCCAGCCACTGAGTCGCTTCACAGCGTCAGCCTTCGGCGGCTTTAGACCGCTCGGTCGGCGGGAGGCGTCTGCTGACCGACTCGACCGCGGTGACGAGCCCTGCGACGAACTTGTCGGAGGCGAACGTGCATCCGGCGTGCCCGGCCTCCACGTCCACGGTTTCGGCGCCGGGTATCCGATTCGCCAGCCATCGCTGCCGCCGCACGCCGAAGGCGCGGTCACGCGTCGTCACCACCACCGCCGTCGGCACGTCCACCTCATGGATCCACGTCGTCGAATCGAATCGGATGACCTCCGCCAGTGCCCGGGTGATCGCGCCCGGTGACGTGCTGCGCACCTGGTTGAGGAGCCACTGGTGGTTCGGCAACACGCCCGAGGCCACCAGCGCGGCGGGGGCGAGGCGCCTCGCGGGCGGGCTCAGGGACTCGAGCAGCGCGGCGAACACGCCGGTCGCTATCCGCTCGTAGCTGGCGCGGTTGACCGACGCTGCTGCGGCGCACAACACCAGCCCGTCGACACGCGCCGGGTGACGCTTCCAGACCAGCTGGGCGACGAGTGATCCCATCGAGTAGCCAACCGGCACGAAGGTTCCGATGTCCAGAGCATCGGCCAGGGCCACGACGTCGTCGGCGCAGTCCTCGAGCAGGAACCGGGACGACGCGATGCCTTGACCGTGCCCGCGTTGATCGAAGACGACGACGCGACCGACGTTCTGCAGTGCGGCCAGCGCCGGATACCAGGTCATGACGCCCGTGCAGGCCACCGAGTGCAACAACATGAAGACGGGACCCTCTGGGCGCCCGACGTCGACGACGTAAGTCTTGCCGCGGCCGGGGAGTTCCACCACGCGGCCGCCGGGAACGTCCGCGGCCGAGGCGACCGCGGGCAACGACGGCAGCCGCGGAAGGGAGGGTGGTCTAGGCAGATTCCAAGCGATAGTCCAACGATAGAGCCGACACCGCGCGCCGTCCGCCGATTGCTCGGCCGGCCGCTGAGCAGTCGCACAGCGTCGCGGGCTTAGACTGCGAGCGTGCGCGAGGTGCTCGACGAGTTGCTGACCGTGTGGCGGGACGGCGGCACCGCCGGTGTGGCCACCGTCGTGCGCACGATCCGCTCGGCCCCGCGCCAGCCCGGAGCGACCATGGTGGTCTGCCCCGACGGCTCGGTCGCGGGTTCCGTCTCGGGCGGCTGCGTCGAGGCAGCGGTCTACGAACTGGCCAACGACGTGGTCTCTTCGGGTCGTCCCGAACTCCAGCGCTACGGCATCAGCGACGACGACGCGTTCGCCGTCGGCCTCACCTGCGGGGGCATCGTCGACATCTTCGCCGAGCCGATGTCACAGGGCACGTTCCCGCAGCTGCAGGCCATCGCCGACGATATCGCCGCTCATCGGCCGGTCGCGGTCGCCACCGTGATCGCCCACCCCGACAGCGAACGGATCGGGCGGCGCATGGTGATAGGACCGGATGCCGTCGACGGCTCACTCGGGTCGGCGCGCCTTGATGCCGCCGTCACCGACGACGCGCGCGGGTTGCTCGCCGTCGGCCGCACGGGCGTGCTGTCGTACGGACCCGACGGTCAGCGCCAGGAAACCGGCATGGAGGTGTTCGTCGCCAGCCACGCACCGCCGCCGCGGATGTTGATCTTCGGCGCGATCGACTTCGCCGGTGCGCTCGCCCAGCAGGGGGTACTGCTCGGATACCGCGTCACGGTCTGCGACGCCCGCCCGGTGTTCGCCACGCCGGCCCGCTTCCCCGGTGCCGACGAGGTCGTCGTCAACTGGCCCGACCGCTACCTGACAGAACAGGCCGAACAGGGCGCGATCGACGCCCGCACCGCGATCTGCGTGCTCACCCACGACCCGAAGTTCGACGTTCCGGTGCTGCAGGTGGCGCTGCGCCTGCCCGAGGTCGGCTACATCGGGGTGATGGGGTCGCGCCGCACCCACGACGACCGGATGGGTCGGTTGCGCGAGGCCGGCCTGACCGACGCCGAACTCGCCCGACTGGCCAGCCCGATCGGACTCGATCTCGGCGCTCGCACGCCGGAGGAGACCGCGGTGTCCATCGCCGCGGAGATCATCGCCCGCAGGTGGGGCGGTGGAGGCCGACCGCTCAGCGACACCGACGGACGCATCCATCACGAACGATGAGACAACGCATATGGAAATGTCGTTCTCGAATGCGATAACGTCACTCTTTACACGGCGAAGAGAAGGGTGAACCGTGACTTCTGCTTCAGCGGAGAAGGTCGCGACCCGTTATGCAGGAACCCGGGTCGCGCGCGTCGAGGACAACCGGCTTCTCACCGGGCGCGGCACTTTCGTCGACGACGTCGTACGACCCGGCATGCTGCACGCCTGCTTCGTGCGGAGCCCGTTCGCCAGGGCCAAGATCAAGAGCATCGACGCATCGGCGGCGCTGGCGATGCCCGGCGTGCACGCGGTGTTCACCGCCGACGATCTCAACCCCGACGTCAAAGAGGCCTGGCACGCGGTGGCCGGCAAGGACATCTCGGACACCCCGCGGCCGCCGCTGGCCGAAGGTGAGGTGAAGTTCGTCGGCGATCCGGTCGCGCTCGTCGTGGCCGACAGCCGCTACCTCGCCGAGGACGCCGTCGACGTCGTCGACGTCGACTACGAACCGCTGCCCGCGGTCGCCGATTTCACCAAGGCGATCGGTGGTGCGGAGGCCGGTGTCCCCGTCGTCCACGAGGCCTACCCGGACAACGTCGCCGGCGGCATGGGCGGCGCGCCGCCGGACGAGGAGACCTTCTCCACCGCCGCGTGCGTCGCGTCGGCGAACGTCTACCAGCAGATCTACGCGCCGGTGCCGATCGAATGCCGCGGCATGGTCGTCGAATGGACGCCCGCCACCGAGGAACTGACGCTGTGGGCGTCGACGCAGACGCCGCACGAGTTGCGGGCGTTCTGCGCCCGCCTGCTCGGTATCCCGGCGCACAACGTGCGAGTCATCATGCGCGACACCGGCGGTGGTTTCGGGCAGAAGGTCGTGCCGATGCGCGAGGACATGTGCATCATGCTGGCCGCGCGCAAGGTTCCCGCACCATTGAAGTGGATCGAGGACCGCCGCGAGAACCTCATGTCGGCGGGACAGGCCCGCCACGTCGACGGCACCGCGCGGATGGCGCTCGACGAGGAGGGCACCATCCTCGCCGTCGACATCGACTTCGCCTACGACGTCGGCGCGTACCCCACGCCGTACCCGGTGCTGACCACCGCCGCGGTGGGCATGTTCTTCCCCGGCCCGTACCGGGTGCCGAAGGCCAGCTTCAACTACAAGACGGTGTTCTCCAACACCGCCGGGCTGGCCGCCTACCGCGGGCCCTGGCAGTACGAAACGCTGGCCCGCGAAGTGCTTTTCGACATCGCAGCACGCAAGATCGGCATGGATCCGGTCGAACTGCGCCGCCGAAACATCCTGCGCGGCGACGAGATGCCGTACTTCAACCCGAACGGCATGCCCTACGACCATGTCGCTCCCGCCGACACCTTCGAGCAGGCCGTGAAGATCCTCGACCACGAAGGCTTCCGCAAGGAGCAGGCCGATGCGCTGGCCGACGGTCGCTACATCGGGCTTGGGTTCTCGGCGTACATCGAGCCGACGGGGGCCGCGACGGGTCACCTGGCATCCGAGGGCGCGACCATCCGGATGGAGCCGACGGGCAAGATCAATGTCTACGTCAACGGCGGATCGACCGGGAACAGCATCGAGACCACGGTCGTCCAGCTGACCGCCGACGCGTTGGGCGCCGACATCGCCGACGTGGCGACCATCCAGGGCGACACCGCGGTCACGCCGTACGGCGCGGGCACGCAGGGCAGCCGCAGCGGCCCGATGACCGCAGGCGCGGTGGCCGAGGCCGGTGCGATGCTGCGCAAGCAGATCATCGCGATGGCGGCCCCGCGCCTGGAGGTCGAGGAGTCCGAGGTCGAGCTGGCGGGTTCGCGCGCGGTGGTGCGCGGAAACCCGGACAACAACGTTACTTTCGCTGATCTGGCATATCGCGCGTACTACGAGCCCGGGCAGCTGCCGCCGGGTGTGTCGGCCTCCCTCGAGGCCACCGCGCGGTTCACGTCGCAGGCCCCGATCCACTGGGCGAACGCCGCGCACGCGTGCACGTGTGAGGTCGACATCGAGACGGGGCGGGTCACGCTGACCCGCTACATCGTCAGCGAGGATGTCGGCCCGATGATCAACCCGAACGTCGTCGAGGGGCAGATCGCCGGCGGCACGGTGCAGGGCATCGGCGGGGCGCTGTTGGAGGACATGGCCTACGACGATGACGGCAACCCGCTGTCGAGCACCTTCGTCGACTACCTGCTGCCGACGGCCACCGAGGTGCCCGCGATCGAATACGGCCACGTCGAGATCCCCGGACCCGGTGTCGGCGGATACAAGGGTGTCGGTGAGGGCGGCGCCATCGGCTCGACACCCGCCGTCATCAACGCGATCAACGACGCGCTGGCACCGCTCGGTGTCACCCTGACCCGTCTGCCCGCCAGCCCGGCCGCGATCGTCGAGGCGATCGAGAAAGCCCAGAAGTGAGGAATCAACAGGTGGACCAAAAATGGAGTTGAACAACGAGTTTCGGGTCGCGGTACCTGCCGACAAGACGTGGGAGGTGCTGACCGACGTCGAACGGGTCGCGCCGTGTCTGCCCGGGGCCACGCTGTTGTCCGTGGACGGCGGCGACTTCACCGGTGCGGTGAAGGTCAAGGTCGGCCCGATCACGGTGTCGTACAAGGGCGTTGCCTCGTTCCAGGAGAAGGACGCCGCCGCACAGCGCGTCGTGCTCAAGGCCGAGGGCAAGGAGACGCGCGGCAGCGGAAACGCCGCGGCCACCGTCACCGCCCAACTCAAGGACGAAGGCGCCGCGGGCACCGTCGTCTACATCAACACCGATCTGACGATCTCCGGCAAGGCCGCGCAGTTCGGTCGGGGCGTGCTCGCCGACGTGGCCTCCAACCTGATCGGCCAGTTCGCCAAGTCGCTGGAGGCCAGTGTGCTCGGCGACGGCGCCACCGACGGGGCCTCCGCACCGACCACCGCCCCGACGGCGGAGGCCGCCGCGGCGGCGGCCCAGGCCGATGCCGGCGATTCCATCGACATGCTGAAAGTCGTTGCGCTGCCGATGGCCAAGCGCGCCGCACCGGTCGCGGCCGCCGTCGCCGGCGGCCTGGCGGTCGGCTTCCTGATCGGCCGACGTCGCCGCAAGGCTCCCGCCGCCGTGCTGGCCGACGACGTGCAGGCCGCGTTGGCGCGGCTGCTCAGCTCGTCGACCGAACGGCTGCGGCCATGAAGGCCGCCCCCTTCACCTACCACCGCCCCGATTCGGTCAAGGAGGCGGTCGACATGCTCGCCGAGTTCGGCGAGGAGGCGAAAATCCTTGCGGGCGGCCAGAGTCTGGTGCCCATGCTCGCGATGCGGCTGACACACTTCGACAACCTCATCGACATCTCGCGGATCGACGAGCTCCGCAGCATCGACTTGGAGGACGGCGCGATACGTGTCGCCGCGGGCACCCCGCACGTGTTCGTCGGAATGGATGACGAAGTGGCGGAATCGGTTCCGCTCCTCACACTGGCGACCCCGCACATCGGGCACTTCCAGATCCGGACCAGGGGCACGCTGGGCGGCGCCATCGCGCACGCCGACCCGGCGGCGGAGTACGCGGCGGTCGCGCTCGCGCTCGACGCGCAGATGGACGTCGTCTCTTCGACCGGGTCGCGGCAGATCGCGGCGAAGGACTTCTTCACCGGACTCTGGGAGACCTCGCTGCAGCCCGGCGAGATGCTGACCGCGGTGCACTTTCCGGTCTGGGGCGGCCGATCCGGGTTCGCGCTGGAGGAATTCGCCCGCCGTCACGGCGACTTCGCGATCGCGGGTGCCGCGGTGGCGGTCGAACTCGACGGCGATGACCGGGTAACCCGTTGCGGCATAGGCCTGTTGGGCCTGGGGTCGACCCCGCTGCGCGGCAGCGCCGCCGAGGAGGCCGTCACCGGTCGCCCGGTCGGCGAGATCAGCGCCGAGGAGGTCTGCGAGCTCGCGCTGGCCGGCCTCGAGGACATCCCCTCCGACCTGCAGGGGTCGGCCACCTACCGGGCCAAGGTCGGCGCGACGATGGTCGCCCGCGCCTGGTCCCGCGCCACCACGGAGGCAATCGATGCATGAACTGCCGGTCGAGATGACGGTCAACGGGCGCACGTTCACCGCGACCGTGGAACCGCGCATCACGCTCGCGGATTTCCTGCGGGAGAAGTGTGGCCTGACGGGAACGCACCTCGGTTGTGAGCACGGCGCCTGCGGCGCCTGCACGGTGCTGCTCAACGGCGACGCTGTGCGCGCGTGCCTGATCTTCGCCGTTCAGGCCGAGGGCATGGAGGTCACCACGGTCGAGGGCATCGGCGGCGCGGACGGTGAGTTGTCGCCCGTGCAGGCCGCGCTGCGCGAATGCCATGGCTTGCAATGCGGTTTCTGCACACCCGGCTTCGTCACCTCGATCACCGCGCTGCTGCGCGACAACCCCAAGCCGACCGACGAGGAGATCCGTGAAGGCTTGTCGGGCAACTTCTGCCGGTGCACCGGCTATCAGGGGATCGTCAACGCAGTGCACCGTGCCGCGGAGATGACCTAACTCTCGCCCGCACGGCCGCGACCCGGCATGGTGGACGCCATGGATATCGGGTTCATCGGTCTGGGCAACATGGGCGCCGGGATGGCGGCCAATCTCCTTGCGGCGGGCCATCGGGTGACCGCGTACAACCGGTCCCCGGACAAGGTCTCGGCACTGGCCGAGCGCGGCGCCACGGGCGCGGCCTCCGTCGCCGACGCCTGCCGCGGCGACATCGTGGTCACGATGCTCGCCGACGACGGTGCGGTCGACGCGGTCGCGTTGTCCGACGACGGCATCGTGTCCGCGTTGGCGCCCGGCGCGGTGCACATCTCGTGCAGCACGATCAGCGCCGCGCTCACCGACCGCCTGGCCGATGCGCACGCCGCCGCCGGCCAGCGTTTCGTTTCGGCACCGGTTTTCGGTCGGCCGGAAGCGGCGGCCGCGGCGAAGCTGTTCGTGATCGCCGCGGGCGATGCGGCGGCCGTGCGGGACGCCGGGCCGGTGTTCGATGCGATCGGACAGCGCACGTTCGTCGTGTCCGAAACCCCCAGGGCCGCCTGCCTGATCAAACTCAGCGGGAACTTCCTGATCGCATCGGTCATCGAGGCACTCAGCGAGGCCATGGCCCTGGTTGCCAAGGGTGGGGTGGCCAAACAGGACTATCTGGAGATCCTGACATCGACGCTGTTCGACGCGTCCGTGTACCGGACCTATGGCGGGCTGATGGCACGGCAAGAGTTCGAACCCGCCGGTTTCGCCGCCACACTCGGTCTCAAGGATGTCCGGCTGGCGCTCGCGGCGGGCGAGGAGCTCCGCGTTCCCCTGCCGATCGCCAGCCTGGTGCGCGACAAGTTCCTGACGCTGATCGCCCGCGGCGGCGGGGATCTCGACTGGTCGGCGCTGAGCACGGTTGCGGATTGGGAGTCCGGCGCCGGGCCGACGCGCTGAGAACGATACGATCGGCGCCTTCTGGCGAATTTCGAGGAGCACCATGCTGATCGCGGTCACGGGAGGCACCGGCTACGTCGGCGGCCACTGCGTGCGCGCCCTGGTCGTCGCCGGCCACCGTGTGCGACTGCTCGTCGCACCGGACGCGGTGGGCGCCCCGGTTTTGGACCGGCTCGCCGAGATCGGCGAGGTCGAGACGATGTCCGGTGACATCCGGCAGACCGCCACGGTCGACGCGCTGCTCGACGGCTGCGACGCTGTGCTGCACGGCGCCGGCGTGGTCGGGACGGATAAGCGGCGCAGCACGCTCATGTGGGAGGTCAACGCCCACGCCACGGAGACGGTGCTGACCCGCGCGATTGCCGCCGAGCTGGATCCGGTCGTGTTGGTCAGCAGCTACAGCGCGCTGTTTCCCCCGCCCAACGGCGTGATCGGTCCCGATACGCCGACCGCACCGGGCCGCAGTCCGTACGCGCAGACCAAGGCCTACGCCGACCGGGTGGCCCGACGGCTGCAGGAGCAGGGCGCGCCGGTGGTCATCACCTACCCGTCGAGCGTGGTGGGTCCGGCGTTCCACACCGCGGCCGGCGTCACCGAACGCGGGTGGGCGCCGATGGTGCGATGGGGCGTCGCGCCTCGACTGCGCGGCGGTATGCAGATGATCGACGTCCGCGACGTCGCCGACGTCCACGCGGCGCTGTTCGCCCCCGGCCGCGGGCCGCACCGCTATGTGTGCGGCGGCGAGTTGCTCACGTTCGAGGAGATGATTTCGGCGCTCGAGCGCGGCGCGAACCGCCGGTTCCGGCGAATCCCGGTCAGCCAGGGCATGTTTCGCGGTATCAGCATCGTCGGGGAGGCGTTGTCGGGCGTCGTCGACCTCGGTGACGGCCTGACGTACGAGGCAGCGCTGTTGCTGACCGCGGCCACTCCCACCGACGACTCGGCCACCATCAAGGACCTCGGCGTCACGTGGCGATCACCGGTGGACGCGATCGTCGCATCGTTCGAACCGCGGCAGTCGGTCCCGTAACCGCGGTCGGCGGGTATACGTTTCGGTCATGCTGGGTCCGTCGCCGCTGTGGTTGGTGCTCGACCTGCTCGGCACTTTCGCGTTCGCGCTCAACGGCGCACTGACCGCGGTGCGCGCCGAACGCCTCGACATCTTCGGCGTCATCGCGCTCGGCATGTTCACCGGCCTGGGCGGCGGCACCATCCGCGACGTGCTCATCGACTCGCTGCCACCGGCGACGTTCGTCGACTGGCGGTATCTGGCCGTCGCCGCCTCCGGAGGCCTGATCGCGTTCATCTTGACCCGTCGCCTCGACCGGATCGCCGCCGCCATCACGATTCTCGACGCCGTGGGTTTGAGCGTGTTCGCCGTCTTGGGCGCATACAAGGCGCTCGATCTGGGGTTCGGCATCGTGCAGGCGGTGATCGTCGGCACCATCACCGGCGTGGGGGGCGGCACCATCCGCGACGTCCTGATCGGCCGGATCCCGACGGTGCTGCGCAGCGAGTTGTATGCGATACCCGCGCTGATCGGCGCGACCTGTGTGGGCGTCGGGGACGCGTTCGGCTACCACGGCACGCTGGGCGCGGTGGTCGGGGCGCTGGTCTGCCTGACCATCCGCCTTGTCGGGGTTCGCTTCGACCTCCACGCCCCACGCGTGCCGGACGGACCGGACTGATCCGCATCACGCGCGCGATCGCTGCGCGCGGAACGCCCGTTCGTAGCGCTCGGCGGCGCTTTCGCGCAACTCGCTGGTGAGGTCGCGATGGTCCCCGATCAGATAGCCCACCACACCAAGGACCGTGGCGACCGCGCCAGGAACCCAGGCCGCCCACGCGGTGGGATCGTTCGAGAACCCGGCGGCCGTCGGAGCGAGGAACAGGGCGAAGCCGACCGCGGCGAGCATGAAGTAGTCACGGGTCGGATCGATTGCCGTCCACGACCACAATGCGACGACGGTCAGGAAGACACCCAATCCGACCGTGCTCGCCACCGCGGCCGCCGAACCCCGCACCACCAGAGATCCGAGCAGCACGGTACCCAGGCCGATGACCAGCGCCGCCCCACTGATCAGGGCCGCGGTCTTGTCGCGCTTCGAGTCGCGGTGACCCCAGTGGCTGATGCCCGTGACGGTCGGCGGCTGCCCGGTCACCCAGCCGATCGCGCCGAGCGTCATCGCCAGCGGGCCGGCCACAAGGCCGGTCCACGCCGCGCCGGGGTCCGGGAAGAAGGCCGCCCCCAGGAACGGCAACATGGCCATTCCGAGCCCGATCGCGACCAGGCCCCAGCTAGCCGGCGTGCGGACCCGCGCGAGGAGCGAGAGCGCGGCGAAGAACACGATGAAGGCGCCGAACGCGAGCGTGAGCCCGCGACCCGTCGGGGTCGAGGTCACGGTGAGCGCGGCGATGACGGCGCCGATGCCTACCATCAGGGCCGTCCAGCTGGTCCAGTGTCGGGGTTGTCTAGTCAAGGTTGTTCTCCTGTCGATCTCGGTGGGCGGGCCGCGGGCGAATCGCCGCGTGTCAACCGCCGCTAGGTCCTCGGAAGAGCTCCGCCCTCGGCCTCCCAGCGGGAGATGGCGAGCTGGCTGAGCCACTGGTCGTCGTTGCGCCGCAGGCCACTTCGCAGCGAAGTGCTCGGCGTCTCAGGTCGTGTCGGCGATCGTCGCGGCAGGCGCGTGAGCAGCGCTGTGCCGCCGACTTTTTCGATCGACGCAGTCATGTCTGTTGCCCTCGTTCGGTGTTGTCGCTTTTGGGACCCGAACCGCTCTGGTGCGGGTTCGGGCTCACCATCCATGCTGCTGCCAGCCGGAGGACAAAGCGTTGCCCGACGACGACAACGGTCGCGTCGGGCGTTGTGCGCGCGCAACAATGCACGCGTAGTTGCGATTTGAGCCGGACCGGCCAGGGGCTAGCTGCGGTCGGGCTCCGTGCGCGGCCCGAAGCCGGACTGCGACTCGCCGGCGGTCGCGTGCCTGCCGATGTGGGCCTCGGCGCGCATGCGATCCACCATGTGCGGGTAGTGCAACTCGAATGCCGGCCGCTCCGAACGGATTCGCGGTAGCTCGGTGAAGTTGTGCCGCGGCGGCGGGCAGGTCGTCGCCCACTCCAGCGAGTTCCCGTAACCCCACGGGTCGTCGACGGTCACCGGCTCGCCGTATCGCCAACTCTTGAACACGTTCCACGTGAACGGCAACACGGAGACTCCGAGAATGAACGCACCGATCGACGACACCACGTTCATGCCGGTGAAGCCGTCGGTCGCGAGATAGTCGGCGTAACGACGCGGCATGCCGTCGTTGCCGAGCCAGTGCTGCACCAGGAACGTGGTGTGGAACCCGATGAAGGTCAGCCAGAAGTGCAGCTTGCCCAACCGCTCGTCGAGCAGGCGGCCCGTCATCTTCGGGAACCAGAAGTAGATCCCGGCATACGTCGCGAACACGATCGTGCCGAACAACACGTAGTGGAAATGGGCGACCACGAAATAGCTGTCGGTGACGTGGAAGTCCAGCGGCGGGCTGGCCAACAGCACACCGGTGAGCCCGCCGAGCAGGAAGGTCACCAGGAACCCGATCGCAAACAGCATGGGTGTCTCGAACGTCAACTGGCCTTTCCACATCGTGCCGATCCAGTTGAAGAACTTGATGCCCGTGGGTACCGCGATCAGATAGGTGGTGAACGAGAAGAAGGGAAGCAGCACCGCGCCGGTGGCGTACATGTGGTGCGCCCACACCACCATCGACAACGCGGCGATGCCGAGGGTGGCATAGACCAACGTGGTGTAGCCGAAGATCGGCTTGCGGCTGAACACCGGGAAGATCTCGGTGACGATCCCGAAGAACGGCAACGCGACGATGTACACCTCGGGGTGGCCGAAGAACCAGAACAGGTGTTGGTAGAGGATCGGCCCACCGTTGGCCGGGTCGTAGACGTGCGCACCGAGGTGGCGGTCGGCGGCCAATGCGAACAGCGCGGCGGTCAGGATCGGGAACGCCAGCAGCACCAGGATCGACGTCACCAGGATGTTCCAGGTGAAGATCGGCATCCGGAACATCGTCATACCGGGCGCGCGCATGCAGACGACGGTCGTGATCATGTTGACGCCGCCGAGGATGGTGCCCAGGCCGGCGACGATCAGGCCCATGATCCACAGGTCTCCGCCCGCGCCGGGTGAGTGGATGGCGTTGCTCAACGGCGCATAGGCCGTCCAGCCGAAGTCCGCCGCCCCGCCCGGGGTGATGAACCCGGCGATCGCGATGAGCCCGCCGAACAGGAACAACCAGTACGAGAACGCGTTGAGCCGCGGGAAGGCCACGTCCGGCGCGCCGATCTGCAGCGGCAGCACGAGGTTGGCGAAGCCGAACACGATCGGCGTCGCGTAGAACAGCAACATGATCGTGCCGTGCATGGTGAACAGCTGGTTGAACTGTTCGTTGGACAGGAACTGCAGCCCCGGCGTCGCCAGTTCGGCGCGCATGAACAGCGCCATCAGCCCGCCGATGAAGAAGAAGACGAAGCAGGTGACGACGTACATGATGCCGATCAACTTGTGATCGGTGGTCGTGACGAGCTTGTAGATCAGATTCCCGCGCGGACCCATTCTGGCCGGAAATGGGCGGCGGGCCTCCAGCTTGGGGACCGAGGTCGCTTCGGCGGTCACTTCGGAACCCTCCCTTCGGCGAGGGGTCGTCGTGACCTCAATAGTAGGTAGCCCGTCAGCACGCCGAAAGCCATTGCGCGAAGCCGCGCGGACGCGGCCGACCGGATCAGCCGGCCGCGTTCACCGGCGCCTCGTCACCGCTGTGCATGCCGTACGGCACCGCGGTCAGCATGGTCACCGAGAGGTCACCGCCGCTGGGGAGCTTGAAGCCGCGCTGCTCGCCCGGTTTTGCGCCGAGGATGGCCGCGCCCAACGGCGACTCGGTGGAGTAGACCTCCATGTCGCCGTGCTCGGCGCTGCGCACACCGAGCAGGAACGTCTCGATCTCGCCGGTGTCGTCATAGCGAACGGTGACGACCATGCCCGGCTCGGCCACACCGTCGTCCGGCGGGTCCTCCCCCACGACGGCGTTGATGAGCATTTCGTGGATCTGCTGGATCCGGGCCTGCCGCGCTCGCTTTATGGCGGTCGCGTTCTCGTCCGCCTCCTCGTCGGGCACCGCGTTCGCGCAGAGTTCACGAAGCGTGGCGAGTTCCTGTTGGAGGCGCTCGTATGCGGCCCGCGAGATCCAGATCCGTTGTGCACTCGTCATTTCGGTCCTTCCGTATGTCAGGCCGGGAGTCGGCCGGCCGCCGAATCGATTGCGGCCCCGTAGGGTTTGGCGGCCAGCAGCGTCACTCGCAGCTCCTTGCCGGTGGGGGCCGAGTAGGTCCGCCGGTCCCCCGGTCGGGCGCCGAGGATCGCGACGCCCAGCGGCGATGACGGCGAGTAGACCTCGATTTCGGCGGGTTCCGTGCCGCGAATGCCGAGCAGGAACGTCTCGGTGTCGCCGGTGTCGTCGTAGCGGATGGTCACGACCATGCCCGGCTCGGCGACACCGTCGTCCGGCGGGTCCTCGCCGACGACGGCGTTCGCGAGCATGTGTTCGATGCGGCGGATCTGAGCCGACCGCACGCGTTCGGCCGCCATGCGGTTGGCGTCGTAGTCCACGGCGTCGTCGGGCACCTCGAGCCGGGGTTTGGCTCGCAGGGCCGCCAACTCGGCCTGCAGGCGGATATAGGCACGTCGCGTCATCCAAACGCGGTCGGTGCTCGTCATATGGGGTCCTTTCTCGAAGGGGGTTGCCGTCAGGGGCGGGCCACGGGCTGTGAAAGCGCCGCCCCTGACGACTGGCAGTGCCCGCGAGGGGCACAAGTTCGAAAGACTGGTGGCCTAGGCGATCGCCCGGCGCAGCGGATCGAACGGCCGCAACGCCTCTGGCTGCTTGCCGGTGCTGATCTGTTCGGCGAGGAGCCGACCCGTCACCGGGCCGTGCGCCAGGCCCCACATGCCGTGGCCGCCCGCGACGTACACGTTGCGCGACATCTCACCGATCAGCGGGCGGCCGTCCGGGGTGATCGGCCGGGGTCCGACCCAGATGTCGCTGCGCTCGGCCCACCGGACGCCGTCGAGCAGCTTGCTGGCCGATGCGACAATGGCGCCGACCCGTTCGGGGATCACCGGTTCGTGGGGATCGCGGAACTCCATCGTGCCCGCCACCCGCAGTGCGCCGCGGTAAGGCGTGCACGCGACACGGACGTCGGGCAGGTAGATCGGCCCGGGGATGGGGCGGTCCACGGGGACGGTGAAGGAATAGCCGCGGCCGGACTCCACCGGGACGCGCAGACGGTGGCCCGCCAGCCTCGACATCCACGCGCCGGTGGCGATCACCGCGGTGTCCGCCGTCAGGTGCTTGCCGCTGTAGGGCTGGACCACCACGCGGTTGCCCGTGCTGAACACGCCGCGGATGTCTTGCGTCAGGATCGTCGCCCCGCGCTCCTCGACCGCGCGCCCGAGCGCCTGCACGAAGCGACCCGGGTCGACGAACCGCTGGTTGTTGATGTTGATCCCGGCCGTGATCGCCGGCGATGCCAGCGGTACCTGCTCGCGCAGCGCCTCGCCGGACAACCCCGTGACGAACAGGTCTTGGCCCGCCCGTTGCAGGACACGCAGTTCACGCATCATCTGCTCGGCTTCCTCGGTGCTGCGGAACAGCGCGGTGATCGGGGCATCGGTGACCGGGGCATCGACCCCGTTGGAGATGAGGACGTCGAAGGCCTCGATGCACTCCTCGTTCAGGGGCACATTGGCCTCCACCGCCTGATGCCATGCGGACGTGCGGCAGTTGGCGGCGAACTGGGCCAGGAACATCCACAGCGCACCGTCGACGCTCAACGGCACGTGCACCGGTGAGCCGCGGTCACGCAGCGAGCGCAACCCGTAGCGCAGCGTCTTCGGTGAGTTCAACGGAATCGTCAGCGCGGGTGCGACCCATCCGGCGTTGCCCCAGGACGCGCCGGCGGCCACGCCGCTTCGGTCGACGACGGTGACGTCGACACCGCGCTCCTGCAGGAACCACGCCGTGGACAGGCCGACGATGCCCGCGCCGACCACGATCGCCGACCGTGGCCCGCCGTCCATCCGCTCGCCGCCCACCATGGGGAACACCTCCATTGCCGAGTTCAGGGTTCGTTGATTCCATGGTGGGCTGGCCGACGACGGTCCGGGTTGCCGAAGCAGGACAATCCCTCGCGCCGCCGTTGTGGCGATCCGACAATGACCCGATCAGCGCGGATCAGCGGGTGTCGATCGCGGCGAGCTCGATCATCATGGCGACACGCTTGCGGGCGTCGTCGAGCGGCACTTCGGTGATCTCGCCCATCTTGCGCAGGCGGTATCGCACGGTGTTCTCGTGCACGCCCAGGCGGTGGCCCGCCTCCGCGGGATCACCGAGGGCCTCCAGATAGGCCCTCAGGGTCGAGACGTACTCCGTGTCGTGGCTCTCGTCGTGGCGGCGCAGTTCGGCGACGGGCCCCCGGTCCGGGGTCCGGCCCGAGCGCGCGGCGGTCCGCAGGCGCTGCAGCAGGATCTCGTCCCACGACTCGTCGTAGGCGGGCGGCGCGGCATCCGGGGGCCCGACCTCGTGCAGCGCCAGGCACTCGTCGGCTTCCTGCCGAGCGGCGGGCAGGTCGGCGGCGACCGCCGCCTTGCTGATGCCGGCCACCACCGTGACCCGGTCGGGCAGCGCCGCGCGTAAACCCTCGACCCACTTGCGGGCCGCAGCGACCGGTTCGCCGGGAAGCAGGGTGTAGATCGTGTTGCCCGCCAGCGCACTCCGGCCGGGGCGCGACCAACCGAAACCGGCGGTCGCCCGCTCGAAGGCCAGCAACAGCGCCGCATCCCGTTCGGCGCCGATCGCGGCCTGCACGGCGATGACCCGCAGCGGTCCCTGCGACAGCCCGAGCCTGCTGGCCGACGCCGCGGCGTCGGCGCTGCCGTCGAGCAACCGCAGCACCAGATCCGATTCGACCTGGCGCTCGAGGTCAGCACTGGCGCGGGAACGCAGGAGATGCATTGCCACGGTCCTCGCGCCGTTGGCGAACGCCGTGCGTTGGGGCTCCACCAACGGCTTGGGTGTGGACACCCACACCGACCCCATGAGTTCGCGACCGGACCGCACGGCCACGACCGCGCGACCCGACACCCCGTGACCGGGATCCGCTTCGACGAACATCGGCTCGTCGGAGGACGCGAGGTGCTTCACCACGCCCTGTGAGGCGAAGAACTCCTGCAACCACTCGGGCGCTTGCCGGTTCATGATGGTCGCGACGCGGGCCGGATCGGCGTTCTCCTGCATCGTCGAATACGCGAGCACGCGGGACAACGGGTCCTCGATCGTCACCGCGCCGCCGACGGATTCGGCCAGGCTGTCGGCGAGCGCGAACAAATCCGTTGGCCCACGGCCGGATTCGGTTTCGCGGCCCTCCAGCACGAGGCCGTAGACGATCGCGGCGAGTTCGCTCCAGGGCACGGCAGGATCGACGACCATCACCGCGACGCCCTCGACCATCCCCGCGAACGTGGTTTCGTCGTCGCCGTCGCGCAGGAGCACCACCACCGCGCGTGCCGAAACCGCCCACCGCAGCGCCTCGTTGACCGTCCGTGCGCCGATGGCCAGCAACACGTCGCCGGTGACCGTGCGCCCGTCGGTGACCTCGTGCATCACCACGCTGCCTAACTCCGTTGAGCGCGGAACCGGGCAGAAGCGCAGGCGCACGCCGTAGCTCCCGAGCACGTTGACCAGCCGGTCCAAGGTGACCACGGGCCGACGTTACCGCGCGCTCGACAGCGCGCGGGCGCTAGTTGGAGACGACTCCGCGCAGACCGTCCGCACCGAACAGCGGCTCGAGCATGGACGAGTAGTCGGGGCCGCGCCGCACCAGCTGCCCGCCGTCGACGTTGATGACCTGGCCGGTGATGAAGCTCGCGGCATCGCTGAGCAGGAAGAGCGAGGCGTTGGCGATGTCCTCGACCTCACCGGGCCGCGGCAGCGGCGTGCACGCCGCGTAGTCGCCACTGAGCTCGGGAGATTCGAGTACCGGCGCGACGAGCTCGGTGCGGATCAGGCCCGGACGAATGCAGTTCACGCGCACCCAGGAGGCGCCGAGTTCGTCGGCGGCGAGCTGCATCATGTGGTCGATGCCTGCTTTTGACACGCCGTAAGCCCCGAACCAGCGGTGGGTGTTGCTCGCCGCGATCGACGAGATGCCGATGAAGGATCCGCCGCCACCGCGCACCATCTCGCGCGCCGAATGCTTGAGCACGTACATGGTTCCGTTGATGTTGAGATCAACGGTGCGCCGCCACAGCTCGGAGTCGATCTGCGTGATCGGCCCTATCGTCTCGCTGCCGCCCGCGCAGTGCACGACTCCGTAGAGCCTGCCCGTCCATGCCGTCGCGGCCTCCACGACGCGGGCCACCTCGTCCTCGTTGGTCACGTCGGCCGGCTCGTAGAGCACCGAGCCCGGGCCGCCCTGCGCCTTGATCTCGTCGGCCGCGTTCGACAGCTTGTCGGCGTTGCGGCCGACGAGCATCGCGTTGCCGCCGGCCGCCACCACCGCGGCAGCCACACCCTTGCCGATGCCGCTGCCACCGCCCGTGACCAATACCGTCCGACCCGTCAAGGACAACTCCACCGCAGACCCTTTCGCCGTAACTAGAACGAGTTCCAGTTATACGTCACGGCTCGTCGCGGCGGGCGGGCTTCGGAGCGCCGAGCGTGCGCCAGTCGGGCACGTTCGGTGGGAGCCCGACCGGGTAGCGGTTCTCGTTGTGCGCCGCCCAATGCGCATGCCCGAGCTCGTGAATGTGGAACGCATGACGCAACGCCTCGGTGAAGCCCATCGCGTCCGATGCGGCGTTGACCGAATCCTTGATGAGCAGCGCTGCCATCGTCGGCCGCTCGGCGATGCGGCGGGCGAACTCGAGCGTCTTGTCCTCGAGTTCGTCGCGCGCGAAGATCTTCGAGACCATGCCGAGCCGGTACGCCTCGTCCGCGTCGATCGAATCACCGGTCAACAGAAGCTCTTTCGCCTTGCGGGCGCCGAATTCCCATGGGTGGGCGTAATACTCCACACCGGGCATCCCCATCCGGACACCGACTACGTCGCTGAACTTCGCGTCGTCGGCCGCGACGATCAGATCGCACGCCCAGATGAGCATGAGGCCGGCCGAGATCGCGTTGCCCTGCACCTGCGCGATCGTGATCTTGCGCAGGTCTCGCCACCGACGCGTGTTCTCGAAGAAGAAGTGCCACTCCTGCAGGTACGTGCGCTCGGCGATCGCCGGCACGGTGGCGCCGTGCGATTGGAACGTCGGATGCTGCGCCGGGCCCGGTTTGCGCTCCAGCATCGCCTCTTCCGACCCCAGATCGTGTCCGGCGGAGAAGTTCTTACCGCGCGCGGCCAGGATCACCACCCGCACCCGATCGTCGGCTTCGGCGCGGCCGAACGCCTCGTCCAACTGCACCAGCAACGTGCGGGACTGTGCATTCTGCGCATCCGGGCGGTTCAGCCAGATCCGCGCGATCTGGCCGTCGTCGAGGGTTTCGTAGGTCACCTGTTGCGCTGCACCGCCTCCCGTGCCGGCACTCGTCAGATCAGGGCTCGCCATCACGGATCACCTCGCTTACGTTCGTTCGACCACCTGCACATTACGGTGCCCTACCCCGCCTTCACTCAGCGGTGCCACAGCAAGTCAACAGCCGACTCACACCGACGGGTTCATCCGATGACGAGGGATCGGGATCGGTTGGCCGGTACGGCCTTTGTTAACGTGAACGCCATACCCAGCACCCCTCAATCGACGGAATCCCCAGCGGCGGCCGACAATCAGGCCGGCGGCCCACCGTCGGCGCAAAGGTGCACGGATCGTCAAATCGGTACCTAGAATCGCGGAATGGCGATTGACTCGGCCCCACTCCGGCGGCTCGTACTCACCGGCGCTTTCCTCGTCGCGGCCGCGGCCGGCCCCATGGCCGCAGCGCATTTGGTCTCGGAACCCGGCGCTGCAGTGGCTCAGGGCTGTCAGGGAGGTGAAGAGCAAGACCAATTCACCATGACGTGCGTGCCGTTCATGGTCCCGAATTCACCGCCCCCGTTCCAGGTCACCGCGGCAAACCCGGATGTTCCGGAGATCCAGGGCATCCCCTGCATCGGGCACAACGCCGGCGCCTGTTTGGGGTTGGCCGAGGACGAAGCCGCGGCCGGGCCACCCGCACAGCCCCGCTCCACGATCAGCGCCAGCCCTTAGTCGACGCAGGTAGGGGATTTTCGAAGCTGTGCAGAAATCTGGCGGCTTCCATAGAATTCTTGCCGACGGCACGGTTGATCACTACAGAAAGCGTGACCATGGCGAGCTTGAAGTCCCCTGTACAACGGCTGATCCTTGCCGGTGGCTTTGCGGTTGCGATCGCCGCGGCGCCGGTGGTCACCGTCTTCGCAACACCGACGGCCCCGGTTGCGCCTGCGCAGGCCCAGGGTTGCTCCGGCGGCGAGGAACCCGATCAGTTCACGGGCAACTGCGTACCCCACACGGTGCCGAACGCCGGCTCGGTGTTCACCACGCAGCCCGGCAACCCCGACGTCCCCGAGGTCATGGGCATCCCCTGCATCGGCCACAACCAGGGCGGCTGCATCGGCCTGGCCGAGGAGGCTCAGGCGCAGACGGTTACGCAACCCCCGGCCCCCGTGTTCAGCCACAGCCCCTAGTCAGAGGGGTTAGCCGACCGGCGGGGCCGCGCTTTCGCATACAGTTGTCGTATGCCTGCGAAATCTGATCCCGCCGAGCTCGGCGACGTCGAACCGCTCGCCGATAGCACCGCCCGCCAGGCGCGGCGCGTCGTCGCCGCGTACGCGAAGGACGCCGAGGAATGCCGGGTGTTCCTCTCGATGCTCGGCATTGGGCCCTCGAAACTCGAGGCGTAAGTGAGTTCAGGGGACGGTCCACGGGCCGGCTCCGGCAACGCCGATTTCGTCGTGGTGGCCAACCGGCTGCCGATCGACATGGAGCGCCTGCCTGACGGCAGCACGACCTGGAAGAGAAGCCCGGGCGGCTTGGTCACGGCGCTGGAACCGTTGCTTCGCCGTCGGCGCGGCGCGTGGATCGGCTGGCCCGGTGTGCCGGATGCAGACGACGATCCCATCGAGCAGGACGACATGACCCTGTGCCCGGTCAAGCTGTCCGCCGACGATGTGGCGAAGTATTACGAGGGCTTCTCGAACGCGACGCTGTGGCCCCTGTACCACGACGTGATCGTCAAGCCGATTTATCACCGCGAGTGGTGGGACACCTACGTCGAGGTGAACCGGCGCTTCGCGGAGACCACCGCCAAACAGGCCGCACAGGGCGCGACGGTCTGGGTCCAGGATTACCAGCTGCAACTGGTTCCCAAGATGTTGCGGATGCTGCGCCCCGACCTGACCATCGGATTCTTTCTGCACATCCCGTTCCCACCGGTCGAGCTGTTCATGCAGATGCCGTGGCGCACCGAGATCATCGAGGGGCTGCTCGGCGCGGATCTCGTCGGCTTCCACCTGCCCGGCGGCGCGCAGAACTTCCTCATCCTGTCCCGAAGACTAGTGGGCGCCAACACCTCTCGTGCAACCATCGGCGTCCGCTCGCGGTTCGGCGAGGTCAGCGTCGGCTTCCGCACAGTCAAGGTCGGCGCCTTTCCCATCTCCATCGACTCGACGGCTCTCGATCAGCAGGCCAAGTCACGCTCGATCCGCCAGCGCGCCAGGGAGATTCGACACGAGTTGGGCAACCCCCGCAAGATTCTGCTGGGCGTGGACCGGCTGGACTACACGAAGGGCATCGACGTCCGGCTGAAGGCGCTGTCCGAATTGCTCGCCGAGGGGAGGGCCAGCCGCGAGGACACGGTGCTCGTCCAGCTTGCGACGCCCAGCCGGGAGCGCGTCGAGAGCTATATCGAGATGCGCGAGGACATCGAGCGGCAGGTCGGCCACATCAACGGTGAATACGGTGAGGTCGGACAGCCCATCGTGCACTACCTGCATCGCCCGGTGCCGCGGGAGGAGTTGATCGCGTTCTTCGTGGCGGCCGACGTCATGCTGGTGACCCCGCTGCGCGACGGTATGAACCTCGTCGCCAAGGAGTACGTGGCGTGCCGCAGCGATCTGGGCGGCGCGTTGGTGCTCAGCGAGTTCACCGGCGCCGCAGCGGAATTGCGTCAGGCCTATCTCGCCAACCCCCATGACCTCGACGGCGTCAAGGATGCCATCGAGGCGGCGCTGAACCAGTCACCGGAAGAGGGCAGGCGACGGATGCGCGCACTGCGCAGGCAGGTGCTGGCGCACGACGTCGACCGCTGGGCGCGGGCGTTCCTCGACGCGCTGGCCTCGACGCGGTCGTCGAACCAGGATCCGGCTTCGGCTAGATCGGAGTGATGTACTGGATCAGCCACTTGCCGTCGACCTTCTGATAGTCGACCCGCAGGCGGCTCCCGTCGTAGATGGGCTTCTTGGACTTGTCGGTGACGGTCCGGTTCAAATACACCATCACCGAAGCGGATTCGCGTTGGGCGGTGAGCACGCCGACCCCGACGACGTGGGCCTGGCTGACCAGTTGACGTTCCCGCGCCTGCGGAATGATGTCCTTGTCGGCGCGGTCGCGGAACTCCTGCCGGTAGCTCGGGGTCAGCATCGGATAGACCTCGTTGAGCGTGCGCTCGACGGTCTGATAGTCGTAGCCGAACACCTTCGGGATCTGTTGTTCGGCCAGCGGCGCCAACTCGCTGCGCGCGGCCTGCTCGCCGCGCTGCTCCACGCGGTTCCAGTAGAGCCATCCGCCGATCGCCGCCGACGCTACGAACGCGACCGCCACCACGATCGACAGCGCGCTGACGACCCTGGGGGTCCACTTGGAGGTGTGCGGTGCGCGCATCAGTTGCCGCCGTCGGGGTACTTCAGGTCGTACGCCGTCATGTGACCGTTGTCGTCCTCGTGGATGATCACGCGCAGTCGATACGGTTGGGACGGTTGATTGTTGCCGTCGAGATCCGTCACGGTCACCCGGGCCGACACCAGGACCGCGGCGTTGTTCGCCACCTCGTCGATCTTCTCCAACGCCGCACCGTTGATCACGGTCTCGGCGCTGGCGTTGGTGTCGCGGAACAGCAGTTTGAGATTCTCGGTGTTGTTGCCCTCGGTCATCATCGCGCGCAGCGGTCCGCTCGTGCTGTTGACGAACCGTTCGACGCTCTCGTCGATGGTGTCCTGTTCGTAGCTGAACATGTTGACCACCAACTGCGACGCCGTGTCGACGAAACGCTGATCGCGCGCCTGCGCGGCCTCGACGTCCCGCTGCTGGACGACCATCAGCGCGCCCAGCCCGACGAGCACCGCCGTGGCGACCACGGCGGCGGCCAGGAAGACGGTCGCGACGAGCTTGCGGTTCGGCTGTCTGCGCGGCGGCGGGCCCGCGGGCTTGGCCAGCCGCACGGTGACCGGTTTGGGCGTTTCGACGCGGACGGAGGTCGCCGTCGACTCCCCCTTCGCCGGACCGGCCGCTCGCGATGCCCGGCGCCGGCGCGCGGGCCTCGACTGGGTGTCCGTCGATGCCGTTGTGCCGGTCGTCCTCTGCGCTGTGCCCGCGGGCCCATCGCACGTGCTCACCGAAGCCGAACCTTCCGTCATCTATGCCTGCCTTGGGGCCAACATCAAGTCGACCCAGTTTTCTGCAGGCGCCAGTTTGTCAGTCCCGGCGGCGATGACGCCAGTTCCGCCCTCAGGGTCGACGAACTGGCCGTTCTGGTCGTACGTGGTGAAGCGCGGACCCGAGGAGCCCGACGCCATCGGCGGCGCCTCCGCCGGCAGCGGCGGACCACCCGCCGGCGGCGCGGGAGCGCCCGGCGCGGGCGGCGGCGGGACCGTGCCCGGCGGCGGAGGCGGTGGCGTCCGACCGTACGGCGGCACCACGTGGTCCGGGGGGCTGAAGAACGGCCACGCGGGCGGCAGGGTCGGCTGAACCTCGTTCGGCGGCACCGGGAGGGGGAACGGCGCGTGCGGCGCCGGGCCCGGACCCGGCGGGACGCCGGGCGGCAGCTGAACCACCGGCGGGCCCGGATCCGGATCCACCTGCGGCGGGATGTAGGGGAACTTGTTGGGCGGCAGGATGTTCCGGCCGTCCTCGGGCGTATCGTCCTCCATCACATCCATCGGCGTGCCGAGCGGAACCGGCGGACCACGCCATGGGTTGTTGCCGATGGGCACGTATCCGCGGGGGTCACGGCACAGCTGAATGGTCGGCGCGCGCTTGCCGGGGAACTCCTGGCACGGGTAGTTACGCGCGCCGCGCACCACCGCCGGATCGTTCTGCGGCGTCTTGCAATACAGGTCCTTGGGCAGTTCGCGCAGGGTCTCGTCGGCCGGGCTGCGCATCTCGCTGGCCGGCACGAACCCGGTCAGGCACGGCGGCGGATCCTGCAGATCGATCTTGAAGTCCAGCTTGCCGCCCTCGTCGGCGGGCAGGCCGCCACCGACGGTCAGCAGGGCGGCCATCAACGCCGGGAACACCACCAGCGCGTGTTCGAGCGACTTGCGGTAGATCACCCCGATGCGACCGAAGTTCGCGAGGTTGGCCGCCAGCACGGGGAACGACGGGCGGATGCCGCTGAAGAGCTCGTTGGCCTCCGCTGTCGCCCCCGGCACCGTCTGCAACGTCGTGCGGAACTGCGGATCGGCGTTGTTCAGCTCGGTGGTGAGACGGGCCAGTCCGTCGGCCAGTGACCGGATGTCGTCGCCGCTGCGAATCTGCGCGTCGAGGAACGGGCCTGCCTGGTCGATGAGCTGGTTCACCTGCCCGTAGTTGGCGTTGGCCTCGTCGACGAGCAACCGTGCCGACTGGATCATCCGCGCCAGTTCGGGCCCGGAGCCGTTGAACGCCTTGAACGTCTCCCGCAGGAGGTCCTCGATGCGGCTGTCGCCGACGCTCGTGACGAGCTTCTCGGCCTCATCCAGCAGGCCCGCGATGTCCTGTCCGATCGCGGTGCGGTCGACCCCGATGTTCGAGCCCTCGCGCAGCTTCGCGCTCGACGCCTTCTCGGGCGGCACCAGGTCGATGTACTGCTCACCGACCGCGGAGACGCTTTTGACCGTCGCATTCACATTGTCCGGCACGGGTGTGCCGCTGTTGAGGCGCATCTTGGCGACGACGCCGTCATCGGAGAGGCCGACCGACTCGACCCGGCCGATCGTCACCCCGCGGTAGGTGACATTCGCGTTCTCGTAAAGACCTCCGGCCGCAACGAAATCGGCGGTCACCCGGTAGGTGCCGATTCCGACGGCGGCCGGCAGCTGCAGATAGAAGATCGAGATCGCGCCCACCGTCAATACGGTGACGATCGCGAAGATCGACAGCTGGAAACGCGTCAGGCGCGACAGCATCTAGGGCCCCTCCCCGTGCTGGGTCGCCGTGCCCGGCGGGATCTCGAACGGGTCGGCGGCCTGACCGGACAGGTTCGCCAGCGAGCCCGTCATGAAGTCCGGCGGGGTGATCAGCTCATGCATGCGCTTCATGTTCGGGTCGAGCCCCCACGACGTGGTGAAGACCGACTCTCCGGTGCGGCGCAGGGTGAGGTCGAACGTGGTGTACACGTTCAGGTAGTCACCGCGGACCGCGTTGCGCAGGTACTTGTAGTGGAACGGGAAGGTCGGCAGCATCTCGAGATCCTTGATGAGGAAGTCGGCGTTGTCGTTGAACGCCTTGACCACCGGATAGAGATCCTTGAAGTCCGCCGCGAAGTCGTCCTTCGTCTGTTCGAGCACCCGCGAAGCCACGGTGGCGAAACTGCGCAGCGCGGTGAACGCCTCGACGATGTTGGCGCGATTCTCGTTGAGCACCTTCAGCGCCTCGGGCAGCCGGTCCAGGGTGCGGCCCAGGCTGTCCCTGCTGTTGGCGAGGATCCCGGCGAACCTGTCGATGCCCTCCATCGCCGCAATGATGTCGTTGGTCTGGCGATCGAGCGAGCTGGTCAGCTCGGCGAGCCGCGGAATCAGGTCGACGAACGAGCCTTGGCGACCCGCGATCGCGTTGTAGGTCTCTTCCGTGATGTCCTGCAGCGCACCGAGATTGCCCTTGTTGACCACGACGCCGAGCGACGACAGGACCTCTTCGGTGGTCGGGTAGCGACCGGTCCGGTCGAGCGGGATGTGCGAACCGTTCTTGAGCTTTCCGACGCCGGGACCGTCGGCGGGCGAGGCCAACTCGATGTGTTGGGAGCCGAGCAGCGAGGTCTGCGCCACCTTCGCGGTCGCGTTCTCGGGCAGGTTGACGTTCTCGTCCAGCGACAGCTGCACCGCGGCGTAGAACGTGCCGTCGGAGCGTTGCACAGCTTCGATGCCCGAGACGCTCCCGACCGTGACGTCGTCGACCATCACCGGTGAGTTCTGCGGCAGCGTCGCCACATCCGGAAGTTCCACGGTGATCTTGTAGGAACCGGCGCCGTGTCCGGCGGTGCCCGGCATGTTCAGGGAGTTCAGACCGCCGAACGAGCAGCCGGCGAGGAGCACGGCCAGCGACGGGATCGCCACGATCTTGCGGATCACGGGGCACCTCCACCCGGCAGCGGGGCGGGCATGGGC
>JBNMQV010000015.1:0-152060 GCA_050205545.1 Mycolicibacterium celeriflavum
GGCCCACCGGGCGGGGGGCCGGGCGTGACCCCGTGCGGCTCATCGGCGATCGTGTGCCACAACGCCGTGTACCACGGCTGGTCGCGGTTGACGGTCGCGGGCTCCTGGTCCGGTGCGCCCGGCACCGCGGCACCGGGAGGCAGCTGCACCTGATAGGGGATCTCGCCCGGCATGACGAATCCGAGCCGCTCGCGGGCCTGCGCGGCGATGAACACCGGGTCCTCGAGTTTCACCTTCTGCTGTTCGAGGTCGGCGATCTGGGCCCGCAGCTGCTGTTCGGTGGCCTTGAGTTGCTTCATTTCGGTGCGTTGCGCGAAGTAGGTGCGGACCGGCCCGGCGATCGTCAACGTCAGCACGCACACGACTGCCGCGAGGATCGCCGCGCGCCGCGCCGCGGAGCCGAACCGCTGTTCGGACTGCTGCTCGGCCGATTCGGCGATGGCGCGCCGAATGACGACGCCGGTCTCCTGAGATTTGGCCGAGGCGTCGGACGGCGCCTCGGTCGCCGGACGCGATTCCGTGGCACGGGGTTCGCGGCGTGCCGCGATTCGCGGACGACCCTTCCCCGCGCCACCGGCCTTACCCGACTTCCCCGGTCGGGAGGTCGGTGACCGACGCTTCGGGTCGGGCCGTTTCGCTTCGGGCACGGGCGGTTACCGGGCTATTTGGCTTCCATCGCGAACCGCGGGAAAGCGAGATCGCCTGCGTAGCGGGCGGCGTCGCCGAGGTTCTCCTCGATGCGCAACAGCTGGTTGTACTTGGCAACACGTTCACTGCGGGCGGGGGCACCGGTCTTGATCTGACCGCTGCCCACCGCGACCGACAGATCCGCGATCGTGGTGTCCTCGGTTTCACCGCTGCGGTGGCTCATCATCGTGCGGTAACCGCTGTTGTGCGCGAGCGCCACCGCGTCGAGCGTCTCGGTCAGCGTGCCGATCTGGTTCACCTTCACCAAAAGCGCGTTGGCGGCGCCCTTTTGGATGCCCTCCTCGAGCCGTTCCGGGTTGGTGACGAACAGGTCGTCGCCGACGAGCTGCACGCGGTCCCCGATCGCCGACGTCAGCGCGATCCAGCCGTCCCAGTCGTCCTCCGACAGCGGATCCTCGATCGACACCAACGGATAGGCGTCGAGCAGGCCGGCGTAGAACGTGCCCATCTGTTCGGCGGTGCGCACCTCGTTCTCGAACTTGTAGCCCTGCCCGTCGGCGAAGAACTCGGTCGCCGCGACGTCGAGCGCGAGCGCGATGTCCGACCCGGGCTTGAACCCGGCGGCCTCGATGGCCGACAGGATGAGGTCGAGCGCGGCCTTGGTGCCCGCCACGTCGGGGGCGAACCCGCCTTCGTCGCCCAGGCCGGTTGCCAGACCCTGGGCCTTGAGCACCGACTTGAGCGAGTGGTACACCTCGGCGCCCCAGCGCAGCGCCTCCTTGAACGACGCGGCGCCGATCGGGGCGACCATGAACTCCTGCACGTCGACGCCGGTGTCGGCGTGTGCGCCGCCGTTGAGGATGTTCATCATCGGCACCGGGAGGATGTGGGCGTTCGGGCCGCCGATGTAGCGGAACAGGTCGAGATCGGCCGCCTGGGCCGCCGCCCTGGCCACGGCCAGCGAGGCGCCCAGGATGGCGTTGGCGCCGAGCCGCGACTTGTCGGGGGTGCCGTCGAGGTCGAGCAGCGCCTGGTCGACCAGCCGCTGGTCGTCGGCCTGCAGGCCGATGATGGCCGGGCCGATCTCGTCGAGCACGGCCTCGACCGCCTTCTCGACGCCCTTGCCGCCGTAGCGCGAGCCGCCGTCGCGTAGCTCCACGGCCTCGTGTTCGCCGGTCGAGGCGCCCGACGGCACAGCGGCGCGGGCGAACGAACCGTCTCCCAACAGGACCTCAACCTCGACCGTCGGGTTTCCCCGGGAGTCGAGGATCTCTCGGGCTCCGACCTGATCGATTGTGGGCACTGGCGTCTCCTTGGTGTCCTCGGTGTGGGGGCGAGTGTTCGCGTCAACCGACGAGCCTAGAGCCTCCCAGTTCGGGCGGCGTGTCTAGAGGGGGTGCCCGTTGGCGTAGGCGGTGGCCCAGTCGCGCACGGTCCGGGCGTACTGGTCGGACAGGTTGTAGGCGCGCAGCGCGTTCATCCACCCCCGCGGCGTGGCCAGGTCCTTGCCCGTCCAGCACAGATAGCCGGCCGCGGACAACGCGGCGTCGTCCATGTTGTCGGCGCTGACCTCGCCGTCGTTGTTGGCGTCGACGCCGTAGTGCCCCCACGTCTCGGGGATGAACTGCATCGGGCCCATCGCGCGGGCGTGGCGGGAGTCACCGTCGTGGCTGATCGCGGAGTCGTCGAAGATCTCGAGGTTGCCGTTGGTGCCGTCGAGCCAGACGCCCCGGATGGGCGGTTCGACGTCGCCGTTGGCCCCGATCGCCGCGCCGCGGTAGGTGCCGTGGTGGCTCTCCACCTGACCGATCCCCGCCAGCGTCGTCCACGCCAGCTTGCAATCGGGGTTCTCCACCTCCGCCACCCGTGCCGCATAGGCGTACGCCTCGAGCGCGGCCACCGGAATGCCCAGCTTGGGGGCGCGTTCGGCGGCCCATTCGTGGAGTTGGTCGGCGGGGCGGCCCTTGGCGTAGGTGTCGATTTTGGGCACCGGATCGCCGGACGGCGGGGGCACGCCCTCAGGGATGGGCGTCCCGAGCTGCCACGAGCAGCTGGAAGCCAAAAGCAGCGCCGTCGCACCCAATACGGCGACAGCACGCAGCCAACGCACCGGCGACACCAAACTCCCTCAACCAACCTCGGTCGCTGCCCATGGTCCCACGGCTTGGGGACGTCGCGGCTCAGCGATGGGAGCGATTCGGGTGCACAAATTGTTCAGCGGTTCAGGACGCGGAATCGGCCACTTCGGCCTCAGCAGCCTCATCGGCCACCTCCGCCTCGTTGGTCTCAGCTGCGTCATCATCGGTCTCTTCGGTGTCAATCGCGTCGTCCTCGCCGTCCGTTTCCACCCCTTCTCCGGACGGCCAGTGCGCGCGCCACTCGTCTTCGGTCACGGTGCCCAGCGACGTCGCGTCGAGCTCCTCGGGCACATCGTCACCGCGACGGTCGACGGCGATCGCCCGCTCTGCCCGTCGCACCGTGTCCATGAACTCCAGAACGGCCGAGCGCAAAGCGTTCTCGGCATCGCTGCCCGCCGCCACCGTCACCGACGTGATCGCCTCGGGGATCAGGTCGGAGGGCAGCCCCGCCGCGCTTGCGCGTTCAATCACCTTCTGCGCCAACGCCAAAGCGGGCTGAGCGGTCGGGACGTCGTCCATCGAGGAATGCGACCGCTTCGCCTTCTTCTCGAGCGCCTTGCGCTCTTCCCACTGGGCCAGTTGTTCGTCCAGGGAGATCGGCTCTCCTGCGAGCACGGCGGGGACCCGGTTGCCGAGCTTACGCACCAAGGCATCGGCGACGTCGTCGATGCCGAACGGATTGCTCGGTGCGTCTTCGGCGATGCGGGCGTGAAAAAGCACCTGTAGCAACACGTCTCCGAGTTCATCGCGCAGAGCGTCGGCATCGCCGCTGTGCACGGCGTCGAAGACCTCGTAGGTTTCCTCGAGCAGATAGCGGCGCAATGAGTCGTGCGTCTGCTCGCTCTCCCACGGTCCCGACGTGCGGAGCTTGTCCATCATCGCGACCGCGTCGACCAGTCGCTCACCCGGCGCGGCCTCGGGCGCCGAGATCACCCTGTCGCCCGCGGCCAGCCGGGCCTTGACCGCGGGGTGTTCGGGGTCCGACGAGAGCAGGACCGGCGCCTCCTCACCGTCGTACGCCGGCCGGGCCGCGGGCAGTGACCACGGCACCTTGATCGGCATCTCCTCGGTGTACTGGACGTCACCGGACAGCAGATCGATCGCGTCGATCGGGATCAGGGACGGGCGCCGGGGGTCGACCAAAACGACGGTCATCGGGCTACACCCCCTCACGCGTTTTGATGGAACCGCTGACCTCGGTTATACCAACACCTCGTCGCACCCCGAAGTCGGCGAACTCCGATTGCCCCCACTGCGCACCCCGGACGGGCGATGGCCGCCCTGCCTGGACGGCAGGACGGCCATCGTGTCCTATCGGGTTGCTCAGGACACCGGCTCGAACGGCTCGTCCGGAAGAACCCAGTGGCCCGGCTTCTCATCGAAGAACGGGTTGACGATCCCGTCCACCTCCGGCAGCTTCTTCAGCTGGCCGGGAGGGATTCCGTAGAAGGGGTTCGGAACCCCGTTGATGGTCGCGGCGTTCTTCAGCTGCCCGGGCGGTATGTGCCCGTGCGGAAGCTTGAAGTAGTCGTCGACCTCAGGGAACTTCACCTCGGGCAGCTCCACATCGGGAGCGTTCAGCCGCGGCAGGTCCACATCGGGAGCGTTGACGCTCGGAACGTCGACATCGGGAACGTTGACGCTCGGAACGTTCACATCCGGAACATTCACGCTCGGAACATTCACATCCGGCACGTTCACGCTCGGAACGTTCACATCCGGAACATTCACGCTCGGAACGTTCACATCCGGTGCGTTGACAGCCGGCACGTCCACATTGGGAACATGCACGTTCGGAACGTTCACATCCGGCACGTTGACACCCGGAACGTTCACACCCGGCAGATTCACCTCAGGCACCGGGATCGGAGGCGGCTGAGGCACCTCCGGCTGGGCCGAAGCGATACCCGCGCTCAAGCCGAGCGCGCCGAGCCCGAGTGCACCGGTCATCGTGGTGGTCACAGCGATCTTCTTGAAATTCATGCAGACTCCTTCGCCTTGCGTCATCGCGATACACACCGATTCCTCGGTGGCATCGTGTGATGTTCGGTTTAGGAAATTGCTTAACCACCTGCGTCAGGTGATCGACGCCCTCGGATTGGACGACAACGCAACACCTTGACCCCCCGACGCGTATGTCGGATCCGCGCGGCGGCGCGTTAACAACGCTGCCGGGTCCAGGGTGACGCCGGACTCGCACAAAATGCGGCTGACCAGGCGTCAGCCCGACGAAATCGGGCTGGAAATCAAGTCGAGGCTGCCCTGCGGTTTACCGTCCAGCGCCAGGATCAGGTCGGCGACCATCTGCACCAGCTCGAGGTCACGGATGCGCGGCGCGCCGATACCGTCCCCGGCACGCGGTATCGGCACCTGAACCGTCGACGTGGTCGCCCGGTAGCCGGCGCTCGGGTACATCCGCTTGAGCCGCAGCTGTTGGCTATCCATCAGCTGCAGCGGCGAGAGCCGCACCGTCGACTCCGACACCGAGCTGACCTCAGTGACACCGTGAGCCTTCAGCAGCAAGCGCAGACGCGCGACGGCAACCAGGCGCCGCGCGGGTTCGGGCAGCGGACCATACCGGTCGACGAGTTCCTCGACAACGGCGTCCACCGCCTGCTGATCCGGGGCCGCGGCCAACCGGCGATAGCCCTCCAGTCGGAGCCGGTCGCTGCCGATGTAATCCGGCGGGAGGTGCGCGTCGACGGGCAGATCGATCCGCACGTCCTTCGGTTCCTCCGGCGCCGCAACGGTTTTCCCGTCCGCGGCGGCACGATACGCCTCAACGGCCTCACCGACCAGGCGCACGTACAGGTCGAAGCCGACACCCGCGACGTGTCCGGACTGTTCGGCACCGAGCACGTTGCCCGCACCGCGGATCTCCAAATCCTTCATCGCCACTGCCATACCCGCGCCGAGTTCGTTGTTCTGCGCGATGGTGGCCAGCCGGTCGTAGGCGGTCTCGGTGAGCGGAACCTCCGGCGGATAAAGGAAATACGCGTATCCGCGTTCGCGGCTGCGGCCGACCCGACCCCGGAGCTGATGCAGCTGCGACAATCCGAAAGTGTCTGCGCGCTCGACGATCAACGTGTTGGCGTTGGAGATGTCCAGCCCCGTCTCGACGATCGTCGTGCAGACCAGGATGTCGTATTCGCGATTCCAGAACCCCTCGACCGTGCGCTCGAGTTGTTCCTCGGGCATCTGCCCGTGCGCGACCACCACGCGTGCCTCGGGCACCAAAGCGGCCACCCGTGCGGCCGCCTGGTCGATGGACCTGACGCGGTTGTGGATGTAGAACGCCTGCCCGTCGCGCAGCAGCTCGCGCCGCAGCGCCGCGGCGATCTGCTTGTCGTCGTGCGGGCCGACGTAGGTCAGCACCGGGTAGCGCTCCTCGGGCGGGGTGAGGATCGTCGACATCTCGCGGATGCCGGCAAGGCTCATCTCCAGCGTGCGCGGGATCGGGGTGGCGCTCATGGTCAGCACGTCGACGTGGGTGCGCAGCGATTTGATGTGCTCTTTGTGCTCGACGCCGAACCGCTGTTCCTCGTCGACGACGATCAGACCGAGGTCTTTCCACGTCACGCCGGTCTGCAGCAGGCGGTGCGTACCGATCACGATGTCGACGCTGCCGTCCTTCATGCCCTCGAGCACCGCGCGCGACTCGGCCGGGTCGGTGAACCGCGATAGTCCCTTCACGGTCACCGGAAAGCCCGCCATCCGCTCGGAGAAGGTCTGCAGATGTTGATCGGCCAGCAGCGTCGTCGGCACCAGCACCGCGACCTGCTTACCGTCCTGCACCGCCTTGAACGCCGCGCGCACCGCGATCTCGGTCTTGCCGTAGCCGACGTCGCCGCAGATCACCCGGTCCATCGGGATCGGCTTCTCCATGTCGGCCTTGACCTCGGTGATCGCGGTCAGCTGGTCGACGGTCTCGGTGAAGCCGAACGCATCCTCCATCTCGGCCTGCCACGGGCTGTCGGGGGCGAACGCGTGACCGGGCGAGGCCTGCCGCTTGGCGTAGAGCGACACCAGTTCGGCCGCGATCTCGCGAACGGCCCTGCGCGCCTTGGTCTTCGTGTTGGTCCAGTCACTGCCGCCCAGCCGGGACAGCGTCGGCGACTCCCCGCCGACGTAGCGGGAGAGTTGGTCCAGCGAGTCCATCGGCACGTAGAGCTTGTCGGTGCCGCCACCGCGTTTCGACGACGCGTATTCGAGGACCAGGTACTCGCGGCGCGCGCCGCCGACGACGCGCTCGGTCATCTCGACGAACCGGCCGATGCCGTGCTGATCGTGCACCACCAGATCGCCTGCGGTGAGCGCGAGCGGGTCAACGACGTTGCGCCGCTTGGCCGCCAGCCGTTTGCCCTCCGTAGCGGTGACGCGGCTACCGGTGAGGTCGGTCTCGGTGATCACCACGAGATTCGCGCCGGGGATCACCACACCGTCGTGCAGCGGACCCTTGAGCACGCCGACGACGCCGTCCTTGAGTGAGCCGCCGGGCTCCAAAAGTCCTGCGGGGACGTCGGATTCGGCGAGCTGCTCGACGACGCGCTGAGCGGTGCCTGCACCGGGCGTGACGACCGCTGCGCAACCGCCGGTCGCGACGTGGGCACGCAGCATGGCGAAGATCTCGCCGATGCTCGCTTGTGAACCGCGGGCCGACGGGGCCGGCCGGATGTCCACCTCGAAACCGGCTTCGTCGGACAGCTGGCTCAGCGTCCACCAGGGATGCCCGCCCTCTCGGGCCGCGGCGCGGGCGTCGTCGAGTTCGACGAAACCCGACGCACCCAGCGCCTCGAGGTCGATCGGGGCGTCACCGCCCACCGCCGCCGTCGACCAGGACGCCTCCAGGAACTCGCGGCCCGTCTTGATCAGGTCGGCGGCCCGGGTGCGGACCTTCTCCGGATCGCAGATCAGCAGCGGCATGTCCGCGGGAAGGAGATCCGACAGCGTCGCCAGCTCGGTGGGGCGCAGCAGCGGAAGCAACGCCTCCATCCCGTCGACGGGGATCCCCTCGGAGAGTTTGGCCAGCATGTCGGGCACGCTGCCGGGAAGCGTGTTCTCCTGCGGGGGATGCTCGCGTGCGAGTTCGACGGCCCGTGCGCGGACGTCCTCGGTCAGCAGCACTTCGCGGCACGGCACGGCGATCACGGTGTCGACGTCGATCTCCGGAATGGACCGCTGGTCGGCGACGGAGAACATCCGCATCTCGGAGACCTCGTCGCCCCAGAACTCGATGCGCACCGGATGCTCGTAGGTCGGCGGGAACAGGTCGAGGATGCCGCCGCGCACCGCGAACTCGCCGCGCTTACCGACCATGTCGACGCGGGTGTAGGCGAGCTCGACGAGCCGTTCGATCACCGAGTCAAATGTCGCCGCCGAAGCGGCTCCGGCGGCGAACTCAGGTTCGGCGCCGACGGTCAGCGTCACCGGTTCGATTTCGGCGACGTCGGGTGCCATCGGTTGCAGCAGCGACCTCGCCGTGGTGACCACCACCCGCAGCGGCGGCCCGAGGCGCGCGTCGTCGGAATGAGTGAGCCTGCGCAACAACATGAGCCGCGCACCGACGGTGTCCACTCCCGGCGAGAGCCGTTCGTGCGGCAGCGTTTCCCACGAGGGGAACATTGCGACGGCGTCGCCGAACACGCCGCGCAGTTCGGCGGTCAGATCGTCGGCTTCGCGCCCGGTCGCGGTGACGACGACCAACGGCGAAGCCTGCGCGATCGCAGACACGACGAACACCCGGGCGGCGGCCGGGCCGACGATGGCGAGATCGGCGGGCGTGTCGGCGGCACGGCGCGAGATCTCGTTCAGTGAGGGATCTCGTAGCGCCAGTTCGACAAGCCCGGCGATCGGGGTTGGGACAGACAGGGTCCCCGATGCGGTCATGATGCCTTCCATCGTAGGCACGCGCCGAAAAGCTTGCCGCGACGAGGGTTTGCCGGATCCGATGAGGAGATCTGCGTCACTCGTCGAGCAATAGCGGGTCGTTCTCCAGATGCATCAGCCCGTTCCAGCACAGGTTGACCAGATGCGCGGCGACGACCTCTTTCTTCGGCTCGCGCACGTCGAGCCACCACTGTGCCGTCATCGACACCGAGCCAACCAAGGCCTGGGCGTACAGCGGCGCCATCTCCGGGTCCAGTCCCCTGCGGGAGAAATCCCCCGCCAGGATCGAGGACACCTGGTTGACGGCCTCGTTCAGCAGCGTCGAGTAGGTGCTGCCGGAGGTGATCGAGGCCGGGGAGTCGCGGATCAGGATGCGGAAACCGTCGGTGCGCTCGTCGACGTAGGTCAGCAGGGCCAGGGCGACGCGTTCGATGCGCAGCCGCGAGCGGTTGTTGGTCATGCGGGTCAGGGACGAGGTGATGCCATCGAGCAACGCCGACATCTCGCGGTCGACGACCACCGCGTACAGGCCCTCCTTGCCGCCGAAGTGCTCGTAGACGACGGGTTTGGAGACGTTGGCCCGCTGGGCGATCTCCTCGATGGAGGTGCCCTCGTAGCCGCGCTCGGCGAACAGCTTCCGCGCGACCTCGATGAGCTGGTGGCGCCGCTCGGCGCCCGTCATCCGGGCGCGCGGTGCTTTGACCTCCTTGTCGGGTGCTGCCACGGTTATCAGGTTAGATGGCCTACGGCCCCGGTGGACGTCGGACGACGATCAAGCGGCGAGGCACGAGCCGCGATGAGGAGTCCGACCAGTCGACTAGCATCACGAGTTGATCAATCCGTCGTGGTGTAATCGGCAGCACCTCTGATTTTGGTTCAGATAGTTCAGGTTCGAGTCCTGGCGACGGAGCAGCGAGCGAGGCTTGCCGACGTGTCGCGTATGAGATTGCACATCCGATAGGCAGGAGACCGGATGACGGCAGCCACCGAGACAGCGGTGGTCGTTCTCGCGGCCGGCGCGGGAACCCGGATGCGCTCCGACACCCCGAAAGTGCTGCACACGCTGGCGGGACGCAGCATGCTCGCCCACGCGCTGCACGCCGTCGCGAAGGCGGCGCCCCAACACCTGGTCGTCGTCGTCGGCAAGGACCGCGACCAGGTGGCGCCGGAGGTGCAGCGACTGGCCGCCGAGTTGGGCCGTCCCATCGACACCGCCACGCAGGAACAGCAGCTCGGCACCGGGCACGCCGTGCAGTGCGGTCTGGCGGCGCTCCCGCCCGATTTCGCGGGGACGGTGGTTGTGACCTCGGGAGACGTGCCGCTGCTCGACGCGGACACGCTGGCCGAGCTGATCAGCACGCACACCGCGGATCGCGGCGCCCGCGCCGCGGCGACCGTGTTGACCACCACGCTGCCCGACCCCAACGGATACGGCCGCATCCTGCGCGCGGACGGTGAAGTGCTCGGCATCGTCGAGCAGGCGGACGCCAGCGATGATCAACTGGCCATCTCCGAGGTCAACGCCGGGGTCTACGCGTTCGACGGCGCAGCGCTGCGGTCCGCCCTGAGCCGCCTGAGCTCGGACAACGCCCAGCAGGAGCAGTATCTGACCGACGTCATCGCGATCGTGCGCTCCGACGGCCACGCCGTGCGAGCCCAGCACGTCGACGATTCGATGCTGGTCGCGGGCGTCAACGACCGCGTGCAGTTGGCCGAGCTCAGCGCCGAGCTGAACCGGCGCATCGTCGCCGCCCACCAGCGGGCCGGGGTCACGGTCATCGATCCCGCCACGACGTGGATCGACGTCGACGTGACGATCGGGCGCGACACCGTCATCAAGCCGGGCACCCAGCTGCTGGACGGCACCCGCATCGGCGGCCGGTGCGAGATCGGGCCCGACACCACCCTGGCCGAGGTCACGGTCGGCGACGGCGCGGCGGTGTGCCGGACGCACGGCAGCTCATCGGTGATCGGCGCCGGCGCGACGGTCGGACCGTTCACCTACCTGCGGCCGGGCACCGTCCTGGGCGCCGACGGCAAGCTCGGCGCGTTCGTCGAGACCAAGAACTCGACGATCGGCACCGGCACCAAGGTGCCGCACCTCACCTATGTCGGCGACGCCGACATCGGCGAGCACAGCAACATCGGGGCGTCGAGCGTCTTCGTCAACTACGACGGCGAGACCAAGAGCCGGACCACGATCGGCTCACACGTCCGCACCGGGTCGGACACGATGTTCGTCGCCCCGGTCAACGTCGGCGACGGCGCCTACACCGGCGCGGGGACCGTCGTGCGCGACGACGTTCCGCCTGGTGCGCTCGCCGTCTCGGCGGGCCCGCAGCGCAACATCGAGGGCTGGGTGGCGCGCAAGCGTCCGGGTTCGGCGGCGGCACGGGCCGCGGAGCAGGCAACCGACCGTGACGAGGGCGGACAGCCCGACGAGGACGCCGCCGAGCCGCAATGATCGGCCCCGATCGTTCACGATCTGGCCACCCGGGCACGGCCGGGGCGTCATGCTACGTAGGATTGGCCGGTATCGATCCCCGACCTTGAGGGCGCACTGTGGGCACCGAGTGGACCGACAACCGAAAAAACTTGATGTTGTTCTCGGGTCGGGCGCACCCCGAACTCGCAGAGCAGGTCGCCAAGGAACTCGACGTACCCGTGACGGCGCAGACCGCGCGGGACTTCGCCAACGGCGAGATCTTCGTCCGATTCGACGAATCCGTGCGCGGCTGCGACGCGTTCGTGCTGCAGAGCCATCCCGCGCCGCTCAACGAGCACCTGATGGAACAGCTGATCATGCTCGACGCGCTCAAGCGCGGCAGCGCCAAGCGGATCACCGCGATCCTGCCGTTCTATCCGTACGCGCGGCAGGACAAGAAACACCGCGGGCGTGAACCGATCTCGGCACGGTTGGTCGCCGACCTGCTCAAGACGGCGGGCGCGGACCGGATCGTCACCGTCGACCTACACACCGATCAGATCCAGGGCTTCTTCGACGGCCCGGTCGACCACATGCGGGCGCAGAAGCTGCTCACCGGGTACATCGCCGAGCACTACGCCGATCACGACATGGTGGTCGTCTCACCGGACTCCGGCCGGGTGCGCGTCGCCGAGAAGTGGGCGGACTCGCTGGGCGGCGTCCCGCTGGCGTTCATTCACAAGACGCGCGACCCGCTGAAGCCCAACGAGGTGGTGTCCAACCGCGTCGTCGGCGACGTGCGGGGCAAGACCTGCGTGCTCACCGACGACATGATCGACACCGGCGGCACCATCGCCGGCGCGGTGAAACTGCTCAAGCAGGACGGCGCCGGCGACGTCATCATCGCCGCGACGCACGGCGTGCTCTCCGATCCCGCGCGGGAACGGCTGGCCGATTCGGGCGCGTGCGAGGTCATCGTCACCAACACCTTGCCGATCGGCGAGGAGAAGCGCTTCCCGCAGCTGACCGTGCTGTCGATCGCGCCGCTGTTGGCGAACACGATCCGCGCGGTGTTCGACAACGGTTCCGTCACCAGCCTTTTCGACGGGTCGGCATAGATGTCGGCGGGCGTCATCTACCACAACCCGAAGTGCTCGACCTCGCGCAAGACGCTGGATCTGTTGCGGGAGAACGGGATCGAGCCCGAAATCGTCCAGTATCTGAAGACGCCGCCGACGCGCGCCGAGCTGGAGAAGATGATCGCCGATGCGGGCATCGAGGTGCGGGCCGCCGTGCGCAAGAAGGAGTCCCTCTACCGCGAGCTCGGGGTGGCCGACGCATCCGACGACGAGCTGCTCGACGCGATGGTCGCGAATCCGATCCTGATCGAGCGTCCGTTCGTCGTCACGCCGAAGGGCACACGCCTGGCCCGGCCGATCGACACGGTGCGCGAAATTCTGTGAGCCGCCGGGGCTTTGCGCTTCTGGCCGGTGCGGTGACGGCCGTCGGCATGGTGGCCGCCTGCGGTACCGAGCCGCCCAACTATCAGTCGGTGTGGTCGACGTCGTCGACACCGACGTCCTCCGCGGCGCCCGATGACCAACAACCGGTGCCGATCGCGCTGTTCCTGGAGCGGGCGGGGGTGGCCGGCCAGCCCGTGTTCCCCGAGAAGCTCACCGATCTGACCGTGACGTATCCGACGCCGCCCGGGTGGCAGCCGTACTTCAACACCAACTTCGCGCCGGGCACCAGGGTGATCGCCAAGGGTGAGACCTACCCGATCGCGATGCTGGTGGTGATGAAGCTGACCGGCGACTTCGATCCGCGGGAGGCGATCAAGCACGGCTACGTCGACGCCGAGATGTCGCAGAACTTCAAGCGCCTCAACGCCTCCATGGACGACTTCAAGGGTTTCCCCTCGGCAATGATCGAGGGCAGCTACGACCTCAACGGCGCCCGGATGCACAGCTACAACCGCATCGTCATCGCGACCGGTGCGCCGCCCGCCAAGCAGCGGTACCTCATCCAGTTCACGGTGACGGGGTATGCGGAGAAGGCCGTTGAGGAGTCCTCCGACATCGAGAAGATCATCGGCGGCTTCAACGTCGCGGTCCCCAAGCCGCCGCCGAAGTAGCGCACTGCGCGAAACTGTATTCGAGCAGCGAAAGTGCGAGTGAAGGCCTGCGTGAGCGCAGTTTCGCGAATTACTCATAAGGTGGTCGCATGAGCGAATGGACCGCCGCGGATCTGCCCTCCTTCACCGGACGCACCGTCATCGTCACCGGCGCCAACAGCGGCCTCGGACTCATCACGGCTCGCGAACTGGCGGGGGCCGGAGCCAAGGTCATCCTCGCCGTGCGCAACACCGCGAAGGGTGATGAGGCCGCCGCGGCGATCACCGGAGACGTCGAGGTCCGCAAGCTCGACCTGCAGGACCTGGCGTCCGTCCGCGAGTTCGCTGATGGTGTCGACGCCGTCGACGTGCTGGTGAACAACGCCGGCATCATGGCCGTCCCGTACGCGCTGACCGTCGACGGCTTCGAGAGCCAGATCGGCACCAACCATCTCGGCCACTTCGCGCTGACCAACCTGCTGCTGCCCAAGATCAGCGACCGGGTGGTGACGGTGTCGTCGATGATGCACTTGATCGGCCGGATCAACCTCAAGGACCTCAACTGGAAGGCCCGGCCCTACCTAGCCTGGCCGGCCTACGGCCAGTCGAAGCTCGCGAACCTGCTGTTCACCAAGGACCTGCAGCGTCGACTCAGCGAGGCCGGCTCACAGGTCAGGGCGGTCGCCGCGCACCCGGGCTACTCCGCGACCAACCTGCAAGGCCAGACCGGCAACCCGGTAGGGACCCGCTTCTGGCTCGCGGCCAACCGGGTCTTTGCCACCGACGCCGAGTTCGGCGCACGCCAGACGCTGTACGCCGTGGCCGCGGACCTGCCGGGCGAGACCTTCGTCGGCCCGCGGTTCGGCAGCCGCGGCCCCACGGGCCCGACGCAACTGCGCAGCCCACTGGCCCGCGACGGCAAGACGGCGACCGCGCTGTGGAAACTCTCCGAGCAGCTCACCGATACCAAGTTCCCCCTCTGATTTGGGCGGCAGCGGTATTTCCGGCTACCCTGGCCGGTGATCACGGCGAGGGTGGCCGCGCAAGCGGAGGTCACCGTTATCGACGCGAAACTCTTGTGGTTGAGCCCTGGCCGTGCTGAGCACACGACAGGAGCACCCACCTCATGGCGAAGAACGCCCCCAACAACCTGACCGCCGCGGTCCGCACCGAGACCGGCAAGGGCGCATCGCGCCGCGCCCGCCGCAACGGCAAGGTGCCCGCCGTCCTCTACGGCCACGGCAGCGATCCGCAGCACCTCGAACTCGACGGCCACGACTTCGCCGCCGTTCTCCGCAACGCCGGCACTAATGCGGTGCTGACGCTCGACATCGACGGCAAGGAACAGCTCGCGCTGACCAAGGCCCTCGACATCCACCCGATCCGCCGCACCATCACGCACGCCGACCTGCTCGTCGTGCGCCGCGGCGAAAAGGTGGTCGTCGAGGTCAACGTCGTCATCGAGGGTGAAGCGGTGCCCGGCACGCTGGTCACCCAGGACGCCAGCACGGTCGAGGTCGAGGCCGACGCGCTGTCCATTCCCCAGCAGCTGACGATCTCCGTCGAGGGTGTCGAGGCCGGTACGCAGTTCAGCGCGGGGTCGATCGAGCTGCCGTCCGGCGTCACGCTGATCTCGGATCCGGAGATGCTGGTGGTCAACGTCGTCGAGGCGCCGTCGGCCGAGGAGCTCGAGGCCGAAGCCGGTGGCGAGACGGCCGAGGAGGAAGCCGCCGAGACCGCGGAGGCGGCCGAAGAGGGCGACTCCGCCGAAGCGGCGCCCGCCGAAGACTCCGAGTAGTCCGGCATGGCCGAACCACTTCTGGTGGTCGGCCTGGGCAACCCGGGCCCGCAGTACGCCACCACGCGGCACAACCTCGGGTTCCTCGTCGCCGACATCCTCGCCGACCGCATCGGCTCGGGATTCAAGGTGCACAAGAAGTCCGGCGCCGAGGTGGTCACCGGCCGCCTCGCCGGACGCGCCGTGGTGCTGGCCAAGCCGCGCACCTACATGAACGAGTCGGGTCGGCAGGTCGGCCCGCTGGCCAAGTTCTACTCGGTGCCGCCGGCCGACGTCGTGGTGATCCATGACGAGCTCGACATCGACTTCGGCCGGATCCGGCTGAAGTTCGGCGGCGGCGTCGCCGGGCACAACGGTCTGCGGTCGGTGGCTTCGGCGTTGAGCAGCAACGACTTTCAGCGCGTTCGTATCGGCATCGGGCGACCGCCCGGCCGCATGCAGGGCGCCAGGTTCGTGTTGAGCACCTTCAGCGACGCGGAGTGGAAGGACGTTCCGACGATCTGTGAGCAGGCCGCCGACGCCACCGAGATCCTGATCGCACAGGGCGTGGAACCGGCGCAGAACATCGTGCACGCGTGGGGCTGACCGTCAGCCGCCGGTGTGTCCGGACAGCGTCGTGATCGGCGCCCCGGCCCCCACGCGCGCCGCGGCGAACTGCGCCGCCTGGGTGGTCAGCCCCGACTCGACGTACAGGCTGTGGGCTGCGACGTCATTTCCGTTGGAGCACACCGGATCCGCGCCGTTGCACAGGTCGATGGTCTTGGCGCCGTACGCCGGGCTCAGCGCGGTCAGCGGACCACCGAGCAGACGGACCGACGGGTTGCCGAACACCGCGACGGCGGTGACGTGGTCGGCGACGGTGGCGGGCATCGGCTGGGTGAAGCCGAGCGTCGGCGTGTTCGCCAGCGCGATGGCGTCGATGACGGCCGCGCCCTGCGAGTATCCGCCGAGCACGATCCGGGTGTCCGGGCACGTGGTCGCGATGTTCTGCACGAACAGGCTGGCATCGTTCGCGCCCTCGGCCGCGCGCAGGAAGTCCCGCATCGCGGGATAGTTGACCGCGTAGACGGCGATCGACTTGTCGCCCACCAGCGGTCGCAGCGAGTCGACGAATGACTGCCCGACGCGACCGATGCCGACCGGTTCGCCGGTGCCGCGCGCGAACACCACTTGGACGTCGGGACATTCACCGGTGGGCGCCGCGACCGCCGACGCGATGAGGGGCGTACTGAGCGAGGCGCCCGAGATGAGCACTGCCGCAACCATGATCATCAGCCGACGCAGCGGCAGTCTCGTCTTCATGCATGGCCAAACGCCGACTCGGCGAGGATGTATTCCGCGAGTGGCCGCCGGCTAGGTCACACGCCGTTGATGCCGCTGCCGACGACCTTCACCTGCTTGTGGGGAAAGCGTCGCTCGGCGTGCTCTTTGGCCGCCGAGTCGGGCAGCACGTAGAGCGTCTCCTTCTTGTCCTGCAGCGGTCGCAACACCAGGTCCATGAACGCCTTGCGGTCGTCGAGATACGGTTCGATGACGTCCTCACCGGCCGGGCAGACCGCCAGGCAGTACGCCGCCTTGTAATTGGCCTTGAACGACAGGCTCTGCCACATCGAGGCGTTCTCCGAATCGCTCACCCGGGAGCGGAAATCGGCGCCGTCCTCGCTGTCGGCGACGGTTTGCACCCAGTCGGTGAACCCGCCCATGAACTCGCGGTAATTGTGCACCGAGCAGGCGAGGAAGTCGAACTCGCCGTCCTTCTTGATGGCGCCGACCGGACATGCCGCGACGCACAGCTTGCACTCCAGACACGGTGAATAGTCCAGTGGCTCACCGTAGCTCGAAATCGGCGCGGCGAGCAGGATCGTGCCGAGCAGGATGAAGTTCCCGAACTTCGGATGGATGACGTTGCGATGGATGCCCATCACGCCCAGACCGGCCGCTACCGCGACGGGCTTGTGCGCGATCACCCATATCCGGCCGGGGTAGCGGTCCATCTCCATCGGGAACGACATCGACGGGTTGATCGCCCGGTAGCCCGCGTCCTGAAGCGCGCGGGTGATGCGATGGGCGGCCTCGTTCATGATCTCGCCGCTGCGGTGGGACTCCTGGTTGGCCACGCTGCGAGCCGTCGAGCGCACGTTGTCGCGGTTCATCCGCACGACGAGCGAGATGTAACTGCGCACGCCGGGCAGGGCGGCGTCGGCGTGCTCACGCTCGGACACCAGCTCCGGGTTGTCGACGCCGACGAACGCGACGTCGTCGACGCCCGCCTCCAGGCACAGCCGCCGCAGCCAGTCCGCGTCGACGGTGCCCGCCGCGCGCCTCGGCCGAGCGCGCACCTTGCGCACGGTGGGGTGAACGGCGATTCGGTCCGGGATCGACGCTGCCATGCTGGGTATAGTACACAATACTCAGCAGGGCCGCACCGTCAGAGGAACGAGTTCTCCGCGGTCAGGCCACGCTCCGGGAACGCTCCGAGCGCGAACGTCTCGGCGTTGCCGAGCCCCGAGCCGCCGCCGACCGGGTCGTCGACGCGCACCAACAGGTCGCGTAGTTGATGCAGCTTGCGCGCGTTCTCGGGAGAGTCGCAGTCGGTCACGTGGCTGCCCTCGACCTTCAGCTCGCCGACCCACTCGCCGTAGACCCAGTCGTTCCAGCCGTAGTAGCCGGCGGTACCGAGATGGAACCCGGTCGGCCCCGCCGCGGTGACCGTCAGCGGTCGTCTCGTGCCGTCGGCCTCGATCAGGGTGACAGTGCCGTGCGTGAACCGGCGGTTGTCGTCGTTGAAGTGCATGTCCTGTTCGACGGAAACGAACCTGTGCGAAGTGCCGTCATCGTTCTGTTGCTCGGCCTGACAACGGATTTCGAGGAATCCGTCGCCGCGCTCCTCCTGGTACATGACGAACAGCGAGTACGTCGAGCCGTCGGGGCGGGTCATCGTCATCGGCAGCCAGGTCATGAACATCTGGCGGATCTTGCGGCCGCCGCGCGGCAGGCCCGGGATGGGCTTGCCGACACCGGGTCGCAGCCCCCACGAATGGTCACGGATCGAGATCCACTCGGTGGGCGCGATCTCGGTGCGATCGCCCTCGACCTCCACCCATCCCGACGCCACGCCGATCTGGTGGTAGCGCAAGACGTTATGGGTGACGCGATAGCCGTCCGGGCTGCGGTCGGGCCACGGGTCCTCCAGCGCCGCGTCGAACGCGCCCTCGAGCACCACGTCGAAGGCGACCGGCGCGTGCTCGGACGGGTCGAGGCTGATCCGCACGGCGCGCAGCGGTTCCTCGACGCGATAGTGAATCGGTCCGACCTCGGGGGCGGACGGATTCGACGACAGTCGTCGGCCGGCGCGCACGGTCCACTGTTCGGTACCGCGACAGACGCCGGCGGCACCGTCGAAAACCCCTCTGTTGGTGAACTTTCCGACGCCCAACACCACCTGCAGCGAGTTGTCCCGGGCGTGCGCGATGGTCCAGATCTTCTCGGTCCACGAGGGGTCGGACTGGCTCACCGTCGCGAACGTGTCGACGATTTGGTGCGTGAGCAGTTCATCCTCGGGCACCAGGCCGCCGTAATTGGTGGTCAGCAAGGGGTCACCTTTCTGCGGGCGATCCGAAGAATGTCGTCATGTCGTCGCCGCGGTCGTAGGCCCGCATCCACGTGCCCGCCCATTCGGGTAGGGGCTGATCGGCGGGGTCGTGGTACGGGGTCTGCGACAGCGCCAAGCGCCACACCATCGTCACCAGTTGGCGCGTCGGCACCGAATGAAAGATCGTCGGTGCGCCGTTACCGTGCCGGCGGCCGAAGCGCTGCTTGAGTTCGCCGGTCAGGAACGCGCCGGACAGCAGTTCGCGTGTCGACGCACCGCGGTCCTCGAACGGGACGACCCGGTCGAACTCCCCCGCGATCGCATCAGCGATGCCCCCGACGTGGCTGAACGTGCCCTTGATGTGACGAACGCGATACCAGGGATTGGGTGCGACGTTCTGGCACAGGATGAGTCCGGAGCTGCGGTGTTCGATCTCCTCGACGAAATGCCACATCATCAGCGACGCGACGCGGGCGTCTCCCCCGCCGAACAACGAGTCCCGGTTGTCCAAAAGCACTTTGAACAGCGGGGTGAACGTCGCCTCGAGGTTCGCGATGTACGCCAAGTGGAACTCGACAGGCTCGCTCTCGATGAGCGCGTCGTAGGCGGCGCAGGCGTCGGCGTAGCACTGCTCGAGTTCGGGGTAGCGCGCGATGAGCGCGAGCATGTGCTTGCGGTGGGCGGCGGCGTGCTGCGCCTCCTGCTTGAGGAACGCATCGGCCTCGGCAGCGACGGCGGGGTTCTCGGCGAATCGGTTCGCGGCCATCCGTATCGCACTGACGATGTAGCGCTCGAACGGCACCGCGATGAAGGTGAACGCGTTGCAGAACAACCCGAAGTGGGGATTGGCCGGCTGCCATTTGAACGGAACGCCTGCGTCGAACTCCCAACCGATCTTGCGGATCACCAGGTCGCTCACCGCTGCCGCCCTCCGCACCGGACTTAACATGGAGCCCACGGATGTCTCTTCGGTGGGCGCGTGTGCTGTAGCGTCAGTGTGACATTTGGCGGCTTATGTGTAAAGGGCGGCGATGACCGATCCGGACGAACTGTCGACGCGGCGGCGCATCCTCGCGGCGACGTTCGTCGTGCTGGCTCGCGACGGGCGGCGTCGGCTTCAGCTCTCCGACGTCGCGGCCGAGGCCGGCGTGTCCCGTCCGACGATCTACCGGCACTTCGGGTCCAAGGAGGGCTTACTCGAGGCGTTCGGGCTCTACGAACAGGACAATTTCGACGCGGGCATCGCCGCGGCGATGGCGGGCCTGGTTGGTCCGGAGCGGCTGGACGCGGCGCTGCGGTTCATCGTGCAATTCCAAAGCACTTACTCGCTGGGCTCGCTCGCCGAGGTGGAACCCGAACATGTGCTGTCCCAGATGAAGCGGGTGCTCCCGATCATGCACGAGCGGATCGCTCGGATCATCCCCGACCAGAACAGCGACGTCGCGGCCGCCGCGGTGGTGCGGATCGCGGTGTGCCACTACATGATCGGCGGCGGTACTCCCGCCGACTTTCTCGCCGAGCTGCGCCACGCCGCCGGTCTGGACGTCGGCCACCCGCGTCGGGCGGTCAGCTAGCCCTCAGCCAGTCGACGATCTTGGTCGCGATCAGATCCGGCTTCTCCAGGTGCAGGAAATGCCCGATGCCGTCGATGATCTCGGCGGCCGAGCCCGGCGCCGGCAGGTGCGCACTCAGGTCGGAGAGGATGTCCGCGCCGATGGCGCCGTCGGTGCGGCCGTGCAGGTACAGCGTCGGCACCGGTGGTGGCTGCATCGTCGCCTCGGCCTCCGCGACGGTGTTGGAATCGGCGAAGTCCGGATTGAACGATGCCCGGTAAGGCGCGATCACGTCGGCGATGTTGTCGGCGCTGACGTGCCTCCGCAATTCGGCGATGTCGTCGGTGGCGTCGTAGCCCGGCGACCAGTCCGACCACAGCGACTCCCAGAAGCCTGGCGCGAGCAACGCGGCCTCGGCGAGACCGACCTGCTGGATGAACCAGATGTAGAACGAGCGCCGCAGCTGCGGGTAGGTGAAGAGTCCGGCGGCCAACGCGCCGACGGGAGGAACAGCGAGCGCAACAAAGCGGCGAAAGGCGTTGGGCTGCACGGTGACCGCGCCGTAGCCGGCCTGCGCTCCCCAGTCGTGGCCGATGAGCACCGCACTGTCGTCGGCGCCGTGGCGGGCGGCCACGTCGAGAACGTGCCGGGCGTAGGTGCCGACCCCGATCGGGCGCCCGACAGGGGCGTCGTATCCGGGCAGCCACGGCGCGACGACGCGGTAGCCGTGGTCGACCAGCACGGGACCCAGGTGGCGCCAGGTGAACGGGGTGTCCGGGAAGCCGTGCACCAGGACCGCGAGAGGCTTGGTGGTGTCGTCGATGTCCCCGAACGTGACGGATGGAGCCACCGCGACAGCGTATTACACCTAGCCGTCGATATGTAACACCATTTCTCTTTACAAGGCCGTGTCCCCGTGTAACCCTGTTCGCATGGTCGGCATCGCCCTCGTCCAGCGCGATCTGTCCGCCACCCGTGAGCGCCTGCGCGAATGGTTCGCGCAGCAGAACTCCGGTGACGTTCAGGTGTCGGAGTTGCGCACGGCCAACCGGGCCGCAGGCTGGTCCAGCGAGTCGCTGGTCTTCACGGTCACCGTCGACGGCGCGTCGACCGATCACGTGATCCGCATTCCGCCCGGCGGCGGCGGGATCTTCCCGACATACGACCTCGAGGCGCAGGCGCGGACGCAGGAGCTGCTGCACACCCACGGTGTCGCGACGCCATCGCCGCTGCTCTACGAGCCCGACCCGTCCTGGATCGGCTCGAAGTTCCTTGTGATGCCTCGTATTGTCGGCCACACCCCGTCGGACACGTCCTACGCCACCCGCGGCTGGCTTCACGATGCGGGTCCCGCGGTACAGCGGCGCGCCCACGACTCGTTCATCGAAACGCTCGCGCGGCTGCACCGTGTTCCGGTCGAATCGGCGCCGTGGCTGGCGCGGCCCGGAGGGGTCGGTGTCGCCGCCGAACTGGAGTGGTGGCGCGAGTACGTCCGATGGGGCACCGACGGCAGCGTGCCCGACGTGATGACCGAAGCGTTCGACTGGCTGACAAGCCGACTCCCCTCTCCCATTACGGATTTGAGTATCTGCTGGGGCGATGCCCGACTGTCGAATGCCATCTTCGACGACGCCGGTGAACTAATCGGGGCGTTGGACTGGGAACAGGCCTGCATCTGCCCCGCCGAAGCCGATATCGCATGGTGGCTGGCCACCCGCAAGCAGATGCTCGAGGTCAACGGGCTGGACCTCGATCCCGAACTCGAGGGGTTCGACAGCCGTGCGTCGGTGGTCGGCCGTTATGAGGAGATGCTCGGTCGGCCACTGCATGATCTCGACTGGTACGAGATCTTCGCGATGGTCCGCATGGGCTGCTGCATATTACGGACGCAGGCGCTGTTGCGTGCGACCGGGCAATCGGACCACTTCCTCACCCGCGCACCGGTTCTGCCCGCCTGGACGACGGCCGCGATCCGCGGCTAGCTGCCCGTGCGGCGAGCGTACGCGCGCAAAGCGAACGGTGCGAAGACCGCCGTCAACAACAGTGACCAGATGAGGGTGGCCAACACCGGATGGTGCAGCGGCAGTTGCGCGCTCTCCGGGGCCGGTCCGCCGTTGCCCCACAGTTGGCGCATCGACTGAGCGAGCGACGAGACCGGGTTCCATTCGGCGATTACCCGCAACCAGTGCGGCATCGGCTCGGTGGGCACGAAGGTGTTGGCCAGGAACGTGATCGGGAACAGCACGGTGAACATCACCCCGTTGACGGCCTCGACCGTGCGCAGCAGCGACCCGATCAGGATGCCGAACCAGATCATGCCGAAGCCGAAGACCAGGACCAGCGCGAAGGCCAGCACCGCCTCGGCGACGCTGCCGCGGATGCGCCACCCGATCGCCAGCCCCGTCAGCGCCATCACCACCACACCCAGCGACGAGTGGATCAAGCTGGCGATGCTGCGCCCGATGAGCACCGACGACCGCGAGATCGGCAGCGACCGGAACCGGTCGATGATGCCCTTCTCGACGTCGGCGGTGATGCCGGACGCCACGACGAACGCTGAGAACACGATGGTCTGCGCCTGGATGCCGGGCAGCAGGAACTCGCGGTAGTTGGTGCCGCCCGGGTTGGGTATCGACGCTCCGAACACGAACGCGAACAGCAGGACGAACATGATGGGCTGCGCGGTGACGTCGCTCAGCATCTCGGGCATGCGTTTGGTGTGGATCATGTTGCGCTTGACCATGATCCAGGACTGTTGGGCGATGTTCGGGGCCTGCAGCGCGACCCGTCGCGTGTGGGTCTGCGGTGGTGACGAGACGGTCTTGATCTCCCCGGTGGTCATACGTCGACCTCCTCTTCGCTGCGGTGGCCGGTCAGCGAGAGGAAGACATCGTCGAGGCTCGGCCGGGACAATCCGATGTCGTCGACCGCGATGTTGCTTTCCCGCAGCCGGCCCGCGACGCGGATCATGTCATCGAGTCCGTCGGCGGGTGCGGTCAGTTCGCGTGCGCCTGGGTTGACGAATACCTCGGCGCCGCCGCTCGCCAGCACCGCCTCCGCGGCGGGAAGGTCGTCGGAGTTCGTGACGGTCACGACCAGGCTGGCGTTGCCTGCCTGTTGTTTGAGTTGAAGCGGCGAGCCCTCGGCGATGATGAGTCCCTTGTCGATCACCAGGATGTTGTCGGCGAGTTGGTCGGCCTCCTCGAGGTACTGCGTGGTCAGCAGCAGCGTGGTGCCCTGCCGGACCAATCCCCTTAGCGCATCCCATAATTCGCTGCGGCTGCGCGGGTCGAGGCCGGTGGTCGGCTCGTCGAGGAACAGCACGGGCGGTGTCGCGAGCAGGCTGACCGCGAGGTCGAGGCGGCGGCGCATACCGCCGGAGTAGGACTTCACGACGCGGTCGGCGGCGTCGGTGAGGGAGAACTGTTCGAGCAGTTCGTCGCCCAGCCGTTTCAGGTCTTTTCGACGAATGCCGTAGAGCCCGCCGATCATCCGGATGTTCTCGCGGCCGGTGAGCAGTTCGTCGACGGTGGCGACCTGACCGGTCAATCCCATGTTGCGGCGCACCTGGTCGGGTTCGCGGACGACGTCGTATCCGGCGACGCGCGCGGTGCCGCTGGTCGGCGCGGTCAGCGTCGTCATCATCCGCACCGTGGTGGTCTTGCCCGCACCGTTGGGGCCCAACAGTCCCAACACCGTGCCGGGCGGGACGGTGAAGCTGACGTGGTCGACGGCCGGTCCAGCGTCACCGAAGCGCTTCACAAGATCGATCGCCTCGATGGCGGGTGCGGAAGGCATGACACCGACCGTATCGACAACTGCCGACAGGCCGTTACGCGCGCGGACCCCCGCGCGACCGAAACAGACTAGGTGACGAGCGAGACCGAGGTGCTACGGCGCAGCTTGCCCGACGGCGTCTTCGGGATGGTGCCGGGCCCGAGCACGACGACGTTGCGCGGACGCACGTCGACCTCGGCCACCACCTCATGTGCGACCTGATGCTCGATTCGCCGCACCTCGACGGGGTCCTGCCAAGCGTTGGACTCGACAGCGACGGCGAACGTCTCGCGCGAGTGGCCGGCATCGAGGCGCACCGCGACGGCGCAACCCGGCCGGACACCCTCGACGCGGCACGCGGCGCGCTCGATGTCGGTCGGATAAATGTTGCGGCCCGCCATGATGATGACGTCCTTGACGCGGCCGCACACGACTATGTTGCCTTCGTCGGTGATGTAGCCGAGATCGCCGGTGTCGTACCAGCCATGCTCGTCCTGCGCCGGGATGAAGCCGCCCATTGTGAGGTAGCCAGGCGTCAGGCACTCGCCGCGAAGCTCGATGACGCCGACACCGCGCGGTGGCATCACGTTGCCCTGCTCGTCGATGACCCGCGCCTCGAGGTCGCGCAGCAGTGGCCCCAGCGAGGCCAGCCGCCTGGTGTTGCCCTTGGTGGCAGGCACGGCGCGGCGCAGCGCGGCCAGCAGGTCAGCGTCGACCTCGTCGACGACCAGGCCGGCGCCGCACGGCGAGAATGACACCGCCAGCGTGGTTTCGGCCATGCCGTAAGCGGGCAGGATGGCGTCGGGCTTCAAGCCGAATGGCTTACCCGCATCGAGCAGGTCCTCGACGTCGGCGGGCTCGACGGGCTCGGCGCCCGAAAGCGCGAACCGCAGCGTCGACAGGTCGAACTCGCCCGGCTTGGCCTGGCGGCGCAGCCGCTTGGCGAACAGCGCGTACGCGAAGTTCGGCGCCGCGGTCATCGTGCCCTTGTACTTGTCGATGAGCTTGGCCCACAGCAGGGTGTCGCGCAGGAAGTCCATCGGCGTGACCTTGACCAGCTCCGCGCCGAAGTACATGGGGATGGTGAGAAAGCCGACCATGCCCATGTCGTGGAAGCAGGGCAGCCAGCTGACCATGACGTCGCGCTCAACGTCGTATTCGGCGCCGACGAACATGGCCTCGGCGTTGGAGTAGATGTTGCGGTGGGTGATCTGCACCGCCTTGGGCGAACCCGTGGATCCGGACGTCAGCTGCATCAGAGCGAGATCGTCCTCGCCGACGTCGATCGGATCGATCGGTTCGGAAGCCAACAGGTCGGAGACGGTGAGTACCTTGATGCCCTGCTCCTCGAGCACCGGAACGGCGACCAGGAACGGCTCGGAAACGATCACGGCCTTGGCCTCGATCATCCGCACCACGTTCATGGTGTCTTCGGCCCAGACCGCGAGGTCGGTGCGCGGCGTGGGCTGATGCAGCATGGTCAGGCTGGCGCCGCGCATCCACAGGCCCTGCGCCGTCGGGGCGATCTCCACAGGGAAACCGGCGAGCACGCCGATCGCGTCGCCGAGGCCGATGCCGGCCTTCTTCAGGCCGCCGGCAATGCAGCGGGCCCGCTCGTGCACCTCACCCCACGTGTGGCGGACGGGTTCGTACGGTTCACCGGTGACCATGCCTGTCTTCGCGGTGCGGGCATTGCGGTACATCTTCTCGGTGAATCGGCTCACGACGCCCTCCTCGTTTTCTCGAGCCGCTGCGCCGGCGACATGAGCGTCAGCGCAAATGCCCTCGTAATATCCTCCGCCTGATCAGAGGCGCATTGGCGAAGGCGCGCACACGAATCGGGAGCGGTTGAGTCTCGAAATGGTGATGCGCCGAAACCTGCGCTGTATCCGACGAAACGCCCGCCGGCGCTTGCGGCGGGAAAGAAAATCGCGTCCGAGGCAGGGCAGCTAATCTTCACCATCGTTCATCTTAAGCAACCCTTAAGTAGCCGCCAAACTCTCACGTCAAGTGAGGTCTGAGTCACACCGAGGGTGACGGCGTCGGCACCACCCGGGCGCCCTGCACGGGCCCGCTGGCCACCCGCACGGTGCGGCACACGCCGGCACCCGCCAACTGCGCGCCGACGTCGACGGCCTTACCCGCCGACGCGCACAGGAACGCGCACGTCGGCCCCGACCCGGACACGATGCCCGCCAACGCCCCTGCCTCGGTGCCCGCCCGCAGCGTGCGGCGCAGACCGGGGTCGAGGCTCAGCGCAGCGGGCTGCAGGTCGTTGCCGAGCAGCGGCGCGAGTTGATTCGGATCGCCGGACGCCAGCGCCGCGAGCACGGGTTCGGGGTCGTCCAGCCGCGGCGGTGCCTCGCGGTCCGGCCCCGCCGAGTCACGAAGACGGTCGATCTCGGCGAACACCGCCGGTGTCGACAACCCGCCGTCGGCGAAGGCCAGCACCCAGTGGAAGGTCGTTCGGGCCAACACCGTGGCAAGCTCCTCGCCGCGGCCGGTGCCGAGCGCCGTTCCGCCGTGCAGGGCGAACGGCACGTCGCTGCCGAGCCGGGCCGCCAGCGCGTGCAGGTCGCGGCGCGGCACCCCCAACTCCCACAGGGTGTTCATCGCGACGAGCACGGCGGCCGCGTCGGCGCTGCCGCCCGCCATACCGCCGGCGACGGGGATGGATTTGTCGATCGTGATGGCCACGTCCGGTGCGCGGCCCACATGCTCGGCCATGAGTTCGGCCGCTCGCCACGCGAGGTTGCGTTCGTCGGCGGGCAGCGTCTCGGCCCCTTCGCCGGACATCTCCAGCGACAGCATGTCGGCGTTGCGGACGGTGACCTCGTCGAGCAGCGACACGGCGTGGAACACGGTGGTGAGTTCGTGGTAGCCGTCGTCGCGGCGGTCACCGACCTCCAGATAGAGATTGACCTTGCCGGGCACGCGCACGGTGACCGACCCGGTGGGGACCCACTCGGAGGCGGTGTTTCCGTTCCAGCTCGGCACGGCTCGACACTAGCGAAAGGACACAGTGGCGGGCGGCCGTCTCAGAAGGTGGACGCCGCCGGCGGCACTAGTCTGAGCTCGTGCTGTCCGTCGGCGACCGGTTCGACGACTACGTGGTCGACGAGGCCATCGGCCGCGGTGGATCCGCGACGGTCTACCGCGTGCACGACGCGGAGAGCCCGGCGCGGGTGGTCGCGCTCAAGATCCTCGACGAGCACGCGCGGGACCGGGCCCATGTCGCCCGGCTGCGACGCGAGTTCGAGTTCGCCCACCGCCTCGACCATCCCCACATCGTGACCGTGTACCAACGCGGGCCCGGGTGGTTGACGATGGAGTTCATCGCGGGCGGCGGAGTGCAGCGCCTGCGCACGCTCCCCCAACGCCTCACCACGCTCGGCCAGATCGCCGACGCGCTGGACTACGTCCACAACCGCGCGATCGTGCACTGCGACGTCAAACCCGCCAACATCCTGGTCGAGCCCGACGGTGCGCGCGCCGTGCTCATCGACTTCGGGGTCGCCGTCGAGCTCACCGACGACATCTGTCGACGTCCGACCCAGGTGGAAGCCTCGCTGCCGTACTCGGCACCGGAACTGCTCGCCGGGCGGGCGCCGTCAGAGGCGACCGACGAGTACGCGCTGGCCTGCACGGCGGTCGAGCTGATCACCGGATCGCCGCCGTTCCGCGACGATTCCCGAGTCGGCCTGGTCGAGGCGCACCTACATCGCCCGCCGCCGCGGTTCTCGCGCGAAATCGACTGGCTGCCACGCGCTTTCGACTCGATCGTGGCGAAGGCGCTGGCGAAGACGCCCGCGGACCGTTATCAGTCCTGCCGCGAGTTCATCGCGCTGATCGTCCGCGCGCTGCAGTAGAACGCGTCAGCGGACGCCGATCGAACCCTTGGTCCTCGCCGTCGGCTCGTCGACCTCTTCGGACCGCTGCAGCAGCCGAACGAAGTCGGCGATCGACAGGGTCTCGCCGCGACGCGACGGGTCGATACTGGCGGCGAGCAGTCGGCGGGCCGACTCGTTGCCCGAACCCGCCCACTCGGCGAACGCGTTACGCGCGGTCTTGCGCCGTTGGGCGAACCCGATGTCGATGAGCTCGAACACCTGCTCGCGGAATTTTTCGTCGGTCGGCCATGGCGACGTCTCGTAGCGCTCGATGCCGACCAGGCCCGAGTACACCCGCGGGATCGGCCAGAACACCGTCGGCGAGACCATCCCGTAGCGCCGCACCTTGCCGAAGAAGCGCACCTTGGCGCTGGGCACGCCGTAGTCCTTGCCGCCCGGTTCGGCCGCGAGCCGCTCAGCCACCTCGGCCTGCACCATCACCATCACCGTGCGGATCGAGGGGAATTCGGCCATGAGGTGCAGCAGCGCCGGAACGGCGATGTTGTACGGCAGGTTCGCGACCAGGGCTGTCGGCTCCTCGTCGAGCTCTTCGTGCCGCAACTCGAGGATGTCGCGGTTGAGCACGGTGAGCCGGTTGATCTCGCTGTGCGAATGCTCGGCGACAGTGGTCGGTAGCTGCCGGGCGAGGACAGGGTCGATCTCGACGGCGGTCACCCGCGCGCCGCGGTCGAGCAGAGCCAGTGTCAGCGAGCCCAGACCGGGCCCGACCTCGAGCACGTGGTCGTGCTTGTGCACACCGGACGACGAGACGATTCGCCGTACGGTGTTGGCGTCATGAACGAAGTTCTGGCCGAACGATTTGCGCGGCCGGAAATCGATCGCCTTCGCCAATTGTCGTATCTCGGTCCGCCCGAGTAGTCGAATGGTCAGCGCGCACCAATCCTCCCGCTACAAGTCGGCCACGCGCCCCACCCTTGTCGCGCCCGAGTGACTTCAGCAATCGCTATTTGTTCTTCTCTTGTCGCCAAATCGGCTCTCGCAGCATACCGCAGACCACCGTTGCGCTCCCATGTGTTTTGGTCGAATTGAACGCCACCGTAATAACCGTTACCGGTGTTGATCGCCCAATTACCTCCGGCTTCACACCTCGCAAGGGCGTCCCACGTCGCGCCGTTGGACACCGGCGGCACCTCGGTCCCGGGTTTGGTGCCCACCCGCACCACGCCTTCGCGGGCGGGGGTGACAACGACATTGGCTACTGGCAGCCTGCCGGTCTCGACACCGTTCAGCTTGGCCACCGCAAAGATCACGTCCTGTGTGCCGGGCATCCCCGGGTCCTCGACGACCTCGCGGCTCTGGTTCAGCTCCGGGTCCTCGATGCGCTTGAGGGGCGGCGGCAGGGGCACACGCTCGGCGATCTTGTCGATCCGGTTGCGGGTCACGTCGACGTGCATGCCGTCGGTGACAGGGGCCGACGGCGCGGGCACGACGCTGTCGCGCTGCTCGAGCGGTGCACCCGCTTCCGCGAGCAGGCCCGCGACATCCGGCGCGGCCAGCGTGACCGTGCGCGTCGCTCCGCCGTCGTTGATGTGCACCGTCTTGGCGCTCACCACGGGCAGCGACATGCCTGCAAGCGGCACGCGGCTGCCGCGCGAGGCGGCGGCGGGCGCTTTGTCGGTCATCTGCAGCTGGGCGAGGGCCTCGTCGACAGTGGACGCGGTCGTCCACACCTGCTGGCTGTCCTGCCCGTCCAGCGAGAGCTGCAGTGGGCGGCTGCGGCGCAGCACGATCGTGTCGGCCTGGTGCACCGGCTGATCGCCCGCGGGGAAGAGGTCGTCGCGGTCGCCGACGTCGAACCCGTTTTCCTCGACCACGTCGATGACCCGCGACTTCATCGTCGCCACCGTCGTCGACGAGCCGTCGACGGTCAGCGTGACGGTCTTGTGCGCAGCTACCGCGTAGCCGCCCGCGAAGGTCAGCGCGAGCAACGTCGCACCGATCAGCAGACGAAGTAACGGTGAACGCGCCTCGTGGAGTTTTGTGAAAGTGTTCAAAACGTCGTATATCCCCGACTATCGGACGGAGCGCCACATCCTCGTGGCACTTCGCTTTCGGTCACAGCACGGTAACGGAGAGGCCTCGAGTCAGCAACTCGCAAGGCCGTAAGCGCGTTCGGCTGTCGTCGTGGTTTCCCGGGCGACGACCTCTGCCGGCTTACCGATGATCTCCGCCAGCGCCCGCACAGTGTAAGGAAGGCAGTAAGGCTCGTTGGGCGCGCCTCGGTACGGGTGGGGTGTGAGGAACGGCGCGTCGGTCTCGACGAGCATTTGCCCGGCCGGAATGAGGGTGGCGGCTTCTTGCAGCGCTTTGGCGTTCTTGAAGCTGACGGTGCCCGACAGGCTCAGTAGCCAGCCCTGGTCGATACAGCGACGCGCCATCTCCGGCCCGGAGGAAAAACAGTGGAAGATCACAGTATCGGGGGCCCCTTCGGCGGCCAGGACGTCGAGAATCGCTTCGTCGGCCTCCCTGTTGTGGATCATCAGCGGTTTACCGGTGCGCTTGGCGAGGTCGATGTGCCACGCGAAGGCCTCTCGCTGGGTGGCGAGGTCCGCGCAGCCCTCCAACTTTCCGGGCCAATACAGATCCAGACCGGTCTCGCCGACCGCGACGACGCGGGGATGCTCGGCCAGACGCTCGATGACGGCCTTGGCGACGTCGGTCAGTGCGTCGGCCCGCGTCGGGTGCAGCGCGACGGCGGCGTAGACGCGTTCGTCGGCGTCGGCGGCTTCGGTGACCCAGCGTGCCGAGTCCAGATCGTCGGCGATGGTGACGACGGCCCGCACGCCCACCGCCGCGGCGCGGTCGACGATCGCGATGACGCTCGCCGCGTCCGACGCGCCGCACGCATCGAGATGGGTGTGGGCGTCGATCAGCGGGCTCAGCGGAGCCGGGGCCGGGGGCTGCTCCCTTCTGCCTGGACGCTTCTCACTCACCGCCACACCATAAGCTGAGTTCAAATGAGCGAGCCCTTCTACATCACCACCGCGATCGCCTACCCGAACGGCGATCCGCACGTCGGACACGCCTACGAGTACATCGCGACGGATGCGATCGCCCGGTTCAAGCGGCTGGACGGGTTCGATGTGCGGTACCTGACCGGCACCGATGTGCACGGCCTCAAGATGGCCGAGGCGGCGAAGGCGCTCGGCGTTCCCACGGCCGACCTGGCGCGGCAGAACTCCGACGTGTTCCAGCGCCTGCAGGAAAAGCTGAACATCTCCTTCGACCGGTTCATCCGCACGTCGGATGCCGACCACTACGAGGCGTCGAAGGAGATCTGGCGGCGGATGAACGACGCCGGCGACATCTACCTCGACTCGTACAAGGGGTGGTACTCGGTTCGCGACGAGCGGTTCTTCACCGACGCCGAGACCAGCGTCGGCCCCGACGGCGTCCGGGTGGCTGCGGAAACCGGCGCGCCCGTGACGTGGACCGAGGAGCAGACCTACTTCTTCCGGCTGTCGGCCTACACCGACCGGCTGCTCGAGCACTACCGGGCCCATCCGGAGTTCATCGAGCCCGAAGTGCGGCGCAACGAGGTCGTCAGTTTCGTCTCCGGTGGACTGAGGGACCTGTCGATTTCGCGTACCACGTTCGACTGGGGCGTTCCGGTGCCGGACCATCCCGACCACGTGATGTACGTGTGGGTGGATGCGCTGACCAATTACCTGACCGGCGTGGGCTTTCCGGATACGTCTTCGGAGGCCTTCCAGCGCTACTGGCCCGCCGATCTGCACATGATCGGCAAGGACATCATCCGGTTCCACACCGTCTACTGGCCCGCATTCCTGATGTCGGCGGGAATCGAGTTGCCGCGCAAGGTGTTTGCCCACGGATTCGTGCTCAACCGCGGCGAGAAGATGAGCAAGTCGGTGGGCAACATCATCGATCCGGTGAATCTCGTCGACACGTTCGGGCTCGACCAGGTCCGCTACTTCTTCCTGCGCGAGGTGCCGTTCGGCCAGGACGGCAGCTACAGCGAGGATGCGATCATCGGGCGCATCAACGCCGATCTGGCCAACGAGCTGGGCAATCTGGCGCAGCGCTCGCTGTCGATGGTGGCCAAGAACCTCGACGGAATCGTCCCGGAGCCAGGGGATCTCACCGACGACGACACGGCGTTGCTCGCATCGGCAGACGCCCTGCTGGACCGAATCCGTGGTCACTACGACGCGATCGCCATGCACCTGGCGCTGGAGGCCATCTGGTCCGTGCTGGGTGCGGCGAACAGGTACTTCTCGGCCCAGGAGCCGTGGGTGTTGCGCAAGTCCGAGTCGGCCGACGACCAACGGCGGTTCGGCACGGTTCTGTACACCACGCTGGAGGTCGTGCGGATCGCCGCCCTGCTGGCCCAACCCGTCATGCCGGAGTCGTCGGCCAAGCTGCTCGACCTGCTCGGGCAGGCTCCCGACGATCGAACCTTCGCCGCTGTCAGCACCCGGCTGAAGCCAGGCACCGCCCTACCGGCACCGACCGGTGTGTTCCCCCGCTATCAGGCTGAGTGATCGAGAAGTGAACGGACTACACGAGAAACTGCACGACCTCTACGAGGAGGTCGCGCGACGCAACGCAGGCGAGACCGAGTTCCACCAATCCGTCTACGAGGTGCTCATGAGCCTCGGACCGGTGGTCGAGAAACACCCCGAATACGTCGACTCGGAAGTGATCCGGCGGCTGTGCGAACCCGAACGCCAGATCATCTTCCGGGTGCCATGGGTCGACGACCGCGGCACCGTCCAGATCAACCGCGGCTTCCGCGTGGAGTTCAACTCCGCGCTCGGACCGTTCAAGGGCGGCCTGCGCTTCCACCCGTCCGTCTACCTCGGAATCGTCAAATTCCTCGGCTTCGAACAGATCTTCAAGAACTCACTGACCGGCATGCCGATCGGCGGCGGCAAGGGCGGCGCCGACTTCGATCCCAAGGGGCGCTCCGATGACGAGGTCATGCGGTTCTGTCAGTCGTTCATGACCGAGTTGTACCGCCACCTCGGCGAGTACACCGATGTCCCCGCGGGCGACGCCGGCGTGGGCATGCGCGAAATCGGTTATCTCTTCGGGCAATACAAACGAATCACCAACCGCTACGAATCCGGCACGCTCACCGGCAAGGGGCTGACCTGGGGCGGTTCACAGGTCCGCACCGAGGCCACGGGTTACGGGACGGTGTTCTTCGTCAACGAGATCCTGCGGGCCAACAACGACAGCTTCGAGGGCAAGCGCACCGTCGTCTCCGGGTCGGGCAACGTCGCGATCTACGCGATCGAGAAGATCCAGGAACTCGGCGGCATCGTGGTCGCGTGTTCGGATTCGAGCGGCTATGTCGTCGACGAGAAGGGCATCGACCTCGATATCCTCAAAGACGTGAAGGAGATTCGCCGCGGCCGGATCGCCGACTACGTGGAGATGCGCGGCGGCACTGCGGAGTTCGTCGCGGATCGCAATGTCTGGAATGTGCCGTGCGACATCGCGCTGCCGTGCGCCACGCAGAACGAGATCAACGGCGAGGAGGCGCTGGCGCTGATCGAGAACGGATGCCGCATCGTCGCCGAGGGCGCGAACATGCCGTGCTCCCCCACTGCGGTCAAGCATTTCGTGTCGGCGGGTGTGACGTTCGCGCCGGGTAAGGCCGCGAACGCGGGTGGCGTCGCGACCAGCGCGCTGGAGATGCAGCAGAACGCCTCGCGCGACTCGTGGACGTTCGCCGAAACCGAGCGGCGGCTCGAACAGATCATGCGCCGCATCCACAACCGTTGCCTTGTCACCGCCGACGAGTACGGCCAGCCGGGCAACTATGTGGCGGGCGCGAACATCGCCGGTTTCATCCGGGTCGCCGACGCGATGCTGGCGTTGGGGCTGGTCTGAGCCTGGTGTGACGCGTGTCACAATCTGTCACGCCCCGCCGCCGGGCGGTGTCTAGAGGGCATGACTGATTTCACCGCACACACACACAAGGTTCACATCACCAGAGTCGTCGTCATCGGCGGTGGCTACTCCGGGGTTCTGGCGGCCAACCGCCTGCGGCAGCGCGGCGACGTCGACGTCACGCTGGTCAACCCCAGACCGAAGTTCGTCGAGCGGATCCGGCTGCACCAGATGGTCGCCGCCGGCTACGACGCCGGGGTCGATTACGGCACGCTGCTCGGCGAGGGCATCCGGCTGGTGGTCGACAAGGCGGTCCGCATCGACGCCGCGGCGCGGACAGTCGTTCTGGAGTCCGGCCGCGAACTCGACTACGACTACGTCATCTACGCCGTCGGCAGTACCGGCACGGTGCCGGCGAGCATCCCCGGAGCGGCCGAATTCGCCTATCCGATCGCCGAATTCGAACAGGCACAGCGACTGCGCTCGGCTCTGGAACAGCTGCATCCCGCAGCTCCGGTGACCGTCGTGGGCGCCGGCCTGACGGGCATCGAGACCGCCGCGGAACTCGCCGAGCAGGGCCGCAACGTGACGCTGGTCTGCGGCGGGCTCCTCGGGCCGTCCTTGTCGGACCCCGGCCGACGCTCCACCGCCAAGGCGCTGGCCAAGCTCGGCGTGACGGTGATGGAAGAAGACGTGGTCACCGAGGTACGTCCCGATGCGATCGTCTTCGCCGACGGCGCGGTGCGACCGACCGCGCTGACCATCTGGACCGCCGGGTTCGGCGTGCCGGAGCTGGCGATCGCCAGCGGCCTGCGCACCGACGAGCTGGGTCGCCTCATCACCGACGAGACGCTGACCAGCGTGGACGATGAGCGTATCGTCGCCGTCGGTGACTGTGCGGCCCCGTCGAACGAACCGCTGCGGATGTGCTGTGCCACAGCGTCACAGCTCGCACCGCAGGGGGCGAACACCGTGCTGAGCCGCATCGCGGGCACCACCCCGACCGAATTCGAATTCGCCTATGCCGGGTCGTGCATCAGCCTGGGACGTCGAAGCGCGACCGTGCAGTTCACCCGCAGGGACGACACCCCGGTGAACGTCTACTTCGCGGGACGGGCGGTCGCCAAATTCAAAGAGGCGGTGTGCAAGGGGACGCTGTGGGCGATGCGGCGCTCGGCCCGCAAGCCGGAGTGGGCGTTCTGGCTCAAGGGCGGCCCGCGGCCCGAGCAGCCGGCGCGCGCGCCGAAGGTGGTCACGCGAACGTGACCACCACGTCGGGCGACCATGCCGAGCGGTTCACCGTCCTGCGGCCGCTGTTGTTCACGATCGCTTACGAGATTCTCGGAAGCGCAACGGAATCCGACGACGTGCTGCAGGACAGCTATCTTCGCTGGGCCGATGTCGACCTCGACACCGTGCGCGACACCAAGTCGTACCTGGCGCAGCTGGTGACCCGGGAGGCGCTCAACGCGCTGCGCGCCAGATCGCGTCGCCGCGAGGAGTACGTCGGCCCGTGGCTGCCGGAACCGCTGTTGCTCGAGTCGCGCGACGCGTCGTCGGATGTCGTGCTGGCCGAGTCGGTCTCGATGGCGATGCTGGTGCTGCTCGAGACGCTGACACCAGACGAACGCGCCGTGTTCGTGCTGCGCGAGGTGTTCGGATTCGACTACGACGAGATCGCGGGCGCGGTGGGCAGATCCGCGTCGACCGTGCGCCAGATGGCGCACCGCGCCCGCGAGCACGTCCACGCGCGGCGCAACCGCTTCGGGCCGGTCGACGAACGGCGGACCGAGCAGATCACCGAACAGTTCCTGGCCGCGGCGGCCACGGGTGACGTCGAGGGGTTGATGTCGCTGCTGTCCCCCGGCGTCACGTGGACCGCGGACCACGGCGGCAAGGCCACCGCCATCCGCAGGCCCGTCGTCGGCGCCCGCCGGGTGGCCGCGCTCATGGCGCGGCTGTTCCAGGTGGCCAAGGAGACGCCGGAGATGCGCTTCGAGACGGCGATCTACAACAGCGCGCCTGCCGTCGTCGTCTACACCGGCCATCACCTGGAAGGTCTCTTCGTCTTCGAGGTGATCGACGACAAGATCACGAACCTGTACGCCATGCGCAACCCGGACAAGCTCGCCGGCATCGCGACCCCTCGCAGCATTGCCCGCGAGTGACCTCTGCCACATTCGCGCTGGGGATGTCACACTGCGGAGATGTCCGGTGTCTCGAGGTCAGACCGGCTCAGAGCCGAACCGCCACCCCGGCGGCCGCGGCGGGCCGGATGACCCGAGGAGATCGAAATGACCGAGATGACCAACAACGTCGTTGTGATCGGCGGCGGTTACGCCGGGGTCATGGCGGCGAACCGGCTCGCCCCGCACGCCCGCGTGACATTGGTGAACCCGCGCGCGGAGTTCGTCGAGCGGATCCGGCTGCACCAACTGGTCGCGGGTAACGACGACGCCGTCGCCGACTACTCCGCCGTGCTGTCGGAGGCCGTCCGGCTCGTGGTCGACGGAGCCGAGCGAATCGACGTGGCCGCCCGCACCGTCACGCTGAGCTCCGGTGCATCCTTGCCGTACGACTACCTGGTGTATGCCGTCGGCAGCACGGGCATTGTCCCGGCCGCGGTACCGGGGGCCGCCGAATTCGCCTACCCGCTCAGTGAATTGGAGCAGGCGCAGCGGTTGACCGCGCGGATGGCCGACGTTCCGCTGTCGGCGCCGGTGGTCGTGGTCGGCGGCGGGCTGACCGGCATCGAGGCCGCGGCCGAGTTCGCCGAGATCGGCCGCCCGGTCACGCTGGTGACCGACGTGCTCGGTCCGTCCCTGGCGGCCGGCGGGCGACGGTCGATCGCCAAGCGGCTCGCCAAGTTGCACGTCGCAGTGGTCGAAGGCAGCACCGTAACGGAGGTCCGTGCCGACCGGGTCGTGCTTTCCGACGGCCGCGAGGTGCCGAGCGCGGTGACGGTGTGGACCGCCGGCTTCGGCGTGCCGGGCCTGGCCGCCGCCAGCGGGCTGACCACCGACGCGCTCGGCCGGCTTCTCACCGACGAAACGCTGACCAGCGTCGACGACGTGCGCATCGTGGGCGCCGGGGACGCGGCGTCGCCGTCGAACGTGCCGTGGCGCATGAGCTGCCAGGCCGCCCTTCCGCTGGGTGCGCAGGCCGCGAACACGGTGCTGGCCCTGTTGGCCGGCGACGATCCCGCGGCGGTGAACCACGCGATGGCCGGACAGTGCATCAGCCTGGGCCGCAAGGCAGGCACGTTCCAGTTCGCCGATGTCGACGACACCCCGCGCCGCTGGTACATCGGCGGTCGCACCGGGGCGCTGGTCAAGGAGCAGGTGTGCCGCTACACGCTGAAGTGGATCCGCGGTGAGGCCGACAAGCCGGGCTCGTACACCTGGAAGGTGAACCAGCGCCGGGAGCAAGCGGTGGCGACGACGCAGGGCGCAGAGCCGGCGATCCCATGAACGGCCCGGGTGACGAACACGCCGAACGGTTCACGGTGCTGCGGCCGCTGCTGTTCACGATCGCTTACGAGATCCTCGGCAGCGCAACGGAAGCCGACGACGTGTTGCAGGATAGCTACCTGCGCTGGGCCGAGGTGGACCTGACGAGGGTGCAGGACACCAAGGCCTACCTCGCCCAGCTCGTCACCCGTCAGTCACTCAACGCGCTTCGGGCGCAGGCGCGAAGGCGCGAGGAGTACGTCGGCCCGTGGTTGCCCGAGCCGCTGCTGCTCGATCCCCGCGATCCGTCGTCCGACGTCGTTCTCGCGGAGTCGGTTTCGATGGCGATGCTGGTCGTGCTGGAAACCCTGACTCCTGACGAGCGCGCGGTCTTCGTGCTGCGCGAGGTGTTCGGCTTCAGCCACGACGAGATCGCCGAGGCCGTCGGCAAGTCGGCGGCCGCCGTGCGTCAGATGGCCCACCGGGCCCGCGAACACGTGCAGTCGCGCCGGAAGCGGTTCGAGCCCGTGGATCCGAAGGTGTCGACGGAGATCACGCAGCGATTCTTCGCGGCGGCGGCCACCGGTGACGTCGACGCGCTGCTCGAGATGCTGACCGACGACGTCCAGTGGACCGCCGACTCCGACGGCAAGGTCAGCGCGGCACGGCGGCCGGTCGTCGGCGCGGAGAAGGTCGCCAGGGTCCTCATGGGGCTGGTCCGGGTCGCGGGCGAGGCCGGTCGGGTGGAGCAGGCGATGTACAACAACGCGCCGGCGCTCAAGCTCTACCTGGGCGACCGCTTCGAGGGCCTGGTCACGCTCGAGATCACCGAGGGCCGCATCTCGCACTTCTACGTGATGCGTAATCCGGACAAGCTGGCCGGGGTCGAGATCCCGCGAGAAGTCACGCGGAGTATCTGACAAGCTGAGTCGGTGCGGATCGACCTGCTCGGCGACCTCGGCAGCGCCCCAGCGGTTCTGCGCGCCGTCGGATACGCCGCGGCTGAGCGGGGGCTGGCGCCGCCGGCGGCATTGATCGGCGACTGGTTCGGCGCGGGTGCGGTCATCGCGCCTTCGGTGGACATCGCTCCGGTCGAGTGCTCGCGGGCGTTCGACGTCGCCGTCGGAGCGGGTCACGGGGATGCGGTCGGGGGCGGCTGGTTCGGGTATCTCTCGTATCCGGATGCGGCGGCCGACGGTTGCGGTCCGCGGATTCCGGAGGCTGCGGGCGGCTGGTCCGACTGTGTGCTGCGCCAAGACGGTGACGGCCGGTGGTGGTTCGAAAGCCTTTCCGACGCAACGATTCCGGAGTGGGTGGCCGAGGCGCTGCGAGTGCCGGTCGAGGCGCGGTCGTTTCGCGTCGAGTGGGGTGAGGCCGACCGCGATGCGCACCGCCGCGGCATGCTGGAGTGCCTGGAGGCGATCGCCGCCGGCGAGGTCTATCAGGCATGTGTGTGCACGCAGTTCCGCGGGCGACTCGAGGGGTCGACGCTCGACTTTTTCGCAGACGCGGTGCAGCGAACCGCGCCGGCGCGCGCGGCGTACGTCGCCGGAGGGTGGGGCGCGGTGGCGTCGTTGTCGCCGGAACTGTTCCTGCGCAGGCGCGGCGAGAACATCGCGTCGAGCCCGATCAAGGGCACGCTGCCGCGTTCGGCCGATCCGGCCGCGCTGCGATGCTCGGTCAAGGACGTCGCCGAGAACATCATGATCGTGGACCTGGTGCGCAATGACCTGGGACGGGTTGCCGAGGTCGGCACGGTGACGGTGCCCGAGTTGTTGGTCGTACAACCGGCGCCGGGAGTGTGGCATCTGGTGTCGACGGTGGCCGCGCGCGTGAGGGCCGATGTGCCGATGTCGGCGGTGCTCGATGCGACGTTTCCGCCGGCGTCGGTGACGGGGACACCGAAGATTAGGGCGCGCCAGCTGCTTGCGAATTGGGAACCGGTCCGGCGCGGAGTCTACTGCGGCACAGTGGGTTTGGCGTCGCCGGTCGCCGGGTGTGAGCTGAACGTGGCGATCCGGACGGTGGAATTCGACGCGTCGGGCAATGCGGTCCTCGGCGTCGGCGGCGGCATCACCGCCGACTCTGATCCGGACCGCGAGTGGGAGGAGTGCCTGCACAAGGCAGCACCGATCATGCAATCCCTGACGGCGACCGCCCAGCTGTGATAGTCAGGGCGGCTATGGACATTCCCGCCCTGACGACCTTCGCACCGGACGCGCCGATCCTGATGGTGAACCTCCTCCAGTTCAAGGAACCCGACGGAGTGGAGAGCTATCTGGAGTACGGTGCCGGCGTCGCCCCGCTGCTCGAGAAGGCCGGGGCCACCGTGCGCTACGGCGGTGAACTCCCCGCCTACGTCATCGGCGAGGAGGCCAAGCCGTGGGACGTGATCCTCGTGGTGGAGTATCCGAGCCCGGCGGCGTTCCTGGAAATGGTCAGCAGTGAGGAGTACGCGAAGGTGCACGTCCACCGCGAGGAGGCGTTGGAGCGTGCCGAGCTGATCGCGACGGCGCGCTGGTCGATCACCGGCTGACCGTCACTGCCGGGACCGCAGCACCGCGTCGTAGAGCTCACGCCGGGACGGCGAACCGGGGTTCGCCGCGACCACGTCGGCGCACGCGTCCTTGACCCGCGCGCCGTCGTCGACAAGCTTGTGGACCGCCGCCACCAGCGTCTCGAGGTCCACCTTGGGCACGGCGCCGGCCAACACAACGGTGATCTCACCGAGCACCCCGTCGGCGGCCCAGTCGGCGAGCTCGCCGAGCTCACCCCGGACGATCTCTTCGTGCGTCTTGGTCAGCTCACGGCAGACCACCGCGCGACGGTCGGGGCCGAGGACGTCGATGGCGTCGGCGAGCGTGTCCGCCAGCCGGCGGGGCGACTCGAAGAACACGCAGGTCCGCTGCTCGGTCGCCAGCGTCGCCAGCCACGTCCTGCGTGCGGCCTGCTTACGCGGCGCGAAGCCCTCGAAGCAGAACCTCTCGGCCGGTAACCCGGACACCGCGAGCGCCGTCGTCACCGCCGACGGCCCGGGCAGGCAGGCGACGGGCAGTTCGGCGTCGATGCAGGCCGTCACCAGGCGATAGCCGGGATCGCTGATCAGCGGCATACCGGCGTCGCTGACCAGCAGCACCGTCGCGCCGCCGCGGATCTCGTCGAGCAGGCCCGCGACCCGTGACGCCTCGTTCTGGTCATAGAGGCTGACCACCTTCGCCGTCAGCTTGACCTCGAGCGATTGCGCCAGCGTGCGCACGCGGCGGGTGTCTTCGGCGGCGATGACGTCGGCGGTCCTCAGGGCGGCGACCAGCCGCGCCGAGGCGTCCGAGGGCTGGCCCAGCGGCGTGGCGGCGATGAGCAGTCGGCCGAGGCTCATGCCGGACAGCCTACGATCGCACTCGTGACCGCCCCCGCCACCAAAGCGCCGCGCGCGGTCCCGGTCATCAGCCCAGCACCGCAGGTGCCCGCCGCCGACTTCGGCCCGGTCGACCGGCTGCAGGGCTGGGTGATGACCGCCGTCATCGCCGCATTGGCCGCGGTGACGCGGTTCCTCAACCTCGGTTCGCCCACCGACGCCGGGACGCCGATCTTCGACGAGAAGCACTACGCGCCGCAGGCCTGGCAGATGCTGCACAACCACGGCGTCGAGGACAATCCGGGCTACGGCCTGGTGGTGCACCCGCCGGTCGGCAAGCAGTTGATCGCGATCGGCGAGGCGCTGTTCGGCTACACCGGGCTCGGTTGGCGGTTCTCCGGAGCCGTGTGCGGGGTGATCGTCGTGGTGCTGGTCGCGCGCATCACGCGGCGCATCAGCCGTTCGACGTTGGTGGGCGGCATCGCGGGCCTGCTGATTGTCGCCGACGGGGTCAGCTTCGTCGCTTCGCGCACCGCGCTGCTCGACGGATTCCTGGTGACGTTCGTGGTGGCCGCGTTCGGCTGCCTGATCGTCGACCGCGACCAGGTACGCGAGCGCATGCACATCGCGTTGATCGAGGGCCGCATCGGCGAGACGCTGTGGGGGCCGCGGCTCGGCGTTCGGTGGTGGCGGTTCGGCGCCGGCGTGCTGCTCGGGTTGGCCTGCGCGACAAAGTGGTCGGGCGTGTACTTCATCGCGTTCTTCGGCGTGATGACGCTGGTGTTCGACATCCTCGCGCGGCGGCAGTACCGCGTTCCGCGACCGTGGCTCGGCGCGTTCCGTCGTGACCTGGGGCCGTCGCTGTATGCGCTCGTCCTCATCCCGTTCGGTGTTTACCTCGCGTCGTACACACCGTGGTTCGCCTCGGAGACTGCGATCAACCGCCACGAGGTGGACCAGTCGATCGGCCCGGACAGCGTGCTGCCGATACCCGACGCATTGCGGTCACTGTGGCATTACACCTACGCCGCGTACAGGTTTCACTCCGGGCTGACCAACGCCGACGGCAACCATCACCCGTGGGAGTCAAAGCCGTGGACGTGGCCGATGTCGCTACGCCCGGTGCTCTACGCGATCGACAACCAGGATGTGCCCGGATGTGGGGCGCAGTCGTGTGTCAAGGCGGTCATGCTGGTCGGCACGCCCGCGATGTGGTTCCTCGCGGTGCCGGTTCTGGGGTGGGCGTTGTGGCGCGCATTCATCAAGCGCGACTGGCGATATGGCGTCGCGCTGGTGGGCTACAGCGCGGGCTTCCTGCCATGGTTCGCCGACATCGATCGGCAGATGTACTTCTTCTACGCGGCGACGATGGCGCCGTTTTTGGTGATGATGATCGCGTTGATCCTCGGCGACATCCTGCACAAGCCGAACCAGAACGCCGAGCGTCGGACACTCGGGCTGATCGCGGTGAGTTGCTATGTCGCGTTGGTGCTGACGAACTTCGCGTGGATGTACCCGATACTGACCGGCATCCCGATATCGCAGACGACGTGGAACATGCAGATCTGGTTGCCGTCCTGGCGCTAGTCCGCTCGGCGCCGCGTCGAAATAGCATTCCTGGTCGCTATGCGGGCAGATTCACCGCCATGCCTTCTCGTTGGCGGAACTGCCACGCGGCTTCTACGCGAGCCAAAATGTCGGATCGACGATCTTCGGCGATGACCTTCACGTGCAACCAGCCGGCGCGGGTCAACCTCCTCAGGCGTCGTTCATCCCAAACGTAGCGCGCTCGGTCCTTGCGGTGCTGATCGCCGTCATATTCAACGGCGATCATCAGCTCCCGCCACCCCATATCGAGGAAAGCGAACTCGATGCCCCAGTCGTCGAACACAGGAATCTGGGTTTGCGGTTTCGGGTAACCGGCGTCGACGAGAAGCAGCCGTAGCCAACTTTCTTTTGGTGACTGAGCCCCGCCGTCCATCACTTCGATCGCTTCACGGAGGCGTCGAACGCCCCGAGCACTCCCATACCGTTCGGCCATCAAGGAAACGTCCTCTGCGGTCAAACCAGTTGCTCGCACGAGCGCGTCCAGGTGGATGACGGCTTGCGTACGGGGGAGATGACGCCCGAGGTCGAACGCCGTCCGGCCAGGCGTCGCGGTCGGTATACCGTCCGCCATAACCACTTCGTCCGGCGATATTCGCTCGCGTCTTGTGATGATGCCCGCCGGACGGTGATTGTTCGTCCAGATGAGTTCGACGGGGTCCGAAGCGTTTACCCACATCGCACCGTGTAGCGCCGCCGCCGCACGACCGGTGATCACACCGCGACGCCTCGTCCAGAGGTATGCCGCCTTCGCCTTGATCGGCATCGTCAACTCGACATCGCGCGGTAGGTAAACGTCGGGATAAATAGTTCGGTAGTTCCATCGGAGAGCGCCTCGTGAAATCCTCCTCGCTGCGACGGCTTCAGAGCCGATCAATACTTCCCCCACCTGAACGATCATCGATGACGCCGCAGTCGCCGCGACGAATGAGAAGTGGCGGCTGTGGATAACGTCGAACAGCAGCCAGGAATGCTATTTCGGCGGAGAAACCTACAGCGGGTCGCGGCCCGCCGGGCAGGACATACACCGCGGGCCGCCGCGACCGGTGCCCAGTTCGGACGCCTGGATCGGCAGCACCTCGATACCCGCGTCCGCCAACCTCGCATTCGTTTCGACGTTGCGTTCGTATGCGACCACCACACCCGGCGCCAGGGCGAGCGTGTTGTTGCCGTCGTCCCACTGCTCGCGCTCCGCCGTCACCGGATCCAGTCCGGTCGCGATGACCCGCAGCCGATCAATACCCATCGCCGTCGCGGCGGCCGCGACAAACGGCACCTCGTCGTCGATGCGCACTCCGCCATTACCGTCGCGATGAATCGTGTACGCGGACAACGAGTCCACGATCGGTGGGTACATCACCACCGCGTCGACGTCGACCATCGTGCAGACGGTGTCGAGGTGCATCTGCGCACGCGACTGTTCGATCGGCACCGCGAGCACGGTATGGGCCAGGTCGTCGTCGAACAGGCTGCGGGCCAACGCCTCTGCCCCCGCCGGCGTCGTCCGCTCCCCCACCCCGACCGCCACGACGCCCGGCGCGAGCAGTAGCACGTCTCCACCTTCGACGGGCGCGGACCGCGACTCGTACGCGCGCCGGACGCCGAGAAATCGAGGGTGATGCGCGTAAATCACGTCGGTCAACGATGTTTCGCGCACCCGGGCCGGCAACGCCAACGACGTGATCGCCACCCTCGGGCCGATCCAGAATGACGAATCGCGCGTGAACAACAGATTCGGCAGCGGGTCGATGACGAAATCACCGCCGTGGTGCATCCGCCGCACCAGCGACAGTTCCTCACCGGTGAGTGGCAGCTCGTTGAACGTCATCCCCGCCATCAGCACATGCGCCAACGGCGCCGGCTCGAGCGAGCGTAGATATGCCGAAAGTTCCTGCGCCAGCGGCAAACCGAGTCGCCGCGGATCGACCGCCGCCGCGATCCCGTGCATGCGGGCAGCGCCGCTGTGCGACAGCGCCTCGGTCAACAGGTCGGCGAGCAGCATCACCTCGACTCCGCGCTCGACCAGCAACGCGGCGAAGGCGTCGTGCTCCTCCTGCGCCCGCGCAACCCATGGCAGGCCGTCGAACAACAGCGCATCGTTGTTGCGCGGCGTCAACCGCTGCAGCTCGGCCCCGGGCCGGTGCAGGATGACCGCAGTCAGCCGACCCACCTCGGAGTCGCAGCCCAACGTCACATCTAGCACCGTAACCCGCAACCCCACCTCAACTATGGTTGATGTTATGGAGTTGATTCACGAGCTGACTCCCGGCGAGATGTCCGTCCGCAGCGGCGTGGCGGTTTCGGCGTTGCACTTCTACGAGCGCGAGGGCCTCATCCAGAGCAGACGCACATCCGGCAATCAGCGCCGCTACGCTCGAGAGACGTTGCGCCGTGTCGCGTTCATCCGGATGTCGCAGCGGCTCGGAATCCCGTTGTCGCGCATCCGCGAAGCGCTCGCCACCCTCCCGACCGACAGGGTCCCGACGAGCAAGGATTGGGCAAGGCTCTCCGCGGGTTGGCGTCAGGACCTCGACGACCGCATCCTGCACCTGCAGCGACTGCGCGACAACCTGACCGGCTGCATCGGTTGCGGTTGCCTGAGCCTCAAGACCTGCGCCCTGACCAACCCCGGTGACGTCCTCGCCGAGCAAGGACCCGGCGCCGTACGGCTGTGACGGATCGAACGCTTGTGCGATAGAATCGCGTCCATGGAGCTGGCGCTGCAGAGCTCGCTGTTCGAGCACGCCGAACGCCGCCATCTCGGCAACGGGGCCTGGATCGACTTTCGATCCGGGTGGTTGGACGATGCCGACCAGCTGTTCAGTGAATTGGCCGAGGGCATCCCGTGGCGCGCGGAGCGCCGACCGATGTACGACCGCGTCGTCGACGTCCCCCGTCTCGTCAGCTTTCACAACCTGGTCGACGACCCGCCGCCGCATCCGCGCCTCAAGCAACTCCGCCGTCGCCTCAACGACGCCTACGCGGGCGAACTCGGCGAACCGTTCACCACCGCGGGGCTATGCCTGTACCGCGACGGCAACGACAGCGTCGCCTGGCACGGCGACACCGTCGGTCGCAGCAGCACCGAAGACACCATGGTCGCGATCATCGGCCTCGGCGCGACACGAACCTTCGCGTTGCGGCCTCGCGGTGGCGGAAAGTCGCTACGCCTGCAGCACGCACACGGCGACCTGCTCGTGATGGGTGGCTCGTGTCAGCGCACATGGGAACACGCCATTCCCAAGACCTCGCGGCCCGTCGGCGCGCGGATCAGCATCCAGTTCCGTCCACACGACGTGCGTTAAGCCCGGACCGCGTTCACCGCCTCGACCAGCAGGTCCCGCGCGCGCTGTGTGTCGACCTTGGCGACGGGTTTGTCGGGCAGCACCAACGGGTTCGCGGTGACGATCACCAGAAACGGCCCGAAGCTGGCGAGGTAGTTGTACAGCTCGCCGCTGCGGGGCTTGCCGTCGACCATCGTCTGGACCACGCGATGGGTGCCCAATGTCTGCGCGCCCTCGATCGGCGGCGCCTCGACGACCTCGACCAGCCCGCGCATCGCGCCGCCCGCGAACCCGACCTTGCGGCAGTTCTCGGCAGGCGCATCGACCGACGCGGTCTCCGACGTCTCGACGGCGATCGTGATGAACCGGTTGCCCTCGCCCTCGGCCGTCGTCGCCGCCATGTTGCCCTTGGCCCCCGCCGGCACCATCTGCTGATTGGCGAACGACGCGCAGTCGGCCGGCTCGAACTTCACGCCCTTCGGCAGTTCTTGGCGTGCCAGCAATCGCGGGTCGATGCCGGACGGTCCGACGTCGGTGACCTTGAAATCAGGCCCGAAGCTCGTCCGGATGTCCTTGACCCGAGCGATGTCGGCGTTCGACAGATCGCCCGAGGGGCCGGTCGCACACGCCGTCAACGCGGCAGCACACGCCACAGCGACCACGGCCCTCTTCGACATCGCCGCACAATGTACCGGCCAATCGCCGCTCAACCGCGTAACGCCGACACCGTTTCGGATAGGAGATCGGCGGCGAATTTCGAGTCGAGTTGCGGGTTCGGGGAACCGGGATCGGTGACGACGGTGACGAACACGACGTGGTCATCCACGTAGGCCGTAACCGTATCGGCGTGCGACAGGGTCTCGGTGCCGCCTTCGACGACGGTTCTGCTCGACGTTGCCATCGCTACCGTCGACGCGCCGTCGATGGCCGGGGCGGAGCCGAGCGTGACGCTTCCGGTGGTGCGCCCACCCTCGACCGCCCATTGGCCACATTCGTCCACCACCCCGGGGTCGACGTCGCCAGGCGCCTTCGCGACGACGGCGTACACGATGCCACCCGGGCCCGACGCCGACCAACCGTCGGCACCAGGCGCGCCCGCCGCAGGGTCCGCCAGCGCCGCACACCTGTCGGGGTCGGTGGTCCACTGCGCGCCGTAGCCCCATGCGGTGATGGGGCCGACGGGGTTCGTGAGGTCGGAAACTTCGTAGTCGGCGGGCAGGAGTGTGCGGGCCCTGTCGATCCTGGCCGGGTTGATTCTCGGCAGTTCCTTTGACGTCGATTCGTCGGACGGCGACGGGTCGGAGGGGGTTGTGCACGCGGTCGCGCAAATCAGGACGAGCGACGCCGCGACGATGCAACGGTTGGCGCCCTTACGGCGATCAACAAGTAGTGACATCAACCCTCATGATTGGAGGCTGTCATGCGTGCTCTCTGGAGTGTGGCAGCAACAGCAGCGGCGGTGGGCGCGATTCTTGCGCCGACGGGGGTTGCCGCCGCACAACCTGTGAAGCCCGGTGACGCCCCGCGGACAATCGCGGAGCTGGAAGATCAGGGCTACGACGTGGTCATCGACCGGGTCGGCAGCGGCCCCATCGATGAGTGCATCGTCACCAGCGTGCGCAATCCGCAGGAGGTCACGCAGACGTTCGCGGTCGGCAAGGGCGAAGATCGAGAGTTCATCACGGTCGTGGTGAGCAGGTCGATCACCGTCTCACTGAACTGCTCCCGCTGACCGATCAGGCAGCCGCGCCCTCTCCATCAGAGCCGCTGTTGCCGGGGTGGGTGCTCGTTGGGTTGTCGGTGTTCCCAGGTTCCGACTCCGTCTGAGTGCCACGGCTTCCCGTTCGATCTGGCCGGTTCGAGGGCGACGGGCCCAGCCGCACCGGGGAATCGAAACTGATGGGGCCGCGCAGCTTCGGCAACTTCGGGAGCTTGGGCTTCGGCAACTTGGGAAGCGCGGGCTTGACGGAGACCCGGGGTGGCTTGGTGGTGAGGACACCGGTTCCGGAGTTCTCGGCGGCCACTCCGCTGACGCCCTCTTCGACGATCGCTTCGCCGGAAAGCGGCGTCGTCCCTCCCTCGTTACTCGGAGTTACTGGGGTTTCGATGACCGGAATCGGATTGTCCCCCAACGATTCCTGTCCGAGTTGCTCACCCGGGTCCTGGCCGGCCGGCGGTGCGTCGCCCTCAGCGGGGTTCTCCTGTTCGGAGCCTGACCACGCCATCATCCGCGCGTTGTTGGTGGTTGGCGGCGGATCGGGCAGTTCGGGGCCACCGACGCCGAAGGGGCTGGTCGTGGGTTCCGTGCCGAAGGGGCGATCGTCGGCGACTTCCTCGAACGCGTCGTCAAGACTCGTCGGAATCGACTTCACCAGATTGATCGCCGTCTTGATCGGGTTCCTGAACGGGAGCAGGCCCACCTTCGTCGCCACGCCGGGATCCACGTCACGCGCATAGGCGCCCTCGATCAGCACGCGAAGCGGACCATCCAGCGCCGTCAGGATCGGCGACGGCACAAAGCCTTCGAACGGCATCAGGATCGGCAACCGCTCCGCGGGATAGAGGTAGTAGTCGGTGTCGCCAGTCGTCCCCTGATAAACCGCATCGTCGAAGTCGGCGTTCTGCAGGTCACCGTGGAGGTAGTAATAGGCCGCGAGAGAGTTGGCGATGGCCAGCACGTTGGTGAGGCTGGCCGGTGCGTCGCCACCCATGAGGTCGTACTGCGCGGCGGCATCCACCGTCGGCATGCACTCGCCACCAGCTTCGCAGGAGTCTGTCGGGGTCGCGCCGTAGAACGTGATGCCGATGATCGGGATCGTGAGGCCCTCCGGCCCGCGCGCCAGGATGCCGCCGTTGGGCCGCATTGGGTTGGCCAACAGGAAGAACGAGGTCTGGCCCCCTTCTCGCGGGTCAGCAATCAGTTCCCGCTTGACCAGCGAAGCCACCACGGCGCTCTGCGAGTATCCGAAGATGACGTAGTCCTCGTGGGGGACGGGGTCTGGCGCGGGCAGGTCCGGGTTTCCTACCTGGTAGCTCTCATCCTCGTTGTAGACGCAGGCGCTTCCTCGAACGCACCCTTCGAGGTTGGTCGCGCCCTCGCCGACCGAGGCGTCGAAGGTCTTGCTGCCGAACACCGGGAAGAACGCCGCGGGGTAAACGACGGCGTAGACGTTCTCGTCGACGTCACCGATCGGAGGGACGTCCGGGCTCGCAGCCGGATTACGGCCGCCTCCGATGAACGCGACGGCGTTTTCGAGATACTCGCTGATGTACTCGGGGGTGTCTGGTGGTGTCGTCAACGGGTGTTCCGTGCCGCCCATGATGAGCGCACTCGCCACCAGCTGGACCGCGGTCGCGGTGGTCCACGCCACCGCCAGGGAGATCGCCGCGAGGAGCGCGAGAATCATCGCCCCCAGCGAACGCATCGTCGCCGTCAGTCGCCCATCCTGCCCGCGCATCGCCACTCCTCCCGCCCGTCGCCGACGCCACGCAAAAGCGTGCCCACAGCTAACCATGATCAAACGCCGTAGCAAAACTCCTGCGGCGAAGTTTTTCCCTGCGCAACAGCCGTTACGCACGTTTTCGACTGCAATCACACGACGCCGCCCGTAGGCTACGGCGCAGACAAAACCGATGGAGGAGCAAATGACCACGTCTATGCGGGCCGGCGTCATCGCAGTCGCGGCCGTAGCACTCGGGCTCGGCCTCGCCGGCTGCGGCTCCGATACCAAGTCCGAGTCGGCGACATCCGAGGCGACGACATCGGAAGAAACCAGCGCGGAGGAAACCACGACGGAGGCGCCCCCCACCTCAGCTCCGGCCCAGGGCGCCAACTACACGATCGTCGACTACATCCGCGAGAACGGGATCCAAGAAACCCCGGTCAAGCGCGGCGACCCCGGTTCACCCACCATCGACCTGCCCTTCCCGCCCGGATGGAGCGACGCCGGACCGCGGACGCCCGAATGGGCATACGGTGCAATCGTTTCCGATGACCCCGCGATGGCCGATGACCCTCCGACCATCATCGCGCTGGTGTCGAAGCTGACCGGCAACGTCGACCCCGCGAAGATCCTCGAGTTCGCCCCCGGCGAGATCAAGAACCTGCCCGGTTATGAAGGCGCGGAGGAAGGCTCCCCATCCACGCTCTCCGATTTCGAGGCGGTGCAGATCGGCGGCACCTACACCAAAGACGGTGTCCTACGGGCGATCGCCCAGAAGACGGTCGTGATTCCGGGCCAGGACGGCTTGTACGTGCTGCAACTCAACGCCGACGGCCGCGAGGACCAGATGATGGCGCTGATGGACGCGACGTCGGTCATCGACGAACAAACCAAGATCACACCCTGATTCAGGCGCGCGACACCGCTGACGCGGCCATCACCTGCTCGGCCGTCGGCCGGACGCCGGTGTAACGCTCGAACTGTTCGGCGGCCTGCAGCGCGATCACCTCGTTACCCGTGATCACGCCGACACCAGCGCCACGCGCAGCCTTGATCAGCGGCGTCTCGGACGGCATCGCGACCACATCGAACACCGTGTGCGCGTTGGTGATACCCGTTGTTCCGAAGGGCATTCCGCTCGCTTCGGGGCCGCCGGCCATGCCTACCGGAGTGACGTTGACGAGCACATCCGCGGTGCGTGAGCCGACGTCGGACACATAGTCGTATCCCAGCCGGTCGGCCAGGGAACGGCCGGTCTCGGCGTTCCTGGCCGCAATCGTGCCGCGATCGAATCCGAGGTCGCGGAACGCGGCGCCCACCGCACTGGCCATCCCGCCGCTGCCGTACACGAGCACGGACTGCGCCGGCCGCAACCCGTGCTCAGCGATAAGCGTCTGCACGGCAAGATAATCGGTGTTCGACGCGGTGAGCCGACCGTCGTCGTTGACGATCGTGTTGACCGCGCGGATCGACCGGGCCGACTGCTCGACCTCGTCGACCAGCGCCAGCACGTCCTGCTTGAACGGCATCGACACCGAACAACCGCGGATGCCCAGCGCCCGCACTCCCCCGATCGCCGCGGCGATGTCCGTCGTGGTGAAGGCTTTGTAGACGAAGTCGAGCCCGAGCAGGTCGTACAGATAGTTGTGGAATCGCGTGCCGATGTTGCTGGGTCGCCCCGACAGCGAGATGCACAGCCGCGTGTCCTTCGACAAGGGGACGCGCATCAGCCAACCGCCCGCACGACCTGAGCGGCCATGTCGCGGACCTGTTTCGTCAGCTCCGAGGAGAACGGCGGATTCGTTGGCCGCGGGACATCGATGGTGGTGGTGACCACCCCGAGATCCTCTCGCTGCCAGTGTGCGCCATAGCGGGTGAGGATGGTTCGCATGGGAAAGTTGTCGGTCAGCACCCGCGCGGTGAAGCGCTGAACGCCAAGGAATTTCGCGGCGATCGCGAGAGCCCCCATCAGAAACGACCCGATGCCCTTGTTCTGGTACGCGTCGGCGACGATGAACGCGACCTCGGCGACCGTCGGGTCCGCTTCGTCGCGCACGAACCGGGCATCGGCGACCACCGGCCCGTCCGGGCCGTCGGTCATCACCCAGACGAAGTGGTGCTCGTAGTCGACCTCGAAGAGGTATCGCATCAGGGACTTGCTAGGGATGAGCATCGATTGAAAGCGCCGGTACAGCGTCTCGCTGGAGAATTCGACCGGGCCGTTGGAAGTCCGTTCATTGTCACCGGGCAGCACCGGGCGCAGGAACAGTTCGGTTCCCTCGCGCATTCGGATCGGCACGGGATTGACGTAGGCGGCGAGGCGCTGCCTGGCAGTGCTCAGCAGGCGGTCGAGCATGCCCGGGATCTCGAGCAGCGTCGCGAACGCCTCCCGTCCCCCGACCCATCCGCGCACCGGTTCGGTGGCGATCACGGTCGCGGTGCGGGTGGTGTCACGCAGCAAGGCGATCTCGCCGACGATCATGCCGGGACCCAGTTTCGCGACGGTGTCGTGCCCGTCGTCTCCGACATGGGTGACCTCGGCCGCGCCTGAACCGATCAGCAGGAAGGACACCGCGAGCTCGTCCTGATGCATGAGCACCTGCCCGGCGGCGGCGTTGAGAGGGGTCAGCTGCGCAGCCAGAGGAACGAGATCATCGGCGCGATAGCCGTCGAAAATTTCCAACGCGATGAGTTCGTCGGCGCGAACGCCGGTCAGGCCGGCCACGTCACGAGGCTACGGGCTGCTCGTCGCGACGGGCAAGCAACCGCGGGGGCGCTCGAGCCGCAGCGACAGTGCGGCAACCACCGAATTGACTGAGTAGCAAATAGTGCCGGTTGGCGCGGGTCGGCCGTGGCGCTCATGACCCGCCGGAAGACAAGTCTCGACATGATGTGCTGCATCGATGTTGTCCGCGGCCGCCCGCAACTCCCAAGTTAGCACAACATCTGAACACGTAGACAGATATTGGGATCGTCCATAGGCTCGGCAGGGCCGTCTACCGCCACGACGTTTCTGTGGAATCCGGCTCGACGCGGGTACACAGCGTCGAGCACAACAGAAAGGACCTTCATGGCCGAGTACACACTGCCCGACCTCGACTACGACTACGGCGCCCTGGAGCCGCATATCTCGGGACAGATCAACGAGATTCATCACAGCAAGCACCACGCCACTTACGTGAAGGGCGTCAACGACGCGATCGCCAAGCTCGAGGAGGCCCGGGCCAACGGCGACCACGCGGCGATCTTCCTCAACGAGAAGAACCTGGCATTCCACCTCGGTGGCCACGTCAACCACACGATCTGGTGGAAGAACCTGTCGCCGAACGGCGGCGACAAGCCGACCGGCGACCTTGCGGCCGCGATCGACGACCAGTTCGGGTCGTTCGACAAATTCCAGGCGCAGTTCGCCGCCGCCGCCAACGGCCTGCAGGGCTCGGGGTGGGGAGTCCTGGGCTACGACACCCTCGGTCAGCGGTTGCTCACCTTCCAGTTGTACGACCAGCAGGCCAACGTCCCGCTGGGCATCATCCCGCTGCTGCAGGTCGACATGTGGGAGCACGCCTACTACCTGCAGTACAAGAACGTGAAGGCCGACTACGTCAAGGCGTTCTGGAACGTCGTGAATTGGGAGGACGTGCAGAACCGGTTCGCCGCAGCCACCAGCAAGGCATCCGGGCTCATCTTCTAGTCTCAATCGGGGCGGTTTCGCGCTCCCGAGACGACGATGGAGGCGCTTGCCGATGAGCGACGGCCAGTTCAGCACGCACACAGAGCTTTTCGACCTCACCGGCAAGCGCGCCCTCGTCACCGGCGGAACGAGTGGCATCGGGGTGATGATGAGCCGCGGGCTGCTGCAGGCCGGTGCCAGCGTGGTGATCAGCTCGCGGAAGGCCGACGCGTGCGAACGCGCACAGGCGGAGCTGTCCCGGTTTGGTCAGGTGCGGGCCATACCCGCTGACCTCTCACGACACGACGAGTGCATACGGCTGGCCGAAGAGGTGACCGGCGGCGGCGAACCGCTGCACATCCTCGTCAACAATGCGGGCGCCACGTGGGGCGCGTCCTTGGAGGAGTTCCCGGATTCCGCGTGGGACAAGATCCTCAACGTCAACGTCAAGTCGCCGTTCTGGCTCGTTCAGGCGCTGCTGCCCGCACTTCGCGCCGCCGGCACCGCGGACGATCCGGCCCGGGTCATCAACCTCGGTAGCGTCGACGGCATTCGCGTCCCCGAGCTGCCCACGTACTCCTACAGCAGCAGCAAGGCCGCGGTGCACCATCTCACCCGTGTGCTCGCCAAGGAACTGGGCCCGCAGCACATCACCGTGAATGCCGTTGCACCGGGGGCGTTTCCGTCGAAGATGATGGCCGCGACGCTGGATGCGTTCGGCGATGAGATCGCCGCGTCCGCGCCGCTGCGCCGCATCGGCCGCGACGACGACATGGCCGGCATCGCGGTATATCTCGCCAGCCGGGCGGGCGCCTTCCTGACCGGAGCGATCATTCCGGTCGACGGCGGGCTTGCGACGACCGCCAGCAAGTAGATCGACGGGCAGCGAGGCAGAGCTGTCTGCTCAACAAAGAGGTTGACCCCGCTGACCGCCTCGCGGGCGGCACCGGTGCAACCCTCACCGATCGCCGCCCACTGCCGCGACCTGTGCCCCGCTTCGAGGCGCGGTAAACAGTCTCCGTTACGCCGATGTGGCCCCCGTGACCTTCGATGCGAGCGTGGCGAGCTTCGCGTCCAGCTCCTCGGCGTCCTTCCGAAGTGACTCATTGGGTTCGACGACCATGAGCGAGGAAGGCGCGACATAGGTCAGCGCGCTGTGACCGTTCTGCTCGTCGGTCAGCAGCAGCTCGACCGGGGCGAACAGGCCCGCCGTGACGTCGTGGCGCAGCATCGTGATCGCGATCAACGGGTTGCCGATCACGAGCCGTAGCACCCGTCGGTCGATGCCGGCCTTGGCGAGCCACCCGCCGTGATCCCATCGCGCGATCAGCATGAATCCGGTGGGGCCTGCATGCGATTCGACTTCGGCCGCGAATTCCTCCCACCCGGGATATCGGCGGGCGATGTCCTCCAGCGGCACGGGCCGATCGCCGACCTCGGCAAACACCGCGGCGACCAGTTCGTCGAAACTCCTTGTGCTGTCGTAGCGCAGGCGGACCCCGTCGAATCGGGTCACGCACGGCTCGGGCTGTACGTCAACGGCCTTCAGGTTCGTCATGGGATCCGCCTTTCACCTGTCGGGTGCAAGCGGGGAAACGGCGCCGTTATTCCTGAGTATAGGTTAGTGAACTCAGACTCTAGGCCGTAGTGTCCGTCGCGCCGAGGCGTAGATGCTCGATGTGATACACCGCCTCGTCGAGGAGCTGCGCGACGTGGTTGTCGTAGAGCCGGTAGACGACGTTGCGGCCGCTTCGGTCTCCCGCGACCAGCCCCAGTGCGCGTAGGAGCCGGAGTTGGTGGGATACCGCCGGCTGCTCCATGCCCACCGCGGCCGACAACTCCCCGACCGAGCAGGGCGACTGGCGCAACCGGGTCAGGATCATCAGGCGGTTCGGCGAGGCGAGGGCCTGCAGCGTCTCGGCGATCTTGCCGGCCGACGCCGCGTCGAGGGTGGCGGGGGGCGTCGCCCTGCCGTCGACTCCGTGCCCCATGCCGTCAATTGAAGCACGGTTTGTCGGCAGAGAGCATACATGTAGAGTTCTACATGTTTATATGTGCCCATGAATCGCCTAACCGGAGAGGGATGATGACCTCGACGATCGTGCGGAACGAGCGCACGTCCGACTCCCGCACGACGCAGTTCAGCCTCGCGGGGCTGTGGTCGGTGTCTTCCGTGCGGTGGGCAGCGGTCGCCCTCGCTTTGTTCTTGACGGGGCTGGCGGCTCAGCTGGCAGATGCTCCGCCGTGGCTGTGGTGGACGGCGTATCTGGCCTGCTATCTGACCGGCGGCTGGTCCCCGGCGTGGGAAGGTCTGCAAGCGCTGCGGACTCGCACCCTCGATGTCGATCTGCTGATGGTGGTCGCGGCAGTCGGCGCGGCGAGCATCGGTCAGATCTTCGATGGCGCGCTGCTGATCGTCATCTTCGCGATCTCGGGAGCTCTGGAGGACGCGGCAACCAAACGCACCGAGGATTCGGTGAAAGGGCTGCTCGATCTCGCACCCGATCGCGCCGTCCGCATCGACTCGGACGGGCTCGAGGAAACGGTCGACGCCGAGGACCTTTGCATCGGTGACATCGTGAGCGTGCGGCCGGGCGAGCGGCTGCCCGCCGACGGGGTCGTGGTGGCAGGCGCATCCGATGTCGACCAGTCGTCGGTCACGGGCGAACCGCTACCAGTAAGCAAATCGGCCGACGACGAGGTGTTCGCGGGAACGCTCAACGGGTCGGGCGCGCTGCGGATCCGGGTCACCAAGGATCCGTCCGACACCGTGGTCGCCCGGATCGTCGCGCTCGTCGCCGAGGCGTCCGCCACCAAGGCCAGAACGCAGCTGTTCATCGAGAAGATCGAACAGCGCTACTCCATCGGTGTCGTGGTGGCGACGCTCGCCCTCTTCGCGATCCCCTTGCTGTTGGGCGCCGATCTGCAGTCCACGCTGCTTCGGGCGATGACGTTCATGATCGTGGCATCGCCGTGCGCCGTCGTCTTGGCGACCATGCCGCCGCTGCTGTCGGCCATCGCCACCGCCGGACGAAACGGGGTGCTCGTCAAATCGGCGGTCGCGATGGAACACCTCGCCGATATCACCCATGTCGCGATCGACAAGACCGGCACTTTGACGACGGGCACACCGCAACTCACCTGCGTCAGCCCCGTCGATGATCGCTACGCCGAATACGACGTCTTGCGAATCGCCGCCGCCGCAGAGCAATTCAGTGAGCATCCGCTCGGACGCGCCGTCGTCGAAGCCGCCCGCTCGCGGGGTGTCGTAGCACCGAACGCCATCGACTTTCGGGCGCTACCCGGTCGCGGTGTGCGCGCCCGCGTTTCGGGCCAGGAGGTCGAAGTACTCAGCGCGGGCTCGCTCTCCGCCACCGTGCCGGTCGTGCACCGCCTGGAGCGCCGCGGGACCACTGCCGTCGTGGTCGTCGTGGACGGCCGCGTCATCGGTGTGCTCGGCCTGGATGACACGGTGCGGCGCGGCGCCGACGAGGTCGTGCGGGACATCGCCGAGCTCACGTCGAAGGCGCCGATCCTGCTCACCGGAGATTCGCAGCGCGCGGCGAAACACCTGGCCGACACCGTCGGCATCGCCGACATCCGTGCCGACCTGCTACCCGATGACAAGGTCACCGCAGTGCGGGAGCTTCAGGCCGACGAGCACCGCGTGCTGTTCGTCGGCGACGGGATCAACGACGCGCCCGCCATGGCGGCCGCGCACGGATCGATAGCGATGGGGCGCAACGGCGCCGACCTCACCCTGGAGACGGCGGACGTCGTCACGATCCGCGACGAGCTCGCGACGATCCCGACCGTCGTGGCCCTGGCGCGTCGGGCGCGTCGTGTCGTGATCGCCAACCTCGCCATCGCGGCGACGTTCATCGTGACGCTCGTGTTGTGGGATGTCTTCGGCAATCTTCCGCTGCCGCTCGGCGTGGCGGGCCACGAAGGTTCGACGATCATCGTCGCCCTGAACGGGTTGCGCCTGCTGAGCAATCGCGCCTGGCGGAAAGCCTGCGCCCTGACCTGATCAAACTCTGTGGAGCTAAGGGGAATCGAACCCCTGACCTACTCGATGCGAACGAGTCGCGCTACCAACTGCGCCATAGCCCCTGATACCGGTAGCAGGCTACCAGCCCGCCGATGGCGGCCGAAAATCGACGGGTACCGACCAGTCCTTACTGGCCCGCGGCCCGCGGCAGGTCAAAGTGCCGCGCGAACGGCGCGTAGTCGAGATGCTCGAAGATCGGATCTTCGTCGTCGATCTCCAGGACGACCGAACCCGGACGCCGTAAGCGGGCAGGCACCACGTCGAACTCGCGGTCATCGGTGTTCTCCACGCCGAGCCGCGAGCGGGCGATGCGCTGGGCGCGCCTCCGCCGCAGCCGCTCCTCGATGCGCGTCTGTCGCCGCAGATAGCCCAGATAGAGCACGGTGAAGCCGCCGACCGCGCCGCACGCCCACCAGAGCGTCGGGCTCAGCGTGTACGCCGCGGCGGCCGACGCCACCAGCAGCACACCGAGCGCCGTGAGCATCCGCTTGCGGAACCTGTACTTGCGCTCGCTCACCGCGGCCGCGGTCTTCGACTCGTGCCGACGCCTACGCGCCTCGGACAGCGAGTCGGCCATCCGCAAGTCGGCTTCCGACGGCGCCTCGAGGCCGGACGAATCGTCGACCGTCTCGTACTCGTCGTCGTCTTCTTCGGGCTCGGGTTCGACGGCCTGCTCCTCGGCGACGGCCTCGTCGGCCGCCTCATCCGTCTCGTCGAATTGCAGTGTGAGCTCTTCGTTTTCGGCTTCCTGTCGATCCGACTCGCCAACGGGCAGCGCACCCGAGTCCTCGTCGATGACATCGACGTCGAGGTAGTCGGGCTCGGCCTTGTCCGCAACTCCGACCGCGGCGGCGCGCACCACCGCGCGGCTCACGGGTTCGGATTCCATGTCCTCGTCGAGGTTGTCTTCGGACGGGCGCCAGTCGGGATCGCTGGCGTGGCCCGCCGCCGGGCCGCGCCGTTTCAACAACCGCGCGTTTCGACCGCTGTTGAGCACGCGCGTCGACAACGCGACATCACTGGTCCGCCGCACGGTGTCGCGCTTGCTGATCAGCATCGGCACGAGCACGAAAAGCCAGAGAACAACGAGGGATATCCACAGAAGGGACTGGGGGATGCTTGGCATGTCGCCTGCTCCTTTCCCCTAAAGGCTAGGTCTGTGACCTGCGCATCCGTGGGCGGCGCGCCGAGACAATTACACACCTGTAATTCACTGCTGACAAGCACCAACAGTCACAAATGTCACTTTTGTAACAGCGGGCGTGTCCGCGGTGCCGCGAGATCGACGCCAGGGTCGCGGTTTTGCTGGCCCGCACAGCCCTACCGTGCGTCTTGCGAGGCGCGGAGGGACTAGGCCCACTCGGCGCGTCCTTGGCGCACCAGCGCGGCGGCCGCCGATCCGGTGAGCTCCTCGACCGTGATGGCCACCAGGAGGTGATCGCGCCAGGCGCCGTCGACGTCGAGGTAGCGGCGCAGCAGTCCCTCCTCACGGAAACCGACCTTCGCCAAAACCGCACGGCTGGCGGCGTTTTCGGGCCGCACGGTCGCCTCGACCCGATGCAGTCCCACCGGTCCGAAACAGTGGTCGACGCCCAGGGCCAAGGCCGCGGTGGCGACGCCCCCGCCGTTGATCGCCTTGGCCACCCAGTACCCGATCCACGCCGAACGCAGCGCCCCGTGGGTGATGTTGCCGATCGTGAGCTGGCCGCAGAACTGGCCGTCCAACTCGATCACAAAGGGCACCATGCGGCCCTTGCGGGCCTCCGACCGCAGCCCCGAACACACCGACGGCCACGACGTGATCGCGTGTCGCATGTCCCAGTCCGCGCCGGCGGCCGGTTCCCACGGCTCCAGGTGGGCACGGTCGGCCAGCCGGATTCGGCTCCACTGCGCACCGTCGCGCAACCGGATGGGACGCAACCGCACCATGCCGGCGGCCACCCGCAGCGGACCGGCGGACATCGGCCAACCCGGATGTACCGAACTCGACCGCCACAGGTTCACGTCGACACCGCGCGGGTCAGCCGCGTTGTGCCAGGAATGCGACGTCGACTATTTCGCCGGTACGGACCTGTTCGGCGTCGGAAGGCACGATCACCAGACAGTTCGCTTCGGCCAGCGTCGCCAGCAGGTGCGACGCGCCGGGCGCTCCGCCGAGCGCCTGGACGAGGTACTCGCCTGTGTCCTGGTCCCGCATGAGCTGACCGCGCAGATATCCCGTCCGGCCCCCGACCGACTCGATCGGTGACAGCGTGCGGGCCTGCACGACGCGGCGATGCGCCTGCCGCTTGCCCAGTGACAGGCGGATCAGCGGACGCACCATGACCTCGAACACCACCAGGGCGCTGACGGGGTTGGCGGGCAACAGGAACACCGGCACGCCGTCGCGGCCGAGTTGTCCGAACCCCTGCACCGAGCCGGGGTGCATGGCGATGCGGGTCACCTCCATCTCCCCCAACTCGGAGAGCACCGCGCGGACGCCTTCCGCGGCGGCCCCACCGACCGCACCGGCGATGACGACGACCTCCGCGCGGTTGAGCTGACCTTCGACCACCTCGCGGAGCTTCTTCGGATCGGTGTCGACGATGCCGACCCGGTTCACCTCCGCGCCCGCGTCACGGCCCGCGGCGGCCAGCGCGTAGGAGTTCACGTCGTAGACCTGCCCGTTGCCCGGGGTCCGGGAGATGTCGACGAGCTCACCGCCCACACACATCACCGACAACCGCGGCCGCGGGTGCACCAGAACCCGCTCCCTGCCGACGGCGGCAAGCAGGCCGACCTGTGCCGGTCCGATGATCGTGCCCGCCCGCACCGCGACATCGCCGGGCTGCACGTCGTCGCCGGTTCGCCGCACGTAGGCACCCGACCGGACGCCACGCAACACCTTCACCCGCGCATCGCCGCCGTCGGTCCAACGCAGCGGAAGCACCGCGTCGGCAAGCGTCGGCATCGGAGCGCCGGTCTGGACCCGCGCGGCCTGCCGTGGCTGCAGCCGGCTGGGAGTCCGAGCGCCCGCCTCGATCACACCCATCACCGGAAGGCTCACGTCGCCGTCGGACGCCTCTTCCCCGTCGCCGTTGTCGCCGACACCGAGGACGTCAACGCTGCGCACCGCGTATCCATCGATCGCGGCCTGATCGAATCCAGGCAGCGGACGCTCGGTGACCACCTCCTCGGCGCACATCAACCCCTGCGCTTCGGCAATCGCCACCCGAACCGGGCGCGGCGCAACCGCCGCAGCCGCAACTCGTGCCTGCTGTTCCTCGACCGAACGCACTGCACCCCTATCTATGCGTTGGGGCTCTCAGCAGTCGACCAGCCCCAATCGCTCCACCAACCACCGCCGGAGTTCCGGCCCGTAGTCATCCCGTTGCAACGCAAAGTCAACCGCAGCCTTGAGGTAGCCTCCGGGATTTCCGAGGTCGTGTCGAGAGCCGCGGTGGACGACGACGTGGACGGGATGTCCTTCGTTGATGAGCAACGCGACGGCATCGGTCAGCTGGATCTCGCCGCCGGCACCGCGCGGAACCCGCCGCAGCGCATCGAAGATGGCCCGGTCGAGGACGTACCGGCCGGCCGCGGCGTACGGCGACGGGGCGTCCGCAGCCTTCGGCTTCTCGTACATACCTTTCACGCGCAACACGTTCGGATTGTTGGTATCGGCGACCGGCTCGACGTCGAAGACGCCGTAGGCGCTGATCTCCTCGCGCGGCACCTCGATCGCGCACAACACCGAACCGCCGCGCTTGGCCCGCACCTTCGACATCGTCTCCAGCACGCCTGTCGGCAGCACGAGGTCGTCGGGCAGCAGCACCGCGATCGCGTCTTCGTCCGGTCCCAGCTTCGGCTCCACGCAGCTGACCGCGTGGCCGAGGCCGAGCGGCTCGGCCTGCACCACCGACTCGACCTTGATGAGGGCCGGGGCGCGACGCACCTTCTCGAGCATCGACTTCTTGCCGCGCTCCTCCAGCGTGCCCTCGAGAACGAGGTCCTCGACGAAGTGCGCGACGACCCCGTCCTTGCCCTCGGAGGTGATGATGATCAGACGTTCCGCGCCCGCTTCGGCCGCCTCCGCGGCGACAAGCTCGATGCCGGGTGTGTCAACGACGGGAAGCAGTTCCTTGGGGACCGTCTTGGTCGCAGGCAGGAAGCGCGTGCCCAGGCCCGCTGCAGGGACCACCGTCGTATGGGGGATCGAGACCAAAGGCCGTGTCATCGTTCACACATTAACGTCCATGGGGAGATTCGGGGTGGCAGGTTCATGGTGGCGCGGTCGGGCATGTTGGAACCGATTGGGGAAGATGACGTGAGCGCGACGAAGGCGGAGCTGCGGGCCACGATTTTGGCCGCGCGCCGGGCTCTCCCTGCTCACGAACACGACGCCGAGGCGCACGCGTTGGCCCGCCATTCGACGACTTTCATCGCGCCGGACGAAACCGTCTGCGCCTACGTGCCGGTCGGCTCCGAGCCCGGCTCCTCCGAATTGGTCGACTCGCTTCACGCCCGCGGTGTGCGGGTGCTGTTGCCGGTCGCGCGGTATGACTCCGCCGGTATCCCGCAGCCGCTGCAGTGGGGCGAGTACCGGCCCGGCGAATTGGTAGAGGGGCGCTTCGGACTCCGGGAGCCGAAGGGACCGTGGTCGCCGCCCGAGACCATCGCGGTTGCCACCACGCTGCTGATCCCCGCGCTGGCGGTCGATCGCAGCGGTGTACGCCTGGGCCGTGGTGCCGGGTTCTACGACCGGTCGCTGCGGTCGATTGCGCGATCGGCGCGACTGGTCGCGGTGGTCCGTGACGACGAGCTGGTCGACCGGCTGCCCGCCGAGCCTCACGACGTGTCGATGACCCATGCGCTGACACCGCAACGCGGGCTGGTGGGCCTCGGAACGGCGCCGGAGCGGGAATGACGCACGCCACGTAGCGGTTCTAGCACTTGAGCCGGTAGAGTGCTAAAAGATCTGACCACCAGGGAGGGGTCCCGTGCCTACGTATTCCTATGCGTGCACCGAGTGCGGCGACAAGTTCGACGCGATTCAGTCGTTCAGTGACGCGTCGCTGACCACGTGCAAGAAGTGCAACGGCCGCCTTCGCAAGCTGTTCGGGAACGTGGGCGTGGTGTTCAAGGGCAGCGGCTTCTACCGAACCGACAGCCGTGAATCCGGCAAGAGTTCCTCGAACGGCTCCAGCAACGGGTCGAGCTCCCCCTCCGAGAAGTCATCGTCCGACAAATCGAGCGCCACGAGCGACTCCGGTTCGAGCTCGTCGAGCACGGCGGCCGCCGCGGCGTCCAGCTGACACCTTCCGAGTTATCCACAGGCGGGTGACTATCTCCCCCAATGCTCAACCGCGCTGTCTAACTTGGCCGCATGGGGGGCTCACTCAATCCGTCGCCGATTCATCGGCTCACCGAGATCTTGCGACCGGATTGGACGCGCACCGTCCTGGCCCGTCGAATCGCCGCAGGCGGCCTGGTGATCCTCGCCGCCGTCGCGGCCCTGCGTCCCGACCCCGACGATGAGCGCGTCGACGCGGTTGTCGCCGCGCGCGACCTCAGCCCGGGCAGCCAACTGACCACCGACGATGTCCGTGTCGAAAGGCTCAGCGCCGCAACGCTTCCCGATGGTATTCAGTCGGATTTCACCGCCGTCGTCGGCGCGACGCTGACCGGACCCGTCCGCCGCGGCGAAGCACTCACCGACGTGCGCCTGCTGACGCCCAGGCTCGCCGAAGCGGCGGTGGGCCCGGCGGCGCGCATCGTTCCGCTGACGCTGGACGAGACCGCGGTGCTCGACCTCATCCGCCCGGGCGACGTCGTGGACGTGCTGGCGGCAGGCGAGGAGTCCGACACCCGGGTGGTGGCGACGGATGCGATCGTCGTGCTGGTGTCAGAAAAGCCCTCGGGGCCAGGCGCCGGCGTCGATCGGGTGGTGCTGGTGGCGCTACCCGCCCACGCTGCCCACGAGGTCGCCGCCGCGACGCTGGTGCAGACGGTGACACTCACCCTGCACTGAACGCGGGCCTTTTACTCGGGGCATTTCACCCAACCCCGGTGGCAACGCAGCTAACGTCGGTAACCATCGATCGCACACCACGGCAGGGAGGATCCGAGACACATGTTGAAGGGCTTCAAAGATTTCCTCGCCCGGGGCAACATCGTCGACCTATCGGTCGCGGTGGTCATCGGCACGGCTTTCACCGGGCTGGTCACCAAATTCACCGACAGCATCATCCAACCGCTGATCAACCGTGTCGGGGCAGGAGGGGAATCCGATTACGGCATTCTGCGCATCGGCATCGGCGGCGGCGAGTCAATCGATCTGAACGTCCTGCTGTCGGCGGCCATCAACTTCATTCTGGTTGCGGCCGTGGTGTATTTCCTCGTGGTCATGCCGTACAACCGGCTGCGCAAGAAGGGCGAGGTCGAGCAGGCCCAGGACACCGAGCTGACCCTGCTCACCGAGATCCGGAACATCCTCGCCGAGACCAACGGGTCCTCGGGGGCGCACAGCGCCGGGCCCGGCACCGGCCCCGATCCCGATACCGCGGAGACAACCAGCGCCGACAAGTCCTGAAACAACGGAACAGCCCCCGGAGATGGTTCCGGGGGCTGTTCGTTGCTCGGGAGAGCGTTTGTCAGTTCATGTTCCACGGTTCGCCGTAGGTGGTGACGCTGTCACCGGCCGAGGAGATCAGCCGAGCGAACGGACGCAACAACACACCACCGGCCGCACCGGTCACCGTGCCGTGCGCGTTCGACACCGCCACACCACCGTTGGCACCGGCCACATCCACCGAGAACGTCGCAACCTCCTGAATACCCGGACCGTTACCGAGATCGGCGCTGATCGACACACCCGGGAACAGGTTCGGGGTGGTCAAGAAGCCCGCCTCGGGGTTCAGGCTGGGCGGCGCCTGGTCGAACAGGATGTTGGGGGTGGTGTAGCTGAAGTTGATGCCCACACCCAGCGACCACGGGAAGCCGATCTGATACCCCAACTCCAGCGTGCCCTCGAACTCATCGGCACCCGGGCCGGCAACGATGTACTTCGCGCGACCACTGTGGAACCACTCGCGGGTCAGCCGGTTGCGGTCAAGGGGAAACACACCATTGAGGAACGTGTCCCACTGCTGAATGGTCAACGTCCGGTCCTTGCCATCGACCAGACTCAACTCATTGTCCAGCCCTGCGTGAGAGGTGCCCGTGCCCACGAACAACGACGCGACGGCCGCCACCATCGCCATCAGCACCCGACCGAATACCTTCATGTTCTCCCTAGCTAGTCGATGCGGACCCCCTGTGGACCCGCAACTGGTGTCAGCCGTAGCTGGCGCTAGCGCCGCACGACGCATGAGTCGCATTTGAGCAAATGAGAGGCCTCACATGCTGCTCTAATGTTTCGCTCATCCGTTGACACGAGGAACATAACGGCGCCGAGGGAAACCGGCAACGCGAACGGAGGGTCGATACCGAGAGAGGAGCTTCCGTTCGCGAACGGTTCAGTTCTGTTCATCGCGCGAATAACGCTTGCACGACGCGAATTTCAACGCTGTTCGCGGGTACTATCGGGTTGCGAGCACGCACTTTCGGCGGCATCGGCCACCGAGATCGTGTGCCGCAGCACATCGGCGCATGATCCGCGGTGAGGTCACAGTTTCGTCCCTGTTACACGTTGTGGTCAAGATCACCGGCAAAGCCCTACTGCCGTTTACCTGGTGGCAACGTGACGTTCTGCAGACGGCCAGAATCCGAACAGCCCCCGGAGATGGTTCCGGGGGCTGTTCGTTGCTCGGGAGAGCGTTTGTCAGTTCATGTTCCACGGTTCGCCGTAGGTGGTGACGCTGTCACCGGCCGAGGAGATCAGCCGAGCGAACGGACGCAACAACACACCACCGGCCGCACCGGTCACCGTGCCGTGCGCGTTCGACACCGCCACACCACCGTTGGCACCGGCCACATCCACCGAGAACGTCGCAACCTCCTGAATACCCGGACCGTTACCGAGATCGGCGCTGATCGACACACCCGGGAAGAAGTTCGGGGTGGTCAAGAAGCCCGCCTCGGGGTTCAGGCTGGGCGGCGCCTGGTCGAACAACACGTTCGGGGTGGTGTAGCTGAAGTTGATGCCCACACCCAGCGACCACGGGAAGCCGATCTGATACCCCAACTCCAGCGTGCCCTCGAACTCATCGGCACCCGGGCCGGCAACGATGTACTTCGCGCGACCACTGTGGAACCACTCGCGGGTCAGCCGGTTGCGGTCAAGGGGAAACACACCATTGAGGAACGTGTCCCACTGCTGAATGGTCAACGTCCGGTCCTTGCCATCGACCAGACTCAACTCATTGTCCAGCCCTGCGTGAGAGGTGCCCGTGCCCACGAACAACGACGCGACGGCCGCCACCATCGCCATCAGCACCCGACCGAAAACTTTCATGTTCTCCCTAGCTGTGTCGGCGGTCAGCGGTTCCGCTGACCGTGGCCTGTAGTTGGCGCCTGGCACGTCTGCCGCAGTGGCACGAGTCCCTGCGACGTCATGAGATCTCACATGTCGCTGTTACGTGGTGTTCATCGTTCGTGACACGAGGAACATAACGGTCGGGCACGGACCCGGCAACGGGAGATCGCCTCACGAGTGCGGGACGTTACCGGACCTGCTGGTTTGTCGGGGACGCCGCCGGGGTAGGCGCGGTCACCATCGTTACTTGGTCGCAACCTTCGCCCCAGATCCGTATCACCGACGAACGCGAGTGCGCCCACCCAACATGCCGGTCGGTGACCGATGCGGTACGACGCGCGAAATCAATTGTGGTGCGGTGGACGGTTTTCCCTCAGCCATCGTTCGCGATCGGCGTCGTCATCAGGGTCGGGACGGTCGCGTTCGTCGGCCGAGATCCGCGGCAACTCCTCGCCGAACACGTCATCGAGGCGTCTCCGGCTGCGCCCGGGTCGCTCACCCATGATGAGGCTTCTGTGTGATTAAGATCACATTTCCCACCCGGGCGCTCAGCTGTCAGATGTCGAGGCTGGACAGCTGGCCGATGATTTGCACTGCGAGCGGGTTGAGGGTCGCCATGCCGTCGCGCACGGCGGCGCGCGAACCGGCGAGGTTCACCACGAGCGTGCTGCCCGAGATGCCGGCCAGGCCGCGGGAGACCCCCGCGTCGATGATTCCGGCGGACAGCCCGGAGGCTCGCAGCGCCTCGGAGATGCCGAGCAACTCCCGGTCGAGAATGTCGCGTGTGGCCTCGGGCGTGACGTCACGGGGCGTGACGCCCGTGCCGCCGACGGACACGACGAGATCGACACCACCGATGACGGCCGTGTTGAGGGCGTTGCGGATCTCGACCTCGTCTGACGACACGACGACTACCCCGTCGACGACGAATCCCGCCTCGCCGAGCAGTTCGGTGACGAGCGGACCGCTGTGGTCCTCCTCGTCGCCGTGCGCGGTGCGGTCGTCCACCACGACGATCAGCGCGCGGCCCACCAACTCCCCTGGCTGTTCCATGAGTGCAACCGTATATGCGGCCCGCGACAGCGGCGCGGCCACTCTCAGGCCGGTCACGTCGGTCGGCGTGCTCACTGCTGGGCCTTACCCAGCGTGACCTGGACGGTCTTCGGCTTGCCCGAGGGATCCAGGTACGACAGCGTGACCTTCTCTCCCGGCGCCCTGGACCGAATAGCGGCGACCAGCGCATCGGCGCTGCTGATCACCCGGTCGTCGACCTTGGTGACCACGACCCCGCTCGGCAGACCCGCCGCGGCGGCGGCGCCGCCATCGGTGACCTCGACGATCCGCGCGCCGTCGATCGACGCGTCGTTGCCCACCTGCACGCCGAGCGACGCGTGCGCAGCGGTGCCGTTCTTGATCAGCTCATCAGCGATCCGCTTGGCCTGGTCGACGGGAATCGCGAAGCCGAGGCCGATCGAACCGCTCTGCGCTTGAGGGCCGGCGTCCGCGCCCAGCGTGGCGATGGCGGAGTTGACGCCGATCAGTTCGCCGTTCATGTTCACCAGCGCACCACCGGAGTTACCGGGGTTGATGGCGGCGTCGGTCTGGATCGCGTCCAGCACGGTGTTCTGATTCCGCGCGTCACCGCTCGCAGCGACGGGTCGGTTCAGCGCGCTGATGATGCCGGTCGTCACCGTGCCCTCCAGGCCGAGCGGCGAGCCGACCGCGACCACGTCCTGGCCCACCTGCAGATTCGACGACGAACCGATGGTGATGGGGGTGAGATCCGAGACGCCCTGCGCCTTTACGACGGCGATGTCGCTGCTCGGGTCGGTGCCGACGACGGTGAACGAGGCGGTGCGTCCATTGGAGAAGGTGACCTTGGTCTGCGCGCGGGCGGAGTCCGCGCCGGGAACGCCGGAACCGGGCGGGCCGTCCTGAGCCGCCGACACGACGTGGTTGTTGGTCAGGATCAATCCGTCGGAAGACAGGATGACGCCCGAACCTTCTTCGGACGCGCGCCCCATGTTGGTCTCGAGCTTGACGACGCTCGGAACCACCTTGGCGGCGACCTGTTCGACGGAGCCGACCGGCAGGCTGGCCGCGGGCACGCTGGGCGCCGCGCCGTTGATCGACGAAGACGCAGCCGGTTCGTCCGGCTGCACCAGCATCGCGACCCCGCCACCGATGCCTGCCGAGACGACCGCCACGGCCACGGCGCCGGCCGTCAACAACCCTGCGCGAGAACGCTTTTGCGGCGGTTGGCCCGACAGCGGCTGGGGCGCCCCGCGGTACGGGTCGTAGGGCGCGCGGAACTGTTGCTGCGTCGGATGCTGCTGGGCCGTGTGTTGCTGGGTCGCGTAACGCCAGTCGTAAGGTTGCTGCTGTTGATACGGGCCGGGGCGCTGGGCGCCACCAGGGTAGCCGGACGCCCCGTGTTCAGGGCCCATCGGCCGTCGGCCGTGCGGCGGGGGCGGCGGCGAATACCTCGGGTGGTTCGTCATGTCGCTCGGGCTCTTCTTCCTGTTCTTCTTGGTTCTGTTGTTTCCGTTACCTGCACAACGTCGGACGCATGGTCAACAGTGCCCCGTAGGGCTGAGAATCCACTTAGAGAACGTTCGGGACATACCCAACTTCGTTCCCCCGTTCCCGCCTAGGTCAATCATCGTCGACCGCGGTCGCCGCGTGAGGTTACTCGGCGGGGGCGTGTCGGGACGCGACCCATTCGCCGGCGCGCTCCCGCGCAGGCCGCCCCGGCAGGATGACGTGCATCGACGTCCCCGGTGGTTGCCCGCCGGGAACGGTGTCCTCGATGCGCAGCGAACCGCCGTGCTTCAGCACGACCTGCTTCACGATCGCCAACCCGAGTCCCGAGCCGGACATCGACCGCGCCGTCGTCGACCGATAGAACCGCTCGAACACGAGCGGGCGCTCCTGAGGCGGAATGCCCGGCCCGTAGTCGGATACCACCAACTCCGCGTTCATCGGATCGATCTGGTTCAATCGCACGGTCACCAGTCCGCCGGGGGGACTCCATTTCGCGGCGTTGTCGAGCAGGTTGAGCACCGCGCGCCCTAAACCCGCCTCGTCGCCGTAGACCAGCCACGGGATGGTCGTCGCTTCGAACTCAATGTCGTTGCGGCGACGGCGGACTCGCTCCAGGGACCGGTCCACGATCTCGGCGACGTCGACGGTCTCGTGCACGGTGACGCCCGCGTCGTCGCGGGTCAGGTCGACCAGATCACCGACCAGCGTGGACAATTCCTCGATCTGGGCGATCACGTCGGCGCGCAGTTCGGCCATCTCCTCCTCGGGCAACCGCGGCGCGCCGGGCGCCATCGACGCCATCAGCAGTTCGACGTTCGTACGCAATGACGTCAGCGGGGTGCGCAGCTCATGGCCGGCGTCGGTGACGAGGCGGGCCTGGCGTTCGCGGGACTCGGCCAACGCTCGCAGCATCATGTTGAATGCCTCGGTGAGACGGGCTAGTTCGTCGCTGCCGTATACCGGAATGGGCCGCAGGTCATCGGTGCGCGCCACCCGTTCGGCGGCCTGAGTCAGCCGCGCCACGGGCCGCAGACCCGCACGGGCGACGGCACCACCCGCGATCGCGGCGACCGCCACCCCAATCCCGCCGACGATGATCAGCACCGTGCTCAACCGCTGGAGCAGTTGGGTGGTGGGCGCCATGCTCTTCGAGATCAGCAGGGAGCTGTCGTTGGACAGGTGCATCGCGAGCACCCGTTGATGGTCGGTGGTGCGCAGCGACATGATCAGATCGCCTCGCAGCACGGCCTTTTCGGGATCACCCAATGGCAGGGTCTGCCCTTGCTGGTTGGCCGTGAAGATGGCCCGGCCCGGGATCACGAGCATCGCGTTGACGTCCGAGTACGCGGTGCCCTCGATCGCCTTGCTCGGATCGGCTTGCAGCGAACCGCTTTCCATGAGCAGGCGGGCACGGTTGCGTAGCTGGTTGTCGACATCGTCGTACAACGCGCGCGACACCACCGCCCAGACCGCGACCGTCGTCAAGACCACGACCATCGCCACCATCGACATCGCCAGCAGCATCACGCGCCACCTCAGCGACACCGAACTGGTTCTCGACGGCGGACGAGGCGATTCGGGTTGGGGCGCAGCCCCGTAACTCGGTGCGGACATCAGGGAGGCGTTTCGCGCAGCACATAACCCACCCCGCGCACGGTGTGGATCAGTCGCGGCTCTCCTTCTGCTTCGGTCTTGCGGCGCAGGTAACCGACATACACCTCGAGGGCGTTACCGGACGTCGGGAAGTCGAATCCCCACACCTCTTCGAGGATGCGGCTGCGAGTCAGCACCCGGCGCGGATTGGCGATCAGCATCTCGAGCAACGCGAACTCGGTGCGGGTCAGGCTGATCTGGCGTTGGCCCCTGGTCACCTCGCGAGTGACCGGATCCAGCGACAGATCGGAGAAGGTCATCGCGGCCGACTCGGCGCCGATCTCGGGACCCGTGCGGCGCAACAGCGCCCGCATGCGGGCCAACAGCTCTTCGAGGGCGAACGGCTTGGGCAGATAGTCGTCGGCTCCGGCATCGAGACCCGCCACCCGCTCGGAGACGGAGTCGCGCGCCGTGAGAACCAGGATCGGCAGGTCGTCCCCGGTGCTGCGCAGCTGGCGGCACACTTCGAGGCCGTCCAGCCGCGGCATCATCACGTCGAGCACCAGGGCGTCGGGCCGGTCGCTGGCGATGCGGTCCAGCGCCTCCACACCGTCCCCGGCGAGTTCGACGGAGTAACCGTTGAAGGAAAGCGACCGGCGCAGCGACTCGCGCACCGCGCGATCGTCGTCGACGACAAGTATGCGCACAGCCACAGTGTCAACCCCCTATCTGAGAGTGACCTGAGAGGCGCGCCGGAGCCGCCGGGGCCGGCGACAACCGGCCCCGCGTTAGCGGCGGTCCAGGTCGATCAGGCCGAGACGGGCGGCCTTGAGCAGCCGGCGCGGCACCTTGTGCTGCTGACCGGCGACGTTGACGCCCACGAGCTCCGTGCGCTTGGCCTTCCACTGCGCGCGCCGGCTACGGGTGTTCGCGCGCGACATCCTGCGCTTGGGCACAGCCATGATCGAGATCTCCTCTTGAGGGGGTAAGTCTGGCGCCGCGCGCACGGTTAGGCGACGGCAAGTGTTCTTCAGGATAGCCAACGACCTGCGTAGCCTCCAAAACAGCGGAATTCGCTGCCCGAACCTTGACGCAGTACCGCCGGTCATCGCTAACCTACCGGTTGGTTGGCAGCGGCCGCGACGAAGGGAGCCCGCGTGACCTCTGCTCGTGGCCCGGTCCGCATCGGCAACTGCTCGGGGTTCTACGGCGACCGGCTCGCGGCCATGCGCGAGATGCTCACCGGCGGCGACCTCGATTACCTGACCGGCGACTATCTCGCCGAGCTCACGATGTTGATCCTCGCGCGCGACCGCGCCAAGTCGCCCGACCGCGGCTACGCCAAGACGTTTCTGGCCCAGCTCGAGGAATGCCTCGGCCTGGCGCTCGACCGTGGTGTGCGCATCGTCACCAACGCCGGAGGGCTCAATCCCGCGGGGCTCGCCGACGCGGTGCGCGCGCTGGCCGACCGCCTGGGGTTGACCGTCAACGTGGCATATGTGGAGGGCGACGACCTGCTCGGACGCGCCGGCGAGCTCGGCTTCGACTCGGTTCTGGCCGCCAACGCCTATCTCGGCGCGTGGGGCATCGTCGACTGCCTCGACAAGGGCGCCGACGTGGTGGTGACCGGACGTGTCACCGACGCATCCGTGACCGTCGGACCCGCGGCTGCGCACCATGGCTGGAGTCGCTCGGACTACGACCGGATCAGCGGCGCGGTTGCCGCCGGGCACGTCATCGAATGCGGCGCCCAGGCCACCGGCGGAAACTACGCGTTCTTCGCCAGGGACTTCCCCGATCTGAGCGACTTGACCCGCCCGGGCTTTCCGCTGGCCGAGATCCACTCCGACGGGTCGTCGGTCATCACCAAGCACCCCGGCACCGGCGGTGCGGTCACCGTGGACACCGTCACCGCGCAACTGCTCTACGAGATCGGCGGGGCGCGGTACGCCAACCCCGACGCGACGCTGCGCGTCGACAGCCTCGAGCTGGCCGCGGACGGGCCGGACCGGGTGCGGATCGCCGGTGTCCGCGGTGAGCCGCCGCCGCCCACGCTCAAGGTGTCGCTGAACGCCATCGGCGGCTTCCGAAACGAGATGACGCTCGTCCTGACCGGTCTCGACATCGAAGCCAAGGCCGAGCTGGTGCGTCGCCAACTCGAAGCGACGCTCACGGTCAAACCCGCCCAGCTGGAGTGGACCTTGGCGCGCACCGACCACACCGACGCCGACACCGAGGAAACGGCGAGCGCCCTGTTGCGCTGCGTGGTCCGCGACCCGGACCCGGAGAAGGTTGGCCGCCAGTTCTCCTCCGCCGCAGTCGAACTCGCGTTGGCGAGCTATCCCGGCTTCCATGCCACCAGCCCGCCCGGCCAAGGCCAGGTCTACGGCGTGTTCAGACCGGCCTTCATCCCGGCCGCCGAGGTGCCCCACGTCGCCGTGCACGCCGACGGTTCCCGTGTCGAGATACAGCCCGCGCGTGAGACTTTGGAGCTTGCACCCGTGCCACCGTTCGCGCTGCCCGAGCCGCTGCCGTTCGGTGAGACCACCCGCGCGCCGCTCGGCGTCATCGCCGGCGCTCGCAGCGGCGACAAGGGCGGCAGCGCGAACGTCGGCGTGTGGGTGCGCACCGATCAGCAGTGGCGCTGGCTCTCGCACACGCTGACGACCGAGAAGCTGCGCGAGCTCCTGCCCGAGGCCCGGGATCTCGAGATCGCCCGATATCTGTTGCCGAATCTGCGGGCGGTCAACTTCGTCATCGAGGGCATCCTCGGCGAAGGCGTCGCCTACCAAGCCCGGTTCGACCCGCAGGCAAAGGGGCTCGGGGAATGGCTGCGGAGCCGCCATGTCGACATCCCTGTCGAATTGTGCGGCGAGATCCCTGAGGAGTTGATGCCGTGAACATGTGGCACACCCCCGAACGCGAACAACTCCGCAAGACCGTGCGGGCGTTCGCCGAACGCGAGGTGCTCCCCCACGCCGACGAGTGGGAGCGCTGCGGCGAGTTACCGCGCGAACTGCACCTCAAGGCGGGCGCGGCGGGCCTGTTGGGCGCCGGCTTCCCCGAATCGGTCGGCGGTGGCGGCGGGGACGGCGTCGACGCGGTGGTGATCTGCGAAGAGATGCACTACGCCGGCTCGCCCGGCGGGGTGTTCGCCTCGCTGTTCACCTCGGGCATCGCGGTGCCGCACATGATCGCGTCGGGCGACGAGCGGCTGATCGACACCTACGTGCGACCGACCCTGCGCGGGGAGAAGATCGGCAGCCTGGCGATCACCGAACCTGGCGGCGGCTCCGACGTCGGGCACCTGACAACCAAAGCCGAGCTTGACGGCGCCGACTACATCATCAACGGCGCCAAGACCTACATCACGTCGGGCGTGCGCGCCGACTACGTCGTGACCGCGGTGCGCACGGGCGGACCGGGCGCGGCCGGGATCTCGTTGATCGTGGTGGACAAAGATGGACCAGGCTGCTCGCCTGGATTTCAAGTCACCCGCAAGCTCGACAAGATGGGTTGGCGCTCGTCGGACACCGCCGAACTGTCCTACACCGACGTCCGCGTGCCTGCGGCCAACCTGGTGGGCGCCGAGAACTCCGGCTTCCTGCAGATCGCGGCGGCGTTCGTCTCCGAACGCGTCGGGCTCGCAGCGCAGGCCTACGCCAGCGCGCAACGCTGCCTCGACCTCACCGTCGAGTGGTGCCGCAACCGGGAAACCTTTGGCCGACCGTTGATCTCGCGACAGCAGGTCCAGAACACACTGGCCGAGATGGCCCGGCGCGTCGACGTCGCTCGGGTGTACACACGCCATGTCGTCGAACGACAGATCTCCGGCGAGAGCGACCTGATCGCCGAAGTGTGCTTCGCCAAGAACACCGCGGTCGAGGCCGGCGAGTGGGTGGCCAACCAGGCCGTGCAGCTGTTCGGCGGCATGGGGTACATGGCCGAGTCCGAGGTCGAACGCCAGTACCGCGATATGCGGATCCTCGGAATCGGGGGCGGCACAACCGAGATACTGACATCGCTGGCCGCCAAGACGTTGGGATTCCAATCGTGACCATTCTTCGCTCGACGCTCGACGCCGCGTCGCCGACGTTCGACGAGGCGAAAGCCGCGATGACCGCCAAGCTCGCCGAACTCGAGGCCGAGCACGCCAAGGCGCTCGCGGGCGGCGGCGAGAAGTACGTGCAACGGCACCACGACCGCGGCAAGCTGACCGCCCGCGAACGCATCGAGTTGCTCATCGATCCCGACTCGCCGTTTCTGGAGTTGAGCCCCCTCGCCGCGTGGGGCAGCGACTTCACCGTCGGCGCCAGCCTCATCACCGGCATCGGCGCGGTCGAGGGCACCGAATGCCTGCTCGTCGCCAACGATCCCACCGTCAAGGGCGGCACCAGCAACCCATGGACGCTGAAGAAGATCCTGCGCGCCAATCAGATCGCGCTGCAGAACCGCCTGCCACTGATTTCGCTTGTGGAGTCGGGCGGTGCCGATCTGCCGACGCAGAAGGAGATCTTCATCCCCGGCGGGCAGATGTTCCGCGACCTGACCAGGTTGTCGGCCGCGGGCGTTCCGACGATCGCCCTGGTGTTCGGCAACTCGACAGCGGGCGGCGCCTACATCCCCGGCATGTCCGACCACGTCGTGATGATCAAGGAACAGTCCAAGGTGTTCCTGGCGGGACCGCCGCTGGTGAAAATGGCCACCGGCGAGGAAGCCGACGACGAGTCGCTCGGCGGCGCCGAGATGCACGCCCGCACATCGGGTCTGGCCGACTACTTCGCGCTCGACGAACCCGATGCCATCCGGATCGGTCGACGCGTCGTCGCCCGGCTGAATTGGCACAAGCAGGGTCCCGCACCCGCGCCGGTCGTCGAACCGCTCTACGACGCCGAGGACCTCGTCGGCATCGTGCCCGCGGACCTGCGCATCCCGTTCGATCCCCGCGACGTCATCGCCCGCGTCGTCGACGGCTCGGACTTCGACGAGTTCAAACCGATGTACGGTTCCTCGCTGGTCACCGGATGGGCGAGGCTCTACGGCTACCCGATCGGCATCCTGGCCAACTCCCGCGGGGTGTTGTTCAGCGAGGAGTCGCAGAAGGCGACCCAGTTCATCCAGTTGGCGAACCGCTCGAACACCCCACTGTTGTTCCTGCACAACACGACCGGGTACATGGTCGGCCGCAAGTACGAGGAAGGCGGCATGATCAAGCACGGCTCGATGATGATCAACGCCGTCTCGAACTCGACCGTGCCGCACATCTCGCTGCTGATCGGCGCCTCCTACGGTGCGGGCCACTACGGGATGTGCGGGCGGGCATACGACCCGCGGTTCTTGTTCGCCTGGCCGAGCGCGAAATCCGCGGTGATGGGCGGCACCCAACTGGCGGGTGTGCTGTCGATCGTCAGCCGTGCCGCCGCCGAGGCCCGCGGTCAGGCCGTCGACGAGGAGGCTGATGCCGCGCTGCGGGCCGCGGTCGAAGCGCAGATCGACGCCGAGTCGCTGCCGATGTTCCTGTCCGGCCGGCTCTATGACGACGGGGTCATCGATCCACGCGACACCCGCACTGTCCTCGGAATGTGTCTGTCCGCCATCGCCAATGGCCCGATCGAGGGGACGTCGAACTTCGGCGTCTTCCGGATGTGAGGATCATGACCCTACTTGCCCGCGAACCTGAGCTTATGCGCGACTTTCGTCTCGGTTTTCGATCACAAGCTCAGTTTCGACGCCGCGGAGGACTCGCACGATGATCACTCGAGTTCTGGTCGCCAACCGCGGTGAGATCGCACGCCGGGTGTTCGCGACGTGCAGGAGGCTCGGCATCGGAACGGTCGCCGTCTACACCGACCCCGACGAACGCTCTCCCCATGTCGCAGAGGCCGATGCGCGCGTACGCCTTGAAGGCCGCACCGGATACCTCGATGCCGGTCAGTTGATCGCCGCGGCCCGCGCCGCCGGCGCTGACGCCATCCATCCCGGTTACGGGTTCCTTTCGGAAAACGCGGAATTCGCGAGTGCGGTACGCACGGCGGGCTTGACGTGGATCGGTCCCCCACCCGCGGCGGTCGCGGCAATGGGCAGCAAGATCGAGGCGAAGAAGTTGATGGCCGCCGCCGGCGTGCCCGTACTCGACGAACTGGACCCCGACAGCGTGACCGCCGACCAACTGCCCGTGTTGATCAAGGCATCGGCGGGAGGCGGCGGTCGCGGCATGCGCGTCGTACGCGAATTGTCGCAGTTGCCAAGCCAGGTCGAGGCCGCCCGCCGGGAGGCCGCCTCGGCGTTCGGTGATCCGACAGTGTTCTGCGAGCGGTATCTGGCCAGCGGCCACCATGTCGAGGTGCAGGTTCTCGCCGACGAGCACGGCACCGTCTGGGCGGTCGGCGAACGGGAGTGCTCGATTCAGCGACGCCACCAGAAGATCATCGAAGAGGCGCCCTCGCCGCTCGTCGAGCGCACACCGGGCATGCGCGACAAGCTTTTCGACGCGGCGCGGCTGGCCGCGACCGCGATCGGGTACGCAGGGGCCGGCACGGTCGAGTTCATGGCGGACGAATCCGGCGACTTCTTCTTCCTCGAGATGAACACCCGGTTGCAGGTCGAACACCCCGTCACCGAAGAGACCACCGGTCTGGATCTGGTTGAGCTACAACTGCTTGTCGCCGACGGTGGCAGGCTCGACCCCGAACCGCCCCCGTCGCGAGGTCACGCCATCGAGGCACGTCTGTACGCCGAGGATCCGGCGAAGAATTGGCAGCCGCAGGCCGGTACCGTGCACCGGTTCGACGTTCCGGCCAACGTCCGCGTGGATTCCGGGATCGTCGACGGTTCGGTGGTGTCCATCTTCTACGACCCGATGCTGGCCAAGGTGATCTCCTATGCGCCCACCCGTCGGCAGTCGGCGACCGTGCTGGCCGACGCGTTGACCCGCAGCCGCATCCACGGTGTGCGCACCAACCGCGACCTTCTGGTCAACGTGCTGCGGCATCCGGCGTTCCTCGACGGTGCGACCGACACCGCGTTCTTCGACACGCACGGCCTGGCCGCCCTGGCCACACCGCTCACCGACGATCACACGGTCGCGTTGTCGGCGGTGGCCGCCGCGCTCGCCGATGCCACGCAGAACCGTCAGTCCGCCACGGCTTTTGCGGTCGCCCCCAGCGGGTGGCGCAATCTCGCCTCGGGCTACCAGGTCAAGCGGTACGCGGACTCCGCGGGCGCCGAACACGAGGTCCGTTACCGGTTCACCCGCTCGGGCCTCGAGTTACCGGACCACGACGAGGTGTCGCTCGTCGCGGCCAGCCCCACCGACGTCGTATTGACGGTGCAGGACGTCGACCGGCCGTTCGAGGTGGCGCGCTACGGCCAAGACGTATTCGTCGACTCCCCATCGGGTCCCGTGCAACTCGTCGCGGTTCCCCGCTTCGGTGATCCCGCAGACGCGGTCGCACACGGTTCACTGCTGGCGCCGATGCCCGGTTCCGTGCTGCGCGTCGGCGCCGCGGCGGGCGATACCGTCACCGCCGGCCAGCCGCTGGTGTGGCTGGAAGCCATGAAGATGGAGCACACCATCACCGCGCCCAGCGACGGCGTGCTCGCCGAACTCAACGTCGAACCCGGACAACAGGTCGACGTCGGCTTCGTGATCGCCCGAGTCCTCGCAGAGCCCGAAGGAGAACAGTGAGCAGTTTCGTCGAGACCGAAGAGCAGCAGGCGTTACGCAAGTCGGTCGCCGCCATGGCCGCGAACTTCGGCCAGGACTACTACCTGGAGAAGGCCCGCGCCGATCAACACACCAACGAATTGTGGTCCGAGGCAGGAAAACTCGGATTCATCGGGGTGAACCTGCCGGAGGAGTACGGCGGTGGCGGCGCGGGCATGTACGAGCTGTCCATCGTGATGGAGGAGATGGCCGCCGCGGGCTGCCCGCTGTTGCTGATGGTCGTGTCCCCCGCGATCAACGGCACCATCATCGCCAAGTTCGGCACCGAGGACCAAAAGAAACGCTGGCTGCCGGGCATCGCCGATGGTTCGGTCACCATGGCGTTCGCGATCACCGAACCCGACGCCGGCTCCAACAGCCACCGGATCACCACCACCGCACGCCGCGACGGCGGCGACTGGATCCTGTCCGGGCAGAAGGTGTACATCTCGGGGGTCGACCAGGCCCAGGCGGTGCTCGTCGTCGGTCGCACGGAAGACCACAAGACCGGGAACCTCAAGCCGGCATTGTTCATCGTGCCCACCGATACAAAAGGGTTGAGCTGGACGAAGATCGAGATGGAACTGGTCAGCCCGGAAAACCAGTTCCAGCTCTTCCTCGACGAGGTCCGGCTGCCCGGCGACGCCTTGGTCGGCTCCGAGGACGCCGCGATCGCGCAGCTGTTCGCCGGTTTGAATCCCGAGCGCATCATGGGCGCCGCCAGCGCGGTCGGCATGGGCCGGTTCGCGATCAACAAAGCCGTCGACTACGTCAAGACCAGGCAGGTGTGGAAGACGCCGATCGGTGCCCACCAAGGGCTGGCACATCCGTTGGCGCAGAACCACATCGAAATCGAACTGGCGAAGCTGATGATGCAAAAGGCCGCGTGGCTCTACGACACCGGCGACGACGTCGGCGCCGCCGAGGCCGCGAACATGGCCAAGTACGCCGCCGGTGAGGCGTCGGTGCGCGCGGTCGATCAGGCGGTGCAGTCGTTGGGCGGCAACGGGCTCACCAAGGAATACGGAATCGCCGCCGCGGTGACGGCGTCGAAGCTGGCCCGCATCGCACCCGTCAGCAGGGAGATGATCCTCAACTTCGTCGCGCAGACCTCGCTCGGGCTGCCCCGGTCGTACTGATGAGCGCACTGGTCAGATACGCCGTCGACGGGCCGGTGGCCCGGCTAACGCTCGACTCCCCCGCCAATCGCAACGCATTGTCGACCGTCCTGGTCGAACAACTGCACCAGGGCTTCACCGACGCGGTGGCCGAACCCGGCGTGCGAGTCGTCGTGCTCGGCCACACTGGCGGAACCTTCTGCGCGGGAGCCGATCTGAGTGAAGCCGCAGGGCGCGAACCCGGTGAGCTGGCGGTCGATCGCGCCCGCGAGATGACCCGCCTGCTGCGCCGCATCCTCGAGTTGCCGGTCCCGGTCGTCGGCGCCATCGACGGACACGTCCGCGCCGGCGGCCTCGGCCTGGTCGGCGCCTGCGACATCGTGGTCGCCGGAGGCCAGAGCACCTTCGCACTGACCGAGGCGCGCATCGGCGTCGCACCGTCGATCATCTCGCTGACCTTGCTGCCCCGGATGACCAGTCGCGCGGCGAGCCGATACTTCGTCACCGGCGAAAAGTTTCACGCCGCCGAGGCGGCTGAGATGGGCCTGGTGACGATGGCTTCGGATGACGTCGATGCCAGTGTCGCCGCCTTGACCGCCGCGATCGCCAAGGCGTCGCCGCAGGGGCTCGCGACGTCGAAGGCCTTGACCACGGCGTCCATCCTGGAATCCTTCGATCGGCACGCCGAAACGCTCACCGAACAGTCGGCCGAATTGTTCGTCTCCAGTGAGGCCCGCGAAGGCATGCTCGCGTTCCTCGAGAAACGACAGCCGCGGTGGACGCGCTCGGCTGACTCCTAAGACACGGCAGGTTGTTCCGACGACTCCCGCCGCGAACTCGATGCTCCCCGTCTGGTTCGAAACTGCGTGGGCAGGCGCTGGACCGTTGCCCAAGGCACGAACGCGAGGTACAACACGAACATCGCGACGCTGAAGAATGCCACGTTCAGGTTGACCATGATCATCAGGTGCATCACCACGCCCGCGGCCAGCACCCAGAACCGCCAGCGCCTGCTCCACACGAGGATCGCCAGTGCCAGTTCGACCAACAGGGTGCCCCACGTGAGGGCGTTGATCAGAATCGCGTTGGCGGCCAACCACTCCGGGGCGGGCAGCAGCGCCCATCGGCCGTCAGTGCCCCACGCGTAGAACACCGCCGAGCCGTCCACCCAGGTCTTGTTCGCCAGCTTCGCCTGCACCGTGGCCAGGTAGATGATCGACAACTGGATCTGCAGCAGCCGGATGGGCCATACCGCCCTGGTTTGGGCAGACCAGAAGGAACCGGTCCGCCTGCGTTGATCCAGCGACAGGGCCGCGCCGCATGAGGAGAGCGCGAGAATCAGCGCGATGACGGTGAAGATGGAGTCGCCGGCGTTGAAGTAATAGTCGCCGCGTCGCACGAACGACTGCAGCAGAACGAAAACCAGGACGGCCGCCACGCGGCTGTGCCACCCCACCGTCATCGCGATGGCCGACACGATAAGTAACACCCACCCGACGAGAAGAGCGGTGTCGCCCGGCCAGATCTGGAAGACGCTCCACTGGAAGTTGATCTCGGGGTGCTCGGGCGTCACGCCGTTCGCCCCGAAGACCGCGAACAGATCGGGGAGCAACACCAAGCTCCAGGCGACGACGGCCAGCCCGAATCCGATCCGGACCAGGCCGAGCGGGTGGATCGGTTCAGCGGTGAAGAAGAAGGTGTTCCAGCGGTCGACCAGCGCACCCGGCCTTGACCTGAAGCGGCTTGTAGTGGTCATCGGGAACCCGCCAGGTCCTCTTGGTACAGCAGCTTGGACGCGGTTGGGCGTCGCCTCTCGCCCGACTCGTCACCCGGTGCCGTCAACGTTTCCGTCTTCAGCAGCATGGTGACGGTGACCGCTTGGTCGTTCGGACCACTCACCCTGCCAACCACCCAATGCGCCAACTGCCTCCGGAAGTCGGAATTGAGGACGGCGGCATATCTGAGCAACAGCCAGCGGTCCCACCAACCGACGCCGTCGGCAGAGGGCTCGAAGCTCCACACCCGCGTCTGTCCGTCGGCGTAACGCACTTGGACCTCGACGCTGTCTTCCCGCCTGCTCGGGTTGGCGTACATCGCCCAGCTCTGATCGAGCGCGGCGGGTACCGCGACCGGCTCGACGACCGGGAGCAATTCCCGCTTGATCGGCGAGTCGGGCAGGTTGCACACCACTCCGACGGTCACGAACAGCGCCATGCCCACGCTGATGACCGCCTTACCCAGCGACGAGTCTTCGAACCGCTGCTGGAGGGTGCCGAGTCCGCGCACTCGTGGGCGACGGTCCTGCTCCTGTTGTTCCTCTGGCGTCACCGTCACCCGCTCTCGCCCTTTCGTCGGGAACACAGTAATTCACCGCGCGGCTTTTGCCCCGGCGTCGCGGTGCCGTCGGACTCTGCGTCGACGGGAGGCCTTGACCCGGGGAATTAGGCTGAGTGCTGATGTCACGCACGGTTCTCGTCACCGGCGCAACGGGCACGCTGGGCCGTCGCGTCGTGCCGGAAGCGATCGACGCGGGCCACGATGTGCGGGCACTGAGCCGCAGGAGCCATGTCGGATACACCGGCGTGCACTGGGCGCAGGCCGACCTGCTGACGGGCACGGGCTTGGAGGCGGCCGTCGACGGAGCCGAAGTCGTGGTCCACTGCGCGACCCAGCCGACCGGCGACAAGGACGTCACCGCGATGCGAAACCTCGTCGCATCGGCCGGGCGGGCCGGCGTCGCCCACATCGTGCACGTGTCGATCGTCGGCATCGACCGCATTCCGCTGCCGTACTACCGCACGAAGTTGCGCGCGGAGCAGGTCCTGGAAGCCTCCGGTCTCGGCCACACGGTGCTGCGCGCGACCCAGTTCCACGACCTGATCCGGACCATCTTCGAGTTGCAGCGCTACTCGCCCGTGCTGAGCGCATTCCGCGACGTCCGCTTCCAGCCGATCGACACCGCCGACGCCGCGGCACGGCTGGTGGAACTGCTCGACACCGAACCCGACGGGCGGGTCCCGGACATCGGCGGTCCCGTGGTGCACACCCACAAAGAGCTGGCGCGCATGTACCTCGACGCGGCGGCGAGCCGTCGCCGCGTCCTCGCCGTCCCGGTGCCAGGACGAATCGGAAGGGAGCTGCGGGCGGGAGCCAACCTCGTTCCGCAGAACCCGGTGGGCACGGTCGGCTTCGCCGAGTACCTGGCGTCCAGGCATTGAGTTCGTAAAAGTTTGCCCATCTACATTCTTCGCCCTAGCGAGTCAGGGCACAGTTTGGCCTACTTGCTTGCATGTGCCACGGTTCGTCGTACGCTCGTATCCGATGAGCAATCCAGCGTCGCGGAGCCGTTCGATGCGTGCTGCTGACACCGATCGAATTCAGGTGGCACAGCTGCTCACCGACGCCGCCGCCCAGGGTCGTCTTCAACTCAGCGAGTACGAGGACCGCCTGACCAGGGCCTACGCCGCGCAGACCTACGACGAGCTGGACCGCCTGTCGGCGGATCTGCCCGGCGCGATCACCCGCAGCCGCAGCGGCGGCCCGTGTCGGCCTGCGCCGTCGACGATGCTGTTGGCGATCATGAGCGGCTTCGAGCGCCGCGGCCGCTGGAACGTGCCCAGGCGGATGACCACGTTCGCTCTCTTCGGCGGCGGAGTCGTGGATTTGCGGTACGCCGACTTCACCTCACCCGAGGTGGAGATCCACTCCTACTCGATCTTCGGCGGCCAGACCATCCTGGTGCCGCCGGAGGTCAACGTGGACCTTCGCGGCGTCGGCGTGATGGGCACTTTCGACCGCGCCGTGGAGGGCGACGGTTCGCCCGGCGCACCGTGCGTGTGCATCCGCGGCTTCTCGCTGTGGGGCCGGGTCGGCGTCAAGCGCAAGAAGCGCAAGGCCGCCTGACCTTCGCCGCTCAGCGACGTCGGCGCGACCGCAGATAGTCGCCGACGACCGCGGCGCCCAGGCCATCGAGGTCGGGTACCACGACGCGGCCCTCGACCCGCCGGGCCACCTGATCGATGAACCGCGCCAACCCCGGGTCGTTGCCCAACCGGAAGATCGTGACCTGCGCCCCGAGCGCGGCGACGTCGTCGAAGCCCTTGACGGTGTGGGCGATCGTCCGCGGATGCGGCGGGTAATCAAAAAACACCGCAGGCCCGCCTTCGTCGCGCGGATAGTGCTCCAGGTGCGCCGTCGGCTCTCCGTCGGTGACGACGAGCACCACCGGCTGGGCATTGGGGTGCCGGCGCAGATGCCGGCCCGCCAACGCCAGGGCGTGGTGCAGGTTGGTGCCCTGCTCGTACACCCCCTCCAGGCCGGTGAGTTCGGCCGCGGTCACTGTCCGCGCGTAGCGCCCGAACGCGATGATCTGCAGCGCGTCCGACCGGAACCGCGTGCTGACGAGGTGGTTGAGCGCCAGCGCGGTGCGCTTCATCGGCAGCCACCGGTTCTCCATCACCATCGAGAACGAGGTGTCGACCAGCAACGCCACCGCCGCCTGGGTCCGCGTCTCGGTCTCGGAGATCTCGACGTCCTCGACCGTGATGCGAATGGGGCGCTCGGCGATCCCCGTCCCGGCCTGGCGCAGCACCGCGTTGGTGAGCGTGCGGGTCACGTTCCACGGCTCGGTGTCGCCGAACGCCCACGGCCTCGTTGCTCCGGTCAGCTCACCGGCCGCGCCCGCCCGGCGGGTGTCGCGCTCACCGTGCCGACCGGAAAGCTGTTGCGCCACATCGCGCAACGCGGTTTGCCCGAGCTGGCGCATCGCCTTGGGCGAGAGCCGCCATTGACCGTCGGACCCGCGGTCCAGGAACCCCTGGTCCATCAGGGCCCGCTCCAGTTCGGCCAGCGTGCGCGCGTCGACGGCGGCGTCCTCGCCCAACTGGCGGGCCAGCATGTCGAGGTCGACGTCCTCCATCGTGGCGCCGGCATAGCTCTGCGACAGCGCCTCGGCCAACTGCTCCAGGTCGGCGATGTCCTGCATCGCCTGCGCGCCCTCGCCCATGCCGAGCGGGTTGTCGCCGGAGAAGTTCGACGAGCCGGTCCAGTCCTCGCCCGGCCGCGCGGCCTGCAGATGAGAGTCGAGGCGGTTCAGCGCGTTCATCAGCGAGGGCGAACCGAATGCCTGCTGCGCCAACGCATCCAGTTCGGCGCGCTGCTCGGCGCTCAAGCTGTTGCGAAACCGTTGGGCGGCGGCGGCCCGCTGGGCCAGCGAGTCCAGGAGTTCGTCGACGTTGCGCGGGTTCTCCGGGAAGAACTCGCCGTGTTTGTTCATGAAGTTGTCGAAGTCCTCTTGCGAGTCCTCGCCCCTGGCGTGCTTGTCCAGCAGGTCGTTGAGATCGTCGAGCATCTCGTTGACGCGCTGGCGGTCCTCGTCGGTGGCGTTCTCCAGCGCCTGCTTCATTCCGGCGAAGCGCTGGTCGAGCATCTCGCGACCGAGCAGATCCTTGATCTGGTCGTACTTTTCGCGTCCTTCGGGGCTACGCCACTCATAGTCGGCGAGCTCCTGCACGGCCTTGGCCGGTGACGGCGGCAGGTTCTCGATGCGCATCTCCTGGAACCGCGCATCGTCGTCGAGCGCACGGGCCAACTCCTTGCGCTCGGCCAGCACCGCCTCGTCGAGGAGTTTCTTGATCTCGGCCAGCGTGCCGTCGAGATTGTTGCGCTGCAACAACTCCCGACGACGACGGTTGGCTTCGGCGGCGAGCTTGTCGGCACCGCGCATGTTCTTGGTGCCGCGGCGCAACATCTCCGAGAGCGCGCGCCGCGGCGAGCTGCCCTCCATCACGTCCTGACCGATCTGCTCGAGCGCCTCGCGCAGGTCGATCGGGGGCGCCAGTGGGTCGGGCCCGCCGGTGTATCGCGAATACCGCGAGACGTGTCTAGCCATATGTCGTTTCGCCCTCGTCCGAGACCTTGTCGATCCGCTTGGCCAGATACAGCGCCTCGAGCGCCAGCTCCACCGCCGCGGCGCGCTGACCGTCGGTCTTGGCGTCGAGCCGCTTCTGGATTTCAGCGATCGCGGGCACCTCGGGGACCGCGGCCAGCACCTCGCGCGCCGAGACCCGCTCACCGGTCGTGACGGCGGAGCCGTTCTCGATCGCGACCACCAGCGGCGCGACATCGATGCCGCCGAGCAGCCGCTGCGCGGTGTCGGCGGTGGCCCGGCGCAGCAGATGCTCGAGCACCGCCTGCTCGCGGCCCTCCTCGCCGGTCTCGAACTCGAGCTTGCCGCGCAGCACGTCGACCACCGAACCCAGGTCGACCACCCGGGCCACCGCCTCCTGCTCGCCGAGCACCGCCGACCGGTGACGGGCGGCCGCGGCGACGGTCTCGGCGGCGGCGATCGCGAAGCGCGCCGACACCCCGGAGCGCTGGTCGATGGACCGCGACTCGCGCAGATAGCGGGCGAACCGCGCGAGCACCTGAATCAGGTACTCGGGCACCTCGGCGGCCAGGTGCGCCTCCTGCGTGATGACGCCGACCTCCGCGTCGAGCTCGAGGGGGTAGTGCGTGCGGATCTCGGCGCCGAACCTGTCCTTGAGCGGGGTGATGATCCGGCCGCGGTTGGTGTAATCCTCCGGGTTGGCGCTGGCCACCACGAGGACGTCGAGCGGCAACCGCAGCGTGTAGCCGCGGACCTGGATGTCGCGTTCCTCCATCACGTTGAGCATCGACACCTGGATGCGCTCCGCGAGGTCGGGCAGCTCGTTGATCGCGACGATGCCCCGGTGCGCCCGCGGGATCAGGCCGTAGGCGATGGTCTCCGGATCGCCGAGGCTGCGGCCCTCGGCCACCTTGATGGGGTCGATGTCGCCGACCAGGTCGGCGACGCTGGTGTCGGGGGTGGCCAGCTTCTCGGTGTAGCGCTCGCTGCGGTGCCGCCATGCGATCGGCAGGTCGTCGCCGGAATCGGCCGCGCGCCGGATGGACTCCGGCGTGATCGGGCTGTACGGGTGCTCACCCAGTTCCGAGCCGGCGATCACCGGGGTCCACTCGTCGAGCAGCCCGCTCAGCGCACGCAGCAGCCGCGTCTTGCCCTGACCGCGCTCGCCGAGCAGAACGACGTCGTGGCCGGCGATCAGGGCCCGCTCCAGCTGCGGAATGACGGTGTCCTCGAAGCCGAGGATTCCGGGCCAGGCGTCACGTCCCTCCGCCAGCGCGGCCAGCAGGTTTTCCCGGATTTCCTGTTTGACGCCCCGCTCGCGATGGCCGGATGCCCTCAGCTCGCCGACGGTGCGGGGTAGATCTTGGGGTTGAGTCACCACTCCACGCTACGACGTGTCCGGCGAAGGCGTCTGTTCCCCGCTCGCCGACGCAGCTATCCGTCAGATTTCCGCAACCTCGCGAGCGACTCGGTCACCCCTCCGACGGCGGCAGCAGTTGGAATCCGTCGAGGATCGTCTGGCTGTCCCGTTGGTACGTCGGGTCCTCTGGGTCGAGGGTCTGGGCCGTCACGCTGACCGCGAAGGTCTTTCCCGCGGCGCGCATCACCGCGCCGAGCGCGACGGCCGGATGCGGTGCCACGTTGCCCATCACCGGCATGCGGTAGTCGAACATCCGGGCCGGCACCCCACACAGTGTGTGCTCGGTGACGTGGACGTCGGTGGCGCCGATGCCCGACTCCAGCGCCTCGCGCATGTTGGTGAACACCAGCGCCGCATCCTGCGCGCCCGGCGCGCTCTCGAGCGTGACCACGACGTTGGGTGTGAACCCCTGCGTGGTGAGGTCGTCGTTGCGCATGGCGAAGCGGATCAGCTCGGAATCCATCATCGTGGTGCGCACCCATCCCGGCGGCGTCGGGATCTTCATCACCGGCTCGTTGTCGTTCCTGGCCGGGATCGTCGTCAGCGGCTCATCCACCTGCTCGCACTGCGACGAGTCGGATCCGAAGGGATCGGCGGCCGCCGTCAGGTCGGCCCCGGCGACCGCACGGGCATCGTCGACCGTCCTCGTGCAGGAGACCGTCAGAACCGTCGTCGCCACCAGCAGGAGGGCGGCCGCACGCGACGCAGAGACCATGGTGAGCAACATAACGGCCTCCCGCCGTCTGCGACGGACTTCAACCGGACATCAGTGCGCGAAGTGACGCGCACCGGTGAGGTACAACGAGATACCTGCTCTGGCAGCCGCTTCGGTGACCTGCTCGTCGCGGACGGAACCGCCCGGGTGGACGATCGCCTTCACGCCGCCCTCGGTCAGCACCTCCAGCCCGTCGGGGAACGGGAAGAACGCGTCGGAGGCGGCGACCGCGCCGCGCACGCGGTCGCCCGCCCGTTGCACCGCGAGCCGGGCCGCGTCGACGCGGTTCACCTGGCCCATGCCGACGCCGACGGTGGCGCCGTCAGCCGCGACGACGATCGCGTTCGACTTGACCGCCCGGCACACTCGCCACGCGAACTTCAGGTCCGCCAGCGTCACCGGATCGGCGGGCTCACCGGTCGCCAGCGTCCAGTTGACCGGGTCGTCGCCGTCGGCGGTGAACTCGTCGCGCTGCTGCAGCAAAAGGCCACCGCTGATCTGGCGGAACTCGGTGCCTCCTGGCTGCGGTTCGGACGCCACCAACACCCGAATGTTCTTCTTGCGGGTCAGCACCTCGACCGCACCTGGTTCGTACGCGGGCGCGATGATCACCTCGGTGAAGATGTCGGCGACGGTCTCGGCCATCTCGACCGACACCGCGGTGTTGGCCGCGATCACGCCGCCGAACGCGGACAGCGGATCGCACTCGTGCGCCTTGCGGTGCGCGTCGGCCACCGACGTCGACGAGATTGCGATGCCACATGGGTTGGCGTGCTTGATGATCGCCACGCAGATATCGGAGTGGTCGAAAGCGGCCCGCCATGCGGCGTCGGCGTCGGTGTAGTTGTTGTAGGACATCTCCTTGCCGTGCAACTGCTCGGCCTGCGCCAGCCCCGGCCAGGCGGCGTCGTTGCGGTAGAGCGCGGCCTGCTGGTGCGGGTTCTCGCCGTACCGCAACACCGCGCTGCGCTGCCACGTGGCGCCGACCCATTGCGGCAGCGGGCCGCCCGACTGTTCCGGCGCGAGCACGGAGCCCATCCAGGACGCGACCGCCACGTCGTATTCCGCGGTATGCCGAAACGCCAGCGACGCCAACCTCTTTCGCTCATCGAGCGTGAAGCCGCCCGCGCGGACCGCGGCGAGAACGCCGTCGTAACCCAACGGGTCGACGACCACGGCGACACTCGGGTGGTTCTTGGCGGCCGCCCGGACCATGGACGGACCGCCGATGTCGATCTGCTCGACGCATTCGTCGACGCTCGCTCCGGAGGCGACGGTCTCGGCGAACGGGTACAGGTTGACCACGACGAGCTCGAAGGCCTCGACCCCGAGTTCGGTCAGCGCCGAAACATGTTCGGGCTTACGCTGATCGGCGAGCAGGCCGGCGTGCACGCGCGGGTGCAGCGTCTTGACCCGGCCGTCGAGCACCTCGGGGAAGCCGGTGACCTCCTCCACCGGGGTCACCGGAACACCGACCGCGCCAATGGTTTTCGCGGTCGACCCGGTGGAAACGATGCTGACGCCCGCCCCGTGCAGCCCCCGGGCCAGGTCGGCGAGTCCGGTCTTGTCGTAGACGCTGATCAGCGCCCGCCGAATCGGCCGCTTGCCCTCGGTCATCCCAATGTCGCCTTTCGTCCGGTCCAGGTCACACCGCGGACAGCCACCGCGGCCAGTACTTCCGCCAGAAGTCGCCGTTCGACGACTTTGATCCGTTCGTGCAGCGTCGCCTCGTCGTCTTCGTCGAGCACGCGTACGGCCTCCTGGGCCAGGACCGGCCCGGTGTCGGTTCCCGCGTCGACCAGGTGCACGCTGCACCCGGTCACCTTGACGCCGTACGCGAGCGCGTCGGCCACCGCGTGCGCGCCGGGGAAGGCGGGCAGCAAGGCGGGATGCGTGTTGATGATGTGACCCATGAACCGCGAGAGAAAGTGTGGTCCAAGGATTTTCATGAATCCCGCGGAGACGATCAGATCGGGCTCGTAGGCGGCGGTGGCTTCGGTGATCGCGGCGTCCCACGCATCCCGGTCCGGGTAGTCGCGCAGTCGCACCGTATAGGAGGGAATCGCGGCGTCCGCGGCGATGTCGACGGCGGGGCAGTCCCGGTCCACGCCGACGGCGACGATCGAGGCGGGGTACTCACCGGCGGTGGCGTCCAGCAGCGACCGCAGCAGCGAACCGGTCCCCGACGCCAACACAACGACCCGTGCAGGAACCTTCGGCGGTACACGGAGGGGTTGCTGCACGCCTGGCAGCCTAATGGGTGCCCGGCGGGCCGTCGTCGTCCGCCATGAAGTGCTCTTCGGGGTCCTCGACGATGTCGTTCGGCGGGTCGGTCCGCGGGTCGGGTGCGGCCTCGACGTGGGGCTGACCGGGGAGTTCCGCGTCGGCCTCGGGCTCGACGTCCTCGATTTGTGTTTCCGGTTCCGGTTCGACGTCCCCGGGTGCGGGTTCGGGAACATCCTCGGCTTCCGGCTCGACGTCCTCGTCGAGGTCATCGTCGATCCTGTCATCACCGCGTTCACCCATGCGGTCATCGACGTAGTCGACGGTGGCCATCGGCGCCCGCGGCCTACGGGCGACGCCGCCCGCCATCACCACGGTGAGCGCCCCGATTCCGGCGAACCACAGGAACACCGCGGGCCCGAACGTCGCCTGGTCCACGCCGACATCGCCGAAGTTGCCCAACCGCCCGCCGCCTGCGTAGCCGAGCAGGGTCATGGTGAGCGCCGCCAGCGCCGACGCGACCAGGAGCTTTCCCATCGCCGGGACCAGCGGAAGCGGGCGTCGCGAACACTGCTGGCCGACCGCCACCGCCGAGGCCGCCGCGACGATGAGCAACGCCACCCACACCGGCCCGAGCGGCGGCGTGGGTACCGCCGCCAGCACCGGCAGCGCCGGGATGTCGCCGCCGAACACCGTGAACGAGCTGAACGTCGCGAGCCCGACGTGTGCGCTCGAACCCACCGCCACCGCGGCGGTGCCGACCAGCACATTGGGGATGTAGAGCACCGACAGCACGGTCAGGCTCAACTGCCCGAAGATCGAGTCGGTGATGGAGTAGAGGTCGTGCATCGTCGACCAGTGCACGACCATCGAGCCCGCCATCACCACGCCCGAGAGGCCGGCCAGCGCGAGCACGCCCGCGGCGGCCGCGCGGAACGCGTCCGGGAGCCAGGAGGGTAACGACGCCGCGGCCATCAGCCGCCCGCCGACCCGCGACCCGACGCCCACCACCGCGCCGATCGCATGGATGGCGAGAACGCCGCCGAAGGCGCGCAGGGCATGCGGGGTCTGCAACTGGGTGAGCACCGACGCGGCGTCGTGGACGACGGCCAGCGCGATCGCCGCGATCAGCAGCGGCCCGCCCAGCGCCGAGGCCACCACCCAACGGGTCACGAACCACGAGCCGTTCGGGCTGGTCGCCGCGGCCGTCGTGCGCGCCGTGCCCCACACCATCGCGAGCGCGGGCAGCAGCGGCATCACCCCGAGCTCGGCGCCGCTGATCGACACCGGCACCAGGTGTACGCCGAGCCACATGCTGGCGATCGCGCCGAGCGCGCCGGTCATATCGCTGTTGGCGATCAGCAGCTGAAGCAGCACGATCGCGGCGATGACGACGAGCGCCACCAACGACGGCCCGAACGCGACCCGAAGCAGCTCACGCGCCTGGCGTGCGCCGACTGGCCGTTGATCCACTGGTTGAGCCGCTCCTCAGTCAGGCTGCCGTGCGGCGGTGACGCACGCGCGGCTCAGACTACTGGCTCACCTCAGGAAGGCGGCGGACCCGACTCCGACGAAGACGACGGCTGTGCCGGGGTCTGGGTCGTGGGCTGAGACGACGGCGGCTGGCCGTACGCGGGGAACCCGGTCGGCGGGGTCGGCGGACCCTGCTGGCCCTGCTGCCCCTGCTGACCCTGGTGATGGCCCTGCTGCTGCGGCGCGCCGCCGAAGCCTCCCGTCGACGGGCCGCCCGGATAACCGCCCGGATACGTCGACGGATAGCCCGGCCGATGCTGCTGGGGTCCGCCGTGATGCTGACCCTGCTGGCCGTAGTACGGGCCGGGGGCGCCGTACTGCTGCCCGTAGGACTGGTCGTACTTGGGCCGCGGCGCCGGCGGGGTGATGATGCCCGACTCGAACAGCAGCGCGGCCACCGCGATGATCGCCTGGAACAGCGAGAAGGCGATGATCAGGTACAGACCCCAATCGATCGCCGCACCGCTGGGCCGGTTGATTACCTCGGCGATGATCAGGAGGAACGCGGCGACCGCCAGGACGGCGTACACCGACGTGGAGGCGCCGTGCTTCGGAAGCAGCGTCGTCCCGGCGAGCAGCCCGGCGACCAGCGATGCCGCCACGGCGAGCACCAGCCCGAACGAGCTGCCGCTGATGCTGCCCAACCCCGGGAAGTCGGACGCGGAGATGGTGAACAGTGGCGCGAAGCTCGACAGGTACACCGCCAGGCCCAACAACGCCACGGCGATGGCCAGGTACGTCGGCAGCTTGTTCGCGGTGTCGGTCACCGACGGCGAACCCTCCGGCGCCCTGCCGAACTGCTGCGTCGGCGCGGAGAACTGGGTGGTCGGCTGCTGAGCGGGCGGGTACCCGGGGCTTCCGGGCGGTCCTTGCGGGTACGACATGACCTCTCCTGTGCTCGGGCGGGCTACCAAACCACGCTAGCGCACAGCGGTCATGCGGAGACCAGCACCGGTTCGCCCACGGTGTCCCGTTCCGACCGTTCGATTTCGCGGACCAGCGGCAATACCTTCGCGCCGAAGTATTCGATCTCTTCCTGGAAGTGCAGGAATCCGCCGAGGATCAGATCGACGCCGCGTTTGCGGTACGCCGCAATGCGTTCGGCGATCTGCTCGGGTGTGCCGATCAACTGCGTGCGGAACCCGTCGTTGTACTGCACCAGGTCCTCGAACGAGGAATCGGCCCACATGCCGCGCTTGTCCGCGGTCGAGTTGCCCGCCTGCTGCACCGCCGCGTGGAATCCGTCGACGGCGGGTTTGTTGGCCTTGGCGATGATCTTCCGCAGGACTTCTTTCGCCTCTTTCTCGGTGTCGCGGGCGATGATGAAGCCGTTGAGCCCGAACCGCACCTCGCGGCCGACACCGCGCGCGTGCTCGCGCACGTCGACGATCTGCTCGGTCACGCCGTCGAAGTCCTTGCCGTTGGAGAAGTACCAGTCGGCGTACAGGCCCCCGTTGCGCCGCGCGGCGGTGGAGTTCCCACCTTGGAACAGTTCGGGATTGGGACGTTCGGGAGTGTTGAGCGGTTTGGGTTTGAGCGTGAAGTCGTGGATCCGGTAGAAGTCGCCGCGGAAGTCCACGTCGTCCTCGGTCCAGATCTTGCGCAGCACCTGCAGGAATTCCGCGCTGCGGCGGTACCGCTCGTCGTGTTCGAGCCAGGGTTCGCCCAGATGCGTGAACTCGTCCTTGAACCATCCCGACACCACGTTCACCGCGAACCGGCCGTTGCTGAGGTGATCGGCGGTGGCGCCGAGCTTGGCCAGCACCGCAGGCTGCCACAGTCCCGGATGCACCGCGGCGATCACCTTCAGCCTCTGCGTGGCCAGCAGCAGCGCCAGCGAGAAGCTCGTCGACTCATGTTGGAACTCAGCGCCGTAACTCGCCTCATAGCGGACCTGGCTCAGGGCGTACTCGAACCCGTTGTTCTCCGCGGTCTGCGCCAACTTGGCGTTGTACTCGTAGTTCCAATCGGTGCGCTGCTCGATATCGCTCGTCACCAGTCCACCACTGACGTTGGGCACCCAGTAGGCGAACTTCACGTGGTCGGCAATGCGTTCGGTCGTCATGGTGTGACATGACAGCAGCGCCGGCGTTCCCCGTCGCCGGTATCAATCACCTTGAAGGAAACGCGCGCCACCCTGCGGGCACTCGCCCAGCAACGTTGTCGCCAACATGATGCGGCCGAGCGCCACCCACGCGGCGCCGTAATAGGTCGGATAACGCTGCAGCAACGACGAAGCCTGGTCGAGCCGTTCGGCCGCGGCGTCGTCTTCACCCGCGGCCGTCTCGGCGGCCGCGGCGCTGACGAGCGCCAGGGGGTGCTGCCACTCGCCGGCGGTCGACCCGTCGAGATTGCGCACCGCCGGCGGATTACCGGGCGCGGCGACCTGATCGCGCATCGACGCCGCGAGGGCCCGATCGCCGGGATCGCAGGACTCGGCGAACCGAACCGGTAGGCGCGCCGCGTCCAGACCGAAGTTCACCGCACCACCGCCGGGCGGTTCCATCGGCGCGGCATGGCCGGCCGGGTTCACGGCCGCCCAGTCCGGCGGCAGCCCGTCTACACCGGTCAACTGCCAAGCCACGGTTCGCTGGGTGCGGCTGATCTCCTGCCACCGCCGGTCGGCGGAGACCCGGAACAGTTCCTCCTCGGCGCGGGGGCTGAAGTACCCCGGGTTGACGGCATGCGGCGGCGCCGTCGCCCAGTTGCCCGCGACCGTCATCCGGCCCCCTCCGACGATGTACCGCCCCTGCGGGGCCATGTCGGCCGGCGGCGCCGCGCCCGCTCCGACCTCGGCGGTCTCGGCCCGCATGATGTCCGCGCCCAACCGCTTACCGTCGTCGATCAGCTCCTGCGCGCCGAACCGGCGACCCGCGAGCACCAGCGCGCGCGCCGCGTCGAGGTCGGCGTCGGTGGCGCTGTTGGCGTCGGCGACCCGGCGGTCGGCCCAGCGCCAGGACAGAAGTCCGTCGGGACGGCGCAGCTGGGTTTTCGTCCAGTCCCAAATGGATCGGAACCGGTCCTCGTCGCTCACCGCGGCGGCGATCAGCATGCCGTACGCCTGGCCTTCACTGACGACGTCACCACCCTCGTCCCGGCGCACCACGCGTCCGTCGTCCTCGACGTACCGGTCGAGGAAGTCCTGTCCGGCCTGACGAGCGGCCGCCTCTCGCATGGCGCCGATATCGGTCTGGGAGACACGCGGATCGACGGCGTGCGCGGCGCCGAAGCCTGCCGCCACCACGGCCACCAGCAGGAGGATGTGCACTGTCACAGCGCGTAATCGGATCACCGTCGACTCCTTCGGGCTCGTACGGCCAGTGCCACCGCACCCGCGATCACCGCCACGCACAACGTCAGCGGAATCACCTGCTGCCGTTGATCGTTCGTATCCACGGGTTTCGACGGCGCCTTGTCCGGCGGCATCTCCCCCTCGGGGATCGTCATGTTGGGCGGATCGAGAGGCGTTGTCGCGCCGGGCACGTCGCTCACTTGACGCAGCTCCGGCCCATCGGGTCCGTCAGCGAGGATCAGCGTCGTGGGTGCGGCACCATCGAGGACGACCGGGCGTCGAAATTCGCGGCCCTCGACGGTGATCACCGCGTCGTGTGCGCCGGGCGGCTGCGGCAGGTAACCGGTGATCAGTCCGTAGGAAGCGTTGTCCGCCAACACAGTCGGCTCGCCGGCGCCCGAGGTCAACGCGAGTTTGACCGGGCCGGTCACACCCCCGGCGTGCAGCAACCGAACCGTCGGCTCGGGCAAGGGCCCGCCGGCCGGTCCGTCGGGTGCGAGCTGTGCCGCCATCTCCGACGACTCGGCCGCCGAGAACAATCCCAGCGTGTACGACGCACCCGGCGACACCGTGAAGGCCTGACGCATCTTCACGGTCCCGGTGCGCTGGTCGACGGTCGTCATGACGTACGTGCCGGCGGCGATGCTGCGGTACTCGGTGGGATTCGCGTTGTCGCCCAACACCATCGAACCGCCGGGACCGCCGTCGATGCGCACGAACTCCAGCCGGTCCGCCGCGGCATCCCGACGCATGTCGCTCACCCGGATCGAGCCCACACCCGCGGGCACCGGCGGCGCGTCCGAGCCGAGGCCGATACCGCCCGCTTTGGCGGGGAACCGCACAGTCAGCCGGTCATCGCGCAGGACGACCGACTCGACCGCAAAGGGACTTTCCTGTCGGTCGAAGAACGCGGCCGCGGTGCGCAGCCGCTCGGGCGGGCCCGCGACCGTGAACTCCCGGCTAGGGGTTTCGGCGATCCGCTCCGCGGAAACCGAAGCGATGCCCTCCAAAACGACGGGCTGCGACGCGGTGATCACGGCGAGCGCGGCGACGACACGCTGGTCGACGGTGCGGGACTGAAGGGTCGCGACCGCGTCGGGATCGGATCCGGCGTCGAGGCGGGCCGCGACCTGCACCCCTGCCGACGGCGCCGCGGGTGGTGCCGGGCTCGACGCCGGCGTGCCGTTGTCGACACGTAGCACGTCGACCTTCTTGCCGCCGGCGCCGAATGTCGCCACCGGTCGCGCATGCGAGATCGCGTCGGTCAACACGCCCTGATCCGGCATGTTGGCCCGCATCGACGGTGTCGACACCACCCAGTCGTAGTCGGCCCAGCCGTCGGGTGCCAGCTTCTGCACCTGCTCGTCGGTGTCCACCTTGTACGACCACACCACGTTGTGGCGGTCACGGCCCTCCTCCACGAGGTCCACCCACAACGCGTCGTCGACGATCAGCCGATCCTTCTTGGACACGTTCTGCGAAATCCATTGCTGCGCTTGCTGCAAGGACGCATCGTCGTCGCTCGCCAACACCTGCTCGTGGCCCGGCAGCCAGAGCGCGACGGCCATCGACACACCGAAGGCGGCGGCCAGGCCCGACGTGGTCCGTCGCCACCCGGCGAGCTTCGCGGGCTTCGCGCCGCGCGCGTTCCCCAGGCGGCCGACGACCTCCTGTGCCAGTCCCGCCGCCAGCATCGCGCTCAGCGGTAGCGTCGCGATCACGAACGGCACGGGTAGATAGCCCGGCCTGACCACCATGACGACCAGGATCAGCAGTCCTGCCGCATACGGCCTGAGTCGCTCCACCAACAGGCCGGCCAGCGCAATCGGCGCGGTGAGCAGCGGGAGGACCGGATCGAGCCGCAACCACTCATCGATGGTGTGTCGCTTCAGCGAGTCCGGGTCGCCGAGCGCACCGCCCGATTCGCGCTGCCACAACTGGAATTTGATGCCCTCCCAGAGGCTCACGTGGCCCGGACCTGGCAGGAGCTCACCTCGGATGACGGCCATCACGATGTACGTGCTGACCACCAGGAAGGAGACCGCGCCGAAAACCGCCAGCGCGTACCGCCGCGTCGCGGGCACCGTCTTGGTCCACAACAGCCACGCCACCATCGGCACCAGCAACAGCATGGTCTCCTTGGTCAGCACCGCGACACCGAAACAGATCGCCGCGCCGAACATCGCCGAAAGGCGTTGCCGTGGGGAACAAATGAGCACCAGCGCTCCGAGTACCCATGCCACGGCGAGGTTGTCCAGATAGACAGAGCGGCTCAAGGAGGTGGCTAGCGGGGACACCGCCACGATCGTCACCGCCACCGCAGCCGCCCAGCGAGACAAACCGACACGGCGTGCCAGCAGCCACAGCAGGCCTGCGGTGACCACGGCGACGAGCACCATCAGGAAGCGGCCGGCGACGACGGCGTTTCCGCCGAACCCGGGGCCGGTGATCACCATCCACAGCGCCAGCTGCAACCAACCCGCGGGCGGATGGTCGTACCAGTAGGTGTAGTGCGCCAGCTCGCCCCATTGGACCACCGCGAAAGCCTGTGCGACATAGGTGCCTTCGTCGTCGAGCCGGGTCGGGGACCCGGTGATGTTGATGACGCGCAACACGGCGGTCAGCGCCATCAGCGCGACGACGATGGGAACCGAGGGATTGAGTCGAATCGATCTGGTCATGCGGCGATCCGCTCCTGGCGGCCGACCACGCGGTGGGCGTTGGCATGCTCGGTCTTCTCCCAGCCGCCTTGACCGCGGCTCTGCCGCCAGGCGGATCGCACCGCCGCGGCCGCCAGCAACAGCTGGTACGGGAAGGCGCCCAGCACCAGCCTGATGTGGTCCCAGAGGCGGATCCGGATTCCGAACTCCCTGCCGAACTCACCGAGCGCGGCGGCCTCGACCGCCACCGTGACGAGCGTCGGCACCAGCGGCAGGAATGTCAGCAGGGTCAGCGGTACGGGAACTTTCAGAACGAACATGCACACGAGGGCGATCGGCACCAGCGCACCGGTGGCCGCCTGGAGGAACGGCATGGCCAGCGTGTAGCGCGCCAGCAGGCGCTGCCGCCGCGTCGGCAGGTTGCGCCATTCGCCCTTCTGATAGACCTGCATGAACCCCTGGTCCCAGCGCGTGCGCTGTTTGACCAGCGCCCGCACCGACCCGGGGGTTTCCTCGCGGGTGACGACGCGCGGGTCGTACGCCACCGCGACGCGCGCGCCGCGTGTGGAGAGCCGGACGCCGATCTCGCAGTCCTCGGCCAGGCAGTTGCGATCCCACCCGCCGACCGCGCGCAGCAGGGCCGTGCGCGCGAACACGGTGTTGCCGCCGAGCGGAATGAACCGTTGTTCGGCATGGAAGTGCAGGCGTGAGCGGAACCAGAAGTAGTACTCCAGGCAGTTTCGCAAGGACCACCAGCTCGTCCGGACGTTCATCAGCTGCACACCGGACTGGACGACGTCGGCGCCCGACTCCTCGAAGCGCGCCTCGACCAGGCGCAGCAGGCTCGGATGGACCTCATCCTCGGCGTCGAACACGCCGACGACCTCGCCGCGGCAGGCCGGTAGCGCCGTGTTGAGCGCCTTCGGCTTGTTCTTCGGGATGTTGTCGTCGATGACCACACGGACGGTGCGCCGGTGCCGCGCGGCCGCGGCCCTGGCCACCCGCTCGGTCTCCGGATCGTCGTGGCCGATGATGACGATCACCTCGTACGCCGGGTGATCGAGCCGCGCCAGCGCATCGATGGTGTCGCCGAGGACATCCTGTTCGTGGCGAGCGGGGAGCAACAGGGAGAACGACCACGGTCTCGTCGCCGAGCGCCTGCGAAATCCCGTCCCGGACAACGCCTCTGGACTGTGCCACGCGTGCAACATCCACCACAACGTGGTCGCGGCGATCACGAACAGCAGCAGCGACACCGAACCCAGGACGACGAACAACACGATGTCGGCCACGCCCAGCGGATCGTCACGCTGCGGTGGCGGCTGCGGCGCCGCCTGACCGTCGCCTCCGGACGCGGCCTGTACACCGTCCGCCCGCGGCAGCGCACCACCGGACGCACCGACGGAACGGCCGTCGGGCTGCGCGGGCGCGGGACCCGACTGGGTCACCGCCGTGTCACCGGCAGGCACCGACGGCGGAGCGCCGGACTCGTCGCCGCCGCCGAACCAGTGGCCACCGAAGACCACGAACCCGGCGAACGTCAACACGGCGGCGCCGAACGCGACGCCGCCACGGGAAATGCGGGGCATTTTTTCGCCTAAAGTCTGGCGACACCTGCGTCCATCGCAACTTCGACGGGAGGTGCCGCTGCGTACTGAGAACCGGCACGGCGGACACCTCTGAACCAGCTCTCTCGTGCATGTAGAACAAGAGCGCTATCTCTGTGCATGTCGTCTCGGTGGGCAGACCCGTTACGTGCACTGCGTCACGTCTGTGTCGAAAGCGACTGCAGAACAGAACAATTGACGTGCGAGCAAAAGACGGTCAGCTGTGCGTCACGGCAGGTCAACCGCCGTGGCTGCGGACCGAGCCCGGGTCCACGGGTCGGCTGGGAACGAGCCACATAAGCGCGGACACGGGCGGAAACGGAGCCGTGCTTGCCCCCGAGACTGAAACACGTTCTAATTCTGGGCATGGACTACGGGCTCGTTCTGTTCACCAGCGATCGCGGGATCACCCCCGCGGCGGCCGCCAAATTGGCCGATGACCACGGCTTCACCACGTTCTACGTGCCCGAACACACGCACATCCCGATCAAGCGGCAGGCCGCGCACCCCACGACCGGTGACGAGTCGCTACCGGACGACCGATACATGCGCACGCTCGATCCCTGGGTCAGCCTGGGCACCGCGGCGGCGGTGACCTCGCGCGTGCGCCTGTCGACGGCGGTGGCGCTGCCGGTGGAGCACGACCCGATCACGCTGGCGAAGTCGATCGCCACGCTCGACCATCTGTCCGGTGGCCGGGTGAGCCTCGGGGTCGGGTTCGGCTGGAACACCGACGAGCTCGCCGACCATAATGTCCCGCCGGGACGCCGGCGCACGATGCTGCGCGAGTACCTGGAGGCGATGCGCGCGCTGTGGACGCAGGAGGAGGCCTCCTACGAGGGCGAGTTCGTCAACTTCGGTCCCAGCTGGGCGTGGCCCAAGCCGGTGCAAGCGCACATCCCGGTGTTGGTCGGCGCGGCGGGCACCGAGAAGAACTTCAAGTGGATCGCCCGGTCCGCCGACGGCTGGATCACCACACCGCGCGACTTCGACATCGACGAGCCGGTCAAGCTCCTGCAGGACATCTGGGCTTCCGCCGGACGCGAGGGAGCACCGCAGATCGTCGCGCTCGACTTCAAGCCCGACCCCGAAAAGCTGGCCCGCTGGGCCGATCTCGGTGTCACCGAGGTGCTCTTCGGCCTTCCCGACAAGTCCCCCGACGACGTCGCGGCGTACGTCGAACGGCTGGCGGGCAAGCTCGCCGCGCTGGTCTGATCAGGGCCTGCCGAAACCCGCTTCGCTGAGCACCCGCTGTCCCGCTTCGCCGGTCACGGCGGCGATGAACCCCTGTGCGAGGCCGCGTTGTGACGAATCCTTCAGGGTGGCAATGGGATAGACGTTGACCACGTCGGCGGCTTCGGGGATGGGCACCTCGACGATGCGGGCACCGGCGCCTCGGGCGTCGGTGACATAGACGATTCCGGCGTCGGCCTGACCGCTCGTCACCTTGTTCAGGACGTCGGTGACCGACGACTCCTCACTGACCGGGTTGAGATCGATGCCCGCGGCCTGCTCCACCTTCTTTGTCGCCGATCCGCAGGGGACCTGCGGCGCGCACACCACGACGCTGGTTCCTCCTCGGTTCAGATCACAAAAAGTCCTCACATTCTTGGGGTTTCCCGGCTGCACAATGATGGTCAACGTGTTGGACGCGAAGTTCACCGGGTCCCCGGCGAGCAGTCCCGCGGTGGCCACCTTGTCCATGTTCGCCGCATCGGCGGCGGCGAACACATCGGCCCGCGCGCCCTGTGTCAACTGTGTGGCGAGGTCCGAGGAACCGGCGAAGGAGAACTCCACCCGGGTGCCGGGACGGTCCTTCTCGAACTGGGCGCCGATCTCGGTGAAGGCCGACTTCAGCGACGCCGCCGCGAACACCATGAGCGAATCGGTCGCAGGCGCATTTCTACAACCGGCGACGAGGGTGAGGAGCAGCGCTACCAGCAGCGAGAGGTGCTTCACGGCTCCTCCTCTCCTATCAAGCGAGGGCGGCGCGGTTGACCTTCTCCGTGGGATGCACCGTGATGGCCGCACCGAGGGGGTCGCCGTCGGACATCAACGCTACGAGATCCTCCTCTTCGGAGATGGCGAGGAACCGGGAGTTGTCCGAATCGAGCCTGCCGATGATGATCCCGGTGCGGACGGGCCAGTCGTCGCGCACCGAATAGGTCTCGATGGTCGCGCGGCCTTCGGGCCGCTCGGTCACCGGGACCGCGGGCAGTGCGGCCACCTCGGCGTTGAGATGTTCGCTGTTGTCCGTGCGCCAGTCGACGGGCAGCGTCGAATAGATGCCGACCGAGTACTTGCTCATCGTGCCGCCGTTGGCGCCCACCAAACCGAATCGCCCCGGCTGGTCACGCATCTGGGCGACCGTCTCGGCGATGGCGTGCAGCGAGTAGCTGTTGCCGGGGCCGCCGAAATAGGGCAATCCGCCAGTCACGGTCAGGCCGCGTGCATCGTCGCCGTCGATACCCAGCGCCTCGCAGGCGACGAACACCGGGAACGGGAAGCAGCTGTACAGGTCGAAGGTGGAGAGGTCGTCGGCGCCGATCTGTGCGACCCGCAACGCTTCTCGCACGGCGTGCACGGTCGCGGGGCTGGCGCCGAGGTCCACCCGGTCCAGCAGGCCCTGCTCGGTCATGTCCGAATGCCCGTGCAGATAAACCCATTTCTCCTCGGGCACGCCGAGTCGGCGTGCGGCCGCCACCGACATCATGATGGCGGCGGCACCCTGGTTGACCTGATCACGGGCCACCAGCAGGCGCGGGTACGGGTCGCAGATCATCCGGTTGTCGTCGGTGACGGTGATGATCTCCTCGACCGAGCGCTCGACCGGCGATGACGAGAACGGGTTCTTTGCAGCGACTTTCGACAGCGGTGCGAACAGCTCGGCCATCTGCCGCCGGTACTCGGCCACGCCCACGCCCAGGCGGCTGCGGCGGGCATTGTCCAGCAGACCGTATTGCACTGCGGCACCGGTCAATCCGTGCGACGCGGTGTATTCGGTGAAGTACCGGTGGATCTGGTGGCCGCGGTCCTCGAGCTGACCGTCGACGTGTTCGGTGAAGTCGGGCTTGTCGTCACGTTCAGCGAAGTAGCGAGCCGTCGAACCCGGTTCGGAACCGATCACCATCGCCACGTCGCATTCGCCCGACGCGATGGCGGCGCCGGCCTCGGTGACGAGCTTCTGCGGGCCCTGTCCACCGACCGGTTCCAGGACGACGCGAGCGGGATCGCCGCCGATGCGCCGCATGACCGAGCGCGGATAGTTGTTCGACTTGCCCAGCGTCGCGGGCATCGGCCCGGAGATCTCGAACTGACGCAGGGCGTAGACCGTCTCGATGGCCTGCGCGGCCGTCGCGGCGTCGACTCCCGTGTCGGTCAGCGCCGCACGCACCGCCTCGGTCGCGAGGTCGACCGCCGACATGCCCCGATAGCCGGGATCGTCGATGCGCTCGGTGAACTGCCCGACGCCGACGATGACCGGGGTCCGGGAATCGACCATTACAGACCTCCTGACAAGTGTTAGTTCGAAAGGCTAACCAAGATCGCCCACCAGACGCAAAAGTGCCCATTTCTCGAGCGAAATGGGCACTTTTACGTCTGCTCGCGCAGGCGGTTTACAGGCTCTTCAGGATTTCCCGGGCCAGGTTCGCCGTCTCCGACGGCGTCTTGCCGACCTTCACCCCCGCGGCCTCCAGCGCTTCCTTCTTGGCCTGCGCGGTGCCCGACGAACCCGACACGATGGCGCCGGCGTGGCCCATCGTCTTGCCCTCCGGTGCGGTGAAGCCCGCGACGTAGCCGACGACGGGCTTGCTGACGTTGGCCTTGATGTAATCGGCCGCGCGCTCCTCGGCGTCGCCGCCGATCTCACCGATCATCACGATGACCTTGGTGTCGGGGTCCTTCTCGAACGCCTCGATCGCGTCGATGTGCGTCGTGCCGATGACCGGGTCGCCGCCGATGCCGATGGCGGTCGAGAACCCGAAATCGCGCAGCTCGAACATCATCTGGTAGGTCAGGGTTCCGGACTTCGACACCAGGCCGACCGGACCGGGGCCGGTGATATTGGCCGGCGTGATACCCGCCAGCGCCTCGCCAGGCGTGATGATGCCGGGGCAGTTGGGGCCGATGATGCGGGTCTTCGGGACCTTGTTGCCACTCTTGGAAAGGTTGTAGGCCCACGCATATGCCGTGTCCTGCACTGGAATTCCCTCGGTGATGACGACCAGCAGCGGGATCTCCGCGTCGATGGCCTCGATGATCGCGTCCTTGGCGAACTTCGGCGGCACGAAGACGACCGACACGTCGGCGCCGGTCTCCTTCATGGCCTCGGCGACGGTGCCGAACACCGGCAGCTCGACGTCGTTGCCATCTTTGTCCTTGTGCGACACGGTCGTTCCGGCCTTGCGCGCGTTGACGCCACCGACGAGCTGCGTGCCCGCCTTGAGCATCAGAGCGGTGTGCTTGGTGCCCTCGCCGCCGGTGATGCCCTGGACGATGACCTTGGAGTCCTTGTTCAAAAAGATCGACATAGCTTGCGTCCCTTACTTGTTCGCCAGCTCGGCGGCTTTGTCGGCGCCGGCGTCCATGGTGTCGGCCTGGATCACCAGCGGGTGGTTGGCCTCGGCCAGGATGCGGCGACCCTCTTCGACGTTGTTGCCGTCGAGACGAACCACGAGTGGCTTGTTGGCCTCGTCGCCGAGGATCTTCAGCGCGTTGACGATGCCGTTGGCGACGGCGTCGCACGAGGTGATGCCGCCGAACACGTTGACGAACACGCTCTTGACCTGTTCGTCGTTCAGGATGACGTCCAGACCCGCGGCCATCACCTCGGCCGAGGCGCCGCCGCCGATGTCGAGGAAGTTGGCCGGCTTCACGCCGCCGTGCTTCTCACCGGCGTACGCGGTGACGTCCAGCGTCGACATCACCAGGCCGGCGCCGTTGCCGATGATGCCCACCGAACCGTCGAGCTTGACGTAGTTGAGGTCGTGCTCCTTGGCCTTGAGTTCCAGCGGGTCGGTGGCGTCGCGGTCCTCGAACTCAGCGTGCTCGGGATGGCGGAAGTCGGCGTTGCCGTCGAGCGTGACCTTGCCGTCGAGCGCCAGGATCTGGTCGTCGGGGGTGCGCACGAGCGGGTTGACCTCGACCAGCGTGGCGTCCTCGGCGACGAAGACCTCCCACAGCTTGGCGATCGTCACCGCGGCGGCGTCGAGCACCTCCTCGGGCAGGTGCCCCTTCTTGGCGATCTCGCGGGCGAACGCCTCGTCGACGCCCTTGGTCGCGTCGACGTGCACCCGGGCCAGCCGGTCCGGCTTGGTCGCGGCGACCTCCTCGATCTCCATACCGCCCTCCACCGAGCACATGGCCAGGTACGTGCGGTTGGCACGGTCGAGCAGGAAGGAGATGTAGTACTCCTCGGCGATGTCGCTGGCCTCGGACACCAGCAGCTTCTTAACGATGTGGCCCTTGATGTCCAGGCCGAGGATGTTCTGTGCGTGGGTGAACGCGTCATCGGCGGTCGCCGCGTATTTCACGCCGCCGGCCTTACCGCGGCCGCCGGTCTTGACCTGGGCCTTGACCATCACGGGCTTGCCGATCTCCTCGGCGATGGCCTTGGCGTCGTCGGCGGTGTCGGTCACCCGCCCGGGTGTGGTGGGCACGTTGTGCTTGGCGAAGAGCTCTTTCGCCTGGTATTCGAAGAGATCCATTAGCTCACTGTCTCTAGCGCGTCGATTGCGGAGTTGTTGGGCCGAAGGCTCGGAGGAACTTTATCCACACGCTCAGAACGCATTGGCACCGCCCACCGCTCATGTGGTAGATCTCACCGCCCGACTCTAGTGATACAAGTCACAAATCCGCGCGGAATAGGCGCTCGGCTTGCAGCCCTCATCGGGAGTTGGTTAACGTGCCTCTGGTCTCGATAACGCTTTGGTCACGGCACGCATCCTCGACAGGCAAGGACACCCCAGGTTGGCTTCGCACCGTTCGTCCGGATCTCATCGGAGATCGGCGACGAATCGGCAAATCAGCCGCCGCGTAAGCGAATCCCCGTCCGAAGTCACCGACATCATCCCGTTCAACGAGTTCGGTGATCTCGCTGACATCGACTTCCGCGAGAACAGCGCCTTCGACCGTGAAGCCCAGGTCATCCGTGCCCCCGAGCTCGACGATCTAACCGACACCGACGACCTGGTTCCGCTGCGGCTCGCCGTGCCCTCGGAGTTCCAGGCCGGCCCGCGGCACGCGCGCCGTGCGCACGCCTACCGCGACAGCCACACCGACACCAGCGACGGCATGGCCGCCACGGACGTCATCCGCATCGGCACGCGCACGCCTGCGCACCGCAAGCAGGAAGTCCCCGTCAAGGGTCGGCTGATGGTCGCCGCGATGGCGGTGGGCGCGACCGCGGCGGGCGCCTACTCGATGGCCAACGCCGCCCAGGAGCAGTCCTCGGAGGCCGTCCTGGCCGCGGACCAGTCCTCGATGAACAACCCCATCAGTGGCTCGACGGGCGGTATGCAGGTGGTCGCTGTGACGCCGGCCGCCAGCTCGTCGCTGCACACCGAGGAGATCCAGAAGGCGGCCGCATTCGCGCAGGAGCGCGCCGAACGCGAAGCCCGTCTGCAGCGGCCGATGTTCGTGATGCCCACCAAGGGCGTGTGGACGTCGGGCTTCGGCTACCGGTGGGGCGCGCTGCACGGTGGCATCGACATCGCGAACTCGATCGGCACCCCGGTGCTCGCCGCCTCCGACGGCGTGGTCATCTCGGCCGGGCCCTATGCCGGCTACGGAAACATGGTCAAGGTCCGGCATTCGGACGGCACCGTGACGCTCTACGGTCACCTCAGCTCGTGGTCGGTCGAGGTCGGCCAGCGGGTCTGGGCCGGTGACCAGATCGCCAAGATGGGCAACACCGGTAACTCCACCGGACCTCACCTGCACTTCGAGGTGCACCTGAACGGCACCGATCGGGTCGACCCCGTGGGTTGGCTGGCCAAACGGGGCCTGTCCGTCGGCAACTAGTCTGGCTGAGTGGCCAGCGACGACGACTCCGATCTGACACGCCAATCACCGTCGAGCGCGGAGACCGGCATCATCCGTCGTCACCCATCCGGCGAGATTCCGGCCGCCGAGGAGCCGAGAACCAGCATCATCCGGCGCCACCCGACCGGGGCGATCCCCATATCCGACCCGCCGACACAGATGGTGGACACGGGCGGTCAGACGCGGATGTCCGATCCCGGCCCCGGCGGCGCGACCCAGATGGCCGACATGGGCGGGGCGACGCAGATGTCGGACCGGCCCGCGCCGGAGACGACGTACATCCCGCGGGCCAAGCCGGTGTCGGTGTCGCCGGCGGCGAGCCCCAAGACGGCGATAGCGACCGCGGTGGCGAGCATCCTGACCGGCTGGACCACCGGGGTGATCGCGACCGACCTGATCACCGGCTGGTGGCGCTCCGATCAACTGTTCTGCGTCGCGATCGGCTTCCTGACCGCGATCTCGGCCGCCGCCCTCGTCGCCGGGCTGATCGGCCTGCTGCTGCGCCGGTGGGTGAGCCGCTTGCTGGTGATGGTGGGCGCGATGGTGGCGCTGCTGATCTTCTCGAGCCTGTTCGTCGCGAACGCGAAGCTACCCGCCGTCGTCTACGCCATCCCGGTGCTTCCGGTAGCGAGCATCGTGTTCGCCGCGCTGCCCGCGACCGGACGCTGGGAACGCTCCGGCTAGAGCTTGGTGATCGGCGCGTGGTTGTGCATCAACTTCACGCGGCCGGAGCTGCCGAAGTCGATGAGCGACATCGCCGATTCGCCGACACCGCTCACCTCCTCCACGCGGCCCAATCCGTACTTGTCGTGCGTGACCCGGTCGCCTGGCTCGAGCACCAGCAGCGGACGTTTCCCGGCTCCGGACCGCGTCGGCGAGGGACGCGGGGTTCCGAAGCGTCCCGCGCCGCTGACGGGCGCGCTGAACGACGACGGTGTGGGATCGGTGCGCCGCCAGTCGATGAGATGCTGCGGAATCTCCTTGAGAAACCGGGATTCCGGGTTCAGCATCGGCTGACCCCACGACGACCGGACCTTGGCCCGGCTCAGGTAGAGCCGCTGGCGGGCGCGGGTGATGCCGACGTAGGCCAGCCGGCGTTCCTCGGACAGCTCGGCGGGGTCGCCCAGCGCCCGCATATGCGGGAACATGCCGTCCTCCCAGCCCGTCACGAACACGACGGGGAACTCGAGACCCTTGGCGGTGTGCAGCGTCATCATCGTGACGACGCCGGCGCCGTGCTCGGGCAGTTCGTCGGCGTCGGCCACCAGTGACACGCGCTCCAGGAACTGGGCCAGCACCCCGGTGTCGGGGATGTCCTCGTCGAGGGGCTCATCGTCGGCGAGCGCCTGCGCGTTGGCCAGGTCGGTGCTGAATTCGTGTGCGACGCTGACCAACTCGTTGAGGTTGTCCAAACGCGCGAGATCCTGCGGATCGCTGGACGACTCGAGTTCGGCGCGGTAACCGGTGCGGTCGAGCACCGCCTCGATCAACTCGCCCAGTTCACCGTCGAGACGGCCGCGCAGATCGTCGAGCATCTCGACGAACGCCGAGATGCATTTCTCCGCACGGGTGTTGAGCATCGGCACCTTGCCCTCGGCGGCCGCCTGCAGGGCGTCGTTGAAGCTGCACCCGGTGTTCTCGGCGTACACCGCGACACACGCCTCGGCGCGGTCACCGATGCCGCGTCGCGGGGTGTTCAGGATGCGCCGCATGCTCACCGAGTCGCCCGGGTTGTCCAGCACCCGCAGGTACGCGACGATGTCGCGGATCTCGCGACGTTCGTAAAAGCGCACGCCCCCAACGACTTTGTACGGAATCCCGGCGCGGATGAAGACCTCTTCGAGCGCTCGCGAGGAGTTGTTCGTGCGGTAGAACACCGCCACATCTGAATAGCTGCCACCGTCGTCGACGAGTGCGTCGATCTCCTGGGCGACGAACCGGGCCTCGTCGTGTTCGTTGTCGGCGACGTAGCCGACGATCAGTTCGCCCTCCCCCTCATCGGTCCACAGCCGCTTCTCGCGGCGGCCGGCGTTGCGGGAGATAACCGCGTTCGCGGCGTTGAGGATGTTCTGCGTCGAGCGGTAGTTCTGTTCCAGCAGAATGGTTGTCGCGTTCGGATAGTCGCGTTCGAAGTCCTCGATGTTGCGGATGGTCGCACCGCGGAACGCGTAGATCGACTGGTCGGCGTCGCCGACGACGCACAGTTCGGCAGGTGGCACCCCGTCGACCGTCTCCGTTCCCACGAGTTCGCGGACCAACACATACTGCGCGTGGTTGGTGTCCTGGTACTCGTCGACGAGGATGTGCCGGAACCGCCGCCGGTAGTACTGCGCGATCTGCGGAAAGGCCTGCAGCACACCGACCGTCTCGCCGATGAGGTCGTCGAAGTCGAGCGCGTTGGCCGCACGCAGGCGGCGCTGGTACTCGGCGTAGACCTCGGCGATGATCCCGGGCAGTTCCTCGCCCGCCTCCGAGGCCTCGGCCGCCGCCTGTTCGGGGCCGACCAACTCGTTCTTGTGGTTGGAGATCGCGTTGGACAGCAGCCGAGGCGAGTACCGCTTGGTATCCAGGCCCATGTCCTTGCCGATCATCAGTAGCAGGCGGCGCGAGTCGTCGGCGTCGTAGATCGAGAAGTTCGAATTCAGGCCCCTGATCAGCGAGGCCTGGTTGCGCAGGATCCGCACGCAGGTGGAGTGGAACGTCGACACCCACATCGAGCGAGCGCGCGGCCCGACCAGACCCACCACCCGCTCGCGCATCTCGGCGGCGGCCTTGTTGGTGAACGTGATGGCCAGGACCTGCCCGACGCCGACGTCACGGGCGGCCAGCAGATAGGCGATCCGGCGGGTGAGCACAGCGGTCTTACCGGAGCCGGCGCCTGCGACGATGAGCAGCGGCGAGCCCTCGTGCAGGACGGCCTGGCGCTGCTGCGGGTTGAGCCCCTCGAGCAGGTCGTCGGCTTCGTTGGCCCCGGTCGGTGCGATGGTGTTCGGTGCGCTCATGTCAGTGTCGAACTTACCGCTGTGCAGGGACACTCCCACGGCCGAACCGCCGCGTGGGCTTTGCGCTGGCCGTGGCTTTGGTGGCACACTTTGTCGCGTGCTCAGCAAACAGCGATTTATCTGCGGGTACCGACTAACGGTGCCCGTGGTCTAGCAGCTTCTGTGAGAGCTCCGCGGTCCGCTTCCGTGCCCCGCGGCTCGTCTCTTGTGTGAGGCCCAGGACCGAATGAGACCAGGAACCCCACACAACGAGGCGGTGAAATCCCATGACGACCGAAACCGAGACTGTGCCCGATATCGATGACCTGCGCCGGGAGATCGACCGGCTCGACGCCGAGATCCTCGCGGCCGTGAAGCGCCGTACCGAGGTGTCCAAGATGATCGGCAAGGCGCGGATGGCCTCCGGCGGGACCCGCCTGGTGCACAGCCGCGAGATGAAGGTCATCGAGCGCTACAGCGAACTCGGCCCCGAGGGCAAAGACCTCGCGATGCTGTTGCTGCGCCTGGGCCGCGGCCGCCTCGGTCACCAGTGATTTCGGTGCACTTCCAGTCGCTCAACGATAGGTAGCGCACCGAAATCGCCCGCCGTCAGCGCAGCGCGTCGGTCAACCACGGCGTCAGCCACTCGACCGCTTCCGGCGTGGGGTGCACGCCGTCGCTGCGGATGCGGATGCCGTCGATCCAGTTGGTGTAGCCGCCGTTCGGGCCGAGCTTGCGATTCAGGTCGAGCACCGTGACGTTCGACCGATATTTGACCGCGCTGCGCAGCAACGCATTCCAGTCGTCGACCCGATCGGGATCGTCCTCTGGGTACAGGCTGCCGTCGCGTTTCTCGGAGCGGCGGTTGTAGGGCTCGGTCGTCACGACGACGCGTGCGCCGGTCGACGAGAGGATGTCGAGCGCGCGGTTGAGTTCGGAGCGCAGATACGCGTCGTAGGTCGGCTCACCGACGTGCGTCCACCGCCCCTCGTTCATCCGGTCCACGACTTCCCACCGGCCCACGATCAGCAGCACCACGTCGGGACGCTCGTGCTTGACGCGCTCCGCCCACCGGCTCGGCCACGTATCGCACACCGGCTTCTGGTTCAGCGTCTGGCCGACGTAGCGGTACGGGCCGCCGCGCGCGATGCCGCACCCGATCATCGTGTGGTCGGCGAACGCCAGGCCCGGCGTGTCCGGAAGATAGCGCATCAGCGTCCAGGCCACGGAGTCGCCGAACACCGCGACCCTCCTGGTGCCGGGATCGCGAGCAGTCGGGCGTCGCACTTCGACCGGCACCTCGGGTGCGATCAACGCCGCGGAGTCGATGCTCGGCTCCTCCTGCGGTGGACCGCCGGAGGTGACCCCGACCGGCAGCACCGTCATCGTGATCACCGCGGCGGTCGCGGCCGTGGCGCCGGCCAACGGCAGCATGGGCACGATCACCGGCCGCCAACGCCGGATGGGCTGTTCGAGCAGCCACCACGACAGTGCTGCCACCGCGAGCGTCGCCGCGCACCTCAGCGCGAACAGCGACCAGCCGGACCAGCCGGTGCGCTCGCCGTTGATCGCCAGAAAGATCGGCCAGTGCCACAGGTAGACGCCGTACGAGATCGCACCCAGCCACACCAGCGGGCGCCATGCCAGCACCCGCGCGACCGGGCCCTCCTGGTCCAGTGCCACCGCGCCGACCACTCCGGCGGCGGCCAGGGCGACGATGATCAGCAGACCCTTGTGGAAGTCGCCGACGCTGCCGGTCGCCATGTGCGCCGCGAAGCCCAGCACGACAACGCCGACCACGGAGACGACCCGGGCGACCCACCGCAGCCACCGCGTTCTGATGACCGGCCCGGCGAGCGTCACCGTGGTCCAGTCCCGCACCAGCAGGGCGGCCGCCGCGGCGCCGACGAGCAGCGCCTGCGCGCGGGTGTCGGTGCCGAAGTAGACGCGGTTGAGCGTCGCCTCGTCGACGAAGACGATCGCCGCCGCCGCGGAGGCGACCGCACCCGCGGTGGCCAACCCCAACACCGCCCACCGCAGATGGGTCGGATTGCGCCGGCAGAAGACGAACGCGACGGCGATCAGCAGCAGCGGCCAGATCAGGTAGTACTGCTCCTCCACCCCCAGCGACCAGGTGTGCTGCAAGGGCGACGGTGGCGCGCCCTGCGAGAAGTAGTCGGTGCGTTGGGCGACGAACGCCCAGTTGGCCACCCAGAAGAACGAGGCGACGGCGTCGTCGCGCAGGTTGGCGATCGCCTCCGTCGAGAAGAACCCCCGCGCGGCCACCACCGCCAGCACCATCACCAACAGGGCGGGCAGCAGTCGGCGGGCGCGACGGATCCAGAAGTCCCGCAGCCGGATTCGGCCGGTGCGGGAGTGCTCGTCGAGCAGCAGCGAGGTGATCAGGAATCCGCTGAGCACGAAGAACACGTCGACGCCCAGGAACCCGCCGTCGACTCCGGGAATGCCGCCGTGGTCGGCGAGCACGAGGACGACGGCGACGGCGCGGATGCCGTCGAGGGCGGGGATCTCGCCACGCCGATGCGCGCGCGAGGATTGACGTACTGACAGCGGGCGGCGATCAGCGGGCGCGACGGAGCGACGCGCATTCACTTGCGAAATCTTGCCCGCGCGAGCGGAGCTGCGGGCGCAGGCGCGGCGGCGTGTCGACTACTTCGTCAGCGCGATGTACTTGACCTCGAGGTACTCCTCCATGCCCTCGAACCCGCCCTCGCGCCCGAACCCGGATTCCTTGACGCCGCCGAACGGTGCCGCGGGATCGGAGATCACGCCGCGGTTGATGCCGACCATGCCCGATTCGATCGCCTCGGCGACGCGCAGCGCGCGGTCGAGCGACTGGGTGTAGATGTAGGCCGCCAACCCGTACTCGGTGTCGTTGGCCGCCGCGATGCCCTCTTCCTCGGTGTCGAACCCCGTGATCGGGGCGACGGGGCCGAACACCTCCTCCTTGAGGATGCGGGCGTCGGCTGGCACGTCCGCCAGCACGGTGGCCGGATAGAAGTTGCCCGGCCCGCCGGGCGCCACCCCGCCGATCGCGACCTTCGCGCCACGCGAGACCGCGTCGGAGACCAGGTCCTCGACCGTGGCGACCTGTTTGGCGTTGATCAGAGGACCGAGCGTGGCCGATTCGTCGATGCCCTTGCCGAGGGTGAACTCGCTCATCCGCTTGACGAGTTTGTCGGTGAATTCCTCGCGCACCGAGTTCGCTACGTGGAAGCGGTTGGCCGCCGTGCAGGCCTCCCCGCCGTTGCGCATCTTGGCCAGGATCGCGCCCTCGACCGCGGCGTCGACGTCGGCGTCGTCGAACACCACGAACGGGGCGTTGCCGCCCAGTTCCATCGAGGTGCGCAACAGTTTGTCGGCCGATTGTTTGACCAGCGCCTTACCCACGCCGGTGGAACCGGTGAAGGTCAGCTTGCGCAACCGGCCGTCGTCGATCAGCGCGGCGGTGACGTCGCCGGGGCTCTTCGTCGGCAGCACCGACAGCACGCCCTTGGGCAGGCCGGCCTCGTCCATCAGCTTGGCCAGCAGCAGCATCGTCAACGGTGTCTCCTGCGCGGGCTTGACGATCATGGTGCAGCCGGCGGCGAACGCGGGCCCGATCTTGCGGGTGCCCATCGCCAGCGGGAAGTTCCACGGCGTGATCGCGTAGCAGGGGCCGACGGGCTGCTTGGTGACCAGCACCCGACCGCTGCCCGCGGGGCTCGGTGTGTAGCGACCCGCGACACGCACCGCCTCTTCGGAGAACCAGCGGAAGAACTCCCCGCCGTAGGTGACCTCGCCCATGCTCTCGCGCAGTACCTTGCCCATCTCCAGGGTCATCAAGGTGGCGATGTCCTCGGCGCGTTCGGTGATCTTCTCGAACACCGCGCGCAGGATCTCGCCCCGTTCGCGCGGCGCGGTGGCCGCCCACTCCGCCTGAACCGCGCAGGCCGCGTCGAGCGCGGCGATCGCATCGTCGGCGGTCGCGTTGGCGACCGAGGCCAGCACCTGATCGTCAGAGGGGTCGAGCACGTCGAAGGTGGACGAGGCCTCGCGTTCCTCACCACCGATCCACAGTCCGGTGGGCACTGACGACAGCAGCTTCGCGGTATCCATAACTCTGTATTACACCCCTGCCGGACGATCAATCACACTCGTCGAACGTGCGGTCAGAACGAAAATTCGGCGGAATCTTCGTCCTGAGCGCACGTTCGTGATCGCTGGCCCGCATTAGGGTCGTGTTCATGAGTGCCGACACCGACCAGATACCCGATATCGCCTCGACTCCGGCCTGGCAGGCGCTGCAACGGCATCACGACGAAGTGGGCGCGAAACACCTCCGGGAGTTGTTCGCCGAGGATCCGGCGCGCGGCACCGAATTGGCGGCGACGGTCGGCGACCTCTACGTCGACTACAGCAAGCATCGGGTCACGCGCGAGACGCTCAAGCTGCTGGTGGATCTGGCGCGCGCAGCCCGCCTCGAGCAGAAGCGCGACGCGATGTTCTCCGGCGTGCACATCAACACCTCCGAGGACCGCGCCGTTCTGCACACCGCCCTGCGGTTGCCGCGGGGCGCCGAGCTGGTCGTCGACGGGCAGAACGTCGTCGCCGACGTGCACGAGGTGCTCGACAAGATGGGCGATTTCACCGATCGGTTGCGCAGCGGCGAGTGGACCGGCGCGACGGGCGAGCCCATCAAGACCGTCGTCAACATCGGCATCGGAGGATCGGACCTCGGCCCGGCGATGGCCACGCTCGCGTTGCGCCACTACGCGGATGCGGGCATCTCGGCGCGGTTCGTTTCCAACGTCGACCCGGCGGACCTGGTAGCAAAGCTCGACGGACTCGACCCTGCGACAACGCTTTTCATCGTCGCGTCGAAGACGTTCTCGACGCTCGAGACGCTGACCAACGCGATGGCGGCGCGTCGCTGGCTGACCGATGCGCTCGGCGATGCCGCGGTGTCACGGCATTTCGTGGCGGTGTCGACCAACAAGAAGCTGGTCGACGACTTCGGCATCAACACCGAGAACATGTTCGGGTTCTGGGACTGGGTCGGTGGCCGCTATTCGGTCGACAGCGCGATCGGCCTGAGCGTGATGGCGGTGATCGGACGCGAGCGGTTCGCCGAGTTCCTGTCCGGGTTCCACATCGTCGACGAGCACTTCCGCACGGCGCCGTTGGAATCGAACGTTCCGGTGCTGCTGGGGTTGGTCGGCCTGTGGTACAACGAGTTCTTCGGCGCGGAAACCCGTGCGGTGCTGCCGTATTCGAACGATCTGGCGCGGTTCGCCGCGTATCTGCAACAGCTCACGATGGAGTCCAACGGCAAGTCGGTGCGCGCCGACGGCTCGCCGGTCACGACGAGCACCGGCGAGATCTTCTGGGGCGAGCCGGGAACAAACGGCCAACATGCGTTCTACCAACTGCTGCATCAGGGCACACGGCTGGTACCCGCAGACTTCATCGCTTTCTCGCAGCCGACGGACGACCTGCCGACCGCGGACGGCAAGGGAAGCATGCACGACCTGCTGATGAGCAACTTCTTCGCGCAGACGCAAGTGCTCGCGTTCGGCAAGACCGCCGAGGAGATCGCCACGGAAGGCACACCGCCGAATGTGGTGCCGCACAAGGTGATGCCGGGAAACCGGCCCAGTACGTCGATCCTCGCGACCCAGCTGACCCCGTCGGTGCTCGGCCAGTTGATCGCGCTGTACGAACATCAGGTGTTCACCGAGGGAGTCATCTGGGGTATCGACTCGTTCGATCAGTGGGGTGTCGAACTCGGCAAGACCCAAGCCAAGGCGCTGCTGCCGGTCATCACCGGCGACGGCTCCCCCGCCGAGCAGTCCGATTCGTCGACCGACGCTCTGGTGCGCCGATACCGCAGCGAGCGCGGCCGCTCCGCCTGAATCAGCGCGCGGCGCGCGCCTTCACGAAGGACCGCACCCCGGCAACCAGATACACCAGCAGCAGAACGAACATGATGGTGCTGGTGATGACCGCGGCGGGGCGCTCGGCCGTACCCGCGAACACGGCGCCGAGACCGATCACGTTCCGTAGCGCACCCAGCGCGGCGAGCAACGCGATCACGAGCGCCGTGTGCATCGCGGGCTTGCGGGTCCGGTCGGATCGACGCCCGATGAGGGCGGCGATGAGCAGGAGGACGCCGACGAAGGCGGGGATCAGAGCGGTGATGCTGACCGCGCCGCTGACGATGTAAGCGATCACCCCTGTCGCGACGAGCAGTCCTCCGATCCAGGTGGTAAGGGCGAGCATCGTATTCCTTTCTGCGACTCCAACCGACAACTCTACCGGCGCAGGAAATCTCAGCCCGGGCTCAGTCGTCGGCGTCAGGGCGGCTCCAACCGAGGATCATGACGGGCAGGCATCCGCCGATCATCAGCACGACCAGCGCCATCAGGCCTCCGGCGTACGCCATGTCGCGCACGGACTCCGCGTCGGCCGACCTCATCCGAGTCGCCAAGATGATCAGGTAGAAGATCGGCGCCAGCATGAGGTTCTGGGTGACCGTCAGGCCGATCGATCGTGCGCTGTTGCGCTGCTGGATCTCGTACTCGTCGAGCACGCTCATCGGGGCGTCACCCTGCCTGCCGGACACGATCTGCAACATGACGAACGTCGGGAAGAAGATCAGGGTGGCAGGCAACCAGACCAGGGCGGCCTGCCGAAAACCGAAGGCGCACACCACACTGACGCACAGCATAACGAAGAGCGACGATGCCAGAACGACCACGAGCGTCCGACGCCGTCGTTGCGTGCGCCACCGCGGCAGCGAATTGGCGTACGCGCGTTCGTGTTTGAGGAACCGCCGGGTGCGATAGTCCTGATAGCGGTCGATCAAGGTCCGCTCAGCTTGCCGGGTCGACTCGGACATCGTGATCGCCTCCTTGTGGTGTGATGCTCTTGCGGTAGAGCTCGGTGGACAGCGGAGTGAACTCCGTGCGGGAGAACACCGCCTCGACGGGCAGGCCGAAGACATCGCAGATACGGAAAGCCAGGTCCAGGCTCGGATAGTGGTTGCCGCGTTCGAGCGCGCCGACTGTTTGCGGGTTCACGTCGATCAGCGCCGCGAGCTCGGCGCGCGTCATACGGCGCTCGGCTCGCAGGACACCGATGCGATTGTGGATTGGGAGCGTTTTCCCCCTTCTCACCGGACTCACACAACATAGTGTTGGGAAAACCCAACGATATGTCAAGCGGATGCGACCGATCCCCTGTTCGGCGCGGTGGCAAATCGACCCGTCGCTGAGCTTGACGACGGCCCGATGTGACCGGAGGGGCACAAGTGACCAGTCGGCCACGAGGGCCCGATCGCGGCCCGAACAAAGCAACGCGGCGCACACTCACCGAGGAGCGTGCGCCGCGTGCGTGGGCGCTAGATGAAGCTAGCTAGTGATTACGGGGCGGGGATGTTGATGCAGCCGACGTTCGGCAGGCATCCGCTTGCACCACCGGGTCCGGCAGTGCCGCCGGGTCCGTTCGGGGCCAGCGAGCCGCTCGCGCCGCCGGGTCCGGCCGAACCGCCGGGGCCGCCAGGGATTACACCCGCAGCGCCGCCACCGTCAGCGGTGCCCTGCGGACCACCGGGGACATTGACATCGGCACCGCCACCGGGAGAGGCATCGATGTTGCCGACACCGGCACACGGGGTGCCGTCGGCGTTCAGACATGGCGGAGGGGGCGCCGGCTGCGCGCCGGCCACCGGCGCGACGGCGATCGCAACTGCCGCGGCGCCCGAGAACATCAGGGGCATCATCTTCGTCAGTTTCACGTTCATGTTCTGTGGACTACCACCTCAGCGGTTTACTGAAACCTTCAAACTTTCTCTCTCTCCGCGTGAGGGGCGCGTCACAACCTGCCGACCTCTTTCAGCCCGGAAACGGTGTCCGCCAGCGTTTCCTGGGGGTCGCGGTACGAGATACCGAGTTCGGTCTCGCTCGGCGAATCGTCCGAGGACGGCATCTGCGTGTAGTACTGCATCGCCGCCGCCGTCACCGGTGCGTCGAACGGCAGAAACGGCCCGACCACGTCGACGACCCTTCCGACGTTGCGCAGTAACGTATCCGGCACCGGGTACACCCGCAGGGTGGTGTTCGCCGCCTTGCCGATCATCTTCGCCAAGTCGGCGATCGGAACTCGCTTGCCGCCCGCCATGTATCGGCGCGGACACTTGCCCGGTTCGAGCAACGCCGCATGCAGCGCGGCCAGGTCCCGGACGTCGACCACGATCCACGCGGCGCCGCGACCGGGCACTCCGCGCATCTGCACCGCGGCCTGAACACCTTCTGCCGCTTCGCCGAACTGGTTGCCCGCCGGCGGCCCGAGCACCATGCCCGGGTACGTGATGCTCACCGGCGCACCCGCATCCTGCAGGCCGCGCGCATACTTCTCCACCTCCGCCTTCGATTTCCCGTAGCCGTCGGTGCCGCCGACGACCGGAAGATCGGCGTGCAACAGATTGCAATTCGGGTCGAACAACGCCGTGAAACTGGAGACGTGGATGATCGGGTCAAGTCCGCGCTCGGCTGCGGCGCCGAGCACGTTGTGAGCACCGTCGAGATTGGTCCGCAGCATCTTGTCCGCCTGCCGCGGATCGACGGAAACCATTGCCGCCGAGTGAATTACGGCATCACAACCGTCCATTGCCGCAGCGGTCGACTCCGCGTCGGCGATGTCACCGACGGCGTAGTCGTCGGTCGCGACGCCGATCTTCGCGGCACTCGTCTCCAACCGCGCGGGATCGCGGACCAGAAACCTCACCTGGTGACCCGCATCGGCGACGGCCTTTGCCGTCCACGCCCCGACGAAACCGGTCCCCCCGGTCAACAGCACCCTCATCGAAACCTCCCGTAGCACTAGCGCTGCGGTTTACCCCGTAGCGCCGGCATCTACACGGAGGATCTACGCGAACGGCTTCATCAGCCTCGGCGGCAGTACCCGCATCACCCGCACCAGGGGCGCCCATGGCCACCACGGAACCGCCGCGCGCCCGCTTTCGCGTTCGATCACGCCGACCATCGCCCGCACGCCGGTTTCGTTGTCCACCATCAACATCGTCGACGCCGACTTCGCCGTCATCTCGGATTCGATGTAGCCCGGTTCGAGCACGGTGACCTTGATCGGCCCTCGCGCGTATTCGGCGCGCAACGACTCTCCGAGCGACGAGACACCGGCCTTGCTCGCGGCATAGGCGGCCTTGACGCCCGGAACGCCCTTGTTGCCGAGGACCGATGAGACGAGCACCAGATGCCCTCCGCCGGCCTTCTTGAACATCTCGATCGCGGTCTCGATCTGGACAAGCGCCGCAACGAGATTCGTCTCGATGGTGGCCTTGTTCGCCCACAGCTTGCCCGAACCGAGCGGCGCGCCCTTGCCGACACCGGCGTTCACGATGATGCGGTCGATGCCGCCGAGTTCGTCGGAAAGCTCGGCGAACACCTTCGGTACCTGCTCATGATCGTTGACGTCGAGGGCGGCGACCGCGACGGTGATGCCGGGATGCCGCTCGAGCAGTTCTGCCTTCAGCTCGTCGAGACGGTCGATGCGGCGGGCGCACAGCGCCAGGTCGCGACCCTTCGCGGCGAATGCGCGAGCCATTCCCGCGCCCAGACCGGAGCTTGCGCCGGTGATCAAGATCTTCTGCCGAGTCACCCCGACAGACTAAGCGAGCCGATCACCGCCAGAATGGGCACATGGTTCTCGTGCGGACAGCGATATTCCTGCTCGTGGCACTCGGCGTCGCGCTCTCCCAGGCGGTCGCCGTAAGTCAGCCCGCATCTCCGCTGTATCGGCTGGTCGACACCGCGGCGCAGCGCCTGGCCTCCGGCGACCCCGTCGCGGCCGCCAAGTGGATCAACGGCGGACCGATCACGGACACGCAGCGCGCAGGCGCGGTTCTCGACGCCGTGGCCGCCGACGCGTCCGCGCACGGCATCGACCAGGGCTACGTGCGAGCGATCTTCGCCGACCAGATCGACGCCACCGAGGGTGTCCAGTACACCCGGTTCGGCCAGTGGAAGTTCGACCCCTCCACCGCGCCCACCACCGCCCCCGATCTGTCCCAGTCGCGCTCGCAGATCGACGGCTTCAACAAGATCATGGTCGACGAGATTGCGCGGCAGCGGAACTCGCTGCACTCACCCACCTGCACCGTCGACCTCGGCAGCGCGATCGACGCCGTCGCGAATGAGCGTCGGCTCGACCCGCTCTACCGGACGGCGCTGTCGGCGGCCACCCGCTCCTACTGCCGGATCACTTGAGCAACCGCGACATCCGGCGATCCGCGAGCACTTTCCCGCCCGTCTGGCACGTGGGGCAGTACTGAAACGACTTGTCCGCGAACGACACTTCGCGCACGGTGTCTCCGCAGACCGGGCATGGCAGGCCGGTCCTGGCGTGCACCCGCAGGCCGGACCGCTTCTCCCCCTTCAGCGTCGCGGCCTGCTGACCGACGGAGCGTGTCACCGCGTCGCTGAGCACACCGATCATCGCGTCGTGCAACGCGGACAGCTGCGCCTCGCTCAGCTTGGCCGCCGTCGCGAACGGGGAGATCCGCGCGACATGCAGGATCTCGTCGCTGTAGGCGTTGCCGATGCCCGCGATCACCTTCTGGTCGGTGATCACCGTCTTGATCCGGCCACTGTTGCCCGCCAGGAGCCCGGCGAGGTCGTCGGGTCCCAGTGACAGCGCGTCGGGGCCCAGCGTGGCGATGCCGGGCACCTTGGCCGGGTCGTCGACCACCCACACCGCGAGCCGCTTCTGGGTGCCGGCCTCGGTGAGGTCGAACCCCGGAGCCGCTCCGGGGGCGACATTCGGCCCCGGCGCCTCGCCCGGCGGGCCGAGGTGTACGCGCAGGGCGATCGGCCCCTTGCCCGGCTTGAGCGGCGCCGCGGCCAGCTTGTCCGACCACCGCAGCCACCCGGCGCGCGACAGGTGGGTGATCAGACAGAGATCGCCGGCCTGCATGCCGAGGTACTTGCCCCAGCGGTGGGCGTCGGTGACGGTCTGACCATGCAGCGCGCTGATCGGCGGGTCGAACGTCTTGAGCACCGAGAACGCCGACACGTCGATGCGCCCCACCGTCTGCCCGACGGCGTGGCGGCGCAGGTGATCGGCGAGCGCTTCGACTTCGGGTAGTTCGGGCATGGCTCCAGTGTGCCGGTCAATCCCGTCGCGCGGCACCGCCGGTGACCACCGACAACAGCCAGCTGACGATCGACAGCACGATCGCCGCCCAGATGGCCGTCCACCAGAAGTCGTCGATGTAGAGCCCCCAGTGCGTGGTGTGCTCGGTGATCCACGACGTGATCCACAGCATCAACGCGTTGATCACGATGTGGATCAGGCCGAGGGTGACGATGTAGAGCGGGATCGAGATGATCTGCACGATCGGCTTGATGATGGCGTTGACCAGACCGAAGATCACCGCGACGACGAAGATGATGCCGATTTCCTGCAGGCGCGAGTCGGCGCCCACGAACCTGATTCCGGGAACGATGAGCGTCACCACCCACAGCGCGAAGCCTGTCAAAGCGGCCCGCAACAGGAACGACATCGCATTAGCCTAAACCAGTCGTCACACCGGGAGGGCAGCCGTGGATTTCATACAACGCACCGTCGATCTCGCGCGGCGAAACGTCGAGGAGGGCGGCCGCCCGTTCGCGACGGTCATCGTCAGGGACGGCGAGGTGCTGGCCGAGAGTGCCAATCAGGTTGCCCAGACGCATGATCCGACCGCACACGCCGAGATCCTTGCGATCCGCCAGGCCTGCACCAAGCTGGACACCGAGCATCTGGTCGGCACGACGATCTACGTGCTCGCCCACCCGTGTCCGATGTGCCTGGGCTCGTTGTACTACTGCTCCCCCGACGAAGTCATCTTCCTGACCACGCGTGACGACTACGCCCGCTACTACGTCGACGATCGAAAGTACTTCGAGCTCAACACCTTCTACGACGAGTTCGCCAAGAACTGGGACGAACGACGGCTACCGATGCGCTATCAGCCCGACGACGCCGCGATCGACGTCTACCGGCTGTGGATGCAGCGCAACGACCCCGGCCGGCAGGCCCCTTAGCGGGTTGATCCCGCGCACCAGGTGCGTGCGATCAACCCGTCAACCGTCCGCCGGGCGCAACAGGTAGGTGTCCATGATCCAGCCGTGACGCGCCCGCGCGTCGGCGCGCACCCGGGCGATCTGCTCACCGACGTCGCCGACGGTGCCCGACATCAGCAACTCGTCGGGCGTGCCGAGATAGGCGCCCCACCAGATGCGGGTGTCGGGTGGGCAGGTGAGAAAGGAACAGTCCGCGTCGAGCATCACGACCGCGCTCCCCGTCAGCCCGCTGTCGCGCAGTTGCCTGCCGGTGGTGATCAGCACCGGTTCGCCGACGTCGTTGAGTGGGATGCGATGTCGCGCGGTGAGCGCCTGGATCGCGGTGATGCCCGGGATGACGTCGTAGGTGATGTCGACGTGGTTCGCGACCGTGTCGAGGATGCGCAGCGTGCTGTCGTACAGCGACGGGTCGCCCCAGGCGAGGAATGCTCCGACGCCGTCGGGCGCGAGTTCGTTCTCGATCGCCTCGGCCCACACCCGTGCCCGCGCGGCATGCCAGTCGGCGACCGCCTGCCGATACGCGGGACCGTCCGACGCCTCCCTGAACCTCGGCGGGTCGCGCAGTTCGACGAACCGGTATCCGGGCTCGCGGATGAAGCGCTCGCAGATGTGCCGTCGCAGCGTCACCAGGTCGTCTTTCGCTTCTGCAGTTTGTCCTCCTCGCGTGCGGGACCCCTTGTCCATCGCGAAGAACACCTGGGTGTCGTTGAGGGCGGCCACCGCCTGAGCTGTGACGTGGTCGGGATCGCCCGCGCCGATGCCGATGACGTGAATTCGACGGGTCACGCCCGAGAGTATGCCGTCAGTGTTTGCGGCCCCGCGAAAGACGTAGGCGCCTGGCGCGCTTGACGTCCTTCTTCTCGGCGGCCTCGTCCTTACGGATGTTGTGATCGTCCTTCATCGGCAGCTGCAGTTCGTGTTCGGCGGGCAGGCCGGCCTGCAGTTGACGGCCGCGTTCGACCTCGGCGTCGACCTCCGCGCCGAACAGCAGCGCGAGGTTGGTGATCCACAGCCACAGCAGGAACACGATGACGCCGGCCAAGGCGCCGTAGGTCTTGTTGTAGCTGCCGAAGTTGGCCACGTAGAGCCCGAAGAGCACGGAGGCGACGAGCCAGACGACGATCGCGAGCGCGGCGCCGCCGCTGATCCAGCGAAACTTCGGCTGCTGGACATTGGGTGTGACGTAGTACAGGATCGCGACCGCCGCGATGACGAAGAGCAGGATCAGCGGCCACCGGACCACATTCCACGCCGTCACCGCCGCGTCGCCCAGCCCGATCGCATCGCCGATAGCGTGGGCCACCGGTCCGCTGATCGCGAGCAGAAACACCACCGCGGCCGCCATCACCAGCCCGACCAACGTCAGCAGCAGCTGCACCGGTCGCAGCTTCCACACCGGCCGGCCCTCGTCGATCTCGTAGATGCGGTTCATCGCGCGGCCGAACGCGCCGACGTAGCCCGACGCCGACCACACCGCGCCGACGATGCCCACCACCAACGCGAATCCGGCCGTGGGCGAGTTGACCAGTTGCTCGATCGTCGGGCGCAGGCTGTCCAGCGAGGACGCGGGAGCGACATCGCCCGCGATGTCGAGCAGCGCGTCGACCGTGCGTCGGCCCTGGCCGAAGACGCCGAGCAGCGACACCATGACCACGAGCGCGGGAAAGATCGACAACACCGCGTAGTACGTCAGCGCCGCGGCCAGGTCCGTGCATTGATCACTTTGAAACTCTCGGACGGCCTTGCGCATGGCGTAGATCAGCGAGGGCCGGGTGAGGTCGGTCGGCGATTCGGGTTTGCGGGGATCGTCAGGGTCGGGCGCCTGATTGGTCGTGTCGACCTCGTCGGTTCGCATACCACCCGGTACCCCGGCCGGCTCGCGCCAAACGCCGCGGTACCGCAAGTATGCGGTACCGCGGGTATTGACTAACGCGCCTACGGCTGCCTACCTTGGAAACACCGTGACCGAAGGGACGTCAACGATGACCAACCCGACGCTCAGCCCCAGCCGTGCGGAGTTCTCCGAGCGCCTGCTGCGGGGGTCAGTGAAGAAGTCCTACGCGCCCGTCGTCGACATCGACTGGGACGCGCCGCTGGATCCGGACAAGTTCTTCCTGCCGCCCAAGGTCGTCTCCCTGTACGGAACGCCGCTGTGGGATGCGATGACCCGCGAACAGCAGATCGAACTGTCCCGCCAGGAACTGGTCAACACGCTCTCGGCGGGCATCTGGTTCGAGAACATCCTCAACCAGTCGCTGCTGCGCAAGATGATGCATCAGGATCCCACCGCGAGCGCCACACACTACGAACTCACCGAGCTCGGCGACGAGACCCGACACATGGTGATGTTCGGCAAGGCGATCGAGCGGGTCGGCGCAAAGCCGGTGTGGCCCAAGTGGTATCAGCGTGTGATCATCAACGCGCTGCCGTTCGTGTTCCAGGGCTCCGCGCTGTGGGTGGCCGCGCTGATCGGCGAGGAGATCTTCGACTCGCTGCAGCGCCAGATGATGGACGACGACGAACTACAGCCGATAGCGCAGCGCCTCATGCGGATTCACGTCACCGAGGAAGCCCGCCACATCCAATTCGCGCGCGACGGTTTGCGTAAGCGCGTCCCGCATATGCGCCCCCTGCCGAAGTTCGTGCTGTCCAACGTCAACGGCCTCGGCGGCTACTTCTTCCGCTTCCTGTTCACCAACAAGGTGCAGTACAGCCGCGTCGGCCTCGACCCCCGGCGAGCGCGGCGCATCGCGCGTCGCAGCCCGCACCGCATCGACACCCAGGTGACGGGGTTCGCACCGCTGGCGGCCTTCCTCGACGAGGTGGGCCTGCTGGGCCCGATCGCCCGCCGGATGTGGCGTCGAAGCGGGTTCCTGCCGCGATGAGCGTCTACGACGGGCACGCCGCTCTGCGGATGCACGATGTGGACCACGGTGTACGGGTGCGGCTGACCGGCCACGTCGACCCCATCGACGGCAGATATCACTGGCGTGGAATGGTTTTCGATCTGGCGCCGGATGTGCGCCCACCCCAGAAGGTGCAGATCTCGATCGGCGACCACACCGCCGAGGGGCAGCTGACCGAGGTGACGCCGTGGGGTACCCACTGTGTTGCGGGTGTCGGCGCACCGCCGTATCCGCTCGGCTAGGACTCGCTTTCACGCTGCGCGACAACGTGTTCGCGCATCACATCGCCGTTCGGCTCCTGGGCCAGCGCGGCGTACACGGTGTCCGCCTTGGCGTCCGGCATCAGCGGCGGCAGCAAGGGCGTCTTCGGATCGACGACGGCCTCGATCAGGGTCGGTCGGTCAGCATCGAAAGCGTTCTTCCACGCCGATGGCGCCTGGCCGGACTCGACCACCCGCAGACCCTGCAGCCCGAGAAGTTCGGCGTAGTCGGCGTAGGGAAACGGCGGGACGTCCTGGGATGCCGCAAACCGCGCGTCGCCCTCCATTTCCCGTTGTTCCCAGGACACTTCGTTCAGGTCGCGATTGTGCAGGACCAGGATCACGAACCGCGGATCCGACCAGCCGCGCCACCGGTCGGCGATGGTGACGAGCTCGAGCAGACCGCTCATCTGCATGGCGCCGTCGCCCACCAGCGCCACGACCGGGCGATCCGGCGCGTCCAGTTTGGCCGCGATCCCATACGGCAGCGCGCAACCCATCGACGCCAGGTAGCCGGACACATGCGCGGGTACTCCGGGCGGCAGCCGGAGGTGACGCGCGTACCAGTACGTCGCTGATCCGACGTCCACGGCCACCCGCGCGTTGTCCGGCAGGTGGTCCGACAGTGTCCGCACGACGAATTCCGGGTTCGCGGAGTCGCTTTCGGCCTCACTGCGTTTCGTGGACTCGTGCCGCCAGTCCCGCGTCCAGCTCTCGACCTGCTGCCGCCATCCGCGATCGGACTTGCGGCGGATCAGCGGGGCCAACCGCGACAACGTGTCCGCCGCGTCACCGGTCAAGGCCACGTCGACGGGGTACTTCGCGCCGACCACGCGCGGTTCGACGTCGATCTGCACTGCACGCGCCTGGCCGGGTCTCGGGTAGAACTCCGTCCACGGGTCATTGCTGCCGACGATCAACAAGGTGTCGCAGTGGGACATCAGCTGGGCGCTCGCGGTGGTGCCCAGATGCCCCATCACGCCGGTGTGCCACGGCGCCGACTCGTCGAGCACCGGCTTGCCCAGGAGCGACGTCGTCACGCCCGCACCGAGAACCTCGACGAGGTCGGCTATCTCATCTTCGGCGCCCGTGGCGCCGCGTCCCACCAAAAGGGCGATCTTCTCGCCCTCGTCGAGCAGATCGGCGGCCCGGTGCAGTTCGGCGTCGCGCGCCACTACATGGGCGCGGGTGTACACCGCCGCCGACGGAACGACTCCGTGGCTGTGCTGCGGTCCGTCGGGCATCTCCGCCTTCTGGACGTCGTGCGGCACGATCAGGCACGTCGGCGTGGACGTCGCGAGGGCGGTCCGCATGGCGTTGTCCAGCGCCATCGGCATCTGCTCCGGCGCGAAGACGGTCTGCACGTATTGCGCGCACACGTCCTTGAACAGCGCGTGCAGGTCGACCTCTTGCAGATAGCCGCTGCCGAGCGCGGTCGACACGACCTGACCCACGATCGCCACCACCGGGCGCCGGTCCAGCTTCGCGTCGTACAGGCCGGCCAACAGATGAATCGCGCCCGGTCCCTGCGTGGCGAGGCAGACGCCGACCTCACCCGAGTACTTGGCGTGACCGCAGGCTGCGAAGGCCGCGAGCTCCTCGTGACGGGTCGAAACGAACTCCGGACTCCCGGCCCGCGCGAGGGCGCCGAGGATGGTGTTGACGCCGTCGCCCGCGTAGCCGAAGATCCGCGTCGCCCCCCAGGCTCGCAACCGGGCCACCAACGCATCCGCGACGAGTTCGGGCACAGCGCACTTCCTCCCGTCCGCGGATCGGGCGGCTAGTCCAGATCTTCGTCGGTCAGCGCCGCGAACCCCTTGGCCTGCCCGCGGGCCAGCGCTGCCCGAACCACGCCGGCGAGCAGACCCTGTATCGCGGCGGCGATGAACACCTCGCGCGTCGAGCGGCTGAGGTCCTTTGGATCCGGCTCTTCATCGTCCGGGCTGATGCGCTGCCAGATCTGCTGGAAGATCTGGCCCGCGATCATCCCGCCGGCAACGCTGCTGGCGATCGACAGGGGCTTGTAAATCGTCTTGGCCGCACTCACGGCGATCGAGATTCCCGATGCGCCAATGCTCAAACCCCGAACTAGAACACGTTCTATTATCGCTCGGTGCGGTTCACCTATGCCGAAGCCATGACCGACCCGACCTTTTACGTCCCGCTGGCGCAAGCCGCGGAAGCGGCCGGATATCACGCGATGACGATCGCCGACAGCGTCGCGTACCCGTTCGAGTCGGACTCGAAGTATCCCTACACCCCGGACGGAAGCCGCGAGTTCCTCGACGGCAAGGCGTTCGTCGAGGCGTTCGTGCTCGCCGGTGCGCTGAGCGCGGTGACCACGACGCTGCGGTTCAACTTCTTCGTCCTCAAGCTGCCCATCCGGCCACCCGCACTGGTGGCCAAACAGGCCGGCTCGCTGGCCGCGCTGTTCGGCAACCGCCTCGGCCTGGGCGTCGGCACCAGCCCCTGGCCCGAGGACTACGAACTGATGAACGTGCCGTTCGCCAAGCGCGGAAAACGCATGGACGAGTGCATCGAGATCATCAGGGGCCTGACCACAGGCGAGTACTTCGAGTACCACGGCGAGTTCTACGACATCCCCAAAACGAAGATGACACCGGCGCCCACTGAGCCGATTCCGATTCTCATCGGCGGACACGCCGACGCCGCGCTGCGACGAGCGGCACGCAACGACGGCTGGATGCACGGCGGCGGTGATGCCGAGGAGTTGGACCGACTCCTCAAACAGCTCAAGCAGTTTCGCGAGCAAGAGGGCCGCGACGGACCATTTGAGATTCATGTGATTTCGGCGGACGCCTACACGCCCGACGGCATCAAGCGGCTCGAGGACAAGGGCGTCACCGACGTCATCGTCGGCTTCCGCGTTCCCTACATCACGGGCCCGGACACCGAACCGCTCGACCGCAAGATCCGCCGCTTGGAGAAATTCGCGGAGAAGGTCATCGCGAAAGTGTGAACCCCGCCGTGGATCGGGGTAATCGACTGCGCAATGCAATCCGTGAAAGTGTCACCAACGGGTTGCGGCTCGGCGGTGGTGTTGTCGCTTCGCGGCGTGGTCGACAGCAACACCTATTCCGAGGTCCGCAACCAGATCGTCGAGGCAGCGCTCGAGGAACCACAGGCGGTACTGATCGATGTCACCGCCATACGCGCGTCGGCCGACTCGGCATGGACCGTGTTCAGCAGCGCGCGGTGGCATGTCGCACGGTGGCCCGATGTGCCCGTGTTCCTGGTGTGCTCCGACCCGTCGACTCGTGCCGCGATCGACCGCACCGGTGTCACCCGCCAGGTGCCGATGTTCACCGACGTCAGTGCGGCTCTTGTGGAGGCGAAGCGGAATGGCCGGACGGGAGAGCGCAGACGGGCGCGGGCCGAGTTGCCCGCGGCGCTGACCAGCCTGCAACGCTCGCGTGAGCTGACGACTCAGTGGCTGACCGCTTGGTCACGCGCCGAGATGATCCCGACTGCGAACGTCGTGGCGACCACCCTCGTGGAGAACGTTCTGCGACATACGGACAGCCAGCCGGAATTGCGGGTCGAATGCAGCGGCTCGACGGTTGCGATCGCGGTCACCGACGCAAGCCACGCCCCTGCCGTGCTCAGGGAGGAGACGACCGCCACCGCGTGTCCGAGCGGGTTGCGCATCGTCGCTGCGCTCAGTCGGTCCTGGGGCAACGCGATGACGAGTGCGGGCAAGACGGTATGGGCGTTGATGGGACCGGAGAACGCGCTTCCGTGATCAGGTGCGGCTCAAGGTGACGTGTGGGCTCTGGCCATAGGTTTGGCGGTATAAGACCGCGAACCGTCCGGTGTGGGCGAAACCCCAGCGTGCGGCGATCTCAGTGACGGTATCGCCGTTGCGGGCCCCCAACAGTTCCTGGTGGGCGTAGTTCAATCGCATCCTGCGCAGGTACTGCAATGGAGTCGTGGCGAGGTGGCGCTGGAACATGTATTGCACCGCCCTGGGCGTGACATGGACCGCTTCGGCGATGTCGGGCAGCGCGATGTCGTCGCGAACGTTGGCCTCCATGAACTCGATCGCGCGTCGCAGTAACACCGGCTGATCCTCGCCACGATTGAGCAAGCTCGGGCATGCCGTGACCGTGTTGGGGAAGGTCTCGAGCGTGACCGCCGCCATCAACCGGCTGGCCTGCTCAACCAACACCGGTGTCACCGCCGTCTCGTCCGACAACACGATGTCCCTCACGTAGCGCACCGTGTTCTTCCACAGTTGGGCGGCGGCCTCGTCTACGGGAGAGAAGCTGTTGAAGCGAATCGGCAGTGGAGCATGTCCTCCTGGGAGCCCTGCGGCCACGCCGGCCGTCACCCGGACGTCGATGAGCACGGCCGTGAACTGCGCATCCTCGAAATGCGCCCTGTGCGGCAGATGCGGTTGAGTCAGCATCGCCACCTCACCCGGGCCCACGTCGGTTCGAAGGCCATCGCAGGCGGTCGCGACCCGGCCGGCAGTAGGCCAGATGACCGCCACCCGGTTCAGCGGATCAGGGCGTACCTCAGCCTCGCCGACGACAGTGATGTCGTCGAGGGTCAGCGGTCCGACTGTGGTGCGAGCATGGGTGAGGATCGGTCCCGTACGGTGCGCCGGAGCCTTGTGCGACAACCTCATCTTGACGCCGTAGATTTCCTCGAGGAACTCGTCGGCTCCCGCGGGCTCACGCATCTCAACTTGTGATCGTCTGAGTCGGTACGGCTCAAAGGCTGTGGTACTCATCGGGCTCACCTCATCAAGGTGGCGCGTGGCGAGGCTGTCGTCTCAGCCCCAATGAGGGATCAGATACCCGGCGGAATGGTCTCTAAACGAAATCCGATCCAGTTTCCGCCGCCTTACCCGGTGGATAGAAAACCCTTCCCTCCGGCCGAAGAAACCTCACCCGGCGGCGGTTACCCAGCGTGGATGAGGCCGCGACGATGAATCGGTCCCTTCGTCTGAAAAGGAAACTCGATGACCGCGACACCCACAGCGACCGACCGGCCCGACGAGACCGTGCGTCTGCGCCCCGGCGACCTGCCGGTGCGACCGCTGCCGAATCACGTGTCCCGCACCGACGCCCTGACCACGCGGTTGCGCGCGATCGTCCCCGCACCGAAGCCGCTGCCGAAGGCCACCAGCGCCTTCGACGGCAAGACGGTGCGGTTGCGCCCCATCGACCTGCCGGTCGTCGGCAAGGTCGCCAACACCGTGCGGCAGCGCTATGTGGACCTGAGCGCCGCCAAGAAACCGCCGACCAAGTGGGACTTCGCGCGGCTCGGGCTGGTGATGCTGCTGGCCTCGATGCCGATCCTGGGCATTTCGGTCGACGTGTTCGGCCTCGTCCCCCAGAACGTGACGTCGGTGGTGGTGATCGTGTTGTGCGCGGTGCTCGGAGCGCTGATCGCATTCGCCCCGCACCGAATCGACATCTTCGTGGGTCGCGGCCTGATCGCCGGCATGGTGGCATGCATCGTCTACGACGCCGCCCGCCTGTTCGCGGTGCACGTGCTGGGCCTGATGGGTGACTTCATCCCGGTGATGGGGTCGTTCGTGACCGGTGAGCCCGACACCGCGGGCAGCGCGGCGGTCGGCTACGTGTGGCGCTACATCGGCGACGGTGGCGGCCTGGGCGTGGCGTTCTTCGTCGTCGCGTTCGCGCTGGGCATCGACCGGTGGAAGAACGTCCACGCGGTGCTGGCATCGGTCGCTTTCGCGGTGTTCCCGACGTGGGCCGGGCTGATGGCGACGGTCGCGCTGGCCCCGCGCGGCGAGGAGATGATGTTCCCGCTGAACGCCGCGACGGTGACGATCACGTTGGTCGGACACCTGATCTTCGGCCTGGTGTTGGGGCTGGCGTTCCTCAAGGCACCGCGCGGACGTGACCGCAGCGAATGGCCCTGGCCGCCACTGTTCGAGTCGGCCCCGGCCAAGCGGGTTGTCCGCGCGTACAAGAAGTTCACCAATCGACCGTGAGCGTTCGTCGACCAGGGACCTCCTGTCTGGGCCAGAATTGCCTCGATAGGAGGTCCCATGTCGTCGCACCTGGAAATCTCGAGACCATCGGGGCGAGAGCTGGTTCCGCTCAGCGGTCAGCGGGTGACCCTCGGCAAGGCCTCGACCAACGCGGTGGCGTTGGAGCACGACGAGACCGTCTCACGGTTGCACGCCGTACTCGAGAATCTCGGGTTCGCCTGGTCGATAAGGGATCTCGGGAGCCGCAACGGTACGTATCTCAACGGCGAGCGGATCACCGCCGAACGCGTGTTGCGTTCCGGGGACGAGGTGCGGCTGGGTAAGTCGCGGCTGATCTTCTGGGAGGTCAGGGACGGTGGGGACGGCAAGCTCGACGAGGAGACGGTCTCGGCCCAGGCCGTCGAGCCGCCGCCGCGGCTGACCCACCGCGAACTCGACGTGCTCGTCGTGCTGTGCCGGCCCCTGGTCTCGGGCGACCCGTTCCCCGAACCCGCGTCGGTGCGCCGGATGGCGGGCGAACTGTTCGTCACCGAGGCCGCGGTCAAACAGCATCTGCAGAACCTCTACGACAAGTTCGCGATCCCCGCCGAAGGTGACCGCAGGGTCCGGCTCGCCAACGAGGCGCTGCGGCGCGGCGCGGTCACCTTGGCGCAGCTGCGCGCTACGTGAAGTCGAGGGCCTCGACGGTGGCCACGGGACCCTCGTGGGTCGGCCGGTCGGCGCCCCCGATGCAGTACACCGTCGACCCGACCGCGGCCACCACCTGGCCGTGCACCGGAGTTCCGATGGGCGCCACCGTCGTCCACTTTCCGCTGGCGACGTCGTACATCTCCACCGTCGCCAGCACGCGTGTCGGCTCCTCGCCGCCGACCGCCACGATCCGGCCGTCGAGGTAGGTAGCGCCGTAGCTGCCGCGTGCAGTCGGCATGTCCGGCAACGTCGTCCATTCTCCTGACGACGGGTCGAAGCGTTCGAAGGCCGCGGTGTTCTCGTCGGCGCTCAGCGAACGTCCACCGACGGCATAGACATAGCTGCCATCCGACACCGCGGCGAGATGTTCACGCGGCGTGGGCATGTCGGCGGCCTGCGTCCACGCTTCACCGTCGAACACCTCTGTCGGCACGACGAGTTGTTTGTCGCTCTGGCCGCCGACCACCACGAGTTTGTCGCCGACGGTTGTCGCCGCCGCCCCGGCCCGGCCGGATTGCAGCGCAGGCAGTTCGGTCCACTTGCCGTCGCGCAGCGCGAACACTCTGTCTGACGGCTCGGCGATGTTGTCGCTGGCGCCGCCGAGGACCACGAACTCGCCGTTGTAGGTCGCGCCCGTTGCGTGGTGCAGTGGGATCGGCAGCGGCGGCTGCGTCTGCCATTTACCCGTCTGCGGGTTGAAACTCTCGACGATGTCGAGGGTTTCGCCTTCGCGGATACCGCCGGCGATCCAGATCTCGTCGTCGACCACGCTCCACGCCATCATCAGCCGCGGCGTCGGCGCGTCCGGAAGCGCCCGCCACTCGGCGGCGGGTTGGGGTTGCCGCGCAGGCAGTTTGAACGTCTCCGCCGAGGCGGTGATCTTGGCGTCTCCGACGCCCGTCGACCCGCCGATCGCGTAGACGCGATTGCCCACCGCCGCCACCGCCATGCCGTGTCGTGCAGTGCCCATGTCCGGCAGCCCGGACCACGTCGTCGTCGACAGGTCAAATAAGAGCACGCTCTTGAGAACCTGCCCTCCGGACGTACCGCCCGCGACCACCAGCCGGTCGTCTGTGGCCGCGACGCCGAAATCGCTTCGTGGCTCGGGGAGTTCGGGCAGTGCGCTCCATGTGTCGGCCACCGGGTCATAGGCCTCGACGGCCGCCAGGTCGGCCGATCCCGTTGTGCCGCCGATCGCGTACATGCGCTTGCCGTCGGACGCGGCGCCGAGCATCTGACGCGGGGTCCGGATCGGTGTGCCGAGCTTCCACGACGTGCCGTCGAAGACCTCCGTGGTGTTGAGCAGTTTGCCCGTTGAGTCCACGCCGCCGGTGACGATGATCCGGTCCCCGACCACCGCGGCGGCCCCGGCGGCGCGGGGCTGCAGCAGCGGCGGCAGTTCCGTCCAGCGGCTGTTGACCACACGCCAGACCCGATCGGTCGCGACCTTCGCGTCGGATCCTTCGGTGCGCCACCCGCCGAGCACCACCGGGTTCTCCCGCCACGTCACGGCCATCGCCCGCTGGACGGGAACGGGCAGATCCTCACCGCTCTTCCAGCTGTCGATGGCGGGGTCGTAACCCTCGTGTTTGCCGCTGACGCGGCCGTCGGCATCCAAGCCGCCGAAAACCCAGATGGTGCCGTCGGCCTGGGTCGCGGCCACCGCGTCACGGGCCACGCGCGCGTCGGCGATCGGCCGCCAGGCCGGCTGCGCCTCGGCGACCGGCTGCGCGGGTGCCGCGGTCTGGCCGCCACCCTCGTCACGCGTCGATGCGATGACGAAAACTCCGCTGATCACCAACAGCAGCACCGCCACGATCGCGCCCGAGACGATGAGGACCCGCTTACGATCCCGCCCTGTGGCTGGGGTTGCCGCATGTTCGGCTTTCACGCCGGGCGGAACCTGCCAGGGCAGGCTCGACTGGCTGATCGACGCGGTGTGCGCGAACATTCCGGGCTCGGGCGCCGGGTCTGGAGATGCGGCAGCCTTTCGCGGCGCCGACGCGAGGGGTTCGGCCGGGGCGGAAACCGACGGCTCGACGAGATCCGAGGCCGGCACCGCCTGTGTGCCTTCCGTCTGCTCGGGGGCAGCGCTCGGTTCGCTGAGGGCCATCGTGTCAGCGGTCAACCCGTTGTGTCGCTGCGCCAACTGCAGTTCGTGGCCGAAGTCCGCCGCGGACGCGTAGCGGTCGGCGGGCTTGCGGGCCATCGCCTTTTCGATCGCGGCACACACGTCGGCCGGGATCCCCTGCGGGCGTAGATCCGGCACGGGCGTGGAGGTGATGCGCAGGTAGTGCGCGATCAGATCCTCGTCGTTCTTGCGCTCGTGCGGAGGCTTGCCCGCGATCAGCGCGTAGATCGATGCGCCGAGCGAATAGACGTCGGCCTCGACGGTGGGCGGGTTTCCCTCGAGCACCTCCGGCGCGGTGTAGGACAGGGTGCCGGTGAAGAATCCGGTCACGGTCTTGTACCCGCCGGCGATCCTGGCGGTTCCGAAATCGCTGAGTTGTGGTTCGCCGTAATCGTTGAAGAGCACGTTGGCGGGTTTGATGTCGCGATGGAGGGTGCCCGTCCGGTGCGCGGTTTCCAGTGCGCCACAGAGTTTCACGCCGATGCGCAACGCCTCGGGCCAGGCGATGCGGCCTTCGCGCCGCAACCGCTCGGCCAGGGATCCCTCACGGTGGTAGGGCATCACGATGAACGGCCGGTTACTCTCGGTCACGCCGACCTGCAGGATGTTGACGATGTTCGGGTGACCGGAGAGCGCACCCATCGCATAACCCTCGCGCAGGAACCGCTCGCGGTCGTCTTCGTCGAGATCGGAGGCGAGCACCTTGATCGCGACACTTCGCGCCAGCGACTGCTGATAGCAGCGGTAGACGACGCCCCCACCACCCCGGCCGATCTCGATTGCGTCGGTGAACCCGGCGGCCGCCAGTTCAGTCGCTATTCCCCCGGCCATGTGCCACCGCCTCCCGGGTGAAACGCCGAATGCTTCGCTCCTAAAGTACCGAGCAAGCCCCGCCGCCAAGCGCGAATCCGTACTTCCGTAGCTCGGCCGTACCCAGCGGTATGCCTGGCAAAGGCCTGCCGGATTGCCGAGGCCCCGACCGGTCCGGCCTCCAGCCGTCAAGCATGCGATACACCTGCGAGTTTGCATTCGGCGCGGCCCGGGTAACACGGTGCCGCCCCTCCGCAGACGACAGGAGCCGCGCCGATGAGTGCCACCGACACCGAACGCTCCGACGACGCGCGAGCCGCAACCCCGGGACAACTGACCGGCGCGGTCGTCATCGTCGCGCTGGTGTCGGCGGTCTCCGGGATGCTCTACGGCTACGACACGGGCATCATCTCCGGCGCCCTGCTGCAGATCACCAAGGACTTCGGCATCGCCGAGGGCTGGAAGCAGGTGATCGCCGCAAGCATTCTGCTCGGGGCCGTCATCGGCGCGCTTGTGTGCAGTTACCTGTCGGAGAAGCGCGGGCGCAAGGGCACACTCTTGATGCTCGCCGTGCTGTTCGTCGTCGGCGCGCTGTGGTGCGCGGTCTCCCCCAACCCGGAAGTGCTGTCCCTGGGCCGGCTGGTCCTGGGCTTCGCCGTCGGCGGGGCGACGCAGACCGCGCCCATGTACGTCGCGGAGTTGGCACCGCCGAAGTATCGCGGCCGGCTCGTGCTGTGTTTCCAGATCGCGATCGGGGTCGGCATCGTGATCGCGACCATCGTCGGTGCGACGGAATCGATCCCGTGGAGGTGGTCGATCGGTGTCGCCGCGGTTCCCGCCGCGATCATGTTCGGACTGCTGTTGCGGCTGCCCGAGAGTCCGCGGTGGCTGGTCAAGAACGAGGACGGCGACGACAAGGCCCGCGAGGTGTTGAACCGGGTGCGACCACCGCGCTACGACGTCGACGGCGAACTCGACGAGATAGCCGAGTTGATCCGCAAAGAGGAGACCGCCAAGACCCGGGGATGGCCCGGCCTGCGCGCGCGGTGGGTGCGCCCGGCGCTCATACTCGGTTGTGGCATAGCCATTTTCACGCAGCTCAGCGGCATCGAGATGATCATCTACTACTCGCCGACGATCCTGACCGACAACGGGTTCTCGGAATCGGTCGCGCTGCAGGTGTCGGTCGGGCTCGGGGTGAGCTACCTGGTCGCACAGCTCGTCGGGTTGTCGATCATCGACAGGGTCGGCCGCAGGCGCCTCACGTTGATCATGATTCCGGGCGCGGCCCTGAGCTTGTTCGTACTGGGCACCTTGTTCGTCACGGGCAACAGCGGCCGGGACTCGGTTCCGTTCATCATCGTGTGCCTGATCGTGTTCATGCTCTTCAACGCCGGTGGACTGCAGTTGATGGGGTGGCTGACCGGATCGGAGACCTATCCGCTCGCGGTGCGGCCCGCGGGCACGGCCGCCCAGTCCGCGGCGCTGTGGGGCACCAACCTGCTCATCACGCTCACCCTGTTGTCGTTGATCAGCGCGATCGAGGTGGGGCCGACCATGTGGCTCTACGGGTTGTTCAACGTTGCCGCTTGGGTTTTCGTCTACTTCCGGATGCCCGACCTGACCGGCCGGAGCCTGGAGGAGATCGAGCGCAAGTTGAGCAAGGGCGAGTTCCGACCCGCCGACTTCGCCCGCTGACCGACGGGGTCATACTCGAGCGGTGCCCCCGGTTGCCGTCACCGTCGACGAGATCGTGGTCGCCGATCCGGCGGACGCGTGGACTCGAGCCGGGTTCACGGTCGACACGGACGACACCTGCCGAGTAGGTGCGGTGCGCATCCGGATGGTTGGTTCCGACGGCGGCACCGGCATCGTCGGGTGGTCGCTGCGCGGATTGGACTCCGGCGCCGCGCTTTCTGAACTCGACGGCATTCCGACCACGGCGTCGGACGCCGCACCCGCGACGCCGGCGATACACGCGAACGGCGTCACCGCGATCGACCATGTCGTGGTGCTCTCCCCCGATCTGGACCGGACCGTGCAGGCGTTCACCGCGATCGGCGTCGCGCCGCGACGGGAACGCGACGGTGAACTCGGCGGCCGATCGATCCGCCAAGTCTTCTTCCGGTTCGGCGAGGTGATCGTCGAGGTCGTCGGCTCCCCGGGCACCACGAGCGAGGAACCGTCGACGCTTTGGGGCATCACCTATGTCGTCGCCGACATCGAGGCGACCGCGGCGTACTTCGGTGACCGGACGGCGCCGGTCAAGGACGCGGTGCAGCCCGGGCGGCGGATCACCACACTGCGGCACCAGGAGTTCGGGATGTCGGTGCGGACTGCGATGATCTCGGCCCCCGCGCGTCGCTGAGCCGCGCGCTCGACGCCCTTGCCTATTCTCGGCGCATGGCAGACGACGTCGTGGTGATCCATACCGACGGCGGATGCAGGCCAAACCCGGGCCCCGGCGGGTGGGGCGCGGTGTTGCGGCAGCGTACGCACGTTCGCGAGATGTACGGCGGCGAGGCCCGGACGAGCAACAACCGGATGGAGTTGACCGCGCCGATCATGGCGCTGGAGGCGCTGACCCGGCCGGTCGCGGTGCATCTCTACACGGACAGCACGTACGTCCGCAACGGCATCACGAAGTGGGTGCTCGGCTGGGAGCGCAACGGCTGGATGACCGCCGCGAAGCAACCGGTGAAGAACGTCGACCTGTGGCAGCGTCTCCAGCTCGCGTGTGAACCGCATCGCGTCGAGTGGTTCTGGGTGAGGGGCCATTCGGGCGTCGCCGACAACGAATTGGCCGACGTGCTCGCCACCCGCGGAATTCAGGAAGCGCTGCTCGCCGCTCGCTGATCGCTGATCGCTGATCGCTGATCGCTGATCGCCAATCCGTATATACCCCCCGGGGGTACTTGACGCATCTCTCGCGGCCGGGCTACTGTTCGATCATCCCGGTACCCCCCGGGGGTATATCCAGGAGGTTCAGAATGAGCGCTTTCCGACCTGATACCGATTGGCACCTGCAAGGTGACTGGTTCGACGTCTGCAGCTGTAAGCTGCCCTGCCCCTGCAGTTTCGCCCAGGAGCCGACGCACGGCGACTGCATGTTCACGCTTGTCTGGCACGTGCGTGAGGGCCACTTCGGCGACGTCGACCTTGCGGGCTTGAACGTCGTCTCGCTGGGAGAGTTCGCCGGCAACATGTGGATCGGCGACCCGAACGCCAAGATGCGGCTCATGTTCTACATCGACGAACGCGCCGATGATGCGCAACGTCACGCCCTCGAACGCATCTTCACGGGCAAGGAAGGCGGCTGGCCGGCCGAGTTCGCCTCTCTCATCGAGGAGCTGCGCGGAATCGATTACGCGCCAATTGCGTTCGACATCGCCGAAGATCTGGCGCACTGGCGCGCCGAGATCCCGGGCAAGGTCGATGTGCGTGTCACCGCACTCACCGGCCCCACCTCCGACCCCGACCGGCGCGTCACCACGACGAACGCCCCGGGCGCCGAGGTCGGACCCGGGCAGGTCGCCACGTGGGGCGTCGTGCAGAAGGACGAGGCGATCGGGTTCGACTGGTCACATGAGTACCGCAGCGGGGCGAGCAAGCACTTCCCCTTCGACTGGCGACCCGAGAGCGATACGCCACAGCAAAGCGACTCCCCCGCAACAACACTGGCGTCGTGCGGGTGCCACGCCTGACGCCCTGCTTCGTGGTAGTTTCGCGACGGCTCCCGCGCGGCATTGCTACCGGGCGGTGGAATAGCCCGCGCGGACCGTGCGGATGAACGAAGCGATGGCTGCGCCGATCTCGTCCGCGCTGTCCTCCTGGAGGAAATGGGTTCCAGGAACGGTGATCTCGGTTTGATTGGGCCAGCTGCGCACGATGTCGAGAATGCGTTGCTTGCTCTGGATCACCCCGGGATCGGCACGGACGAACAGCTTGGGGACGTCGCTTGTGGCCAGCCATGCACCGAAGGCCTCGACGACCTCGACCACCTCGGCGGGCTCCCCGCCGATCGGGACGTCGCGGGGCCACGAGAGCGTGGGTCGTCGATCCTCGCCGGGATTGACGAAAGGTTGCCGGTAGTAGCTCATCTCTTCGTCACTGAAGGCGCGCATGACGATGGACGGCAGCACACCCTCGATGAAGACGTTGTTGTCCAGCACCATGGCCTCGCCCTCCGGCGAGCGAAACCCCCGGAACATCTGGGCGACCTCTTCGGGGAAGTCGTCCCACTCCATCGGGATTGAGACGGTTTCCATGTGCACCAGGGCCGCGACCCGGTCGCGGTGTTGGTTGGCCCAGTCGAATCCCAGCGCCCCGCCCCAGTCGTGGAGCACGAGCGTCACGCGATCGCCGAGCTCGAGCGCGTCCCACAGTGCGAACAAGTAGTCGCGGTTCTCGTGGTAGTGGTAGCTGTCGGGGCCGGGATCATCCAGTTTGTCCGAGCCGCCCATCCCGATCAGATCGCAGGCGACGAGTCGGCCGAGCCCTTCGGTGTGCGGCATCACGTTGCGCCACAGATAGGACGAGCTCGGGTTCCCGTGTTGGAACACGATGGCATCGCCGTGGCCCTCGTCGATGTAGGCCATCCGCTTACCGTTGATCTCCTTGTACTGCAGATGGCCGTACGGTTTGACCCCAGGCATCAGGCGGTCCCTCCTGAATGTCGTGGGTCGAACCCTTGGCAGACACTCATCAATCCCGCGACGTACTCCCTGGCGCTCTGCACGGCGTCCCGGGTCGCGGACCGCGGCGATCCCCCATCGAAAGGCGGGGCTGGGTCGTACTCCAGAAGTAGCTGCGCATAGCGCGCCGTCTCTTCGTCGAACAATTCGGCAAGGAGCATCAAGCCGAAGTCGATTCCCGCGGTGACGCCCCCCCGGTGATCCGATTGCGGTCGATCACGACGCGTTCTTCGGCCGGTATCGCACCGAAGAACGGCAGCGCGTCCAACATCGACCAGTGCGTCGTGGCTTTGTACCCGGCCAGTAGTCCGGCCGCCCCCAGCACCATCGATCCGGTGCAGACCGACGTGACGTAGCGCGCCCGAGGACCGCGGGTCGCGAGGAACTCGATGATCTGCGGGTCCCGCATCGCATCCGCCGTTCCGTTGCCGCCCGGAACGAACACGACGTCGTAGTGATCCACTGCCTCAGAGAGTAATTCGGTCGCTCGAAACGGTGCACCGCTGTCGGAGAAGAACTCCGCGGTGGTGGAGCCGAGGAGATGGACGTCGGTGTGTTGGCGCAGCGTTTCGTAAGGTCCGATGAGGTCCAACATCGTCAGACCCGGAAACGCAATCATCGCCACACTGGGCCGCCAATCGACCTGTGGCATAACGGCAGTCACGAGTCACATCCGCTAGGCCGCGTGTGCATCGTACTTTCATGACCGAACGCGTCGAGAATGGCTGGCATCGAAATCCCTTCAACTGGAGGCAACTCGAACGTAACGCCCGTCCTCAGTGGACGACACTGGCCAAATGGCCAATGACCGCCGGAATGTTGCCGCCTACGACGCTCGGGCCCGCGGACTGCACTCGGCTAAATCGGAGAGTCCAGGGACTCGGCGATCCGGTCAAGCAGTTGGGTCAACTGGCGCTGTTCCTCGGCGCTGAGTGATCTGAAGACCTCCTCGGCGGCAACGAGGTAGTCGCGCAGCCACTTTCGGGCCTGCTTGTCGCCCGCCCGCGTCGTGGTGAGGCGAATCGCGCGGCGGTCGTTGTCGTCGACGCCTCGGGCGATCAGCCCGTCTCGGACGAGCGTGGGGAGCGGGAATGTCCACCCTGGCCCAGTTCGTCGCCACGGCGGAAGCCGGTCGGTTCAGCTGGATCGACCACGGGAGGCACACGGTGGACTTCGTCCACGTCGATAACCTCACCGACGCGGTCCGCCTGGCGCTCACCCGCGGCCGCGCAGGTCGCGCGTACTACATCACGGACGGAACGCCCATGCCGGTCCGCGAATTCTTCGTTCCGCTACTGGCCACCCAGGGTGTCGACGTGAGCGCTGCTCGCAGCGTGCCATTGGGGTTGGCGGCCCCGCTCCGGGCGCTCCTCGATGCCGGGGCAAGGATGTTGTGTCGGCCTGAACCACCGATGTTGACGAATTGGATCACCACGTTCATGGGTCGGGACCGCAGCTACGACATCACCACCGCGAGGAGCGAACTCGGCTGCGTCCCGAGCGTCGCCTGGCCGACGGGCTCGCGGAGATGGAGGGCTCGGGTCTCACGGTGAGCTATTCCCACACGACGTCGTCAGGCTCCTTGTCGGGGCGTAAACCGCGCCAACTTGGTTGGCGCAGACGGTTGTCCGAGGTGCGCTCGCTGTAGCGCACCTCGCCGACGAGTTCGGGGCGGACGAACGTCACACCCTTCGCGTCCGGGCGAGGGAGTCGCTCGTTGAACGGGCTCTTGTCGGTCTCGAGCGGCTTGAGGGTCTTCTTGAGCTCGGCGAGCGCCTTGTCGGTGAAGCCGGTTCCGACGCGGCCGACGAACTGGAGGCCGCCCTCGGCCGGAATGCCGAGCATCAGCGAGCCGATGCCGCTCGACCGTCCACCCTCACCCTGGCGCCACCCACCGATCACGACTTCCTGTGTGTTCCAAACCTTGTCCTTGATCCAGGCCTTGGACCGCCGGCCGGGCTGATAGGCCGAGTCGAGCCTCTTCGCGACCACACCCTCCCACCGCTTCTTGCGGGCGTACTCCATCGCCTCGGGGCCGTCGCCGGGCAGCAGTTCCGGGACGATCAGACCGCCGCCCTCGGCCAGCGCCTCGAGCAGCTTGCGCCGGTCGGAATACTTGGCACGTACGAGCGAGCGCCCGTCGAGGTGAAGGATGTCGAACGCCCAGAACTCCACCCGGGTGGACCTGGCTCGGTTCTGCATCTCCGAAAAGCTCGGCACCCCGGACTCGTCGAGCGCGACGGCCTCACCGTCGACGATGACATGATGGTCGGCGAGATCGGCTGCTAACGCCTCGAATTGGGGGTACTCGCCGGTGACGTCGCGGCCGCGCCGAGACCGGACGGTGAGCCTCCCCCGATCCGCGTCGATGATCACGCGATAGCCGTCCCACTTGCCCTCGAACGCCCACTGGCTCGCCTTGAGCTTCGCGACCGAACCCTCCGTCGACAGCATCGGCGCGAGATCGCCCGACTGCGGCCGCTTCTGGTCCTTCATCCGGTGTGCGAGCCAGTTCTTGCCGTCGGTCTGGATCAGCGCGTAGCGACCGTCGATCTTATTGCCGCGCAGGTTGATGATGACCTCGCCGCCCTCTTTCGAACTGTCCGGCGGCACATCGTTGAACTTCTCGGCCTCGTAGGTGCCGGTGTCCCAGATGATCATCTTGCCGCCGCCGTACTCGCCTTTGGGGATCTCCCCGTGGAACGTCAGGTACTCAAGCGGGTGGTCCTCGGTGTGGACGGCGAGGTGGTTGACCGACGGGGTGTCGGGCAGGTTCTTCGGCACCGCCCAGCTCACCAAGACGCCGTCACGTTCGAGCCTCAGGTCGTAGTGCAGTCGGCGGGCGTGGTGTTCCTGGATGACGAACTTGTCGTTGTTTCCGGTCTTGGGCGGCTTGTTCGGCACCGGCTCAGGGGTTTTCGACGCGTCGCGCATGCTGCGGTAGGTGGTCAGCCGATCCGGTACCGGTACGGCCTCGTCGAGTGGGGCGAGCAGATCGCCCATCTCCTGCACCCGGTCGAGCACCTCGTCGAAGTTCAGGTGGCGCAGCTTGGGGTCCTCGATCTCGTCCCAGGTGCGCGGTGCGGCGACCGTCGGATGTTCGCGTCCGCGAAGCGAATACGGGGCGATCGTCGTCTTGGCACCGTTGTTCTGACTCCAGTCGACGAAGACCTTGCCCGTGCGCACGCTCTTGGTCATCGTCGCGGTCACCTGCTTGGGCATGGTCTTCTCGAGCTGCTGGGCGACCCGTCGCGCGAGCACCGATGCGCCCTGCGAGCTGATCGGCTCCTCGAGCGGCACGTACAGGTGTAACCCCTTGCTGCCGCTGGTGAGCGGGAACATCGTCAATCCTATGTCGGTGATGAGGGCGCGGACCTCGTGGGCGACCTCGCAGAGTTGGCGAAACTTGACGCCCTCACCGGGGTCGAGGTCGAAGACGATGCGGGTCGCGGGCCCGGGAGTCGCCGGCCCGTCGTCCTCACGAACGAACCGCCACTGCGGGACGTGCACTTCGAGCGCGGCCTGCTGCGCGATCCACGCGAGGCCCTCGGCGGTGTCGATCAGCGGGTAGGTCGTGGTGCCGGAACGGTGCGTGACCGACGCGCGGTCCAGCCAGTCCGGCGCAGACGACGCGAGTTGCTTTTCGAAAAACGACGGCTCCTCGACGCCGTTGGGCCACCGCTTACGGGTGACGGCGCGGCCTGCGATGTGCGGGATCATCGCCTCGGCGATGTTGACGTAGTAATCGAACACCTCGGCCTTGGTGGTGCCCGTCGCCGGGTACAGCACCTTGTCCGGGTTGGTCAGCTTCACCCGGCCGAATCGATCCACAGTGTGAACGTATACCCGCTGCTACGTTGGATCCGTGACGAGAATCCTCGCGGCGGCCTTCGTCGCGGTCTTGGGACTGCTGGCGGCGCCGCACGCCGCCGCGGATCCGCAGGATCTCGTGCCCTACTGCTCGGGCGATCAGACGCCGATGGACAACAACTGCCGGCCGATGGCCCATCAGGAATACACCCACACACCAGGTGGGTTCGACCCGAATCTGCCGAGCGGCGTGGACCCGAGCAACCCGGCGGTCGTCGGCTAGTTCGCCGGCTGGCCTGGCCTCCACCGTCGATTTCTGCACCAGGGTCGCGATTTCGCGTTATCCACAGCCCTGGCGCAGAAGTGGACGATCGGGCCACTGTTATGTCGGTCGTCGCGCCCACGATCCAGTCATGTGGCAACCGTTTCTCGGCACCGAAGCGATCGGCGAGGGCCGGCTCACGCGTGGCCAGCTCCGCTGGAACAACAGCGCTGTCCTGCCGCGGGTCTACATGCCGAACGACGCCGAACGCACCGTTCATTCGAACGCCGTCGCGGCGTGGCTGTGGACCGGCCGCAGAGGTGTCATCGCGGGACGAGCGGCCGCAGCGCTCCACGGCGCGAAGTGGGTGGACGCGTCGACCCCGGTCGAGGTGATCACCGCCCATACCCGCCGACGCGACGGCGTCATCGTCCGCGAGGAACGCCTGGCACCCGACGAGATCACCTACGTCGGTGCGATACCCGTGACGAGTCCGGCCCGCACGGCGTGGGACCTGGCCCGTCACCTCCCGCGCGATACCGCCGTCGCGCACCTGGACGCACTGGCCGCCGCGACGGGCGTGACCGTCGACGATGCCCTCGCGTTGAGCGACCGGTTTCGCGGCGCACGCGGGGTTCGCCGCGCCCCCATCGCGCTCAGGTTGATGGACGCGGGCGCGCAGTCGCCCGAAGAGACCCGGCTCCGACTGTTGCTCGTCGACGCCGGCCTACCCGCCCCGCGGACGCAGATCAGGCTCAGGGATGGGTACGAGGAGGCGTTCCTCGACATGGGCTACGACGAACCGATGGTCGGCCTGGACTACGACGGAGTTCACCACAGCGAGAACCGACGGCAGTACGTCTACGACGTGGGACGCGCCGCGTTCATCGAGCGCCAAGGCTGGATCGACATCCACGTGCTCAAGGAACACAGCCGCCGATACATCCTGCATCGCGTCTTCGACGCGTTCAACCGACGCGGATGGACACCGCCGAGTTCTGCAGGAGGGTCGCGATAGCGCGAAAATCGCGACCCTGGTGCAGAACTCGACGCAAGGCTGACCTCAGTCGATGCGCTCGCCGGTCTCCGGGTGGAACAGGTGCACGAAGCCGTCCGGATGCTTGCGCAGCCGCACCGTCTCCGCGAGCTTGGGCGCCGTGCGCGGATTGCACCGCGCGACCAACTCCACCCCCGAGCCCGAGCCGGCGTGGGTATAGAGGTAGGCCTCGCTGCCGAGGTCCTCGACCAGATCGACGACGACCGGCACACCGCCCGTGTCGGTGAGTTCGAGTTGTTCGGGCCGGATTCCGATCGTGACCTCAGACAATCCCGCGTCGCTCAACTTGGTCAGCCGATCGCGCTCGATCGGCAGCGTCGTTTCACCGACGCGCACACCGTCGGAAGCGATCGGCAGCGTCACCAGATTCATCGCCGGTGACCCGATGAACCCGGCGACGAACGCGTTGGCCGGCCGGTCGTAGAGCTCGTTCGGGGAAGCGAACTGCTGCAGCTTGCCGAACCGCAGAACCGCGACCCGGTCCCCCATCGTCATGGCCTCGACCTGATCGTGGGTGACGTAAACCGTCGTGGTGCCCAGCCGTCGCTGCAGCGCGGCGATCTGCGTGCGGGTCTGCACCCGCAGTTTCGCGTCCAGGTTCGACAGCGGCTCGTCCATGCAGAACACCTGCGGCTCACGCACGATCGCGCGTCCCATCGCCACGCGTTGGCGCTGACCACCCGACAGCTTGGCGGGCTTACGGTCCAGGAACTCGGTCAAGTCGAGGATCTTCGCCGCCTCCTCGACCTTCTTGCGACGCTCGGCCGACGGCACCCCGCGCAGCTTCAGCGCGAATCCCATGTTCTCGGCGACGGTCTTGTTCGGATACAGCGCGTAGTTCTGGAACACCATCGCGATGTCGCGATCCTTGGACGGCACGCCGGTCATGTCGCGGCCGCCGATCTCGATCGCGCCCTCATCGATGTCCTCCAGCCCCGCCAACATCCGCAGCGCGGTGCTCTTACCCGACCCCGAGGGCCCGACCAGTACGACGAACTCGCCGTCGGCGATGTCGAGGTCGAGCGAGTCGACGGCGAGCTTGTCCGAGCCCTCGTAGATGCAGGTGGCGTTGCGGTAAGTGATTGTTGCCATTGGTATCTCCGTGTCTGTCGATGGGCTCTGACGGTTACTTGATCGCGCCGAACGAGAGTCCGCGCACCAACTTGTTCTGTGCGATCCACCCGCAGAGGATCACGGGCAGGGCGGCCATGGTCGCGGCCGCCGACAACACGGCCCAGTACTGACCCTCACCGGCGATGAAGCCGACGAGGTACACGGGCATGGTTTGAGCGTTCACCGCGGTCAGGTTCACCGCGAAGAAAAACTCGTTCCACGCGAAGATCACGCAGATCAGCGCCGTCGCCGCGATGCCGGGCGATACCAGCGGCAGGATCACCTCGCGCACCGACCGCCACAGGCTGGCGCCGTCCAGGCTGGCCGCCTCCAGCAGCTCACCGGGCACCTCGAGGAAGAACGACCGCATCATCCACACCGCGATCGGCAGGTTCATCGCGGTGTAGAGAACGATCAACGCCCAGATATTGTCCAGCAGGCCGATATTCGACACGATCACGTACAGCGGCAGAATCACCGCGACGACGGGCAGCATGCGAGTGCTCATGAAGAAGAACAGCGCATCCTGCGTCTTGCGGACCGGCCGCAACGACAACGCGAATGCGGCGGGCACACCCAGCAGCAACACGATCAGCGTCGAAACCCCCGTCGCGAACAGCGAATTCAGCATCGAGGGGCCGATGCCCTGGTTGAACACCGCCGAATACTGATCCAGCGTCGGCGAGAAGAAGAGCTTCGGCGGGCTGGTGGCGGCGTCGGCCTCCTGTTTGAACGACGTCAGCACCATCCAGAAGACCGGGAAGAAGAACCCGAGTCCAACGAGCCAAGCGACGATTCCCCAGGGGCTGAACTTGCGCGTCTTCTTCTTGGTCTTCGGTGCGGGTTGCGGTGTGGCTGTGGTTTTCTCGACCGTGGTAGTCATCGTCAGGCCGCCTCTTCCTTCCCGGTGAACGACTTGAATATCAAGCGCAGCGCGAAGCTGGCGATGATGATCGTGAAGACGACCACCACGACGCCCATGGCCGCGGCCTGGCCGATGTCGAAGCCCAGGAACGCGCGCTGATAGATGTAGAAGGGCAGGTTCGCGCTGGCGATGCCCGGCCCACCCTGCGTCATCATGTAGATGGCGTCGAACGTGTTGACCAGGAAGATCGCTCCGAGCACGACACCCAGCTCGATGAATCGCCGAAGGTGCGGCAACGTCAACTCCCGGAGGAGTTGGAACGAGTTCGCACCGTCGACTCGACCGGCCTCCAGGATGTCGCGAGGCATCGACTGGAGGCCGGCGAGGATCAACAGCATCATGAACGGTGTCCACTGCCAGATCAGCATCACCATCACCATCGCCAGCGGGAAGCGCCCGATCCAGTCCATCCGGTCGATCCCGACCAGCGACAGCAGCCAGTTCAGGATGCCGTTGTTGGGATCGAGGATCGTGGTCTTCCAGATCAGCGCCGCCGCAACGGGTGTGACCAGGAACGGTGTGATGAGCAGCGTCCGCACGATGCCGCGGCCGAGGAACGCCCGGTCCAGCAACAGCGCGAGCAGCAGGCCGAAGAACGCGGATACGAGCACCACACCGACGATCAGGACGACGGTGTTGAGGGCGACGGTCCAGAATTGGCTGTCCTTGGCCACCGTGATGTAGTTCTGCAGACCGATGAACTCGCGTGACCCCGGACGGACCAGGTTCCACGACAGCGTCGAGTAGTAGAGGGTGAACAGAAACGGGATCTGCGTGACGACGATCATGAAGATCAGCGCCGGCAGCAGCGGGCCACGCCTGCGCCAGGCCTCGGCGCGGCTCACCCCGGTTTCCTTCGCTTCCCGGATTCTTCGAACCCGTTCGGCCACCGCCGTTTCGTTGGCGTCGGCCTTGGCATCGGCGGTAACGGTCATCACTTCTCCTGGTAGGTCTTGCCGACGACCTCGGCGTACTGCTGCGCTTGGTCGAGGGCCTCGTTCACCGTCTTCTGGCCGGCGATCGCGGCGCTGATCTGTTGGCTCACCCTGGTTCCGAGGTCCTGGAACTCCGGGATCGCCACGAACTGAATGCCGGTGTACGGAACCGGTTGCACCGTGGGTTTGTTCGGGTTCGCGTTTTCGATCGAACGCAGCGTCAGGGGCCCGTACGACTGCGAGATCTTCTCGTACTCCGGCAGTTCGGTGTACGTCGATGTGCGGCTGCCCGGTGGGACCCTGGCCCAACCGAGCTTCTCACCTACCAGCTTCATGTAGTCCTTGCTGGTCATCCACGAGATGAACTTCCAGGCGCCGTCGGGATTCTTGGCCGATTTCGGGATCCCCAGCGCCCAGGTATACAGCCATCCGGAGTTCGGCTTCTCCGCGATCGGAGCGGGCAGGTATCCGATCTTGCCGACCAACTCCGGGTATTCCTGCGGGTCTTCGAGGACCGACACGGCCGAGGTGGCGTCATACCACATCGCGGTTTGGCCCTGGCCGAACAGGTTCGCGCACTCCTGGAAACCGGTTGAGGCGGCGCCCAGTTCACCGGAGCGCTTGACCAGGTCGACGTAGAAGTTGACCGCCTTGCGCACCTCGGGGCTGTTCAGTTGCGCGTTCCACTGCTCGTCGAACCACCGTCCGCCGAACGTGTTGATCACGGTGTCCAGCGGCGCGAGCACCTCGCCCCACCCTGGCTTGCCGCGCAGACAGATTCCGGCGCGGTTACCGCTCTTGAGGGTGTCGGCCCACTGTGCGACCTCCTGCCAGGTCGGTTGATAGCCCGGCGACTGGTCGACCTCGATGCCGGCCTGTTCGAACAGGTCCTTGCGGTACATCAGGAACGACGACTCGCCGTAGAACGGGACGGCGTACATGTCGCCGTCGTGCGACAGCGACTCGCGCAGCGACGAGATGAAGTCCTCCTCGTCGTAACCCGGTGTCTTGGCGGCGTATTCGGAGAGGTTCTGCAACCAGCCGTCCTTCGCCCACTGCGGGGTCTCGAAGTTGCTGATCATCACGACGTCGAACTCGCTGCCGCCCATTGCGGTCGACATCGTGATCTTGGCTCGCGCCTGATTCTCCGAGAGCGTGACGAACTTCAGCTTCGTCCCTGGGTTGGCGGCCTCGAACTCCGACGACAGATCCCTGGCGTCGGTCATCTGCGAGTTCGACACCATCGCGATGGTGACCTGGTTGTCCGAGGCGCCCAGGCTGCCCGCCCCCGAACAACCGGAGGCCAGCACCACACCGGACGCCGCGGCCACCGCCGCGAATCGCTTCATAGTTCTCGGTCTCACCTGTGTCTCCTCACTGCGCCAACAACCAACGCGCGCAATCGATGTCACACACCAGCAGCCTGGCCAACCGGCCCCGAAGGGCGGCCAGGGTGGCGTCGTACTTGGCGGCGCCACTGGAGATCAGCAGCGTCTTCTCGCAGTTGCGGATGTCCTCCAACGGCACCGACACCGCGCGCTGCTGCAGTTCGCTGTCGACGGGTGCGCCGTCGGAGTCGAAGAAGCGGCCACCGATCTCCCCCACCGCGCCCAGAGACTCCAACTCGTCGAGCATGCGGGTGTCGAGGAAGCTGCCCTCGAACAGCGTGGTCGACGTCGACACCGCACCGACGCCGAAGATCATCATGTCCGCGTTCCTGCCCGCCTCCAGCGTGCGGGAGATCACCGAATCCGCGCGCATCGATGCCACCGTCGAGGGGTCGGCATACAGGGGCGCCGGCAGCCGTAATGTGTTCGCGCGCAACGTTTCCACGCAACGGGTCAGGATGAACTCGGTGCCGGTTTGATAAGCCGCGGTCGACATGGCGCCGTCGAGCTGCACCACCGCGCGACAACTCGCCACACCGGGGACCAGCGCATTGGCGACCGCGACCTGCTCAGGGCCCCAGGTGAACCCGAGCACGTCGTCGGGTGTGAGGCGGCGCATGAGCAGCGCTGCGGCGACGCGGCCGACGCTGGCGAACGAGGCGGGCCTGCCCGGAGCGCCGTTGTCGACGCCGTGGCCGGCGACCACCACCTCCGTGAGTCCGTGACGCCGCTCGAGTTCGCGCTCCTCTTCGGCATGAAGGTCTTCGCTGAGCCCGGCGGGGACGGCGATCTCGATGCGGACCAACCCCCGGGCTTTCGCGCGGGCGATCAGCCGCCCCGCGGTCGGGCGCGAGACGCCCAGCCGGGCGGCGACCTCCGCCTGGGTCAGGCCGTCGAGGTAGTACATCGTCGCCGCACGCAGCGCCAGACGAATGTCCTGCGAAGGCACCGCGGCCCCGGCGAGTTCGCCGGTCGACGTCGATGCGGTCACGCCCTGCCGCCCTTCTCGACTGTGAGCATTTGCTCAGGGGTGTAATTAGATGCTCACCACGTTAACATGGTCGCTGTGACGCACACAACACTTTCGCCGGACAGCCGGATGCGGGCGGCCGTGCTCGTCGAACCGGGACGGATCGAGATGCAGGAGCGCCCGTTGCCCCGGCCCGACCAGGGTGACGTGCTGATACGCGTGTCGTCGGTCGGGGTGTGCGGCTCGGACACTCACTACTACCGGCACGGACGGGTCGGCGGGTTCGTCGTGGAGGCGCCGCTGATCCTCGGCCACGAGGCCGCGGGCACGATCGTGGACGTCGGCGAGAACGTCGACCCGGCGCGCATCGGCGAGCGGGTCTCGATCGAACCGCAGCGCCCCGACCCCGACTCCGACGAAACCCGTCGCGGGCTCTACAACCTCTGCCCCCACATGAGGTTCTTCGCGACCCCGCCCGTCGACGGGGCCCTGTGTGAGTACGTGACGATCGGGGCGCAGTTCGCCCACCGCGTGCCGGACTCGGTCTCCGACGACGCCGCCGCGTTGTGCGAGCCGCTCTCGGTCGGCATCGCCGCGGTCCGCAAGGCGGAGGTGGACGGACGGTCGCGAGTACTGGTCGCCGGAGCGGGGCCCATCGGCATCGTGGTGACCCAACTCGCGCGGGCGTACGGCGCGACGGACATCCTCGTCAGCGATCCCGACGAGGCCCGCAGGAAACGGGCGATGTCGTTCGGCGCCACGGAGGTGCTGGACCCGACCGCCCAACCGATCGGCGATCTCGGAGTGGACGCGTTCATCGACGCCTCGGGCGCCCCGGCGGCCGTGGCCGACGGCATCCGCGCGGTGCGACCGGCCGGCCGAGTGGTACTGGTCGGCTCGGGCGCCGAATCAATGGAGCTGCCGACGCAGGTGATCCAGAACCGCGAGTTGGTGCTGACGGGCGTCTTTCGCTACGCCAACACCTGGCCGACCGCGATCGCGCTGGTCGAGTCCGGACAGGTCGATCTCGACGCAATGGTGACGGCCCGCTTCCCCCTCGACCGCACCGCGGAGGCCCTCGACTCCGACCGCACGCCGGGTAGCGTGAAGTCGGTGGTGACGGTCTCATGAAACTCGACAACTCCACGCTCGCGCAGCTCCCGTCGGATACGCCGACCTACGATCGATCCGAAATATCGGTCGGCATAGTGCATTTCGGAGTCGGCGGCTTTCACCGGGCGCATCAGGCGATGTATGTCGACCGGCTTCTGGAGAGGGGCCTGGCCAAGGAGTGGGGCATCGCCGGCGTCGGCGTCATGCCCGCCGACCGCAAGATGGCCGACGTGATGGCCACCCAGGACGGGCTCTACACGCTGCTGCTCGAGAAGCCCGACGGCACGCGGGAGGCGCGGGTGATCGGCTCGATCGTCGACTACCGCTATGCACCCGACGATCCGGAGTCGGTGATCGAACTGCTGGCCGCGCCGACCACGCGGATCATCTCGCTGACCATCACCGAGGGCGGATACAACATCGACAATGTCGGCGGCGCCGACGGTGTGAACGCCTTCGGGTTGGTGGTCGATGCGCTGGCGCGCAGGCGCGACCGCGGCATCGCCTCGCCGACGATCGTGTCCTGCGACAACATCGAGGGCAACGGTGAGGTCGCCCGGCACGCGTTCACCACCTACGCCGAACGTGTGCATCCCGGCCTCGGCGAATGGGTCACTACGCATACGAAGTTCCCGAACTCCATGGTGGACCGCATCACGCCGGTCACCACGCCCGACGTGATCGACGTCGTGGCAACCGAATTCGGCATCGACGACCAATGGCCGGTGGTGGCCGAGCCGTTTACGTCGTGGGTGCTCGAGGACGACTTCGTCGACGGCAGGCCACCGCTGGAGGACGTCGACGTGTTGATGGTCGACGACGTCACCCCGTACGAGCTGATGAAGCTGCGGCTGCTCAACGCCGGCCACCAAAGCCTGTGCTACTTCGCGTATCTCGCCGGCTACCGGCTCGTGCACGACGCCGCCGGCGACCCGCTGTTCGCCGACTTCCTGCTGGCATACATGGACGACGAGGCGACACCCACGCTCAAACCCGTCCCCGGGATCGACCTGCCCGACTACAAGCGCACGCTGATCGAGCGGTTCGCCAACCCCGGCGTCAAGGACACCATCGCGCGGCTGTGCTACGGGTCGTCGGATCGCATTCCCAAGTGGCTGCTGCCCGTCGTCCGCGAGAACCTCAGGACCGGCGCGCCGATCCGGTTGTCGGCCGCCACGGTGGCCAGCTGGGCACGCTACGCGGAGGGCACCGACGAACAAGGCCAGCCCATCGAGGTCCAGGATCAGCTCGCCGACGTCTTGGTGCCGCTGGCGAGGAGCCAGCGGGAGAATCCGACGGCGTTCATCGAAAACACCGACATCTTCGGCGATCTCGCCACCGACGAGCGCTTCGTCGAGGCGTACGTGTGGGCGTTGGACTCCCTGCACCGCGTCGGCGCGCGGGCGACGCTGGAAGCGTTGATGGGCAAGGACGACTCATGAGTGCGCAGCGGGCGCTGGTGATCGGCGAGGCGTTGATCGACATCGTCAAGCGTGACGACAAGATCACCGGTGAACACGTCGGCGGCAGCCCGCTCAACGTGGCGGTGGGCCTGGCCCGCCTGGGCCGCGGCGTCGACTTCCTGACCCACATCGGCGACGACGACCGCGGACGGCGCATCGTCGACTACGTCGAGACGTCCGGGGCGCAACTGGTCACGGGCAGCACGAACGCCGCACGGACACCGACGGCGCTGGCGACGCTCGACGAGCAGGGCTCGGCGCAGTACGAGTTCGACATCGAATGGCAACTGACCGGCACACCGGAGGTGGGGCCGCCACTGGTCGTGCACACCGGCTCGATCGCGGCGGTGCTCGAACCCGGCTGCCGCGCCACCGCCGCACTGCTCGACACCTACCACCCGTCGGCCACCGTCACGTTCGACCCGAACGTGCGCCCGGCGCTGGCCGAGGATGCCGACGCGACGCGCGCCCGCATCGACCGGCTCATCGAGCGGTGCGATGTGGTGAAGGCCAGCGATGAGGACATGCGCTGGCTCGATCCCGGCCGGCCCCCCGAGGCGATCGCACAGACGTGGCTGTCGCTGGGGCCATCGGTCGTCGCGGTGACGATGGGCGGGCAGGGATCGTTCGCGGTGTGCGCGCAGGGCACGGTGCGGGTGCCGGCGTTCGAGGTCGACGTCGTCGACACGGTTGGCGCGGGCGACGCGTACATGACCGGCCTGATCGACGCGCTGTGGAGCTTGGGGCTGCTGGGCGCCCAGCGGCGTCGTGACCTGGCGCGAATCGGCACATCGGATCTGACGGACGTCGTGCGCACCGCCGCGATGTCGTCGGCGTTGACGGTTTCGCGGGCCGGGGCGGACCTGCCCGATCGCAGTACCCGCGATGCGGCCCTAAAATCAGCCATACTGGGTTGATGCGTTCCATATGGAAGGGTTCGATCGCGTTCGGCCTGGTGAACGTGCCGGTCAAGGTCTACAGCGCGCAGCAGGACCACGACGTGAAGTTCCATCAGGTGCACGCGAAGGACAACGGGCGCATTCGCTACAAACGCGTCTGCGAGATCGACGGCGAGGAAGTCGAATATCGCGACATCGCCCGGGCCTACGAATCCGACGACGGACAGACGGTGATCATCACCGACGAGGACATCGCCACGCTGCCTGAGGAACGCAGCCGCGAGATCGAGGTACTGGAGTTCGTTCCGGCCAGCGACATCGACCCGATGATGTACGACCGCAGCTACTTCCTCGAACCCGAGGGCAAGTCGTCGAAGTCCTATGTGTTGTTGACCAGGACGCTCAAGGAAACGGACCGAGTCGCGATCGTGCACTTCGCGTTGCGCAACAAGACCCGTCTCGCGGCGCTTCGGGTTCAGGACTTCAGCAAGCGCGACGTCATGGTGATCCAGACGCTGTTGTGGCCCGACGAGATCCGCGACCCCGACTTTCCGGTGCTGGACAAGGAAGTCGACATCAAACCCGCCGAGCTGAAGATGGCGACGCAGGTCGTCGATTCGATGACCGACGACTTCAACCCCGACCGCTACCACGACGACTACCAGGAGCAGCTGCGCGAGCTGATCGCGGCGAAACTCGAAGGCGGCGAGGCGTTCACGACCGAGGAGCAGCCGCAGGAGCTCGACGAGACCGAGGACGTCTCCGACCTGCTGGCCAAGCTTGAGGCCAGCGTGAAAGCGCGGCGCGAAGGCCGCGGCGGGTCAAAGGGTTCCGACGACGACGACAAGCCGGCCAAGAAGGCGCCCGCGAAGAAGAGCGCCGCCAAGAAGACCGCCGCGAAGAAGACACCCGCCAAGAAGGCCGCGAAGAAATCGACGGCCAAGAAGTCAACGGCCAAGAAGACCGCCGCGAAGAAGTAGCCGCCGCTACCGCGCGATGCCCTCAGAAGGGCGGTGGATCGCCGTCGCGTGCGAGTACGTCTGCGAGGAGGCTTCGTCGTCGCTCCTCTTCGGCGATCAACTCGCTCCGGCGTCGCCGTTCGGCGTCGATGCGGTCGCGGCGGTCTTGTTCGCGGGTTTGTCTGCGCCGCGGCATCATCGCCATG
>JBNMQV010000016.1:0-138787 GCA_050205545.1 Mycolicibacterium celeriflavum
CACCGGTGACGGTGCGCGCGAGCGTGGACGTGCCGACGCCGCCGAGGGGCGAAGTGCCGTGGAGCTACGAATGGGACCGTGTTCTGGGACGCGGTGTAGGCGCCGCTCGACGACGACAGAGCCGAATCGAAGCTGTCGAAGCCGCCGAAAGCGGCGAGGCCGGAACCGCCGCCGATGAAGCCGACTCCGGTGGCCGAGGTTGTGTGATACCAATCCGGCTGCGGTGCAGCCGTTCCCGTGTCCGCCTCGTACTTCTTCGCCCACAGCGCCGCGGCGCCTGCGGCCACCGCGTACGGGACATATGCCGAGTAAAGGTCGTTGCGGGCCCCGAAGTCGAAGCGCGCCTCGGCCGAATCGGTGGTCAGCATGCGATGAAAACCGCCCGCCCGAGACCACAGTTCGCGCCCCTCCTCGGTCCGGCGGGTCCCCACGCCGGCAGCCCACGACCCGAGCGTCGCCAGGAAGAAGGCCGCGAACGGCAGCGCCCACATCGTGGTCGGGAACCCCCAGCGGAAGACGCCGAACGGAATGAGCAGCAACGCGATCACGTTCGCCACGCGCACCCACATTTCCCCGCGCGCCTTCACCAGGAGCTTGTCGTCGGACCACTTCTCGATGGCCTTGATCATGTCGCCCTTGGCCTTGGCGAGCCTCTCGCCTGACCTCGCGGTCTCGTTGGCCACGAACTCCTCGTCCGGGCTCGTCACCCGCAGCGCCGACCCGACCGCCAGCCCGACCGGGTCGACTTCACGCCAGGCGGCACGATCGGCCTGACCACGAATGCGCCAGTGCCCGTTGGTCATCTGACGAAGCTCGATCAACCCGCGCTCCGCGAGATGGAACAGCGTCGCGGTGAGAGCCTGTTTGGGCACCGCCTCCGTGCGGATGTACTCGGCCTGAACCGGGCCGACGCCGTCGGGCGGCGCGTACTGCAGCGGAAAGCCCGGCGATCGTTCGAGGGTGCTGCGATACCACAGCAGACCGGCCACGCCGGCCGCGACGGTCAGGGCCGCCACGCACAGCGCGCCCGTCAGCGAGTGCCCGAGAACACCGTCCCAACGTGGTGGCCACGGCACCGTCGCGCGCGGCGGCGTGGGCACGTCGACACCCGCGAGCACGGTGACCGGTGTCCGCGGTGCCAGGGACTCGGCCGAGAGTCGCACGGTGTTGCCCACGATCGTCAGCCCCTCGCACGGTGCGCCAACGCCGTAGCCGACGGAGCATTGCACGTCAGGGACGCGGCCGGGCAGGGCGACCGAGATGTCGGCGGATCTGATCACGTTGTTCCATGCGGGGGCGATCACGTTCCAGTAGAAGACCGAACCCGGTTGGGTGGCCGCGCCTGTTCCGGGACCGAGGACACCGTCGATGGAGTACCGGATCTCGAAGACGTGGCGTCCGTACTTGAGCGGGCGGTCGGGATCGCCGATCTTGGCGACGCGGAATCGGCGACCTTCCTCCCAAAGCATCTGGTAGGGAACGCTTTTCCCGTCGAGGGAGATCGATTCGATCTCCGGCACCTGCCGCACGTGGACATCGTTCTGATTGACGACGTCCCAGAAGCGGAAGAGTCCGTGCCGGTCGCCGGGGAAGGTCGCGGTGATGGTCTCCACGGCCTGCAGTCGGCCGTCGGCGCCGACGACGAAATCCGCGTCGTAGTGGGTGATGACGACCGGGTCGGCGGTGGGTTCGGCATCGGCGCCGCGACCGGAGAAGATCACCGGCCACACCACGCCGAAGGCCAGAACCAGCAGGGTTATCGACCACACGAACCGCCGAAGCACGCACACCTCCTGTCGCCAGGCCGGCGGCGTCCGGGTCATCCGATGTGCAGCGGGTCGATCTGGACGCGGACCGGCTGTTGGTCGTGACGGGCGCTGAGCACGGCGGTGGCCCGGCGCAGGGCCGAGGATAGGGCCAGTCCGGTATCGCGGGGCACCCGGAGCAGCATCCGGATCACTGCGGTGTCCGGCGGCAGGCCCGGCGGCCTGCGGGCGCCGATCGGCAGGTCGACCGGTCCGAGCCGTTCGGCGGCGTCGGGCAGATCGGCGGTGTCCAGCAGCGCGTGCACCGCATCGGGCGGCCCGTCGACCGCGGCCATGTGCACGGCGGGCGGCAGGCCGACCTCCGCGCGGGCGTTGAGTTCGGCGTCCGCATGCCCGACGGGGTCCCAGCGGATCAGCGCCTGCACGGTGGCAATCGCGGATTCGGCGACCGCCGCGATCACGCCACCGTCCCCGCGGTTGCGCACCAGGGCGCCGGCGGCCATCCAGCGGCGCAGGGTGTCCTCGGCCGCCCGCAGGTCCTGGCGACCCAGCAGCGCCCAGCTGTCGAGCAGCAGGGCGGCGCCGTAGCCGCCCGCGGCCTCCGGTTCGGCCCCGGGGGTCGCGACCACGACCGCGGCCCGCGCAGGCACCTCGGCGACCATCGCGTCACCGCCGGAGGTGATGACCGTCGTACCCGGGAACGCCCGGCCGAGCTCCTCGGCGGTGCGCCGGGCGCCGACGACGACCGCGCGCACGGCATCCGAACCGCACCGGGCGCAGCGCAATGACGGGTGGGCGCGGCCGCACCACCGGCACACCGCACCCGCGGCGTCGCGGTCGGGCAGCGACAGCGGGCCGGTGCAGTGTCGGCACCGGGCGATGGTCCGGCAGCGCGCACACGCGAGCGCGGGCACGTAGCCGCGTCGCGGCACCTGCACGAGTACCGGCGCGCCGGACTCCAGCGCCTTGCGCGCGGCCTGCAGCGCCATCGACGGGAGCCGGGCGGTGCGCGCGGCCGGGTCGCGTTCCTGTTCGAAACCGCTGTCGTCGAGCGCGACGACGCGCGGTGAGGCCGCCCGCACCACGGCCCGCGGCGCCACCAGGTCGTGCGCCCAGCCGCTGCGCACCAGTGCCTGCGCTTCTGCGGTTCTGGCGTATCCGCCGATCAGCGCGGCGCAGCGCAGTTGATGGGCCCGCAGCATCGCGACCTCGCGGGCGTGCGGGTACGGCGCACGGGGTTCGGCGAGGGTGTCGTCGCCGTCGTCCCACACCATCACCAGCCCCAGGTCGGCGACGGGCGCGAAGACCGCGCTGCGGGTGCCGATGACCAGCCGGGCGCTGCCGCGCAGCACCGACAGCCAGCGTCGATAGCGTTGCGCGGGACCGAGTCCCGCCGACAACGCCACCACCAGGTCCTCGTGGACGTGGCCGAGCGCGGCGGCGTGCACGGCGTCGATGTCGCGCTGGTCCGGCACGATGACCAGCACGCCGCGACCCGAGTTCGCGACCACCGCGGCGGCTTCGGCCAGCCGATCGGCCCACGCCTCCCCGGGCAGCGCCTGCCACACCGCACGGGCGGCGCGTCCGCCGGTCAGCGCCGCGAGGAACTGCTCGCCCCGGCCGTAGGAGTTCCAGGCGGTGGTGTCGACGGGCCGCGGGTCGAGCGACGCCGTCGGCGGCGGGTCCTGTTTCTCGACGCGGGCGTGGCGCGGCGGGATGGCCAGGCGCAGAACGTCGGCGCGGGTCCCGGCGTAGCGGGCGGCGACGGCGTCGGCGAGCCGGCGGATGTCCGGCGTCAGCACCGGTTCGGGCGAAACCACCCGGTCGAGCCAGCCGAGCTTGCCGACGTGGTCGGTGTCGGACCGCCTCTCGAGGATGAACGCGTCGACCAGTCGACCGTGGAACCGCACGCGGACGCGGACGCCGGGTTGCGCGTCGTCGGACTGGTCGGCAGACACCAGGTAGTCGAACTCGCGGTCCAGGTGCGGCACCGTCAGCATGGGCAGCACCCGCGCGACCGGCTCGTGCTCGGCGGGCTGTCTGGCGGCGCCCGGGCGGGCCGGGCCGTCGGATCCCGTCACGCAGGAGTGGTAGCAGACGACACCGACGCCCGGCCGAAGAAGAACCCGGCGGTGATGAGGATCAGGGAGGTCGCGTACACCCACCAGATCGGCACGGCGAGGGCCTCGGAGCCGAGCACGAACTTGCCGATCCCGATCATCGCGTCTGACACCGCGAAACACACCGCGCCCAACGCCGTCCACGGCGTGGGCAGCCGGGCCATCAGGGCGGCGCACACCATGGCGCCGAGCACCGTGATGTACAGGGTCACGGGCACGGCCATGCCCTCGGCGATCAGTCGCGGCCAGAACCACACCAGAAGAGCCAGGCAGGCCGCGACGGTGACGGCGGCCGCGGCGAGCCTGGGACCCGAGCGGGTGACCAGCGGCCACAGCGCGGCCAGGAAGCACAGGTGCGCGACGAGGAAGGCGGCGAGCCCGAGCACGAACGACGGCTCCCACCACGGCAGCGCGAGCAGGAAGTCACCCGCGGCCGAGAACAGCAGCGCGGCCACCAGCCAGCGTCGTTCGCGGGCGATCGGATGCGTCAACGCGGCCGCGGCGAGCAGCACCGCCGCGGCGGCCTTGACCGCGGGCTGCAGCATGAACTGGCCGGTGAGCTCCGCGCCGGCGGGGAGCCGGACCGCGGTCGCGATCAGAAACACCCCGTAACAGGCCGCCACGACCGCCGCGGCCACCCACAGCAGCCGCGTTCGCGGGTGAACGTACGGTGTCCCCATGTCTGTCGCTAAGGGAGGATCCGCCCGCCCGGAACCCATAGATGCCATTCTGCTGAAGGTACTGGAGGCGGTTCCGTTTCAGTTGACAACCGACGGCGGTCCGCAGGCCGCGCGGGAGCGGTTCAACGCGCTGCCCCGGGTCGAGATCCTGCCCGAGGTGAGCGCCCAGGACCGCACGATCGACGGACCCGGCGGACCGATCCCCGTCCGGGTGTACCGACCGCCGACAGAAGGTGACGTGCCGCCGCCGGTCGTGCTGTTCTTCCACGGCGGCGGGTGGTCGGTCGGCGATCTCGACAGCTACGACGGCACCGCTCGCCGACACGCGGCCGACGCCGACGCCGTGGTGGTCTCCGTCGACTACCGGTTGGCTCCCGAGCACCCCTTCCCCGCCGCCGTCGAGGATGTGTGGGCGGCGACGCAGTGGGTGGCCGAACACGCGGACGAGTTGCGGGTCGACGCGTCTCGTCTTGCGGTGGCCGGCGATTCGGCGGGCGGCAACCTGGCGGCGGTGGTGGCGCAGTTGGCGCGCGATGCGGGCGGACCGGCGATCCGCTTCCAGTTGCTGTGGTATCCGGCGACGACGTGGGACACCTCGTTGCCGTCGTTCGCCGAGAACGCCGAGGCGCCGATCCTCGATCTGCCTGCGATAGGCGCGTTTTCGCGGTGGTACGTCGGTGACATGGACCTCTCGGACATGCCCGCGACGCTGGCGCCCGCGCGTGCGAAGGACCTGAGCGACCTGCCGCCGGCATACATCGCCGTCGCGGGGCATGACCCGTTGCGCGACGACGGCACCCGGTACGCCGAGTTGCTGTCCGCCGCGGGCGTTCCCGTCGAACTGCACAACGCCGAGACGCTCATCCACGGCTACCTCGGTTATGCGGGCGTGGTGCCGGCCGCGACCGAGGCCACCGAACGGGGACTGGAGGCGCTGCGCACCGCGTTGCACCCCGGGTGAAGTGCTGACCGGCAGGTACCGCGGTGTGAGTTGTCGCCACGGCTGACCAACGGGGGTACCGTGATCGGGACGTGAGCATCACGGGAGGCCCTATGACAGTGCCCGATCACGACACGATCATCGTCGGCGCCGGGTTCTCCGGTATCGGCGCGGGGATCAATCTCGACAAGGCCGGTCTCGGCGACTACCTGATAGTCGAGGCGGGCGACGGGCCCGGCGGCACCTGGTACTGGAACACGTATCCCGGTATCGCCGTTGACATTCCGTCGTTCTCCTATCAGTTCTCCTTCGAGCAGAGCCCGGAGTGGACGCGCACGTACGCGCCGGGACACGAGTTGCGCGCGTATGCCGAACATTGCGTCGACAAGTACGGCCTGCGTCCCAAGATCCGGTTCAACACCAAGGTTCTCGGCGCGACGTTCGACGACGACGACAGCCTGTGGCGGATCGAACTCGACAGCGGTGAGGTCGTCACGGCGCGGTTCCTGATCAACGCATGCGGGGTGCTGATCACGCCGAAACTGCCCGACATCGACGGCGTCGACTCGTTCGCCGGGGTCACGATGCACACCGCCCGCTGGGACCACGAGCAGGATCTGACCGGCAAGCGGGTCGCCGTCATCGGCACGGGGGCGTCAGCGGTGCAGGTGATCCCGGAGATCGCGCCGATCGTTAAGCAGCTCACCGTGTTTCAGCGCACGCCGATCTGGTGTTTCCCGAAGTTCGACGTGCCGCTGTCGCCGATGGCGCGGCGGATGATGCGGCTGCCCGGTGGACACGTCGTGCAGCGGCTGCTGAGCCAGGCCTATGTCGAGCTGACGTTCACGCTGCCCGCGCAGTACTTCACCGTCAACCCGATGGCGAAGAACATGTCGAAGGTGGGCGAGGCGTATCTGCGCAAGGAGGTGGACGACCCGGAGGTCCGCGAGAAGCTCACGCCGCGCTACGCCGTCGGGTGCAAGCGGCCCGGCTTCCACAACACGTATCTGTCGACCTACAACCGCGACAACGTCGAGTTGGTCACCGAGCCGATCGACAAGATCACCGGTTCGGGCGTGGCGACCGCCGACGGGGCGATCCGCGATGTGGACGTGCTGATCCTGGCCACCGGGTTCAAGGTGATGGACGCCGACGACATGCCGACCTATCCGGTCACCGGTTCGGGCGGGCGGTCGTGGAGCCAACACTGGCAGGAGAATCGGTTGCAGGCCTACGAGGGCGTGAGTGTGCCGGGCTTCCCGAACTTCTTCACGGTGTTCGGGCCGTACGGCTACGTCGGCTCGTCGTACTTCGCGCTGATCGAGACGCAGACCCACCACATCGTGCGCTGCCTCAAGCACGCCCGGCACAAGAACGCCCGCCGCGTTGAGGTGACGCAGGAGGCCAACGACCGCTACTTCGCAGAGATGATGCGCAAACGGCATCGCCAGATCTTCTGGCAGGAGAGCTGCCAGTTGGCCAACAGCTACTACTTCGACAAGAACGGCGATGCGCCGCTGCGCCCGACCACGACGTTGGAGGCCTATTGGCGCAGCCGCCGCTTCCCGCTGAGGGATTACGCGTTCAGCCCCTGAGCGCGGGAGTGGAGGCAGCGATGGAACACATCGTCTTCGAGGATCTACCGGTGGCGGTCGCCGCGGAAGGGGTCGACTTTCGCAGTCGCGAGGTCGGCGACATGTCCATCGCCTGGGTCAAGCTCGGCGCCGGGGCCGATCTGCGCCCTGCGCTCGCCGGGCTACCTGGCGACATGTGTCCGTGCCCGCACTGGGGTTACATGCTGCGCGGCGAACTGCGCATGCACACCTCACGGGGCGAGAAGACGTACTCCGCGGGCCAGGCCTTCTACTGGGCGGCGGGGCACGCGCCCGAAGCCGTCACCGATTGCGAGTACATCGACTTCTCACCGACTCCGGAACTGCGGACCGTCCTGCGCCACGTGACGGGTAGCTAGCGGGCGGCGGCCGCTATCGGCGGGGAACTAGACGGAAGCCTTGAGGTCGTCGACCTTGTTCAGCTGCTCCCACGGCAGCTCGACATCGGTGCGACCGAAGTGGCCGTACGCGGCGGTCTGCGCGTAGATCGGGCGCAGCAGGTCGAGGTCGCGGACGATCGCGCCGGGGCGCAGGTCGAAGACCGAGGTGATGGCCTTCTCGATGCGGGCCGGGTCGACGGTCTCGGTGCCGAACGTCTCGACGAACAGGCCGACCGGAGCGGCCTTGCCGATCGCGTAGGCGACCTGGACCTCGACGCGCTCGGCCAGGCCTGCTGCGACGACGTTCTTGGCCACCCAGCGCATCGCGTAGGCCGCCGACCGGTCCACCTTGGACGGATCCTTGCCCGAAAACGCGCCGCCGCCGTGACGGGCCCAGCCGCCGTAGGTGTCGACGATGATCTTGCGACCGGTCAGCCCCGCGTCACCCATCGGGCCGCCGAGCACGAACTTGCCGGTCGGGTTGACCAGCAGGCGGAAGTCCGAGGTGTCCATCGAGTCGTGGGCCAGGTCGGCCAGCACGGTGTTGACGACCTTCTCGCGGATGTCCGGGGTCAGCGTGCCCTCGAGGTCGATGCCCGCCGCGTGCTGCGTCGACAGCACGACGGTGTCGAGGCGCACCGGGGTAGTGCCGTCGTACTGCACGGTGACCTGGGTCTTCCCGTCGGGCCGCAGGTAGTCCAGCACGCCGCTCTTGCGGACCTCGGTCAGCCGGCGCGACAGCCGGTGCGCGAGCGCGATCGGCAGCGGCATCAGCTCGGGCGTGTCCTTGATGGCGTACCCGAACATCAGGCCCTGGTCGCCCGCGCCCTGCAGGTCGAGCGGGTCGCCGGCACCGCCGACGCGGGTCTCGTGGGCGGTGTCGACGCCCTGCGCGATGTCCGGCGACTGGCGGCCGATGCCGATGTTGACGCCGCAGGTCTCACCGTCGAAGCCCTTATCCGACGAGTCGTAACCGATCTCGAGGATGCGCTCGCGCACCGTGTTGGTGATGTCGGCGAAGGCCTCCTTGGCCGCCGTCGTCACCTCACCGACGACGTGCACCTGGCCGGTGGTCACCAGGGTCTCGACGGCCACCCGCGACTTGGGATCGCCCGCGAGCAAGGCGTCGAGCACCGAGTCGCTGATCGCGTCGCAGATCTTATCGGGGTGGCCCTCGGTTACCGACTCACTGGTGAACAGCCGAGCTTCACTCACGGTGTGATCCTTCCCGCTCAAGTCAACTTGAGGTAGTTAGTTCATCAAATTATAGGCGTGCCCTGTTGCACCCAAGCCTGTGCTTCCGTCGCGCGCAAGCATTTCACGCAGCCAGATGCGTGATTCGCGCTACCCGCTGCCGCTCTGCAGGAAGGCCACGATCGCGTCCACGATACGGCTGGCCATTTGGGTTTTCGAGCCGTGCTCCAATGCGGACTCCGCACCGTCGGCCGCCAGCAGCCAGCCGTCGTTGTTGTCCACTTCGAACGCCCGATTCTCGCCCACCGCGTTGACCACGAGCAAATCGCAACCCTTGCGCTGCAGCTTCGCGCGGGCGTGGTGAAGCACGTCGCCGTTCGCATCGCCGGTCTCCGCAGCGAATCCCACGATCGCCCGCATATTCGGCAACTGCCCGTCGGCGCGCGCCCGCACGGCGCCCGCCAGCACATCCTCGGTCCGCGTCAACTCGATCACGGGCGCGGCGGCATCCGGGTCCGCGGACTTCTTGATCTTGCTGGTCTGCATCTGGGTGGGCCGAAAGTCGGCAACCGCGGCGGCCATCACCAGCACATGCGCGTCCGGCGCGTGCTTGGACACCGCGTCCTTGAGCTGGGCGGCCGAGCCGATGTGCACGACGTCGACGCCCGCCGGGTCGATCAGCCCCGCGGTGTTGCCCGCGATCAGCGTGACGTCGGCGCCGCGCTGGGCCATCACCCGGGCCATCGCGTAGCCCTGCTTGCCGGAACTGCGGTTGCCGATGAACCGCACCGGGTCGATCGGTTCGCGGGTCCCGCCCGCGGTGACCAGCACCTTGACCCCCGCCAGGTCGTAGGGCAGCGCGTCCGGCCGGGTCAGCAGCAGCTGGGCCAACGTGGTGATCTCCTCGGCCTCGGGCAGCCGGCCCGCGCCGCTGTCGGCCCCGGTCAGCCGGCCCGACGCCGGTTCGAGGACGACGGCACCGCGACGACGCAGCGTCGCCACGTTCTCCATGGTCGCCGGGTGGAACCACATCTCGGTGTGCATCGCAGGGGCGAACAGCACCGGACATCGCGCGGTCAGCAGCGTCGCGGTCAGCAGGTCGTCCGCGCGGCCCGCGACCGCCCGCGCGAGAAGGTCGGCGGTGGCCGGTGCGACGACGACGAGGTCGGCTTCCTGGCCGAAGCGAACGTGCGGCACCTCGTGAACGTCATCCCAGACGCCCGTGTGCACAGGATGGCCCGAGAGGGCTTCGAAGGTGGCGGCACCGACGAACCGCAGCGCGGATTCCGTCGGTACGACGCGGACGTCGTGGCCGGCCTCGGTGAGCTGTCGGACCACGGTGGCCGCCTTGTAGGCGGCGATACCACCGGCGACGCCGACGATGATCCGCTTGGGCTCCATGGCGGCCGCTCCCCTATGCCTCGCGGTGTTGCTACTCGCCTTCGGTGTGCTCGAGCAGGTCCGCGTGGATCTCACGCAGCGCGATCGACAGCGGCTTCTCCTGCAGGCCGGGCTCGACCAGCGGGCCCACGTACTCGAGGATGCCGTCGCCGAGCTGGTTGTAGTAATCGTTGATCTGGCGGGCGCGCTTGGCGGCATAGATCACCAGCGCATACTTGCTCGACGCGCGATCCAGCAGCTCGTCGATGGGCGGGTTGGTGATGCCCAACGGCGTGTCGTAGACGCTGGCGATGGACGTGTCGGTGTCGTCCACAGCTGCCAGCTGCGTGTCGGCGTGCGGGGTGCTCACGTAAAAAATCTCCTGGCGGTTTTGGCTGGATGCGAGATAGCTGTCAGGCCGGTCGGCGCCGTCGCCGGCGCGTATCCATCAGCGGTCCACCAGCAAGGATACCAATTCGGCGCAGGCAGACTCCAATTGCCTGTTGACGACGACGGTGTCGAAGTCGTCCTGCGCGGCGAGCTCAGCCCGGGCGGTGGCCAGCCGACGCTCGATCGCCTCGGCCGTCTCGGTGCCGCGCCCGGTCAGGCGGCTCTGCAGCTCCTCCCAGCTCGGTGGGGCCAGGAAGACGGTGAGGGCCTCGGGCATCGCCTTCTTGACCGCCCGCGCGCCCGCGAGATCGACCTCGATCAGAACGGGCCTGCCCGCGGCAATCGCGTCGCGGACGGGCCGGGCGGGGGTTCCTGAGCGGTGCAGGCCGCCGTGGATCTCCGCCCATTCGAGGAGGGCGCCGTCGGCGATCAGCTGGCTGAATTCGTCGGGGGTGACGAAGGAGTAATCAACGCCGTCGACCTCACCGGGACGCGGCGCCCTGGTGGTGACGGAGACGCTGAAGTACAGGTCGGGAACCCGTTCGCGCAGACAGCGAACGACGGTCGACTTCCCGACGGCAGAGGGGCCGGACAGCACGACTACCCGGCCGGCCCCTCGGCCGGCGCTCAACTTCTGCGCCTAGGACTGGTCGAACTTTTCCAACAGCGCCTTGCGCTGACGATCGCCGAGGCCGCGCAACCGGCGGGTCGGAGCGATCTCGAGTTCGGTCATGATCTCCTGCGCCTTGACCTTGCCGACCTTGGGCAACGCCTCCAGAAGCGCCGAAACCTTCATCTTGCCCAAGACCTCGTCGGTCTCGGCATCCTTGAGCACCTGCTTGAGGTTGGTGCCGCCGCGCTTGAGCCGATCCTTCAATTCGGCTCGGGCTCGACGTGCGGCGGCAGCCTTCTCCAACGCGGCCGCGCGCTGTTCGTCGGTCAACTGGGGAAGGGCCACGGGTTCCTCCGTCTCATCACCATCAATTTCCACTGCCTCGGCTGATAGGGAAAACCCAGAAACAGCCAGCGACGACGACCGTACCCACGCGGGCTGACGAAAGCGAACCCCACCCCCTGGTTACGGCGTCAAAAGCCCAGCGTGTCGGGCCGCCGCGCGCCGGGCGTGCGGCCGGGATCCGGCGGCGTGGAGCGGCGGATTCGCGATTTCCGCGTCCGGAACCGCCTGCATATCAAGGCAATTCGGATCGCATCGGGAGCGATTTCGACCTCTCAACGCGTGACCTGCGCCACACTCCGGCGGGTCGACGGGGCCGCAAAAGAAAATTTTCGCTGGTCATCCGCTTTCGGCGTGTCGCGAGGCGCCCAACTGTGACGAATGTGACAGCTGAGACTGGCGTTGCTTTTGTGGTCACATCAGGCCAGATAGGCGACCGCGTCGCGCATGGCCTCGGCGGCCGAACGCAGGGCTGCCACGTCCGGTCCGGCCCGCAGCACCTCCCGCGACACCGCGGGCAGCAACTGGCCCGTTTCGGCCCCTCCGAGCCCGCCCAGGGCCTCCGGACGCCCGCCCTGGGCGCCGACCCCCGGGACCAGCACCGGTCCGCCGAGCGCGCTGACGTCGGGCGGTTCGGCCAGGGTGGCGCCGACCACGACGCCGATCGGGCCCGGCTGCGTGGCGGCCGCCCGGTTGACCCGCGCCGCGGCGTCGACGATCGATTGCGCGACGGTGCGCCCGCCGGCATCGGCACGCTGCACCGATGCGCCCTCGGGGTTCGAGGTGGCCGCGAGCACGAACACCCCGCGATCGTTGGCCATGGCGGTGTCGATCAGCGGTTGCAGCGAGCCGAACCCGAGATAGGGCGATGCGGTGACGGCGTCGGCCGCCAGCGGCGAATCGCCGGCCCAGGCCTGGGCGTAGGCGGCCATCGTGGATCCGATGTCACCGCGTTTGGCGTCCGCGAGCACCAACACTCCCGCATCGCGCAGCGCCGCGAAGGTGTGCTCGAGCGCCGCGAACCCGGCGGCGCCGTACGCCTCGAAGAACGCGACCTGCGGTTTGACGATCGCGAAGCCGGCGAACGCCGTCACGCACACGTCGCAGAACCGGCGCAGCCCGTCGGCGTCGGTGGCCAACCCCCACGCCCGCATCAACTCCGGGTGCGGATCGATGCCCAGGCACAGCGGTCCACGCCGGGCCACCGCATCGGCCAATCGCGGGCCGAATCCGGTCACGGCCCCAGCACGCTGTGCAGTTCCTGCAGCGACATCACGCCGATGTCGCCGCGGATCCCTGCCTCGATGCCCTGCACGGCCGCCGACGCGCCCTGCACCGTCGTCACGCACGGGATGCTGTTCGCCACTGCGGCGGAGCGGATCTCGTATCCGTCGACGCGGGGACCGGAGTTGCCGTACGGCGTGTTGATCACCATGTCCACCTCGCCGGCCTTGATGAGGTCGACGGCGGACGAGGCGGGCCTGCCCTCGCTCGGCTCCTGGAAGTGCTTGCGCACCTCTTCACACGGAATACCGTTGCGCCGCAACATTTCCGCGGTGCCCTCGGTGGCCAGCACGCGGAACCCGAGATCGGCCAGCCGTTTGACGGGAAACACCAGCGAACGTTTGTCGCGGTTGGCCACCGACACGAAGACGGTGCCCTCGAGCGGCAGCGACCCGTACGCGGCGGTCTGGCTCTTGGCGAAGGCGCTGCCGAAGTCGTGGTCGATGCCCATCACCTCGCCGGTGGACTTCATCTCCGGGCCCAGAAGCGAGTCGATCTGCGTGCCATCGTGTTTGCGGAACCGGTTGAACGGCAGCACCGCTTCCTTGACCGCGACCGGAGCGCTGCGCGCGGTGGTCCCGCCGTCCCCGCTGCGGGCCAGCACACCCTCCTCGCGGAGCTGGGCGATGGTCGCGCCGAGCATGATCCGCGCGCACGCCTTCGCCAGCGGCACCGCGGTGGCCTTCGACACGAAGGGCACGGTGCGGCTCGCGCGCGGGTTGGCCTCCAGCACGTAGAGCACGTCGTCCTTGAGCGCGTACTGCACGTTGAGCAGTCCCACCACGCCGATGCCGTGGGCGATCGCTTCGGTGGCGCGCCGCACGGCCTCGATGTCGCTGCGACCCAACGTCACCGGCGGCAGGGCACACGCGGAGTCGCCGGAGTGGATACCGGCCTCTTCGATGTGCTCCATGATGCCGCCGATGTAGACCTCGGAGCCGTCGCACAGCGCGTCGACGTCGATCTCGATGGCGTCCTCGAGGAAGCGGTCCACCAGCACGGGATGCTCGGGCGAGAGTTCGGTGGCCCTGGTGATGTAGCCCTGCAGGGTCTCGTCGTCGTAGACGATCTCCATGCCGCGACCGCCCAGCACATAAGAAGGTCGCACCAGCACGGGATAACCGATGTCGGCGGCGATGCGCCGCGCCTGCTCGAAGCTGGTGGCCAGGCCGAACCGCGGAGCGGGCAGGCCGGCGTTGGTCAACACCTCCCCGAACGCACCGCGGTCCTCGGCGAGGTCGATCGCCTTGGGACTGGTCCCGACGATCGGCACGCCGGCGTTCTGCAGGCGTTCGGCCAGTCCGAGCGGTGTCTGGCCGCCGAGCTGCACGATGACGCCGACCACACCGGAACCGCCTGCGCCGGAAACGGATTCGGCGTAGTACACCTCGAGCACGTCCTCGAAGGTGAGCGGCTCGAAGTAGAGCCGGTCGGCGGTGTCGTAGTCGGTGGACACGGTCTCGGGGTTGCAGTTCACCATGACCGTCTCGAAACCGGCCTGGCTCAGCGTCGTCGCGGCGTGCACACAGCTGTAGTCGAACTCGATGCCCTGGCCGATGCGGTTGGGTCCCGAGCCGAGGATCAAGACCTTCGGCTTGTCGGTCTGCGGCGCGACCTCCGTCTCGGCCGCGGGATCGAGTTCGTAGCTGCTGTAGTGATACGGCGTCTTGGCCTCGAACTCCGCGGCACACGTGTCGACCGTCTTGAACACGGGGTGGATGCCGAGCCGCTGTCGCAGCGCCCGCACGCCCACCTCACCGGCGAGTTCGGGTCGCAGCGCGGCGATCTGACGATCCGACAGGCCGTGGTACTTGGCCCGGCGCAGCAGGTCGGAGTCGAGCACCGGCGAGTCGACGATCTCGGCGCGCAGCGCCACCAACCCGGCGATCTGCTCGACGAACCACGGGTCGACACCGGAGGCCTGCGACACCCGCTCGACGCTCGCACCCTTGCGCAGCGCGAGTTCCAGGTCGTAGAGGCGTCCGTCCGAGGGCGTGCCCAGCCGCGTCAGCAGCTCGTCGACGGTGACCGTGTCCTCGTCGGGGTCCGGTTTGGTCCAGAACCCCGCGCGGCCGGACTCCAGCGAGCGCATCACCTTGCCGAGCGCCTCGATGAAGTTGCGCCCCAACGACATCGCCTCGCCGACCGACTTCATCGTGGTGGTCAGCGTGCCGTCGGCCCCGGGGAACTTCTCGAACGCGAAACGCGGGGCCTTGACGACGACGTAGTCGAGCGTCGGCTCGAAACAGGCCGGGGTCTCCTTGGTGATGTCGTTGACGATCTCGTCGAGCGTGTAGCCGATCGCGAGCTTGGCGGCGATCTTCGCGATCGGGAACCCGGTGGCCTTGGAGGCCAACGCGCTCGACCGCGACACCCGCGGGTTCATCTCGATCACGATCAGGCGACCGTCGTTCGGGTTCACCGCGAACTGGATGTTGCAGCCGCCGGTGTCCACACCAACCTCGCGCAAGATCGCGATGCCCAGATCGCGCATCGTCTGGTACTCGCGGTCGGTGAGCGTCATGGCCGGGGCGACGGTGACCGAGTCACCGGTGTGCACGCCCATCGGGTCGAAGTTCTCGATCGAGCACACGACGACGACGTTGTCGCGGCCGTCGCGCATCAACTCGAGCTCGTATTCCTTCCAGCCGAAGATCGACTCCTCGATGAGCACGTTCGCGCTCGGGGACGCCGCGAGCCCGTCGCCGGCCATCCGGTCGACGTCCTCCGCGGAGTACGCCATGCCCGAGCCCAGCCCGCCCATCGTGAAGGACGGCCGCACCACCACCGGCAGGCCGAGGTCCTCGACCGTCTCGCGGACCTCGTCCATCGTGAAACAGACTCGGGAACGGGCGGATTCACCGCCGACCTTCGCGACGATGTCCTTGAACCGCTGCCGGTCCTCGCCGCGCTGGATGGCCTCGAAGTCCGCCCCGATCAGCTCAACCCCGTGCTTGGCCAGCGCCCCGGACTCCGAGAGCGCGACCGCGGTGTTCAACGCCGTCTGCCCGCCCAGTGTGGCCAGCAGGCCGTCGATCTTGTTGCCGCGCTCGGCCTGTTGGACGATCACGCGCTCGACGAACTCCGGCGTGATGGGTTCGACGTAGGTGTGGTCGGCGTACTCGGGGTCGGTCATGATCGTCGCCGGGTTGGAGTTGATCAGGCTGACCTGCAACCCCTCGGCGCGCAACACCCGGCACGCCTGGGTGCCGGAGTAGTCGAACTCGGCCGCCTGCCCGATCACGATCGGCCCGGAGCCGATCACGAGCACGTGGTTGAGGTCGCTGCGCTTAGGCATGGACTACCTCCTGCGGGGCCTCCGCCTTCGCGGCAAGGGGGCTGGGCCTCACTTGTTCTCCCCCGCCATCAGATCGATGAACTGATCGAACAGGTAGTTCGCATCGTGCGGGCCGGCCGCGGCCTCCGGGTGGTACTGCACCGAGAACGCCGGCCCGCTGACGAGTTTGATGCCCTCGACGACACCGTCGTTGGCGCAGGTGTGGCTGACGATCGCCTCGCCGAACGGGGTGTCGAAGCGCTCCCCCGCCTCGCCTTCGAGGGCGAACCCGTGGTTCTGCGCGGTGATCGCGACGCTGCCCGTCTGGTGGTCGATCACCGGCACGTTGATGCCGCGGTGGCCGAACACCATCTTGTAGGTCGAGCGCCCCAGCGCGCGGCCCAGAATCTGGTTGCCGAAGCAGATGCCGAACAGCGGGATGCCCGCGCCGAGCACCTCCTGGGTGACGGCGACGATGTGGTCGGCGGTGGCGGGGTCGCCGGGGCCGTTGGACAGGAACACGCCGTCGGGTTTGAGGTCGGCGATCTGCTCGAAGGTCGCCGACGCGGGCAGCACATGGCTGCGGATGCCGCGCTTCGCGAAGTTGCGCGGGGTGTTGGTCTTGATCCCGAGGTCGATGGCGGCGACCGTGAACCGTTGCCGCCCTTCGGGTTCCACCACATACGTCACATCGGTGCTGACCTCACCGGCCAGGTTGGCGCCGAGCATGCTGGGCTGATTGCGCACCCGCGCGAGCAGTTCGTCGAGTTCGGCCAGCGCCGGCCCTGAGAACAGCCCGGCCTTCATCGAGCCGCGGCTGCGCAGATGACGCACCACCGCGCGGGTGTCGATGCCCGCGATGCCGACGATGCCCTGGCGTTCGAGTTCCTCGTCGAGCGTGCCGGTGGCCCGCCAGTTCGAGGCCCGCGGCGAGGGGTCGCGCACCGCGTAGCCCGCCACCCAGATCTTGTCGCCGCGGCTCTCGGCGTCCTCGCGGTTCCATCCGGTGTTGCCGATCTGCGGCGCGGTCGCGATCACGATCTGTCCGTGGTAGCTCGGGTCGGTGAGCGTCTCCTGATAACCCGACATGCCGGTGGAGAAGACCGCCTCGCCGAGCGACTGCCCGACCGCGCCGTACGTCGTGCCCGTGAACACCCGGCCGTCCTCGAGCACCAGGACCGCCTTGTCGGTTCCTGTCACGCCGCCTCCTGTTCAACCCAGTGGGAGTACTCGCGACGGTCGTTGGCGCGGAACCCGGTGTCGATCTCGGTGCCCGACGGCAGTCGCCACCGGATCGCGAGAATGCCCTCGTGCGTCATCGCCTTGCCCGCGATCCCTCGCTCGGTGCGGATCTCGCTGATCGCCTCGTCGGGGATCCAGATCGGCAAGGCGCCGCTGCGCTGCAACATGATTCCTTCGGGGTAGCGGGTCAGCACGGCCTTGGTGCGGAAGCCGAGGTCGCCGACCACGATGCGGTTGTTCCAATCGGGAGCGAGCGTGCTGCCGACATACAAGCCCTTGGTGGGCGGCACGATCGCCGGCCCGACGGTGTCGGGAAGCGGCGGCAGCGTGCCGATGATCTCGGCCTGGCGCTCGGCGCGACGGCGCCATCCGCGGATCATCGCCTGGATCAGCACCGCGATGAGCACGGCCACGATGGCGGCCATGACCAATGATCCGACGAGCGTCCCCGTATTCATGCGCGATCCGCCTGCGCTACTCGCTGAGCCTTCATGCGGGACACTTCCCGTCCCGCGCGGTCACCTTGCCGCGCAACAGCGTCAGGGTGACCGCCGCCGGCAGTTCGAGTTCCTCGTAGGGCGTGTTGGCCGAGCGGCTGGCCAGCGCGGAACCATCGACGGTCCACGTCGCGTCGGGGTCGACCACGGTCAGGTTGGCGGGCTCGCCGACCTCCAGCGGGCGGCCCTGATCGGGTAGCCCGACGATCTCGGCGGGCCGCTCGCTCATCACCCGCGCGACGTCCCGCCACGTCAGCAGTCCGGGGCGCACCATTGTCTCGGCCACCACCGACAGTGCGGTCTGCAATCCGAGCATGCCGGGGCGAGCGACGGAGAACTCGCAGCATTTCTCGTGCTCGGCGTGCGGGGCGTGATCGGTGGCCACACAATCGATGATCCCGTCCGCCAGCGCCTGACGCAGGGCCCGAGCGTCGGAGGCCTCCCGCAGCGGCGGGTTCACCCGGTAACGCCCGTCGTAGGTGGCCAGCCGTTCGTCGTCGAGCAGCAGGTGGTGCGGCGTCACCTCGGCCGAGATCGAGATGCCCTGTGACTTCGCCCACCGCACGATCTCGACGGTGCCCGCGGTCGACGCGTGGCAAACGTGCACCCGCGCTCCGGCGTCGCGGGCCAGCAGCGCATCGCGCGCGACGATCGACTCCTCGGCCGCGCGCGGCCACCCGGCCAGGCCCAACCTCGCGGCGTTCGGGCCCTCGTGGGCGACGGCGCCGACGGTGAGCCGCGGCTCCTCGGCGTGCTGCGCGATCAGCACCCCGAGCCCGGTGGCGTATTCGAGCGCGCGGCGCATGATCAGCGGGTCGTGCACGCAGATTCCATCGTCGGAGAACATCCGCACCTGTGCGGCGCCGCCGGCCATCATCCCCATCTCGGTGAGCTGGCTACCCGCCAGACCGACGGTCACAGCGCCCACCGGATGCACGTCGACCAGGCCGACCTGCTGACCGCGCTGCCAGACGTGGTCGGTCACGACCGGGCTGTCGGCGACCGGGTTGGTGTTGGCCATGGCGAACACCGCGGTGTATCCACCCAAAGCCGCTGCCGCCGAACCGGTTTCGATGTCCTCGGCGTACTCGCGGCCGGGCTCGCGCAGGTGGGTGTGCAGGTCGACGAAGCCCGGCAGCAGCACCTGGTCGGTGGCGTCGACGACGTCGGCATCGTCGGGAATCTGAAGCTCCGCGCCGATCTCGGCGATCTGCCCATCGGTCACCAGCACGTCGACGCGGTCGCCCTCGCCGTAGAGACGGACCCCTCGTATCAACACGCTCATACGCTGATCGCTTCTTTCTCGGCACCCACCAGCAGGTGGAAGAGCACCGCCATCCGAATGTGCACGCCGTTGGAAACCTGTTGCAGCACCGCCGATTGCGACGAGTCGGCGACCGAGAACGCGATCTCCATCCCGCGCACCATCGGGCCCGGATGCAGCACCACCGCGTTGCCCGACAGCAGGGCCTGGCGCTTCTCGGACAAGCCGTAGAGCACCGAATACTCCCTGGCCGAGGGAAAGAAGCCGCCGTTCATCCGTTCGGCCTGCACCCGCAGCATCAGCACGGCGTCGGCCAGCGGCAGTTCGGCGTCGAGGTCGTGCGACACCGTGACCGGCCAGTCGGCGACCCCGACCGGTAGCAGCGTCGGCGGCGCCACGAGCACCACCTCGGCGCCGAGGGTGTTGAGCAGGAGCACGTTCGAGCGGGCCACCCGGCTGTGCAGGACGTCGCCGACGATCACCACCCGCTTGCCCTCGATGTCGCCGAGGCGCTGGCGGATGGTCAGCGCGTCGAGCAGCGCCTGGGTGGGGTGCTCGTGGGTGCCGTCGCCGGCGTTGATGACTGCCGGGCCGTGTCCGTCCTCGGTGGCCGTCCACTCGGCGAGTTGCTGCGGCGCGCCCGAGGCGGGGTGGCGCAGGATCAGCGCGTCGGCTCCCGCGGCGCGCAGCGTCAGCGCGGTGTCGCGCAGTGACTCCCCCTTGGACACCGACGATCCCGAGGCGCTGACGTTGATCACGTCGGCGCTCATCCACTTGCCCGCGACCTCGAACGAGACCCGGGTGCGGGTGGAGTTCTCGTAGAACATCGTGATGATCGTGCGCCCGCGCAGCGTGGGCAGCTTCTTGACCTCGCGGCCGAGCAGTGCCTGGCTGAAGCGGTCGGCGTTGTCGAGGATCGCCAGCGCGTCGTCGCGCGACAGATCCGCAGCCGAGAGCAGATGTTTCACCTGATCGGACCTCCGTACGGTGCGATGGACACACCGTCGTGGCCATCGTCTTCGGCTAGCCGCACCTTGACGTTCTCGCTTCGGGAGGTGGGCACGTTCTTGCCCACGTAGTCGGCGCGCAGTGGCAGCTCCCGGTGGCCGCGATCGACGAGCACCGCCAGCTGCACCGCCTTCGGCCTGCCGATATCGCGCAGGGCATCCAGGGCCGCACGCACCGAGCGGCCGGTGTAGAGCACGTCGTCGACGAGGATGACGAGTGCCTGGTCGATGCCGCCCTCGGGGATCGACGTCTCCTCCAGCGCCCGGGGCGGTTTGAAGTCGAGGTCGTCGCGGTACAGCGTGTTGTCCAGCGAGCCGTGCGGAACGACGACGTCGGAGAACTCCTTGATCTTGGCGGCCAGCCGAGTGGCCAACGTCACGCCCCGCGTGGGGATCCCGAGAAGGACGACGCGGGGGGCATCGGAACCGTCGAGTGCGGTTTTCTCGATGATCTGATGGGCGATGCGGGAAATGGTCCGGCCGACGTCCGCTGCGGACATCAGCTCCCGGTCGGTGCCCGACGAGTCTGATTGCGCGCCCAAGCGACTCTGACCTCCTTCTCCGCCTCTCTGGACGGCTCTTTAAAGGACGTCGAAACTGCGGGGAAGCTTAGCACCTGGCCGGCGGTGCCCCGACCGCGCCACGAAGGCGACTGCCCGCACCGGCTTCTCAGTAGGCTTGCCGCGATGAAACTCGACGGCAACCAAGCGTCCATCCGGGAGGCGATCGACGCCGGGCTGCTGGCCGGCGCGGTGACCCTGGTGTGGCACGCCGGTGAGGTCCTTCAGGTCAACGAGTTGGGGCATCGCGACGTCGACGCCGGGTTGCCGATGCAGCGCGACACCATCTTCCGTATCGCCTCCATGACCAAGCCGGTGACGGTGGCGGCAGCGATGAGCCTGCTCGAAGAGGGCCGTTTCGCGCTCACCGACCCGGTGGCGACGTGGCTGCCCGAACTCGCCGACATGCGGGTGCTGCTCGATCCGCGGGGCGATCTCGACAAGACGACACCGGCCCACCGCCTCATCACGTTCGAAGACCTGATGACGCACCGCAGCGGCCTGGCCTATCCGTTCTCGGTGCTCGGCCCGCTGAGCCGCGCCTACGGCCGGATGTCGTTTCGCCAGGATCAGGACCGCTGGCTGACCGAGTTGGCCAAGCTTCCGCTGGTGCACCAGCCCGGCGACCGGCTCACCTACAGCCACGCCACCGACGTGCTGGGCATCGCGCTCTCCCGGATCGAGGGCACGCCGTTGTCCGACATCCTGCGCGACCGGATCTTCGAACCGCTTCAGATGCCCGACACCGGGTTCTCGGTGGGGACATCGCGACGGCACCGCGCTGCCACGATGTACAAGCTCGACAAGGACAACACCCTGCAGCACGACGTGATGGGGCCCGCGCCGATCAAGGATCCGCCCTTCTGCACCGGCGGCGCCGGGTTGTGGTCGACGGTCGACGACTACCTGCGTTTCGCGCGGATGCTGCTGGGCGGCGGTGTCCTGGACGGGGTCCGGGTGTTGTCGGAGGAATCCGTGCGGCTGATGCGCACCGACCGGTTGACCGACGAGCAGAAGCGCCAGAACTTCCTGGGCGCACCGTTCTGGGTGGGCCGCGGATTCGGGTTGAACCTGTCGGTGGTCACCGACCCCGCGAAGTCGCGTCCGCTGTTCGGGCCCGGCGGGCTGGGCACCTTCAGTTGGCCCGGCGCCTACGGCACCTGGTGGCAGGCCGACCCGTCGGCGGATTTGATCCTGATCTACCTGATCCAGAACCTCCCCGATCTCAACGTCGACGCGGCCGCGATCGCGGGCAACACGTCGCTGGCCAAACTGCAAAGCGCACAGCCAAAATTCGTTCGCCGGACTTACCAGACGCTCGACATCTGACGGTTTAGTCTTGCGGCATGACCCAGCCGACCGTTCTGATCAGTGGCGCCGGGATCGCCGGACCGTCGCTGGCGTTCTGGTTGACGCGCAACGGATATCGCGTCATCGTCGTGGAGATCGCGCCGGGTGTGCGGCCCGGCGGCCAGACGGTCGATCTGCGGGGCGCGGGCGGCGACGTCGTCGAGCGGATGGGGTTGATCGAGGAGATGCGCGCCCGTGCGCTCGAGCAGCGCGGCGCGGCATGGGTGCGGTCGGACGGTAGCCGACGCGCGGAGATGCCGGTGACGGCGTTCGACGGAAACGGTCTGGTTTCGAAGCTGGAGATCCTGCGTGGCGATCTGGTGGACGTGCTGTACCAGGCCACCAGGGATTCGGTTGATTACCGCTTCGGACAACGCATTTCAGAACTCCGCGACGTGGACACGGGTGTGGAGGCGACGCTCGACGACGGTACGGTGCTGCACGCCGACCTCGTCGTCGGCGCCGACGGGCCGCACTCGGCGGTGCGTCGCCTGGCATTCGGCCCCGAAGAGCAGTTCGCCCAACCGATCGGCGGATACAACGCGTGGTTCTCGGCGCCCGACACGGTCGGCCTCGACGGTTGGTACTTGCTGTATCAGGCGCCGGGCGGGCTCAACGCGTCGATGCGCCCGTCCCACGACCCCGCGATCGCCAAGGCCGGGCTGGCTTTTCGGTCCGATCCGCTCGAGTACGACCGCCACGACCTCGACCAGCAGCGCCGCATCCTGGCCGAGCGGTTCGCCGGCGCCGGTTGGGAATGCGATGCGCTGCTGGCCGCCGCCGCCGAAGCCGACGACTTCTACTTCGACTCCTTCATGCAGATCCACATGCCGTCCTGGTCGACGGGACGCATCACGTTGGTCGGAGACGCCGGTTACTGCGCCTCACCGCTGTCCGGTATGGGCACGAGCCTGGCGCTGGTCGGCGCGTACCTGCTCGCCGGCGAGCTCGGCCCCGCGGATTCGTTCGAGCCCGAGGGCATTTCGAACGCACTGGCACGGTACGAGTCGCGCATGCGCCCTTATGTCGACACCTGCCAGAAGCTGAACAACACCATCGACCGGTACGCCCCCACGTCGTCCTCCGACATCGCGGCCAACGCGGCCGTGATGAAGTGGATGCAGCGTTGGCCGTTCCGTCCGGTAGCCGCCCGGTTGTGGTTCACCACCGCGGATTCGATCGACCTGCCGGACTATCCGGCCACCTCCGTCTCGTAACCCGCCCGCGTCAACGCCTGCCGGGCGTAGGCCCGAACGTCGGCGTCGCCGTCCTTGAGCGCTATCTCCAGCGCGTCACGCGCGGCCGTATCGGAGGCGGCCCAGCGGGTCAGGCTGAGCACGGCGGCCTTGCGGACGTCGAGGTGCTGATCGGCCAGCGCCCGCGACAGCGCGGGAACCGCCACGGCGGGCTCCGCACCCGCCAGGCCGCGCGCCGCGCCCTCGCGCACCTGCCAGGCCGGTGCGTTGAGCGCCTCGCGCACAACCGGTTCGTCGTCATCGCGACATCCGACGGTGCCGAGCGCCGACAGCGCGGCCGCCCGCACCAACGGGTCGGTGTCGGTCAGCAGCCGGCGCACTGTGTCGGCGCCGGCGGCGAGGGTAGCCAGGCCGTTGGCCGCCGAGATGCGGACCTCGCGGTTGTCGTCGCCGGCGGCCGCCGCGACCCCCTCGGCGTCATCGACCGACACCAGCGCGCGCACAGCCTCGATCCGCACGCGGTGATCGGCGTCGCCGAGCGCCCGGCGGTACACCTTTACCCCACCTGCGCGACGAGACGACAGGACGTAGAGCGCGACCGCACGCGCCACCGGATCCGTCGATTCGACATGCGGCGCAACCTGTTCCGGCCCACTGAGCACCTCGACAAGCTCGCGCGTACCGTCGGCGGCCGTACGCCGGACGCCGGAGTCGGCATCGGCCAGAGCGGCGATCAGCGGCGCCTCGTAACCCTCCGGCAGATGCTCGACCAGCGTGGCGACGGCGGTGCGGCGCACGCCGGCGTCGGCGTCGGCGAGGTACTCGGCCAGTTCCGGCACCGACGGAAGCTCGAGCGCGAGCACCGCGGCGATGCGCGGGGACGGCGGCTCCGCGGGCCCGGCGGACCGGATGCGGGATGCGCCCTCCACCGGCGCCCGGCCGATGGTCATTGTTGGCTGCTCGACATGGGTGACCGGATCGTCGGAGGGCAGGTGCTCCAGGTCGGGCACCGCGACGAAATACGGTGCGACGGGCCGCTTCACGAACGTCATGGACCCGTCCGCGTCTTTGCGAAGGTTCAAGTGGTAGCGCCAGCCCTCGTCGTCTCGCTGTGGCAGGTCGGCGCGGTCGTGATAGAGGCCCCACCGTGATTCGGTGCGCGTCAGCGACGACCGCGCCGCCATCTCGGCGCAGTCGCGGATGAACGACACCTCCACCGCGCGCATCAGCTCGTGCGGTGTCGTGGCGCCCATCTCCGCGATCTCGTCACGCATGCGGTCAAACGTCTCGATGGCGGTCGACAGCTTGGTCGCCGTCTTCGGCGGTGCCACATAGTCGTTGACAAACCGGCGCAGCTTGTACTCGACCTGCGGCTGCGGCGGGCCGTCAGGATGGCGCAGCGGACGGTAGACGAGTTCGTGCGCCTCACGCAGTTGGTCCACGGGCAGGGCGGCCGGGGAGGCGATGTCTTCAAGCGTCGACGCCGCGTGTTCGCCTGCGAGGTCGCCGTAGACGAACGCACCGATCATGTAGTTGTGCGGGACGCAGGCCAGATCGCCCGCAGCGTACAGACCCGGAACGGTCGTCCTGGCGTGTTCGTCCACCCACACCCCCGACGCCGAATGGCCGCTGCACAAACCGATTTCGGAGATGTGCATCTCGACGTCGTGGGTGCGGTAGTCGTGGCCCCGGTTGGCGTGGAAGGTGCCCCGGGTCGGCCGCTCGGTGGTGTGCAGGATGTTCTCGAGCGCGGTGAGCGTCTCGTCCGGCAGGTGCGAGACCTTCAGGTAGATGGGGCCGCGGGCCGACTCGATCTCCCGCTTGACCTCGGCCATCATCTGGCCCGACCAGTAGTCGGAGTCGACGAACCGCTCCCCCAGCGCGTTGACCTGGTAGCCGCCGAACGGGTTGGCCACATACGCGCACGCCGGCCCGTTGTAGTCCTTGATCAACGGATTGACCTGGAAGCATTCGATTCCGGAGAGCTCGGCACCGGCGTGGTAGGCCATCGAATAGCCGTCACCGGCGTTGGTCGGGTTCTCGTAGGTGCCGTACAGGTAGCCCGAGGCCGGCAATCCCAACCGGCCACATGCCCCGGTCGCGAGGATCACCGCCTTCGCCGCGACCGCGACGAATTCGCCGGTGCGCGAATTGAGCGCGGCGGCACCGACGGCACAGCCGGTGTCGTCGGTGAGCACCCGCACCGGCATCAGCCGGTTCTCGATGCGGATCTTCTCGCGCATCGAGCGCTGCCGCAGCACCCGGTACAGCGCCTTCTTCACATCCTTGCCCTCGGGCATCGGCAGGACGTAGGAACCCGACCGGTGCACCCGGCGCACGGCGTACTCGCCGTGTTCGTCCTTCTCGAACTTCACGCCGTAGCGTTCGAGGCGCTGCACCATCGCGAACCCGCGGGTCGCGGTCTGGTAGATGGTGCGCTGGTTGACGATTCCGTCGTTGGCGCGGGTGATCTCGGCGACGTAGTCCTCCGGTGTCGCCTTGCCGGGGATCACGGCGTTGTTCACGCCGTCCATCCCCATCGCCAGCGCGCCGGAGTGCCGCACGTGGGCCTTCTCCAGGAGCAGCACCTGTGCGCCGTGTTCGGCGGCGGTCAACGCGGCCATCGTGCCCGCCGTGCCTCCGCCGATCACCAGCACGTCACAGTCGAGCCGAACGGTGTCGGCGAGTTCGGGAATGTTCATGATGAATGGTGGAGGGCGGTAATGATTTCGGTACGGGCCTCGTGGCGGACGGCGTCGGCGACGCGCGGCTGCGGAACGTCGAGGAGTGCGCGCAGCGGCTGACCCGCCCGGCCCAGCACCGCGACGCGGTCACCGAGGATCAACGCCTCGTCGACGTCGTGGGTGACGAACACGATGGTGGTCGGGTGCGCCTGCCACGTCTGGATCAGCAGCCGCTGCATCGCCGCCCGCGTCTGGGTGTCCAGCGCGGCGAACGGCTCGTCCATCATCACCGCCCGCGGTGCGCCGGCAAGGCCGCGCGCCAGTTGGACGCGCTGACGCATGCCGCCCGACAGGCTCTTGGGCAGGTAGTCGGCGAAGCCCGTCAGGCCCACCTCGTCGATCCACCGGTCGGCGCGTTCGCGTCGACCGGCCCGCGGCACGCCTCGCAACTGCAGGGCCAGCTCGATGTTGGATCGCACTGTGCGCCAGGGCAAGAGCGCGCTGTCCTGAAAGACCATCCCCCTGTCGCGCGACGTCGTCGCCACCTCCTCGCCGTCGGCGAGTACCCGGCCGGAATCCGGGCGCAACAGGCCGGTGAGGGCGCGCAGCACCGTCGACTTGCCGCAGCCCGACGGCCCGGTGAGCACCAGGATCTCGCCGGGACGCACCTGAAGACTCAAGCCGTCGACGACCGGTGCACCGGTGTAGGACAACCGGACGTCGTCGAGTTCGAGCCGCAGGCCCTGAAGGGTTTCGGGCGCGAGTGTGGCGGTCATCGGGCGTTCTCCTCAGCGCGCGGCAGCCAGCGCGTGGCGCGCCTGCCGATCAGTTCGACCGCGGCGGCCGTGGTGAAGCCCAGCACCCCGATCGTGATGATGCCGACGAACACGTCGGCGTAGTTGAGCACGGTGTACGCCTGCCACGTGCGGTACCCGACGCCCAGTCGTCCCGAGATCATCTCGGCCGAGATCACGCAGATCCACGCCACGCCCATGCCGACCGACAGGCCACCGAAGAGTCCGGGCAGGATCCCCGGTAACACCACGCGGCGCAACACATCCCAGCGGCCACCGCCCAGCGTGCGCACCGAGTCCTCCCAGATCGTCGGCAGCGCGCGCACCGCGTGGCGGGTGCTGACCATGATCGGGAAGTACGCCGCGAGAAACGTGATGAACACGATCCCCGCCTCGTCGGTGGGGAACAGCAGGATCGCGACCGGCACCATGGCGATCGCCGGGATCGGGCGGGCGAGCTCGGTGATCGGCCCGAGGACGTCGGCGAAGGCCGTCGAGCGGCCGAGCAGGATGCCGGTGACCACGCCGACGAGCGCCGCGAGCCCGAATCCGGTCAGGATCCGGATCAACGACTGCCCGAGGTCCAGCCAGTACTCCTGGGTGCCCAGCCGGGTGGTGAGCGCGGTGGCGATCTCGGTGACCGTGGGCAACGTGTCGAACCGCAGCCACAGCCGAACGTCGTTGGCCGTCAACAGCTGCCAGAGCACCACCGCCGCCACGACGGAGGCCACCCGCACCGATCGACGCCGCCATACCACGGACTTCTTGTCGCGCACCGGCGCGGCCTCGACCTGCACCGGGGATTCGATGACCTCCGCGACCGTCGTCATGCGGCACCTGCCAGCGCCTGGTCGTAGTCGACCGGCGCGCTACCGGGATGTTCGGCGATGAAGCGCTGCGCACCGCCCGGGGTGGCGAACGGCCGATAGTTCTCGCCGTCCTTGACCCAGATCGCCTTGTCCGCGAACCAGCGGGTGCCGAACTCGGTGTCGGGCACGTAGGCCGCGCGGATCGTCGCACCCCGCGCGGTGGCTTCACGCACCGCCTTGAGCAGGCACGCCGGTGTCGCAGCGGGCTGGGTGGCGTCGGCGCCGTCCAACCACAACTCACCGGCTTGGGCGGGATCGCTCACCGCGGTGTTGCAGACCGGATCGTGGCCCTTGATCAAGGACGGGTTGGCCGATGACGACACCGCCTCGTCGTAGTCGAGGCCGCGCTCCCCGAACGCCGCGCGCAGCGGGGCGTCCTCGACGAAGCCCGGCACGTCCAGGTCGGCGAAGTTGTCGATCGACTTCAGGTACGGCACGTCGCCTTCGAGCGCTTGGATCAGCGACGGTTTGAGCGTGGTGTCGAACGACGTTCCGCCGGGCCCGTTGTAGAGGTAGACCACCTCCTGCGGCAGCCCGCTGGCCTCGGAGACGATGCGCGCGGCCTCCAACGGTTTGTCGTTGAGGAACTCGGTCGCGTCCAGCTGCGCCTGCAGGAACGCGTCGAGGACTTCGGGATGTTCGGCCGCGTAGGCGCGCCGCACCACCACCCCGTGCAGCGTCGGGTAGTCCAGCTCGGCGCCGTCGTAGAGCAGCTTGGCCTTGTCCTGGAACACCAGCAGCCCGGGCCAGGCCACGAACTGCGAAAGCGCCTGCACCTGACCGGATTCCAGCGCCGAAGCGCCGACCTGGGGCTGCTGGTTGAGCACCTCGACCCCGGTGTTGGGGTCGACGCCGGCCCTCGACAACGCCTGCACGAGCATGCCGTGTCCTGCCGATCCGACGCTGGCGGACACCCTCTGACCCTTGAGATCCGTCAGCGTCCGCGCCGGCGAATCCGGCGCCACCACAACCATGTTCAGCGCGCCCCTGGGGTTGTATCCGGTGACCGAGACGATCTCGGTACGGGCACGATCGTTGGCCTGTGTCTTGGATCCATTGATCAACATCGGGTAGTCGCCCATCGATCCGATGTCGATCTTCTCGGCGACCATCTGCGCGGTGATCGGCGCCCCGGTGTCGTAGTCCTGCCATGTGACGCGGTACTCGGTGCCGGTGCGGTCGCCGATGTCGGAGAGTCGACGCTCCAAGTAGCCCTGCGCGCGCAGCAGCGTTCCGGCGGTGACGGTGTTGATGGTCTTGGACTGATAGCCGACGACGACGTTGACGACGTCGGACGAATTGGACGCGGAGTCGAGCGAGCAGCCCGACGCCGCGATCGTCAGCCCGGCGGCGAGCACGGCCAGGCGGGTGATCGGTCTGGTCATGTGGGTCCTCAACGAATTAGGTAGGGCATGTTGACGGTGACGGCGCCGGTGGGGCAGCGCGCCGCGCAGGGGCCGCAGTACCAACACTCGTCGACATGCATGAAGGCCTTGCCGTTGTCGGGGTTGATCGCCAGGGAGTCGAGCGGGCAGATGTCGACGCACAGCGTGCAGCCCTCGATGCACAACGACTCGTCGATCGTCACGGGCACGTCGGCACGTTGGTTGATCAGCGTCACGGGTTGCTCCTCATCAGGTTGCCGCGCATGGTGATTCGGTCACCGCGCATGCGGATGTACTCCAGATCGACGGGTCGGCCGTCGTCGAGGCTGGTGAGACGTTCGAGCATCAGCAGCGCCGCACCGTCGGGCACCTGCAGCGTCGCCGCGGAATGGGCGTCGGCCGACACCGCCTCCAACGCCAGTGTCGCTGTGCCCAGCCGGTGGCCGCTGACCTGTTCGATGAGCGCGAACACGTCGTTGGTCTCCAACGGGTGCCGCACCACCTCGGCGCCGATGTCGGGCGCCAGGTACGTGAGATCGAGGGACAGCGGCAGATCGCCGAGATACCGCAACCGTTCGATGAAGACGACCTGTTCCCCCGGTTCCAGCCGCAGTTTGCGTGCGACCGCGGGCGGGGCGACCAGATGCTGGACCGCACGGACCTCGTTGCGGACCTCGCCGTAATCCTTGAACGTCTCCTTGAGCCCCACCAGGGCGTCGAGGCCGTGGTCGTACTTGCGGACGGCTACCTGGGTGCCGACCTTGGGACCGCGATCGATCAGCCCCTCGTTCTTCAGCACCGCGAGCGCTTCGCGAATGGTGTTGCGCGACACGAAGAACTCCGCCGCGAGGTCGTGCTCGGCGGGCAACCCGCCGTCGTAGGCGCCCGCGTGGATCTGGTGCCGCAACACATCGGCGACCTGCCGGGCGCGATCGGCGCGGGGTCGCCGAAGCGGCGTCGGCTCGGGCTGCGACATGCGAAACACGCTAGGGGCGTGGACCGGGTGTCGCGCGGTGCCGAAAATCGGCTCGGAGCAGCGGCGTTCATTGCGCCGCCCGCGTCCGGCCGTTACCAGGCGAAAGTCAGGCCCTTGACGCGTATGCGCCACCGCGGCCCAAGCGATCGAATAACAATCGCGGTGAACAGAAGTGGCGCGTTACTGCATGCAGCGCGAGAGCACCCGGCCGAACTGCAGCAGTCGCTGCATCTGGGCGAGCCCGCCGTTGTCGACCGATTTGTAGTAGCGGAACGACTCGCAGTAGATGTCGGATTCGGTGGCCGACTTCTGCCGTGAGCGCGTGATCAGTTGGGTGTACATCCGCAACCGCACCTCGGACAGGCGCCGGGTGTCGTCGTCGAGCACCTCGTATTCGGCCGTCAGCACGTGATCGGTGATCGTCGACAGCAGGATGGTGCGCACCGAGGCGTTGAGCACGCGACGATCGCGGTCACCGGCCGAGGCCAGCTCGTCGTCGGCGCGCCACATGATCAGCCGGTGCCCGTCGGTCAGCACGACCTCCTGCCACAGGGCCTGGTCCTCGTCGCCCCACGGTTCGTCGGTGTAGCCGCGCGACATGATGAACGATCTGATGGTGGGCAGGTCCACCACCGAGCGCAGTTGGTCGAGCGCGAGGTCGGGGTCGCGCAGATACACCCTTGCCGCTTCCTCGACGCTGGAGTACGGCGCCCAGTCCTGCGGTGTGGGCATCGGCTATCCCCCGCTCCTGTCACCTCGCACGGCCTGCGCGGCGGCCCGGATCTGCGGCGTCACGAGCATCACCTGACCCAGTACACCGTTGACGAAACCCGGTGAGTCGTCGGTGGACAACTGCTTGGCGAGTTCGACCGCCTCGTCGACGGCGACCGGCTCGGGCACATCGTCGGCGTGCAGCAGTTCCCACACCGCGACCCGCAGGATCGCGCGATCGACCGCGGGCAAGCGCTCGAGCGTCCAGCCCTGCAGATGCGTCGCGATCAGATCGTCGATGTGGGCGGCGTGCTCCGTGACACCGCGGGCCACCGTCAGCGTGTACGGGTTCAGCGGCGAGACGTCGGATTGCTTCTCGGCCAACGCATTGCGCGCCTCCGCCACCTCGGCGGAGGTGAGGCCACGCGCTTCGGCTTCGAAGAGCAGGTCGACGGCGCGCTTGCGCGCCTGATGTCGGCCCCGATCGCCTTTTCGGTCACTCACCCCGTCGCTCCGCTGACGCTCCGCTCGTCCCGGTCAGGCATTCACCCGGCCCAGGTAACTTCCGTCGCGCGAATCGATCTTGAGCTTGTCGCCGGTGTTGATGAACAGCGGCACCTGGATCTCGGCGCCGGTCTCCACCGTCGCGGGTTTGGTGCCCGCGCTGGAGCGGTCGCCCTGCAGGCCGGGCTCGGTGTGGGTGACCTCGAGTTCGACGGTCACCGGCAGCTCGAGATAGAGCGGGTTGCCGTCGTGGAAGGCGATCTGCACCGGCATGCTCTCGAGCAGGAAGTCGGCGAGGCGGCCGACCAGCGACTCGGGCAGCGGGTGCTGTTCGAAATCCTCGGAGTCCATGAACACGAAGTCTGAGCCGTCGCGGTAGAGGTAGGTCGCGTCGCGACGGTCGACCGTCGCGGTCTCGACCTTCACCCCGGCGTTGTAGGTCTTGTCGACCGTCTTGCCGGAGACCACGTTCTTGAGTTTGGTGCGCACGAACGCCGGTCCCTTGCCCGGTTTGACGTGCTGGAACTCGATGATCTGCCAGAGCTGGCCGTCGATCACCAGCACGAGCCCATTCTTGAAGTCGGCGGTCGTTGCCACGTTGGTAGTACTCCTGTCAGAGGATGGCCAGTTCCTTGGGGAACCGGGTGAGCAAGTCTGCGGTCTGATGTCGCCGGCTGCCCGGCTTTTGGGCGTCGGTGCGGACGACGAGCGTGTCCTCGATGCGGACGCCGCCACGGTCGGGCAGATAGACACCGGGCTCCACGGTCACCGCGGAGCCAGCAAGCAGTGTACCGACGGACGCGCCGCTGATTCCTGGCGCTTCGTGGATCTGCAGGCCGACGCCGTGCCCCAGCCCGTGCGTGAAGTTCTCGACGTAGCCGGCGTCGGCGATGACCTGCCGCGACGCGGCGTCGACGTCCTTACACGCGACGCCGGGCGCCAGCGCCTCCCGGCCCGCCTTCTGCGCGGCGGCCACCAGCTCGTAGATCTCGCGCTGCCAGTCAGCGATCGGCGCCAGCACGAAGGTCCGCGTCATGTCCGAGTGATAGCCGCACACCAACGCGCCGAAGTCGATCTTGACGAAGTCGCCGGCCGCCAGCACGGCATCGGTGGGCCGATGGTGCGGGATCGCCGAATTCGATCCGGCCGCCACGATCGTCTCGAACGACGGGCCGTCGGCGCCGTGTTCGAGCATCAGCCACTCGAGCTCGCGGGCGACCTCTTTCTCGCTCCGCCCGGCCCGCAGCCCGCCGCGGTCGACCAGATCGCGCAGTGCCGCGTCGGCGGCCTCGCACGCCAGCCGCAGCAGCGCGATCTCTCCGGCGTCCTTGACCTCGCGCAGCGCCTCCACGGTTCCGGGGGCGCGCACCAGCTCGGTCCCTTCCCCGGCGGCCTTCGCCAGCGCGGAGAAGGCGTCGACGGTGACAACGTGGCTCTCGAAGCCGAGCCTGCGCACCCCGTCGGCGGCGGCGCGACCCGCCAGATACGGCCCGCAGGCCCGCTCGATGACGATCTCGGCGTCGGGCGCCTGCTGCGCCGCCTGCGTGCGGTAGCGCCCGTCGGTGGCCAACACCGGCGTTTCGTCGTCGGCCTTGATGAGCAGCCCGGCGTTGGAGCCGGTGAACCCGCTCAGATAGCGCACGTTGACCAGGTTCGATACCAACATCGCATCGATCTCGGATTCGGCCAGCCGCTCGCGCAGCCGGTCCCGGCGCTGTGAAATAGTCACGGTCGATGACGCTACTCGCTAAGGTGAGGCCCCATGAGTAAGTGGTTGCTGCGCGGACTGGTGTTCGCGACCCTGATGGTGATCGTGCGATTACTGCAGGGCGCGCTGATCAACGCGTGGGAAACCAAGGCGGGACTGATCAGTGTCGTGCTGGTCGTTCTGTACGCCGTCGCGGTGTTCGCCTGGGGATTCGTCGACGGCCGCTCCGATGCCCGGGCCAACCCCGATCCCGACCGCCGCGGGGACCTGGCGATGACCTGGCTGCTCGCGGGCCTGTTCGCCGGGATCGTCAGCGGCGCGGTGGCCTGGTTCATCTCGCTGTTCTACAAGGCGCTCTACGTCGAGGCGCTCGTCAACGAGCTCACCACGTTCGCGGCATTCACCGCGCTGTTGGTGTTCCTGATGTCGCTCGCGGGCGTCGCGCTTGGCCGCTGGCTGGTCGACCGCAAGGCCGACCAGACGCCGCACCTGCGCCACGCCGGTGAAGACGACCGCGCCGACACCGATGTGTTCGCCGCGGTCAGCCAACCGGGCTCGGAGGACACCACCGAGACCGCACCCCGCGACGACCGGGTCTAACTCCAGGCCAAGCGCTCCGTGAACCCGGACGAGTTCTGCACGTCCGATCAGTGGAGCGTGCTGTCGTCGGCGGCGTCGAACTCGCAACTCGCCGGAGTCCTCGGCGGCTTCCTGATCACCGCGATCGCGCTGCTGTTCGACAAGAACAGCCGCGAAGGCGTGCACACGCTCGCGCTGTTCTCTTCCGCGGTCCTGGTGCTCATGCTCGACAGCTTCCTGTTCAGCCTGATCACCGGAACCCAGGTGCCCGACGGCGCGCGGCGGGCCACCTGCGCGATCGCCTGGACGCAGGGCGCGGTGTCGACCGGGATGCTGGCGGCCGGGGCGGTGGCGCTGTTCGGCGGGCTGGGCTGGATGCTGGCCAGCCACGCCGTCAACAAGGTGAGCGATCAGGACCCCGCCGACGTGCGCGCGTACTGCTTCCTCGCCGAACTCGGCGGCTGGCTGACGTTCGCGGCGGCGATGACCGCGACGCTGATCGTGTCCGAGACGTCGATCGACTATCTGCGGTTCATGTGGGGCCACCGGCCCGCGGTATTGGTCGAAGGCACCATCGTCGTGGCGGCCGCGGCGTTCGTGATCACCGACTTCGCCCTCGTCTACCTGCGCACCCGAACGCTACGAAAGTCGTTGGCCGACAAGGGAGAACCGACGCTGCTCGAGTTGCGGTCCATCAAGTTCGCCACCGTCGGCACCGTGGTGCTCGCGATCGCCGGATCGTGGCTCGCGGTCAGCCTGGCACGCATCCCCGAGGGCTGGCTGACTACGCCGAACCCCGCGATCGTCATCTTCGTGTTGATGCTGACGCTGGTGCTGCCGACGGTGATCTCGACGGCGATCTGCTACTCGGTGGCCAGCACCGGCGGGCGCGGTTCCTCGCCGAGGATGGCCAGGTACCGCAGGGCCAGCAGGTAGCCCTGCACCCCGAGGCCGACGATCACACCGGTGGCCACCGCGCTCAGGTACGAGTGATGCCGAAACTCCTCGCGCGCGTGGACGTTTGAGATGTGTACCTCGATCAGCGGCGCACGCAGTTCGCTGCAGGCGTCGCGCAGCGCGACCGACGTGTGGGTGAGCGCGCCCGCGTTGATGATCACCGGATCACCCGCATCGGCGGCGGCGTGGATCCAGGCCAGCAAGTCGGCCTCGTTATCGCTCTGACGCACAACGGCTTTGAGGCCGAGCTCGTCGGCCTGGTGTTCGATGAGCGACACCAGCTCGTCGTGGGTGGTGCTGCCGTAGACGTCGGGTTCGCGCCGGCCCAGCCTGCCGAGGTTGGGACCGTTGAGCACCAGCACCGTCTGGGTCATGACGTCACCTCCGAATACGCCGCCGCCAGAAGCGACGGGTCGGGCCCTTCCAGCCGCCCCGGCTTGGCGAGCCCGTCGAGCACGACGAAACGCAGCACGCCCGCCCGGGTCTTCTTGTCGCCGGCCATGTTCTCGAGCAGGTCGCCGAACGCGTCGGGGTGGTACGTGGTCGGCAGGCCCAGCGAGGTGAGCACGGTGCGGTGCCGGTCGGCGGTCTCGTCGTCCAGGCGCCCGGCGAGCCGACCGAGTTCGGCGGCGAACACCAGCCCCACCGACACGGCGGCGCCGTGCCGCCACTGGTAGCGCTCGCGGCGTTCGATGGCGTGGGCGAGGGTGTGACCGTAGTTCAGGATTTCGCGCAGCTGCGATTCCTTCTCGTCGGCGGCCACCACCTCGGCCTTGACCGCGATCGCGCGCCGGATCAGCTCGGGCAGTACGGTTCCCGACGGGTCGAGCGCGGCCTCGGGGTCGGCCTCGATCAGGTCGAGGATCGTCGGGTCGGAGATGAAGCCGGCCTTGACGATCTCGGCCATTCCCGCCACTAGTTCGTTGCGCGGCAACGTCTCCAGCGTCGCGAGGTCGACGAGCACGGCGGCCGGCTGATGGAACGCGCCCACCAGGTTCTTACCGGCGTCGGTGTTGATACCGGTCTTGCCACCGACGGCGGCGTCGACCATGCCGAGCAGCGTGGTCGGCACATGCACGATGTCGATCCCCCGCAGCCAGGTGGCCGCGGCGAACCCGGCGACGTCGGTTGCCGCTCCCCCGCCGAGGCTGACGATGGCGTCCTTGCGTCCCACCCCGATGCGGCCCAGGACCTCCCAGATGAACCCGACGACGGGCAGGTCCTTGCCCTTCTCGGCGTCGGGAATCTCGATGCGGTGCGCGTCGATACCCTTGTCCGCCAGCGTCGTTCGGATGACCTCGGCGGTCTGCGCCAGCGTCGGCTGGTGCAGGATCGCGACCTTGTGCCGGCCCTCGAGCACGCGCTCGAGGTCGCCGAGCAGGCCGGTTCCGACGATCACCGGGTAGGGCGGATCGACGAGTACCTCGATGGTGACAGGGTTGGTCACGGGCTCAGTCACGGTTGACCTTCGGATTGCGGGCGGCGACCGCCGCCGGTGACGGCGGGGCCTCGGTACTGGGTTCGGCGGTCAGGGACGACGGGCTCCTGCGCCACGGCGAGCGGCGCTTGCGTCGCGAGGGATGCGGGCCGTCGGGGTTCTCGAGTCGGGTCACGATGTAGCGCACCACGGCCCCGGGATTGCGCCGGTTCGTATTGACCCGGATCGTGGCCACCTGGCGGTAGAGCGGAACCCGTTCGGACATCAGGGCTTTGAACTTCTCGCCGCGGTCACCGCCCTCCAACAGCGGGCGCACGGTGCTTCCGCCGGTGCGGCGCACCCCCTCCGCGGCGCTGATCTCGAGGTAGATGACGGTGTGCCCGGCCAATGCCTCACGCACGCCGGGCGTGGTGACCGCGCCCCCGCCCAACGACAGCACCCCCTCGTGGGTCTGCAGCGCCGCGCGGATGACCTCTTCCTCGATCCGCCGGAACTCCTTCTCCCCGTCCTTGGCGAAGATGTCGGCGATCGTGCGGCCGGTGGTCTCCTCGATCGCGGCGTCGGTGTCGAGCAGCGACAGATCGAGCGCCTTGGCCAGTCGGCGCCCGATGGTCGACTTGCCCGAACCGGGCAGTCCCACCAGTACTGCGCGCGGCGCCATCAGCCCGAAGCCTGGACCCGTTGCGAGGCGGGTTCGCGCGCGGCGACCGCCCGCAGGTAGTTGTCGATGTTGGCGCGCGTCTCGGTCAACGAGTCGCCACCGAACTTCTGCAGGGCCGCGCGCGCGAGCACCAGCGCCACCATCGTCTCCACCACCACGCCGGCGGCGGGCACCGCGCACACGTCCGAACGCTGATGGATCGCGACGGCCTCCTCACCGGTGGCCATGTCGACGGTGGCCAGGGCGCGCGGCACCGTGGAGATCGGTTTCATCGCGGCGCGCACCCGCAGCGGCTGGCCGTTGGTCATGCCGCCCTCGAGGCCGCCGGCGCGGTTCGTCGAGCGCATGACGCCGTCGGGACCCGGATACATCTCGTCGTGTGCGGCGCTGCCGCGGCGGCGCGCGGTCGTAAAGCCGTCGCCGATCTCGACACCCTTGATCGCCTGGATGCCCATGACGGCGGCGGCCAGCTGGCTGTCGAGCCGATTGTCGCCGCTGGTGAAGGAGCCCAATCCGATCGGAAGGCCGTTGGCCACCACCTCGACGACGCCGCCGAGCGTGTCGCCGTCCTTCTTTGCCGCCTCGATCTCGTCGATCATCGACTTCTCGGCGTCCTTGTCGAAGGCGCGCACGGGGCTGGCGTCGATCGCGGCGAGGTCGGCGGCCTGCGGCGGCGGGCCGTCGTACGGCTCGGACGCCCCGATCGAGATGACGTGGGACAGCACCTCGACCCCGAGGGCCTCCTTGAGGAACGCGCGGGCGACGGTGCCTGCCGCGACGCGGGCCGCGGTCTCGCGGGCGCTGGCGCGCTCGAGCACCGGGCGGGCGTCGTCGAAGCCGTACTTGAGCATGCCCGCGTAATCGGCGTGCCCGGGTCGCGGGCGGGTCAGCGGCGCGTTGCGCGCGCTGTCGGCCAGCACGGCGGGGTCAACGGGATCCGGTGCCATCACCGTCTCCCACTTCGGCCACTCGGTGTTGCCGATCTCGACCGCGATCGGGCCGCCGAGGGTGACGCCGTGGCGGACCCCCGCGAGCACGGTGACCTGGTCTTGTTCGAACTTCATCCGGGCGCCGCGGCCGTACCCGAGACGTCGACGCGCCAGCTGGCCGGCGATGTCGTCCGAGGTGACGTGCACGCCCGCGACCATGCCTTCGACCACGGCCACCAGGGCGCGGCCGTGGGATTCACCAGCAGTGGTCCATCGCAACACGCGTCCCATCTTCCCACGTCGGCCCTCTCACCCCGAATCAGCCGATGACCAGGCCGCCGAGAATGCGGCCGAGTTCGGTCACGGCCTGACGGTGCGCCGAGCGCTGGTCCGTCGCGCGCGCGACGATCATGGCCGTCTCGCAGAGGGCGCCGAACAGGAAGTGGGCCAGCGGCCCGGGTGGGCGCTTGGCGATCAGGCCGGCGTCGATCGCACGGGCGATGGCGACCTCCATCATGTCGAGCAGCGGGGTCTCCAGTCGCCGCATCTCCTCCCAGCCGAGCGCGGTGAACGCGTCGAGCAGCACGATGCGCTGCACGCCCGGTTCGAGGCACTCGTCGAGGAACGCCCGGCAGCCGGTCCCGAACGCGTCCCACGGATCCTTCTTGCGCGCGTAGGCGCGCTGATAGGCCTCGGCCAGCGGCACGGCCATCCGCTCGACCTCGCGGGTGAAGACCGCCTCGAACAGCCGGCGCTTGCCCTCGAAGTGGTGGTAGACGGCCCCCTTGGTCACCCGGGCCCGGGCCGCGACCGCGTCCAGCGAAGTGGCCTCATAACCGTCCGCGGCGAACAGCGCGCGCGCCGCGTCGATGAGCGCGGACGTCGTCGCCTCGGTGCGCTCCGCCTGTGTGCGTCGGGTCGCGGGCATACCTCAAGTATGCAAGTGCGTGCGGTCGGGTGTGGGAGCTTCCATGACCTCCGAGGTAATCGACTCTGCGCACCCGGTCCGCGAGAATGGTGCGATGACACCCGGGAAGCCGCCGATCCTGTTCCTGCACTCGGTTTTCGGGACTCCCGACCTGTACGCGCCGTGGCTGGAGTTCTTCCGCGCCACGGGGTACGAGTGTCATGTCGCGACGATGCCGGGCCGCAATCCGACGGATCGGGAGGTGTTGTCGGCGAGCGGCGTGGCGGAGTTCTTCGAGGCCGCGCTGGCGGCGTACGACAGCCTGGGCGCCCCCGCGGTGGTGGTCGGCCACAGCATCGGCGGGCTGTTGGGCCAGAAGCTGGCCGCGGTGCGCGATGTGCGCGCGCTGGTGTTACTGGCGTCGATTCCGGCCGGGGTTTTGTGGCCGCAGCTGCGGTCTCTGCCGCACCTGATGCCGATCCTGCCGGCGGCGCTGGTAGGCCGGCCGGTGCTGCCGAGTGCCCGCACGATGCGGGCGGTGCCGTTGAGCACGCTGCCGGCGGCCGAGCGGGATGAGCTGGTACCGCAGCTGGTGCCCGACTCGGGCAAGGCGTTTCGCGCGTTGACGTTGGGCACGCCGTCGGTGCGGGTGGCCAGGCGTTCGGTGAGGTGTCCCGTGCTGGTGGTCAGCGGCGGTTCGGATCGCAATGTGGCGCCGTGGATTTCGCGACGGATCGCCAAGCGGTACGGCGCCGAGCATCAGGTGCATCCGGATATGCCGCACTGGATCATCGCGGAATCGGGTCTGCAGCGGGTAGCGCCGCCGGTACTGGAATGGCTGGAGCGAGTGCTCGCCGGAGACCACCAATGCGAGCTCGCCACCGAGTGATCGTGCTCTAGCGCTCGCCGCCATGCGTGGCCGGTAGCGCCTCTTCAGGTTCACAACACTCGGTAGACGCGGTAGTCGACGCGGTTGGGCGAGAGGATGTTGTAGCCCACGGCGACGATCCCGCCCAGCCACGCGTAGCGCTCGTCGGACGTGGCGAACCGCGGCGTGGTCCGCACATACGTCTCGTCGAATGCGAGCACCTCTCCGCGGGCCAACCGGTCGAGGCCGTCGGCGGGGACCTTGATGATGCCCGCGCTCTCGAAGTGGATGAGCACGCCGTCGTGGGTGCGCAGGGTCGCGCGGACGTCGACGCGGCCGCACCCATCGTCGCCGACGAGCAGCCAGTCCCCGCCCCCGGGCAGCAACTCGCCTCGCAGCCGCGGTCCGTCGATGGTTCCTCCGGCCGTGACGAAGGTCATCCGCATGCCGGTGGCGGTCGGGATTGGTTGTGCCGGAAGCAGGTCGACGTGCATATCGAAGAGGTGCTCGACGGGCAGGGCATCGACGAGCGGCAGCTGGTCGACCGCCGCGGCCGCGGTCACGAGGGGCTCCCGCTCATCGTCGCCATCATCTGCGCGGAGTCGATGAACGAATCCTTGCGCGCCACGAGCCCGTCGGGTGACACCACGACCACGTCGAGGCAGTCGAATCGCACGTCGCCGGAGATCAGCACCCAGTCGAGCACCCAGTGGGCATCGCCGTAGAGGACCCGATTGATTTCGAAGGCGAAGTCCGGGAATTGGCGGAAGACACCCTTGAACGCCTCCCGCGCCGCGTCGCGGCCGACGGCGGGCTCGGTGTTCAGATGGGTCCAGAACCGCGTGTCCGCGGTGTGCAGTTCTGCGATCGCGTCGGGGTCGCGATCGGCCCATGCCTGGAAGTACCGCTCGGAGAGGACCTTCAGGTCCAACGTTGTAGTTTGCATACTCACAGTATGTACTAACCTACTCCGAGTATGCAATGCTTTCCGCCTGGCGCCGAGGACGCGGGCAGGCGGCGCCGGTCTCCGACGTTGTCATGACGCAAACATGGCCGTCACACCGCGGAAACACGGCGGCCGCACAGTTCTTCCATGGATTCAAGATCGGCATTGACGCTGAGCATCGGAGTGCTCGGCGGACTCGCGGTCGCCCTGACCGCGGAAGTGATCACGGTCCCGATCTGGGTGGTTTTCCTGACGTGGGCATCGTTCTTCTTCGTCGGCGGCGGCATCGGCGGATGGGTGCGGTCGCTGGCGAGCAACCTGGTCGGCGTGGTGATCGCGTCGGCCAGCCTGTACGCGGGCCACCTGTTGGGCGGGAGCCTGCTGGCGGTCGCGGTGGCCGTCGGGATCGGCAGCGCGGTGATGGTGCAGGCGTCCTGGGTGCCGCTGCTGTCGACGACGCCCGCGGTCGTGGTCGGGTTCGCGAGCACCGTCTCCACGGTGGCCGGAACGGGCAACACGATCACCGTGACGTCGATATCGCATCCGGGCCTCGTCGCCGCGATGGCGTGCGTGCTCGGGGCTTCGTTCGGATTGCTGTCCGAGTTCGTGGCGAAGGTGTTGACCCGCGAACCGGAGCCCGCCCAGACGAGTCCGGAAAGTTCGCCGACGACGGAAGGCAGCCCCGCGTAATGAAACTGCAGCACTATCTCGGCGGCCTGGAAGGGCTGCCGGAACCGCTCAACTTCGAGAAGCGTGTCTTCGTCTCGGAGTGGGAGAAGCGCATCTTCGGCATCCACGTCGCGATGATGGGGCTGTCGAACCACCTCGGATCGGCGCTTCCGCAGTACCCGATCGACCAAGTGCCCACGACGTTCAAGGACGAGTGGACGTGGGCCGATCTGCGCACCGGCGCCGAGGCGATGAACCCGTTCGACTACTTCAAGTTCCGCTACTACGAGAAGTGGCTCGGCGGGATCACGCAGTTCTTCATCGACAAGGGTTACGTGACCGAGGACGAAGTGGCCGCTCGCAAGGAGGAATTGGCGGCCGAGTCCGCGCCAGCCGCGGCCGAGCCGATACCGTCGATCGACGAACAGGTCGTCGACTATCTACGCCGCGGCGACAGCCCCCGCCGTGATGTCGCGCATCCGAAGTTCGCCGTCGGCGACTCCGTGCGGATCACCAACGTGCCCGCCGCCGCACACACCCGCCTGCCCGGGTACCTGCGCGGCCGGGTGGGCACCGTCGAGCGGATCTTCGAAGGCGACTACGCCTATTTCACCCACACGGGTGACGGCATCGGCGATCCGATGCCGATCTACATCGTCGCGTTCGACCCGCAGGAGTTGTTCGGCGAACGCGCCGAGGGCGGTCCGTTGACCGTCTACGCCGAGCTGTTCGAGGCCTACCTGGAAGGAGCCCGATGAGCGATCAGTTCTACTACCCCGAGGACCGCGAACTGTCCAGCGCCGCCAAAGTCGCTGCGCTGGAGTCGCTTCTGATCGAAAAAGGCGTGATCACCACGCAGACCGTCGACAAGGTGTTGTCGTACTTCGAATCGGAGATGACGCCGCTCAACGGGCGCAAGATCGTGGTGAAGGCCTGGACCGACCCCGACTTCGCGGCCCGTGTCGTCGTCGACACTCCCGCGGCGATCGCCGAACTGGACCTGCCCGAAGGCATGGCCGGCGCCGAGGGCGAACACCTGCAGGCGGTGGCGAACTCGCCCGGGGTACACAATCTCGTCATCTGCACGCTGTGTTCGTGCTTCCCATGGCCGGTGCTCGGCCTGCCGCCGTACTGGTACAAGGATCCGGTGTTCCGTGCGCGGGCCGCGCGCGAACCCCGCAAGGTCCTCGCCGAGATCGGCGTCGAGCTTTCCGAGGACACCGAGATCAAGGTCTGGGACAGCAGCGGGCACTCCCGGTGGTTCGTGATACCCGAACGGCCCGCCGGCACAGAGGACTTCAGTGACGAGGAGCTGATGGAACTGGTCACGACCGAATCCATGATGGGCGTCGCGCTGGCGGGACCGGTCTCATGACGTTGCACGAAACCTGCACCACCGATCAGGCCGCCCCGCAGTTCGATCACGACTGGCAGCGGCGCGCCTTCGGCCTGGCATTGGCGTTGTCGGAGTTCCGCCACTTCGACTGGAGCGACTTCCAGCAGAGCCTGATCGAGACGATCGGCCGATGGGAGGACACGCCGGAAACCGAACGGGGCGACTGGGAGTACTACGACCACTGGGTCAGCGCCCTGGAGAAGGTGATCCACGACCACCACCTGCTGACCGCACCTGCACGGATGACCGGAGACAGCCATGACTGAAGCGTCCACCACCCGCGTCGAGGCCGGCGGACTGGTCGCGACGGCCTGGCTGGCGGGTACGGCATTCCTCGCGTTGCTGATGCTGTATCTCGTCGGGCTCGACCAGGGAGCGACCTCGATCTTCGGGTCTGACACCCACATTCACGAGTTCGTGCACGACGCCCGGCATCTGCTCGGCTTCCCCTGCCACTAGAGCACCACGAGCGCACTGGCTGCAGAGGTGGCCACGCACATCGACAGGCCGTGCGGCACAGTGGTTTCCGATAGACGCCCGGCGGCGACGACGCCCCACGTCGCGCTCATCAGCGGAGCCGCCAGCGCCGCGAGCGTCCACACGTCGACGCCGAAGGAACCGGTCAAGGCACCGACGCCGATCGCGAGCTTGACGTCGCCCGCGCCCATCGCCGCCGGCGCGAGCAGATGCACCGTCATGTACACGGCAAACAGCGCCGCGGCGCCCGCGACCGCGGGCAGCCCACGCCCGATCACCAACGCGGCGCCGAGGATCGCCACCGCGCCCGGCAGCGTCAGCCAGTTCGGCAGCCGACGCTCCCTGACGTCGAACGCGCTCAGCACCACCAGCCACGCCAGCACCGCGGCGCACGCCACTCCCGCCATCCACGAAGGCTAACGCTCGCGCGGTGCTCGCTCAGTCACCGATTTCTGCGGCTGGGCTGTGAATTCGCCCGAATCACGACCCTGGCGCAGAACTGGACGCTGCGGGCGGCGAGGCTAAGCGCGTTCTAGCGACGCTATGCGCGTTCCAGCGCCGCCCGCATCGCGTCCTTCGGCGCGGGCATCCCGGTGAACTGCTCGACTTGGGCGTAGGCCTGGTTGAGCAGCATCTCGAGGCCGCTGATCACGCGGCCGCCCGTATCGTGCACCGCGGCGGCCAGCGGTGTCGGCCACGGGTCATAGATCGCGTCGAGCAGCAACGGGATTCGGGCGAAGACCTTTGCGTAGGCCGCGGCCGCGTCGGCGGGAATGGTGTTGACCATCAGGTCCGCGTCGGCGACCGTCGCGCCCAGGTCGGGTCCGTCGATGTCTCCCCACGCGCCGTCCGCGCCGAGCCTCGTCGCCAGGTCCACCAGCGGTGCGGCCTTCTCGGGGTTGCGGGCGGCCACGGTGATTCGCTGCACTCCGAGTTCGGTCAGCCCGACGACCACCGCGGGGGCCGTACCTCCGGAGCCGACCACGATGCCGTGGTCGCCGGTGACGCCCTCGAGGGCGCCCGTCACCCCGTCGACGTCGGTGTTGTCGGCGCGCCAGCCGATCTCCGTGCGCACCAGCGTGTTGGCCGAACCGACGAGTTCCGCACGCGTGGTGCGCTCATCGGCGACCGCGAGCGCCGCGAATTTTCCGGGCATCGTCACCGATACGCCCACCCATTCCGGGCCGAAACCGCCGACCAGGCCGGGCAGTTGCTCGGCGGTGCACTCGATGCGCTCGTAGGTCCAGTCGTCCAGGCCCAGCGCGCGATACGCCGCGAGGTGCAGCTGCGGTGAGCGGGAATGCGCGATCGGCGATCCGAGAACGGCCGCCTTACGCCCCGCGCTCACCGCGCGGAGTCGAGCACACCGTTGCGCCGGGCGAGCTCGATGTTCGCGAGATGCTGCGGATAGTCCCGGGTGAAGAGCGTCGTCCCCTGCATGTCGATGGTGACGAAGTACAACCAGTCCCCCGGCGCCGGCTTCTCGGCGGCGGACAGCGCGGCCGTGCTCGGCGAGCAGATCGGGGTCGCCGGGAGCCCGGGCCGCACATAGGTGTTCCAGTCGTTGTGCTGCGCGCGGTCGGCGTCGGTGGTGGCCACCTCGATGCGGTCGAGCGGATAGTTCACCGTGGAGTCGAACTCCAGGGTGCGGTTCTCGGCCAGGCGGTTGTAGATGACGCGCGCCACCTTCGAGAAGTCCTCGGGTGTCGACTCCCGCTGCACCAGCGATCCGACCGTCAGGATCTGGTACGGCGACATGTCCATGGCCGAGGCCGTCTCGAGCAGACCGCCGTTGGCGTATTGCGTTGCACTGGTGGAGATCAGGTTCGTCAGGATCTCCTGCGGCTGCGCCGACGGGTCGATGTTCCAGGTGCCCGCCGCGATCAACCCTTCGAGTCGACGATGGTCGTCGCCCATCGCCTCGACCGGACCGACGGCCCAATCGGCCACGCCGAGCGAAGCCGGTGTCGCCTTTGCGGCCACGTCCTTCAATGCGTTCGCGGACACGCAGTGCCGTTCACCGTCGAGGTCGACACACGTCGCCCGGGAGATCAGCGTGAGGATGCCTTCGGTGACGGCGTTGGTCTTGACGTCGCGCACATCGTCGAGTTGGCGTCCTTCGGGGATGGTCAGCTTGCCGACCCGGTTCTTCGGATCAGACAGCCGCTCAACGGCATTGGCGGCCGGGATCTCGGTGCGCATCTTGTAGAAGCCGGGCTGGATCGCCGAGATCGCGTCGTTGCCCTCGGCCGCGTCGACGAACGCGCTGGCGGTCGCGACGATGTTGTGCTCCTGCAACGTCTTGCCGATCGCGGTGGTGGAGTCGCCGTCGTGCACCTGGATCACGACGTCGGTGACGCCGTCGCCGGTGAAGTCGTTGCCGCCGAAGAACGAGTGCCACATCTTGGAACCGAGGAAGACGGCGCCGATGACCACCACGATGAGCAGGCCGACGGCCAAGCCGCCCGCCAGACGGCGCTTGCGCCGGTTGCGCGCCGCCCGGATCCGCTCCGCGCGCGTCATCCGGCGTCGCGGCGGACCCACCGCCACCGGTTCGGCCCGCTCGCGGCCCCATTGGTTAGTCATCCCTGACCTCTCCGTGCGCGGCGACGTGCTCGTCGGCTCCTCGCGTACGCGCCGCTTCACGCCGCTGGTCCAACCAGTTCTGCAGAATGCCCACCGCCGCTGCTTGATCGATCACCGACCGCTGCCCCTTGGCGCGGACACCGGCATTGCGCAACGAGCGCTGAGCCACCACCGTAGTGAGTCGTTCATCCGCGAGGCGCACGGGTGTCGGGGCGATCCGCGCGGCCAACCCGTCGGCCAGCGCAACGGCGTCCTGGGCGGACGATCCCGAACGCTCGGCCAGGGTGCGCGGCAGCCCCACCACGACCTCGACCGCGTCGAGCTCCTTGACCAACGTCGCGAGGCGCCGGATGTGGCGGTTCGTGCGGTCACGGCGGACGGTCTCGACCGGTGTGGCGAGGATGCCATCCGGATCGCTGGCGGCCACGCCGATGCGCACGCTGCCGACGTCGACGCCGATCCGACGGCCGCGACCCGCGTCCGGCGGGTTCAGCGAATCCCCCGGCCGATCGGGGCGACGGTCGCCTGGGGCTACCTTCGCAGGCGGATCGTCTCCCGTCGGTCTCGAACGCACGCCGCTAGCTCCGGTCGATCTCTGCTCGGAGCGCGGCCAGCGCCGCGTCGATTCCCGCCGCCCCCTTGCCGGAACCCTGTGCCAGATCGGCCTTTCCGCCGCCGCGGCCGTTGACCGCCGCACCCAACGTCTTCACCAGGTCGTTGGCGTTGAAGCCGAGGTCCTGTGCGGCGGGGTTGACCGCCACCACGAACGGCACGCTGTCGTTGTCGCTCTCGGCGATCAACGCGACGACGGCGGGATCGCTGCCGAGCTTGCCGCGGATGTCGCCGACCAGGGTGCGCAGGTCACCGGCCGACATCCCACCGGCCATCCGCTGCGCCACGAGACGGACCTTACCGACAAGTTCCGCGCCGGCGGCGGCATTCGCGGCCGCGGCACGGGCGTTGGCCAGGCGCAGCCGGTCCAGCTCCTTCTCGGCCGCGCGCAGCCGCTCGACCAGGTTGGCCACCCGCGCCGGCACCTCGTCGGACGGCACCTTCAGCGTCGAGGCGAGCCCGGCCATCAACGCCCGTTCCTTGGCCAGGTGGCGGAACGACTCCAGGCCGACGTAAGCCTCGACGCGGCGGACACCGGAGCCCACCGAGGACTCACCGAGGATCGTGACCGGACCGATCTGCGCGGAGTTGTGCACGTGGGTGCCGCCGCACAGCTCCAACGAGAACGGTCCACCGATCTCGACCACGCGGACCTGTTCGGGATACTGCTCGCCGAAGAGCGCGATCGCGCCCATCGCCTTGGCCTTCTCCAACTCGGTGGTGAACGTGTGCACCTCGAAGTCGGCCTCGACCGCCTCGTTGGTCACTTCTTCGATCTGGCTGCGCTGTTCCTCCGAAAGGGGACCCTGCCAGTTGAAGTCGAAGCGCAGGTATCCGGGCCGGTTCAGCGAGCCGGCCTGAACGGCGTTGGGTCCCAAGACCTGTCGCAGCGCGGCGTGCACCATGTGCGTGCCCGAGTGGCCCTGCGTGGCACCGTGGCGCCATTTCGGGTCGACCGCGGCGACGACCGTGTCGCCCTCGACGAATTCGCCGGACTCCACGTTGACGCGGTGCGACCACAGGGTTTTCGCGATCTTCTGCACATCGGTGACCGCCGCCTTGGCCGCCGTGGACGCACCCGATCCGCTGATCGTGCCCTCGTCGGCGATCTGGCCGCCGGACTCGGCGTAGAACGGCGTCCGGTCGAGGATCAGCTCGACGCGGTCCGGCCGTGGACCCCCGCCGTCGTGCGAGACGACGGGCACCCGCGCGCCGTCGACGAAAATGCCGAGAATCCTTGCCTCGGAAGCCAACTCGTCGAACCCGGTGAACTCTGTCGGACCGGCGTCGACCAGATCGCGGTAGGCCGACAGATCCGAGTGCGCCCGCTTGCGCGCCGCCGCGTCGGCCTTGGCGCGCTGCCGCTGCTCGGCCATCAGGCCGCGGAAGCCCTCCTCGTCGACGGACAGCCCGTGCTCGGCCGCCATCTCCAGCGTGAGCTCGATCGGGAAGCCGTATGTGTCGTGCAGCGTGAAGGCGTCGGAGCCGGACAGCACCGTCGCGCCCTTGGACTTCGTCGCGCTGGCCGCCTCGTCGAACAGGCGCGAGCCGGAGGCCAGCGTCCGGTTGAACGCGGTCTCCTCGGCCACGGCGATCCGTTCGATGCGGCCGTAGTCGGCAACGAGTTCGGGATACGACGGGCCCATCGCGTCGCGCACGGTGGCCATCAGCTCGGCCATGATCGGCTGTTCGACGCCGAGTAGTTTCGCGGCGCGGATGATCCGGCGCAAAAGGCGGCGCAGCACGTACCCTCGGCCCTCGTTGCCCGGGCTCACGCCGTCGCCGATGATGATGGCCGCGGTCCGGCTGTGGTCGGCGATGATGCGGTAGCGAACGTCGTCGGTGTGGTTGCCCTGGCCGTAGCCGCGGGGGGCCCGCGCGGCGACCAGGTCGATGGCCGGACGCAACAGGTCGGTCTCGTAGACGTTGTCGACGCCCTGCAGCAGGCAGGCGATGCGCTCGACGCCCATGCCGGTGTCGATGTTCTTGCGCGGCAGCGGTCCGAGGATCTCGAAGTCCTCCTTCGAGGTGCCCTCGCCGCGCTCATTCTGCATGAACACGAGATTCCAGATCTCGATGTAGCGGTCCTCGTTGGCGACCGGACCGCCCTCGACGCCGTACTCGGGCCCGCGGTCGTAATAGATCTCCGATGACGGCCCGCAGGGGCCGGGGATGCCCATCGACCAGTAGTTGTCGGCCATCCCGCGGCGCTGGATCCGCTCGGGCGGCAGCCCGGCGACCTCTTGCCAGAGCTCCATAGCCTCGTCGTCATCGAGGTACACCGTCGCCCACAGGCGGTCCGGGTCGAGGCCGTATCCACCCTGGTCGACCGGGTTGGTCAGCAGCGTCCACGCGAACTCGATGGCGCCCTTCTTGAAGTAGTCGCCGAAGGAGAAGTTGCCCGCCATCTGAAAGAAGGTGTTGTGCCGGGTGGTGATGCCCACCTCGTCGATGTCGGGCGTGCGGATGCACTTCTGGATGCTGGTGGCCCGCTTCCACGGCGGGGTCTGCTGCCCGAGGAAATAGGGCACGAACTGCACCATGCCGGCGTTGACGAACAGCAGGTTCGGGTCGTCGAGTATCACCGAGGCGCTCGGCACCTCGGTATGGCCCGCTTTCACGAAGTGATCGAGGAAACGCTTCCTGATCTCGTGTGTCTGCACGTCTGATACATCCTTGAAGTTTCGCTGGTACCTGCGACTATTCGACCGCACTACAGTACCGGTCGCGGTTGTCACGCCGAAAAGTCAACGAACGGGCGCCGACGGCAGTGCCCGGTTCAGGCCCCCGCGGGTGTCACCGGCGTCACGTCATCCGCCGACGAAGCTCAGCCGCACCTTCCGCTGCGGGTTGTCGCGGTTGAGGTCGACGAGCACGATGCTCTGCCAGGTCCCGAGCAGCGGCTCGCCGTCCTGCACGGGAATGGTCACCGACGGCGACACCAGGGCGGGCAGCACGTGGTCGGCGCCGTGTCCCGGCGAGCCGTGCTCGTGCCGGTAGCGGTCGTCGCGCGGGAGCAGGCGCTCGAGCGTCTCGACGAGATCGTCGTCGGAGCCCGCACCCGTCTCGATGATCGCCACCCCCGCGGTCGCGTGCGGGACGAACACGCTGCACAACCCGTCGCCGCGGCGGCCGCAGAACGAGCGCACCTCGTCGGTCAGGTCGATGATGCGGCGTTGACCGGTCTCGATGTTGAGCACGTCGGTATCCACGTCTTCGAGACTACGAGGCGGGTGGGGTGAATCCATGCAGTCGTCTGTTGTATCGGCCACCCGTCAGGAGGAAGCTGAGAGATGGTCCGGCGGCGCCGCTGGGGCGCTGCCCCGAGCAGAGGGGGTCGGCCGTGTACGCACGCTCTACCACCGTCCAAGCACAACCCTCGTCGATCAACGAAGGCATCGCCTTCATCAGATCCGAAGTCATGCCGGCACTGGAGGCGATGGACGGGTATATCGGCTTGTCGCTGTTGGTGGACCGCGAATCCGGCCATTGCATCGCGACCAGCGCGTGGGAGTCCGACGACGCCCTGCAGGCGAGCGCCGAGCGCGCGGGTGAGCTGCGCTCCCGGGCCGCCGACGTCTTCGGCGGTGAGGTCACGGCCGACCAGTGGCGGATCGGCGCCATGCACCGCGATCACCGCTCGGCCGACGGTGCCTGCGTCCGCGTGACCTGGCTGAGGATGCCCCGCGAACACATCGCGCGCTCGATCGAGTTCTACAAGTCCGAGGTACTGCCCGCCCTGGAGCAGCTCGACGGATTCTGCAGCGCCAGCTACATGATCAATCCCGACTCGGGCCGCGCCGTGTCGTCGGCGACATTCGACAGCCATGACGCCATGACCGGCAACCGGGACCAGGCCACCGAACTGCGCAACGCCCGCACCCGCGAGATGGGCGCCGACATCGTCGACGTCGGTGAATTCGATCTGGCGGTCGCGCATCTGCGCATACCGGAAATGGTCTGACCACGACTGGCGGAACCGAATCCGTTTATTGACGCCGGTGTCGGGGTATGTCAGCTGAACCCTGAGACCCTGGAGGAACCATGACCGTCACCGGCTTTCTCACCGCAATCGTGATCGGCGCAGTGATCGGCTTGCTCGCCCGCCTGATCCTGCCCGGCAGGCAGCCCATCGGCATCATCGTCACCGTTCTCGTCGGCATCGTGTCGGCGCTGATCGGGACGTGGCTCGCCAATGCGCTGGGGCTGCCGACCGCTACGAAGGGCGTCGACTGGATCGAGTTGCTCTGCCAGCTGGTCGTGGCCGTGATCGGCGTGGGCATCGCGTCCGCGCTCATGGGCCGCAGGCGCACCGGCATGATGGGCGGCCGTCGCGGCGGCGTCGTGCGCTGACCTAACCACCCAGGCGATCCCGGCTGCGCCCCCCGGCAGCCGGGATCGCTTCTGTCACAGGGTCTTCAACAACTCGTCGAGCTTCTCGTAGCCCTCGGTCATCCCGCCCTCCATACCGGAGGACAGCAACGCGTCGCGGGCCTCGACGTTCGGGCAGATCGACCGGCCGCGCAACCGGCTGCGGCCGCCGCCCAGATCCTCGAACCACATGTACTCGATGTTGACCTGATCGGGGGCACCGTCGAATTCGAACGTCTGCAGGATGAACTCGTTGTCGCGGACGGTGTGGAACGTGCCGTTGAAGCCGTATGCGCCGCTCTCGTCCTTGTGCGTGTAGCGATACCCGCCGTGACTCTTGAAGTCCCACTCCTCGATCGTCATCTCGAGCGTGTGCGGTCCGAGCCAACGCTTGACCAGCTCGGGTTCGGCGTGTGCGCGATACAGCGCCTCCACGGGAGCGTCGAACTCCCGGGTGAACTCCATGGCCAGGGTGTCCACCGGGGCGGTGAGATCGAGTGCGTTCGTCATGTGTCGGTTCCTTTCTCAGTGGTGTCGGTCGGTGAAATCTGTGCCAGCAGGGCGTCCAGCCGGCGGTAGTTGCGTTCGGCGTCGAGCCGGTATCGGTCGATCCATGCGGTCAGCCGCTCGAGCGCCGCGGCGTCCAAGTGCACGGGCCTGCGCTGAGCGTCGCGGGTCCTGGTGACCAGTCCCGCCTGCTCGAGCACCTGAATGTGTTTGGACACCGCCTGTTTGGTGATGGCGAAGGGCTCGGCGAGCTCGTTGACCGTGGCAGGCCCCCGCGACAGCCGCGCCACCATGGCGCGTCGGACGGGGTCGGCCAACGCCAGAAAGGCGCGGTCAAGCCGTGAGTCGGCATCGTCATCACGCTCCAATATTCAACCTCTAGTTTGATCAACATATTGATTGAATACCAACGTAGACCGGTGTTTATTCCGTGTCAAGAGGTTGTCAGCGCCGGCGACGGATGATCGCGCGCAGCTTGTCGAGCCGAGTGGCGATCTCACGCTCGGCCCCGTGGGATGTCGGCTTGTAGTAGTCGACACCGACCAATTCATCCGGTGGATACTGTTGTGCGACAACACCATCCGGATCATCGTGGCTGTACTGGTAACCGATCGCGTTGCCCAGCTTCGCCGCGCCGGAGTAGTGACCGTCGCGCAGATGCGGCGGCACCAGCCCCGCCTTGCCCGCCCGGATGTCGGCCATCGCCGCCCCCAGCGCGGTGGTCACCGCGTTCGACTTCGGGGCCGTCGCGAGGTGAACGGTGGCGTGCGCCAGCGTGAGCTGTGCCTCGGGCATGCCGATCAGCTGCACGGTCTGCGCTGCGGCGACCGCGGTCTGCAGCGCGGTCGAATCGGCCATCCCGATGTCCTCGCTGGCCAGGATCATCAGTCGCCGCGCCACGAAGCGCGGGTCCTCCCCCGCGACCAGCATCCGCGACAGATAGTGCAGCGCGGCGTCGACGTCGGACCCGCGGACCGACTTGATGAACGCGCTGATCACGTCGTAGTGCTGATCGCCGTCGCGGTCGTAGCGCACGGCGGCCTTGTCCAGCGACTGCTCGATGGTCTCGACCGTCACCTCCTCGCCCGCTTCGGCGGCCACCTCGAGCGCGGTCAACGCACGCCGAGCATCGCCTGCCGACAGCGACACGAGCAGCTCGACGGCCTCGTCGGCGACCTTGACCTTGCCGCCGAGCCCGCGCGGGTCGTCGATGGCGCGGTGGACCAGCGTGCGCACCGCATCGGTGTCCAGCGGTTGCAACTGCAGGATCAGCGACCGCGACAACAGCGGGGCCACCACCGAGAACGACGGGTTCTCGGTGGTCGCGGCGACCAGCGCCACGACGCGGTTCTCGACGGCCGACAGCAGGGCGTCCTGCTGCGTCTTGGAGAACCGGTGCACCTCGTCGATGAACAACACGGTCTGCTCGCCATAGGCGGCGGCGCGCCGCGCGACGTCGATGACCGCGCGTACCTCCTTCACCCCGGCCGACAGCGCCGACAGGGCCTCGAAACGGCGGCCGGTGGCTTGGGAGATCAGCGACGCGAGCGTGGTCTTACCGGTGCCCGGCGGGCCGTAGAGGATGACCGAGGCCGCACCGGAACCCTCCACCATGCGGCGCAGCGGAGAGCCGGGTTGCAGCAGGTGATCCTGGCCAACCACCTCGTCGAGGGTGGCCGGACGCATCCGCACCGCCAGCGGGGCCGACGCACCGACGGGCCCCGCGGCCGGCGTGGGGGCCTCGCCGGGGACGTCGAACAGACCGTCGGACACGCCTTCTGCTTACCACGCCGTCACGACGCGGGTTGCGTCACGAAGTCGATCAGCTCCTCGACCCGCCCGATCAGCGCGGACTCGAGGTCGTTCCAGTCGCGCACGCGGCCACGGATGCGCTGCCAGGCCCGCGCGGTGTCGGCCTGCCCGAAGGCGGGCCAGCCCAGTGCGCGGCACACGCCGGTCTTCCAATCGACGCCCTTCGGCACCACGGGCCACTTCTCGACACCGAGCCGTTCGGGTTTCACGGCCTGCCAGATGTCGATGAACGGGTGACCGACGACGAGCGTGTGGGCACCGCCGGGTCCGCGCCGGACCGCGTCCGCGATGCGGGCCTCCTTCGAACCCGCGACCAGGTGGTCGACGAGGACGCCGAGCCGACGACCGGGGCCCGGCCGGAAGTCCTCGACGATCGCCACGAGATCGTCCACGCCGCCGAGGTGTTCGACGACGACGCCCTCGATCCGCAGATCGTCACCCCAGACCTGCTCGACGAGTTCGGCGTCATGGCGGCCCTCGACGTAGATGCGGCTGGCCAGCGCGACCTTCGCCCGCGCACCGTCCACCGCAACCGAACCCGACGCGGTGCGGGTGGTCTTCGGCGCGGATTTCTTGGGCGCGGTCAGGATCACCGGCTTGCCGTCGATCAGGTAGCCCGGGCCGACGGGAAACGGCTTGCGTCGTCCGTTGCGGTCCTCGAGCTCCATCCGGCCGTACTCGATGCGCACGATCGCGCCGACATACCCCGTCTGCGCGTCCTCGACGACCAGGCCGATCTCCGCCGGTCGCTCGGTGGAGCGGGCCTTGCGCTGGTGCGGGTTGTTCGCGAGGACGTCGGAGCCATATCGATCAGCCACCGGGCGATCGTAGGGCCGCGCACCACCGCCGCCTGAGGCACAGCGTCTGCGACACGCCGAGATATCCGCGGGCCCACGACCGCTCGCGGAACCCGGGGGCGCGTCGGCGACAATGCGGGGCGTGACTGATCTGGCTCGATATGGACCGTGGGCGGTGATCGCCGGCGGCTCCGAAGGCGTCGGCGCCGCGTTCGCCCATCAACTCGCCGACGCCGGGGTCAACCTCGTGCTGATCGCGCGCAAACCCGACCCGCTCGAGCAGACCGCCGAGCGGTGCCGCCGCAGCGGCGTGGAGGTCAGGACGCTCGCCATCGACCTGACCTCGCCCGAGGCGATGGACCGCACCGCCGCCGTCACTGGTGATCTCGAGGTCGGCCTGCTGATCTACAACGCCGGGGCCAACACCTGCAGCGAGCAATTCCTCGACGGCGACCTCAGCGACTTCCAACGGGTGCTCGACCTCAACGTCGGCACCATGCTGGCGATGGTGCAGCACTTCGGCCGTCCGATGCGGGAGCGCCGCCGCGGCGGAATCCTCATGGTCGGGTCGATGGCCGGTTACCTCGGGTCGGTGCGCCACACGGTCTACGGCGGGGTGAAGGCGTTCGGCCGGATCTTCGCCGAGAGCCTGTGGCTGGAACTGCGCGAGTACGACGTGCACGTGCTCGAACTCGTCCTCGGCGTGACCCGCACACCCGCGATGGAGCGGGTGGGCCTGAACTTCGACGTGCCCGGGCTTCGGGTCGCCGAACCCGACGACGTCGCGCGGGAAGGTCTGGAGCAGTTGGCCAACGGGCCGGTGTACGTGGCGGGCGGCAACGCCGACGACGTCGCCCGCCGCAACGACCCGGACCGCGCGAAGGTGGTGCTGGGCACCGACCGGATGATGCGGAAACTGCTGGGCGAGAGGGACAACCGATGACGGAGTTGGCGGACCTGGAACGGCGGCTGCGCCGCATCGAGGACGAGCGTGCGATCGAGCGGCTGATCGCGTCCTACGGGCCGCTTGTGGACGCGGGCGAAGCCGATGCGACAGCGCAACTTTGGGCCGAAGACGGCGACTACGACGTCGAGGGGTGGCACATGGCCGGCCGTGACGAGGTCGCGGCGATGGTCCGCTCCGAAGCGCACCAGGGTCTGATCCGTCGCGGCTGCTGTCATTTCCTGGGACCGGCGGTGGTCACCGTGGACGGCGACGACGCGGTGGCGGTGTGCGATTCGCTGCTGGTGACGCGCCACGGCGACGGGTTCGCGGTGTCGCGGGCCGGCGCCAACCACTTCCGGTTGCGTCGCACCGACGGGCGATGGGTCATCGCCGAGCGGCGGAATCGCCAACTCGACGGCGGCGCCGAGGCCCGCGAGTTGTTGGCCAAGGTGATTACGGCTGGGTGATGTCGTCGACGACGGTGTGGATGAACCGCATTTTCTCGAGCACCGGCACGGGCAGCACGAACGGGTAGAGGTCTTCCTTGCCCATGGACCGGTTCAACATGTTCAGCGCCCACGACAGCGGCAGCCACATCTCGATGATCGCGTCGAAGCTGCTCGGCCCCAACACCTTTCGCTCGAATGTCGCCGCCGCGGGCGCGACGCCGAACGCGGCTGCGGTGTCGAGGGTGTCGCGGATGTGCAGGTAGTGCGCGAACGTCTCCGCCCAGTCCTCGGCCGCATGCATGGTGGCGTACGAGGAGACGTAGGTCTCGCCCCAGTTGTCCGGCGGGCCCTCGTTGTAGTGGCGGTCGAGCGCGGCCTGATAGTCGGCGTCGGGATCGCCGAACAGCTCGCGGAACCGGGCGTCGTAGTCGGGTGACACGCTGACGAGGCGGTAGTAGTAATAGTGGCCCACCTCGTGGCGGAAGTGGCCGAGCAGCGTGCGGTACGGCTCGTCCATCGCCTTGCGCAACTGCTCGCGGTGCACGTCGTCGCCCTCGGCGAGATCCAGTGTGATGACACCGTTTTCGTGGCCGGTGAACACCTTCTGGTGTTCGCTTGAGAGCAGGTCGAAGGCCAGCCCGTAGTCGGGATCCTCGTCGCGGCCGACGATCGGCAGCTTGAGTTCGTGCAGTTCGGCCACCAGGCGGCGCTTGGCGCGCTCGGCGCCGGCGAACGCCGCGAGCGCCTTGGTGTCGGAGTCCTGGGGCCGGGTGCGGGTCAGGCTGCATGCCTCGCACAGTTTGTGCACCGGCCCCCTCTCCACCAGCCAGTTGCATTCCGCGAGATGCATGTTCGCGCACAGCTGGTACTTGTCGCCGTCGACGAAACCGGCGTGGGTCTGCTCGTCGCCGGTGGCGATCACCAGCAGCGCCATGTCGTCGAGCGAGAATCCGAGCGGTTTGCCGCACGACAGGCACAGCGAGTTCTCGAAGGCGAGGCGCTGTCCGCAGTTGGGGCACAGGAAGTCACGCATGCAGCACTCCCCCCTCGAACGGTTCGACGTCGACGGAGACGTCGATCTCGCTGCTCTGCGAGTCGGTGTAGATGATGCCGCGCAACGGCGGCACGTCGGCGTAGTCACGGCCGTATCCGACGGTGATGTAGCGCTCGTCGACCATCTGGTCGTTGGTGGGATCGAGTCCCAGCCACTGATTCTGCGGTGTCCACACCGCGGCCCACGCATGGGTCGCGTCGATACCGATCATTCGTTCCTTCCCGGGGGGTGGATCGGTCGCCAGATATCCGGACACATAGCTGGCGGCCAACCCGTTGGCGCGCAGGCAGGCGATGGCCAGCCGCGCAAAGTCCTGACATACCCCTTCGCGTGCCGCCAAAACCTGGCTGACCTGAGTGGACACCGTCGTGGAGCCCGATCGGTAGGTGAAGTCGGAGTAGATGCGGTGCGTCAGGTCCCGCAGCGCGTCGATCAGCGGTCGTTCGGGCGCGAAACTCGGTGCCGCGTAGTCGCGTACGGCCGGCGTGATCTCGGGCGGCTGCAGGTCGAGGGTGAACTCCGTCGCCAGCGCCGCGTCCACGCCGACAGGGCGGGCGATCTCCCACGGCGCCAGCGCCGAACCGGACCCGTACAACGACGACGGCGGCGGGTCGACCTCGACGACCGATCGACTGGTCACCGAGAGGGTTTGGTGGCGTTCGGTGACATGGAAGTACGAGCTGATGTTGCCGTAGACGTCGCGGCTGGTGGAGCTGTCGGCGGCCGGCGGATCGATCTCGAGCTCGTGCGACAGGCAGCGCTGGCGCTCCGTGTCCCGCGGGGTGAGGAACCCGCGACCGTAGGAGCTGGTGACGTCCGCGGCGTAGCGGTACACGGTGCGGTGCGTGATGCGGTAGACGCGGCTGGTCGCCGATGAGGTCGGGCCGTCCGGGAACGCGGTCACGGCATCAGCCTCCGTTCGTCCGGACCCCACAGGTGCTGCATGCCGCCCGGCAGCGACAGATGCGTCGCGGTGATGACGTTGGCCAGCTCCCTGAGATTTGCGTGCATCCCGTCGAGCAGGTCGGCCAGCTCGGTACGCCTGCCCTCGACGACCTCCTCCAGATCGTCCGGGTCGAGTCGCCGCAGCCGGGTGCCGATCTCGTCGACCATCCGCTCGGGCCGAGACGAACCCGACGAGCCGGGCAGCGACTTCAGGTCCGCGCGCAGCCGCTCGAGCTGATAGGCCAGTGAGCGCGGATTGTCGACGTCGAACAGCACGAGGTCGGCGACGGCGGAGACGCTGACCTTGCCCAGCATCCGCCGCCGGTAAATGACCGACGACTCGCACACCACCAGAGCCGATTCGGTGATGGTCTGCTCGGCGCCCGGGCTGCGGACGGCGGTGAGCGTCGCGCTCAGCAGCGCGGTGAGGTTCAGGCCGCGTTCGATGCGCTTGCCGATGTCCATCATCGTCCAGCTGATGTCGCGAATCATCGACTCCGCCGCAACACCCGACAGCGCCAGCATGCCCGCGAGCGTCAGACTGGTCGCCGCGGTGAGGAACGCCTCGCCCTCGGCCTGCGAATCGGGTGGCTCGTTGGCGGGACGGCCCGCGGACGACGCGGGCGGATGCAGCAGGGCACGCTCGACGGCGGCCAACACCATCCAGGTGTCGTTGGACATCTGGTCGCGCACCGACCGGGTGACCAAGCCGAGCCGCTCGACGGACTGTGCCAGCGATCCCGGGCGGTGCCGGTCGGCGGTCAACGACCACAGCGTCGACTGGGCGGTGGCCACCATCTCGGCGTAGTCGCCGTCGGCACCGGTGTCGGTCCCGGTGAGGTGCCCGAGCGCGGTCAGCAACACGGGCACGCACTCGCTGCCGTCCATGTCTCGGCGGTAATGGAATTCGTGGTAGCGCTCCCTGGTGACGGTGAGCAGCCGCGCCAAGTGCTCGGCACGTTCGGCGTAGCGACCCGCCCAGAACATGTCGGCCAGCACGCGCGGTGAACTGACCGCGCGGGTCGGGCTCGGCGTGATCGCGGACAACTCGACGGGTGGTATCCGCTCCACCGTGACCCGTTCGGGCGCACGCACCCAGACATCCTTGGCGGCAACGGTGTTGAGCGTGTAGGCCGCGTCGCCCGGCGCCAGGACGTAACCGAGCCCGCCGATCATCGGCGCATATCCGCCGCGCTGTGCCACGGTGAACAGGCGCATACCGACGGTGGTCGCCGACAACCCACCGGAGCCGACAACGCTTGGCGCCGAAGAGAACTGCGGCAGTTCCTGACCGACCCACTGCCAGGGCGTGGCCTCGATGCACTCGGTGAGCTGCCGGCGCTGCTCGGCCGACAGAGCCGGACCGACGATCGATCGGCCGCCGGTCACCGGCCTGATCAACAGCGACGACAGGTGCGTGATCAGATGCGAGCGTTCGGTATTGATGCCGCCCCAGTACATCGGCGCGGTGTCGAGCATCGGCGGCTCGCCGAGCAGTCGTTCCGAGAGCTCCGGCAGAAACCGCTGCAGCCCGGGGCTTTCCAGAACGCCGCTGCCCAATGTGTTGACGACGGCCACGGTGCCACGGCGCAGCGCCTCGACGAGCCCGGCGACCCCGAGGCGCGAGTCCGCGCGCAGGTCCAGCGGATCGACGAAGTCCGCGTCGACGCGGCGCAGCACGACGTCGACACGCTTGAGCGTGCCCATCGAACGCATCCACAGCTTGCCCTCGCGCACCACCAGGTCGGCGCTCTCGACCAGCGGGAAGCCGAGCACGCTCGCCAGATACGCCTGGTCGAAGGCGGTCTCGGAGTGGATGCCTGGGCTGAGCACCACCACCGTGGGTTCCTCGGCCGACTCCGGGGCGGCGTCGATGAGCGCCAACCGCAACGCCTGCGCCCACGGGGACGCCGGGCGCGGGCCGATCCGCTCGTAGAGGTCAGGCACGGCGTGTGCGGCGACGCGCCGGTCCGCCAGGGCGTAGCCCGCGCCCGACGGGGCCTGCGTCCAGTCGGCGTTGACCCTAAAACCGCCATCGCCGACGCGGCTGACGTCGCAGCCGTGCAGGAACAGCTGGTGCCTGCCGGGGACGTCGATGCCCCGCGCGGCCCGCACGTATCCCGGGTGGGCGAAGAGCAGCTGGGCGGGCAGCACGCCGCTGGTGATCGAGACCTGGGGACCGTAGAGGTCGGCCAGGACCGCGTCGAGCAGCCGGGAGCGCTGCAGCAGACCGGATTCCAGCGTGTTCCACTCGTCGGCCGAGATCACAAAGGGCAGCGGGTCGAGCCGCCACGGCCCCGGTTCCGCGGGCTCGTGGCCGTTGCAGGCGGGCTGGCCGACCACCGAACCGCGCCGTTCGACCTGGACGTAGGTGATGCCGTCGTTATCGACCAGGCTGCGCACTACCTCGCGCAGCTGCGCCAGCCCGGACCGGCCGCGTTCGGTGACGCATTCGGCCAGTTCCTGCCACGCCGGGCGGACATCGCCTGCGGCGTCGACGAACTCGTCGTAGCCGCTGCCCGCGCCCGGGCGCACATCGAACAGCGCCTGCTGCACGCGCGCGGTGCGGTATCTGCCCAGCAGGTCGTCGGAAACGTTCGGTGCCGGTAGTGCCATCAGTGCGAAACGGTAACCGGTCACCCCGGGATGCGGCGCGGCGCGCTGTGGCGGCGGTCGGCGCTCATGGCGCCGGACTCATCGCCGAACGTGCGCTCAGTGCGAAAAACGGGCCGGCTTTTCGAACTGGTGGCACGCTCGGCGCTCGCTATCGGGGCGGTTCACCGCTTCAGCCGCACCGCCAGTTCGTCGGGCGGCACGCGGTGGCCGTCGGAGCACCGGATCTCGACGGTGGCCTCGGCGCCGCACCCCCGGTGGGCCAGGCGCAGCGGCGTGCGGTTGGGCAGGTGGCGCCTGCCCCACTCGAACATCGCCCAGACCACCGGCATGAACTCCCGGCCCGCCTCGGTGAGCACATACTCGTCGCGGCTGCGCTGGCCGGGCTCCTGATAGGGCCGCCGTTCCAGCAGGCCGGCCTCGACCAGGTCCGAAAGCCGGGCGGCCGCGGCGGCTTTGGTGATGCCGACCCGCCGCCAGAAGTCCTCGAAGCGGGTGGTGCCGTAGTAGGCCTCGCGCATGATGAGCATCGCCGACTTGGTGCCCAGCACCGCCATCGTCTTCTCGATCGGGCACTCCCCGACGGCCGACCAGGCGTCCCGGTCGGCCAGCCTCCCCTGCAGAACTGTCATGGAATTCACCCTACCCCTGAGTTGTTCCATCTATACCTAGCTGGTATAGCTGGGTATAGGTAAGTTCACTCAGCGCGGAGGCAAGGAGGAGCAATGTCCGGATTCTCAGGTCGGGACGCCGTCATCGTCGGAGCGGTTCGCACGCCGGTCGGCAAGGGCAAGCCGAACGGAGCACTGCACGACGTGCTGCCCGTGGACCTGCTCGCGCACAGCCTCAAGGAACTGGTGGCCCGGACCGGGATCGATCCCGTGCAGATCGACGACGTCATCGCCGGCGCGGTCACCCAGGTCGGCGACCAGGCGGTCAACATCGCGCGCAACGCCCTTCTGGGCGCGGGATTCCCCGAATCCGTGCCGGGAACGACCGTCGACCGCCAGTGCGGCAGCAGCCAGCAGGCCATTCACTTCGCCGCGCAGGGTGTCATCTCGGGCGCCTACGACATCGTCGTCGCGGCCGGGGTGGAATCGATGTCGCGCGTACCGATGGGTTCGAGCGTGCTGCCCGGCAGCGACCCGTTCGGCGCGATGGCGCAGCGGTATCCCGAAGGCCTCGTGCCCCAGGGCATCAGCGCCGAGTTGATCGCCGCCAAGTGGGGTCTGTCGCGCCAACAACTCGACGAGTTCTCGGCAGGCAGTCACGAGAAGGCCGCGGCCGCGACCAAGGAGGGCCGGTTCGACAACGAGCTGAGCCCGATCAACGGCCTCACCACCGACGAGATCATCCGGCCCGGCACGACCGTCGACACGCTCGCCGCGCTGAAGCCGGCGTTCTACAACCCCGCCTACGAACAGCGGTTCCCGCAGATCGGGTGGGAGATCACCCCGGGCAACTCATCGCCATTGTCCGATGGCAGCGCGGCGGTGCTGATCACCACCAGCGAGGTGGCCGCCCGGCTGGGGCTGCGCCCGCTCGCCCGGATCCACACGATGACCGTCGTCGGCTCCGATCCGCTGTACATGCTGACCGGTGTCATCCCCGCGACGGAGAAGGTGCTGCAACGCGCCGGGCTCACGCTCGCCGACATCGACCTGTTCGAGGTCAACGAGGCGTTCGCGCCCGTCGTCCTGGCCTGGGCTCAGGACACCGGTGCTGATCTCGCCAAGACCAACGTCAACGGCGGCGCGATCGCGATCGGTCACCCGCTGGGCGCCAGCGGCGCGCGCATCATGACCACGATGGTCAACGCGCTCGAGCAGCGCGGCGGCCGCTACGCGTTGCAGACGATGTGCGAGGGCGGCGGCATGGCCAACGCCACCATCATCGAGCGTCTCTGACTGCGGCGATCTCGAAGACCGGGATGACCCGGCTGGTCTTCGCCTGGTACTCGCTGAACACCGGCGCGATCTCGACCAACCGCGGGTACAGCGTGTCGCGCTCCGCTCGGGGAAGCTCGTGGGAGGTGGCGTCGTAATCGGTGACACCGACCTCGACGTGGACCCGCGGGTGGGCGCGGATGTTGTGCACCCACGCCGGGTCCTTGTCGGCGCCGGCGTACGACCCGACGACGTAGATCCTGTCGTCGATGCGGAAGTACGCCAGCGGCGACACCCGCGGCTGACCGGACTTCGCTCCGGTGGTGTGCAGCAGCAGGAGGTTCGCGCCCTCGAACGGGCCGCCGACCTTGCCGCCGTTGGCGCGGAATTCGTCGACGATGGCCTCGTTGAATTCCTTGAAGTTGGAGATCTCGGTCACTCCCCCTCCAAGTCCCGGCGGGCGCCTCGGTATTCCGCCGCCGCATAATCGACGACCATGCGGATGATCGTCACGGGCGGCAACAGCGGTGTCGGCAAGGCGACGGCGGCAGCGCTCGCCGCCGACGGGCACCAGGTCGTGATCGCGTGCCGCGACGTCGACAAGGGTCGTCGGGTGGCGGCCGAGCTGACCGGAGACGTCGAGGTGGCCGCGCTCGACCTGGCCGACCTCGCCAGCGTGCGCTCGTTCGCCGAGTCGGTGGAATCCGTTGACGTGCTGGTGAACAACGCCGGGGTGATGGGAATGCCGTTGACGCGCACCGCCGATGGCTTCGAGGCCCACATCGGCATCAACCACCTGGGGCACTTCGCGTTGACGTGTCTGTTGGCCGACCGGATCACCGACCGGGTGATCTCGGTGGCCAGCGCGACCTACCTGTTCACCCGCTTGCATCTGGACGACCTGAACTGGCACCGCCGCAAGTACTCGAAGTGGAGCGCCTACGGCGAATCGAAATTGGCCAACCTGCTGTTCGTCGCCGAGCTGGCCAACCGCGGCGTGCGCGCGTACGCCACCGATCCCGGCGCCACCGACACCGACATCACCCGATCGCTGGGCATGGGTGAGCACCAGCGCATCCGGCGCCTGCTGCACACCCCCGACCAGGGTGCGCGGGCCACGCTGCAGGCGGTGACGACCGACCTGCCGAGCGGCACCTATCTGGCGCCGCGGTTCAACCAGATCGGCAGGCCCAAAGTGACGCGGCCGCGGCCGAAGGCGGCGGATCCGCAGATGGCGCGCCGGTTGTGGGATGCGTCGGCCGAACTGACCGGCTGCGACTGGCCGCGCTGATCAGTCCTTCTGCCGCCACCAGGCGACGATGTAGAGCACCATCGCCGCCGCCAGCGCGATCAGCACCCACAACACCACCGCCAGGTCGATCCAGGCGCCCGCCGGCGGTGCGCCGGGCAACAGGTTGCGCAGCGGAACCACCGCGAATAGCATCGCCGCGAACCAGGTCGTCAACGGCGGCAAGAACTTTCGGCGGCCGAGCACCGTCTCGATGGCCACGAACAGCGCCGCCGCCGGCAGCGCGATGAGCACCAGCAGGACACCGAGGTCGAACGCGAGCGCTCCCCTGGTGCGCTCGGTGGTGAAACGGACCGTCGGTGTCGAATCGGCGCTGCCGTGCTCGGTGCGCACGTCCCACCCGTTGATCTGTCCGGCGACGACGACGGGCGCCGCGATCGGGCGTTGATCCGGACCTATCAACGCCTGCACTCCGATGATGTCGGTGGTGAAGGTGTCGAACGGCCAGTTGTCGGGATCGCCCACGGCGACCAGTTGAGTCGTCGTGTCATTGCCGGACAGGGCGGGATGTACGTAGATCAGCTCGCCCGAACTGCTCCGGGAGGTCAACCGGATCGTGACGTCGTCGGTGTCGCCGGGTGCGAGGTCGGGACCCGGGTGCAGCAGGACGTCGGCCACGAGACGGTTCTGGATCGCATTCATCTCCCGTAGCCGGATGATGACGACGGTCTGCCCGGTGACGGACGGCTCGGAGAACTGGAAGTGGCGATGCTCGGGCTCGAGCACCGCGTATCCGATCAGGGAGCCGACGTAGACGGCGATGACGGCCACCACCGTCGTCACCACGGTGACCCGCCGTCGCCGCCGTCCTGTCGTACGTTCCGCGGGCGCCGGCGGGGTCACACCTGTCACGCGCGGATCGTAGCCTCGGTCGCGCAGGCTCCGCGCGTCTTCCGGCTAGTCGGCCTTCGGCTTGGCGTCGATGCCGGATTCCTTGCGCTGCTGCGCGGTGATCGGCGCGGGCGCGCCGGTCAACGGGTCGACGCCGCCGCCGGACTTCGGGAAAGCGATGACTTCGCGGATCGAGTCCGCCCGGGCGAGCAGCGCGGTGGTGCGGTCCCATCCGAACGCCAGGCCGCCGTGCGGCGGCGCACCAAAGGTGAACGCCTCCAACAGGAATCCGAACTTCTCCTCGGCCTCGGCCTTGTCGATGCCCATCACCGCGAACACCCGCTCCTGAATGTCGCGGCGGTGGATACGAATTGAGCCTCCGCCGATCTCGTTGCCGTTGCACACCACGTCGTAGGCGTCGGCGAGCACGGCGCCCGGATCGGTGTCGATGCGGTCCTCGAACTCGGGCTTGGGGGCGGTGAACGCGTGGTGCACCGCGGTCCACGCACCGGAGCCGACCGCGACGTCGCCGTGCGCCGTCGCCTCGTCGGCGGGTTCGAACAGCGGCGGGTCCACCACCCAGGTGAACGCCCAGGCGTTCGGGTCGATCATGTCGAGCCGCTTGGCGATCTCGATGCGGACCGCGCCGAGCAGCGCCCGCGAACTCTTCGCCGGTCCTGCCGAGAAGAACACGCAGTCACCCGGTGACGCGCCGACGTGGGCGGCCAGGCCGTCGCGTTCGGCATCGGACAGGTTCTTGGCCACCGGGCCGCTCAGCGTGCCGTCCTCGCCGACGAGCACGTAGGCCAGCCCCTTGTGCCCGCGCTGTTTGGCGAACTCCTGCCAGGCGTCCAGCGTGCGGCGGGGCTGCGAGGCGCCGCCGGGCATGACGACGGCCCCGACGTACGGCGCCTGGAACACGCGGAACGGCGTGTCGGCGAAGAACTCCGCGCATTCGACGAGTTCGAGCCCGAACCTCAGATCGGGCTTGTCCGAACCGAACCGGCGCATGGCCTCGGCGTAGGTGATCCGCGGCAGCGGAAGGGGCACGTCGTAGCCGATCAACCGCCACAGCGCCGCGACGATCTCCTCGGAGACCGCGATCACGTCCTCGGAGTCGACGAAGCTCATCTCGAGGTCGAGCTGGGTGAACTCGGGCTGGCGGTCGGCCCGGAAGTCCTCGTCGCGGTAGCAGCGCGCGATCTGGTAGTAGCGCTCCATGCCCGCGACCATCAGCAGCTGCTTGAACAGCTGCGGGCTCTGCGGCAGCGCGTAGAACGATCCGGGCTGCAGCCGGGCGGGTACCAGGAAGTCGCGGGCGCCCTCGGGCGTCGAGCGGGTCATCGTCGGGGTCTCGATCTCGATGAAGTCGTGGCGCGCGAGCACCTCGCGGGCGGCGGCGTTCGCCTTGGAGCGCAGCCGGATCGCGTGGCCGGGCCCCTCACGCCGCAGGTCGAGATAGCGGTACTTGAGGCGCGCCTCCTCGCCGGCCTGCTCGTCGAGCTGGAACGGCAGCGGCGCGCTCTCTCCCAGCACGGTCAGCGACGTCGCGTTGACCTCGATTTCGCCGGTCGCGATCTCCGGGTTGGCGTTGCCTTCGGGGCGGATCTCTACGACGCCGTCGATGGCGATGCAGAACTCGGCGCGCAGCCGGTGCGCCCCCTCCAGGACGCCCGCCTCGCGGAACACCACCTGAGACACCCCGGACGCGTCGCGCAGATCGATGAAGATGACGCCGCCGTGGTCGCGTCGACGCGCCACCCAGCCGGCCAACGTCACCTTCTGACCGGCGTCGGCGGGCTGCAACGATCCGGCGGCATGACTGCGCAGCACTGAAACTCCCTGGTAATCGCCTGACAAGACAACTGCCCAAGTGTAGAGGGGCGCAGTTCGCCGGTAACTTGGCGCTGTGGAAGAGCGCTCGCGCGAAGACCCAGACGCTGCGACCCGTATCGCGCTTGTCGGGCCCGGCGCGATCGGTTCGACGGTCGCAGCCCTGCTGTACGCGGCCGGCCACCCGGTGACCCTGTGTGGACGCACACCGCGCGACGCGATCGAGGTGCGTTCCGACGACGGTGAGCCGATCGTGGTGCCCGGGCCCGTGCTGACCGACCCCGCCGATATCGCCGAACCGGTCGACGTCGTGCTGCTGGCGGTCAAGGACACCCAGAATGAGCAGTCGGCCGGATGGCTGGCGAAATTGTGCGACGAACGCACGGTCGTGTGTGCGCTGCAGAACGGCGTCGAGCAGGTCGAGCGTGTCGGACGGCACTGCCCCGCGTCGACGGTAGTGCCTGCGGCCGTGTGGATTTCGGCCGAGCCGACGCCGCAGGGCCATGTCCGGTTGCGCACCGGCGCGCGGTTGGTGCTGCCCGACACGGCGGGCGCGCGAACGTTGGCGGACCTGTTCGCCGGCAGCGCGGTCGCGGTAGAGATCGATCCGAACTTCCTCGACGCGGCCTGGCACAAGCTTCTGGTGAACGCCGTCGTGGGATTCATGGTGCTCAGCGGCCGCCGTTCGGGCATGTTCCGCCGCGACGACGTCGCCGGCTTGGCCCGCCGCTACCTGACCGAGTGCCTCGCCGTGGCGCGCGCCGAGGGCGCGACGTTGGGCGACGAGGTGATCGACGACATCGTCGGGCTACTCGCGAAGTCGCCGGAGGACATCACCACCTCGATGCTGACCGACCGCCAGGCCGGGCGGCAGTTGGAGTGGGACATCCGCAACGGTGTCATCGCCCGCAAGGGCGCCGAGCACGGGCTGAGCACGCCGATCAGCGATGTGCTGGTGCCGCTGCTGGCGGCGGCGAGCGACGGACCCGGCTAGCCGGACTCGGGCTCCGACTAGACACCGTCCTCTACTGTGTGTGGTCATGCATTGCGAACGCGTCGACCTGGGGTTCATCGAGACCGCACCGTTCCGGTTCGTCAGCACCGTCGACCTCGCGATCACACCCGAGCAACTCTTCGAGGTGCTCGCCGATGCGGAGTCCTGGCCGCACTGGGCTTCCGTGATCACCGAGGTGACCTGGACGAGCCCGGAGCCGCGCGGCGTCGGCACCACCCGGACGGTGAAGATGCGCGGCGGCATCGTCGGCGACGAGGAGTTCCTCGCGTGGGAGCCGTTCAGCCACATGGCGTTTCGGTTCAACGAGGCGTCGACCGGAAGCATCGCGGCGTTCGCCGAGGATTACCGCGTGGTGCAGACGCCGCAGGGCTGCCACCTGACGTGGGTGATGGCGATGAAGCCCAACGGCGTCGCCGCCCGGATCGGGATGACGGTGGGCAGGCCGGTGATGGGCTGGAAGTTCCAGAAGTTCCTCTACAACCTGCGCGACTACTCCGCCAAGCGCTTCGGGGTCTGATCTCACGCGAAGCTGTATTCCAGCAGGCGTCCACTCGAACTTTCGCTGCGGGAATACAGTTTCGCGAGGGTCGCGGCCTAGTACAGCCCCGCCCAGACCTCGCGGCGCGCGGCGTCGGGATCCGAGACGACGGTGTCGCGCGCGGACAGGATGATGCGGGTGCACCGCCGTTCGGTGTCGTAAACCGGCCAGTCGTGTCCGTTGGACCAGTGGATCTCGCCGCTGCCCCACCCCTGGGCCGCGAAGTCGAGCCACGCCCGCTGCATCCGCTTGCCGACCGCCGGCTGCAGCCGCCGCCCCAGCGGATGCATCTTGCGCCCGAGGTACGAGGCGTAACTGTGCTGGATGTGCACGATCTCGCTGCCGTGGGTGGCGCCGAGACCGAGCATGCGCAGGCTGAAGCCGAAGTGGTCGAAGCGGTACATGTGCGTCGGGGCGTGCCCGCTGTATGCGTCGGCGAAGGCCCACGTCGGACCGCCGAACATCACGTCCGAGGCGAACTCCAGCAGCGCCCGTCGGCGCGGATAGCGGGGATAGGCGGCCAGCACGCGCGATTTGGCCTCGGGTGCGACGCGCGCGAAATAGGCATCGACGGACGCCTGTGTGGTGGGCAGCATCGGCGGCTTCCCCCAGGCGAACATCGACGCCTCATGGCTGTTGGTCCCGATGATCAGCGGCACGCGTCGCATTTCCCCGGCGCGTGCGGCGTCCACCGGATGACGAGGCAGCAGGTCGACGCCGTACGTCAGCCCGTAGGCCAACGTCGGCGTGTCGACGGCGCTCTCGACCTGCAACCTGCCCGCCGCGCGGCGCAATTCGCGCTGCGGCAGTCCCTTGATCTCGGAGAGCGGTACGCCGAGCCGGCGCACGAACTCGTGGGCCCGCCGGGCCCGGACCTCCCGGTCGGCGATCAACGGCAGCGCGGGGCTCTGCGCGATCGCGCGGCTGAACAAGCCCTCCGCGGCGGGGCTGGCGAGCAACGCGAGCACCGACGTACCGCCCGCGGATTCGCCGAACACCGTCACCCGCGACGGGTCGCCGCCGAACGCCGCGATGTGGTCGCGGACCCATCGCAGCGCGGCGATCTGGTCGCGCAAAGCCAGGTTGTCGTCGAACCCGTCGCCGAGGTCGCCGAGCTCGAAACCACCGAACACGCCGATGCGATACGTGATGTTGACGACGACCACGCTGCCGTTGGCCGCCAGCCGCGAGCCGTTGTACAGCTGGAACTGGCCGGCACCGAAAACGAACGCGCCGCCGGGGATCCACACCATCACCGGCAGCGACGCGCTCGTGTCGGGCGACCACACGGTCAACGTCAGGCACGCTTCGTCGCGGACCTTGGGGTCATCGCGGCCACCGCCGACGAACGACTTTCCCTGCGGCGGGAGCGGCCCGTGCTCGACCGCGTCGCGCAGGCCCGTCCACGGCCGCCTCGGCTCGGGGGCGAGGAATCGGCGCTCGCCCACGGGTTGCTCGGCGTACGGCACGCCACGCCAGACCCCGACGCCGCCCTCGGTCGTGCCGCGCAGGTCCCCGAGGTCGGTGTGGACGACGACCGAATGTCCGACAACCGTGGCCACGGGCGAATCGTAGTGTGCAAAGCTGAACGTCATGACCTTCAACGAAGGTATGCGCATCGACACCAGCACGGCTTCGTCGAGCGGTGGCGGCGGCGGCCCCGGTCGGGGCATCGCGCTCGGCGGGGGCGTCGGCGGATTGCTCGTCCTCGTGGTGGCACTGTTCCTCGGCGTCGACCCCGGCACGATGGTGCCCCAGCAGGGCCAGTACGACAGCCAGGGTGTCGAGGCGCCGGGCTTCGACGTCGGTCAATGCAAGACCGGCGCGGATGCCAACGCGATCCCCCAATGCCTGGTGCTCGCCACCGTCACCTCACTCGACGGGATCTGGCCTCAATTGAAGCCCGACTACACACGGCCGAAGGTCCATCTCTTCACCGACGACGTCAACACTCAGTGCGGCCATGCCACCAGCGCGGTGGGCCCGTTCTACTGCCCCGCTGACCGGACCGCCTACTTCGACGTCGGCTTCTTCGACGTGCTGGCAAGAGACTTCGGTTCCAGCGAGGGCCAGTTGGCACAGGAGTACGTTGTGGCGCACGAGTACGGCCACCATGTGCAGAACCTCACGGGCCACTTCGGCATTCACAGGGCCCCGGCGCGGCGGGACCGACCGGCGGCGGCGTGCGCACCGAACTGCAGGCCGACTGCTACGCGGGGGTGTGGGCGCATTACGCCGCCATCACCAAACAGGAAGGCACCGACGTCACGTTCCTCCAGCCGTTGACGGACAAGGACATCGCCGATGCGTTGTCGGCGGCGGCCGCGGTCGGTGACGACCGCATCCAACAGAAGACGACCGGCCGGGTGAACCCCGAGGGGTGGACGCACGGATCCGCGGCGCAACGACAGAAGTGGTTCACCGAGGGCTACCGCACCGGTGATCCGAAGGCGTGCGACACGTTCTCGACGAGCGACCTTGGGTAGGACGCCAACGGCCGTCGATGCCGTCGCCGAACGCTACCTGGACACCCTCGCCGAGCTCGACCCTTGCGCCGCAACGGAAATGGGCATCGCCGGCCACGACGAGGACATCACCGACTACTCCCCTGACGGTGTCGCCGCGCGTGCCGACGCCGCGCGGCGCACACTGCGCGAACTGTCCCAGGCCGCACCCGAGGACGCGGTCGACGAGGTGACGGTGGCGGCGATGCGCGACCGCCTCGGCATCGTGATCGACCTCAACGACGCCGGTCTCGATGTGGGCGAGCTCAACGTGATCGCCTCCCCGCTGCAGTCGATGCGCGACGTGTTCGACCTGATGCCGACCGAAACCGACGACGACTGGGCGGTGATCACGCGGCGACTGTCGCGGGTGCCCGACCGCGTCGCCGGCTATGCCGACGCGCTGCGCGCCGCGATCGCCGACGGGCATCCCCCCGCGGTGCGCCAGGTCGTGCGCGGGATCGACCAGGCCGCGAGCATTCAGCACCTGCTGGTCGACATGGTCGCGAACGCGGTTCCGGATAACGCTGCGCTGCACGACGACCTGCAACAGCACGCGGCCAACGCCGCCAACGCCTACCGCGAACTGGGCAGGGTCCTCGGCGACGACATCGCCCCGCATGCGCGCGCCGAAGACGCCGTGGGCCGCGACGTCTACCGGTTGTGGTCGCGGTCATTCCTGGGAGCCGAAGTCGACTTCGACGAGACGTACCAGTGGGGTCTGGAGCTGCTGGAAAGCATTGTCGCCGAACAGGAACAGCTCGCCCAGCAGTTGTATCCCGGCACCTCGATCGCCGACGCGCTGAAGCGCCTCGACACCGAGGAGCGCTACCTCGTCCACGGCGTCGACGCGCTGCAGGCTTGGATGCAGGACCTCTCCGACCGCGCGGTCGAGGCGCTCGCCGACACGCACTTCGACATCGCCGAACCACTGCGCAGGCTCGAGTGCCGAATCGCGCCGACCCACACCGGCGGCATCTACTACACCGGACCGTCAGAGGACTTCAGCCGGCCGGGCCGGATGTGGTGGTCGGTCCCCCACGGCGTCGACACCTTCCACACCTGGCAGGAGACGACCACCGTCTTCCACGAGGGTGTGCCGGGCCACCACCTGCAAATCGGTCGCGCGGTGGTGCGTGCCGACCAGCTCAACCGGTGGCGGCGGCTGGGCTGCTTCGTCTCTGGTCACGGCGAGGGCTGGGCGCTGTACGCCGAACGGTTGATGGCCGAGCTCGGGTGGCTCGACGACCCCGGCAACCGCATTGGAATGCTCGACGCACAACGCTTTCGGGCCGCACGCGTGGTCATCGACATCGGCGTGCACTGCGGGATGACCGCCCCCGACGGCGAGGTGTGGGACGCCGACAAGGCGTGGCATTTCCTCGTATCGCACAGCGCGATGAACGAGGAGCATCTGCAGTTCGAACTCGACCGCTACCTGGGCTGGCCGGGCCAGGCGCCGTCGTATGCGATCGGACAGCGGATCTGGCAACGGCTGCGCGACGAAGTGGTGGGCCGCGGCGTGTCGCTCAAGGAGTTCCACGACCGCGCGCTGGACCTCGGCGGGTTGCCGCTCGACGTGCTCCGGTCGGCGTTGACGCACGATTTCGCCTCCGGCTGAGCCTCTTTCGCCGACTGCGCATTCGTCCTAGCGTGGACGCATGGAGTCTGTGGCCGTCACGCCGAACCTGACCATGCTCGTCGTCGGCGGATGGCAGGTGTACGCGTGGCGTGACGGTGATTCGGTCACGCTGATCGACACCGGGGCACCGGGATCGGCCGATGCGATCGGCGAGGCGGTGCCCGGGATCGACCGGATCGTGCTGACGCACGGACACGTCGACCACATCGGCTCCGCCGCCGAACTCCACCGGCGGACCGGGGCTCCGGTGCTCGCCGGCGCCGGCGATGCCGCGGCCATCCGCGACGGCGCCCCGCTGCCACCACCGGCCTTCGAAGACTGGGAGATACCGATCCACGAGCGCGTCGCCGCGGGACTGCCCGATGCGGCCGACCCCGTCCCCGTCGACCGGGAACTGCAGGACGGCGAGGTCCTCGACTTCGGCGGCGGCGCAGAGGTGCTGGCGATACCGGGCCACACCGAGGGCAGCGTCGCGCTCCACCTGCCGCAGCACGGCGTGCTGCTGACCGGCGACACCATCGCCAACGTGGGCACGCTGATGCTCGGCACCTTCAACCAGGACCGTGCGCGCACGGTGGCGTCGTTTCGCCGGCTCGCCGCCCTGGACGTCGACACGGCGTGCTTCGGCCACGGCGAGCCGATCATGTCGGGCGCCGGCGGCCGGCTTCGTGAGGTCGCGGCCACGTTGGCGTGACCGACCCCATCCGAATCGTCCAGCGAGTACCGTCACCCCTGGTCGGAGGAGGCTTTCATGCGCATTGCCATCGCAGGAGCAACGGGAAACATCGGCGGCCGCACCGCCGCCGCGCTCGAACGCGACGGCCACGAGGTCGTCCGGATCAGCCGCTCACTCGGCGTCGACCTGGTGTCCGGAGAGGGTCTGGACGCCGCGCTCGACGGCGTGGAAGCGGTCGTCGATGCCATCAGCGCACCGCCCATCGATCGGGACCGCACCGTCGAATACTTCGGCACCACCACCCGCAATCTGCTCGACGCCGAGCGCCGCGCGGGTGTCGGCCACCACGTGCTGTTGTCGATCGTCGGTATCCACGACATCGAGGGCAACCCGCACTACTCGGGCAAACGGGAACAGGAGCGGCTCATCGCCGAGGGGCCGGTGCCGTGGACGGTGGTGCCCGCCACGCAGTTTCACGACTTCGCGGCCATGGTCGCCGGTTGGACCGAACAAGACGGGGTGTCGACCATCGCGCCGCTGCTCGTCCAACCGATCGCGCCCGACGACATCGCCGAGGTCCTCGCCGAGGTCGCGGTCGGCCTTCCGCAGGGTCGCTACGTGGATGTCGCGGGGCCCGAGACACAAGACCTCGTCGACATGGCGCGCCGGACGCTCGCGGCCAGGGGCCGGCAGGTGAAGCTCGTTCCAACCTGGTCGGGGATGTTCGGGCTGTCGATGGCCGGAAATGTGTTGCTGCCGGGAGAGAATGCGCGAATCGCCCCGACGACGTTCGACGACTGGCTCGCCGCCGGTGCCGACTGATCAGGAGAACTGGATGACGAATTCCGACACCCCGCTCGCCGGAAAGGTGGCGTACGTGACGGGCGCCGCCCGCGGACAGGGCCGTCAGCACTGCGTGCGACTGGCGCGCGCCGGCGCCGACATCGTCGCGATCGACGCCTGCGGACCGGTCGCCGAGCACAACGGCTATCCGCCCGCCTCTCCCGAGGATCTCACCGAGACCGTGAGCCTCGTCGAGGGTGAGGGCCGCAAGATCGTCGCCGACCGGATCGATGTCCGTGACGCCGCCGGACAGCAGCGGGTGGTCGCCGACGCGATCGAACAGTTCGGTCGCCTCGACATCGTCGTGGCCAACGCGGGCGTGATGAATTGGGGCCGGCTGTGGGAGATTTCGGCGCAGCAGTGGCAGGAGGTGCTCGACGTCAACCTGACCGGCGTGTGGAACACGATCAAGGCCGTCGTGCCGCCGATGATCGAGGCGGGCAACGGCGGGTCGATCATCACGATCAGCTCGGCCGCGGGCATCAAGGCCGTTCCCGGCTGCGGTCACTACTGCGCCAGCAAGTTCGGCCTCGTCGGGCTGACCAACTCGCTGGCGGTTGAGGTCGGCGAGTTCGGCATCCGGGTCAACTCGGTGCACCCCTACGGCACCGACACCCCGATGGGCAACGACACGTCGATGTGGCAGATCTTCGCCGATCACCAGAACTACATCCACAGCTTCTCGCCCGGCGCGTTGTCGACGGAATCGCTGGCCGACCCGGACCTGGTCTCCGACATCGTGGTCTGGTTGGCCAGCGACGCGTCGTCACTGGTGACGGCGGCCCAAATCCCCGCCGACAAGGGCTATCTCAAGATCTAGGCTCCGCGAGTCTGAACTTATGCGCGAAATTCCAGTGAATCTTCGTGCAAAAGTTCAGTTTCGGCGGCCGACCATCGGCGGCCGACCACCGGCCACCGACCACGGGCCACCGGCTCGCGCTACAGGCGGGACTGCTGCTTGATCGCCGTATCGGTGTTGCGCAGCGGCCGGATCAACGCGTCCTGGGCGAACGAGGCGATCAGCTCACCCGCCTCGGTGTGCACCGTGCCGCGCACATACGACATGCCGGCACCCACCTGCGTGCTTTCGTGGCTGTAGAGCAGCCACCCGTCCCAGCCGAACGGCTCGTGGAAGCTGACCGAGACGGTCATCGGCGCGGTCGACACGGTGATGTGCGACTGCGCGGTGCCGATGCCCTCGTGGGCGCGCATCGTCGTCGAAATCCCTAGGTGCCCGGTCAGATAGGCGACCAGCGCCTTGGCCAGCTCGTCACGGTCGGGGGTCTTGTCGTAATGCACCCAGGCGTACAGCTCCGGCGGGCCGACCTCGTCGGGGCTGTTGACATCGACCACGTCGACGAGCCGAATATCCCTGCCCGGCATGCCCATCCGGGCGTCGTTGGCCTCCGACGGCGCCTTCACCTCGGGCCGCGGGACCGCGTGGCGGATCACGTCCTCCGTCGGCACGTCGGTCAGCACGGTGATCGTGATGCACCGCTTGCCGTTCTGCTTGGCCGCGACGACAGCGGTTGCGGTGGAACGGCCTTCGTTGACGACGTCGATCTCCAACTCGACCGGACCCGCCGCGACCATGACCGCCCGCGAGAACACCGCATGCGCCGAACGCACGGATTTGCCCTCGAATCGCTTGGCCACCGCCACGATCGCCTGGGCGAGCACCTGGGTGCCCTCGACCACCTGCCGGTCCTCCTCGCCGGCGGGCCCGGTCTCGGCGATGAAGCGGTTCTCCCCGTCCGGCCGGACGTCGAACAGGTCGAGCATGGTGTCGACGGTCCACTGCTGTTGCGCTGAGTCAGTCGTCATGAGAAGGAACAGTAACCGAGCTTCTGCAAAAGCGGTAACGTCATTACCAGTCAATCCCGAGCCGGAAGGTGACGACCATGGCCAAGCCCAGCGGGCGGGCGGCAGCGGGCGCCACACGCACGGCCGAGCCCGCCGACGCCGATCCCCGGCCCAAGCGCTTCATGAAGTCGGCGCTGGCAATCCTCGGGGAGACCGGTCGCACCGATTTCACCGTGCTCGAGGTCGTCGAGCGGTCGAAGACGTCGCTGCGGTCCTTCTATCAGCACTTCTCGACCAAGGACGAACTGCTCCTCGCGCTGGTCGACAAAATCATGTCCGAGTCGACGCGGCGCTGGCGCGAGGAGACCGCCGGACTGCCCGCGGCCTCGGCCCTTCGCGTCCTCATCGACCGGATCTGCACCCCGCCCGAGACCACCACCCAGGACAAGGTCAACCGCGGTTTGACCAACTACAACGACCGCCTCGCCGAGACGCTGCCACGCGAGTACGCGCGCGTGCTGTCACCGGTCTACGAGCTGATCAAGGACATCATCAACCGCGGCATCGCCGAGGGCGTGTTCCGGTCCGACATCAACGTCGACGCCCGAGCCGCGCTGATCATGCAATCCTCGCTCGGGGCCATCCGCCTTCAGGTGCTGGGCGCGGAACTCAGCGGCGTGCCGGTCGGCGCCGACGACATCTACGACTTCTGCCTGAGCGGGCTCACCGGCCCGGCCAACCGCGCCTGACCTGCGTCGCACGAGCGGAGAACCAGCCTCTCCAGGGCGACTGTTTCTGCTGGTCCGAACGTGGTAATGTCATTACCACTAACAGCCAAGCAGACTTCCAGGAGGCGAAAATGGCACGCCAGCTTCCCTATCCCGTGTTCGACGCCGACAACCACTTCTACGAGCCCAAGGAGGCGCTGACCAAGTTCCTCCCGGACCACCGCAAGCACGTCATCGACTACATCGAGGTCCGCGGCCGCACCAAGATCATGGTGCGCAACCAGGTCAGCGACTACATCCCGAATCCAACCTTCGAGGTCGTCGCGCGGCCGGGCGCCCAGGAGGAGTACTTCAAGCACGGCAGCGGCGGTAAGAGCTTCCGCGAGGTGATGGGCAAGCCGATGAAGGCGATCCCGGCGTTCCGCGAACCGGGCGCACGCCTCGAGGTGATGGACGGCCTGGGCCTGGACTACTCGCTGATGTTCCCGACCCTGGCCAGCCTGGTCGAGGAGCGGATGAAGGACGATCCCGAGCTCATCCTCGACGTCATCCACGCCCTCAACGAGTGGATGTACGAGACCTGGCAGTTCAACTACGAGGACCGGATCTTCTCCACCCCGGTGATCAACCTCGGCATCGTCGACCGCGCGCTCGAGGAACTCGAGTGGTGTCTGGAGCGCGGCGCCAAGACCGTGCTCGTCCGCCCGGCGCCGGTGCCGGGCGTGCGCGGCACCCGCTCATTCGGGCTGCCCGAGTTCGACCCCTTCTGGGACGCCTGCGTCAAGGCCGGCATCCCGGTCTCGATGCACGCCTCGGACTCCGGCTACGCCGAGTACCTCAATGACTGGGAGCCCGCCGACGAGTATCTGCCGTTCAAGCCGACGGCGTTCCGGATGGTGTCGATGGGCAAGCGGCCGATCGAGGACTCCATGGCCGCGCTGGTGTGCCACGGCGCCCTGACCCGCAACCCCGACCTGCGCATCCTGTCGATCGAGAACGGCGCGGACTGGGTGCCCTACCTGTTCAAGCAGTTCGAAGGCGTCTACAAGAAGATGCCGCAGGAGTTCCCCGAGAATCCGATCGAGGCGTTCAAGCGCGGGGTGTATGTCGCGCCGTTCTGGGAGGACGATTTCGCCAAGATGGCCGATCTCATCGGGGTCGATCGGGTGATCTTCGGTTCGGACTGGCCGCACCCGGAGGGGCTGGCCGAACCGACGCACCTGATCGACGACCTGCAGGGCCTCGACGAGGAGGGCCAGCGAAAGGTCATGGGCGGCAATATGATCGAGTTGTTCAAGGTGCCCAACGAGATCGTGCACAACCCGGACGTGCCCGCGCTCGTCATCCCCGCCTGACCCCAGGCACCGTCGCGAAACGTGCGTGTCGGTCGTCGACACGCACGTTCGCACGACTACGAAAAGAGAGTCCGTGAGCGACAGCGGAAACAACGGCACGAATCCCGAGGTGCTGCTCTTCGCCTCGACGACGCAGTCTTTCCTCGAGAAGGAAGTGCCGCTGAGCCGAATACGCGAGATGCACGACGCCGGAACGCCGTTCGACCTCGACTGGTGGCGCCGGGCCGTCGAACTCGGCTGGACCAGCCTGTTGGTCCCCGAGGATCTCGGCGGCGGCAGCGTCTCCGGCAACGGTGTCAAGGATCTGGCGCTGGTCGCCGAGATCGCCGGCAAGACAGTCGCTCCCGGTCCGTTGCATCCGGTCAGCACCGTGCTCGCCGGCCTGGTGGAAGCGCCGGCCGGCCACGAGGACACCATCGCGGCGCTCGTCGCCGGTGAGGCGATCGCCACCTGGGCGGTGTACGAGCCTGGGCGCGCGTGGTCGCCGCTGACCCCGTCGGCCACCGCCACCGCGACCGCGGGCGGCTTTCGCATCGACGGCGTCAAGGACCGTGTGGAGGCCGGCGCGGACAGCGGATTGTTCTTGGTGACAGCGCAATCCGACGACGGCGTGCGGCAGTTCTTGGTGCCCGCGGATACACCGGGTGTGCGCGTGGAGCCGCAGCGCTCGATCGACATGGTGAAGAACTATGCGCGCGTGCACTTCGACGGCGTCGAGGTGGACGCCGGCGCGGCCGTCGGCACCGCCGAGCAGACACCGGCGCTGATCGAGCGGCAGTCCCAGATCGCCGCCGTGCTGCAGTGCGCCGAGGTCGTCGGAATCCTCGACACGGTGTTGGCCTTCACGATCCAGTGGGGATTCGACCGGCACAGCTTCGGCCGGCCACTGGGTTCGTATCAGGCGCTCAAACACAAGTACGCCGATCTGAAGATCTGGTTCGAAGGGTGCCGGGCCACCACCAACGCCGCGGTGGCCGAGGTGGCGTCGCGCAAACCGGGTGCGGCGATGGCGGTCAGCGTCGCGAAATCCTATGTGGGCGAATACTCTCCGGGCATGCTGCAGCTGTGCGTGCAGTTGCACGGCGGCATCGGGGTGACGTGGGAGCACGACCTGCACCTGTTCCTGCGCCGCGCCACGCTGTACCGCTCGATGTACGGCACTCCCGAGGACCACAACCTGCGCGTCTACTCCCTGACCAAGGTGGGCCCACGCGCCAGCTGGGGACTGGAGCAAGCGTCATGACCGAGACGACATCCGCCCCGGCCACCACCGCGGAGTCGGTGGAGGGGTTCGCAGCCCGGGCCCAGGCCTGGCTGGCGGAGAACATGCCGCCGATCGATCCGAACAACCCGCCCGAACACGATCGCGGCGAAGAGGAACCGTGGCAGCGGGCGCGGGAACTCCAGAAGCGGCTGTGGGAGGGCGGATTCGCGGGGATCTGCTTCCCCAAGGAGTACGGCGGGCTGGGCCTGCCCATCGCCTACCAGAAGGCGTTCGACCAGGTGTCGCGCTGCTACGAGATGCCGGTCATCCTGAACACGCCGACGTTCACGATCTGCGCGGCCACCATCCTGGATACCGGCAGCGAGGAACAGAAGCGTCAGCACATCTCCGCTACCCTGCGCGGCGACGAGGTGCTGGTGCAGCTGCTGTCGGAACCCAGCGGCGGCTCCGACCTGGCCGGGGTGATCACCCGCGCCGACCGCAAGGGCGACAAATGGGTGATCAACGGCGCAAAAACCTGGAGCACAAGCGCTTTCGCCGCCGACTACGGGTTGATGCTCGCCCGCACCGACTGGGATGTGCCCAAGCACGAGGGCTTGACCATGTTCCTGGTGCCCATCAACAGCCCCGGCATCACGCTGCGGCGCATCAAGCAGGTCAACGGGTCGGTCGAATTCTGCGAGGAGTTCTTCGACAACCTCGAACTCGGTGACGACGCCGTCGTCGGTGAGGTCAACGCGGGCTGGCACGTGGCGTCGCGCCAGCTCTATCACGAGCGTCGCGCGGTCGGCGGCGGTTCGGAGTTCGCCAGCGGCATCGGCGCCGAGGGCAAATCCGACGTGCCGATCAACTACGTCGAGCTGCTCGAGAAGACCGGCCAGCCCGACAACGAGCGGCTGCGCGAGATGGCCGGCCGCGCACTGGTGCACCGGACCGTCCGCGAACAGCTGATCGACCACGTGTACCACGGTGTCCTCGACGGTTCGCTGCCTCCGGCGGCGGGTTCGATCATCCGCATCGCGCACGCCGACGTTCACCATCTGGAGTTCGACACCGCCCTGGCCATCACCGGCAGCGCGGGCGTCGTCGACGTCGACGAGGACCTGATCCGCTACGGCGAGCGGTACCTGGGTCGGCAGGCTGCGGCACTGGGCGGTGGCACCACCGAAATCGCGCGCAACATCATCGGCGAGCGTGTGCTCGGCTTCCCCCGGGAACCGGCCGCCGATCGCGGCGTGCCGTTCAAAGAAGTCAAGCGAAACCGGGGCTGAGTTCGCGCTAGAAACGCTAGAAAAGGGTGGGCTGCAGGACCTCGGCCGGCGCGGGTGCGGGCGGTGGGTCCGCGGCGCGAAACGACCGGCGGTCCGGCGCCAAGCCGTGCTTGGCGACGAGCGGTGCCGCCCTGTCGTGCAACATCTTTCGATAGTCCTGTGGCAGGTACGCGCCGCGCCGGTACAGCTCGCGGTACTTCGGCAGCAGCTCTGGGCGTGCGCCGGCGAGCCAGTTCATGAACCAGCCGCGCGTGGAACCGCGCAAATGCAGGCCGAACACGGTGACCCCGGTGGCGCCCGCCTCCGCGATCTGACCGAGCAACGAGTCGAGGTGTTCGACCGAATCCGTCAAGTGCGGAAGCACCGGCGCGACCATCACGTGGCAGTCCAACCCGGCGTCGCGGATCGCGGCGATCATCCCGAGGCGTGCCTGCGGTGACGGCGTGCCCGGCTCGACCTCTTTGTGCAGCAGCGGATCTCCGATGGCGAGCGAGACCGCCACGCTGACATCAACCTGTTGCGCTGCCTCACGAAGCAGCGGCAGGTCGCGTCGCAGCAGCGTGCCCTTCGTCAGGATCGAGAACGGTGTGCCCGAGTCGGTCAGCGCCGAGATGATCCCCGGCATCAGCGCATAGCGGCCCTCGGCCCGCTGGTACGGATCGGTGTTGGTACCCAGCGCCACCGTCTCACGTTGCCACGACCGCCGCGACAGTTCGCGGCGCAACACGTCGGCGACATTGGTCTTGACCACGACCTGGCTGTCGAAGTCGCTGCCGCAATCGAGGTCGAGATACTCGTGCGTGGGCCGCGCGAAGCAGTAACGGCAGGCGTGTGAGCATCCGCGATATCCGTTGACCGTGAACCGGAACGGCAACATGGAGGCGTTCGGCACCTTGTTGAGCGCCGATTTGCACAGCACTTCATGGAAGGTCATGCCCTCGAACTGCGGCGTCCGCACGCTGCGCACGAAACCGATACGCTGCAGTCCGGGCAGCGCACCGTCGTCGACGCCGACGCCCTGACCATCCCACCGCATACACTCGATTCGAACTCACGTTCGATAGGATGTCAAGGTCGACGCGCGCGAACCGGCGGTGAATCGAGAGAATGGGGGCGGGGTGCCGAGCGAGAGCTACGACGACGAACTGCGGTCCGAGCAGCGCTACATCGACGGTCTGTATGCGCGCCTCGACGCGGATCGCGCACGGGTGCGCAGGCACTACGACGCGGCACTGCGTGGCGACGGCGGTTCGCTCGTCGACCGGGACGCCGAGATCCGTGCGGTGGCCAAGCGGATGAACCGCCTCAATGTGGCCGACCACGGGCTGTGTTTCGGCCGCCTCGACAGCATCACCGACGAGCGCCTCTACATCGGCCGGATCGGTCTGATGGACGCGGCCAACGACTACGAACCGCTGCTGCTCGACTGGCGCGCGCCCGCGGCGAGAGCCTTCTACGTCGCCACCGCGGCCCACCCCGAGGGCATGCGCCGGCGTCGCCAGTTCCACTCCATCGGACGCCGCATCACCGACTTCACCGACGAGACCCTCGGCAGGCCCACCGACGGCGCGCAGGGCGACGCGGCGCTGCTGGCGGCGGTCAACGCACCGCGCGGCGACGGGATGCGCGACATCGTCGCGACCATCCAGGCCGAACAGGACGAGATCATCCGGCTCGACCACCCCGGTGTGCTGGTCATCGAGGGCGGCCCCGGTACGGGCAAGACCGTCGTCGCGTTGCACCGGGTCGCCTACCTGCTCTACACGCAGCGCGAGCGAATGGAACGCCACGGCGTCCTGGTCATCGGCCCGAACACCGCATTCCTGCGCCACATCGACCGCGTGCTGCCCTCGCTCGGCGAGACGAACGTCGTCTTCATGACGACCGGTGACCTGGTGCCCGGTCTGCGGGTCACGGCCCAGGACGCTCCCGACGCCGCGCGGGCCAAGGGCTCGTTGACGATGCTCGACGTGCTGGCCGCCGCCGTCGCCGACCGGCAACGCGCGCCGGAGCAGCCGATCCCGATCAAGCTGGCCGACGTCACCGTGCGCATCGACGCCGAGACGGCCGAGTGGGCCATCCAGGAAGCGCGCGAAAGCGGCCTGCCCCACAACGACGCCCGCGCGGTGTTCGTCGACGTCGTCACCTGGGTGCTCACCGAGCGCGCGATCGCCCGCATCGGCAAGGGCTGGCTGACGCGCGACGACAAGGCGGCGTGGGAGCACCTGCGCGCCGAACTGCTCGACGAGCTCGACGACCACGACGCATTCAACGCCGCCCTCGACGAGCTCTGGCCCGAGCTGACGCCGGAGGCGCTGCTGGCCGGGCTCTACGAGTCCCCTGAACGACTCCGCGCCGCGGGCGCCGACGAGTGCCTGCTGCGCGCACCGGGCGATGCGTGGACGGTGGCGGATGTACCGCTGCTCGACGAGCTGGTCGACATGCTCGGCGGCATCAAACCCGACGCCGCCGCCGAGCGGGAACGCCAGGAGGAGGCCGCGTACGCCGCGGGCGTGCTGGACCTGATGGTGGCCCGCGAAGACCTCATGGACGACGAGGATCATCTGATCGCCGCCGACCTGCTCGACGCCGAGGACCTCGCCGAGCGGTTCGTCGAGCGCGACAACCGCGACCTCGCGGAACGCGCTGCGGCAGACCGTGATTGGACGTACCGCCATGTCGTCGTCGACGAGGCCCAGGAGTTGTCCGAGATGGACTGGCGGGTGCTGATGCGCCGCTGCCCCGGCAAGTCGTTCACCGTGGTCGGCGACCTCGCGCAACGGCGTTCGGCCGCGGGTGCACAGTCGTGGGGCGCGACGCTCGATCGCTATGTGCCCGGTCGCTGGGTCTACCGGCCGCTGTCGGTGAACTACCGGACGCCCGCCGAGATCATGGACGTTGCCGCGGGTCTGCTGGCCGAGTTCGCGCCCGGGGTGCAGCCACCCGAATCGGTACGTGCATGCGGTGTCCGGCCGTGGGCGCGGCTCGTCGGCGACGACGAACTGGCCGTCGCGATCGAAGAGTTCCGCCGCGAGGAAGACGCGCGCGAGGGCACCTGCGTCGTGATCGGGCCGGCGGGGATGGACGGGGCCGTCTCCCCTTCGGAGACCAAGGGATTGGAGTTCGACGCGGTTCTGATCGTGGAGCCGGGCCGGATTCTCGCCGACGGTCCGCGCGGGGCCGCCGACCTGTACGTCGCGCTCACCAGAGCGACACAGCGGCTCGGCGTAGTGCACACCGAGCCGCTGCCACCCACGTTGAGCGGACTGTCCGAACTGCAGACCGTGGCCGACTGAGCGGCCGTCGCACCCGCGCCTATTGCGGCGCGATCACCACTGGCTCAGCTGGCACTGCACCGTGTAGGTGCCGTCCTGCTGCACCGCCACCTCACCGTCGATCGCGATCTCGCAATGCGGGTTCGGAGAACCCTGCATCGCGTGCACGCCGGTACTGGCCGTGAGGATCGCCCACTGCGGATCCTCCATCGTCGTCTCGAAAACCCACGGCACGCCCGGCTGGAGGACCACTTCCTCCTTCTTCAGGTACGCGTACGCGTCGGCGTTGTAGGCCTCCTTGTTCGGAGGCTGGGCAATCAGATAGTTGAGCTGGAAGTCGGCAGCGCCAGTTGACGTCAGCGTGTAACGGACCACGTGGCCTTCCGACTGGGCATCGGCGGTCGCGTGGCTGACCGCGACTGACGCCGCCGCCACCATGAACGCCGCCCCGACCTTGGCTGTAGCTGTTCGCATGTTCGTCACATCGCCGGACGGTACCAAACCGTTACCGCCCCGGGCGCGCCGCTTCCGAGCCGCACCCCACGGCAAACGACCTGCGGAAAAGTCACAGGTTAATTTGTTCGTCACACGCAGACATTTTCCAGAAACACCGCCGCTCTAACGTCCCGATTCGACAACCACGCACGGTCGGGACTCTCGCACCCGACTCGACGCTCATCGCCGATGTGCGCTGCGGATATATAGGGAAAGGCTGTTCATGCGACTACCACGACGGTCCTCCGTGAGACGTTGCGCCCTCGTTGCCGGCGGAATCGTCGCCGCGACGAGCCTGGTGCTGGCCGGCTGCGGAAGCAAGGCCACCGAGTCGGACACGGCAAATGCCCAATCGTGCGTCGACACGTCGGGCCCGACCATCAAAGTGGGTGCGCTGAACTCGTTGTCGGGAACGATGGCCATCTCCGAAGTGACCGTCCGCCATGCCATCGACCTCGCCGTCGAGCAGATCAACGCCTCCGGCGGTGTGATGGGCAAGCAGATCCAGCTCGTCGGTGAGGACGGGGCGTCCGAGCCAACGGTGTTCGCGGAGAAGGCCGAGAAGCTGATCAGCAGCGACTGCGTCGCCGCGGTGTTCGGCGGATGGACCTCGTCGTCGCGCAAGGCCATGCTGCCGGTCTTCGAGAGCGCCAACTCGCTGCTGTACTACCCCGTGCAGTACGAGGGCCTCGAAGCGTCGAAGAACATCTTCTACACCGGTGCCACCACCAACCAGCAGATCGTGCCCGCGTTGGACTATCTGAAGGAGAAGGGCGTCAAGTCGCTCTACCTGGTCGGCAGCGACTATGTGTTCCCGCAGACGGCCAACCGGATCATCAAGGCGTACGCGGGCGCCAACGGCATCGAGATCAAGGGCGAGGACTACACGCCGCTGGGGTCGACGGACTTCTCGACCATTGTCAACAAGGTCCGCTCCGCAGGCGCCGACGCCGTGTTCAACACGCTCAACGGCGATTCCAACGTGGCCTTCTTCCGCGAGTACAAGAACGTCGGGCTGACGCCGGAGGTCATGCCCGTGGTGTCGGTGTCGATCGCCGAGGAAGAGATCGGCGGCATCGGCATCCAGAACATCACCGGCCAGCTCACCGCCTGGAACTACTACGAGACCGTGGACAACCCGGTCAACAAGGCGTTCGTCAAGGCCTACAAGGACAAGTACGGTGCCAACAAGCCAACCTCGGATCCGATGGAGGCCGCGTACGTGTCGGTGTACCTGTGGAAGAACACCGTCGAGAAGGCGAAGTCGTTCGACGTCAAGGCGATTCAGGACGCTGCGGGCGGTGTGACGTTCGACGCGCCCGAGGGCCTGGTCACGATCGACGGCGAGAACCACCACATCACGAAGACCGCTCGCATCGGCGAGATCCGGCCCGACGGGCTGATCTACACGATCTGGGAGTCGCCGGGCCCGATCGAACCGGACCCGTATCTCAAGTCGTATCCGTGGGCAGCGGGCCTCTCCAGCTGAGTCGCGAATGGATGTCCTGATCGGGCAGCTGGCAGCGGGATTGAGCCTCGGCTCGATCCTGTTGCTGGCCGCGCTCGGGTTGTCGCTGACCTTCGGGCAGATGGGCGTCATCAACATGGCGCACGGCGAGTTCATCATGGCCGGTTGCTACACCGCCTACGTGGTGCAGCAGATCGTGTCGAGCGCCGGTGCGTCGCTGTTGATCTCGCTGGTCGTCGGGTTCCTGATCGGTGGGGCGATGGGCGCACTGCTGGAGACCACGCTCATCCGCCGTATGTACCACCGTCCCCTGGACACCTTGTTGGTCACCTTCGGCGTGGGCCTGATCCTGCAGCAGGTCGCCCGTGACATCTTCGGGGCGCCTGCGGTCAACGTGGTTGCGCCGGTGTGGTTGTCCGGCGGTGTCGAGATCTTCGGTGCGGTGGTGCCCAAGACCCGCATCTTCATTCTCGTGCTGGCCCTCGTATGCGTGGCCGCGCTGGCGGCCGCGCTCAAGATGAGCCCGATGGGACGCCGCATCCGGGCCGTCGTGCAGAACCGCGACCTCGCCGAAACCAGCGGGATCTCGTCCCGGAAGACCGACGTCACAACGTTTTTCATCGGTTCGGGCCTGGCCGCGGTGGCCGGTGTCGCGTTGACGTTGATCGGTTCGACCAGCCCGACCATCGGGCAGAGCTACCTCATCGACGCGTTCCTGGTGGTGGTGGTCGGTGGCCTCGGCCAGATCAAGGGCACGGTCATCGCGGCGTTCGCGCTGGGCTTCTTGAACTCGTTCATTGAGTACAACACGACCGCGTCGCTGGCCAAGGTCATCGTCTTCGTGATCATCGTCATCTTCCTGCAGGCTCGCCCGCAGGGCCTGTTCACCGTCCGGACAAGGAGTCTCGCGTGAGAACCTTCGTGGGCCGCTGGCAGACCTGGGCCGGTTTCGCGGTGGCGGCGGTGCTGCTGTTCGGTGTCGCGCCCGCGGTGCTGTCGGACTTCCGGCTCAGCCTGCTGGGCAAGTTCCTCTGCTTCGCGATCGTCGCGGTCGGCATCGGGCTGGCCTGGGGCCGCGGTGGCATGCTCGTGTTGGGCCAGGGCGTGTTCTTCGGGCTCGGCGGCTACATGATGGGCATGCACCTCAAGATCGCCGACGCGCAGTTGCGCGGCGACGACGTGCCGGACTTCATGCAGATCGCCGGTGTGCGCGAATTGCCCGGCTACTGGATGCCTTTCGCCTCCCCCGCCTTCACGCTGCTGGCGATCGTGCTCGTGCCGACCGCGATCGCGGCGGCGCTCGGGCTCGGCGTGTTCAAGCGCCGCGTCAAGGGCGCCTACTTCGCGATCCTGTCGCAGGCGCTGGCCGCGGCGCTGGCGATCCTGCTCGTCGGGCAGACCAGCTTGGGTGGCAGCAACGGGCTCAACAGGTTTCGCACGTTCTTCGGGTTCACTCTGAACGACCCGGCGAACCGGCGGATGCTGTACTTCATCGCCGCTGGTGTGCTGCTCGCCGTCGTCGCGGTGGTTCGCCAGCTCATGCAAAGCCGCTACGGCGAGTTGCTGGTGGCGGTTCGCGACGGCGAGGAGCGCGTGCGCTTCCTCGGCTACGATCCGGCGAACATCAAGGTGGTCGCCTACACGGTGGCCGCGCTGTTCGCCAGCATCGCCGGTGCGCTTTTCGCCCCGATCGTCGGGTTCATCGCGCCGTCGCAGGTGGGCATCCTGCCGTCGATCGCGTTCCTGATCGGTGTGGCGATCGGCGGGCGCACCACCCTGCTGGGGCCGGTGCTCGGCGCGATCGGGGTGGCGTGGGCGCAAACCCTGTTCTCCGAACGCTTCCCGTCCGAATGGACCTACGCCCAGGGCCTGCTGTTCATCGTCGTCGTCGGCTTCTTCCCCGCGGGCCTGGCCGGTCTCGGTGTCCTGTTCAAGCGGCGGCGTATTCGCCGACCCCGCAAACCGGTCGAGGACGCACCCGAACCGCAGACCGACCCCGACACCGAGAAGGTGGGCGCAGCGACATGACCCAGGTGGAGCCGGTCGCCGGCGGTAACGTCGGCATGGGCACCGAGTACCTCGAAGTGCGCGGTCTCACCGTCGATTTCGACGGTTTCAAGGCGGTCAGCGATGTCGACCTGACCCTGTTCCAGGGTGACCTGAGATTCCTCATCGGGCCGAACGGCGCGGGCAAGACCACCGTGATCGACGCGATCACCGGCCTGGTGCCGGCGGCCGGGTCGGTCAACAAGTCCGGCGTCGAACTGCTGGGCAAAAAGGTTCATCAGATCGCTCGTCTCGGGGTGGGACGCACGTTCCAGACGGCCAGCGTGTTCGAACAGCTGACCGTGCTGCAGAACCTCGACATCGCGGCGGGCGCGGGACGCTCGGCGTGGACGCTGCTGCGCCGGCGCAAGGGTGTGCTGCCCGCGATCGAAGAGGCGCTCGACACCATCGGGCTGGCGGATCTGGCGGACAAGCCGGCCGGGGTGCTGGCCCACGGGCAGAAGCAGTGGCTGGAAATCGGCATGCTGCTGGTGCAGAACGCCGACGTGCTGCTGCTCGACGAACCGGTCGCGGGCATGAGCCACGAGGAACGCGAGGAGACCGGAAAGCTGTTGCGCCGCATCGGCGCCCAGCGCACCGTCGTCGTCGTCGAACACGATATGGACTTCATGCGCGCGTTCGCCACATCGGTGACCGTGCTCGCACGCGGGCAGGTGATCGCCGAGGGATCGGTCGGCGAGGTGCAGGCCAACCCCAAGGTGCAAGAGGTCTATCTCGGCACGGCGGCCGCGGGCACCGCCGACGTGCCCGCCGAACTCATCGAGGAGTCCTGATGCTCTCAATGGTCGACGTGCGCTGCGGCTACGGCCGTTCGGAAGTCATTCACGGGGCCAGCGTCGACGTGCCCTCCGACGGCGTGGCCGCGGTGATGGGCCACAACGGAGCGGGTAAGACCACGCTGCTGCGGGCCGCGGTCGGATTGCTGAAATGCAGTGCGGGCAAGGTGCTCTTCGACGGTGAGGACATCAGCAAGCTGCGGCCGAGCGCACGCGTCGCGCGTGGCCTGGCCTACGTGCCGCAGGGCCAGCAGTCCTTCGGTCAACTGACGACGATGGAGAACCTGCAGGTCGTCGCGGACGGCCGCAAGAACGGCAAGCAGCTCATCGACGAGCAACTCGACCTGTTCCCTGCGCTGAAGGAGTTGTTGACCCGCCGCGCCGGTCTGCTCTCGGGCGGGCAGCGCCAGCAGTTGGCGATCGCCCGCGCGCTGATCACCACGCCGAAGTGCCTGATCCTCGACGAGCCCACCGAGGGCATCCAGCCGTCGGTGGTCGCCGAGATCGAGGGGGCGATCACGTCGCTGACCCAGCGCGGCGGCCTGGGCGTGCTGCTGGTCGAACAGCACATCGGTTTCGCGTTGGAGTCCTCGCAGCATTACTACGTGCTCGAGTCCGGCCGCGTGACCTCCAGCGGTACGGGCGGCTCGTCCTCCGAGGCCGACGTCCGCGCCGCAATGGCCATCTGACTTCCGCGCGAGCGTGCGTGTTTGCACTCGACACGCCGTGAATTTCCGACAGTTTGCGCACGCTCACGGCCGCCGAAGTGGCACAGTGCACCCGTGGACACAGCTTCGGGAGCACAGGTACTCGCCGACACCGGTGGCCTCGTCGTCACTGACGACGGGCGTCGGGTGCTGGTGGTGGACCGGGGCACGGGACCGCTGACGGTGCTGGCGTTCGTGGTCGGCGTGTTGACGCTCGTCGTCGGCGGCTTCGGGCTGGTCGCGCTCATCTCCGATACCCCGTCGCGGCTCGTGGGTGCCGCGTTCCTGGCCGCGGGTGCGGCGCTCGCGGTCGCGACGTTCTTCGTCGTCCGCAAGATCCGCCGGTACCGCAGCCGACCGCTGCACGACTGTCGACCGGCCGCGGTGCTCGACCGCAAGCTCGGGCTGTTCAGCTATCGCGGTGGCGCGCTGGTGCAGCTGGATCAGGTGCGGTTCGCGCGTAAGTTCCAGATCGGTTCCAGCTCACCGAAACTCGTCGCCGTCACACCGGGCGGGACGAAGACACTCAAGCGCGGCAATCCGTTCGACGGCGGAGTCGGGCACATCGACGAACTGCTGAACTCGGTCGCCCGCGGCTCTGCGTGAGCGCACCGCCCGAGCCGATACCGCTGGCGGAGCAGGGCGCGGTCGTCGTCGCCGAGCGCGGACCCGAGGTCTTGCTGATCGACCGCGGCCGCGCGCCGACGGAGATGACGGTGCTGCTGTTGACCATGGCGGCGCTGATCTTCGGCGGCTTCGGCCTCGTGTCGATCTATTACGCGTTTGCGTACTCGATGGTGTGGCCGTCGGCCGCGATCGGCGCCGCGCTGTTCGTCGGCGGCGTGGCTGCGTTCCGGGCGATGATCCGCGGCGGCGGTGCGCTTCGGCGCATGCGGATGACACCGCTGAGCGCATACGCGCCGGCGGCGGTCTTCGACCGCCGACACCAGACCTACCGCGACGGCGCGGGTGAGATCGTGGCGCCGCTGAGCCAGGTGCAGTTCGAGCGCCGATCGCGGTTGCTGACGTCGAGTTTGGTCGCCGTCACGCCGTCGTCGACGCGAACCCTGATGCGGGGCAACGTGTTCAGCGGTGGTGTGGGGATGCTCGACCGGGTGCTCGCCGGCGCCGTACACCGACGCCCATGACGGCGGTCAGGCGCGGTTGAGGCGGGCCAGCACCTCGGTCAGCACGTCATCGATCGGGACGTCCGTCTGCTGCCCGGTGGCCAGGTTCTTCACGCCGATCGTGCCCGCCTCGATGTCGCGATCGCCGGCGACCAGCGCCAGCGCCGCCCCCGACCGGTCCGCCGCACGCATCGCACCCTTGATCCCGCGGTCGCCGTAGGCCAGGTCGACCCGCACGCCCGCGGCCCGCAGTCGCGCGCCGAGCACCGACAGCGTCACCTTCGCCTGCTCCCCCAGCGGCACACCGAAGACATCGACCCGAGCGGTCCCGCCGACGGTCTTCCCCTCGGCCTTCAACGCCAGCAGCGTGCGATCGACACCGAGCCCGAACCCGATGCCGGACAGATCTTTTCCGCCGAGCTGCGCCATCAGGCCGTCGTAGCGACCACCGCCGCCGATGCCCGACTGGGCGCCGAGGCCGTCGTGCACGAACTCGAACGTCGTCTTGGTGTAGTAGTCCAGCCCCCGCACCATGCGCGGGTTGATGACGTACGGCACCTCCAATACGTCGAGATGCGCCAGCACGGTGTCGAAATGCTGTTTGGCGACATCCGACAGGTGGTCGAGCATCACCGGCGCGTCGGCGGTCATCTCCCGCATCTTCGGCCGTTTGTCGTCGAGCACCCGCAGCGGGTTGATCTCGGCGCGCCGGCGCGTCTCTTCGTCGAGGTCGAGCTTGAACAGGAAGTCCTGCAACAGTTCCCGGTACTGCGGGCGGCAGGTCTCGTCGCCCAGAGAGGTGATCTCCAGGCGGAACCCGTCGAGCCCCAGCGACCGGAAGCCGGCGTCGGCGACGGCGATCACCTCGGCGTCCAGCGCCGGGTCGTCGACGCCGATGGCCTCCACCCCGACCTGCTGCAGCTGGCGGTAGCGCCCGGCCTGCGGACGTTCGTAGCGGAAGAAGGGTCCGGCGTAGCAGAGCTTGACCGGCAGCGGGCCGCGGTCCAGGCCATGCTCGATGACGGCGCGCATCACCCCCGCGGTGCCCTCGGGGCGCAGCGTGACCGATCGGTCGCCGCGGTCGGAGAACGTGTACATCTCCTTGGACACCACATCGGTCGACTCGCCGACTCCGCGCGCGAACAGCGCGGTGTCCTCGAAGATGGGCAGTTCGACGTCGCCGTAGCCGGCACGTCGCGCGGTGTCGAGCAGACCGTCGCGTACGCCGACGAATTGCGCCGAATCGGGCGGCAGGTAGTCCGGGACGCCCTTGGGCGCCTGAAAATCACTCACTGAAGCTCACTAGGTCAAGCCTTCGAGGAACGGGTTGGTGCGGCGTTCGACGCCGATCGTGGTCTTCGGGCCGTGTCCCGGTAGTACCACGGTGTCGTCGTCGAGCACCAACAGTTTGTTGACGATCGAGCCGAGCAGGTCCCGACCGCTGCCACCCGGCAGGTCCGTACGGCCCACCGACTGCCGGAACAGGGTATCGCCGGTGAACGCGACCGATCCGGGCCCCGAGCCGATGCCCTCGTCGACGCGGAACACCACCGACCCCCGGGTGTGGCCGGGTGTGTGGTCGACGGTGACCGTGACCCCGCCCAACTCGACCTTGTCGCCGTCCTTGTCGAGTTCGACGACCTGTTTGGGCTCGCGGAACAACGCGCCGAAGGCAGAGCTGGCCAGTCCCCCAATGAAGCCCCGCCCGAAGTCTTTGATCGGATCGGTCAGCATGAACCGGTCCTCGGGATGGATGAAGGCCGGGCAGCCGTACATGTCAGCCACCTTCTGCGCCGACCAGATGTGGTCGATGTGGCCATGCGTCAACAGCACCGCCGCCGGGGTCAGGCGGTGCTCGTCGAGGATCCGGCGCAACGGCCCCATCGCCCGCTGGCCGGGGTCGACGACGATGGCGTCGGCTCCGGCCCGCGGGGCCAGCACGTAGCAGTTGCACGCCAGCATGCCGGCGGCAAACCCGGTGATGAACACGTCGTCCAGTTTCCCACCACCGGTTGGCGTGGGTCGCGGCGCCACACTCAGCAATGCCTGGCACACTCGTTCCCGATCGATTGACAAGAGGAGGACTCAGCGGTGCCGACCAACGAACAGCGGCGGGCGACGGCGAAGCGCAAGCTCGAGCGGCAGCTGGAGCGCCGTGCGGAGAAGGAGCGCAAGCGGCGTCTGTTCACGATCATCGGGTCGGTCGCGGCCGCGATCGTCGTGGTCGCCGCGGTGGTCGCAACCCTCGTCATCACCAGGGACGACTCCGACAGCCAGACCGCGGCCGCCACCGAGGACTCCGCCCCGACGTCGGCGGCACCGTCGGCTCCCGGCGCCCTGCCCGCGTTCGCCGCGCCGGCCGGACTCGGCGAGAACTGCCAGTACCCGGCGTCGGCGGAAGAGGCGGCCAAACAGGTCAACCCGCCGCGCAGCGGCAAGGTGCCCACCGACCCCGCCGAGGTCAGCGCCAGCATGTCCACCGACCAGGGCAACATCGGGCTGCTGCTCGACAACGCCAAGGCGCCGTGCACGGTGAACAGCTTCGCGAGCCTGGCCCAGCAGGGCTACTTCGACAACACCCCGTGCCACCGGCTGACCACCGCCGAACAGCTGAAGGTGCTGCAGTGCGGCGATCCGACCGGCAAGGGCACCGGCACTCCGGGCTACTCGTTCGCCAACGAATACCCGACCAACCAGTACCAGCCCGACGACCCGAAGCTGCAGGAGCCGGTCACGTATCCGCGCGGCACGCTGGCCATGGCCAACGCCGGCCCGAACACCAACGGCAGCCAGTTCTTCCTCGTCTACCAGGACTCCAAGCTGCCGCCGAACTACACCGTGTTCGGCCGGGTCGACGACACCGGGCTCGCCACCTTGGACAAGATCGCGCAGGGCGGGGTCGACGGCGGCGGCCAGGACGGCGCACCGGCCACCCCGGTCATGGTGAAGTCGATCCTGCTGGACTGACGCCGTGACCGCGCCCCCGCCGTACGGCGGTCCCCCACCGCCCTACGGCTATCCGGCGCAGTACCCGTACGGCTATCCGGCGCCGAGGCAGACCAACACGCTCGCCATCGCCTCGCTGGTGTGCGCGTTCGTGTTCGCACCGCTGGGCATCGTGTTCGGCCACATGTCGCTGTCGCAGATCAAGAAGACCGGCGAGGAGGGCCGCGGCATCGCGGTGGCGGGCCTGGTCATCGGGTATCTCGTGACGGTCCTGACGGTGTTGATCGTCGTCGTCAGCGTCGTCGTCCTCGCCGCGGTGGGCCGCGACCTCGAGAGGCTCGACGGCATGGTCCCCGAGGTCACGGCGACGCCGGGCCCGCCCCGCGACGAGCTCCCCGCGTTCGCCCCGCCCGCGACGCTCGGATCGAACTGCCAGTACCCGCGGATCGCAGAACCGACGAGCAAGCCTGCCGCGCCGCCGCGCACTGGCCGTGTACCGACCGATCCGGCGTCTGTCAGCGCCAGCATGACCACCAACCAGGGCAACGTCGGCCTGCAACTGGACAACGCCAAGGCACCCTGCACGGTCAACAGCTTCGCCAGCCTCGCCCAGCAGGGCTTCTTCGACGGCACCACCTGCCACCGCCTGACCACCGCCGACGCCCTCGGGGTGTTGCAGTGCGGCGACCCGAGCGGCACCGGCACGGCGGACCGGGATACCAGTTCCCGAACGAATATCCGACCAACCAGTACCGGTTGAGCGATCCGGCGCTGCGGGCGCCGGTGCGCTATCCACGCGGGACGCTGGCGATGGCCAACGCCGGCGTCGGCACCAACGGCAGCCAGTTCTTCCTCGTCTACGCGGACTCCGAGTTGCCGCCGACGTACACGGTGTTCGGCAAGATCGACGACACCGGTCTGGCCACGCTGGACAAGATCGCGGCCAGGGGTGTCGCGGGCGGCAGCGAGGACGGCAAACCGGTCGCCGAGGTGCGGATCGAGTCGATCCGGCTGGACTGACCGGCTACTTCGTCGGCGCGGTCTCGATGTAGAACTCGACGTCGTCGCCCTCGACCTTGGTCACCCGCATGTTCGCGGTGTACTCCACACCCTCCGGTCCAGTGAACTTGCACTCGAAGGCTGCGCCCTCTTTGGCCTCGACGCCGTCGGGACACTTCACGTCGGTCGGCTTGAACCCGGTCTGCTCGGAGACTAGGTCGACGACGGATTGTGCTGCCCCTTCAGGCTTGATCGTGGACCCGCAGCCGGCGACCGCCAATCCGAGGGCGAGGAGAAGGGCGAGTGCAGCGGGCCGCATCGTCGCAGTATCCCAGACCCGGCAAAAATTGACGCAGTTCAGTGAAATTTGCGGGCCAGTGCGGCTCACGCCGCTTCCGCCGGATTGCGGCTCACGCCGCTTCCGCCTGATTGCGGCTCACGCCGCTTCCGCCTGATTGCGGCTCACGCCGCTTCCGCCTGATTGCGGCTCACGCCGCTTCTGCCTGATTGCGGCTCACGCCGCGGAAGTCACCCGGTAGACGTCGTACACACCCTCCACATTGCGCACCACGTTGAGCACGTGGCCCAGATGCTTCGGGTCGCCCATCTCGAAGGTGAACCGGCTGATCGCCACCCGGTCGTTCGATGTCGTCACCGACGCGCTGAGGATGTTGACCTTCTCGTCGGCCAGCACCCGGGTGACATCCGACAGCAGCCGGTGCCGGTCGAGCGCCTCGACCTGGATGGCGACCAGGAACACCGACGACGGCGACGGCGCCCACTTCACGTCGATGATGCGCTCCGACTGTTGTTGCAACGACGCGGCGTTCGTGCAGTCTGTGCGGTGCACGCTGACCCCGCCGCCGCGGGTGACGAAGCCCATGATGTTGTCGCCGGGCACCGGCGTACAGCACTTGGCGAGCTTGGTCAGCACACCGGGAGCGCCGGGCACGGAGACGCCGACATCGTCGCTGGTGCGCTGACGCACCGGCATCGTCGCGGGCGTGGAACGTTCGGCGAGTTCGTCGGAGGCTTCCTCGTCCCCGCCGACCTGCGCGACCAGCCGCTGCACCACATGCCGCGCCGAAACGTGACCCTCGCCCACCGCGGTGTAGAGCGCCGAGACGTCGACGTACCGCAGCTCGCGGGCCAGCGCACCCATCGACTCGGCGTTCATCAAGCGTTGCAACGGAAGTCCGCCGCGCCGGACCTCGCGGGCGATCGCGTCCTTGCCGGCCTCGAGCGCCTCCTCGCGGCGTTCCTTGGCGAACCACTGCCGGATCTTGGCCTTCGCACGCGGCGAGACCACGAACGTCTGCCAGTCGCGTGACGGTCCGGCATTCGGCGCCTTGGACGTGAAAACCTCGACCACTTCGCCGTTTTCGAGCTTGCGCTCCAACGCGACAAGGCGGCCGTTCACGCGCGCGCCGATACAGCGGTGACCGACCTCGGTGTGCACCGCATAGGCGAAGTCGACGGGGGTCGACCCGGTCGGCAGCGTGATCACGTCACCCTTGGGCGTGAACACGAAGATCTCCTGCACCGCAAGGTCATAACGCAGCGACTCGAGGAACTCGCCGGGGTCGGCGGCCTCCCGCTGCCAGTCGAGAAGCTGCCGCATCCACGCCATGTCGTCGATCTCGGCCGACGAGTTTTGGTTCGGAACGTTGCGGCCCTTGGTCTCCTTGTAGCGCCAGTGCGCCGCGATGCCAAGCTCGGCGGTCTTGTGCATGTCGTGGGTGCGGATCTGCACCTCCAGCGGCTTGCCCTCGGGCCCGACGACCGTCGTGTGCAGCGACTGGTACACGCCGTATCGCGGTTGGGCGATGTAGTCCTTGAACCGCCCCGCCATCGGCTGCCACAGCGAGTGCACGACGCCCAAAGCCGCGTAGCAGTCCCGGATTTCGTCGCACAGGATGCGCACGCCGACGAGGTCGTGGATGTCGTCGAAGTCGCGGCCCTTGACGATCATCTTCTGGTAGATCGACCAGTAGTGCTTGGGGCGGCCCTCCACGATCGCGTTGATCTTCGACGCGTTGAGCGTCGAGTTGATCTCGGCGCGCACCTTGGCCAGATAGGTGTCGCGCGACGGCGCACGGTCGGCGACCAGGCGCACGATCTCCTCGTACTTCTTCGGGTGCAGGATCGCGAACGCGAGGTCCTCGAGCTCCCACTTGACCGTCGCCATACCCAGCCGATGCGCAAGCGGCGCAATGACTTCCAGCGTCTCGCGGGCCTTGCGCTGCTGCTTCTCGGGCGGCAGGAACCGCATTGTGCGCATGTTGTGCAGCCGGTCGGCGACCTTGATCACCAGCACGCGGGCGTCGCGCGCCATCGCGATGATCATCTTGCGGATGGTCTCGCCCTCCGCGGCGGTGCCCAGCGCGACCTTGTCCAGCTTGGTGACGCCGTCGACCAGATGGCCGACCTCGGTGCCGAACTCCTCGGTCAGCGCTTCGAGCGTGTACCCGGTGTCCTCGACGGTGTCGTGCAGCAGCGCCGCGATCAGCGTGGTGGTGTCCATGCCGAGCTCGGCCAATATGTTGGCCACCGCCAGCGGATGCGTGATGTAGGGGTCGCCCGAGCGGCGCAGCTGATAGGCGTGCCGCTGCTCGGCCACCTCGTAGGCCCGCTGCAGCAGCTGCAGATTGGCCTTCGGGTAGATCTCCTTGTGGACGGCGACCAGCGGTTCGAGCACCGGGTTGATCGCGCTGCGCTGCGACGTCATCCGGCGTGCCAGGCGGGCACGCACCCGGCGCGACGCGCTCGCCGACGTCTTGGGCATCTCGAGCGGCTGCGTCTCGGGGATCTGGGCCCCCGGCGGCGACTGCACGGCCTGACCCGTGCGGGGTTCCTCAGCCATGGTCACCTCCTCGGGGGTATGTCGAACGACGACTCGACTCCGAGGATATCCCTCAGACCCGATACAGCGACGTGACCGGCAACGGTTCGAGCACCGCGCGGCCGCCGAGCGCGGTCAACTCGAGCAGCACCGCGGCGCCCGTCACGGACGCTCCCGCGTTCCGCAGCAGTTTGACCGCGGCGGCGGCGGTACCGCCGGTGGCCAGCACGTCGTCGATGATCAGGATCTCGCGCCCACCGAGGTCTATGCCGTCGGCGGGGATCTCCAGCGTCGCGCTGCCATACTCCAGCTGGTAGGTCTCGCTGAGCACCGGCGGTGGCAGCTTGCCGCCCTTGCGGATCGCTAACACGCCTGTGCCCAGGCGCAATGCCACCGCCGCACCCAGCAGGAAGCCGCGTGCGTCGATCCCCGCCACCAGGTCCGCGCCGCGGGCGCACTCGGCGAGCGCATCGGTGACGGCGGCCAGCCCATGCGCGTCGGCCAGCAACGGGGTGAGGTCTTTGAACGCGATGCCGGGCTCGGGGAAGTCGGGCACCTGGCGCATCATTCGCCCGATCAGCGCCGAGATGTCGTCGTCCCCGGTGCTCACCGGTCGAGCACCCAACGGTCCATGTTCCATCCCGCGCCCCACCGGGTCGGATTACTGCTCACAGCGAACATCTTCTTCGATGTCAGCACCGTGCGCTGCTGTCGGTACAACGGCAGCGTCGGCATGTCGCCCCACAGCACCGGACCACCCTCGCCGAGAAGGCGCGCCAGTTCCTTGGGGTCGTTGGTGATCGCGATAGCCGAGATCACCCGGTCGACCTGAGGATTGGAGAAGCGCAGCAGGTTGTTGCCGTTTCCGGTGTGGAACTGGTAGGCGTCCATCGCCGACGAGCCGGTCGACCCGCTGCCCGCGGCGCCGCCTGTGCTGGCGATCAGCACGTCGATCTCGTTGTTGCGCAACGACAGTGGGCCCACGGTGTCGCTCGCGGCGTCCTCGATGGTGATGCCGGCCGGCGCACACGCCTTGGCGATGGTGCCCACGGTCGCCGCCAGCCGCGCGTTCGGGCTCTGGTAGCCCATGCGCACGGTCAGCGGGCGCCCGTTGAGCGCGGCCCGCGCGGCGTCGGGGTTGGCGGCGACGAACTGGCCGGGTTCGGGCCCGCCCTCGGCCGAGCTGTACGCGTCCTCGGTCGCGGGATTGAGCCGCGCATTGGCGATGGGCTGTTCGGCGTTGCGGGCGATCACGTCGCGTGGCGTGCACAGGGCCAGGGCGCGACGGGCCGGCGTGGCGGCCAGCGGGCCCTCCGGCGCGAAGATGAGCTGCTCGATGCCGGCCGACGGGGCGTCGGTGCGCACATAGTCGTCGGGCATGTTCAGCGTGCCCGACGACCCGGCGGCGATGTCGACGACATCGTAGGCGCCCTGGTTGACGCGCTCCTGGATGTCGGCGCCACGCGGCCACACGGTCACCTTCTTGGTGACGGGTTCGGCGCCCCACCACTTGTCGTTGGCGACCAGCACGACCGCCCCGTCCTCGGTCACCTTGTCCAACTTGTACGGGCCCGACGACGGGAACTTCTTCAGGTCGAGGTCGGGTTTGAGGTTCCAGCCGGTGTTCCAGACCTGGGCGATGCGCTCCACCACCGGTCCGTCGTTCTCCAGGATCGCCCGGGCGACCCCGCCGTCGCCCAGCCCCAGCTGATCGGCGATGACGTGCGACGGCATGATCGACGTCGCCGAGAACAGCTGCCCGAAGTCGACGAACCCGCGGTCAGGGGCGAACGACACCCGCGCCTTCTTCTGGCCCGGCGCGCAGTCCACCGATGCGATGTCGACGTACCCGGCGCGGTTGGCGGCGTCGAAGGTCGGGAACCGGCCCGACTGCGACGCCCACGTCAGCACCAGGTCGTCGCAGGTGATCGGCTTCCCGTCGGAGTACACCGCGTCGGCGTGGATCTCGTAGTCGAGGACCAGCGGTTGCCTGCCGACGACCGAGATGGTCCCGAAGTCGTGATCGCCGACGATCTGGCCGTCGGGTCCGTGGTAGTTGAAGCCCGTCAGCACCCGCGCGAACGCCTGCGGCCCGCCCGAGGCGGCGCCGGCGACGGTGTTGGTGTTGTAGGTGATCAACGTGCCGTCGACGGCGTAGTCGATGCTGTCGGCCGGACTGCGCGTACACGCCGACGCCATCGCGGCAGCGAGCATCAGGACGGCCACCAGGACGCCGCAACGCCGGATCGGATCCACTCCCCTCGCGGGCCGGGTGCCCGCGCGCTTGCCGGCGTTCATCGTCCCTACCGCCGGCGGGTGTTGCGCTTGCCCGACGGGCGTCCGGTCCGGCTGGAGCTCGGCCGCACCGGACGCGCGCCCGGAGCGGGCTTGTCCGGCGGCGGGGATGTCTCCGTCCGCGCCGGGGCCTCGGCGCGTGCCGTCGCGGCGGCGCCGACGGTCTCCGGCTCGTCGCCGTCGTCGTCGACGCCGGCGGCCCGGGCGGCCGCATTCTTGCGGCGGTTCATCACGCGGCGGGTGTGGTTGCGCACGAGGTCGGTGCGCTCACGCAGCGACACCAGCAGCGGGGTTGCGAAGAAGATCGACGAGTAGGTGCCGACCACGACACCGACCAGCTGCACCAACGCGAGGTCCATCAGCGTGCCCACGCCGAGCAGCCACACCGCGACCACCATCAGCGCGAGGATCGGCAGCACAGAGATCAAGCTGGTGTTGATCGACCGCATGAAGGTCTGGTTGACCGCGAGGTTGGCGTGTTCGGCGAACGTGCGTCTCGTCGTGTGCTCGAAGCCGTGGGTGTTCTCCTCGACCTTGTCGAACACGATGACGGTGTCATATAGCGAGAAGCCGAGGATCGTGAGCAGGCCGATGACTGTGGCCGGGGTGACCTCGAAGCCGACGATCGAGTACACGCCGGCGGTGACCACCAGGTCGAAGACCAGCGTCGCCATCGCCGCGATCGACATGTAGCGCTCGTAGCGCACCATGATGTAGATCGTCGCGAGCACCAGGAACACAACCAGCGCGATCAGCGCCTTCTGCGTGATCTGGCCGCCCCAGGTCTCCGACACCGCGGAGTCGCTGATGGCCAGCTTGCTCGGCTGACCGTCGGAGCCCCTCGGCTTGAACGCGTCGAACAGCGCCGTCCGCAGCTGCTCGGTCTCCTCGTTGGTCAGCGTCTCAGAGCGGATCTGCACCGTGGCCGACCCGCCGCTGCCGACGAGGACCACCGACTCGGGGCTCTTGCCCAGCGTCTTGCTGAACACGTCCTCGACCTGCTGGGTGGTCACGGTGCCCGATTCGGTGACGCTGGGCATCGACACCTTGGTGCCGCCCTCGAAGTCGATGCCGAAGGTGAAGCCGCGCAACAGCATGCTGGCAAGGCAGACGGCCACGATCACACCGCTGACGATGTACCAGAGCTTGCGTTTGCCGATGACCTCGAAGGCACCGGTACCGGTGTAGAGGCGGACGAAGAAGCCGTGGTGCGGGGTGGCGGACTCGAGGTCCGGCGCCTCCACCGCGCTGGTCGTCTGTTCTTCCGATGACTGCTTGGACGCCATGAGTCAGTTCCGTCCCGTCGCGTGCGCGGCCGCTCGTCGCTCCCTGGCGATCTGTTGCACCGCACCGAGTCCGTTCAGCGAAGGCTTGGCCAGTGTCGGCGACTTCGACGCCAGGTACACCAGCGGCCACGTCACCAGGAACACCACGACCACGTCGAGGATCGTGGTCAGCCCCAGGGTGAACGCGAAGCCCTTGACCTGTCCGACCGCGAGCACGTAGAGCACCGCCGCGGCCAACAACGTCACCGCGTTGCCGGACACGATCGTCTTGCGGGCCCTCGCCCAGCCTCGCGGCACCGCCGACCGGAACGAACGGCCTTCTCGTATCTCGTCTTTGATGCGTTCGAAGAACACCACGAACGAGTCGGCGGTCATACCGATACCGATGATCAGACCGGCGATACCGGCCAGGTCGAGCGTGTAGCCGATCCATCTGCCGAGGAGCACGAGTATCGCGTAAACCATTGCGCCGGAAGCGATCAGCGACAGGGCGGTCAGAACACCGAGCATCCGGTAGTACAGCAGCGAGTAGGCCAGCACCAACGCCAGGCCGACCGCGCCCGCGATCAGGCCCGCCCGCAACGACGCCAGACCCAGTGTGGCGGAGACGGTCTCGGCCTCCGACGATTCGAATGACAGCGGCAGCGAGCCGTACTTCAGCACGTTCGCCAGTTCGCGCGCCGTCTGCTGGGTGAATTGGCCGCTGATCTGGGTGCGCCCGCCGGGGATCGCCTCTCGGATCTCCGGTGCGCTCATCACTTTCGAGTCGAGGACGAACGCGGTCTGCGTCCCGACGTTGGCGGCGGTGAAGTCCGCCCAGGTCTTGGCGCCCTCGCTCTTGAACTGGAGGTCGACGACATACTCGCCACGCTGCTGGTCGAGTCCGGAGGTGGCGTCCTGGATCTGCTCTCCGTTGATGATCGACTTGTCCAGCAGATACACCTCGCTGCCGTCGGCGGAGCAGGTGATGAGCGGAAGATTCGGATCGTCGTTGCCGGCGAGCACGTCGTCCTCTTGGCAACGCGTCGCCTGGAACTGCAGGGCGAGGATCTGGATCTGCTGATCCGTGCTCTGCCGCAGCTGCTTCTCGTCGGCGATGCGCTGCTGCAGCGGAACGTCCTCGGGTGACTGAGGGGCGTTGTCCGTCGGCGACGGGGCGGGGCCGCCCGGCGCCGGTGACGGGCTGTCCGGTGCAGGCGACGGCGTCGGAGGTGGCGGCGGGGCCGGCTGCGCGGGCGGCTCCTCGGGATAAGGGCGCGGCTGCGGGGCGGCCGGTGGCGCGGGCTCCGCGGGGGGCGCTTGGTTCCCGCCGGGCGGCTGCTGACCGGCCGGTGGTTCATTGCCGGGCGCACCTTGCGTCGGCTCCCCCGGCATCCCGGGAATCGGACCGCCCGGCGGCGCATCGGGTGGGCCTTCTGTCGGAGGCTGTTCACCCGGCACCTCGGCGGGCATCACGTGCACGACGGGACGGATGTACAGCCGTGCGGTCTGGCCCAGGTTGCGGGCCTCGCTGCTCTCGCTGCCCGGGACGGTGATGACGAGGTTGTTGCCGTCGATGATCACCTCGGAACCCGAAACGCCGAGGCCGTTGACGCGATCGTTGATGATCTGCTGCGCCTGGTTCAGCGCGTCACGGGTGGGCGGCGACCCGTCGGGTGTGCGCGCGGTCAGGGTGACGCGAGTCCCGCCCTGCAGGTCGATACCGAGCTTGGGATCGGGCTTCTTGTCACCGGTCAGGAAGACCAGGCAGTAGGCGCCGACGAGCAACGCCAGAAACAGCGACAGGTAGCGGGCAGGGTGCACCGGCGTCGAAGACGATGCCACGTTTTGTCAGGTCTCCTCGAGATCGGTTCGTCAGCACCGCAAAGACTACGGGCTTCAGCTGTGTTTTTTGCCCGCGGACTCAGCCGTCGGTCTTGGTGTTCGGGCTTTCGGTGAGCTCGGTCGCGGTCGACTCCGGCTCGTCGACATCGAACTCGTCGTCCTCGGTGATGCGATCGCGCACCGCGAGCTTCATCCACGTGGTGACGACACCCGGCGCGATCTCCAGTTCCACCTCGTCGTCGGTGATGCCCTGGATGGTTCCGACCAGACCGGAGGTGGTGTGCACGCGGTCGCCGATCTGAAGCGAATTGTGCAGGTCAATGGTGGCCTGCATCGCCTTCTTCTGCCGACGGGAGGCGAAGAACATGAACGCGCCGAGCACGATGAGCAGGGGAAGGAAGACAACCAAATCCATGGCAACAAAGTCTTTCGTTAGGTCTTGTGGTCACGGCGCAGCGCCGGTCCGGGCGCGCACCCATAAGTGACCAGTGTGCCATTGCGCCCTTGCCCGGCGATCATCCCGTCGCGATGAGACCGCGAATCATCCGGGCAGTCCACGCGTCGCCACATCCCGTTCGACGAATTTCGTCGCGCCCAGGCGCAACGGCTGCGGATTACGCCACAGTCTCGGGTGGTTGTCGACCGGATCGGTGCTGTTTTCGTTAGGCTTCTTGCTCGATGAGCACCGATGAGCAGAGCCGGTACCTCGCAGGCTCGACACCGGGTCCGCGCTCGCGGGAACCGATCGCTCGCAAAGCGCCAGCGGTGTTCCCCGGCGTCAGAGCCGCCCTCGGTGTGCTCGCGCCCGTACCCGAAGACCACAGGGAGATCAGATGACGACGGTCCAGAACTTCATCGGCGGCGAGAGCGTCGACTCGGTCAGCGGCGCCACCATGCCGCTGGTCGACCCGTCGTCCGGTGAGCAGTACGGCACCGCGCCGATCTCGAACGAGGCCGACATCGACAACGCCTACGCGGCCGCGTCCAAGGCCTTCGCCGACTGGAAACGCACCACGCCGTCGGTGCGGCAGAAGGCGCTGTTGGACTTCGCCGACGACGTCGAAAAGAATGCCCAGGCGCTCGTCGAGTCCGAGGGCCGGAACACCGGCAAGCCCAACCACGTCACGATGGCCGAAGAGATTCCGCCGATGGTGGACCAGATCCGGTTCTTCGCCGGCGCCGCGCGGATGCTGGAGGGCAAGTCGGCGGGCGAGTACATGGAGAACCACACCTCGTGGATCCGCCGTGAACCGGTCGGCGTGATCGGCCAGGTGGCGCCGTGGAACTACCCGATGATGATGGCGATCTGGAAGTTCGTGCCCGCGGTGGCGGCGGGCAACACCGTCGTCATCAAGCCCAGCGACACGACCCCGGTGACGACGGTGATGCTGGCCGAGATCGCGGCCGAGCACTTCCCGCCCGGCGTGCTGAATGTCGTTTGCGGAGACCGTGATACGGGCGCCGCCGTGGTGGCACACCCGACACCGCAGATGGTGTCGATCACCGGCTCCGTCGCGGCGGGTCGCGCGGTGGCGGTCAGCGCGGGCGGACACCTCAAGCGCACACACCTGGAGTTGGGCGGTAAGGCCCCGGTGATCGTGTTCGACGACAGCGACATCGCGTCGGCGGCGGAGGGTATTGCCACGGCGGGGTATTTCAATGCCGGACAGGACTGCACGGCCGCGACGCGTGTGCTCGCCACGAGCCGCGTCGCCTCGGATCTGACCGAGGCGCTGGCCGAGCAGGCGCGCGCCGCGACGACGACCTACGGCAAGCCCGCCGGCGACGAGGACGCGTGGGTGCCGCCGGTGAACAACTCCAACCAGCTCGAGCGAGTGCTCGGATTCTTGGGCGACGTGCCGTCACATGCGACGGTGGCGGTCGGCGGAGGACGCCAGGGCGACAAGGGTTTCTACGTCGAACCGACGGTGATCGGCGGGCTGCGCCAGGACGACCGCTTGGTGCAGCAGGAGATCTTCGGCCCGGTCATCACCGTGCAGGCCTTCTCGGACGAGGACGAGGCGATCGCGTGGGCCAACGGCACCGAGTACGGGTTGGCGTCGTCGGTGTGGACGCGCGATGTGTCGCGGGCACTGCGGGTTTCGGCGGCTCTGGATTTCGGGTGCGTGTGGATAAATACGCACATTCCGCTGGTGGCCGAGATGCCGCACGGCGGATTCAAGTCGTCGGGCCACGGCAAGGACCTGTCGATGTACGGGTTCGAGGACTACACCCGCATCAAGCACGTCATGGCCTATACGGGCTGAGCTCCCGTTGCGACTTGTGGAGCGTCAGCGGCGCTGACCGCCGGTAGGGCTCCAGAAGTCGCTATGGGTTAGAAGACGCGGACGCCGATCAGCGTGGAGACGAAGCGGTAGATCTCCTCGGCGGTGAGTTCGACGCCGTCGACCTCGAGGTCGATCAGATCGGACAGCAGGTCGTCGGTCGGCTTCCAGCAGCGCTCGGCGATCTTGACATCGACGTACTGGAACAGCGCCTCTTCGTCGCGCGGCGTCGTCGGCCCTCCGGCCAGGCGGGCGAACATCGCCCAGTCCTCCTGCGGGAAGCCGAACACCTCGCAGATCGCGGTGGCCGAATTCTGGCGCGCGGCAATGGAATCGGTGACACCAGGCCTGTCGGGCATGGTCGGCCTCCTGACAAAGGGTTATGTCGACTATCGGACGCTGCCAGGGTCATGAGTCGGAAAGGCGCACGTCGAATCGGATATGTAGTCAGGCTAGTTTCCGATCCGGCTTCCGGCAGTCACGCAGGTCACAGCGGCCCGGTGAAACTCGTCGCACGGCCGGGTGTTTGGGATCTACGTCACCCGAACGCACGGCATGCCAACGCAAAACGCCCCGGACGCGATGCGCGTCCGGGGCGCCTTGTGTGTGGAGTGGTTATCGGTGGGCGAGGCGTCCGCCCCGATCGCCACGCGACCGGAACATGTCTCGCCAGCTGCGGCGACGCGGTTGTGCGGCTTCGGCCGTCGGGCCGATGACCTCGGTTCGCTGCTCCGCCATAGCGGGCTGGTCGGCAACCGGGCCGGTGGTGTGCCCGCCAACCGGGCCGGTCGTGTGCCCCGCCACCGGGCCGGTGGTGTGGCCGGTGACCGGAGCGGGCTCGGCAGCAGCGGCCGGTGCCGGCTCGTCGGCGACGGTGTGCGCGGCCACCGGGCGGTCCGCCCATTCGACGTCACGCACGCTGCGCACCGAGATGCGTCCGAGCGCCGCGGCGCCCAGGAACACGATCAGCGCGCCGAGGCCGTAGAAGAACATCAACTCGAGCGCGATGCGCTTGGCCTCGGTGGCGGCGACGGGCGAACCCGCGTCACCGAGTCCCAACGGACCGGCCACCGCGCGGCCGATGATGAACCACGCGCCGCCGGCCACCGCGAGCCACCCGCCGAGCGACGCCGTCGCACGGTTGCGTGACATCAGCAGGAGCAGGCCGCCCAGCACGGTCACCGCGCCCGGCAGCACCTCCAGCCAGCCGCGGCCGGTCGTCCACGTCCAGGCCTGGTCGGGGCTGTACGCGAAGTTGAACAGCGGTCCGATGAAGGGAGCCAGCGCGCCCCAGGCGCCCAACAGGATCAACAGGAATCCACTCGTGGCCCCGCGACTGCGCGGCATACGCATCCGCCCACCTCGGGGATGTACTCGCGTCTCGGTCATGATGCCTCCTTGGTCGTGAGGCGTGGTTACCCGCGCTGACGCATCCGTAACCGGCGGCTTGGTTAGGTTGGCTTCATGCGACTCGACGGTGACGCAGCCCGCCGCGTCCTGGCCGACGCGTGGCAGCGGTGGGCACGACGGTGTGCAGAACTGACGGCCGACGAGTGGGCGACGCCGACGCGCTGCGAGGGCTGGGACGTCGCGGCGTTGCTCGCCCACGTCTGTCCCGAACCGGCGATGTTCGAGTCTGTCCCGAACCGGCGATGTTCGACCGCCTCACCGCCGCGGTCATCGACGGACCCGCCGCCGTCACCGACGCCGCAACCCTGTTGCGTCGCTTCAACGAACCCGACGGCGTCGCCAACACCGACGCCGAAAACCTTGCCGAACAAGCTGTTTCGGAGGCCGCGGCATTGACACCGCAGACGGCGGCGCAGCGATTCGCCGAGAGCGCCCGAGTTCTGCGCGCCACACCGATGCCCGCCGACACCACGATCGCGTATCCCTTCGTGGGCAGCACCACGCTGGCCGTCGTCGCCGAAACCGCCCTGATGGAGGCGACGGTGCATTTACTCGACCTCGCCGATGCGGTCGGGGGCGTCGAACCCTCCCCTGAGGCGTTGAGAGCCACCCGCGATCTGTTGATCTGCGTGCCCGAAGCGAGATCGGCGGTCGAGGTGCTCGCCGGGCGCGCGGCGCCCGAGAAGGCAGTGCCGGCAATCCGCTGACCAGGCACGACAGCATTCGCCAGGAAACGCTGCCTGCGCTCACAGCAAGTTCCCAGCCGGCAGGGGAATAGTTTTACTTCGACTATCGATGTTTTTTGGTGGACGCAATGGGGCGCCCACGAAGTCCGCGCTCGTCCAAAGGATTTTCTATGACGACTGATACCCGTGAGGCGCGACTCGAGAGCCGTATCTCCGATTTGTTTGCAACAGACCCGCAGTTCGCCGCCGCTCGCCCGCTCGAGGAGGTTGCGAACGCGATCGAAGAATCCGATCTCGCACTCGCCCGACTCCTCCGGACCATTTTCGACGGCTACGCCGAGCGGCCCGCCCTCGGTGAGCGCGCCGTCGATTTCGTCGCCGACCCGGTGACCGGACGCACCACCGCCCAACTGCTTCCGCGCTTCGACACCATCACTTATCGCGAGTTGTCGGATCGCATCGGGGCATTGGCCGCCGCGCTGACCGAAACCCCGGTGCGCCCCGGTGACCGCGTCGCGATCGTCGGCTTCACCAGCATCGACTACACAACCGTCGACATGGCGCTCCTGCACCTCGGCGCCGTCTCGGTGCCCCTGCAGACCAGCGCGGCCGTCGCTCAACTGCGACCGATCACCGCCGAAACCGAGCCCGTCGCCATGGCGTCGAGCATCGACTTCCTCGACGACGCGGTCGAATTGATGCTCACCGGGCACCTCCCGGCGCACCTCATCGTGTTCGACTATCACCCCGAGGTCGATGACCACCGCGCCGCGCTCGACGCCGCGAAGGCTCGCCTGCACGAAACCGGCGTGCGAATCGAGACTTTGGCCGATGTGCTCGCTCGCGGCCGTGCATTGCCCGTCCCACCGTTCGTCGACAAGGCAGAAGACGAACTCGCGCTGCTGATCTACACCTCCGGAAGCACCGGCGCCCCGAAGGGCGCGATGTACCTGCGCAAGATGGTGGCGAACTCCTGGCGGCGGTCGAGCATGGCCATGTGGGGCGGTGGGCAGGCGCTGCCGTCGATCACGCTGAACTTCATGCCGATGAGTCACATGATGGGCCGCGGCATCCTGTACGCCACCCTCGGTGCGGGCGGTACGGGTTATTTCGTTGCCAGAAGTGATCTTTCGACGTTCCTCGACGACATCGCGCTGGTGCGACCCACGCAGTTGAGCTTCGTCCCGCGGATCTGGGACATGATGTTCCAGCAGTTCCAGAGTGAGGTCGACCACCGCACCGCCGACGGGGTCGACCGGTGGGCCGCCGAGACCGACGTGCTCGCCGACCTGCGACAGAACCTGCTGGGCGGTCGGTTCGTCTCCGCGATGACGGGGTCCGCGCCGATCTCGCCGGAGATGACGGCGTTCGTCGAATCGCTGCTCGACCTGCACCTGACCGACGGTTACGGGTCCACCGAGGCCGGCGCGGTTTTCGTCGACGGCCAGGTGTCGCGGCCGCCGGTCATCGACTACCGCCTGGTCGACGTCCCGGACCTCGGCTACTACCGCACCGACCGCCCGTATCCGCGCGGCGAACTGCTCGTGAAGTCCGAGACGATGTTTCCCGGTTACTACAAGCGACCGGAGATCACCGACTCGGTGTTCGACGCCGAGGGCTACTACAAGACGGGTGACATCGTCGCGGAGGTCGGTCCGGATCAGCTGGTGTACCTCGACCGTCGCAACAACGTGCTCAAGCTGTCGCAGGGCGAGTTCGTCACGGTGGCCAAACTGGAAGCGGCATTCGGCACCAGCCCGTTGGTCCGCCAGATCTTCGTGTACGGCAACAGCGCTCGCTCCTACCTGCTCGCGGTGATCGTGCCGACCGAGGATGCGCTCGCCCGCTACGACGGCGATGAACTGAAGTCGGCGATCAGCGAAAGCCTGCAGGACGTGGCCAGGACCGCGGGGCTGCAGTCGTACGAGATTCCGCGCGACTTCATCGTCGAGACAACGCCGTTCACGCTCGAGAACGGTCTACTCACGGGAATCCGCAAGCTCGCGCGCCCGAAGCTCAAGGAGCACTACGGCGAACGGTTGGAAGCGCTCTACGCCGAACTCGCCGACAGCCAGGCCGCCGAGCTGAGAGCCCTGCGCCAACACGGCGCCGAGAGGCCGGTCATCGAGACGATCAGCCGGGCCACCGGAGCCCTGCTGGGCGCCACGGCCGCCGATCTGCAGCCCGACGCCCACTTCACCGACCTCGGCGGGGACTCGTTGTCCGCGTTGACGTTCGGCAACCTGCTGAACGAGATTTACGATATCGAGGTTCCGGTCGGCGTCATCGTCAGTCCGGCCAACGATCTGGCCGCGCTCGCCGCCTACATCGACGCCGCACGCGAACCCGGTTCCAAGAGGCCGACCTTCGCGTCGGTGCACGGCCGTGACGCCACCGAGGTGCACGCGAAGGACTTGACGCTGGACAAGTTCCTCGACGACGCCACCCTGGCCGCCGCACCGGCGCTGCCCGGTCCGAGCACCGAGTTGCGTACCGTGCTGTTGACCGGTGCGACCGGCTTCCTGGGCCGCTACCTGGCGCTGGAATGGCTCGAGCGGATGGCCATGGTCGGCGGCAAGGTGATCTGCCTGGTCCGCGCGAAAGACGATGTCGCAGCGCGCGATCGGCTGGACCGTACGTTCGACTCAGGCGATCCCCGGCTGCTGCGTCACTACCGCGAATTGGCCGCCGAACACCTCGAGGTCATCGCCGGCGACAAGGGCGAGGCCGACCTCGGCCTCGATCGCCGAACCTGGCAGCGGCTCGCCGACACCGTCGACCTGATCGTCGATCCGGCCGCGTTGGTCAACCATGTACTGCCCTACAGCCAGCTGTTCGGGCCCAACGCAGTCGGCACGGCCGAGCTGATCCGCATCGCGTTGACGACGAGGATCAAACCGTTCGTCTATGTCTCGACCATCGGTGTCGGCGCGGGCATCGCCCCCGGGCAGTTCACCGAGGACGGCGACATCCGGGTGATCAGCCCGACGCGCACGGTCAACGACACCTACGCCAACGGCTATGGCAACAGCAAGTGGGCCGGCGAGGTGCTGCTACGCGAGGCGCACGAACTGTGCGGGCTGCCGGTCGCGGTGTTCCGCTGCGACATGATCCTGGCCGACACCACCTACGCCGGTCAGCTCAACGTGCCGGACATGTTCACGCGGCTGATCCTGAGCCTCGTCGCAACCGGCATCGCGCCGTTCTCGTTCTACGAGGTCGACGCGGACGGCCACCGCCAACGCGCGCACTACGACGGCCTTCCCGTCGAGTTCATCGCCGACGCGATCTCGACGCTCGGCGCGCAGGTGGGCCACGACGCCGGACCGAGTTTCGAGACGTATCACGTCATGAACCCCTACGACGACGGCATCGGGCTCGACGAGTTCGTCGACTGGCTGATCGACGCCGGATATCCGGTCGAACGCGTCGGTGACTACGCGACGTGGTTGCAGCGGTTCGAGACCGCGATCCGCGGGCTGCCCGAACGCCAGCGGCAGGCGTCGCTGCTTCCGCTGCTGCACAACTATCAGCGGCCCGAGGCCCCGATCCGCGGTTCGATGGCACCGACGGATCGGTTCCGCACGGCCGTGCAGGACGCGAAGATCGGTCCGGACAAGGACATTCCGCACATCACGCGTGATGTCATCGTCAAGTACGTCACCGACCTGCAGCTGCTTGGCTTGCTCTGAGTCGACGTCGAACGTGCGGCCGCTGCGAGATCTCCCCGACAAGGTCGCAGTGGCCGCACGCTCGGCGCGCCCGGCGCTACAGCGCCACGGCCAGGATCAACAGCACGATCGCGATCAGCGGGAAGATCCCCTGTATGACGGCGGCTCTCGCCTTGTCCGGTGAGGACAGCAACAGCACCAGCGCCGCCGCCAGCATGGACCCGACACCGGCGAAGATCAGCGCCAGACCGACCCACCCCAGGCCGCCGATGAGGATCCCCACGATCGTGATGATGGCCAGAAACAGGTTGTAGAAGCCCTGGTTGAAGGCCAGCTCCTTGGTGGCCAACGCTTCCTCCTCGCTGAGCCCGAAGGTCGCCCTGGTGCGCGGCGACGTCCACGTCAGCGATTCCATCACCCAGATGTAGATGTGCAGCAGGGCCGCGAGGCCCGCGAAGAACAAACCGGCATAACCCATCACACGCCCACACTTTCCACTCGAACCACCGGCGGTATGGCCACCATGATCAGCCCGGTCAGCGCGATCCACATCACCACGCTGTACGCGCCGGGCAGCCCGATCCAGGTGTGCAACAGCGCGGGCACGCCGAACACCGCCAGGGCCGCCGACCACTTCGGCAGCACGCCGGTACGCCACACGATGTACGCGGTGGCGAATATCAATGCGGCCGAACCGATATGGCTGTAGTGGTACAGCCACACCGCCAGGCCGAGAAACGGCTGGGAGTACGACGTCACGGTGAGGTCGTCGAACCGGACGATGGCGGCGGGGACGGCGACCTCGGCGGCCAGCCCGGCCGCGGTCAGCGCGAGGAACACCGCACCGCCGATGGCCGCGGTGTAGACCGCACCGGTGGGCCCGGCCGCCGACCGCAACACCGAGACCAGCACGCCGACGAACAGCAGTCCGAACAGCAGGTGCAGCAGTGGCAGCGTGCCGTTGAGGTTGAGAAACGTTGCCGCGCGGTCGAAATAGGCGTCCACGCCGCCGGCGTCCTTCGGTGTCTCCGGCGAACCGACCAGATAGGCCGGCACCGCCGTACCGGCGGAGGCCACGCCGAGCAACCCGCCCAGCCTGATCGTGCCGCTGCCCATCGCCGTCCTCCTCAGTCGAAAAGACCCGCCTGTCCCAGACCTGTGACGCCGCTCGGCGGGGTCAGGCCGAGGTGTGTCCACGCCTGCGCGGTGGCCACCCGCCCCCGCGGTGTGCGCGCGATCATCCCCGCACGGACGAGGAACGGTTCACACACCTCCTCGACGGTCGTCGCCTCCTCGCCGACCGCGACCGCCAGGGTGGACACACCGACCGGGCCGCCGCCGAAACTGCGTGTCAGCGCGGACAATACGGCGCGGTCGAGACGGTCGAGGCCGAGTTCGTCGACGTCGTAGACCTCCAACGCCGCCTTGGCGATATCGCGGGTGATCACCCCGTCGGCGCGCACCTCGGCGTAGTCGCGGACCCGGCGCAGCAGCCGGTTGGCGATGCGCGGCGTGCCCCGCGAGCGCCGCGCGATCTCGGCTCCCGCGTCGGCGCCCAACTCGATGCCGAGAATGCCCGCCGACCTTGCCAGCACCCGCTCGAGCTCGGCGGGTTCGTAGAAGTCCATGTGGGCGGTGAAACCGAAGCGGTCGCGCAACGGGCCGGTCAACGCGCCCGACCGGGTGGTCGCCCCGACCAGTGTGAACGGGGCGACATCGAGCGGAATCGACGTCGCCCCGGGGCCTTTCCCGACCACGACGTCGACGCGGAAGTCCTCCATCGCGAGGTAGAGCATCTCCTCGGCGGGGCGCGCGATGCGGTGGATCTCGTCGATGAACAGCACGTCGTGCTCGACGAGGTTCGACAGCATCGCGGCGAGATCGCCCGCACGTTCGAGCGCCGGTCCGGAGGTGACCCGCAGCGAAGACCCGAGTTCGGCGGCGATGATCATGGCCAACGAGGTCTTGCCCAGGCCGGGCGGACCCGACAGCAGGATGTGATCCGGTGTGCCGCCGCGGTTCTTGGCGCCCTCGATGACCAGTTGCAGCTGCTCGCGGACTCGCGGTTGGCCGATGAACTCCCGCAGCGACCGGGGCCGCAGGCTCGCGTCGATGTCGCCCTCGCCGACCGTCAGCGCCGGCGAGACCTCACGTTCCTCCGCGTCGCTGTCGTCGTCGGTGAATCGGCTCATTTGTTACCCAACATCGACAACGCCGCCCGCAGCGCGGTGGACTGGTTGGCCTCGGGGTCGTTGGCCAACACCTTGTCGGTGGCCTCCTCGGCCTGTTTTGCCGCGAACCCGAGCCCGATGAGCGCTTCGACCACCGGGCCGCGCACCGCGTGCCCGCTCGCCGACGCGGCACCGGACGGTGAAGCGATGCCGACCTTGTCGCGCAGGCTCAGCGCCATCAGCTCGGCGGTCTTCTTGCCCACCTTGGGAATGCGGGTCAGCGCGGTGATGTCGCCCTCGCCGATGGCCTGGCGCAGGGTGTGTCCGTCGTACATCGCCAAGGCCCCCAGCGCGATGCTGGGCCCGATACCGGACACCCCGAGCAGCGTGAGGAACAGGTCGCGGGCGTCGCCGTCGGCGAATCCGTACAGCGTCTGGGAGTCTTCACGCACGATCATCGCGGTGATCAGCCGGGCCTCGGCGCCACGGCGCAGCGTGGCCAGCGTCGACGGGGTGGCCATCACCTTGTAACCGACCCCACCCGCTTCGATCACGACGTGGTCGAGTGCGATGTCGAGAACCTCACCGCGAACGGATGCGATCATCGTGCCGCCTTCACTTTCGCCTTGAGCGTCGCCTTGTACTTGCGCTGTTGTTCGGCGGCCAGCGCCTCGGCCGCCGCCATCCGGGCGATCATCGGTGCCCGCCAACAATGGCAGATCGCCAGCGCGAGCGCATCGGCGGCGTCGGCCGGGGTCGGCTTCGTCTGCAGCGCAAGGATTCTGGTCACCATCGCGGTCACCTGGGCCTTGTCGGCGTTGCCGTTGCCGGTGACCGCGGCCTTCACCTCGCTGGGGGTGTGGAAGTGCACGTCGATGTCGCGGCGAGCGGCCGCCAGCGCGATCACCCCGGCGGCCTGGGCCGTGCCCATCACCGTGGAGACGTTCTGCTGGGAGAACACCCGCTCGATGGCGATCACGTCGGGTTTGTGGGTGTCCATCCAGTATTCGACGGCGTCGCTGATCACCAGCAGGCGCCGGTGCAGCGGGTCGCCCGACGGTGTGCGGACCACGTCGACGTCGAGTGCAGTGACCTGTCGACCCGAGCCGCCCTCGATGAGGGACAGTCCGCAGCGCGTCAACCCGGGGTCGACTCCCATCACCCGCACGTCCGGCCCTTCTGTGAACACTTGTTCGAGAGCTTAGCCGCCCGACGGGCGCGGACCCGGCAGGACACGCCCGCTCAGATCACGAACCGGCCGCCGCGCCCGCCCGCGGCGATCTGCAGCGCGATCTCGTTCATACGGCCCTTCGACCTCTTCCATCCGCGCACCAGTTCGCGGCCCACCTGATGCCCGTCGCGCTCGATGGTGATCACCCAGCGCACACCGCAGAACTTGGCCAGCAACCAGAACGGCCACAGCACCAGAAACACCGCGCCGACGAGGATCTCCAGCCAACCGAAGGCGAGATCGAGGGCGTCACCGGGAAAAGGCCACCACCGCCTGCTGATCTGCCACTCCGTGCCGCCTGTGTCGCGTACCACTGCCACGCGCCAATTGTGCTTGTGGGACGGCAGAATCCGCGTCCGACGCCCCGAAGGCGATGTTTCCTCTGGAGGCAACACGGCTACGCGACAGAGGACCTGATCCCGATTCGTGGAGTGACCTCATCCCCATGCCGGACGAAGCCGAACTGCAGACCGCAACCAATATCGCCGTCACCATCGCCTGGGCGGCGGGGGCGATCGCCGCCGTATACGTGGTCGGGGTGGTGGTGACCTGGCTGTGGGCGCGCATCAGTCGCCGCAGCGCACTGCTCAAGGACATCGAGGTGCTCACCCGCAAGCCGGTGCGCATGCTGCTGATGGTGATCGCGGCGACGGTCGCGGTCCGGCGAACGTCCGACACCGCGGACTCGTGGCGCGACTGGGTCGACCACTGGTTACTCATCCTGATGATCGTCTCGATCACCTGGCTGGTCACCGGGCTCGTCCGCGTCGCCGAGAGGCGCATGATCGCGCGCTACGGCGGCGGCGGCGAGGAGATATCGGACGCCGACCGGCTGTGGCGGCGGGTGCGCACGCAGGTCACGGTGCTGCGCCGGCTCGCGATCGCGATCGTCGTCGTCCTCGGGGGCGCCGCAATCCTCATGACGTTCCCGTCGTTCTCCGACATCGGCACCACGGTGTTCGCCTCCGCCGGTGTGTTGTCGGTGGTCGCCGGCCTGGCCGCGCAGACCTCGCTGGGCGCGGTCTTCGCGGGCATGCAGATCGCGTTCTCCGGCGCGATCCGCGTCGGCGACATCGTCCAGCTCGAGAACGGGCAGTGGTGGGGCCGGATCGAGGAGATCACGCTGACCTACGTCGTCGTTCGCATCTGGGACGAGCGTCGACTGGTGCTGCCCTCGACCTACTTCACCACGGAGCCGTTCGAGAACTGGACGCGCAGCGCCACCGAGATCATGGGCACGGTCGAGTTCGACGTCGACTTCAACGTCCCGATCAACGACATGCGCACCGAGTTGGACCGGCTGCTGTCCGAGAGCGATCTCTGGGACGGGCGCCGCGGCGTCCTGCAGGTGACCGACGCGGTCGGCGGTGTGGTCCGGGTGCGCGTGGTGGTCAGCGCCCACAACGCGGGCGCACTGTACGACCTGCAGTGCGCCGTCCGCGAGGGACTGGTCGACTGGGTGCAGCGCACCGGCGGCGTGGTGCCGATCCAGCGCATCTCACCCGCCGAGCCGGCGCCGGAACCGCAGGCGCGGCGCGAGGTCGCGGGCGAGACCAAACGCGTCGCCGCGGGCATGTTCTCGGGCAGCCCGGAGGCCGAGGAACGCGCGAAGGCGTTCGATCACACCATCGACTGCGAGGACGACGAGCTGGTGCGGAGCAACGGCCGGGGCTGACCGCGCGTCAGGACGCCGCCGACTCCTCGACCGGGTACGTACCCGCCTGCACGGACGCCGCGATCTCGTAGACACGTTCGCGGGACCGGCGCCAACCGCGCACGCGCTCGCGGCCGATCCGCTCTCCGCCGCGTTCGATCACGATCGTCCACGACACACCCAGCCACTTCAGCAGCAGCCAGAGCGGCCACATCAGCATGAACGGCAGCATCAGCAGAAAGAAGATCGCGTCGAGGGTGTCGAACCCGGACTGCCACGGCAGGGTGCGCCACCACCAGCGCCGCACCGTCACCGTCTCCCCCTCCGGATCGGTCACCGTCACCCTGGCCATGCCGTGCTCTCCGCTCTTGCCGTGGTCGTCCCGATAATGAGCGAATGACGTTCAGCGGGCCGGCCGACGACAGACAACTCATCCGTGAGCGCCTCGAAATCTACAGCGACGCCGTCACCCGCAAGGATCTCGACGCGTACCTGGCGTGCTGGACCGACGACGGCCGCAGGAGCGGCTCGGGCGGCGAATGCCACGGCAAGGACGAACTGCGCGACCACTGGCACGGCATCTTCGCGACCATCGAGCAGATGGCGTTCTTCACCCAGATGGCGTCGCTGACGGTGCGCGGCGACCGGGCCGACGCGCGGTCATACTGCCTGGAGTTCATGAGGCTGCGCGACCAACCGGTCCGCCAGTTGGTCGGCGAGTACGTCGACGAACTCGTGCGCGTCGACGGGGACTGGCTGTTCGCCGCCCGCCACTACCGCGTCGCGATGACGATTTAGTCCTCGTCGTCGAGTTCGGCGGCGACCTCGTCGGAGATGTCGATGTTGGTGTAGACGTTCTGCACGTCGTCGAGGTCTTCGAGCGCGTCGACCAGCTTCATGATCTTGCGCGCGCCGTCGGCGTCCAACGGGACGCTGACCGACGGCTCGAACCCGGCCTCGGCCGATTCGTAGTCGATGCCGGCGTCCTGCAGGGCGGTCCGCACGGCAACGAGATCGCTTGGGTCACAGAGAATTTCGAAGGATTCGCCGAGATCGTTGACGTCCTCGGCGCCGGCCTCGAGCACCGCCATCAACACGTCGTCCTCGGTGAGGCCGTTCTTGTCCAGCGTGATGACGCCCTTGCGCGAGAAGAGATAGGCCACCGAACCCGGGTCGGCCATGTTGCCGCCGTTGCGCGTCATCGCGACGCGGACCTCACCGGCCGCGCGATTGCGGTTGTCGGTGAGGCACTCGATCAGGACCGCGACACCGTTGGGCCCGTACCCCTCGTAGGTGATGTTCTGGTATTCGGCGCCGCCGGCTTCCTCACCGCTGCCGCGCTTGCGGGCCCGTTCGATGTTGTCGTTGGGCACCGACGACTTCTTGGCCTTTTGGATCGCGTCGTACAGCGTCGGGTTGCCCGCCGGGTCGCCGCCGCCGACCCGCGCCGCGACCTCGATGTTCTTGATCAATTTGGCGAACATCTTGCCCCGGCGGGCGTCGATGACCGCTTTCTTGTGCTTGGTGGTGGCCCACTTGGAATGGCCGCTCATGCAGGTAGTACCTCTCCGTGCGCTTATCGTGCGCCAAAGTTCCGTGCGCTAAGTCCGCCCGACGAGTCTACGTGGACGTTTGCGCCCTACCGAACCGCGTCGGGCGACGTCAACGCGATGACGCGGTAGCCGACGGCGGCCGGCCAGCCGATGTGGCCGTGCACGTGCAGCTGCAGCCACGTCGGTGCGCCGGACGGGTCGTCGGTGAACGTCGCGGCGGCGTCGACGATCGCGCCCGTCTCCCCCGATGCCTGCAGAACCACCGAGACGGCCAGCGTCGGGCTGCCCAGCGACGCCCGGTGGTACGGGAGGCTGTCGGGGATGAAGAACGACGCCGAGAAGTTCGGCGTCCGTATGCCTCTGGGCGCGTTGGGCGCGCGGCGCAGGGCGAGGCCGGAGGCGACGGGTTTGCCGTCGAACCAGGCCGTGCCGGTGTACTCGGTGCGGCGGGCTTCCCCGCCGCCCGGGAGCGTGACCAGGGTGTCGATGCGCGGTTGTGGCTCGACTTCGACCATCGTCATCGCGGCATTCCGTCCTACCGGCGCTGTTAGGTCTGCCACAATACTTCGCCGCTATCTTACTCCGCAGTAAGATAACGCCATGTCCTTCTCGCTTGAGCTCTCGCCCGACCTCGTCCACGTCCGGGACTGGGTGCACGAATTCGCAGCCGACGTCGTCCGCCCCGCCGCCGCGGAGTGGGACGAACGGGAAGAGACCCCGTGGCCGATCATTCAGGAGGCGGCCAAGGTCGGCCTGTACTCGATGGAGTTCTTCGCCGAACAGGCGTCCGAACCGTCGGGGCTGGGCATGATCGTCGCATTCGAGGAGATGTTCTGGGGCGACGCGGGCATCGCGCTGTCGATCCTGGGCACCGGCCTGGCCGCCGCGTCGCTGGCCGCCAACGGCACCCCGGAGCAGATGGCCGAATGGCTGCCGCAGATGTTCGGCAGCGTCAACGAACCGAAGGTCGCGTCGTTCTGCTCGTCAGAGCCCGGAGCCGGCTCCGATGTCGGCGGCATCCTCACCCGCGCCCGCTACGACGAGGCCAAGGACGAGTGGGTGCTCAACGGCGTCAAGACGTGGGCCACCAACGGCGGCATCGCCGAAGTGCACATCGTCGTCGCATCGGTGTATCCGGAACTCGGCACACGCGGACAGGCGACGTTCATCATCCCGCCGAACACCCCCGGATTCCGGCAGGGGCAGAAGTTCCTCAAGCACGGCATCCGCGCTTCGCACACCGCCGAGGTGGTGCTCGAGGACGTGCGCATCCCGGGCGATCTGATCGTCGGCGGCCGGGAGAAGTTCGAGGAGCGCATCGCGCGAGTGCGCGAGGGCAAGAAAGCCAAGAGTCAGGCCGCGCTCGCGACGTTCGAGCGTACACGTCCCAGCGTCGGCGCGATGGCGGTGGGCGTGGCCCGCGCGGCCTACGAATACGCTCTCGATTACGCCCTCCAGCGCGAGCAGTTCGGTAAGAAGATCGGCGAATTCCAGGCCGTCGCATTCAAGTTGGCCGATATGAAGGCCCGCATCGACGCCGCCCGGATGCTGGTCTACCGGGCCGGCTGGATGGCCCGCAACGGCAAGGCCTTCGAGAACGCCGAAGGGTCGATGGCCAAGCTGGTCGCCAGCGAGACCGCGGTGTATGTCACCGACGAGGCGATCCAGATCCTCGGCGGCAACGGCTACACCCGCGACTATCCCGTCGAGCGGATGCACCGCGACGCCAAGATCTTCACGATCTTCGAGGGCACCAGCGAGATTCAGCGGCTGGTGATCGGCCGCGCGGTCACGGGCCTTGAAATCCGCTAACTCTCCCGGCGGTTTGTGGAGTGTTGGCGGCGCTCACCGCCGGTGCGACTCCACGAATCGCTCGGGGACTAGAGCATCGCGACGAACAGTTTGTGGATGCGACGGTCGCCGGTCATCTCCGGATGGAACGCCGTCGCGAGTCGCTTACCCTGGCGCACCGCGACGATATGACCGGCGGCCTCGGCGAGCACCTCGACGTCCGGCCCGACGCGTTCGGCCCACGGCGCCCGGATGAACACCGCATGCACGGGCCCGTCGACGCCGGTGAAGTCGAGGTCGTCTTCGAACGAGTTGACCTGACGGCCGAAGGCGTTGCGCCGCACCGTCATATCGATCGCCTTCAGCGGCGTGGCCTCTCGGCCGGCCGCCCCGGCGTCCAAGATCTCCGAGGCCAACAAAATCATGCCCGCGCACGAGCCGTACGCCGGCATACCGTCGGCCAGCCGAGACCGCAGCGGTTCGAGCAGGTCGAGCTCGCGCAGCAGGTGGCTCATCGCGGTGGACTCCCCGCCGGGGATCACCAACGCGTCGACGGCCTCGAGTTCGCGGATCCGCCGCACGGTCGACGCCTCCGCCCCGGCCTCGCGCAGCGCGGCCAGGTGTTCGCGGGTATCGCCTTGCAACGCAAGGACACCGACATGTGGAGTGCTCACGGTTTGTAATCGCGCTTGAAGCGGGTCAGCCCTTCTTGCATGACCGCCGCCACCATCTCGCCGTATTGGTTGAAGATCTTGCCCTGGCACAACGACCGCCCGCCCGAGGCCGACGGCGAGGACTGGTCGTAGAGCAGCCATTCATCGGCGCGGAACGGGCGCATGAACCACATCGCGTGGTCGAGCGAGGCGACCTGCAGATGCTTGCGCTCCCCGGTGTGATGCACCTGCGCCGAACCCAGCAGCGTCAGATCGCTCATGTAGGCCAGCGCACAGATGTGCAGCACGTAGTCGTCGGGCAGCGGATCATGATGACGGAACCACACCTGCTGCTGAGAAGCCTTGCCGGGCAACCGGGTCAGCTTCTCCTGCGGCACGATGCGGACGTCCCACTCGGCGAACTGATTGAAGCCCGCATCGTCGAACGCCTTGATCTCGGTCAGTCCCGGGCAGTCGTCGGGGGGCGGCGCCACCGGCATCGAGTCCTGGTGCTCGATGCCGCTCTGGTCGGTCTGAAACGACGCCGACATCGAGAAGATCGTCTCGCCGTGCTGGATCGCGTTCACGCGACGTGTCACGAACGAGCCGCCGTCGCGCAGGCGTTCGACGATGTACACCGTCGGCGCCTTGGCGTCGCCGGAGCGGAGAAAATACCCGTGCAATGAGTGCACCTGGAACTTCGGATCGACCGTGCGCACCGCCGAAACCAGCGACTGCCCGGCCACGTGCCCGCCGAAAGTGCGCTGCAGGAAACCGGATTCGGGGCTGAACACGCTCCCCCGGTAGATGTTGACCTCGAGCTGTTCGAGATCGAGGATCTTCTCGATCGCCATTCGGTCCGCTTACCAGCCGCGTTCGGCGAGCCGGTGTGGGGCCGCGACGTCCTCAACGTTGATGCCGACCATCGGTTCACCCAAACCGCGCGACACCTTCGCCAGCACGTCGGGATCGTCGTAGAACGTGGTGGCCTTGACGATGGCCGCGGCGCGCGCCGCCGGGTCGCCGGACTTGAAGATTCCCGACCCGACGAAGACGCCCTCAGCGCCGAGCTGCATCATCATCGCCGCGTCGGCCGGGGTCGCGATGCCGCCTGCGGTGAACAGCGTCACCGGCAGCTTGCCCGCGCGGGCCACCTCCACCACCAGGTCGTAGGGCGCCTGCAGCTCCTTGGCCGCGACGTACAGCTCGTCCTCCGACAGCGAGGTCAGCCGACGAATCTCGCCGCCGATCTGGCGCATGTGGGTGGTCGCGTTGGACACGTCGCCGGTACCGGCCTCGCCCTTGGAGCGGATCATCGCCGCGCCCTCGGTGATGCGGCGCAGCGCCTCGCCCAGGTTGGTCGCACCGCAGACGAACGGCACGGTGAACTTCCACTTGTCGATGTGGTGGGTGTAGTCGGCGGGGGTCAGCACCTCGGACTCGTCGATGTAGTCGACGCCGAGGCTCTGCAGGATCTGCGCCTCCACGAAGTGGCCGATGCGGACCTTGGCCATCACGGGGATGGTGACCGCCGAGATGATGCCCTCGATGAGATCGGGGTCACTCATGCGGGCGACGCCACCCTGGGCGCGGATGTCGGCGGGCACCCGTTCGAGCGCCATGACCGCCACCGCACCGGCGCCCTCGGCGATCCGGGCCTGCTCGGGGGTGACCACGTCCATGATCACGCCGCCCTTGAGCATCTCGGCCATGCCGCGTTTGACCCGGGCTGTTCCGGTCTGGGTCACCGACCCGTTCGGTGCGGTATCCACTGCTATCTCCTCCGAATCCCTACTGATCCAGTCTAAAGGCGGGCGCAAATGTGTTGATTCCGCACTTCAGCGGATCGATTGCAATTGCTGCCGCGCCCCGTCCCCGCGCGCGTCGGCAAGCACATTCGCTTGTTTCAGCAACTCGCCGAGTTGCAGCGGGTAGACGGTTTCGCCGTTGGCGACCAGCTCTTGAATCATTGTCTCATCACACCAGCGGTAGCCGTGAATCGTGCGCCGTTCGAGTGCTGTGTGACCGCCCATCGACGGCTCGAATCGTCTCGTGCGGTACACGAAGAACAACTCCTCGCTGCGGATCACCGAACCGTCGAACTCGAACACCGCCTGGCGACGCCACAGCGGGCCGACCAGGTCGGTGGCGGACACCCGTAGACCGGTCTCCTCGCCGACCTCCCGCGCGGCGGCGGCCGCCAGCTCCTCCCCCGGTTCCACCGCGCCACCGACGGTGAACCACCACCGCGGCGCGTCGGCCAGTCCGGGGTCCGAGCCGCGGAACAGCAGCACGGCGCCGGCCTCGTCGAGCAGAATCACCCGCGCCGACGTGCGCCAGCTCACCTGCGCCCGACCTCCGGTACCGTCTCGGGCCGCTCGACGATCTCGAAATACGTTGGCAGCGCGGCCGTTCCGCCGAGCCGCAGCATGCGCACCACCGGCCGTTCGCGCAGTGCGAGGGTGTCGCGCACGGCGTCGTTGTGGAAACGCCGGGCCAGCACCACCCGCGCCTCGGCGTCGGCGAGTTCAGCGACCAGCGCCTGCGGCACGTCCGCGGGGTCCACCTGCGCCAGCGCGGCGGACAGGTCGTTCTCCGCCCCCTCGCGGGCCGATCGCGGTGCGTGTTCGGCCGCGTCGGCCAGCGCCGCCAGCCGGGCGGCCTGCGGGTCGTCTCCGTAGGCGTCGACGGCGACCGCTCGGGCGACGACGGCGCGGCGGGCCAACGCGCCGTCGAGCGCCTGCCAGGACAGGTCGTAGCGCACGTGCAGGCGGTCCAGTCGGTTGGCCGTCTGCAACGCCCAGCCGCCGACCGCCAGGATGATCACCACCAGCAACGCCAGCGTGATCACGACGATCCAGGTGATCACCGGACGCCTCCGGTCGCCTTCCTGGTCCTCGCCGTTCTCGCCCTACCGCCGGCGTCACCGCCGGAAACCGTCACCTTGGTGCCCGAGCCCGAGACGGTCTCGTACACCCGCATGATCTGCCGGGCCACCACCGACCAGTCGTAGCGTCGCACCGTTTGGGTCGCGGTCGCGATGTAGCGCTCGCGCACGGCATCGTCCTCGAGCACCTCGATCAGCCCGTCGGCCAGGGCCGCCGCGTCGTCGACGGGCACGAGGCGGCCGGCCGCCCCGTCGTCGAGCACCTGACGGAACGCGTCGAGATCGCTGGCCACCACCGCGGTGCCGGCGGCCATCGCCTCGACGAGCACGATGCCGAAGCTCTCGCCGCCGGTGTGGGGGGCGCAGTACACGTCGGCGCTGCGCATCGCCGACGCCTTGTCCGCGTCGTCGACCTGACCGAGGAAGCGCAGATGCGAGGCGAATTCGCCGGCGTCGTCACGTAATTCGTCTTCGTCGCCACGGCCGACGACGAGGATCTCGACGTCGGGGAACCGCGCCACCAGCTTCGGCAGCGCGCGCAGCAGCACGGCCATGCCCTTGCGCGGTTCGTCGAAGCGGCCCAGGAACAGCACCGATCTACCGCTGCGGGGGTAGTCGTCGAGCAACGGAGCGGAGGCGAACGACGCCACGTCGACGCCGTTGGGGATCACCACCGCGTCGCTGCCCAACGCCTCCATCTGCCAGCGCCGAGCCAGGTCCGACACCGCGATGCGGCCGACGATCTTCTCGTGCATCGGGCGCAGGATCGGCTCGAACACGGTGAGCGTCAACGACTTCGTGGTCGAGGTGTGGAACGTCGCGACGATCGGACCCTCGGCGATGTTGAGCGCCAGCATCGACAGGCTGGGCGCGTTGGGCTCGTGCAGGTGCAAGACGTCGAAGTCGCCTTCGGCGATCCAGCGCTTGACCAGGCGGTGCGTGGCGGGCCCGAACCGCAGGCGCGCAACGGATCCGTTGTAGGGAATCGGTACGGCCTTACCGCCCGAGACGACGTAGTCGGGCAGGTCGGCGCCCGGCGACGACGGTGCGAGCACGCTGACGTCGTGGCCGAGGCCGTCCATCACCTCGGCGAGCTGCAGGACGTGCGACTGCACGCCGCCGGGCACGTCGAACGAGTACGGGCAGACCATGCCGATCCTCACGGACTGGCCTCCAGCTTCGCGCGACGCTCCGCCGACAGGTCGGCCAGCCACTGCGGCTGCATCATGTGCCAGTCGGCCGGGTGTGGGGCGATGTTGCGGGCGAACCGGTCGGCGAGTGCCTGGGTGATGACGGTGACGTCTCCCGACGACGTGTCGATCTCGGGATACACCCGCATTCCCCACCCATCGCCTTCGAACCAGCAGTGCACCGGGAACAGCGCCGCCCCGGTCTCGATCGCGAGTTTGGCCGAACCCGCGGGCATGCGCGTGGGTTCGCCGAAGAATTCGACCTCCACCCCGCTGCGACTGAGGTCGCGTTCGGCCATCAGGCACACCGGTCGGTTGTCGCGTAGGCGCTCGGCGAGAACCTCGAATGGAGGCCGGTCGCCGCCGGTCAGCGGGACGACTTCGAAGCCCAGCCCCTCGCGGTAGGCGACGAAGCGGTTGTAGAGCGACTCGGGCTTGAGGCGTTCGGCCACCGTGGTGAACGTGCCGTAGTTCTGGACCAGCCAGACCCCGGCCATGTCCCAGTTGCCGCTGTGCGGCAGCGACAACACCGCACCGCGGCCGGCGTCCAGCGCGGCCCACAGAAGATCGACGTCGTCGACGACCAGCTCGCGGCCGAGCGCCTCGTGGTCCATCGTCGGCAACCGGAAGGCCTCCCGCCAATATCGCGCGTAGGAGGCCAGCGAAGCACGAATCAGCCCGTCCGGCACCTGCTCGGGCGGCACGCCGACGACCCGCGCCAGGTTCTTGCGCAGCTGTTCGGGCCCGCCGCCGCGCGCCGCGTAGTGGGCGCCGGCGTCAAAGGTGTTGCGGGCGACGAACTCCGGCATCGCGCACACCATCCGCCAGCCGGCCGCATACCCCCAGTCCGCCAGCCGGCCACCCAACGGGTTGGCACTGGCCGTCGGTCCCGAGGGCGTGGTCGTCACGGCTCACTCGCCTCCGGTTTGTCCCCGCCCGCGTTGGTGGTGTCGGGTTTGGGGATCCGGTCCATCGCCCCCGGGGAGGTGCGCACGCTGTGCACGCGCTGTCCGAGGGTCACCAGGCTGGTCACCGCCAGCACCCACATGGCGATCTCCAGCAGCCACACCACCCCGAACAGGCCGGACAGGCCTGCGCCGACCAGCACGATGATCAGCCGCTCCGGACGCTCGATCAGACCGCCCTCCGCCGACAGGCCGCTGGCCTCGGCCCGCGCCTTGATGTAGGAGATGACCTGCGAGGTCACCAGGCAGATCGCCGTCGCGACGACGAGCGAGGTGCTCTGCAGCCCGAACGCCGCCCACCACAACAACCCGCAGAAGATGGCGCCGTCGCTGATCCGGTCGCAGGTGGCGTCGAGCACCGCGCCGAAGCGGGTGCCGCCGCCGCGTTGGCGGGCCATCGCCCCGTCGAGCATGTCGGCGAGCACGAACAGCCACACGACGACCGAACCCCACCACAGATGGCCGATCGGGTACAGCGTCAACGCCCCCAGCACGGACCCGGCGGTGCCCAGGATCGTGATGCTGTCCGGCGTGAGCCCCGCGCGCAGAGCCGCCTTGGCCACCGGCCTGCTGATCTTCTCGTACGCCGCCCGGGTCATCAGATAGAAGTTGCTCACTGCTGTCTCGCCCACTCGTTTGCCAGCAGTTCGCGGGTCTCGCGCAGCAACTGCGGCACCGCTTTCGAGCCGCCGATGATCGTGATGAAGTTCGCGTCGCCGCTCCAGCGCGGTACCACGTGCATGTGCAGGTGGTCGGCCAGCGAACCGCCCGCCGACTGGCCGAGGTTGAGTCCGACGTTGAACCCGTGCGGGTGCGAGACCGCCTTGATCACCCGAATCAGCTTCTGCGTGAACGTGATCAGCTCGAGGCTTTCGTCGGGGGTGAGATCCTCCAGTTCGGACACCCGCCGATACGGCACCACCATCGAGTGCCCCGGGTTGTACGGGTACAGGTTGAGCACGATGTAGACGGAGTCGCCGCGCGCGACGACCAGACCCTCTTCGTCGGGCATCGTTGGGATGTCGGTGAACGGTTGGCGCGACTTGCCCGACCCCGCCGTGCCGCCCTTCATGGGAGCCTCGGCGATGTAGCTCATCCGGTGCGGGGTCCACAGCCGCTGCAGATGGTCGGGGTCACCGGCACCGCGGTCGATCACCGTGTGCTCGTTGTCGATGCCGCGGTCGGCCCGCTCTTCGGCGTTCACTTGGCTGTGTTCACCTCGAGCAGTTCGGCTGTGGGAGCGGCGTTCTGGCGGCTCGCGATCCATTCGACGATCGCCGCGACGGCCTTGTCACGCGGCACACCGTTGATCTGGGTGCGGTCACCGAAGCGGAAGCTGACCGCGTCGGCCTCGACGTCGCGGTCGCCGGCCACCAACATGAACGGCACCTTCTGGTTGGTGTGGTTGACGATCTTCTTCGCCATCCGGTCATCGCTGGTGTCGACCTCGGCGCGCACACCCTTCATCTTCAGTTGTGTCGCAAGGCCGTTCAGGTAGGGGACGTGATCGTCGGCGACGGGGATGCCGACCACCTGCACGGGTGCCAGCCAGGCGGGAAACGCGCCGGCGTAGTGCTCGGTGAGGATGCCGAAGAAGCGCTCGATCGAGCCGAAGAGCGCGCGGTGGATCATCACCGGCCGCTGCCGTGACCCGTCCGCGGCGGTGTACTCCAGCTCGAAGCGCTCCGGGAAGTTGAAGTCCAGCTGGATGGTGGACATCTGCCAGCTGCGGCCGAGCGCGTCTTTGACCTGGACCGAGATCTTCGGACCGTAGAAGGCCGCGCCGCCGGGATCGGGCACGAGGTCAAGTCCGGAAGCGGCGCCGACCTCGGCGAGCACGTTGGTGGCCTCTTCCCACAGTTCGTCGGAACCGACGAACTTGTCGGGGTCCTTGGTCGACAGCTCGAGGTAGAAGTCGGTCAGGCCGTAGTCGGCGAGCAGGTCGAGGATGAAACGCAGCAGCGAGGTGAGCTCGTCGCGCATCTGTTCGCGGGTGCAGTAGATGTGCGAGTCGTCCATCGTCAGCCCGCGCACGCGCGTCAGACCGTGCACGACGCCGGACAGCTCATAGCGGTATACGGTGCCGAACTCGAAGAGCCGCAACGGAAGTTCCCGATACGAACGCCCGCGTGACCGGAAGATCAGGCAGTGCATGGGACAGTTCATCGGCTTGAGGTAGTAGTCCTGCCCCGGTTTGCGCACCGCACCGTCGGGGTCGAGCTCGGCGTCGAGGTGCATCGGCGGGAACATGCCGTCGGCGTACCAGTCGAGGTGCCCGGAGATCTTGAACAGTTCGGCCTTGGTGATGTGCGGTGTGTTGACGAACTGGTATCCGGCCTCGATGTGCTTGCGCCGCGAGTAGTCCTCGAGCTCGCGCCGGATGATTCCGCCCTTGGGATGGAAAACCGCCAGACCCGAACCGATTTCGTCGGGGAAGCTGAACAGGTCGAGCTCGGCGCCGAGCTTGCGGTGGTCGCGGCGCTGCGCCTCCTCGATGAACTCGAGGTACTGGTCGAGGGCGTCCTGCGATTCCCACGCGGTGCCGTAGATGCGTTGCAGGCTGGCGTTGTCCTGGTTGCCGCGCCAGTAGGCGGCCGAGCTGCGGGTCAGCTTGAACGCCGGGATGTACTTCGTCGTCGGGATGTGCGGCCCCCGGCACAGATCGCCCCATTCCCGTTCCCGGGTGCGGGGATTGAGGTTGTCGTAGGCGGTCAGCTCGTCGCCGCCGACCTCCATCACGTCGGGGTCGCCGGACTTGTCGTCGACGAGCTCGAGCTTGTAGGGCTCGTTGGCGAGTTCTTCGCGCGCTTGGTCTTTCGACTCGAAGACGCGCCGGGAGAAGAGCTGGCCCTCTTTGACGATCTGGCGCATGCGCTTCTCCAGCGCGGCGAGATCCTCGGGGGTGAAGGCGCGCTCGACGTCGAAGTCGTAGTAGAAGCCGTCGGTGATCGGCGGGCCGATGCCGAGCTTGGCCTCAGGAAAGAGGTCCTGCACGGCCTGCGCCAGCACGTGTGCGGCGGAGTGCCGGATGACGCTGCGACCGTCGTCGGTGTCGGCGGCCACGGGCGTCACCTCGAGGTCGGTGTCGGGCACCCACGACAAGTCGCGGAGTCGGCCTTCGGCGTCGCGGACGACGACGATCGCATCGGGTGCGCCCCGGCCCGGTAGGCCCGCCTCACGCACCGCCTCCCCCGCGGTGGTCCCGGCAGCGACCCGGATCGGGGCTGCGTGGGTGCGGTTGGTGGCGGCGCTCATCGGTGCTTCTCCAGTTTCATCGTCAACTAGTCGCGAGGACGCGACCATGCTATCCGTGCCCGTCAGCGCGCCGCGTCGTCAGGACCCGATGCCGAGAGGGCTCTGAAGCAGCTTGTGCTCCAGTCCGACGAGATCGCCGAAGAAGGCGACCGCGCCGAGCACCCACAGCGTCGCGAACACCACCAACGCGGTGAACACCCCGCCCAGGATCTGCACCGCGCCGTGCTGGCGGTGGAACCAGTCCATCGCCTTGTCGTAGCGCTCCTTGACGTAGCCGAGCAGCCGTCGCGCCCACTCGAACTCCGTGGCCAGGATGCCCAGGCCGACGAAGACGATCGCCCACCCCGGTCCCGGGTACGGGATGGCGACGATGCCCAGGCCGAGGATCACGGTCCCGACGACGCCGACCGCGATGCGGTAGCCGAAGTTGACGGTGCGCCGTTGCCGCACCCGCTCGCGCCACCGCCCGAGACGCTCTTTGACGCCGCCGGTGTTCACGGCTGGCCCGGTTTGAGCTTGACGAACAGCGCGTGCGCCTCGGCCAGCACGGCGTCGCCGTCGAGCAGCCGTCCGGACACGAAGATCTTGCGGCCCTCGATGCGGTCGATGCCCGCCTCGACCTGGAACTCCTTTTCGACGAGCGCGATCTTGCGGTAGTCGATGTGCAGGAACGCAGTGCGCTGCCCCCTGCTGCCGCTGAGCCGGAACGCGGTGAAGCCCAGCAGGGCATCAAACAGTTGCGCAACGCTGCCGCCGTGCGCCGCGCCGTTGCGGCCGAGGTGGAAGCGGCGGAACCCGGCGGTGCCCACGATGCGCTGATCGTCGGTGACGTGCACGTCGAGCGGGATGGACAAGATGTTGCCGCGGTTGGGCAGGTCCACGCGACGGCCCGACGGTGAGGACCATTCGTCGGCGTAATACGGGGCGAGCAGCTGCGACACCTTCTCGATCTGATCGGCCGCTTCGCTGATCACGTCGTCGGGGGCGTCGGCGGCGCGGGCGTGGTCTTGCAACGTGCGGATGGCGTCGATGAAGCGTCCGTAGTCGGGTCCGCCGCGATCGGTGGCGACCGGCGGATTGAAGCCACCACCGGAGTGCTGCTCAGAGCTCACCCGTCCACCGTATTGCCTCGGTCAGTCGCCGGCGGCTCCGGCTTTGCTCAGTGTCTCGAACTCGTCGTCGGTCAACTCGATTTCGGCGGCTGCCACGTTCTCCTCGAGGTGGGCCACCTTGGAGGTGCCCGGGATGGGCAGCATCACCGGCGAGCGCTTGAGCAGCCAGGCCAACGCCAGCTGTGAGGGCGAGGCGTGGTGGTCGGCGGCGATGCGCCGCAGCGGCCCGTCGGGCGCCGCCAGCGGCCCGGCGGCGAGCGGGAACCACGGGATGAAGCCGATGTTCTGGGCTTCGCAGGCGTCGAGCACGGGTTCGGCGGAGCGGACGCTGACGTTGTACATGTTCTGGACGGTCACGATCGCGGCCACCTTCTGCGCGGCCTCGAGTTGTTCGGCGGTGACCTCGGACAGGCCGATGTGGCGGATCTTGCCTTCCTGCTGCAGCTTGAGCAGCTCGCCGACCTGGTCCTCGGCGGGGAACTTGGTGTCGATGCGGTGCAGCTGGAACAGGTCGATGGTGTCGACGCCGAGCCGACGCAGGCTCATCTCGCACTCCTGGCGCAGATACTCGGGATAGCCGAGCACCGGCCACACGTCCGGCCCCGTGCGCAGCAGCCCCGCCTTGGTCGCGACGACGACGCCGTCGTAGGGATGCAGTGCCTCGCGGATCAGTTCCTCGGAGACATAGGGACCGTAGGAGTTGGCCGTGTCGATGAAGTTGACCCCGAGCTCGACGGCACGACGCAGCACCCGAAGGCACTCGTCGCGATCCTGCGGCGGCCCCCAGACGCCCTTGCCGGTCAACCGCATCGCGCCGAAGCCGAGACGGTTGACCGTCAGGTCGCCGATCGTGAACGTGCCGGATGCCTGCGCGAGGGGGGTGGTCATGGAGTCGACCGTACGCCGGCGATGGCAAGGTAGCGCGGGTGAAGCTCAGCGATCTCGCCGCGCTCCGGCTGACGTACCGCGAGGTGGGCGCCACCTCGGGCGAGCTGCCGCCCGGTTACCACCACGTGCACAAGACGGCGGTGATCGGTCACGGCCGCGACCGGTTCGAGGAGGCTGCGGCCGCCGGCATGCGGTGGGGCATGCTGCGCGGTGCGGGCGTGCGGGTCGAGGCGACGACGGAGGTCGCGGAGGTCGGGTCGGAGGTTTTGGTGCAACTGGGTCCGATCTCGGCGCCGTGCCGCGTCGTCTATGTCGTCGACGAGCCCGATGCCCGGGGATTCGCCTACGGCACCCTGCCCGGCCATGCGGAGTCGGGCGAGGAGCTGTTCCTCGTCCGTTACGACGCGGCCTCGGACGAGGTGTCGGCCGTGGTCACCGCGTTCTCCCGGCACGCGACCTGGTGGAGTCGCCTCGGCTCACCAGTGACGTCGCTGGTTCAGAGGGTGGTCACCGACCGGTATCTGCGCGCGCTGTAGCGCGGTCCCGGCGAAAATGCACTGGCGACGGTTTACTTCACCGATAATTGCGGCCTGTCCGCAAGATCGGTGCGGGCTGCGCGTGATCTGGATTGACCGAAGAAGGACCTCGAATGGTGATGGCAAAGGAACCCGAAGAACGCGAGGATGCGCATCTGCGCATCGCGGAGCTGGTGCGGGGGCTCTACAGTCGCCAGGACGCGGACACGGTCATCGCGGAGCTGGCCGAACATGCGGCGGTGGAGATTCCTGGTGCGCAGTACGCAGGCATCACCATCACCCGCAAGTCGAAGAGCGTCGAAACCCCGGCGACGACGCATCTGTATCCCATGTTGTTGGACAAGATTCAGCAGCGTTATCAGGAGGGCCCGTGCCTGACCGCGGCGTGGGACAAGAAGGTCGTCTACGTCGCCGACCTGCAAACCGACGACCGGTTCCCCCGCTACCGCCGAGATGCGCTGGCGGAGACGCCGATTCGCTCGATCATGGCGTTCCAGCTGTTCATCGAGGGCGAGACGATGGGCGCGCTCAACGTCTACTCGGAAGAACCCGACGCCTTCGGCGACGAATCGAGGAATCTCGGGCTGGTGTTCGCCGCGCATTCGTCGGTGGCCTGGAATGCCGCCCGCCGCGACGAACAGTTCCGGCAGGCGTTGGCCAGCCGGGACACCATCGGCCAGGCGAAGGGCATGATGATGGAGCGCTACGGCGTCGACGCGGTGCAGGCGTTCGACCTACTGCGCAAGCTGTCGCAGGACTCGAATGTGCCGCTGCTGAAGATCGCCGAGGAGATCGTCGACAAGACGTGATCCGGAGGTCGCGCGATCCTCACCGAGGGACGATTCGCGGGACCTCTGGATTGGTCGGCTCGACCCTGGGCCGCGGCACCTCGATGTTGTTCTCCTGCACGATGACCGGGTCGCCCACCTTGACGTTGTCGAAGTACCACTCGGCATCTTCGGGGCTGAGGCTGATGCACCCGTGACTGACGTTCTCGTGGCCGAGCGAGTTGATCGCCCACGGCGCCGAATGGACGAAGATGCCCCGCCTGGTGAGCCGGACGGCCCACTCCACGTCGAGTAGGTAACCGTCGTCGGCGGACACGGGGATGCCGACGCTGCTCGAATCCATCTTGACGTCACGCTCTTTGGCCAACACGGGGAAAGTGCCCACGGGCGTTGGGTACTCGGGCCGGCCCATCGAGGCGGGAAAGACGCCGGGCTTGCCGAAAAAGGGACGGTGGTGCGGCGACGGGAGCTCGTGCGGCGGGACACCGTCAATGGTGACCGTGAACGTGTGGTCGGCGATGTTGGCCACACCGACAACCGCGGGCCCGGTCGCGATGTTCGTCTTGATGCCGCCGACCGACAGCGCGATCGTGCTGTGCGCGGGCCAGAATTGATCCGGAGCCCAGGACACGGTCTTGGCGTCGAGCCATTCGAATCGACCCGTCATCGCCGGCGTCGCAGTGATCTCGAGCGACCGCTCGGCGAGCGCTCTGTCGACGACGGATTCTTTGAATGTCACCACCACGGGGTGTGCAATTCCGACGATCTGCCCCTCGGCGGGCAGGATGGAGGCGATGGCGTTTCTCACCGGCCGGTTAGCGGCCGCTGAGCCTTCTCCGGCCGGCCCGGCCACCACGCTGGTAGCGATGACGACGGCGGCAAGAACACACCGAAGTACAGCACGCAATCTTGGTGCCTCCCTTGAAATTACAACGATGTCAATAATGGTAGGGCAGCTCTCGTGCTTTAAGAGCAAGAGCGCCTAAGCAATTCGGTTAAGTGTCCGTCACGGTTAGGCCACGACGAAATTTGTTGCCAGTTAATGGATTTAGCCCGGCGACGAGTCTTCGCTCGCCGCCGGGCCAAACCGGAGGGACTATCCTCGGTGTGCCGTCAGGTCACAGGCCCGGGCGGAGTCGGCTGTCCCGGGACGGGCGCTCCTGGCGCGGGCGGACGAGACGGGTCGCCCTTGCCCTTGCCGGCCAGCCCGCCCATCTCCGTGAGCGGAGCGCCGACCACTGCCGGCGCACCGCCGACGATCGGAGCGCCGGCGACCGGCGGCACCAGAGGCGGTGGCACCACGGGCGGCACCAGCGGCGGCGGCACGAGCGGCGGCACCAGTGGTGGCGGCACCACGGGCGGCACCAGTGGCGGCGCGATAGGCGGCGGGCCGGGAAGTGCCATCGGCACACCGGCCATGTCGGTCAGCGGAGCACAGACGGGAGCCCCTGGTGCTCCGGCAGGCGCCTGCCCCGTCGCCGATTCGACACACTCGTATCCTCCGGCCAGGGCAGTCGGACTCAGTGCGATCGCCACCCCAATGGCCGCACCTATCAATCCAGCCCCCACAGCTGCCGCGATGTTGACTCCTTTAAAGGTCGTCATCGACGTTGATCCCTCCACTCACATACTTCCGTTCAACCGAGGCAGCAGACCTTGCATGCCGTACCGAGGTCGCGTCCATACGACCGCGTTAATATCAGCAGGCAGTTGGCAGCGACACGCCACGCCGCACCGCGCCGTTTCCAAAAGGTGATCGGTTCGGCATGGTAAGGACGCATCGGACGGCGGCCGCGGCCTGGATTCCTTCTCGACCTGCGATATTGCCGGCATCAGCGTCGGCGCGTAGATAACGACCGCAAGATGCATTCAAAAGGCCCTCGGGGTTTCGGCTTTATTGACGCCGGGCATCTCTGTCGCGACAGGTCAAGACAAGTCAGAGGTTGGTATGTGATGACGGTGGAATCGAGACCTAGCGCCGATGCGTCGGTCGGCGAGTTGATGAGCCAGTTGTCGACGCAGACTTCGCGGTTGATCCGCGATGAAATGCGGTTGGCGCAGAAGGAATTCCAGGAATCGGCCAAGCACGCAGGGATCGGTGCGGGGCTGTTCAGCGTGGCGGGCTTGCTGGCGTTCTTCGGCGCGGCGACGTTGATCGCCGCGGCCGTGGCGGCGCTGTCGCTGGTGCTCGAGGTTTGGGCGGCTGCGCTGATCGTCGCGGGTGTGCTGTTCGTGATCGCGGGTATCGCGGCTCTGGTGGGACGCAAACAGGCCCAGGAGGTCACTCCCGCGGCGCCGAAGACCGTCGAGACCGTGAAAGCGGACATCCAAGAGTTGAAGGACGCGAGGTCATGACCGCACCGAACCCACGCCCCGAGCCAGGACCGGATGCGGGCGTCGACGACATTCAGGCCGATATCGAACAGACCCGCCACGAGTTGGGCGAGACGGTCGAGGCGCTGCAGGCCAAGTTGGATGTGAAGACGCGCGCGAAAGAGAAGGTCGACGAGACCAAGGAGCACGCGAGGGACAAGGCGGCCGAGACGAAGGAGCGCGTCGTCGAGAAGGCGGACACGCTGCGACACACGGCCACAGACAACCCGAAGCAGACGGTTCCGGTGGTGGCGATCGTCGCCATCCTCGCGGCCGTCGGGATCATCGTGTGGCGCCGGAGGCGCTAGCCCGGGCCGTTACGAGCCGAAGCGAAAGCGCCGGCCGGTGACGCGTCGAGGAAGAACACGGACGTAATGGTCCTTGGCGTGAGTCGTCCACGGTAGGAGCGGCGTCTGTTCGGCTTCCTGGAGGTCGTCGTCATCGCGGACCATGCGGGCAACGCCGCGAACGATCACGCTCCACCCTTCGGCGACGTTGTGATCGTCGGCCTCGAAAAGCACCTCGCGGTTGATCGCCGCGCTGACCAACTTGGTGCCCTGCGCCGTGCGGAACAACAGGGACTTGCGCTGTACGACGAAGTTCACAGGGAAGATTTCGAGGATCCCGCTTCCACTGGTGACAAGGCGTCCGAGGGCCACACTGCCCAACAGGTCCCAGCATTCGCTTTCGGGCAGGATTTCGCCGGGACGATCCCCTTCAGACATGACAACCTCCAAACGGCGGGTTGATCGCCGAGACCATGGTTGAAGTCTAGGGAGACGGGCCGTGGTGCGCGTCGGTGAAGGGGTGGTCCCGGCTGGGTTCGAACCAGCGACCTTCCGCGTGTGAGGCGGACGCTCTCCCACTGAGCTACGAGACCGGAGAGTCGACCGAACGGTCGAACGACGTCGAAGACTAGCACGATCAGGTGGCGCGCCCCGAATCCATAGGGGGATTTGCGGGGGGTATGGGCCGCGACCGCCGGGCGGAGGTTCACGCGCGGAACGTCGGTAGCCGAGTTCGACTTTGACGAGAAGCTTTCGCGCGGCCTCGGAACCCCTCGGCCGGGCCGCGATGCGCGAGCAGCGCGCCTCCCGGAGTTTCCTTTCATGCGAGTCGTACCTGCAGTTTTGAGATGTGAACGGGCAGAGACGCACCGGCGAACGTCGGGATTTGTGCAGCTACACTTTGGTGGACTATCGTCGTCCTTCGCGACGGGCGACGAGTCGTTCGTGGCGCGCGGATGTAGCGCAGTTGGTAGCGCATCACCTTGCCAAGGTGAGGGTCGCGGGTTCGAATCCCGTCATCCGCTCGAAGGTGCAGTGGCATCAACCCCAGCGGTGGAGTGGCCGAGTGGTGAGGCAACGGCCTGCAAAGCCGTGCACACGGGTTCGATTCCCGTCTCCACCTCAACGATGGTTCGGCGCGATTAGCTCAGCGGGAGAGCGCTTCCCTGACACGGAAGAGGTCACTGGTTCAATCCCAGTATCGCGCACCATAGTTTGTGCAGTCCAGACGCCTATTCTGAGAATCTGAACTGGGCTCATGCCCAATACGTGCCCAACAAGCGGCAAGTGCCGTGTCACTCCATCGCGAAGCGAGTGACTTGCGGATGCTGCAACGTCGACTGGACGGCGAACTTCCGCCTGGTCTTAGATCGGGCGCACGACAATGTTCAACTGCGACTGATTGCATGCGCGCACGCCGACCTCTCCTCGGCGGCCGGTATGCGTCACAGGCCGGTGTGCTTGCGCAACGCATCCATGAATTGATCCGATTGAGCCCGGTCATCGTGAGTGGTCATTGCCACCTGATCGAATTCCAGGTCAGACACAGTGCCATCGCGGAAAGTCAATGACAACTTGCCGACGTCGAGCTGGTCGCTCATCATCCGACCAAACGAGCCACGGCGCATCCGCACCTTGCCAACGTCCAAGCGCACGACGTCGCGCAGGCGCCGTACCCACGATTCGCTCACCGTGATCTCGGCGGCTTCATCCTCGGGGGTTTCCCTGTCTCGTTCGAGGTCGTATTGCTCGGCATCGAATTGCATACGAACCATGACAAGGCGCGCGTCGGCGGTGACAATCGCGATGCTCCAAGTACTCGGCGCGTCTCCGCTGAAGGTGGTCGCTGACGCCTCGATTCCTTCGTTGCCTACTAGCGCGGCCACATGAAGTTGCAGAGGCCACGGTGCGCCGCTGACGCCGTTGCGGCCGTTCCGCGCGCTGGTATGCGCGCTGATCTGATACCAATACTGATCTGTGTCAGGGCTGGCGATCTTCATGTGCAGGACGGTAGCGGGACTATGTGACAAACTCCGGGCCACCGGAGCGTGTGGCGTGCCGTTCGTCAGCGGGGGAAGTCACCGGGCGTAGGCTCTCCCACACGTGACCATGGCTCGACGCCATGTGGACCCTGACCCGCTGTCCTGGGCGTCGTCGCCTCGGTCCTTGGGAAAGCTTTGCGCGAATACCAGAGCTGGGAGTTTGCACTGGATGATCGTTCCAGACGGACGGACAGATACCGAGAAGCTGAATGAACTGCTGGGCAACCCGGAGGAAACACACCTCGACCTGAAAGCGAAGGTCGACCTCGACGTCGCCGAGGACAAACTTAAGTTCGTTAAGGACGCGGTCACGATGTCACAGCGGCCTCCTGGCGGATACGTCCTCATTGGTGTCGACGACGACGGCAACCCATGCATGCCCGTCGGCACGATCACGGATCGCAAGCGCTTCGACGGGTCGCGCATTCAAGCACTGATCCGTGGATACATCGAGGGCGAGGTCCATGTCCTCGTACAGATTCATGAAGTCGATGGCAACGAGATCGTCATGGTCTACGTGCAGCAGAACCGAGACAAGCTTCCCGTGCCTTTCAACAAGGACGGGCAATACCCTGGCTCCGACGGGAAACCGGTCACCGTATTTAGAAAGGGCGAAATCTTCGTCCGCGAAGGCGCAGAGAACGTTCCGATTCGCTACGCACACTGGCAAGACATCCTGTCTGCGTATGCCGAGAAAATCCGTGGTGAGGCGGAGGCAACGGCGCAGAATTTGCTCAGCGAAGTTGTCGCCGCCCGCCAGCAAGCCGCGGGAGCCACGCCGGATGTGCCGTTGCTCATGGAGATGGACGAAACGACCTTTACGTCGGCCACCGTGTCCTTACTGGAGGCTGGCAATGACGTGCGGCTGAGGCAGTTCATCCGGTCTCTCAGCGGCAACGTCGGACCGGGCGTGGGACTTGAGGGGTTCACAGCAGCGTTGGACAAGTGGACGATCTTCTGTGCCCAGGCGCTGCATTTCGACCGCGGCGACCTTGTAGACGAGGCGATCGAAAAGCTTTGCGACGCATACAAAAAGCTCGGCCTGGACGAGGTCGCCACCCACAAGCGCTTCGCAGTGGTCACCCGAATCTACGTGCTCGGCTCCCTCGCGGTCAGGTTGGAAGCGTGGGAGACGGTCCGGTCACTTGCTCTTCAGCCGGTGCCGAGCAGTGCTCAGGACCCCGACTACGTCTACTCGTCGTGGATTCGAAATGCCACGGTATTTGTCGCGCGTGCGAACCTGCATGAAGAGCCGGGCCAACCACGTAAGACGCGCGCCGGATTTCTACTTTCCGCGGCGCGAGATCTCATGGCCGAACACCCTGCGATGCGGCCTGATTTGACCGACGACCAGGTGCCTACCGAAATCACCAACCATGACATCGCACTAAATAGTCTGTGCGAGTTCGATATTGCTTACTGTTTCGTTGTAGCAGCACTGGGGACAGACCATGGTTCGGCGTACCCTTCGTCAGCAGCGTTCGACGAGGACCGTGCTAAACCGATGGCGCAACGAATCGTTGCAAGCGCCGATCTGAGGCAGCGATTGTTCCCGAGCGTCCCCGACTCAAGAATCGCGGAGGCCATCGCGGACATTTACGAGATCGCTATTCGCGAGTCTGCGTCCCAGTACGGCGGCCGCTGGTGGGGTATGCCCCCAAGCGTCGACGCCTGGGTCAATGAGAACCACCCGCCCGCTTAGCCGACGATGGACAGACCCGCCGCGTTCAGACTCGTTAGTCGTGCGTCCGGGGCACCCTTGGACGGGTGGACATGACGTTGCTTTTTGCGGTGGGCCACTTGGCGACCGCCCTTGCTACCACGACGAAGTCGATGGTTCAGCATCTTCAAAAATGGGATCCGGACGACCTTCTGAGAACGCCTGTGGAGGATGTGGTCGACGTTCTCGTCGACAAAGCACTGGTGAACTGCCCGCGGTTGCTGGTCGATCAAGCGTGGATGACTGACCCCACCGAAACCAGCCAGGAGTACATGGAATTCGGCGAGCGCCGCAGAGTCCGAGTCCCTCGATTCGTGCTGGTAGTTCCATTCGAGGGCGACTCGGGCATATTCACCCTCCGTGCTGACCAGTTCACATTCAATCCGATCCATGTTCTGGCACTTAGGGCTAACGAACTGCACATCGCAGTTGACAATCCACCGAGAGACGCCGCAGGGTTGAAGAGCCGATTCGAGGAACAGATCGCTCGGATCGAGGAACACCTGGAATGGTCGCGCCGACAGGTTGAGCTGCACAACAAGGCGATTCGCCAAGATGTCCCTGGAATAGTGACTAGACGTCGCGATGAACTGCTCGCCGCCCGACACCTCCAAGCCGAGGTCGGATTCCCGGTGCGCCGCCGGTCCGACGCCGAAACGTACGCCGTTCCAATGAGACGGAAGACTATTCGTCCTCAGCAGCAACGACCATCAAACGCCCGAGCACCGTTCACACCGGAGCCCGCTTTGCAGGACCAGGACTATCGAGAGGCATTGCGCGTTTTGCGAATCCAGCGCAATGCGTTGGAGCGCAGCCCGTCAATGGCGGCGACTCTCAAGGAGGAGCAGATACGGGACCTGCTCCTAGTCAATCTCAACGCACAGTTCGAAGGCGACGCCGCCGGGGAGGTCTTCAATGGCGCTGGCAAAACTGACATTCTCATTCGAGTTCACGACCGCAATATCTTCATCGGTGAGTGCAAGGTCTGGTCCGGCCCGAAGACTATGGACGAGGCGCTCGACCAACTGTTCGGTTACCTCGTCTGGCGGGACACCAAGGCAGCGATACTGTTGTTCATTCGGCGAAAAGATGTCACTGCGGTCATCAAGAAGGCGATCGCCAAGATCGAGGAACACCCAAATCATAAGCGCAGCAGCCCGCGGCAGAGCTGCGACGAAGAGTATGAGTTCGTGATGCATGCGCAGGACGATGTAGAGCGAGAAATCCACCTGACGCTGATTCCATTCGCAGTACGCGCTGCGGCCGACGGTTAATGTCGGTTCGGCTGTAGGTCCTCGTCGATGAGCGGTCGGAAGCCCTGCTCCACGCGAGACGCCCGCCCTGCAATCACGGCGTGATCGCCGGGGTTGGAGTGGAGCGAGAAGGGCGAGTGGTGGAAGGGATCGTCGAACGCCATACTCGCGGCCGTCTCTATGAACCTGCGTACTAGGTGTTCTAGGTCGGCGGGACTTGCCTTGGCCTTTAAAGATTCAGTGGGTCTTCGAAGGTCATCAGATTCTCCAGACCGTAATGCTGCAAAGCACGACGGATTTCGCTTGCAGGTATGCCGCGGTAGAACGGTTCGGCCCGCTCAGTTGCACCTCGCTGGGGTTCATCTTCCTGACTCGGTCTGGCATCTTCATGCCCGGCTGAGCAGGTGACGAGCTCGAGAATCTCAGCCCATGCGGCGTTCAGCGTAGGAAACTGCGAAGTCGCGTGAGACATCGGCGCGTGCTCGGCTGGCCCAACCCCGAACGAATCTGTTAATTCAGCACTTTCATGAACAATCCCGATCACGCGACCGTCGTGGGCCACGATCGGGCCACCGCTGTTGCCGGGACGCGCTATGGCGGAATACAGGAACATCTTCGTTCGTTCAGGGCGATCCCAGGGCTCCGCGTCGTCATGGACGACTGCGGGTACCTCAGCGATTGGTTTGACCACTTCCCCGCGCTGGAGAATGAGACCGGTGTCTACCATCCACGCGACCCGCGGGTACCCCAATACAAAGACTTCGTCTGCCCACGCGGGGTCGCGGAAGACCATTCCAGGTGTTGGTTTCAAGGAGGGGGGATCAACTTTGATAACTGCAACGTCGATATCTGGATGGTCGTCCAAACAACGGAAGTTGTGCGGGGTCGAAGATTCAGGCCACCCAGGACAGACGATCTCTAATCGTTGATCCTTCAGCTTTCGGACAACGTGCTTATTAGTGAGAATGTGTCCCTCGTCCAAAACCAAACCGCTGCCCCAGTGAGGACTGTCGACTGCGCTTATTTGGACCGTCACGCTCTTGTACGCCTGGATGATCAGGTCAGGACCGACGACCTCTGAAAGCCAGAGGTAGCCACTCATCTGAGCCGACAGCGAGCCTTGAGAGATGTATTGCTGTCCCAGTAACGGCAGCCTTGTGTCCCAACCTGCCGACATAAGCAATCCGGCGCGCTCCATAGACGCCAATATGCGAGTGATTGCTGATGCGTCACCTGGCTGAAGGTCAGTTGTCAGAACGTAGTTCGCAAAGTCGTTGGCCGACCATGCCTCAAAGGCGTTGTCCGTGAACGGTCTGCCGATTGCGGCAGCCATTGCGGCACGTTCCGGATGAACTGGATTGAAGAACTTGTGCGCGCTTCCGGCCACGATCAATCGCCACCCCAAGCTACCCGGCACCTGATCCGCAATACGTGAACCGGGACGCATTCCCGAGGGGGTATCGGTCATGCGTCCGAAAGTACCTGCTCACGCTCGGCCAGCGTGTCACTGGTCAGTTTGTTTTTTTCATTACGGAGGAGGGGGCATCGCCTAAGCCATGGGGGGCGCTGCGGGAC
>JBNMQV010000017.1:0-136329 GCA_050205545.1 Mycolicibacterium celeriflavum
GAGCTTCCAGGCCACCAGCGCTTTGACCGAGCGCACCCCTTCCGCGGTCCCCCATATTCCGTCGCGGTCGATCTCGGCGATGATCTCAACGATGCGCCCATCGATGGCATTACGCTGCCCCGAGAGCTCGGCCAACTGCCCGTAGAGCTGAAACAACCGCTCCTTGGGACCCACCTCCACCTCATCATCGGAGGCCGCGATCAACACCATGACCACATCATCACAGAAGGGTCCGACAAGCCAGCCGCGCCAGAGGAGTAGCGACACGGTCTCGCTTTGGCCGCGAACAGGTTTCGGAGCCCGGTTTATGGCGCTCGGCGCGGATACGATGACCCGATTCTGCATACGACCGACTTATCCACAGCCCGAGGTAGCCCGTGAGACTGCGAAAAGTGCTGGCTTGCCTCGGTATTGCGCTCTTAGCCGTCACGCTGGCCGCCCCCGCCGCCGCGCAGCCCGCCGCGACCGCCACACAGACGACACAGTGGATCGTCGTCGGCGTGCCGGCCGCGAACGCCACGTCTGGGACGCTCACCGCCTTCCAGCGGACCGGAGGGCAATGGAAACCGGTTCTCGGGCCCACGCCCGCCAAGGTTGGTGCGCTCGGCGTCGGCGCGCCCGCCGATGGTGTCCACCGCACACCGGTCGGGACGTTCACCTTCGACCAGGCATTCGGCAGGCAACCGAACCCCGGCACCAAGATGCCGTACTTCCAGGCCACCAACCAGGATTGGTGGGACGAGGACGCCTCGTCGCCCACGTACAACACCCATGTCCGGTCACCGCGGAAGCCGTCGTCGATCGCGGAGAACCTCTACGACTCCGGCCCCGTCTACGACTACGCCGCCAACATCAGGGTGAACCCGCAACGCATTCCGGGAAAGGTGTCGGGCATCTTCCTCCACGTGACCGACGGAAACCCGACCTGGGGATGCATCGGCATCGGCCGCGACGAGATGCGCACACTGCTGACCTGGCTCGACCCCGCCGCGGCGCCACAGATCACCATCGGTGTCGGCAGTCCGTCCCTCGTGCCGTCGCGGGCGTGATCAGCGGCGCAACGGCGCGGCGGCCTCGAAAGCCGCTGCCTTGCCGTCGGATTGCCACCGCAGCCAGTTCTCCCAGCGCTTGAGGTTCCACTGCTGCCACCGGCGGTCCACGGCGGGCGACAACCGCCGCAATATCTCCAAGCCAAGGATCACCGGAAACCGACTGAGTAGCAGCAGGATTCCCGGGAGCGCAGACGGCAGCCGGTAGCGGCGGCGGTTCCACGGCAGCATGTACAGGCCGAGATAGCCTGCTTGCATGCGGTAGTGGTACTGCGCGCGAAGCCGTTCCCACCCCCGGTGCGTCGGCGCGGGTTCGAAAGCCGGGACGAAGGACTGGACGAGCTCGGTGCCGCTGTCCGCGCTGTCGTAGCTGCGCGCCGCGTCACACATGAACAGGATGCGCCACGCGTCGGCGACGGTCTCGGGGAAGTAGCCGTCGCATCGGACACCGACGAGATGACCGCAGTAGCGGTTGAAATGCAGGACGGCCCGCATCTCGCGCGGCGAGGTGACGTGTCCGAGAAGGAACAGGCCCAGTGCGGGTGCGACGCTGCCGCCCAACAGCGTCAGCAGCATGGCGGACTGGCTGATCGGCAGGCCCCAGCGTTCCGCATCCCACTCGGGGTGGTGCTTGACACGGTCGCGCACGCTGACATGCATGATCCGCACGTGCAGAGAAATGTTACGGCCCAACGATCCTGGCGTCAGGATGGCGCCGGGACGACACACCTCGATCCACCAGCGCGATGTCTCCAGGTATCGGTGCAGTGCGCGTTGACCGGCGTAACCGCCGGACAGGGAGAGGGGTACCGCCAGCCAGCCTTCGGTGTAGGTGTCGTTGGTTCCGGCGTTTCCGAGTGCGCCCAACGCGTAGGCCCAGCGACGCCAGACCGCCGCGCCTTCCTCGACGAGATCGGGATCGAGCCAATCGGGAAGCTGCTCGAACTCCTCGAACAGCGCACGCATCGAGTCGGGCGCCTCGGGGACGCTGGCGATGCCTTCCCGCTGCGCCTCCTCGACGAGGTCGCGGGCCCTCCTGGCGCCCAGCTCACCGTGGTAGGTCTCGGCGACGAAGCGTTCGGCGACGGGGTCACCCTCGTTGAGCCCGGCGATGAACGCCCGCGCGGTGCGCTCGGACGGAAGCAGGTCGACACCGACCAGTCGCTTCACCGCATTGCGCAGCCGCGCGCGGCGGCCGGTCAGCTCCGGATACCGAAACGCGGTCGGAGGCCCGGACGGGCCGAGTCTCGATTCCGGCATGGCCTTGTCATATCGCATACGCATCGCAGCTGTACAGGGAACGCTTCCTCGCCGCATCAGTAGCCATCTTCCGGGTCCTTGTGTAGGGACCGCCACAAGTGGCTACTTCTTGCCTACATACACGCAAGCAGGGAACCGTCGCGCGAGGGGGCATCGTGCCTGACGAACCACCGATCCGGTCAGGGTCACAGCACCTGCCCAGCCGCACCCGCGTCGCCATTGTCGGCAGCGGCTTCTCCGGTCTCGGCGCGGCGGTGAGACTGGACGAAGCCGGACACCGTGACTTCATCGTCCTGGAACGCGGAAACGACGTAGGTGGGACGTGGCGCGACAACACCTACCCGGGGGCAGCATGCGACGTGCCCTCTCACCTGTATTCGTACTCGTTTGCGCTGAACCCGAGCTGGACCCGGTCGTTCTCGACGCAGGATGAGATCGAGGAATACATCCGCGGTGTGGCGAACCGCGCCGGCGTTCTGGATCGCCATGTCTTCGGATGCGAGGTCACCAGAGCCGCCTGGCAAGACGAGCACCATTGCTGGGAACTCTCGACGACGCGCGGAACCGTGACCGCCGATGTGCTCATCGGCGCGTTCGGCGCCCTCGCCGAGCCGTCTCTGCCCGCCATTCCGGGCATCGAAGACTTCGCGGGCGAACTCTTTCACTCCGCGCAGTGGAACCACGGTGCGGATCTCGCCGGTAAACGGGTGGCAGTCATCGGCACCGGGGCCTCGGCGATCCAGATCGTTCCGGCGATCGCTGACTCAGTCGCCCACATTGACGTCTACCAACGCACGGCGCCTTGGCTGCTGCCTCGCTTCGACCGCCCGTTCACCCGCCCCGAGCAGTGGGTCTTCCGGAACATCCCAGGAGTACTGCGGCTGGCCCGGGCAGGGATCTATGCGGCCCGTGAGACTCAAGTGGTCGGACTGGCGAAGAACCCTCGGCTGATGAAGCTGTTCGAGCTGATCTCTCGCGCCAAGATCCGCGCAGAGATCCGCGATCCGGAGTTGCGGCGCAAGGTGACGCCGAACTTCCGAATCGGTTGCAAGCGCATGCTCATCGCCAATGACTGGTATCCGGCGCTCGACCGCGACGACGTCGACCTCATCACCGACGGCATCCGCGAGATCGCCGGGAGCCGCATCATCACAGAGGACGGCACCGCTCGCGAGGTCGATGCGATCGTGGTGGCGACCGGGTTCCACGTCACCGACTCACCGATGTTCGACATCATCTGCGGTAGCGACGGCCGGAGCCTGAGTCAGACGTTCGCCGATAAAGGCATGCGTGCCTACAAGGGCACAACGATCACCGGCTACCCGAATCTGTTCATCCTCATTGGTCCCAACACGGGGCTCGGCCACACGTCGATGGTGTACATGATCGAATCGCAGCTGAACTACATCGTCGACGCCGTCACCACCATGACGAGCCGCGGCCTGCGCCGCGTCGACGTCCGCCAGGACGTACTGGACGCCTACAACGAGGAACTGCAACGCAAGCTCGCCGGATCGGTGTGGATGACCGGGGGTTGCGCGAGCTGGTATCTCGATGCTCACGGCAACAACACCACCCTCTGGCCCGACTTCACCTTCCGATTCCGCAGACAGACAAGACGATTCGATCTGGAGGCCTACTAAGCATCGCACAAGATCCCCGCCGACGCCGTGGACGAGTCGTGACAACCTTCGACGGGAAGGTAGCGGTGGTCACCGGCGCCGGGTCGGGTATCGGGCGTGCGTTGGCGATCGGACTCGCCCGTCGCGGGGTACTGACGGCGATTTCGGACGTCAACGAGGAGGGCCTGCGCAGCACGGCCGAGAGGATCGGAGCGGTCGGACGTAAACCGCACATTCAGTCGTTGGACGTCAGCGACCGGCGTGCGTTCGCCGACTATTCGTCGACCGTCGTCGAGCACTACGGCGTCGTCCACCAGCTGTACAACAATGCCGGCATCGCGGGTGGCGCCGCGCCGCTGCTCGAAAACGACTATGAGACATACGAACAGATCGTCAACATCAACCTATGGGGCGTCATCAACGGCACGAAGGAGTTCCTGCCGCATCTCATCGCCTCCGGCGACGGGCATCTCGTGAACATCTCGAGTTTAAACGGCCTACTCGCTCAAGCGTCGATGTCGGCCTACTGCACAACGAAATTCGCGGTCCGCGGCTTCACCGAATCTCTTCGTGCGGAGATGCTCACGGAGGGCCACCCGGTGCGGGTCACCGTGGTGCACCCCGGGGGCATCGCCACGAACATCGCGACGTCGGCACTCGAAGATGCGGAGCGCGCCGGGCGGGAGATCACCGCAGCGCAGCGGCGGCGAGCCGCGGCGTACAACGAGAAACTGCTCAAGATGTCTCCGGTCCGCGCCGCCGAGAAAATCCTCGGTGGCGTCGCGGCAAATCACAGCAGAGTGGTCGTCGGCCGGGACGCGAAGGCCGTCGACCTCCTGACCCGACTGCTCCCCCGGGCACACGCCAAGCTCGTCCACGCCTGGGAGAAAAGGGTTTTCGACTGATCAGTCGAGCGGGTGGCTGCGGATCCATTGCGTGATCAGCATCGAGATGGCCACCACCACCGCGCCGGCCAGGGACGCGATCAGAATCGACGTCGTCTCGTGCAGGCGCACCGCGATGCCGATCAGCGCCCAGACGATCACCAGCCCGTAGGCGATGTCGCGATGGAGCACGTTCATCACCACACCCAGGGCCGCCGCCACCGCGATCATGATCACGCCCCAGGTGGGCTCGGACAGCCCGAACCCCGACCATCCGGCGTCGTCGAGGGTGATCGTCGCGTTGGCGATCGTCGCGACGGATATCCAGCCCAGGTACACCCGGAACGGGATGTGCACCGTCCACCGCTCCAGCGTGGAGGACGGCGGGCGGGAGGCCTGCAGGCGATAGATGACGATCAAGGCGACCAGCAGCACCACCATCAGCAGCATGCTCAGCGGGAACTGGTTGTGATGCCATGCGAACAGCCAGCAGCAGTTGGCGGCGGCGGTCAGCAGGTACCAGGGCGCGATGGCGCGTGCGGCGCCGCTGTCGGTGCGGCCCTGCGCGAGCGTCAGGCTCAGATACACGCTGTAGGCGATGACGCCGAGGTAGATCACGCTCCAGATGGAGAAGACGTAGCCGGCCGGCACGAAGTACACCTCGAAGCGACGGGTGACGTCGCCGGTGGTCTGGCCGTTGATCGGCAGACCGTTGGCTAGATAGTTGACGACGAGCGTGGCCGCCGTGGCCACGCTGACGGCAAGCGGCAACAGCAGCGTCGCCATCGACCGACGGTCGGCGGTCCGGCTCACCATGTGGGGCTCCTCTGTCTTTCGATCGGTAAGCCCCTACATGCCCGTTCGGGGCGGGTTCGAACCCGCGGCGGTCAGGCGAGCTTCGCCAGCGCGACCTCGGGGTCGTAACCGGTGAACTCGTCGAGGCGGCCGTCGCGCAGCCGGTTGACCCACGCCGGGTCGGCGAGCAGGGCGCGACCGATGGCGACGATGTCGAATTCACCGGACTCGAATTGTTCGACGAGGCGGTCGACGGGCGCCGGCGCAATCACCTGGCCCTGCTTCTCGCTGCGGAACTGCGTTTCGAGTCCCACTGAACCGACCGCGATCACCGGGCGACCCGACACCTTCTTCGTCCAGCCCGCGAGGCTCAGATCGCGGTCGTGCTCCGGGAATCCGGCCACGTAATGCCTGCGCGTCGACGGATGGAAGACGTCGACTCCGGCGTCGACCAACGGCGACAGCAGCTCCTGGAGGTCGGTGGGGCCGTCGGCGATCGACGCCGCGTAGTCGGTGCCCTTCCACTGTGAAAAGCGGAAGATGATCGGATAGTCCGGCCCGACCGCGGCCCGCACCGCCGCGACCACCTCGGCGGGGAAGCGGGTCCGTTCGGCCAGCGTTCCGCCGTATCTGTCGGTGCGCAGATTCGTTCGCGCCCAGAAGAACTCGTCGAGAAGGTAACCGTGCGCGCCGTGGAGCTCGACGGCGTCGAAGCCGACCTCTCGGGCGGCAGCTGCGCTGCGCGCGTACAACTCGGCGAGCCGGGGGAGTTCATCGGTTTCCAGCGCGCGTCCCCGCGGCCGGCCGTGGCCGTCGACGCCCGAAGGGCTCACAGGTGCGACGCCGTCGGCGTCGTCGCGCTGCGCGCCCTGGTGCCACAGCTGCGCGGCGATCGTCGCGCCCTCGGCGTGGACGCCCTCGACGACGCGTGCCCAGCCTGCCGACGTGTCATCACCGGCGAGCGTCGGGATGGAGGACGGGTATCCGGCGGCGGGGTCGGGGAGCCGGATTCCTTCGGTGATGATCAGGCCGACACCACCGGCGGCGCGGCGGCGGTAGTACTCGGCCACATCGGCGCCCGGTACGCCGTCGGGGGATGCCTGACGGGTCATCGGCGCCATCGCGAACCGGTTCGGCACGGTCAACGAGCCGATGGTCAACGGTTGAAACAGGTTCTGAACGGCCACGAAGCCGTTCAACGCCTCGGCGCCGGAGTTGATTCCGGTCGGCTACTGCTCCGACGGCTTGTCGACGGCCTCTTCGGGCAGCGGCAGCCCCTCGGCGCCGGGGGTCGCGGGAGAGAGCACGTCATCGGCACACTCGGTCGTTTCGGGCGTTACATTCTCGTTCGGAGATGTCATGTCCGTGTTGGTACCCGGGACCGGCGGGCCGTAATCGCCCTCACGCCCACGTGTCGCAGGATGCAGTGTGGGCGGAAAAAGTTTCGGCTCGGAAGGTAAGACGGCGCCCGACGGCGACGCCAATGCAAGGAGAGGACCTCGTCGGCTTCGACCGGAAAGGAGTGCGGGTGGACGCCGAGTCCGATGAATGGCTGCGCCTGCTCCACTCCGCGAACCCCCGGCGCGAGTCCGGGATCGCCCGGCTGCGCGAGCAGTTGCTGAGGGCCGCGCACAGCGAGGTGCGCCGACGGCAGAGCCGCATCACGGGCATCGAACTCGACGACATCGCCCAGCAGGCGGCGTCGGACGCCACGGTGGCGGTGCTCGACAAGCTCGCGTCGTTCCGCGGTGAGAGCCGCTTCACCACGTGGGCGTACAAGTTCGTGATCCTCGAAGTCGCCAACAAGCTCGGGCGCCACTACTGGCGCAACCCGCCGGTTTCCCTGCAGACCGAGGACTGGAACCGGCTGCCCGAGCGGTTCGGTGTCGATCCCAGCCAGCACGCGGAGGCCGCCGAGCTCACCGCCGCGATCCGGCGCGCCGTCGAGACCACGCTGACCGAACGTCAACGGCAAATGTTCGTCGACATCGTCGTCAAGGGCATACCGCTAGACGCGTTGTGCATCAAGCGCGGTGTGAACCGAAACGCCGTCTACAAAGCCGTTTTCGAAGCCCGGCGTAAGATCCGCGAGTTTCTGGTCGCCAACGAGTATCTGACCGACCACGTCGCATTGGACACATCGTGACCGACTGGACCCGCCTGCACCGGTTCCTCGCCACCGATCCCCGCGACGTCGGTTGCGAGGAGGCGATGGAGGTTCTGCACATCTATGCCGAGGTACCGGCACACGAACGGGCGCAGCGCTTTCCGGGTGTGATGGCACACCTGCTGGCCTGCGGTCCGTGCGCCGACGACTTCGACGGGTTGCTGGCCGCTGTCGCCGAGGACCACGGCCGAGCGCAGCAGGAGGAACACTGACCATGACCGACACCACCGCGACACGGATCACCGCCTTGGGCCAGACGATCTGCCGTTACGGCCTGGTCGTGGTGCTCGCCTGGATCGGTGTGGGCAAGTACGTGAAGATGGAGAGCCGCACCCTCATCGAACACAGTCCGCTGATGAGTTGGGTGTACGACATCCTCAGCGTGACGACTGTGGCCTACGCGCTCGGCACCGCCGAGATCATCGCCGCGATACTCATTGCGCTGCGGCCGGTTTCGGCACGCGCTTCGGCGGCGGGCAGCGCGATGGCCGTCGTGTTGTTCATCGGGACCTTGAGCTTTCTGTTCACCACGCCCGGTGTGGTGTCGGCGCACGCGGGCCCGATCCCGGTGCTGTCCGGGCTGCCTGGCCAGTTCCTGCTCAAGGATCTGGTGCTCATCGGCGTGGCGGTGTGGAGCCTCGGGGAAGCGATGACCGCGAGCCGTTCCGCCCCGTCGTCGGAGCGGTTCGCCGCCGTCTGACGACGCTCATCGGTCGACGAGCATGGCCTCGAATGCGACCCGGTCACCGCGGTACAGCGCACCGTAGTTTTCGCCGAGCGTGGGGTTGTGTCACGCGAATACGTGAAAAGCGTGACGCGAGGCCACACTCGGTGAGCGACTCAGTCGAACCGACCGGCGTCGATGACCCGCAGTACGACCGCGCCGGCCTCGTCGGAGACAGCAAGGTCGACCTCGACAGTGAAGCCCCAGTCGTGGTCACCCGCTGGATCGTCGAAAATCTGCCGCACCCGCCACACTTCGGGCGCACGTTCGATGATCAGCAGCGCCGGACCGCGAGCGTCGGCGCCGGTGCCGATGTCGGCGTGCTCGTCGAAGTAGTCCTCCCCGACTTGCTCCCAGCGCTCCGCGGTCCATCCCGAACCGCTGTCGAGCGCGCCGAGTTCGTCCCAGCGTCGCCGAGCGAACAATTGCACCCGCCGGAACAAGGCGTTGCGCACCATCGCCGTGAACGCGCGCTGGTTGCCGCTCAGGGGGCGCGGCGGGGTCGGCACCGCCGCGGGCGCGTCGTTCGGCTGGTCAGGGTCGGTCAGCCGCTCCCACTCATCGAGAAGGCTCGAATCGACCTGGCGGACAAGCTCGCCGAGCCACTCGACGATATCGGTGAGCTCCTCGGTCCTGGCCGCGGCGGGCACCCCCGCCCGCAGCGCCTTGTACGCGTCGGACAGGTAGCGCAGCACCGCACCCTCGGCGCGGGTCAGGCCGTACTCGCTGACGTATTCACGGAACGTCATGGCGCGTTCCCACATCTCGCGTACCACCGACTTCGGAGACAGCCGGGCGTCGGCGGCCCACGGGTTGCTCTGCAGGTACACCTCGAAGGTGTGCTCGAGCAACTCCCCGAGCGGCCTTGGGTAGGTGACGTCGTCGAGCAGCTCGATGCGTTCGTCGTAGTCGATGCCCTCGGCCTTCATCGCCGCGACGGCTTCGCCTCGGGCCTTGTTCAGCTGCGCCGTCAGGATTTGGCGCGGATCCTCCAGCGTCGCCTCGATCACCGAAACCACATCCAGCGGGAAGGTCTCCGACGCCGGATCGAGCACCTCGACGGCGGCCAACGCGAAGGTCGACAACGGTTGATACAACGCGAAGTTCGGCGGGAGGTCGACGGTCAGCCGGTATCTGCGGCCGTCGGGTCCGGGTTCGTGGAGACGCTCCACCACACCGGCCTGCAGCAGCGACCGCGCGATACCGATGGCTTCGCGGATGTGCTGCAGCTGCCGTTTGCGTGGCTCGTGATTGTCGGTCAGCAGCCGCCGCATCGCCTCGAATGGGTCATCGGGGCGGTCGACGACGTCGAGGATCATGGCCGTCGACACCCGCATGTTGCTGGTCAGCGGTTCGGGCGTGGCCTCTCTCAACCGCTTCATCGTCGACTCGCTCCACGGCACCATCCCCTCGGGAGCCTTGCGTCGCACCAGCTTTCGGCGCTTCTTGGGATCGTCGGCGACCTTGGCGAACTGCTTGAGATTCTCCACCTCGTGGTCGGGCGCCTGCACGACGACGGTGCCCGCGGTGTCGTAGCCGGCGCGCCCAGCCCGGCCGGCGATCTGGTGGAACTCGCGGGCGTTGAGCAACCGGGTGCGGACACCGTCGTACTTCGACAGCGCCGAGAACACCACCGTGCGGATCGGCACGTTGATGCCGACGCCCAGCGTGTCGGTGCCGCAGATCACCTTGAGAAGGCCGGCCTGCGCCAACTGTTCGACCAGCCGCCGGTACTTCGGCAGCATCCCGGCGTGGTGCACTCCGATACCGTGTCGCACCAACCGCGACAACGTCGTGCCGAAAGCCGTGGAGAACTGGAACGCGCCGATCATCTCCCGGATTTCGGCCTTCTCCACTTTGGTGCTGACGTTGACGCTCATCAGCGCCTGCGCGCGCTCCAGCGCCGAGGCCTGGGTGAAGTGCACGACGTAGATCGGGGCCTGCCCGGTCTCGAGCAGATCGCCGATCGTCTCGTGCATCGGAGTGGTCGCATACGAAAAGAACAGCGGCACGGGACGTTCGGCGTTGGCCACCAGCGCCGTCGGTCGGCTGGTGCGCCGGGTGAGGTCACCGCGCAGGAACGAGACGTCACCCAGCGTCGCCGACATCAGCAAGAACTGGGCCTTCGACAGTTCCAGCAGCGGAACCTGCCACGCCCACCCGCGGTCCGGGTCGCCGTAGAAGTGGAACTCGTCCATCACCACCAACGCGATGTCCGCGTCGGCCCCTTCGCGCAGCGCGATATTGGCCAGCACCTCGGCGGTGCAGGTGATGATCGGGGCGTCGGCATTGACCGCGGCGTCGCCGGTCAGCATGCCGACGTTGGCCGCGCCGAACACCTCGCACAGTGCGAAGAACTTCTCGCTGACCAGCGCCTTGATCGGTGCGGTGTAGAAGCTGCGGCCACGCCCGGCCGAAGATCGCGCCAGCGCCGCGAACAGTGCGCCCGTGGCCACCAGCGACTTCCCTGAACCGGTCGGTGTCGCCAGGATGACGTTGGCGCCGCTGACCAACTCGATGAGCGCTTCTTCCTGGGCCGGATACAGCACCGTGCCGTTCGCCTCGGCCCACGCGGCGAACGCCGCGAACAGCGCGTCAGGATCGGTGCCGGACCCTTTTGCGACGTCGGTCAGTGAAGCGTCAGGCACCCCGATGCACCGGCCCCAGCCGGTCGGCGATCTGCTCGACGGCCACTTCGATCTCGGCGAGTCGGGTCCGCAGGCGTTCGGGGACCCACGCCAGCGCGATACGCGCCGGGGCCCAATTTGTTTCGTCGATCGGAATCAACTTGAACTCCGGCGGGGAGAACATCTTGCCGATGAACGATTCGGGCGCATAGCTCACCAGCGCGACGAGGTGGCGGTTGAACACCTGTGTGGCCATCTCGAGTTCACCACCGCGCTGGTTCGTCGTCGCGCGGACGATGCGGTGAACCCCGCGACCGTTGAGCCGGCGCGTCAATCCGGCCAGCACCACCGGATTGGGGCGGGCGAAATCGATCACCACCTCCCGGTCGCGCAGTTCGTCGATCGTCACGAGATCCTCGGCGGCCAACGGGTCGTCGAACCGCACCGCGATCGCGCCCTGATAGCTCGCCACCACCTTGTGCCGCAGGCGTTTGTCGCCGGCGGGCAGGTGGACCAGCCCCAGTTCGGCCTGCCCGGCGATGAGCTTGGCCGCGACCTCCGTACCCGAACCCGGAACGTTGAATTCCGTCGGGCCGGGGAGGTCGGCGAGCACCGTCTCCAGTTGCGCGAGAAGGTCCGACGGCGCATAAGCGGTGGCGCTGAGCCGAAGCGGCGCCGAACCCTGCAGGCCCTGTTTCGCGGTGGCCTTGAACTCCTCGACCTGACGCAGGATCTCCCGGGCCGGGCCGATCAGTCGTTCGCCGAGCGGGCTGAGCCGCACCTCGTGGTAACCGCGCTCGAACAACGGTCCGCCGAGCTCCTTTTCGAGGAGCTTGATCTGCTTGCTGAGCGGAGGCGGGGTGATCATCAACTTGTCGGCGGCCCGCTTGAAGTGCAGTTCGTCGGCGACGGCGACGAAATACCTGAGCCTGGTGAAGTCGATGTCCATTCCTGCCGGTCTCGTACGGGGTGGCGTGCACCCCGAATGCTACGAGATCACCGGCGTGACCCGGTCAGACCTGCACGTCACCGGTCGTCGTCTCGAGCACCCCGCGGCGGTGCAGCTCTTCGATCTCGGTTGCGCTGAGACCGAGCAGCTCGGCGGCGATCTCGGCGGTCTGCTCGCCGATGAGCGGGGCCTGGCGTAGCGGCGGGTCGGCCACGTGGTCGCAGTGGATCTGCACGTTCTCCATCGTGAACGGGAGGTCCCCGTGGGGGTGCAGCTCCTCGCGGAACGACCGCCGTTGCTCGTAGTAGCCCCACGACGGCAGCTCGTCGGCGTGCATGACCGCACCCGCGGGCACCCCGGCGGCCTGCAACTTCTCCATCGCTTCGGTCGGCGAACGCCGGGCGGTCCAGGCCCGGACGGCGCCGGGGTCCACCTCGCCGTCGCCGGGCAGGCCGATCACCCAGCGCAGCGCCTGCAGATCGGCGTCGTCGCGCACCGTGATCGCGATCCACTGGTCCTCTCCCGCGGCGGGGAACAGTCCCCACGGGCCGGGCCGTCCCGCGTCCGCGCGGGGATGCCCGGCGCGCACGAGCGCGTCGGCGGCGATCTCGGCGGCCACGTGACTGAGCATCACCTCGGCCTGCGCGATGCTCGCCGACCCGCCTTCACCGGTGCGCTCGCGGCGCAGGAGCAACGCGATCGCGGACAGCGCGCCGATCCTGGCCGCGACGTGATCGGGATACACGGTGACGGTGTCGCAGAAGGTCTCCGGCTCTCCCGGGTACACCCACTGGTTCGTGAAGCCGACCGCGGCGCGGACCAGTGGCCCGTACCCCAGCCGTTTGGCCCACGGGCCGCTAGCGCCGAACGCCGAACTGTCGACCACCACGATGCCGGGGTTGATGCGCCGCAGCGTCGCGTAATCCATGCCCAACGCCTCGGCGACGCCGGGTTTGAAATTCGTCAGCACGACGTCCGCGGAGCGGGCCAGGCGGTGCGCGAGTTCCCGACCTTCTTCGGTGCGCAGGTCGAGCCCGATCGAGCGCTTGTTGCGATGCCCCGCGGCGAACGGCTGGGTCATCGTGGTGAGCTTGCCGACGCGCAACCCGTCGGGGTGCGCGGAATGCTCGATCTTGACGACGTCGGCGCCCAGATCGCCGAAGAGCCGCCCGGTGTCGGCGCCGACGACGATGACCCCGAGATCCAGCACGCGGATCCCTTCCAGCGGCCGTCCCTCGCCCTGGCGCTGACGACTCGCCAACAACGGTGCGGTACGGGACGTTTCGGCGCGGCCGGGGTCAATGTCCAGTGCGCTCGCCCGATGCCCGTCGATCTCGGTGAGCCCGACGGGAATCGGCGCCGTCACACCGGGTGCCAGTTCGACATCGCGGAAAAAACCACGGGCGCTGAAGTGTTCGGCGGTCAACGCCTCCGACAGGGTCAACACCGCCGCGGTGGGCACGCCGTGGGCCTGCCCTTGAGATTCCAGTTCCGCGCGCGTCTTGTCGGCACAGAAGTCGGCGATGGCGTCGAGCAGTTGCGGTGAGCGGAACCGCTTTCCGAGCTTGTCGTAGGACGGGTCGGCGAACTCCTCGGGACTGCCCATCCACGTGAACATGCCGCGCCACTGCCGCTTGGCCAGGATGCAGATGCGGACGTGGCCGTCCTTGCAGGGGATGATCGGGTAGCGCTGCCGTTCGGCGTTCCAATCACGTTGTTGCGCACTGACGGCGACGCCGGCCGATGCGCTGCCCGCCGAACCGAACGGCGGGTCGAGCGTCTGCATCGCGCCGTCGAGGATGGAGAAGTCGATCAGGTCACCCTCGCCGGTACGCAACCGGTCCAGGTAGACCGCGATGGTCATCACCGCGGCCTGCGCGGCGGCCACGTGATAGGGCAGTTCGGCGGGCGGAACCAACGGCTCCCGGCCCGGTATTCCGGATCGGGACAACTCACTGGACAGCGCGTGGAACACCGGGCCGGTGCCCTGCCAGGTTCGGTAGTCGGTGTCGCGGCCGAAGTCGCTCAGCGACAGGATCACCAACGACGGGTGCTGCCTGCGGATCTCGCGCACCGCCAGCTGGGCCTCCGCCAGCGAACCCGGCCGGGTGTTCTCGATGAGGATGTCGGTGTCCGCGAGCATCTCGGCGAATGAGTCGCCACCCTTTGTGGTGGCCGTATCCAACTCGACGGTCGTCATGCCGTGCCGATTGATGGCGGTCTGCACCGGCACCCCGGCGACATGCGGACCCACCGCCTCGTCTTCGGTGACTCCGCGCAGCCGCACCACCGTGACATCCGCGCCGAGATCGGCGAGCAGGCGGGCGACGGCCGTCATCGGGCCCGAACTCAGATCGAGGATCCGCGTCCCGCACAGCGGCGGATCGTATGCGCCCTGCGACACCGCCTCAGCTCCGACGGGCTTGACGGAACGGGATGTCGCGGTCGGCCTCGGGTTCCTTGGGCAGCCCGAGCACCCGCTCGCCGATGATGTTGCGCTGGATCTGGTCGGTGCCGCCGCCGATCGACGTGAAGAACGCGTTGAGCGTCAGGAAGTTGACGTCGTCGGCCACCGGGTTCTCCGGCCCGGCCAACAGCGCCTGCGCCCCGATGATCTGCGTCTTCATCGCCGCCTCGGTGTGCAGGATCTTCGACATCGCGAGCTTGCCCAGCGACATGATCGAGCTCGACGTGCCCAGGTCCGTCGAGGCTTTCGCGCGCGCGTTGTTCAGCTTGTTGAGCTCGCGCATGGCCAGCACCTTGGCCAGCGGATAGCGCACCGCGGGGTCGTCGAGCACGCCGTGTTCGCGCGCGAGTTCGATCAGGCTGTCCGCCTTGCGGTTACGCGATCCGCGGCCACTGTCGCCCATGATGGACCGCTCGTAGGCCAGCGCGGTCTGCAGCGCACGCCAGCCGTTGCCCTCGCCGCCCAGCAGGTATTCGTCGGAGACGGTCGCGTCGTTGATGAACACCTCGTTGAAGTGGGACTCGCCGGTGATCTGCACCAGCGGGCGCACCTCGATACCGGGCTGCTTCATCGGCATGATGAACAGGCTCAATCCCTTGTGCTTCGGTACATCCCAGTCGGTGCGGGCCAGCAGCAGCGCGTAGTCGGCGGTGAGCGCGCCTGACGTCCACACCTTCTGACCGTTGACCACCCACTGGTCGCCGTCGCGGACCGCGGTGGTGCGCACGCTGGCCAGGTCGGAGCCGGCGCCCGGCTCGCTGTAGAGCAGGCAGGTGCGGGACCGCTCGACCAGGAAATCGCGCAGCAGGTCGGCCTTGAGCTTCTCGGTGCCGAGCTTCAGCGCGGTGTTGGCCGGGATGTTGTACTTGTCCTGGCGGGATCCCGGCGCCTTGATCGCTGAGAACTCCTGGCCGATGACGGCAGCGAGGTCGCTTGGATATCCCCGCCCGAACCACTCGGTGGGGTAGGTCGGCACGGCGTACCCGGCGTCGAGCACCTTCGCCAGCCAGGCGATGCGCTCCGGGGACGACACCCACGGATCATCGGATTTCGGCAGTGGAGTCCAGTTCTCGCGCAACCATTCCCGCACTTCGGCGCGCAGCTCGTCGGCGGTGGGAAGCTGAGGAGTCATATCAGGCACCTTTCGAGACGAGGTAGCGCTCGCGATGCAGGCGCGGGCCGCCGAACAGGTGCAGGCCGGTACGCGCTCTGCGCAGGAACAGGTGGGCGGGGTGCTCCCAGGTGAAGCCGATGCCGCCGTGCATCTGGATGGCGTTCATGGCGATGGTCTCGTATGCCTCCGCGCACGTGAAGCCCGCCAAAGCGACTGCCCCGTCGGATATTTCGCTCTGCGCGGCCTTCTCGGCGGCGGCGTGCTGGGCGGCCGATGTCGCGTTCTCCACCTCGATCAGGAGGTCGGCGGCCATGTGCTTGAGCGCCTGGAAGCTGCCGATCTGGCGGCCGAACTGGACGCGGGTCTTGAGGTAGTCGACGGTCATGTCGAAGATCCGTCGGGAACCGCCGACCTGCTCACCAGCCGACGCGATGACGGCGTGGTCGATCGCCTCCTGTACGGCCTCCCAGCCGGCCGTGCCGAGCCGACGTGCGGGAGTGCCTTCGAACGTGAACGTGGACAGCCGCACGGTCGGGTCGAAGACCGTCACCGCGGTGCGGGTGAATCCAACGGCGTCCGGCGCCACCTCGAAGACGCCGACGCCGTCGGCGGTGCGGGCGACGACGAGCAGGACGTCGGCCGCCTGACCCCAGGTGACGTAGTGCGCGGCGCCGGTGAGGGCGCCGTCGGGTCCGACCGCGACGTCGACGCCGTCGGCCGTCCACGTTCCGGCGGGACCCGTGAGCGCGACGGTGCCGATCGCCGAGCCGTCGGCGAGTGCCGGCAACAGCCGCTGCTTGTCATCCTCGGAGCCCGCGGCCGAGACGAGCGCGACGGTCAATACGGCGCTGGAGATGAACGGCGCCGGCAGGAGTGCGGCCCCGGTCTCCTCGGCGACGGCCTCGAGTTCCAGGGTTCCGAAGCCGAGCCCGCCGAGTTCGTCGTCGACGAGCATCCCGAGCACGCCCTGTTCGGCGAGCTGACCCCACAGGTCACGGTCGAAGCCGTCCTCCGAGGTCATCACCCTGCGCACGTCGTCTTCGGTGCACTTGTCACCCAGCAACTCGCGGACCGCTGTGCGCAGCTCCGCGCGCTCGGCCACACTGATCGTCATCCCAACCGCCTCTCCAGCTAGCTGGAACCATGGTTGGGCCCCGGCGGCCGGGTGTAAATCACGAATCGCGACACCGGCGGGTTTCCGTTTGGGACATGCGGCCGCTAGGGCTTCACCCCGATCTTGAAGATCAGCCTTGCGATGGACCCGAACGCGCCACGGCCACCGATGTAGAGCCGTTTGGTGTCGTAGCCCGCGACGTCCTTCATCGTCTCGGCCCCGAAGCGGGCAGGGGCCTGGCCGTCGACGACCGTGACGTCCGCGCCGAGCAGGGCGTGCCGGACAGCGAGCCGCTCCGCGCCCGTCGCGGTGGCGACGAGTTCACCGATGGTCCGGTCGCCGCCCCCGGCGGGCACCGCCCCGCATGTGACGCCGTGCTCGTCGAGGAAGCGGTTGAGTTGGTCGAGGGTGGCCTCGGCGCCGACCGTCAGGCTCAGGTTGCCGAGGTTGACGTCGACGCCGGTGTCGCCGCCGATGGTCAGCGGCGCGGCCGGACCCGGGTGCACGGTCCCGGTGATGGCGGCGCGCACGGCTGCGCCGAAGGCATCCGCGTCGGGCTCGGCGGGTGACTGCTCGGGCAGCATCACCCCGGGGTTGAGCAGGCCGGCGGGGTCGAACGCCTTCTTGATCGAGCGCTGCGCGGCGATCTCCACTCCGGTGAAGCGCTTCGTCATGAACGGGATCTTCTCGGTGCCGACGCCGTGTTCACCGGTGATGGTGCCGCCGAGTTTCAGTGCGGCGTCGATGATCTCGTTGTTGGCAGCCTCGAGCGCCGATGCGGCGAGCGGATTGTCCTTGTCGTAGAACGTGGTCGGGTGCAGGTCGCCGTCGCCGGCGTGGCCGCACACCGCGATGAACAGCAGCCCGTCGGAATGGCGTGCGGCGGTGGCCTGGATGGCGGCCTGCATCTCGGGGATGCGGTCGCGCGGCACGGTCACGTCGCCGATGAAGAAGCCCTTGCCGCTCTGCACGACGGAGTCGGGTGCGTGCAGGCGGCCGTACCAGAGCCTGGCCTTGTCGTCGTCGTCTTCGGCGACGCGGACCTCGGTGGCGCGTTCCTTGAGCACCTTCTCGACGATCTTCTGGTCGCGCCGGACTTCGGCGGCCGTGCCGTCGACGTCGATGAGCACGATCGAGTCGGCATCGAGCGGATAGCCGGTGTCGTAGAACTGTTGCAGTCCCGCGATTCCGTCGCGGTCGAGCCATTCGACGGCGGCGGGGACGACGCCCGTGGCGATGATCGCGGCGATGGTGTCGGCCGCTTCGCGTGCGGTGGCGAACGCACCCATCAAACTGTGGGTGACGGCGGCGATCGGACGCAGCGCGACGGTCACCTCGGTGACGATGCCGAGCGTGCCTTCGGATCCGATGACCACGCCGAGCAGATCCGGGCCGTCGTCGCCTGCGTCGAGGGTGATGGTCGAGCCATCGGCCAGCACGACCTCGGCGGCCAGGATGTGGTTGTAGGTCACGCCGTACTTCAAAGCGTGTGGTCCGCCGGCATTCTCGATGAGGTTGCCGCCGACGGTGGCCAGGTGCGCGGACACCGGGTCGGGCGAGAAGCACAGCCCGTGCGGAGCCAGGCGCCCCTGCAGATCGGAGTTGACCACGCCTGGTTCGACACGGGCACAATGGTTCTCGACGTCGACATCGATGATCCGGTTCAGCGCTGACAGATCGAGCAGCACGCGCCCGTTGGTCGGCATCATGCCGCCGGAGCAGTTCGACGCGCCGCCACGGGGGACGACCGGGACGCCGAATTCGGAGGCGATCCTCATGATCGCCGCCACCTCGTCGCGGTTGTGCGGGCGCAGCAGCAGTTCGGCGTTGCCGCCCACTCCCCAGAAGTCGTGGCCGCGCTCGGACACGGTCGCACCGTCGGTGACGACGTCGGCGTGGCCGGAAACGGCCGCGGTGAACCTGTCGATGGCGGTGGCGACCACGGTTTCTGCGGTGGGAGTGGACATCTCATCGTCTCCTCGGCGGTGCTGACGGGTACGACGAATACGTTCCTCGAAACCGGGGCAAGAGTCAGCCATGCTGACCACCAACCCGGGGGCGCGGTGGCGGGAGATCGGTATGGGGGTTACCGGTAACCGCGGCGCGTGCTACTGCATGCGGCTCTCGCCGTCGCGACCGTCGACCAGGCTGGCGAGGCCTCGCTGCCACCGGGCGGAACGGATGCGGTTGCAGACCGTGCGGGTGACGAGGAAGACCGCCGCGACCGCGCCGACGACGGCGAGCAGGACGAGCGTGCCGGCCGTAACCGCTTCCACCGCGGCATGGGAGCCCGCGCGTTTCGCGTCGAACAGCGCGGTGCCGATGGCGCCGGCGATCGGCACGGCGATCACCGTTACCGCGATGGCCAGGACCATGACGAGGGCCTCGATCCGGTCCACTGAGCGGACGAGGGGATCGTGGCCTTTCAGGCGCACCAGGACCGGCAGCCGGGGTAGGCGCAGGGTGAAGGTGGCCCAGTCTTGATCGTCAGCCCGCTGGACGACGGTCCTGCGCTGATCGTTGCCACCCTGGCGGTGCACCGTGATCTCCTCTCGCTAGCGGCGTTTGCCCGACTTCATCAATGTTGAACCCGATCGCCGCCCAGGGGTTTGCCGGTGTTCGACAATGTCCAGGGAGCTCGTTGTCGCCGTCCCACAACGCCCGGCGCAGAAGGCCGGTTGCTTCGGCGCTGTGCGGGGCGGGTACCCGTGACCGGCATCGATACGGGAAGGACCCGCATATGAGTGAAACGCAGCGACGGGAACTGGGCGAGTCGGACAGTCCCATCGAGGACGAGCTGGAGGGCGCCTTCCAGAGGATGGTCGACGAGGGCACGCAGCGCCTGCACCGGACGTGGCGCGAGGTGCTGGTGACCGGATTCTTCGGCGGCACCGAGGTGGCGGTCGGCGTCCTCGCCTACCTGTCCGTGCTGGCGGCCACGCACAACCAGCTGCTCGCCGGCATCGCGTTCTCGATCGGGTTTCTTGCGATGCTGCTCGGCCGCAGCGAACTGTTCACCGAGGGATTCCTGGTTCCGGTCACCACCGTCGTCGCCAAGCGTGCAAGTGTCGGGCAGCTGCTCAAGCTCTGGGGCGGCACGCTGCTCGCGAATCTCGTTGGCGGCTGGGCGATCATGTGGCTGATCATGACGGGCTACCCGAAGCTGCATGAGCAGACCATCGAGTCAGCCACCCACTTCGCCACCGCTCCGCTGTCGGCGGAAACCGTCACCCTCTCGCTGCTCGGCGGCATGGTCATCACGTTGATGACGCGCATGCAGCACGGGACCGATTCGACGTTCGGCAAGATCGCCGCCGCGGTCGCCGGCGGCTTCCTGCTCGCCGGTCTGCAGATGTTCCACTCGATCCTGGACTCACTGTTGATCTTCGGTGCACTCATCGCCGGCGCGCCGTTCGGCTATATCGATTGGGCCAAGTGGTTCGGTTACACGATCGTCGGCAACGTGGTGGGCGGGCTGCTGCTCGTGACGCTGCTGCGCCTGCTGCGCAGCAAGGAACGCCTCAAGGACGAGCGACAGGACGCGGAGCAGTCGTGAGCCGGAATGAAAAACGTCTCAGCGGCCGCGCCACCGCGGCGGGCGCTTCTCCCGCCATGCCGTGAGCCCCTCGGACACATCCTCGGTGGCGGCGGCCACCTTGCGCATCGTCTCGCCGAACCGGACCGATTCGATCCAGCCCATGTTGGCGGTGCGCCACGCCACCTCCTTGGTGGCGCGTTGCGCCAGCGGTGCGGCCTCGGTGAGCGTGGCCGCCCACGACCGCGCCTCGGCCTGCAGGTCAGCGGGCTCCACCAGCCGCCACACCAGACCCATCTCCTTGGCCCGCTCGGCGTCGATCGGCTTACCGGTCAACAGCAACTCCATCGCGTCGGCCCACCGCACCCGCTCGGGCAGCCGGATCGCGCCGACGATCGTGGGCACGCCCAGCGACACCTCGGGGAACGCGAAAGTGGCTGTGGTGGAGGCGATCACGAAGTCGCAGAACAAGACTCCGGTCAACCCGTAACCGATGCAGGGGCCGTTGACCGCCGCGATCGTCGGCTTGAACAGTTCCATGCCGCTCTCGAACGAGTTGATCGTCGGCTTCTCCCAGAACGTGCCGCCGAAGGTACCGACCGAACCCTCGCCGTCTCTGAGGTCGCCGCCGGCGCAGAACACGTCCCCGTTCGCGGTGAGTATCCCGACCCAGGCGTCCTCGTCGTCACGGAACCGCTCCCAGGCCGCGTTCAGGCCGCGCCGCACCTCGCCGTTGATCGCGTTGCGCGCTTCGGGGCGGTTGAGCGTGATGGTGGCGATGTGGTCGTCCAACTCGTAGGTCACGAGGTTCATGGCTGCACACTAGCCAGGTGACGCGGCGGCCGAGTCGGCCGATGTCGAGAAATTGCCGATGGCTCCGTCCCAGGGGTGAGCGACCAACTAGGGTCGCGACCCGAAGAGAGATGGAGAAGTGGTCATGGCCAAGTATCTGCTGCTCAAGCACTACCGGGGCGCGCCGGCCAGCGTCAACGACGTGCCGATGGACAAGTGGGCGCCCGAGGAGATCGAGGCGCACATCAAGTACATGAACGACTTCGCGGCGCGCCTGGAGGAGACCGGCGAGTTCGTGACCCACGCGGCCCTGGCGCCCGAGGGCGCATGGGTGCGCTCCGACGGTGAGGGCAAGCCGCCCGTGGTCGACGGCCCCTTCGCCGAGACCAAGGATCTGGTGGCCGGGTGGATGGTCATCGACGTCGATTCCTACGAGCGCGCGATCGAACTGGCCGGTGAACTGTCGGCGGCCCCTGGCGCGGGCGGACGGCCGATCCACGAATGGCTCGAGGTGCGGCCGTTTCTGACGACACCGCCGACGATCACCGAGTGATGCCCGGCGCGGTGGACGAGGCGCGGCTGCGGGACCTGGTTCCCGCGGTGCTGGCCACCCTCGTCCGCCGCGGGGCGGACTTCGCGACCGCCGAGGACGCGGTCCAGGAGGCGCTGCTGCGCGCCCTCGAAACCTGGCCCGGCCGGCCACCCGACGACCCCAAGGGCTGGCTCATCACCACCGCCTGGCGCCGCTTCATCGACCTCACCCGTTCCGACGCCGCCCGGCACCGGCGCGAGCAACAGGCCGCCGAAGAACCGGCACCGGGACCGGCCGTGCCCGTCGATGACACGCTGCAGCTGTATTTCCTGTGCGCGCACCCCCGCCTCACCTCGGCGTCGGCCGTGGCGCTGACATTGCGGGCCGTCGGCGGTCTCACGACGCGCCAGATCGCGCAGGCGTTCCTGGTGCCCGAATCGACCATGGCGCAACGGATCAGCAGGGCCAAACGCACCGTGGGCGAGGTGCGCCTCGACCGTCCCGGTGACCTGCCCACCGTTCTTCGCGTGCTGTACCTGGTCTTCAACGAGGGCTATACCGGTGAGGTCGATCTGGCCGCCGAGGCCATCCGGCTGACCCGCCAACTCGCCTCTGCCACAGACGAACCCGAGGTGGCAGGGCTGCTCGCGCTTTTCCTGCTCCACCATGCACGGCGCCCGGCGCGCGTAGGCGCCGACGGCAGCCTGGTGCCGCTCGCCGAGCAGGACCGTCGGCTGTGGCGGCACGACCTGATCGCCGAAGGTGTGGCCGTGTTGCAGGCCGCGCTGGCCCGGGATCGGCTGGGGGAGTATCAGGCTCAGGCCGCGATCGCCGCATTGCACGCCGATGCGCAGAGTGCCGACGAGACCGACTGGGTACAGATCGTCGAGTGGTACGACGAGCTGGTGCGCCTCACCGACAGCCCGGTGGTGCGACTCAACCGCGCGGTCGCCGTCTGCGAGGCCGACGGACCACAAGCGGGCCTCGCCGCGCTGGCCGAACTCGATCCCGCGCTTCCGCGCTACACCGCCTCGGCCGCGTATCTGCACGAGCGGGCGGGTGAATACGCCACGGCGGCCGAGCTTTACGTCGAGGCAGCGGCGAAGGCGCAGAACGTCGCGGAGCGCAACCACCTGACGCTGCAGGCAGCCAAGCTCCGCGAGCGGATGTCGGGCCGTTAGACCGGCGCCATGCGATCAGCCCATGGCATGGCCTGCTCGAGTTGAGCGGCCAGCTGGATCAGCAGCGACTCGCCGGTGAGCGGCGCGACGAACTGAACCCCCAGCGGCAGCCCGTCCGCCGTCCAGTGCAATGGGAGCGAAATCGCCGGGCGCCCGGTCAGATTCGCGAGCTGGGTGTAGGGCACCCAGCCGAGGTTCTTGTCCACCATGTCGTCGACGATCTTGGTGTACCGCAGCAGCTTCGCCGTGCGGGTCTTGATCAGCACGTCGGCGGCACGCTGCAGCGCGGCCGGCAGGTCGAATTCACCGATGGCCGGGGGCGGGGTCGCGAGCGAGGGCGTCAACAACAGGTCGTACGACTCGAAGAAGGTCGTCAGCCGGCGTGTGTGCTCGTGGCGGCGCTGCACGGCGTCCACGTAGTCGACACCGCTGGTTGCCCGACCGAGGGCGGCCAGGATCAGCGTGTCGCGTTCGAACGAGTCGTCCCCGGCGCCCGAAACCCGTTTGGCCTCATCGAGTTCCCACGCGGTGTAGACGAACCACGTGAGAAGGAAATCTCGCGCCAGGGCCGCGTCGTCGAAGGGGGCGCTCGGAAGTTCGTCGACGTGGTGACCGAGTTCGGTGAGCGTCCGCACGGTCGCCTCGACGGCCGCGGCGGCCTCGGGATGCGGCGACGGGTTGATCGCCGACGGAACGCGCACACCGATGCGCAGGGTGCCGGGATCGGCCCCCACAGAGGACAGGAACGGGGCGTCCGGAATGCCGGGGACATAGGGTCCGCCCGGTTCACCGCCGCGGATGACGTCGAGCATCGCCGCCGTGTCACGGACGGTTCGCGAGACCACGCCCTGCACGGCCGCGCCGTGCATCGACTCGCCGACCGCGGGTCCCGACGGCGTCAGCCCGCGGCCCGGTTTCAGGCCCACCAGCCCGCAGCACGCCGCGGGGATGCGGATCGAACCGCCGCCGTCGTTGGCGCCCGCGCACGGCACGATCCCGGCCGCGACCGCGGCCGCCGAACCGCCCGACGACCCGCCGGGGGTGCGGTCGAGGTTCCACGGATTGCGCGCCGGTCCCCACGCGTCGGGTTCGGTGATTCCCTTCGCGCCGAACTCCGGGGTGTTGGTCTTGCCGAAGATCACCAGGCCGGCGTCCTGCCAGCGACGCACGATCTCCGAATGCTCGGCCACCGGTTTGCTCATCAGGGCCCGCGATCCCGCCGAGGTCGGCAATCCGGCGTAATCCTGGGCGAGATCCTTGATAAGGAACGGGACTCCGGAGAACGGGCCGTCGGCGGCATCCGTCGGTGACGCCGGAACATCACGCACGATCGCGTTGATCCGCGGATTCACCACGGCCGCGCGGTTTCTGGCCACGTCCAGCAATTCCGCGGCGGTCACCTCTTTGTCGGCGACGAGCTTCGCCAACCCGGTCGCGTCGTAGACGCGGTACTCCTCGAAGTTCACCGTCTGACCGTACGTGCCGTCGCCGCGACAGTGGGCGGCTCCTCCGCGAAGGGGTCAGTGCACGGCGAAGCGGGGCCGCGCGCAGCCGAGGGAAGCGACCGCCGGAGTCGATGTCTTTCGCTGCTGGGCGCGTTCATCGCGCAGGATCCGCCGGTTCAGCACTCGCTCGTCTCGCCGGGTCAGCGCATTCCTGCGGCGGACCAGGAGGTCGAGTTGCTGCCAGCTGAGGCCGTCGAGCTCGCCGTCCTCGTCATGGGTGGCGACGACGACGCAGCCCCGCAGCAGGGGAACGGTCTTGGGGGTGAAGGTGCTGGTGGCCAACAGCAGCTCGGTGGCTTTGCGGTTGGCGCGCCGCTGGCAGCCCTGCGTCGTCGGGCTGAACCAGAAGTCGAACTGCCGGTCAGCGCTGGTCAGAGACTGCAGGCCTTGATCCTCTACGAGCTGGTCGATATCCGCGGTCGTATACGCGCGGGTTTCATAAACGGGGCCGTGGGTGCTGAAGTACAGGACGGTGTTCATCGTGATTTCCCATTCGTCTCTTTCTTCGGTGTGTCGGCCGGCCGATGTGTTGCCGGTCTGTTATCAAAGTTACCCGAGTGACGAATGTGACAAACCTCGGTAACGATCCCATTACGCCCGCCAGGCGTAAAAGGGCAGCTCACCGGCCGTTTAAGCGGTGTGAGTGATTTTCGTCCCAGTCCGGCGTCAGCCGAACTCCAACAAGGTGTACGCCCCGCGGAAGTTCTTCGTCGGCCTGAACTGCCAGAAGGCGGGATAGGCCTTCTCGAAGAACCAGCCCCGCCCGGGCGGCATCGGCAGGTCGTGCACTGCGTGGATCCCGGGGACGGACTCGGGCAGGGCGGCCAGCTGCGCGGCCGACAGGCTGAAGGGCATCGGCGGAACGCGGTAGCGCCGTGACGCGCGTAACCCCTTCGGGGCGAGCTTCTTCACCACGACCGGCGGCAGGTCGAAGACCATCTGGCCGCCCGGGAAGCGTTCCGCGCACGCGGCGATCAGGCCCATCGCCTCGTCGGGCTGCAGGTACATCAGCAGGCCTTCGGCGGTGATGAAGACGCCCTCGCGGTCGTCGACCTTCTCCATCCACGAGTAGTCGAGCGCGGACTGGGCGAGCGTGGTGATCCGCGGCGATGCGGGCAGCAGTCGCTCGCGCAACTCGATGATCGGCGGGAGATCGACTGTCAGCCAGCGGAAGTCGGCGTGCGGTATCAGGGTGTTCAGCCGCCAGAAGCTGGTCTGCAGACCCTCCGCGAGCGCGACGACGGTGGCGCGCGGGTGCTTCGACAGGTAGTGTCCCGCCGCCCGGTCGAACGCCAGCGAGCGCAGCGCCATCTCCTGGCCCTTGCGGCCGAACTTGTCGAAGTCGAAGTCGATCGCGTCGACGAGTTGGATCGCCATCGGATCGTCGATGATCGCGTTCGGGTGGCGGGCCTGATGCGCCCGTCCGTTCAGCGTCAGCAGCGCCGTCTCCGAAACCCCGGTGAGGGCGATGTCGTCAGCGTTCCAGTCGTCTGCGTGGTCCACCACAACGAACGTACCGGGCGCCGGCAGGGCCGAGGTTCGTCAGCCGGCGAGCACGAACGACAGGAAGAATCCGCCCGCGGTTGCGAACGCGTTGAGCGGGCGGCCGTGCTCGAACGCTTCGGGCATGAGGGTGTCTGCGAGGGAGGCCAGGACCGCCCCGCCCGCGAACGACAGCGCGACCGCGAGCAATTGGTCGTTCAAACCGGATGCGGCGTACCGGCCGAGCACCACCGCCGCGGCCAGCAGCAGCGCACACAGCGACCACGTCACGACGACGGCGCGCGCGCTGGTCCCCGAATTGCGCATCGCGACCGCGCCGACCAGAGACTCCGGCAGGTTGGAGAAGAAGATCGCCACCAACAGCGACAGCGAGGCGCCCCCGACCAGCGAGACGCCCAGCGCGAGGTTCTCCGGCACCCCGTCCAGCGTCACCGCCGCCAACAGGGCCAATCCCACGCCGCTGCGCGTTCCGGAGGCGACGACCTCGCGGCTGTCGGGGCCGGACTTGCCGCTGATGTACTTGTCCAGGGCCGTGTCGACCGCGACGAACGCGGCCGCTCCGGCGAGAAGACCGAGCCCCGAGCGTGCGGGGCCGCCGAGCTTGAACGCCTCCTCGAACAGCTCGAAGGCCAAGGCCGAGATGAGCGCTCCGCTGGCGAACGCCAGAAGCACGCCGGTCACCCGTTTCGGCGGGGTCCATTTCGCGCCCACCAGCGCGCCGATGACGAGCGCGCTGGACGCGGCCACTCCGAACAAGACGGCGGTCAGCACGGCGAGCGTGATGCCCCGGCACGCCGATTTTGAAACCGGGCCCCGGTCGCGACGGCGATTGCGGGAACCGCGCGATGGGTATCTGAGCTCAGCGTCGAGGGGAGATTCGTGACGTCGCCACCGGAGTCGGGCTGTCCCAAGCGGATGGAGTTCGGGCCGTGCGGTGGCGTGCGGCCCGACGGACAGTGCGAGATGCGCCCGGGCCCGTGCGCATTCGGCGACGTGGTGCCCTGGACGGGCCCCCGGCGCGAACCCCGCCCGGTCACGCCTCCGTTGGTGCTGACCGACTTCAGTTGCGCGCCGTTCGATGCCCAGGATGTCGCGGAGACGGCGGGTCTCCTCGCGCGATCCTGCGACGCCGTTCTGGTGGGCGAGCACCAGAACAAGCCGGATTTCCCGCCCTCGTTGATGGGCCGCCTGCTGCTCGACGCCGGTGTGACGCCGTGGATCACGCTGTCGTGCCGGGACCGCAACCGCGTGGTGCTCGAACAGGAACTGCGGGGGCTGCGCAGCGTCGGCGTCGAGACCGCGCTGTGCGTGACGGGTGACGGACGCGGTTACGACGTGCGGCCCGACGTCACGCAGACCTTCGACCTCGACGGCCCACGCCTTGTCGACCTGGCCGCGTCGATCGGCATGGTCGCGGCGGTCCCCGAGACGCCGACGGCGCCTCCCGTCGCAGCCCGGCCGACGCGCCTGGTGCAGAAACAGGACGCGGGCGCCAGTCTGGCGGTGCTCAACCACGTCCCGTTCCCGGCGATGATCGCCGATTTCATGCAGTCGGCCCGCGCGGCGGGCCTGTCCATCCCGGTAATCGCGGCCGTCGCGGTGTTCACTGACAACGTGTCCGCCGCCGTCCTGCAGGGTCTGCCGGGCCTCGACCTCGACCCGTCGGTGACCGAATACGTCCTGGGCGCCGCGGACCCCGTCGGCGCCGGGATCGAGGCGGCGGTCGCCGAAGCCACGGCGTTGCTGTCGATCGACGGGGTCGCGGGCGTGAACGTCTCGGGGCTGGCGTCGGCGTCCGGCACCCGTGTGGGGGCCGAGATCAAGGCCGAGGTGGGGCGCCGGATCCGGGAGGTGGCAGCGTGAGCGAAGCGATGGAGGCCGAATTCGACACCGTCGCCGAGTGGACGGCACAGGTGGCGCAGGCGCTGGGACCGGACTATTACATCCCCGCGGCATGCCGCGGAAGCGGAAGCCCCGCCGCGCTCGACTGGCTCGTCGAGCACATGGGCTTGGCGGAGGGTGACTCGCTGCTGGACTGCGGCGCGGGCGTCGGCGGACCGGCGGCCTACGCCGCACGGGCGCGTTCGGTGCGGCCGGTTCTCGTCGAGCCCGAAACCGGGGCGTGCCACGCCGCGCGCAGGCTGTTCGATCACCCGGTGATCTGCGCGCTGGGCTCGGCGCTGCCGATCGCCGACGCGAGTTTCGACGCGGCCTGGTCGCTCGGGGTCCTGTGCACGACCCCGGATCAACTCACGCTTCTGAACGAATTGCGCCGAACCGTGCGCCCCGGCGGCAGCATCGGACTGCTCGCCTTCGTCGCGCACCGCGACATCCCCGACGATCGACTCCCGGACAACCACTTCCCGACCCCCGATCGCCTCGAGGCGTTGACACAGCGGGCGGACCTCGTCGTCGAGGACCGGCTCAGCACCGCCGACCTGCCCGAGATTCCCGCTACGTGGGAGGAACGCGCCGAGAAGGTGGAAACCGCACTGGCCGAACGACACGGCCACAAGCGCGCATGGCAGCTGGCCGAGGAACAGAGCGGCGACATCGGGCGGCTTCTCGAGGACGGAACGCTCACCGGGGAGCTGGTGATCCTGCGGCACGGTCGGTGACGGGTCGGGTTTCGCGCCGCGGCCGCGCGGAAACCCTGACGCCATGGGCCGGACCGTTCGTGGTCTCGCCGCCGCGGCCGCCTCGACATTGGGCGCCGTGGCCGTGCGTGATCTGTTTCAGCGCAGGCACGCACTCCTGCGAAACTTCCCCGTCGTCGGGCATGCGCGATATCTCCTCGAAGCCGTCGGCCCGGAGCTGCGGCAGTACATCGTCGCGGCCAACGACGAAGAGCGCCCGTTCACCCGGGATCAGCGACGGTGGGTGTACGCGTCGGCGAAGAAGGAGAACAACTACTTCGGCTTCGGCACCGACAACGACCTGGAGTACACCGCCGGCTATCCGGTGATCAAACACCGCACCTTCGCCAGGACCGTCCCCCCGACGACGCCGGGTGCCAGCCGCGAGACAAAGGTGCCGTGCGCCAAGGTGATCGGGGCGGCGCGCGGCCGTGCGGGTGCGTTCCGGCCGAACTCGGTGGTCAACATCTCCGCGATGAGCTTCGGGTCGCTGTCGGCCAACGCCGTCGAGGCGCTCAACCGGGGAGCGGTGCTGGCCGACTGCCTGCACAACACCGGTGAGGGTGGCATCTCGCGCTACCACCGCAACGGCGGAGAGCTGATCTTCCAGATCGGGACCGCCTACTTCGGATGCCGCGACGACGAGGGCCGCTTCGACCTCGCCAAGCTCAAGGACGTCGTGGCGAGCGCGCCGGTGCGCGCGTTGGAGATCAAGCTCAGCCAGGGTGCCAAGCCCACGCTCGGCGGACTGCTGCCCGCACCCAAGGTCTCGGCCGAGATCGCGGCGGCGCGCGGCATACCCGAGGGCCGCGACTGCGTCAGCCCGTCACGGCACGCCGAATTCTCCGACACCGACAGCCTTCTGGACTGGGTGGAACTGCTCGCCGCCGAGACGGGCCTGCCGGTGGGGATCAAGTCCGCGGTCGGCGATCTCGAATTCTGGTGCGATCTGGCCGATCTCATGCGCGACACCGACCGCGGCGTGGACTTCATCTCGATCGACGGCGGTGAGGGCGGTACCGGCGCGGCGCCGCTGATCTTCACCGACACCGTGTCGCTGCCCTTCCAACTCGGGTTCGCCCGGACCTACCGGATCTTCGCCGACCGGGGCCTGCACGAGGACATCGTGTTCATCGGCGCGGGCAAGCTCGGCCTACCGGACAACGCCGTCGTCGCCTTCGCGCTCGGCTGCGACATGGTCTACGTCGCGCGCGAGGCGATGCTCGCGATCGGATGTATCCAGGCGCAGAAGTGCCACACCGACACGTGTCCGACCGGAGTGGCCACCCAGAACGCCTGGCTGGCCCGCGGCCTGGTGCCGGACGAGAAGGCCGAGCGCTTCGCGAGCTACGTCAAGACCCTGCGTCGCGACTTGGTCAAGGTGGCCGAGGCGTGCGGCGTCGAGCATCCCGGACTTATCAGCACCGAGGACGTCGACATCCTCGACACCCGCACGGCATCCACGCCGCTGCACGAGGTGTACGGCTACGAGCCGGGCATGGGTCTGCCGTCGGAGGCCGACCGCAAGGAGATCGTCCGGTTGATGACGTGTCACGAACCTCAGGGACGGTCCGCGCCGCCTTCCTCATCCGCCGTCCGATGACCTCGCGCGGCCCCGCCGCGAGTGGGAAGCTGGAGGGTGTCGCCGCCGAGGGCGGCGGTCACCGCACAAGTTTGTCGAACCGCGTTGTGGGGGATGTAGGGACAAGTTTCAAGCGTTTCGAGCACCGGAGCCGGAGTCTGCATGCAACCGATATCACCGACCGATCTGATTTTTCTGCTCGGCGAATCACGCGAGCACCCAATGCATGTCGGCGGGCTGACGCTGTACAAGCCTCCGGAGGACACGGGACCGGAATTCCTGCACGGGATCTACGACGCCCTGGTCGCGCAGACCGACATCCAGCCGACGTTCCGTAAGCATCCGGCGTTCTTCGGCGGGGTCACCAACCTGGTGTGGTCGTCGGACAAGGAAGTGGACCTGGATTACCACCTGCGCCGTTCTGCTCTGCCCGCGCCGGGCCGGGTGCGTGAGCTTCTGGAGTTGGTCTCCCGGCTGCACGGCACGCTGCTCGACCGCCACCGCCCGCTCTGGGAGGCGCACCTGATCGAAGGCCTCGACGACGGACGCTTCGCGGTCTACACGAAGTTCCACCATTCGCTGATCGACGGGGTGTCGGCGATGAAGCTGGTGCAGCGGACGCTTTCGACCGATCCGAGCGACACGTCGATCCAGGCGCCGTGGAGCCTGCCGCCGCGGCGCGGTAAGGGTCCGAAGGCCCGCCCGTCACTGCTGCGCACGGTGACCGAGGCCGCGGGTTCGGTCGTCGGTATCGCCCCGACCACGCTGTCGCTGGCGCGTGCCGCGCTGCTCGAACAGGAACTCACCCTTCCGTTCCGCGCGCCGAAGACCATGTTGAACGTGCGCATCGGCGGGGCACGGCGCGTCGCCGCGCAGTCGTGGGCATTGGAGCGCATCCAGAAGGTGAAAAGCGCTGCGGGCGTGACCGTCAACGATGTGGTGCTCGCGATGTGCGCCGGGGCGCTGCGCGAGTACCTCGCCGAGGAGAACGCGCTGCCGGACACGCCGCTGGTGGCGATGGTCCCGGTGAACCTGCGCACCGAGAAGGACGCGGACAACGGCGGGAACCTGGTCGGCGCGATCCTGTGCAACCTGGCAACCGACCTCGAGGATCCGGTGCGGCGGCTGGAAGCGATCGCGAAGTCGATGCGCGACAACAAGAAGGTCTACGCCGAACTGCCGCGCGTGCAGCAGTTGGCGGTCTCGGCGTTGTTGGTCGGCGGGCTGGCACTCGGACTGCTGCCGGGCTTCGTCTCCACGGCGCCTCCGCCGTTCAACATCGTGATCTCCAACGTGCCCGGGGCACGCCAGCCGATGTACTGGAACGGCGCTCGGTTGGACGGCAACTACCCCTTCTCCATTCCGCTCGACGGGCAGGCCCTCAACATCACGCTGGCCAACAACGCGGACAACCTCGACTTCGGCCTGGTTGGTGACCGCCGCAGCGTGCCGTCGCTGCAGCGCCTGCTCGGCCACCTCGAGACGTCGCTGAAAGACCTCGAACGCGCGGTCGGCGTCTAGCACGCGCGCACCCGTCGGGCATCCCGTCGACCTTTCGGTATACCGTGCCCGTATGAGCCGAGTGTCGATCATCACGGGTGGTGCGGGAGGTATGGGGCAGGCGACGGCCCGCATCGTCGGACAAGACCACGCCCTTGTCCTCTGCGACGTCAGGAAGGACCGGCTCGACACCGCGGCCGCGGCGTTGGCCGCCGTCGGCATCACGCCCACGGTCGTCCACGGCGACGTCACCGACCGGGCGGCGGTCGACCGGCTGTTCGAGACGGCGGCCGGTGTCGGCACCATCGCCTCGGTGATCCACACCGCGGGTGTGAGCCCCAGCATGGGCGACGCCGAATACGTCATGCGCACCAACGCGATCGGAACGCTCAACGTGAACGAGGCGTTCTTCGAGGCGGTCTCCGAGGGTGCCGCGATCGTGAACGTCGCGTCGATGGCCGCGCACATGCTGCCCGATGAGCTGATCCCGAAAAACCAGTTCCCGCAGGCGTTCACGGATCAGGATGCGTTCATGACGCACATGCTGGCCGCGTGCGACATCGCGGGGCCGGAGGCGCGGTCGGGCATCGCGTATGCGGTCAGCAAGAGCTTCGTCCGGTGGTACAGCTCGTCGCAGGCCGAACGGTTCACCGGCAAAGGCCTGCGCATCGTGTCGGTCTCACCGGGGTCGGTCGACACCGAGATGGGCAGGTTGGAGGAGCAGGCCGGTGCGGGGGCGATGGTCGCCGATGCCGCCGTCCCACGCTGGGGGACGCCCGAGGAGATGGCCGAGCTGTTCGCGTTCTGCGCCGGTCCGAAGGCGGGCTATCTCACCGGTACCGACATCCTCAACGACGGGGGAGTGGTCGCCTCGATGACCGAGCGCGCGCGTAAGGCCGCCGAAAGCGCTTGACTGTCAGCCGGTTAGACGTGCGCCGGTAACGGCCCGGCGAGCTTGGCCGGTCGGCACCACAGCGCGGCCGTCGCGCAGAACACCACCGCCACCGCGAAGGCCACCTGCACGTTGAACACGTCGGCCGCGCCGCCGAGCAGGGCCGCGGCGATGGGGCGCGACCCGAGGAACCCGACCAGCCAGAGCGCCATGATCCGGCCACGCAGCGGTTCGGGCGCCCGTTCCTGCACGACGGTGCTGAGCCCGGTCATCGCCCAACCGAAGCCCAGGCCGGCGAGGATGAACCCGACGATGGCCACCGCGGGGGCCGGCGCGGCGGCGAGCACCGCGCACCCGAACCCCAGCCCGGCCAGTCCGATCGCCGACACGTTCTGCGACGCGATGCGGCCGCGCAGCAAGGCGAGCGCCGCCATACCGACCGCCGCGCCGACGCCGAAGACGGCGGAAAGGGTGCCGACGAGGCTGGCGCCGCCGCCGAGTTCGTGGGCCAGCGAGGGCGTCAGGGTGATCGAGGAATCAGATGCCAGCCCGACGGTCGTCACCGCCAGCAGGGCCAGGAACAGGGGCCGATCCCGCCAGACGTACTTGATCGCCACGCGCACGCGGTAGTCCGTGTCGGCGAGCCGGGTCGGCGGTGCGGGGAATCGCACGGCGAGCAGGAAGAACGCGAAGATCAGATGCAGGCCCGCGCTGACCCCGAACGCGGCGCCGGCGCCCATGTGCGCGGCGATGTACGCGCCCGCGGCCGGCCCGATGATGCGCCCGATCGTCATCGGAAAGCTGTTGAGCGCCATGGCCGTCGACAGCTCACCGTCGCGGATGAGATTCGGCACGATCGACTGCATCGCAGGTCCGCCGACCACGAAGCCGAAGCCGACGAGCAGCGTGCCGAGCAGCACGGGGATGGCCGACGAGAGGTCGTGCTGCGCGGGTTCGGCGAACAGCCACACCGCGGTGAAACCCGATCCGGCCACACACAGCACGCGGCCGAGCAGGATCTGCCGCGCCGGGTTTCCGGTGTCGGCCCATTTGCCGCTCGTTGGGCTGAGGATCAGCTGCGGCGCGAACTGCACGACGCCGACCAGTCCGACCATGAGCGCGGATCGCGTCGCGTCGAACATGACGATCGCGGCGACGATGCCGTGCGTCCACACCGCCACGACCGAGAAGATCTTCCCCCAGAACAACGCGCCGAAGACCGGGTCGAAGATCAACCCCATGGCGCCGCGGGCCTGGGGCGGTGATGTCGTTTCCGCGGTCATCGGGCGGCCGCCCGTTCGAACCGTTCGGTCAACCGGTCGAGAAGATCGACGAGCGTGTCGACCTGGGTGTCGGGCCAGTCGGCGATCATCTCGGCGACCAATTCACGCCGCCGGTCGGTCACCGTCTGCGACGCTTGGCGCCCCGCTTCGGTCAGCACCAGCATGCAGCGGCGTTGGTCGTCGGCGGCGAAGGTCTTGGTCACCAGGCCTGCGGCGACGACGGCCGCCACCGACCGGCTCGCGGTGGAGTGGTCGACGGCCAGGAAGTCGGCGACGTCGCGGATGGAAGCGCCGCCGGATTGTTGTTGGCACTGCTCGACCGCGCGCAGTACCCGCAGGGTCGAAGCGCTGGTCACCGGGCTCGTGCCGTCGAGAAGGCGACCCCGCCAACCCGGGCGCTGCCGCGCGACCGCGATGCGGGTCAGCAGTTCATCGAGTTGGGCGTAGCGGGACGGCGGCACTAAGTATGCATAGCACATACATATATCTGCGGGGAAATCGCGGTTTTCCCGGTGGGAGGATGAGCGCGTGACCGTCGAGACCCTGCATGACCGTGAACGGAGAGGCTTCGCCAGCGACACAACGCGGGTGTGCATCCGGAAGTCCTCGCCGCGATCGCCGCCGCCAACGGAGGCCACCAGCCCGCGTACGGCCAGGATGCCTACACCGCCCGGCTACAGGCGGTGATCGGCGAGCACTTCGGCGACGCCGCCGAGGTGTATCCGGTGTTCAACGGCACCGGCGCCAATGTCGTTGCGCTGACGAGTCTTCTGCCGCGCTGGGGTGCCGTCGTGGCATCGTCGACCGCTCACATCCACACCGACGAGGCGGGCGCGCCCGAGCGGATGACCGGCATCAAGCTGCTGACCGTGCCCACCCCGGACGGGAAGCTGACACCCGAACTCGTCGCGCGCGAGGCATGGGGATGGGGCGACGAACACCGTGCGCAACCGCTCGCCGTGAGCGTCACCCAGACCACCGAAATGGGCACCGTGTACACACCGGCCGAGGTGCGCGTCGTCGCGGACTTCGCGCACGCCAACGGCATGGCGGTGCACATGGACGGTGCGCGGCTGTGGAACGCGGCGGCGGCGCTCGGTGTTCCTTTTCGCGAGTTCACCACCGACGCGGGCGTCGACATCCTCAGCCTGGGCGGCACGAAGAACGGGCTGCTGGGCGCCGAAGCGGTCGTCGTGCTCGATCCGAACCGCGCCAGCGGGCTGACATATCTACGGAAGCTGACCATGCAGCTGGCCAGCAAGATGCGCTTCGGCTCGGCGCAACTGCTGGCGCTGTTCTCCGACGACCTCGGGCTGCGAAGCGCCGCGCACGCCAACGCGATGACTGCGCGGCTGCGGTCGGCCCTCGAGGAGGGCATCGCCGCCGGACGGCTGACCGGGCTCACCTTCACCCAGGACAGTCCGGCGAACGCGATATTCGCGACGCTGCCGGTCGAGGCGGCCGACCGCATCCGGCAACGGGTGCGGTTCTACGACTGGGACCGATCGCGCGGCGAGGTGCGCTGGATGACCGCGTGGGACACCACCGCAGCCGATGTCGACGAGTTCGTCGCGGTGATCTCCGAGGAATTGCACGCCGATCGCACTGGCATGATGCCCGGGTGACGTACCGCGCCCCGACCCTCGCCGAGATCATCGCCACGCTAGAGGTGGACCGCCGGGACGACCGGCACTTCGTCGCAACCCAACTCGACAACCCGGCGCACCACATCGTGGGCGGCCACATCGCCGGCCAGGCGCTGATGGCGGCGAGCCGGACGGCGCCGGGGCGCACGCCGCACAGCGCCCACGTCTATTACGTGCGCGCCGGCGACGCCCGCTACCCCGTCGACCTTCACGTCGACGTCGCAAGGGACGGCGGAACGCTGTCGACGCGCCAGGTCACCGCCCGACAGGACGACCAGATCCTGCTCGAGGCGCTGGTCTCGCTGAGCGCACCGGTCGAATCACTCGATTACCACCAGCCCATTCCCGATGTGCCCGAACCGGATTCGCTACCACCCGTACAGGAACAACTGTCCCGGTTCGCTGACGAGCACGACGGGTTCTGGGTGCGCCCGCAGCCCTTCGACCTGCGCTAGGTCGACGCACCCCCGCGGCTCGCGCTCGAGCTGCCCGAACCGTCCCCTCGCCTGCGTATGTGGTGGCGGCCCAGCGAACCCGTGGGCGACGACGAGGTGCTCCACAGCTGCCTGCTCGCCTACCTGTCCGGCACTACGATGGTCGAAACCGCGCTGGCCATGCGGTGCGCCACACCTATCGGCACGTTCAACGCGCTGATCGATCACGCGCTGTGGTTCCACCGTCCGGTCGACCTGTCGGATTGGGTTCTCTCCGACCAGTTTTCGCCGAGCGGCGTCGCCGGCCGCGGCCTGACCACCTCGACGATGTACAACCGGGCGGGTCAGCTCGTGTGCCTCGCGACCCAGGAGTTGTACTTCGGCAGGGGTGGGGCCTGAGCGCCTACTGCACGTCGCTCGCCGCCCTGGGCAACCTGTCGGCCGCGTACTGCGCCGCCTGGTCGGTCATCCCGTTGACCAGGTAGCCGCCGTGCGCGGCATTGTCGTTGCCCGACGGTGAGCAAACCGGATCGGCCGGAATGCAGAGGTCCAAAGTCTTTCCCGCATAACGGGACCCGACGGTGATCGGCGGGGCACCCGTATAGATCACCTGCAGGAAGCCGCTGGACGGTTTGCCGAACAACGCCACCGCGGCGACGTGGTCGGCAACCGACGGTGGCATCGGTCCCGTCATGCCCGGCGGGGGCGTGTAACCCTCGGGAATCGCGTCCTCGGTGATGTATGCCGCGACCGCCGCGCCCTGCGAGTATCCGCCCAACACGATCTTCGTGTTCGGGCAGTTGGCCGCGGTGGACGTGACCTTGTTGCTCGCGTCGACAACACCGTCGGCGGCGGTGGCAAAGTCAAGCGAGGCAGGGTAATTCACGGCATAGACATCGATCGATCTGTCGGGCTCCTTCGCGCGCAGGGAGTCCACGAACGCCTGTCCGGTGGCGCCGACGCCCGGGGCCTCGAATGTCCCGCGAGCAAACACCACCTGAACGTCGGGACACGGGGCGGCGGATGCCGGTGCCGCGACAACGGGAGAACCCGCCAATGCCAACGCAATTGGAGCAACCGCAGGAATCAAGCGTATCAACTTCATCTTTCGACCGCCTCTCGAACTGGTTTCTTCCGCGGCCGGCGCCGTTGACTCCGGCGGACCGCGCCCGTGTACCCCCAACCACTAATACCGAAACGTCGGAGGACCGAGCGCAGGTGTGGGATCGATCACGCAAGCGAGTGGCGGCCAGTGCTCACACTTCCGCCGGGTTCAGCGATCCGAGCGTGAACACGCGAACCTGGCCGGCGACCTGCGCATGGCATTGCGACAGAAGGGGTTCGGACAACTCCTCGTGCAGGATCACCTCGATGGGCCCGTTCTCACCGTAGAGCAGCACCTGGATCCGGTGTTCACCGCGCTCGACGTGCAGCGGGTGCAGCGCGTCGATGCGGTCGTCACCGTATCGCTCCCGGACGAAGTACTGCGCGGCCTGCACGGCGTGCGGAAGCGACGTGCGTCCGCGCAGGAACCGGTTGTCCAGCCGTCCGTCGAGGTACATGCGCACCAGCCCCGCGGCATCGGCGGAGTCGACCCGGCCGTAACACAGCCCTTCGGGCAGGATGAGCATGGTGGCAGCGAAGCGATCACCGCCGAGATGCGAGCACTCCCAGGTGAATTCGGGATACTCCGCAGCGATCGCCCGGCATGCGCTGCGGCCCCGCACCGCACAGCACTGGTCGTGTTTGCCGTGTGAGCAGATCGCGACCACCGGATCGGTCGACACGTTCCCGTCGCTGCCGTCGAGCGCGAGGTCGAGAAAGTCACGGGGGTCGTCGACCTCGCCGTGGTGAAGCGCCTCGCTGCCCACGTCGCAGTGCGCCACATACCAGCGCCATCGCGGGGTCTCGGGCCGTCGGCCGTGCTTGCGGATCGCCGCGATGCGCATACCCGCCTTCTCCACCCGGCGGACGATCGTGCGGCCGAGCTCGGGGTCGATGCAGCTCGGCGACTGCAGAAACACCGACGGGCCCCAGGCGCCGCTCAGCTCGAGCAGCACCCACCGCGATCCCGCCGACGCGGTGCCGTACATCGGGTCGTCACGGGCCAGCGACTGATCGCTGCACGGGATTCTCTTGGCGGCCGTCATCCGGCGTCTGCCGGAACGAGGATCCCCTCCCGCAGCAACCGCCGAATGAGGACGGCGGCATCGGCGGTGTCGAGGCCGGGCATGCTCGCCGCCTCGACGACGTCGCCCCGGTGCACGGCCCGGACGGCGTCGCCGCAGGCCGCAGGAAAGGTCATGATGCGGTCCGGCAGGCGCAGCGTGATGCGGTCACCGGACTGCTCGACGGTCGCGTCGAGTCCGTGCCGCCACCGGACGAGCACGTCCTCGGCTCGATCGGCGGCGACCAGGGAAGCCAAGGGTCGCACCGCAACCGGTCGGGTCTTGTCGGCGTGGCGTCGCCACAGCTGCGTCGCGGCATCCGCGCTCAGGTGCGCGGCGTCGTCGCGCAACGCCTCCACCATCTCCGCCATCACCTTCGTCACCGTCGCCATCGTCTCATCCGCGTCGGCGACTCCCATCGGCAGCGACGCGCGGAACGCCGCGTCGGTGGCGAGCTGGTCGACGACGGCGCGCGCCACGTCGGCCGCGGTCACGGGGGACACCCCGATGGTGAGGTGAATCGACGTCATCTGCAGCGCCTGCGCCGAATGCACCCATCCGCGAGGCAGATACAGGACGTCGCCCTCGTCCAGCACCGTATCGATCACCGGGGGGTCGTCGGCCACCCGCTTCTGGATCTCGGCGCGGTGCCCCGTCCACGGCTGCGACGGGAGCGGATGCTCGTACACCGGCTCGTGCACGATCCAGCGTTTCTGACCGGACACCTGCAGGACGAAGACGTCGTGCACGTCGTAATGCGGATCGAACCCCCGATTCACCGGCGGGGTGATGTAGGCGTTGGCCTGCACCGGATGGCCGAGCTCGTCGACCGCCTCGCGGACGAAGTCGATCAGCGGCGGCCACAGCCGGTGCAGCCCCTGCAGCACAATCGTTGCGCCCGAGGCGAACTGGTCCAGGAGCTTGGCGGAGTCGATCTGGTCACCGATCTCCGCGCCGAAGCCGGCGGGTCCGAGATAGCAGTCCTTGGGCAGGACGCCGCCCTCTTTGGCCAGCCGGATGAAGGGCGCGCGAACCCCGCGCTCGGCGATCAGCTCGTCCACCGTGTTGGGTGAGAGCAGATCGCTGAAGTCGCGGGGTAACGCGTCGGCCCGGGTGAGCAACGGTCGACGCCCCCAGTACTCGTCGGCGAACCGTCGGGCGTCAACCGCAGCGCAGCGCCGAAGCATCATCGGGGCAGGGATCACGCAGTCCCGTCGGCGCCCCCGTCATGCCCCTCGGGGTTGGAGCCGCCGTCGGCCGGGCCTTCACCGCCGGCCGTGCCGTCGGCGCCGCCGTCGTGTCCTTCGGGGTTGGAGCCGCCGTCAGCGGGGCCCTCGCCACCGGCCGTGCCGTCGGCGCCGCCGTCGTGTCCTTCGGGGTTGGAGCCGCCGTCCGCGGTGCCTTCGCCGCCTGCGCCCGAGGTGGTGATGTCGTCATCGTCGAGTGCCATGTCGATCCCTTCCGTTGGGCTGTGGTTCCCAGGGAGTTGCCCCGGACGGTGTCGACGAAACACCGCGAAACTATGGTCGAGCGGTGACGATCTCCTACGACGAGTCACTGCGCGAGCGGATCAGAGCGAACCTGTCGGGACACGAACGTCGCGCCGTCAGCGACCCGACGAAGCGGCACGCTGCGGTCGCGGTCGTGCTCGTCGACTCCGAGGTCGGCGAGGACCGGGTGGATCCGGTCGACGTCGACGGCTGGAACGACGGGCGGGGAATGCCCGACGCCGGTCTCGACGGCCGCATGGTCGACGTCTCGGGCGGTGCGGCTTTCTTTCTCTGTCGCAGGGCATCCCGGCTGACGTCGCACGCCGCGCAGTGGGCGCTGCCCGGTGGCAGGCTCGACCCGGGCGAAACCGTGGTCGACGCGGCCCTGCGCGAGCTCGACGAGGAGGTCGGCGTCCAGCTGCCGGACTCGACGGTGTTGGGTCTGCTCGACGACTATCCGACGCGATCGGGATACGTCATCACCCCGGTGGTGATCTGGGGCGGCGGCCGCCTCGATCCGCACCCGGCGCCCGACGAGGTCGTCGCGGTGTACCGGGTGGGGCTGCATCAACTCCAGCGCCCCGACTCGCCGCGGTTCATCGAGATCCCGGAGAGCCCACGACCCGTCGTGCAGGTTCCGCTGGGCAACGACCTGATCCACGCGCCGACAGGGGCGGTGCTGTTGCAACTGCGCTGGCTGGGCCTGGAAGGCCGGCACGACCCGGTCGATGAACTCGAACAACCGGTCTTCGCCTGGAAATAGAAGAGCAGAATCGATAGGGGCCCACATGGACTTGTCGAACGCGGGTACTCCGCGAGCGACCGCATCACAGGAACGGGGTTGACCGTGAAACTGGCGTTGAGCGACGAGGACGCGGCGTTCCGCGAGGAACTGCGGCGCTTCTACACCACCGAGATTCCCGAGGACATTCGCGAGCGGGGCAAGACCGGTCACTCGAACTTCCCCGACGACATGGTGACCAGTCAGCGGATCCTGCACGCCAACGGGTTGGCCGTACCGAACTGGCCGGTCGAATGGGGCGGCAAGGAGTGGTCGCCGCTGCAGCGCCAGATCTGGCTCGACGAGATGCAGCTGGCCGGCGTGCCCGAACCCTTGGCGTTCAACACGAAGATGGTCGGCCCGGTGATCGCACAGTTCGGCTCGCAGGCCATGAAGGAACGCTTCCTGCCTCCGACGGCCAACATCGACATCTGGTGGTGTCAGGGCTTTTCCGAACCGGAGGCGGGATCGGACCTCGCGTCGCTGCGGACCACCGCCGTGCGCGACGGCGACAGCTACGTCGTCAACGGCCAGAAGACGTGGACGACGCTCGGCCAGTACGCTGACTGGATCTTCCTGCTGGCGCGCACCGATCCGAACGCGCCGAAGCGCCAGGCCGGCATCTCCTTCCTGCTGGCCGAGATGTCGACGCCGGGGATCACGCTGCGACCGATCGAGCTGATCGATGGCAGCTACGAGGTCAACGAGGTCTTCTTCGAAGACGTCCGGATCCCCGCCGACCAACTCGTCGGCGAGGAGAACCAGGGCTGGACCTACGCCAAGTTCCTGCTCGGCAACGAGCGCACCGGCATCGCCCGCATCGGTCTGACGAAACTGTGGATGGCGCAGGTCAAGGAACACGCCGCCAAGTTGGAGGTCAACGGCACACCGCTGCTGGAGGATCCCCTGTTCGCCGCGCGGGTGGCCGAGATCGAAACCGGCCTGCTCGCACTGGAGCTCACACAGATGCGGGTCAGCGGATCGGAGGCCGACGGTAAGCCCAACCCGGCGTCGTCGATCCTCAAGCTGCGCGGCAGTCAGCTGCAGCAGGCCGCGAGCGAGCTGTTCGTCGAGGTGGCCGGGCCGGAGGCCCTCCCGTTCGACGCCGGCGATCTCGACGTGCCCACCTGGGCGCAGGACGCCGCGCCCCGCTACCTGAACTATCGGAAGACGTCGATCTACGGCGGCACCAACGAGGTTCAGCGCAACATCATCGCTTCGACCATCCTGGGATTGTGAGCCGGCCGTGGACTTCGACCTGACCGAGGAACAGCAACTACTGCGCGACGTCACCCGCGACGTGCTCTCCCGCCGCGAGGGCGTCCGCACCGAATCCGAACCCGGCTGGAGCCGCGAGGTGTGGGGCCAACTCGCCGAGGTCGGCATCCTCGGGCTCGGATTCGACCCCACCGAGGCGGGCCAGATCGAGGTGATGGTTGTGCTGACCGAGATCGGCCGGCGCCTCGCGCCCGAACCCGTCGCGCAGGCCGCGCTCGTGCCCGGCGGCCTGATCGCCGAGCTGGGCAGCGACGAGCAGAAGCAGATCCTCGACGCCGTGGCGACCGGTGAGACGCTGCTGGCCTTCGCGCACGCGGAGCCCGGATCGCGCCTGCCGTCGGCCGAACCCGCGACGCGCGCGGAGAAAAGCGGCGACGGCTGGACGATCACCGGGCGCAAGAACCCGGTGCTGGCCGGTGACACCGCCGACACCGTCGTCGTCACCGCGGCTCTGCCCGACGGCGGAGTGGGGCTGTTCATCATCGACGGTGCGACCGACGGTGCGGCCGTCAACCGGCGGTCGTATCGGACCTTCGACGGCCGCCGCGGTGCGCAGCTCGACTTCGACTCCACCCCCGCCGAACCGCTCGGTGACGGCGGCGATGCGACCGAACACGTCGCGCGCACGGTCATCCGGTTCCAGTCGGCGCTGTGCGCGGAAGCGGTCGGGGCGATGGAGGAGGCGCTGCGGCTCACTACCGAATACCTCACCAGCCGAAAGCAATTCGGCGTCCCGCTGAGCAAGTTCCAGACGCTGACGCAGCGCGCCGCGGACATGTACGTCTCGCTCGAACTCGCACGCAGCATGAACTTCTACGCCGCGATGTCGATCGCCGACGGCCGGTTCGACCCGGTGATCGCCGCGCGGGCCAAGTTCCAGATCGGTCGCTCGGGTCGGCACATCGCGCAGGAGGCGATCCAGCTGCACGGCGGCATCGGGATGACCGCGGAGTATCCCGTCGGGCACTACGCGGCGCGCCTGACGGCCATCGACAACACGTTCGGCACCACCGACGACCAGCTCCGCGCGCTGGTCGAGCACGTCGGCGACTACGGAACGGTCTCGCTGTAGTCCCTAGCCGCGGCCACGGTGCCCCTCCTAAACCGCTCGGCAGAGGTGGAACCGCATTCTCATGCATATGCGCGTGGTTCTCGCAAAGCGAGAGTACGTTTCCGTTCATGCAAACGGTGCGGAGCTTTTGCCGTGTCTGCACGTCGGTCTGCGGCATCCTCGTCGACGTCGACGGCGACGAAGTGGTCCGGGTCCGCGGTGATCAGGAGCACCCGTTCTCCAAGGGGTACACCTGCGCGAAGGGCCGAGCGCTACCGCTGCTGCATCACCATCCGAGTCGGCTCGAACGCCCGCAGATGCGGGTGGGCGGGCGGCTGACCGACACCTCGTGGGACGCCTGCCTCGACGACCTGGGTGCCCGCCTGCGGGCCATCATCGACGAGCACGGTCCGGAATCGGTCGCGTTCTACTTCAGCACGATGGAGAGCGCGGGCTTCCGGATGGCCGAGGCGCTGCACGCGGCGATCGGCACCCCGGCCAAGTTCAGCCCGCTGACCATCGACGGCACGGCCAAGCCGCTGATCTCCGACCTCGTCGGCGGGTTCATGGGCCTGTCCGGCCGCACCGATTTCGACGAGGCCGACTTCCTGCTGTTGGTCGGCGTCAACCCCGTCGTTTCACACGGCCACGCGATCTCCATGCCGAACCCCACCGGGACGGTCCGTGAGATCGCCCGGCGCGGTCAGGTGTGGGTGATCGATCCTCGCCGAACCGAGACCGCCCGCCTCGCGACCGGCCACCTCGCCCCGAGGCCGAGCACCGACCACGCCGTGCTGGCGTATCTCGTCCGCGAAATCATCCGCGACGGAATGAAATCCGACGTGCTCGTGCAGGGACTTGGCGAACTCACCGACGCGGTCGAGCCGTTCACGCTCGAACACACCGCACGCCTCGCCGACGTCGATCCCGACGAGTTGACCCGGCTGTGCGCGGCGGTACGCGGCGCACGGTGTGTCGCGGTCGAGACCGGCACCGGCGTCACCATGACCGCCGAGCGGGCCAACGTAACCCAATGGCTCGCATGGGTTTTGATGATCCTCACCGGAGCGATGAATCGGTCCGGCGGCACCTGGTTCCACCCGGGGTTCGCCTACCAGCTGGAGGCGTTCGGCGACATGCTGCCGATCACGCCGATCGAGGGCTCGTTCGGACCGGGGCCGCGGAGCCGCCCCGAGGCGCAGGCCTTCATCAACGAATGGCCTTGTGCGGTACTGCCCGACGAGATCGCGGCGGGCAACATCCGCGCGCTGATCAACGTCGGCGGCAGCCTCATCACCAGTTTCCCCGAGACGGCCAAGCTGGTGCCCGCGCTGCAACAGCTCGAGGTGTTCGCCACCACCGAGATCGTCGACAACGAAACCACCCAGCTGGCAACGCATGTGCTGCCGACCAAGGACCCGCTGGAGCGCCCCGACATCACGATTCACGACATCCTCAGCGCCCGGGTGTCGGTGCAGTACACCCCGGCCGTGGTCGCGCCGGTCGGCGAGCGGCGGTCGATGTGGTGGGTGTTCGCCGAACTCGGCAGGCGATTGGGATACGACCTCAGCTCGCTCGGCGACCCCGCGCGCAGTTCCGACGACGACGTGCTCGCGGTCCTGCTGGCCGGGGCCCGGGTGAAGTACGACGAGGTGGCCGCGACCGGATGGGCGGACGCGGGCCGCGAGCTGCCGGCGGAATGGGTCGAAGGGCACATCGAGCGGATGGGCGGGTGGCGGCTGGCCCCACCGCTGCTGGTCGACCAACTCACCGGGCTCGAGCAGCCGCCGCCCTTGGTGATGGTGCCGCGTCGGCAACGCAAGAAGCTCAACGGGCAGCTCGACTTCCTCGGGGAACCGGCCGAGATCCTGATCAACCCCGCCGACGGTGCCGCCGCGGGCATCGAGAGCGGTCGACCGGTCACGGTTCGGAGCGCGAACGGAGAGATCACCGGTATCGCCAAGGTCGACGACTCGATGCGCCGCGGCGCGGTCTCGATACCGCACGGACACCACGCCGCCAACGTGAACCGGCTGACCAACAAGGACGACATCGACGTCGTCACGGGCATGGTCCGGTATTCGGGCATCGCGGTGAGCCTGCATCCGGCCTGAGCGCAGCGGGCATGATGGACGTGCCCGCGCGGTGCCGCGGACGGTCGGCAGCGAAGGGTGTGCATGTTCATCGTCATCCTCGGCGCGGTGCTCGCGCTGATGCACGTCTACCTGTGGAAGCGGCTGGTCAAGGACACCACTCGGCCGGGACGCACGCGGTGGATGCTCACGACAGCCCTGCTCGGGCTGGCCGGTCTGCTGGTGGCGGCGCTCTTCCTGCCGAGGGCGTTCGGCCCTGCCGACGCCGGCTGGTACGCCTGGCCGGGCTACGTGTGGTTCGGCGTGGCCGCCTACCTGTTGCTGACGCTACTGGCGCTCGAACCGGTGCGACTCGTCCTGCGGCGGTGGGCTCGGCGTGCGCCGCAGCCGTGGCAACCGGATGAGTCGACCGAGTTGAGCCGCCGGCTGTTCTTGGCCCGCGCGAGCGCGGCCGCTGCGGGCGCCGCATCTGTCGGGCTGGTCGGTTTCGGTACGGCCACCGCACTGGGACCGCCGGACGTGCTGCGGGTACCGGTGCGCCTGCGCAACCTCGATCCGGCGTTCCGCGGTTTCCGCATCGCCGTCGTGTCCGACATTCACCTCGGCCCGCTGCTTGGGCGGACGCACACCGAGCGGATCGTCGGCCTGATCAACGAGGCCTCGCCCGACATGGTCGCGATCGTCGGCGACGTGATCGACGGCACCGTCGCCGAACTCGGTTCCGCCGCAGCGCCGTTGCGTGACCTGGCGGCGAGGGAGGGCGCCTTTTTCGTCACCGGAAATCACGAGTATTTCGTCGGCGACACCGACGAGTGGCTGCGGGAAATGGAGCGCTGGGGCATCCAGCCGCTGCGCAACGAGAACACGCTGATCCGCCGGGGCGCCGCCGTCTTCAACCTCGCCGGCGTGAACGACCTTGCCGGCAAACGCGATTCGGACGGGCCCGATTTCGACCGGGCGCTGTCCGGTATCTCCGCCGACGGGCCGACGGTGCTGCTCGCCCACCAGCCCGTGCAGGTCGAGGAGGCCGCCGCGCGCGGGGTGGACCTCCAGCTGTCCGGCCACACCCACGGCGGGCAGATGTGGCCGTTCCACTACCTCGTCCGCACGGCACAACCGTCACTCGCTGGGCTATCGCGTGTCGACGACACCCAGCTCTATGTGACCCGCGGTGCCGGGTTCTGGGGTCCTCCGGTGCGTGTCGGTGCCCCGCCGGACATCACGGTGCTGTCGCTCGAGGGAGTGAAAAGCTAACCGACGCCCAGCTTCTCGCGCACGGTATCGGCCAGGAAGCGGGCGGTTCCCACCGGCCGGAACGCGCGTGCGGCGGCGGTGAGCGCCTCCTGCGCCTCGCCGCTCAACTCGATATCGGCTGCGGCCACGTTGAATTCGAGTTGCTCGACGCTGGACGCACCGGGGATGGCCACGACGTTGGACAGGTGAATCAGCCATGCCAGCGCCACCTGCGCGGGCTTGGCGCCGACATCGGCGGCGACGTCGCGCAGCGCCTGCAACAGCGGCTCGGCGCGGCGCAGGTTCTCGGTGCCGAAGAGCGGATTCGTCGCGCGGATACCACCGGGGCGGTTGTCGGGCCCGTACTTCCCGCCGAGCAGGCCCTGCGCGAGCGGGCTGTAGGCGATCACGATGCGGTTCTCCCGCTCGGCGAACGGCACCAGACGTTCGAGTGCCTGCGGATGGGCCAGCGAAAAGTGCACCTGATTGCTGATCACCGGTCGTCCGAGCGCCGTGTCGGCCCGCTGCCACCGCGACAGCGAGTAGTTCGAGACGCCGGCGGCACCGATCACGCCCTCGTCGAGCAGGTCGCGCATCCCCGGCATGATCACCGAATCGGGCACGACGGGGTTCGGCTGATGGATCTGATAGAGCGGGATCTTCTGCAGACCCAGCCGCTGCGCGCTGGCCCGCGCACGCTGTTTGACCACCGCGGGAAACGGGGCGACCGGGAACACCTTGCTGGCCACCGCCATCTCCGAACGCCGATCGCCCAGCGCCTCGCCGAGGATTCGCTCGCTCTTGCCGAACCCGTAGATCTCGGCGGTGTCGAAGAACGTGACGCCCAGGTCCAACGACCGCTGCACGATCTCGCGGGCCGGACCTGCGGCGTAGCTGTCGCCGTAGCCCCATTCCCGAGAACCGAATTGCCAGGTCCCGAGCCCAATACGGCTGACCCGGCCCACACCCTCGACGTCTAGGTATTTCACGTTCGCCACAGTACTGAGGCCACGGATCGGCAACAGCTGGTTTTGCCGCCGGAACGCGGGGGTATGTGAGGCGGGCTGCAGAAAGTCGGCATGACACAAGTCGCGGAGGGCGTAAAGCATGCTCGAGTTCATCTGCCCCACATGCGGGCACTTCAGCCTCGAAGAGGCCGTTTGTGAGACCTGCAGCGGTCCGGCCGAGGGCCCCGACCTGGCGTTGGCCGGCTGATCATGGCTCTTTATCCTTCACTGCACCCGTTCGACCTGGTCATGGCGTCGACGCGGTTCTATTCGTCGCTCCCGGTCGTCGGTAAGCACCTCGAACCGTTTGCCGGCCTGACCGCGATGGCGATGTACGGCCACCACTACGCGCCTGCGGCGCTGCGCGGCATGGTCTCGCGCCGCCTCGGCCCCGCCGACCCCGCGGAGGCCGCGCCCGCAGACGTCCCCGACCAGGATGTGGCGTCACACCGCGGCACGCGCGTGCCGCCGTACCTGCGCTTCCGCGCACAGCGTCAGCGGTGCCTGTACCGCAGCTCGGTGCGCTACGGCGACCACCCCGCGCAGCTGCTCGACGTGTGGCGGCTGCCCGACCTGCCGCCCGATGCGCCGGTCCTGCTGTTCGTGCCCGGCGGCGCGTGGGTGCAGGGGTCCCGCGTGATGCAGGGCCACACGATGCTGCACCACCTGGTCAAGCAGGGCTGGGTGTGCCTGACGATGGACTACCGGGTCTCCCCGGTGAACCGCTGGCCCCGTCATATCGCCGACGTCAACGCCGCGATCGCGTGGGCGCGGGCGAACGTCGACAAATACGGCGGCGACCGGAACTTCGTCGCGGTCGCGGGCTGCTCGGCGGGCGGGCATCTGGCCTCGCTCGCGGGCCTCACACCCGGCGATCCGGCGTTCCGCGGTGAGCTCACCGAGGACGCGGACACCACCGTCGACGCCGTCGTCGGGATCTACGGTCGCTACGACTGGCAGGACCGGTCCACCCCGACCCGCAAGAACTTCCAGAACTTCCTCGAGCGAGTCGTGGTCGGGCGCAAGCAGTCTCGGCATCCCGAGATCTTCGCCGCCGCCTCTCCGCTGGCTCGTATCCACGCGGATGCGCCGCCGTTCTTCCTGATCCACGGCGAGCACGACACCATCATCCCCGTCGGGGAGGCGCGCCAGTTCGCCGATGCGCTGAGCGCGGTTTCGCGGAATCCGGTGGAGTACAGCGAGGTTCGGCGCGCCGGACACGCCTTCGATCTCGTCGATTCGTCGCACGCGCGGCGGCTCGCGGTCGAGGTGGGCAGGTTCCTCAACGGCGTCCGGACCCGGCAACTCGAGGGCGAGACCGCCGCGGCCGTCTAGCCCGTGTTGATCGGGCGCGATGCGGGAAGTCTCCTGACATGCGCATCGTCATCACCGGAGCTTCCGGCAACGTCGGAACCGCGCTGCTGCGGCGGCTCACCGAAAGCGACACCACTCACGACGTCGTAGGCATCGTACGAAGGCCGCCCGAGCCGTCCGGCGTCTACGGGCGGGCCCGCTGGCACCAACTCGACCTCGCCGACCCCGACGCGGCGCCCCAACTGCGGGGCATCTTCGACGGGGCGGACGCCGTGGTCCACCTCGCGTGGGGTTTCCAACCGACCCGAAACACCGAGTACCTCAACCGCATCGGCGTCGGCGGCACGACCGCGGTCCTGGAGGCCGCCCATGAGGCGCGGGTCGGGCGTGTGGTGCACCAGTCGTCGGTGGGCACCTACGCGCCGGGCCGCTACGGCCAGTACGTCGACGAGTCCTGGCCCACGACTGGCGTCCGGACATCGCCGTACAGCCGCGACAAGTCGGCCGCCGAAGCGCTGCTCGACGACTATGAACGCGAGCACGGGTCTTCGGGTGTTCCGATCGCGCGGATGCGTCCCGGCTTCATCGTGCAGCGCGCCGCGGCGAGCGGCCTCATGCGCTACGCGCTGCCCGGATACGTGCCGATGCTCGCGGTCCCGCTGTTGCCGTTGTTACCGCTCGACCGGAAGCTGTGCATCCCGCTGATCCACGCCGACGATGTCGCCGACGCGCTGGCGAGGGTGGTCGAACGCGGTGCGAGCGGGCCGTTCAACCTGGCCGCCGAACCGCCGGTGGGCCGCGACCAGGTCGCCGAGGTGTTGCGCGCCAAACCAATTCACGTGCCGTCGGGCCTGCTCGGCGCGTTGGTCGACCTCAGCTGGAAGGCCCGGCTGCAGCCGATCGACCGCGGCTGGCTCGACATGGCGTTCAGCGTTCCGCTGCTGGACTGCGGGCGCGCCGAAAGCGAACTCGAATGGCGCCCCCGATGGAATGCGGTCGACGCGCTCGCCGACGTCATCAAGGGCGTGGCGCAGGAAGCGCACACCGACAGCCCACCCCTGCGCCGCCGGTCCCTGATCGAACAGTTCCAGCACGACCTCACCAAGGGGCTGCTGACCACCAGGCACCTGCCGTAGATGGCGCACGACGAGCCCGTCGTCATCGTCGGCGCGGGTCCATGTGGTCTGGCGATCGCACGCCAACTCCGCCGCGAATGCGGTGTCGAGGCTCTGGTGGTCGACCGCGCCGACGCACCCGCCTCGTCATGGCGCAACCGCTACGACGGCTTCCGGCTCAACACCTGCGGGTGGTGGTCGCATCTGCCCGGCCAGCGGATCCCGCTGCACTGCGGCCGCTGGCCCACCCGCGACGACATGGTCGATTACTTCGACGACTACACCCGCCGACAGCAGCTGCGAACGGCACTCGGAGTCAACGTGATTCGGGTGGACAGATCAGAAGGCGGGTGGCGACTGGTGACCGACGCTGCGCCGATCACCGCGTCGGCCGTCGTCGTCGCCACGGGCAACTATCACACGCCCGCGTTGCCGGACTGGCCCGGCATCGGAACGTTCACCGGCGAGATCCTGCACTCCGAGCACTACCGCAACGCCGAGCCGTTCGCCCGCCGCGACGTGCTGGTGGTGGGCGCGGGGAATTCGGCCGCCGACATCGCGCTGCAGCTGAGCGACGGGATCGCCCGCCGGGTCCGGATGGCGGTGCGCACACCGCCGCACTTCGTCCCGCGGTCGGCCGCCGGAATACCGGTCGACACGTTCAGTGCCGCGTTCGAACGCCTGCCGGTGCCGGTGCTGGATGGGGCGGCGGGGCTGCTGCGCAAGGTGTGGTTCGGCGATCTGCGTCGCCAGGGCCTGCCGGAGCCGCGACGGGGCATCTATTCGGCGCTGTTGACCGACGAGCAGATCCCGACAATCGGCGACGAGCTGGTCCCACAGGTCAAGGCGGGACGCATCGACATCGTGCCCGCGGTCGAGTCGTTCGACGGTGAGCGCGTGGTGCTGGCCGACGGCGCCGCGCTGAAGCCGGACGTGGTGATCGCCGCGACCGGATACCGGCGCGGGCTCGAGCCGCTCGTGGGCCACCACGACGTACTGGACGACGTAGGGCGCCCGAAGGTCAACGGGCTTCCCAGTGCCGCGCCGGGGCTGTGGTTCGCCGGTTACGACGAGCCGCTGATCGGGCCCCTCCGGGCCTTCCGGCAGCAGGCCTCGCCGATCGCGCACGCCATCGCCGACTACTTGCACGAGAGTGACGAACGTCATTGCCCGTCAACAAGATCAAATGAATCGGCGCGCGGCCGGCGTACGTTGAACGAGACATGACGATCGCCGACCACGACGCCGTGACGCGGCGCACACCGATCGCCCTGGCCGACCGGCTCCTCGACATCAAGCGGGTCTACCACGAACCCGACATCGAGCGGTTCCCCCGCGCACGCCAGGTTCTCGAGCGCTTCCCCGACGCCGAGCGCATCCAGGTGCTGTCACACCAGGCGATACCGGGTCTGTACGGAAACGAGGGCAACGTCGAGGACTGGGTCCGCAACAAGCGCGAGGTCCTGGTGCTGGGCGAGAAGAAGAGCCTGAGCGCGCGGCGTAACGAACGGTCCAGCGACTGGATCGCGCCGTCGACCGCGAACGGATGCGCGATGGCGTGCTCGTACTGCTACGTCCCGCGGCGCAAGGGTTACGCCAACCCGATCACGGTGTTCACCAACATCGAGAAGATCACCGGATACCTCGAACGCCACGCCGCGCGGCAGGGGGTGAAGCCGGAGCCGAACCAATGCGATCCCGTCGACTGGGTGTACGACATCGGTGAGAACAGCGACTGTTCGGTGGACGCGATGGTGTCCGACAACGTCCGCGATCTGGTCGAGCTGTTCGCGCGGATTCCCAACGCCAAGGCCAGCTTCGCGACCAAGCTCATCAACCGCGCCCTGCTCGACTACGAGCCGCGCGGTGGCACCCGCGTGCGGTTCAGCCTGATGCCCGCCGAGACGTCGCGAGTGGTGGACGTGCGCACGTCGAAGATCGCCGATCGGATCGCCGCGATCGACGACTTCGTCGAGGCCGGATACGAGGTCCACCTCAACTTCAGTCCCGTTGTCGTCCATGAGAATTGGTTATCCGACTGGGCGGAGCTGCTCGAACAGATCGCCGACGGCACGTCCGAGCGCACCAAGCGGCAGCTGGCCGCCGAGATCATCTTCCTCACCCACAACGAGGGTTTGCACGACGTCAACCTCGGCTGGCATCCCAAGGGTGAGGACCTTCTGTGGCGCCCGGATCTGCAGCAGCCCAAGCGCAGCCAGAGCGGGCAGTGGAACGTGCGCTACAAGAGCCCGTGGAAGGGCCGCTGGGTCGGCGAGTTGACCGACTTGATCGCCGCCGAGCTGCCGACGTGCCGGGTGCGATACGCGTTCTGACGGGACTCTCAACCGCCGCGAGCGCCCGCGGAATGTCAGCAAACGCGGCGTGTCGCGTACAGACACGGTCGCTCGCGCGAATTTCGGGGTCGGGGATGAGTTGGTGAGCCGTCATCCGTTCTGACGGGCAGGACGCTGTCGGACAAACGGAAGGCTCATCATGAAGATCGTCGTCATCGGGGGAACCGGCCTCATCGGTTCGAAACTCGTGCAGATCCTGGATCAGCAGGGCCACGACACGGTGGCCGCGGCGCCGTCTACGGGCGTGAACACCTTCACCGGCGAGGGCCTGCGCGACGGGTTGGAGGGCGCCGCGGTGGTCATCGACGTGTCGAACTCGCCGCAACTCGACGACTCGGCACAGGAGTTCTTCCGCACGGCGACCACGAATCTGCTTGCCGCCGAGAAGGACGCGGGCGTCGGCCACCACGTCGCGCTGTCGGTCGTGGGCACCGATCAGATGGCCCCGCAGAGCGGTTACTTCCAGGCCAAGTTGGACCAGGAACGGTTGATCGGCGACGGTCCGATCCCGTTCACGATCGTGCACGCGACGCAGTTCTTCGAGTTCCTCCCGACGCTCGCCGACTCGGCCACCGACGGCGACACGGTGCGGATGCCCCCGGCGTACTTCCGGCCCATGGCCGCCGCCGACGTCGCCGAGGGACTGGCCATGGCCGCGGTGAACGAGCCGGTGAACCGCATCGTCGAGATCGGGGGACCGGTCGAGGTGTTGCTGCCCGACCTGATCCGGACCGCGCTGACCGCCCGCGGCGACACCCGCCGGGTGGTCGCCGACCCCGCGGCGAAGTACTGGGGCATCGACCTCGGCGAGCGCACGCTGGTGCCCGGCCCGGGCGCGACGCTCTTCGACACCCGGTTCGAGGACTGGATCCTGGCGACCGCCGCGACGGCCTGACCCCGTGCGCCCCGGTGCGATTTGTGCACCCGCGGGAGCGCTGAACGCTCCTGAAGGTGCACAAATCGCGGTGTGGACCCGTCGCCGTACGGCTCGTACGATCCAAGATCAGATCGGGTAACCGGCGACCGTCGCGGGTCCACCCAGAACGCGGTGGTGTCTATGTCTGGCCAGGGTGGAGCACAAACCCTCCGTGGCCGCGCCCACGAGTGCGAGGCGCTGGAAAACCTCGTCGCGACCGTGCGATCGGGCAGTTGCCAGGTGCTGGTGCTGCGCGGCGAGGCGGGGGTCGGTAAGACGGCCCTGCTCGACTACGTCTGTGACACCGCGTCCGGATTCCAGATCGTCCATGTCGTCGGGGTCGAGTCCGATATGGAGCTCGCCTTCGCTGGCCTGCAGCAGCTGTGCGCTCCGCTGATGACGCATCTCGACGCGATTCCCGAACCGCAGCGCGAAGCCCTCAACGTCGCGTTCGGCCGCGGGATCGGGGAGACACCGGACCGGTTTCTCGTCGGCCTCGCGGTGCTGAGCGTGCTGGCCGCCGCGGCCAACGAACAACCGGTGCTCTGCATCGTCGACGATGCGCAGTGGCTCGACCAGGTTTCGGTGCAGACGCTGAGCTTCATCGCGCGGCGATTGCTCGCCGAGCCGGTCGGGCTCGTGTTCGCGGTGCGCGACCAACCCGAACTGCTCTCCGGGCTACCGGAACTGGCGGTAACGGGGCTGTCGGACACCGATGCGCGAGAACTGTTGGAATCGGTGATGTTCGGCGGGATCGACCCCCGTGTGCGCGATCGCATCGTCGCCGAGACCCGGGGCATTCCGCTGGCCATCCTCGAAGTGCCCCGCAGCGTATCGGCGACCGAACTCTCGGGTGGCTTCTGGATATCCGGTAAGCGGTCGTCGGCGGCGGCGGTCGAACACGGCTTCATCGGTCGCATCCAGTCGCTGCCGCGGCCGACCCGGCAGCTGCTGCTGGTCGCCGCGGCGGAACCGATCGGCGATGCGGCGCTGTTCCTCAGTGCGGCAGCGCAATTGGGCATACCGGTCGACGATCTGGCCCCTGCCGAGGCCGACGGTTTGATCGAGTTCGGCCCGCGGATGCGGTTTCACCACCCGCTGATCCGCTCGGCGGCCTACCGTGCCGCCGACCTGGCGGACCGCCGCGCCGTCCATCGCGCCCTCGCCGATGCGACCGACCCGTCGACCGACCCCGACCGCCGTGCCTGGCACGCCGCCAACGCCGCGGCGGGGCCCGACGAGGCGATCGCCTCAGACCTGGAAGACTCCGCCGCACGGGCCCAGAGCAGAGGTGGAATGGCCGCGGCGGCAACCTTTCTGGAACGGGCCACCGCGTTGACCTCCGACCCGTCACTGCGAGGCGCCAGGGCGTTGGCGGCCGCATACGCCAAACGGGATGCTGCCGCGCCGGAGGCGGCGCACGAACTCCTCGCCATCGCGGAACTCGGTGCGCTGACGGATCTGCAGCGGGCGATGGTCGCACGGTTGCGGGCGCAGATGGACTTCGTCCGAAGCCGCGCCGGGGAAACCGGCGCGCCGCGACTGGCGGCGACCGCACCGCCGCTTCTCGATGCCGCGCGCCGCCTGCACGGCGTCGACGGTTACTCGTCGCGGGAAAGCTATCTCGAGGGGATCGCGGCGTTGATGTACGCCGGCCGCCTCGGTGAACCCGGAGCCCTCGTGCGCGCCGCGGAGGACGCACGGACGGCGCTGCAAGATGTTTCGGAGTTGCCCCGAGCCATCGACCACCTGCTCAAGGGGATTGCCGAGCGGATCACCGGTGGGGTCGGGCAGGGCTGGGCCGCGCTGCGCGCCGGCCTGAACGCGATGTGCGAGCAGGCCGAGTCAGATGAGACCGCGGTCGGACGCTGGCTGAAGGTGCCCGGATTCCCGATACTTCAGGAGTCCTCGGCCCACGAGCTGTGGGACGAACGGATATTGCGGAAGTTGTCGACGGCCGCGGTGCGCTACGCCCGCTCCTCCGGTGCGCTCGCCGGGCTACCGCGAGCCTTGATCTACCGAGCCGGCGTCCATACCCTCGCCGGTGAATTCTCCTCGGCAGCAGAGCTTCTCGAAGAGGCCGCATCGATCACCGCGGCCACCGACCACAGTTCCCCCGTCCGGTACCACTGGGTGCTGCTGACCGCGTGGCGCGGCGACGCCGCGGAGGCTGTCCCGCTGCTCGAGAGCGCCGCGGCCGACGGAATCGCCAGGGGTGAGGGACGCCTGTTGGGGCTCACCGGCTACGCGACCGCGCTGCTGTACAACGGGCTCGGCCGATACGAGGAGGCGCTGTCCGCCGCCCGCGACGCGTGCGAGTACGACGACTTCGGGATTCACGGGTGGTGTCTGTTCGAACTCGTCGAGGCCGCGACGCGCACCGGAAACGACGAGATCGCCAGGCGGGCCCTCGACCGGCTCGAGGAACGGGCGGGTGCGAGTGGAACCGACTGGGGGCTCGGGGCGCTGGCCAACGCGCAGGCCCTGGTGGCCGACGATGACGACGTGGATCGGCTGTTCACCGAGGCGGTCGAGCGGCTGGGCCGCGCGGGTATCGTTGTGCACCTTGCACGAACGCGGCTGCTGTACGGCGAATGGCTGCGCCGGGCCAACAGGCGGACCGACGCGCGCCGCGAACTCACCGAGGCCCATGAGACTTTCACCCGGATCGGCGCACAGGCCTTCGCCGAACGCGCGCGCCGCGAACTGGTGGCCACCGGGGAGAAGGTGCGCAAGCAGCAGGCGACGTCGGGCGGCGGGGACCTGACCGCGCAGGAAGCGCAGATCGCCAGGCTCGCCGCCGACGGACTGACGAATCAGGAAATCGGCGCGCAGCTGTTCATCAGCACGCACACCGTCGAATGGCATCTGCGCAAGGTGTTCGTCAAGCTCGGGATCACCTCGCGCAGGCAGCTGCGCACGGTGTCGTGGGCGAGCTGAATCACTCGACCAGCTTGCCGTCCGCGGACACCGCACGCATCCTGCTCGCGATGTCTGCGGGAATGTCCGCGATCGGTTCGCGCTCGATGCGGCCCGGTCCCGACCAGACCAGGTTGACGGTGAGCCGATCGTCTGATGCCGGGTAGTCGGAGCGGTTGTGGCACCCCCGGGTCTCGCGGCGTTCGAGTGCACACTCGAGCGTCGCGCGTGCGGCGATGACACTCGCCTTGAGATCGAAAGCGTGGGCGAGGTCGTGGAATCCGGCGATGTCGGGGTGCACGCCGACATCGGTCAAACAGCCCTCGATCTCACCGAGTTTCGCCAACCCCGTGCCCAATCCCGTCTCGTCTCGCACCACGCCGGCGTGCTCGGTCATCGCATTGCGCAGCGCACGCTGCAGGTACCGGACATTCTCCTGACCGTTGCGCGCCAGCAACTCGTCGATCTCATCGTGGGCCGCGGAAGTGGTGGCGCTACAGCGCATTTGCGCGCCCAAGCCCGAGGAGTAGGCCGCCGCCGCCCGACCGACGATTCGCCCGTAGACCAGCAGCTCGATCAGCGAATTGCCGCCGAGGCGATTGGCCCCGTGCAGGCCGCTTGACGCTTCACCGATCGCGTACAACCCCGCGACGTCTGTGCTGTGGTCCTCGGGGCGCACCCACACTCCGCCCATCGAATAGTGTGCGGTCGGCGCGATTTCGATGGGTGTGGTGGTGATGTCGAGCAACTGCAGGTCCATCAGGGTTTGGTAGACGCGCGGGAGTCGCTCCATGACCTGTGTCCGCGGCAGATGGGAGACGTCCAGCCAGACCCCGCCGCGCGGCGTGCCGCGGCCCTGCTTGATCTCGGTGTACGCGGCGAGCGCGACCCGGTCGCGCGTGGACAGCTCCATCCGGTCCGGGTCGTAGCGCTTCATGAAGCGCTCGCCGAGGTCGTTGCGCAGGATCCCGCCCTCTCCGCGCGCGGCCTCCGACACCAGCGTTCCCGCCGAGTCCTCCGGTTCGATCAGACCGGACGGATGAAACTGCACGAGTTCCGGATCGCGGATCCGCCCGCCGGCTTCGAGCGCCAATCGGAAGGAGTCGCCGGTGTTTTCATCGCGTCTCGACGAGGTGCGGCGCCAGATGCGCGTGTGACCGCCTGCGGCGAGGATGACCGCGTCGGAGTGGATGGTGTAGCGGGCGCCGTCGCGCAGATCGAAACCGTACGCGCCGAAAATCGTGTTGTCCCGGACCAGGAGGCGGGTGACGTACGCGGAGTCGAGGATCGGGATCGCGAGTTGTGTCGCCCTCCTGACGAGGGTGCGTTGCAACTCGAGCCCGGTGTAGTCACCGGCGAACGCCGTGCGGCGGAAGGTGTGGGCGCCAAAGAACCGCTGGGAGATCCGGCCGTCCTGTTCCCGGGCGAACGTCATGCCGTAGCGCTCGAGGTCCCGGATCGACTCCGCTGCGCCTCGGTCACGATCTGCACCGTGACCGGATCGGCGAGCAGATAACTCTCGGTCAGTGTGTCGGCGGCGTGCTGTTGCCAGGTGTCCTGGGGATCCATGGTGCCCAGGGCCGCGTTGATGCCGCCGGCTGCCAACGTGGTGTGGGCGTCCCCGAGAGGCCGCTTGCCGACGAGGAGAACGTCGACGCCCCGCTCCGCCAACTCGATCGCGGCACGAAGACCCGCACCGCCGGTTCCGACCACCAGGACTGAGGTCGCGATCTGCCGCTCTGCGCCGGTCATGTTGACCAGAACGGATGGCGGGCGACCGAATCATCCGCGGAGTTCGTAGGCCCCGGCGACCACGGGCGTTCAAGGGTTCGGTCGATCGCGAATCGGACGAGGCTTCAAGTAGCAGCCGAAAACGGCGCGGTCACGAAAGGCAAGGAGCGATGGACGTCTACGACGCGGTCAAGAGCAGGCGAGCGGTGCGGGGCTTCACCGACGAGCCCGTCCCGATGGAGGTGATCGAGCGCGTGCTCGACGCCGCCAGGTGGTCGCCGTCGGGATCCAACCTGCAGCCGTGGCGCATCTACGTCGTGACCGGTGAACCCCTGGAGCGGCTCAAGAAGCTCGCCACCGAGCGGGTGGCCGCCGGCGACCCGTGGGACGAGCGGGAGTACCAGCTGTATCCGTCCGAGCTGAAGTCGCCGTACGGTGAGCGCCGATCGGCGTTCGGCCGGGAGCGGTACAGCGCGCTCGGCATCGAGCGCGAGAACTGGGAAGCCCGGCAGCGGGCCGCGATCGCCAACTGGGACTGCTTCGGCGCGCCCGCTGCCCTGTTCTGCTACATCGACCGGGATCTCGGCCGGCCGCAGTGGGCGGACGTGGGTATGTATCTGCAGACGGTGATGCTGCTGCTCCGGGCCGAGGGTCTGGACAGTTGCCCGCAGATGGCCTGGTCCCAGGTCCGCGAAACCGTCGCGGACATCGTGGGACCGCCCGACGAGCTCATGCTGTTCTGCGGCATGTCGATCGGCTACCGGGACCCCGACGAGGTCTACATCCGCACCGGGCGTGCCCCGCTCGAGGAGACGGTCAGCTTCGTCGGTGACTGACCCACTACGGACTACGGCCCACGGACTACGGGTTTTCAAGGGTCCCCTTCATCGCGGCGGCGACGAACGTGAGTGGTGACACCAGCGACTCGAGGAGATCGGATCATGACCATCACGTCCCTTCCCGCCAGGATCACGCCGGACCGAGAACTCTCCGTGCGGTTCGCTCGCGAAGCCGAGCCGTTGTTCGAGGTGCTGACCCGGGGCGCACGCCGGCTGACCCGCAACGACGCGGACGCCGAGGACCTGCTTCAGGACACCCTGCTGCACGCCTACGCCGGCTTCGCCTCGTTCCAGGAGGGCAGCAACCTCAAGGCGTGGCTGTTCCGCATCCTCTACAACCGGTGGGTCAGCACGCACCGCGCGAAACAGCGCCGCGTGACGGAGGTTTCGTCCGACAACCTGACCGACGGCGATTTGGCGGGCACCGCTGCCCGCCAGGGCGGATCGCGTTCCGCCGAGGCCGAGGTTCTCGACGCCATGCCGGACGGCGACGTCAAGGCCGCGATGGCCGCGATGCCCGAAGGCTTTCGCGAGGTGCTCTTCTATGCGGACATCGAGGGCTACACCTACGCCGAGACCGCCGAAATCCTCGCCATCCCGATGGGCACCGTCATGTCGCGGGTGTCCCGCGCCCGCCAGCGTCTGCGCGTCGCGCTCGCCCACCTCGCGCATGACCGTTCCGCAACGCCCGAACCCTGCATCGCCTGAGAGGATCCGCCATGGAATTGGCTTACAAGAATGCGTTGATCACCGGCGGGACGGCCGGAATCGGCCTCGCATGCGCGCGGCTGTTCGCGCGGGAAGGCGCCGCGGTCATCGTCACCGGCCGCGACGCCGAACGTGGTGAGCGGGCGGCGTCGTGCATCGACGGCAACGTGCGCTTCGTGCAGGCCGACCTCTCGGACATGGATTCGGTGGCCTCGCTGGTCGAACAGGCCGGCGACATCGACATTCTCGTCAACAACGCCGCCGATTTCCCCGCGGCGCTCACCGTCGACCAGCAGGTCGGCGCGTTCGAGCGGACCTTCGACACCAACGTCCGCGGGTTGTACTTCCTTGCGGCGGGCTTGGTCCCCGGAATGCTCCAGCGCGGCCACGGCTCGATCGTCAACGTCACGACGATGGTGGCGTCGAAAGGTGTGCCCGGCGCGGGGGTGTACAGCGCATCGAAGGCGGCCGTCGAATCCCTCACCCGCACCTGGGCCGCCGAGTTCGGACCGGGCGGTGTTCGTGTCAACAGCGTCGCACCCGGGCCGACGAAAACCGAAGGCGTCGAGGCCGAATGGGGCGAGACCAACGAGGAGCTCGGCCGCGCGTTACCGCTCGGCCGCACGGCGAAACCCCGCGAGATCGCCGAGGCGGTGTTGTTCCTCGCCTCTCCGCGAGCGAGCTTCGTCACCGGTTCGGTGCTGCACGTCGATGGCGGCGGCTCGGCCACCTGACCAATCCGAAAACCACTGGAGGAGAACGACAATGACCAACACACCCGACACCTCGTGGGAGAACGCGTTCACGGTTGTGCAGGAAGCGCAGCCGCCGTTCATCCCCGCCGGTGCGCACGCCATGACCGTCGTCATCGACTACCCGCCAGGAAGCCCGGGCGCCCCGCCACATCGACACCCCGGCGGCCCCGCGTTCGGCTACATGCTCGAAGGAGAGATGCTGTTCGAGCTCGAAGGGCAACCGCCGCGGGTGATCCGGGCCGGCGAGGCGTTCTGGGAACCCGGGGGCGACGTCATCCATTACTCCGACGGCAACAACCGCGACGACATGCGGTGCCGTTTCACCGTGACGATGCTGTGCACCCCGGACCAGCCGATGCTCGTGCTCGTCGACGAGGAAGAGCTCGAGGCGCGCAAGCATCTGCGGGTGCCCGCCGAATCCACTGTGCAGGGGTGACTTCCGATGTCCAGGATTCTGCTGCAGACGACGATATGCGCCGATCCCGGCGACTGGGATGTCTCGCGGTTCTCGCTGCTGGCCGACGAGCTTCTCGCCGCGGGCCACGAGGTCGTCGCGCGCAATCGCGTCGACGGGAACGACCCGGTGCTCAGCCATCTCGATCAGCTCGGATATGACCAGCTGTGGTTGATGGCCGTCGACGTCGGGAACGGGCTGACCGCGGCGGACGCCGCGGCGATCATGCGATTCCGTAACGCCGGTGGCGGCGTGCTCACCGCTCGCGATCACCAGGATCTCGGCTGCTGCCTCAATCGCCTCGGCTCACTCGGGCTGGTCAACGAATTCCACGACGCGACAGTCGATCCGGAGGCCATGTGTGACGATCGGGACACCCCCGACATCTCGTGGCCGAACTACCACTCCGGGGCCAACGGCGACTACCAGCCCGTCACCGTGTGCGAGCCGGCGCACGACCTGCTTAAAACCGATCGCACCGCCAGCGGACGGATCGAGTGGTTCCCGGCGCATCCGCACGAAGGGTTGGTGGCGGCCGACGGCGTGCCGAACGCAACCGTCCTGGCACAGGGCCGAAGCGCCACGACCGGCCGGGTCTTCAACCTCGCCGTGCTGCTCGACGGTGAGCGCGCGCCGGACGGCAGGCCGATGGGCCGGGCGGTTGCCGAGTCGACGTTCCATCATTTCGCCGACTACAACTGGGACGTCGATTGCGGTGCACCGTCATTCGTCACCGAACGGCCCGGGTCGCAGATCAAGGACGACCCGTCGCGACTGGACGTGTTCAAGGACTACGTCCGTAATGTCGCGGAGTGGTTGCATCCCGCCGCTCGGCTGTCGGTGGCGGTCTGAGGGTTCTCGCTCGCGCAAAGGGGGGTCAGCGCTTGCGGGCGCCGGCGCCGTAGATGACGTCGCTGCGCCCGGCGTCCCAGTGGTTGCGGAACACGACGTCGGAGATCGGGCGTCGACGCACCGGGCCGTGCCTGCCGCGCGGCCATCCGACGACGACGTGTCCGGCCAGCACCCACTCGTCGGGCACGCCGACGGCCTCGCGGATCAACTGCTCCCCGTCGTAGGACGCCCAACTGGTGAAGCACGCGCCGAGGCCCTGCGCGCGGGCGGCCAGGTAGAAGTTCTGCATCGCCGGGAAGATCGACCCGCCCTGCAGGAACTCCGAGGCGTACTCGTTGCGGAACGCGGTGAACAGCACCGAGGTGAGTTCACCGGCGCGGTCGTGCAGTTCGTAGGTGGCGCGGTTGTTGCGGGCGGCGCGGCTGGTGTCGTCGTCGGCGGGCCTGCTCATGCCGTAGATCGACTCGATGGACCGCAGCGCGGCCTGGGCCGCCTTCGCCACGACGGCACGCTGCTCGGGCGAGTCCAGCACGATGAACCGCCACAGCTGGGCGTTGGCGCCGTTGGGCGCCCACGTCGCGGCCTCCAGGCAGCGGTCCAGCGTGGCCGCGTCGACCGGTTCGTCGGTGAACCGGCGGATGGCCCGCGCGGTGGCCAGCGTCTCCCACACGTCGTTGGTCGGTTGCCGCATGCTCCTCCGTTCGGCGGTCTGGCTGCCCGTCGACCTTAGCGGGACGGCCCGCCCGTTGAGGCGATGCTATACGATCGTATAACGTGCTGTACGGCCGTATAAGAAGCCAGGGAAGGGGCTCGCCATGACCACCGCCGACGATCTCGACGCGCTGCGCAGCCGCCTGCAGTACGTCGAGGACCGGATCGCGATCCTGGACTGCGTGATGAACCAGGCCCGCGGCCACGACCGCCACGACGCCGAGTTGATGTCGAGCGTCTACTTCTCCGACGGTGTCGACGAGCATGGGCCCGTTGTCAAGGTCGGCGCCGAGTACGCCGAGTACGCCAACGACGCGCACAGCGCGGTGTTCGAGGACCACCTGCACAACATCACCACGCATACGTGCGAGGTCGACGGCGACGTGGCCCATGCCGAGAGCTACGTGATGGGCTCGATGCGGGCCAAGGGCGGAAAGGTGGTCGCGCTGATGGGCGGCCGTTACCTCGACCGCCTCGAGCGGCGCGACGGCGTCTGGAAGATCGCGCTGCGGCGCTGCACGATCGAGTGGATGATGCAGGGCGACTCGTCGGTACTGGCCTATGGTGCGGTGAAGGGCTTCATCAAGGGCAAATGGGACCGCACCGACCTGTCGTATGCGCGTCCGCTGCAGATGGACAGCGAACCCGTCGACCGGTGGTGAGGGCCTGATGCAGCTCGCCGGGCGGGTCGCGCTCGTCACGGGTGGCGGTTCGGGTATCGGCCGGGCCGCCGCACAACGACTTTCGGCCGAGGGCATGCGGGTGTGCGTCGTCGACATCGATGCCGACGCGGCCGCGTCGGTGGCGGACGAGGTCGACGGGCTGGCGGTGGCGTGCGATGTCTCCGACCCCGACCAGGTGGAGGCGACGTTCGCGCGGTGTGCGGCCGAACTCGGCGGCTTCGACCTCGCACTTCTCAACGCCGGCATCACGATTCGCTGGTCGGGTGAGATCGGAGCGCTCGACCTTGCCGACTACCGCCGCTCAGTCGGGGTGAACCTCGACGGGGTGGTGTTCGGCACCGCGACGGCCGTGCGGACGATGCGCCGCCACGGTGACGGCGACCGGGCCATTCTCGCGACCGCGTCCCTGGCCGGCCTGATGCCCTGGCATCCCGACCCGGTGTACGCGCTCGGCAAGCACGCCGTCGTCGGGTTGATGCGGTCGGTCGCGCCCAGCCTCGCGGCCGAGCGGATCGCGGTGCACACCATCTGCCCGGGCATCACCGAGACCGGCGCGCTGGGCAATCGGCGGGCCCTCGTCGAGAAGATCGGTGTGCCGGTGATGGAACCGGAGGCGATCGCGGACGCGGTGTTGACCGCCGCGACGTCACCGCTCGACGCCACGGGCACGGTCTGGGTCGCCCAGCACGGAAAGGCCGCCTGGCCGATGGAGTTTCCGAAACTGTCGACGCCCGACAGCCGACTGAACGTGCCGGTGACCCGCTAAACCTCGGCGAGAAATCAGCCCAGCACCGCCGGCATCGAGTCCCAGCCGCGCACGGTGGCCGTCGGCGCCCGCTGTGCGTTGTCGAGATCGATGGTCCAGTCCGGCCACCGCTTGAGGATCTCCTCGAGCGCGACCCGCCCCTCGACCCGCGCCAGTGAGGCGCCGAGGCAGAAGTGCGTGCCGCGACCGAACGACAGGTGGTTGTTGGCGGCGCGATTAATGTCGAAGGTGTCGGGATCGTCGAACTTGCGGTCGTCCCGGTTCGCCGAGCCGCTCATCAGCAGCAGGGCGCTGCCCGCGGGGATCGTCTGCCCGTGATACACAACGTCATTGGCGACATAGCGTGCAATGTGGTGCACCGGCGGTTCGTAGCGCATCACCTCCTCGACCGCGCCGGCGATCAGCGACGGGTCGCGGCTCAGCTCGCGCCGCTGGTCGGGGTGCTCACCGAGGAGCTTGCCCAGCCAGCCGAACAGCAGGCCCACGGTCTCGGTGCCCGCATTGGCGATCACACCGAGAAACACCAGAAGCTCCTCGGTGCTCAGCCGTCGCCGGGTGCCGTCCACGTCGGTGAACTCGACGTTGAGCAGTTCGGTGACCAGGTCGTCCGACGGGTTCTGCTCCCGCCACGCGACATAGTCGCGAAACATGTTGCCGTTGAAGTAGTTCTTCTTGCTCACCGGCAACGGTTCCCCCGGCTTGTTGCGGAGCCGACGGCCGGCGACGCTGCGGACCGAGCGCTGCAGCGAGTCGGGCATGCCGACGAGCATGCCGATGACCCGCATCGGCATCTCGGAGCCCAGGTCGGTGGTGAAGTCGAAGCGGTCGCCGTCGCGCAGCGGATCCAGGCAGGCCGCGCAGAACGCCCGCACCTGATCCTCGATGGCAGCCATCTTGCGCGGCGTGAACGCGCGCGAGACCAACAGGCGGTGGACGGTGTGCAACGGCGGGTCCTCGTTGATGAACACGCCCAGCGGCATCACGGGTTCGGCCTTGACCACCTCGAGGATGTCGCCCTTCGCCGAGCTCAGGTTCTCCACATCGCGCAGCGCGGTCTCGACGTCGGCGAACCGGCTCAGGCCCCAGAATCCGAACTTCTCGTTGTAGTACACCGGGGATTCGTCCCGAAGGCGGCGGTAGACGGGATACGGATCGACGTCGATCTCGACGTCGTACGGGTCGTAGTAGAGATCCTCGGCAGACGTTGTTGTACGAACGTATGGCATTGTACGATCGTATGGCACAGTGGCGGCGCGGTAAAGACAGGCAAGGAGCGTGGCGGTGGATCTCGGGTTCGTCTCGCTGAACACCCCGCGCGATCTTCGCCCCGACGTCCTCGCGACCGAACTGGAAGCCAGAGGGTTCGAGTCGCTGTGGGTCGGTGAGCATCCGCAGATCCCCGTCGCCGCCAGAGAACAGGTGCCCGGCGGTCTGCTCGCATCGCAGAAGCAGATGTGGGATCCGCTGCTGTCGCTGTTGGCCGCCGCGCAGGCGACCGAGACGCTGCGGGTCGGCACCTCTGTGGTGCTACCGCTCGAACGCGAGATCTTCACCCTCGCAAAGGAAGTCGCGACGCTGGACCAGCTGAGCCAGGGTCGCGTGGTGCTCGGCGTCGGGGTCGGCATGCGTGCCGAACTCGAGGTGAGCAACTCGATCGCATGGCGGGACCGCTACCGTGCGCTGGCGGACATGGTGGCCGCACTCGAGAAGCTGTGGCGCGACGACGAAGCCGAACACCACGGCGAGTTCTACGATTTCGCGCCGGTGTGGAGCCACCCCAAACCACACCAGCAACCGCATCCTCCGCTGCTGGCGGCCACCACCGGGCCCAAGGCGACGCGCGAGTGCCTCGGCTGGGCCGACGGGTGGCTGCCCGGCGACGCCGCATTCCGTGATCTGCCCGCCGCGCTGGCCGACTACCGCCACACGGCCGAGGACGTCGGGCGCGACCCCGCCACACTCGATATCACCATCATGGCGTGGGGCGACCCGAAGCCCGAAAGGTTGCTTCGCTACCGGGATCTCGGCATCGATCGCGTGGTGCTGGGCGGGGGCCGTCGTGACGGCGACGATCCCTCCACCACGTTGGCCTACCTGGATCGTTACGCCACCGTCGTCGACGAACTGCGTTGACGCCACCAAGAAAGGACATGACCGTGGAAGACAGATTCTCGATGGAGGGACGGGTCGCCGTCATCACCGGCGGGGGCACCGGCATCGGGCGGGGGTCGGCCCTGACCCTGGCCGAGCGCGGAGCCGACATCGTGCTCGCCGGGCGGCGGGAGGAACCGCTGAAGTCGACGGTCGCGGAGATCGAGGCGCTCGGGCGCCGTGCGCTGGCGGTGCCGACCGACGTCACCGAGGCCGACGCCTGCCGGGCGCTGATCGCCACCGCCCTCGACGAGTTCGGCCGCGTCGATGTGCTGGTCAACAACGCCGGCGGCGGCGAGACCAAGTCGATCATGAAGTGGACCGACGACGATTGGCAGCACGTCCTCGAACTGAACCTGTCCAGCGCCTGGTACCTGTCCCGCGCGGCCGTCGAGCCGATGATCAAGCAGGGCAAGGGGGCGATCGTCAACATTTCGTCGGGCGCCAGCCTGCTCGCCATGCCTCAGGCGGTGGCGTACGCGGCCGCCAAGGCCGGACTGAACAACCTGACAGGATCGATGGCGGCGGCGTGGACCCGTAAAGGGGTGCGGGTCAACGCGATCGCTTGCGGCGCGATCCGCACACCGGGCCTCGAATCCGATGCACAGCGGCAGGGCTTCGACATCGACATGATCGGCCAGACCAACGGCGCCGGCCGCATCGGCGAACCCGACGAGATCGGCCACGGCGTGCTGTTCTTCGCCTCCGACGCCTCCAGCTTCTGCTCCGGCCAGACGCTGTACATGCACGGCGCCCCCGGCCCGGCGGGGGTGTGACATGAGAGTCAGCCATGTCGGCCTGCGGGTGCGTGACCTCGACACCGCGAAGCGGTTCTACGAAGCCCTGGGCTTCGCTGAGGTGAAGCGACTGACGATCCCCGACGAGATGGCGGCCGGACTGCTGCCGCTGTCACCGCCGATCGGGTTCGAGGCCGTCTATCTACAGAACGACGGGTTCGTGCTGCAGCTGCTGACGTTCTCCGGACATCCCGCCCCCGAGGAAGCGGAGCGGTCCATGGTCGGGGCCGGCCTGACCCATCTCTCGATAGGGGTCGACGACGTGGGCGCGGCCCAGGAGGCGGTCACCTCCGCGGGCGGCACGATCGTCGCCGACCCCGGCGGCGGGTACGCCTGTATGGCGCGCGACCCGGAGGGTCAGCTGATCGAGCTGGTGCACAACAAGGTGCGGCCGGTCCCGCCCGCCGGCTGAGGCGTCACAACACCGCGCCTCCGTTGACGCCGATCACCTGACCGGTGACGTAGCCGGCGCCCTCCGAGCACAGGAACACGCACATGGCCGCAACGTCGTCGGGGGCCCCGAGACGCCCGGCCGGGATCGCGCGCACCAGCATCTCGGCGGGCGGCAACTTTTTGGCCCGCTGTTGCTCCTGCAGCATCGGGGTGTCGATGACGAACGGCGGAATCGTGTTGGCGGTGATGCCTTTCGACGCATACTCGGCCGCGATCGTCTTCGTCATCGCGATGACCCCACCCTTGGTCGCCGAGTAGTGGCCCTGACGGACGGCGCCGGTCTGCCCGGCCGCCGACGAGATCGTCACGATCCGCCCCCACCGCGCGTCGACCATGTCGGGCAGCGCGGCCTGCAGGCACAGAAATGTTCCGGTGAGGTTGACCGCGAGGTAGCGGTTCCACTCGTCGAGGGTGATCTCGTCGAACTTCGTGAACCCGGCCAGCGCGGCACTGGTCACGAGAATCGCCGTCGGCCCCAACGCTTTCCGCGCCGTAGCGAACGCCTGCTCTACGGCGGTCTGGTTGGAGACGTCGGCCTCGATGGCGACGGCGAGGGCGCCCAGTGCTTGGATCCCGTCGGCGACACGGGCCGCCGCCTCTCCGTCGATGTCCAGCACGGCAACGGAATGCCCGTCGCGGGCGAGATGTTCGGCTATCGACCGGCCCAGTCCCGAACCGCCCCCGGTCACCACTGCCACGCGGTTCACGTCCGTCCCCTTGCTCTAGTGCTGCGCTGCTGTACGAACGTACAAGCTGTGCAGGTGTATAGCAAGGTCAGCGTCGTGGGGTGGACCCCTTCTTCGGTTTACGCCGCGCGGGGCGTGGTTCGATCTCGTCGAGGTATTTCTCGACCGCCTTGACGACCTCGGTGTGGGAGGCGTCGACGCCGACGCCCTCTTCGAGGTTGAGGAATTTCGGGATCCCGGTGATCAACAGCACGGCCGCGCCGAGCGAGAGCCCACCGTCGAAGCGGGTGCGGGTACCGTACCGCTGCGCCAGGGCGTCGACCTGGATCTTGCGGACGCGGTTGGTGACTTCGGCGATCTCCGACGCGATCGACTTGCGATGGTTGCCCAGCGCCATGAACTCGGTGATCAGCGCGCCGGTCGCCTCGTCCCAGCTGTACTCCCAGAGCGCGTGCAGCGGGTCCTCGGAGCGCGTCTCGAGAGCGTTGCTCAACACCGCGAGATTGCGCTCGGAGTAGCGGCGGATGGCCGCGAGGAAGATGTCGTCGAGCGAGGGGAAGTAGTACTGCACCAGGCTCGGAGTGACGCCGGCCTTGGCGGCGAGCGCCCGATAGCTGACGCTGGCGTACCCCTCCTCGAGCATCATCTTCTCGACAGCGTCCAACAGGACGTCGCGCGTCTTGGACGTTTCCGCGCCGACGCGGCGGGGCGATGCTGCCATCGTCACCTCTTCAGATCGACTGCCGAACATTCTCGCACCCGGTACGCCGCGGGGCGTCCCTTCGGACGGCGTCGACACCAACCGCTATACGAGTGTACAGTACAGCTGCAGTTCGCCGTTGGAGGAGAGTGATCACGTGACCGGGACCGTCGCGGTGGTGACCGGGGCCAGCCGCGGTGCGGGCGCCGGTATCGCACGAGCGCTGGGCAGCCACGGATGCACGGTCTATGTCACCGGCCGCACCCAGAACGGCGGGGACACAGCGGGTTCGAAGCTCTCGGGCACCATCGACGAGACCGCGCAAGCGGTCACCGACGCGGGAGGCAAGGGCATCGCCGTCCGCGTCGACCACGGCGACGACGATCAAGTCAAGGAGTTCTTCGATCGGGTCGCCCGTGAACAGGGCCGCATCGACATCTTGGTCAACAACGCCGCGCTGATCCGTGACGAGATGATGGGCCGCACGAAGTTCTGGGAAGAGCCGCTGAACGTCATCGACACCCTCGACGTCGGGTTGCGCAGTAGCTATGTCGCGACCGTCTACGCCGCGCCGTTGATGCTTCCCCAGCGCAGTGGCCTGGTGGCGTTCACATCGTCGTCGGGCGCGGTGCATTACGCGTTCGGCCCGGCATACGGGGTCCCGAAGGCCGGCACCGACAAGATGGCCGCCGACATGGCTTTCGACTTCCGCGAATTCGGCATCGCCGCGGTGTCGATCTGGATGGGGTCGCTGCTGACCGAGCGAGTCCGCGGGATCATCGCGAGCAATCCCGAGAAGTTCGGCCACATCCTCGATACCGCCGAAACACCCGAACTCACCGGGCATGTCATCTGGGCGCTGTACACGGACGAGGACCTGATGGAGGTCAGCGGTCAGACCCTCATCGGCGCGGAGTTGGCGGTCAAGTACGGCATCAAGGACGACGGTGGCCGTCAGCCTCCGTCGTATCGGGACATGTTCGACGTTCAACCGGCCAAGCAGTATCCGCACGTCATGCGGTGATCTGTGTCCGGATTTTGCGGTGTGTCGTGTGCAGACACGGACGCTGGCGGGTACTCGGTACGGACGCATGAGTGCATGCGCCACCACTCCGAGGAGGGCCACCATGGCGAAGGATCACGGTTCGAGCGTCAAGAACGACAAACAGTACGAGGGCCTGCGCGACAAGGGCATGAGCAAGTCGCGCGCGGCGGCCATCGCGAACACGCCCAATGCATCGAAGAAGGGCGGCAAGAATTCCGGCGGCGGCAAGAGCGGCGGCAAGAAGAACAAGTAGCGATGACTTTCGGCCGCTGAGTCGGTCTACTCCTGCAAAAGCATCACCACCCGCAGGAGGAACCCTCGAATGACCGTTACGACTGAACCGGCCGCCCTGCCACCCGTCGTCGACCAGGCGACCTGGCGCGCCGCCCTCGACGACTTGCACCGCCGCGAGAAGGCGGCGACGCGAGAACTGGACGCCATCGCCGCCCAGCGCAGGCGGCTGCCCATGGTCCAGATGCCCGACTACACGCTGATCGGCGAGCACGGCCCGGTGCGCCTCGCCGACGTGTTCGAGGGCCGCTCCCAGCTGATCGTCTACAACCACATGTGGACCGACGGCGCGGAGTGGCAGTGCGGCGGCTGCACCGGGTTCACCTCGCAGTTCACCCGCCTGGAGTTCCTCGACAGCTACGACGCCCGCTTCGTCATCGTCACCAACGGCCCGATCGAGGAGGCGCTGGCGTACCGGACGAAGGTCGGCAACCGCATGGACTGGTACTCGTCGTCGGAGAGCTCGTTCGGCGCCGACATGGACGCCGGACCCGGAGAGGGCTTCGGCGTCAACGTGTTTCTGCGAAACGGTGATGCCGTGTACAGGACGTGGCACACCAACGGCCGCGGCACCGAGCAACTCAGCCACACGTTCGGTCTCATCGACATCCTGCCGTGGGGCCGGCAGGAGGAGTGGCAGGATTCGCCCGACGGGTGGCCGCAGCGGCCGACCTACTCGGGCTGGCTCGATTCGCCCGACATCGCACGGGCGTACGGTCCCGGCGCCGACGACGCCTGACCACCAGGACTCGCCGATCTTGCCTCCAGGGTCGTGGGCGCAGCGAATCCACCGCCCTAGCCGCAATCTTCGGCACGCCACCGGCGGTTTCCGACCCGGTGGCATCCTGGCTGCATGGGCCTGATCATCCGCCTGCTCGAGCTGCTGATCGTGCTCGTTCCGCTCGTCGGCGTGCTCTACGGCGGTTGGCGGGCCGTGTTGGCCGCCCGCGCACGGCAGGACGGCGGCCGCGAGGAGATCGCCGTCGAACCGCCGCAGCCGGCGGCCGACCCCTCTGTGCAGTGGCAGGCCATCGCGCGGGCGGTGAAGGCGCACGACCGCACCGACACCCGATGGCTCGAGTACGAGCTGGACGTCGCGAAGCTGCTCGACTACCCGCTGATGACCGATATGCGCGACCCGTTGACCGAGCGGTTCCACAGGACGAAGCTGCGCGCGGACCTGTTGCGTCCCGCGAAGGCCGAGGATCTCGTCAACGACCCGCAGGCGGCGCGCGAGTACGTCGACGCGGTCACCGACTACGTCACCGCGTTCGAGGCCGCCGAGAGCGAGGCGGTTCGTCGTCGACGCAGCGATTTCTCCGCGCACGATCAGCAGCGCATCGCCCGCGCACAGAGCATGCTGCGCGTCGCGACCGACACCGCGGCCACGCCGCAGGAACGCGAGCGCGGCTACGAGCTCGCGCGTCGTGAACTCGACGGGTTGATCGTGTTGCCCGAGCGCGCCCGCGCCGCGATCGAACGGAATATCGCAGGCGAACTCGATGGGTAACGCTCGTCAGGCACCGCGTCGCAGGAACTCGACGAGCGTCGCGGCCATATCCGGAATCGCCTGCCGCGCAATGACTTCATAGCCATGCGTGCTGAGCGTCGGCAGGCACAGCAGGCCGGCCCGCGGTGTGAGCCCGCTGCCCTTCGCGTGTGAGGCGTCGGATTCGAATGCGCCGAGCACCGCCGGCTGCGGCGACAGGCCGAGGTCGGTGGCGGCGTTGAGCAGCGCGTCGGCGACCGCCTTGTCGTAGACGCTCTCGGCGTCGCTGTACGCGACGATCGGTCCGCCGCTGCACGTGGTCCCGTACTCGGCCTCCGTCGGGCCGACCTCGAGCGCCAGCGTCAGATCGCCGGGCAGCATGCGGCTGGCGTACGAGCCCCCGACACCGCCGATCTCCTCGCTACTGGTGCATACGAGATAGGTGTCGCGCGCGGGCCGGCCATCGTCTCGGGCGAGCCGGCCCGCCACCTCCAGCAGTGCGGTCAGCGCGGCGCGGTCGTCCATGAAGTAGCACCCGAGATAGTCGGCGCCGACGTCGATGAGGGTCCGCTTGCTCCGATGGACACACGCGCGGGTGCCCGGCCGGATCCCCGCCTCGGCGAGTTCGTCGGGGCTGTGGCCGGTGAAGACGTACACGTGCATCCAGTCCAGCGCCTGATCACCCTGATCCGGCTTCGTCTCCCAGATCTGTTGGCTCTCCTTGGTGGTGTGCTCCGAGCCGAGCGTCAGGACGCCGCACACCGTGCGTTGCTCGCCGAGCAACGCGACCGGGCCGAGGCCGAAGTTCCCCGGGTACATGGTGCCCAGCGGCGTCATGTTCAGGGTGCCGTCGGAGTTGATCCGCTTGACGAGCATCGACAGCTCGTCCATGTGCGCCATCACGCGGGTCGCCGGCGCCTGCCGGTCCGCGCCGTGGATCAGCCCGATCAGATTCCCCGCCTCGTCGACCCACATCTCGTCGGCGTGCGGTTGCAACTCACGGCGGCAGATCTCCCGCACGGCCTCTTCCTGACCGCAGGGCCCGTATGCGTGGAGCAATTCCTGCAGCAGGTCGCGGCGCAGCGGTGACTCGGTCATAGATCTTGAATTGCCGAGACCGCGGCGGCCTAACCTTCGGACCCTAGGCCGCGGCGGTGACCCGTTCCTTGCGGGTGAGCACGAGCGGCGGACCGTCGGTGATCGCGATCGTGTGCTCGCTGTGCGACGTGCGCGATCCATCGGCGGAGCGGATGGTCCACCCGTCGGGGTCGTAGACGATCCTGTCGGTGCCTGCGGCGAACCACGGTTCCAGCGCGAGGGTGAGCCCGGGCCGCAGTTTGAGCCCGCGGCCCGCCCGCCCGGTGTTGGGGACGTGCGGATCCTCGTGCATGGTGCGGCCGAGCCCGTGGCCGCCGAAGTCGGTGTTCACGCGGTATCCGTACTCGGCGGCGACAGCGCCGATGGCCGCCGAGATGTCACCGAGGCGATTGCCCGGAAGCGCCGCGCCGATACCCGCCTCGAGGGCCCGTTCGGTGGCGTCGATGAGGCGCTGGTCCTCGGGGCGTGCGGTGCCGACGATGATGCTGCGCGCGCAGTCGGCGACCCAGCCGTCGATCGACACCGCGATGTCCATGCTGAGCAGGTCGCCGTCACGGAGCACATAGTCGCGCGGAAGCCCGTGCAGCACAGCGTCGTTGACGGACAGGCAGATCACGTTGCGAAACGGGCCTCGACCGAAGGACGGGGCGTAGTCCCAGTAGCACGACTCGGCGCCGCGGTCGGCGATCAAGCTCCTGGCGCGCTGTTCGAGGGCGAGCAGGTTGACCCCGGGCTGGGCGCGGGCGGTGAGATCGTCGAGCAGCTCGACGAGGAAGGTGCCGGTGACGTCCATCGCCGCGATCTCGCGCGGCGTCTTCAACTCCAGCACCCGGTGTGCCTCCTCGTCCGACCGGTATGAAAATACCAGCGTAACGGATTGTGCGGTATTTTCATACCGAGTCGAGGTACGCTGCCCCTATGGTGCGTCTTCCGTTGACCGCAGAACAGATCGCCGCGGGCAAGCGCATCGGCGAACAACTCCGGCAGGCCCGCGGCGACCGCACACTCGCCGAAGTCGCTGAGGCAGCGGCGATTTCACCGGAGACGCTGCGCAAGATCGAGACGGGTCGGCTCGCGACCCCGTCCTTCACCACGATCGCCGCATTGGCCCGCGTGCTTCCGTTGTCGCTCGACGAGCTCGCCGATATCTGCCTCACCCGCGGCGCCGAGGCGCCTCAGGTCGCTAGCTGACCGGCGGATGCGGGTACGGCGGCGGCACCGGCACGCACAGTCCGGTGCTGGTGTCGAGCGCCTTGCCGTCGACGCAGAACGACGCGCAACCGTAGATGACGCCCGTCTGGCCCGGCGGGCAGCAGCAGTTGCCGGGCTGGGCCGCGGCGACGACGGGCGAAACGGGTGCGGCCGTCAGCGCGGCCGCGAAAAGCCCCGCGATCAGACACCGTCGCAAAGTCATAGACGCAGTCTAGGGCCGCGCCGTCAGGTCCCACAGAAGGTTCGGTACTTCCCGAAGTCCTCCGGTGCGGGCTCGGCGTAGCGCTGCAGCCTCGGACGTTCGTCGTACGGCGCGGTCACGGCATCGAGCAAGCGATACAGCGGGTCGAGGTCGCCGGCGGTCGCGACGGTGAGCGCCTCCTCGACCAGGTGGTTGCGCGGAATGTAGACCGGGTTGGCGCGGTCCATCACCGCCGCGTCGGGCCGCAACGCGTGCCACCGCGTCAACCACTCGTCGAACGCGGCGAGGTCGAGGAACAGACCACGCGCGGGCTCGTCGTCGCCGCGGGCCGCCTGTCCGAGCTGACGGAAGAACGACGTGAAGTCGACGTGGCTCTGGTGCAGCTGTGCGATCAGGTCGTTCATCAACGGCACCGCGATCGCCTCCGGGGTGTCCGTCAGCCCGAGCTTGGCGCACATGCCCGTCGACAACGCCTCCTGGAACTTGGGCGCGAAACCGCCCAAGCTGCCCTCGGCGAGCGCGATCGCCTGCTGCTGATCGTCGGCGAACAACGGCAGCAGCGCCTCGGCCAACCGGGCCAGGTTCCACACCGCGATCGACGGCTGGTTGCCGTAGGCGTAGCGGCCCCACGAGTCGATCGAGCTGAACACCGTTTCCGGGTCGTAGGCCTCCATGAACGCGCACGGCCCGTAGTCGATGGTCTCGCCGGAGATCGTCATGTTGTCGGTGTTCATCACGCCGTGGACGAAGCCGATCAGCATCCATTTGGCGATCAGCGCCGCCTGGACCGCGATCACCGATTCGAACAGCGCGACGTAGGGGTTGCCCGCCTCGGCGGCCTCGGGGTGGTGGCGTGCGATCGCGTGATCGGCCAGGCGTCTCAGTAAGTCGATGTCGCCGGTGTTCGCGGCGTACTGGAAGGTGCCCACGCGCAGATGGCTGCTGGCCACCCGCGCCAGCACCGCGCCCGGCAGCGGGGTCTCGCGCTGCACCTGCCGCCCGGTGGCGACGACCGCGAGCGAGCGCGTGGTCGGGACGCCGAGCGCGTGCATCGCCTCGCTGACGATGTATTCGCGCAGCATCGGGCCGACGGCCGCCAGGCCGTCGCCGCCGCGCGCGAACGGCGTCGCGCCGGACCCCTTCAGATGCACGTCGCGAAGCTCACCCGAGGTCGTCGTGAGCTCGCCGAGCAGCAGCGCGCGGCCGTCGCCGAGCCGAGGAACGTATCCGCCGAACTGGTGTCCGGCGTAGGCCTGCGCGACCGGATTGGCGCCGTCGGGCACCGACGTGCCGACCAGCAGCCGCAGGCCGTCGGGCCCGCGCAGCCAGGCGGCGTCGAGGCCGAGTTCGGCGGCGAGCGGTTCGTTGAGGACGAGCAGCCGCGGGTCGGGCACCGCGTCGGCCTGCCAGCGCACCGCCAGCTCGGGTAGGTCGCTGGCGTAGCGGTCGGCGAAGGTGACGGCGGTGGGTGCGATGCTCACCCCTTCCACAGTACGAGCAGCCCCACCGCGTCCTCATTTGTGAAACCGACGACGGTTCGCGGCCGGATCGCGTCGCCCGATTCACAACCGGAGGTCAGCGGCGCAACAGCGTGCCCCACTCGGCGAGCACCGCACCGCGCGCGGCCGTGTTCGCGCAATCCGCCTTGCCGCTGGCCGCGGTCACGAGCGCATCGGCGAGGGTGAACAGCGGCACCTGGTGGTGCTGCGCCGCGCGGATCATCTCGCGGAACGCCTCGTCGACGGTGCAGTGGCGGAGCGCGATGAGGACACCTTCGGCGGTGTCGAGGCATTGTCGTCCGGGTGTCATGGCTCCGTTGGTACCAACCGCAATCGGCACGGGGATGATCAAACGCTGGGAGTCCGCTGCGAACCCTCGCGCGGCGGCATGACAGGGGACCTCGGCAGCGCTGTCTGTATGGTGAGGCTTCCCGAGAGGGAGCGCGGCCTGCCGCGCGGAAGTGGACGTCTGACGAGGAGCAGCCCGGTGACGCTGAACACCATCGCGCTCGAGCTCGTGCCGCCGAATGTGGAGCGCGGACACGAGCAGGCGTTGGAGGATGCGCAGAAGGTGCTGCGGTGCTCCGCCGAGACGGGTCTCGAGGGCCGCATCCGGCACGTGATGATCCCCGGCATGATCGAAGAGGACCACGACCGTCCCATCGAGATGAAACCCAAGATGGACGTGCTCGACTTCTGGGCGATCATCACCCCCGAGCTGTCCGGAATGAACGGGCTGTGCACGCAGGTGACCGCGTTCATGGACGAAACGACGTTGCGGCGCCGCCTGACCGACCTGTCCAGCGCCGGCTTCGACGGCATCGCGTTCGTCGGGGTGCCGCGCACGATGAACGACGGCGAAGGCACCGGGGTCGCCCCGACCGACGCGCTGTCCCTCTATGCCGACGTGGTGCCCAACCGCGGAGCGATCCTCATCCCCACCCGCGACGGTGAACAGGGCCGGTTCCGGTTCAAGTGCGACCAGGGCGCCACCTACGGGATGACCCAGCTGCTGTACTCCGACGCGATCGTCGGGTTCCTGCGCGACTTCGCCGAGGAGACCGACCACCGGCCGGAGATCCTGCTGTCGTTCGGCTTCGTGCCGAAGATGGAGAGCAAGGTCGGCCTGATCAACTGGCTGATCCAGGATCCGGGCAACGCCGCCGTCGCCGCAGAGCAGGAGTTCGTCAAGAAGCTCGCGGCCACGGAGCCGGCGGAGAAGCGCAAACTCATGGTCGACCTGTACAAGCGGGTCATCGACGGCGTCGCCGACCTCGGGTTCCCGCTGAGCATCCACCTCGAGGCGACCTACGGCGTCTCCGTTCCGGCGTTCGAGACGTTCGCCGAGATGCTCGACTACTGGGCGCCGGAGAAGTCCTGACGGTTAGGTCCCGCCCGCAGCGGGAAGGCCTGACCTCGTGGTGGGCAGTCTCATTCCCCATGCCCGGCGCGCCTTGAACCAGGTGAGGCTCGATCGCGAGACGGCGCTCGCGTTGCTGAAGGGTGTCATCGCCTGCACCACCGCCTGGCTGCTGGCCGCCAAGGTGTTCGGTTCCTCGCACGCCACCTTCGCGGCGTTCTCCGCGCTGATGCTGGTCGAGATCACCATCGCGGACTCGGTCGCGAAGGCCGTGCGCTATACGGCGGCCATGCTCGCCGGCATCGGCCTGGCGGGCGCGGCGGTGTGGGTGTGGGGTGTGGCCGTATGGCTGTTCCCGGCGATCCTCGTCGTCGCGCTCGTGATCGGGCGCTGGCACCGGCTGGGCAGCCAAGGGATCAACGTCGCGGTGGCGGCGATCTTCGCCTACGGAGCGTTCGCGCTGCCCTCTGGAGGCGCGTCGGCAGGCAGCCCGCTGCCGTCGATCGCGGGCATGGTTTTGTTGGGCGCCGGCGTGGCGCTCGTCGTGACGTTGGTGATCGCGCCACCGCTGCGGTACCGCAGCGCGCGCTACGCGGTCGAATCGGTCAGCGGGTCGATGGTCGACCTGCTGTCGGACATGGTCGACGGTTTGGCGAGCGGCGATGTGAACGAGGACGATGCGCGTGATTGGCGGTGGCGCGCCGACGCTCTTCCGAACAAGGCCGCGCAGGCGCGTCACACGCTCGACCACGCCGTGCGCACGACGAAGCTCAACCTGCGCCGGTTACTGGTCCGCACCGACACCGGGGTGGCGGGGCACCGCGTGACCATCAACGCGCTCGAGCGGATCGGCGAGGAGTTGCGATGGGTGGCCACGGGTGTGGTCCGTGCCGTCGCGCGGGACGAGTCGGGCGCTCAGCACGACGAATTCCTCAGGCGCTTCGGTGATCTGCTGGCCGCCGTGCGCGACGCCGTGGCGACCGCGGGCGAAATGCACACCGTCACCGACTTCAGCGATAGGCCGCTGGCCGAGGAGGCCGACCGGTGCCGCTCGGCCTTCGACGAACTGACCGAACACGTGCAGAGCCGGCAACTCGACCGCCCGACCCAGTGGGCCATCTTCGGCGGGTTGTACACCGACGCCGAACGCCTCTGTGACGAGATCGCCTCGGCCCGTGATGCTTACGCGACTACCGGGCGCAGCGGAACGGTGCGGCCCGCGTAGGACCGCACCGCCCGCGGATGTTCACGACGCCTGACGTGTCGGCATGATTGTCAGCTGCTGCACGTTCACCCGCGCCGGCTGGGACACCAGGAATTCGATCGCCTCGGCGACGTCATCCGGTGCGAGCCAGTCGATCTGACCGCGCGTGCCGTCCAACCACTCCTGGGCGCCGGGATCGGTGACGTGACCCTGCAGTTCGGTCTCGACGATGCCGGGCTCGACGGCCGAGACGCGGACGTTCTTGGCGCCGAGTTCGGCGCGCAGCGTGCGCGACATGTGCGTCACGTACGCCTTCGTGCCCGAGTACACCGCGAAGTTGGGGAAGATGTTCTGCGCGGCGATCGAAGAGGTGTTGATCAGGTCGGCGACGCCCTTGTCGGCAGCGGAGGCCACCAGCTGCGGGACGAACGCACCAATCGCGTTCATCAACCCGGTGATGTTCAGGTCGATCTGCTGCTGCCACTGGTCGAAGCGCTGTTCGTCGATCGCGGCGGGCAGCATGACCCCGGCGTTGTTGAACAGCACGTCGGCCGGGCCCCACTCGGCGGCCACCCGATCGGCGGCGGCGCGCACCGCGTCGGCGTCGGTGACATCCAGCGGCAGCGCGAGCGCGGTGCCGCCGGCCTCGGCGATCTCGGCGGCGAGCTTCTCGAGGCGGTCGGCCCGGCGGGCCAGCAGCGCGACTTTCGCGCCGGACGCGGCGAGCCGCTTGGCGGTGGCCTCACCGATGCCGCTCGATGCGCCGGTGATGACGGCGACGCGGCCGGACAGGTTCTGGGTGGTGTGAGTCATGGCGGATTCCTTTCGTCGGTGTCGGCGGTAGTGCCGCACACTCGACTCAACAACCGTTCGTGGCGCTCTGAGCAGCCAAAACGAGCCCCCCTATGCCTGGGATGGGCGTTCCTGGGTCTGACAGTCCCACGTTTGACCCGGTGCGGCGGGTCCGCGGCGCCCACACTGGAGTCATGGACCACAACGCCGAGCTCAAGGAGTTCCTGCGGACGCGTCGTGCGCGGTTGCGCGTCGAGGACGTCGAGATCGGCGGGACGGGCCGGGTGCGCCGGGTGCCCGGGCTGCGGCGCGAAGAGGTCGCCCAGCTGGCCGGGGTGAGCGTGGACTACTACACCCGCCTCGAGCAGGGCCGCCACCTCAACGTCTCCGACGAGGTGCTCGACGCGGTCGCCCGCGCCCTTCGCCTCGACGACGTCGAGCGGTCGTATCTGTTCCAGATCGCGCGCACCAAGACCCGTCGCGCCCGGCGCCGCCCGGCACCGGTGCAGCGGGTGCGGCCGGGGGTCCGCCGAGTGCTGGAGACGCTCGACGACGTCGCGCCCGCGTTCGTGTTCGGCCGCCGGATGGACATGCTGGCGGCCAACCGGCTGGCGCGGGCGCTGATGGGCGACTTCGAGGCGCTGCCGCCGCGGGAACGAAACCTGTTGCGGTTCACCTTCCTTGACGAGTCATCGCGCGAGCTCTTCGCCGACTGGGAGGAGGTCGCGCGCGACAACGTCGCGATCCTGCGCCTGGACGCCGGCAGGCATCCGGACGATCCGCTGCTGACCGAACTCGTCGGTGAGCTCGCCGTCAAGAGCGAGGAGTTCCGGCGGTGGTGGGCCGACCACAACGTGCGCGAGCGCACCAACGGGACCAAGCGCTACCACCATCCGCTGGTCGGCGATCTGACCGTGAACTACGAGAGCGTCGCCGTGCTGGGCGATCCCGACCAGACGCTGTGCATCTACACCACAGATCCGGGCTCACCGTCTGAGACCGCGCTGCAGCTGCTGGCCAACTGGACCGGCACCACGACGAGCGCAGGTGCCGACAGCGACGCCGACCTGCCGGCGCCCTGACCGGACGCCTATCCTGGCCGGAGTGTCCGGACCCTCTGTCGCGCAGCTTCGCAAGCGCCTCGACGGGTTGACGATCCGCGATGCGGCCCGGTTCGGCAGGCGCCTGCGCCAACTCCGCGGCGCGAGCCCGGAGAAAGTCGCCAAGCTCGCCGAACAGATCGCCGCGGCCGAGGGGCTCGTCGCGACGCGCGCGGCGGCGGTTCCGACGATCTCGTATCCCGACCTGCCGGTCAGCGACCGCCGCGACGAGATCGCCAAGGCGATCAACGCCAACCAGGTGGTGATCGTCGCGGGCGAAACGGGTTCCGGCAAGACGACGCAGCTGCCGAAGATCTGCCTCGACATCGGTCGCGGGGTGCGCGGCACGATCGGGCACACCCAGCCGCGGCGCCTGGCCGCGCGCACCGTCGCCCAGCGCATCGCAGACGAAGTGGGCAGCCCGCTGGGCGACACCATCGGCTACACGGTGCGCTTCACCGACCAGGCCGGCGACCGCACCCTGGTGAAGCTGATGACCGACGGCATCCTGCTCGCCGAGATCCAGCGGGACCGCCGGTTGTTGCGCTACGACACCCTGATTCTCGACGAGGCCCACGAGCGCAGCCTCAACATCGACTTCCTGCTCGGCTATCTGCGCGGGCTGCTGCCGCGGCGTCCCGACCTCAAGCTCATCGTCACCTCGGCGACGATCGAACCGGAGCGGTTCGCTGAGCATTTCGGCACCCTCGGCGGCCCTGCACCGATCGTCGAGGTGTCCGGGCGCACCTACCCGGTCGAAATCCGTTACCGTCCTTTGGAAGTCGCCGTCCCCGCCGACGACGCCGATGACCCCGACGATCCCGATCACGAGGTGGTCCGCACCGAGATGCGGGACCAGACCGAGGCGATCGTCGACGCCGTTCACGAGTTGGAGACCGAGCCGCCCGGCGACGTGTTGGTGTTCCTGTCCGGCGAGCGCGAGATCCGTGACACCGCAGAAGCCTTGCGTGGCTTGCGAAATACCGAAGTGCTCCCCCTGTACGCGCGGCTGCCGACGGCCGAACAGCAGCGGGTGTTCCAGCCCGCCCACACCGGTCGCCGCATCGTTCTCGCGACGAACGTCGCCGAGACATCCCTCACGGTGCCCGGCATCCGCTACGTCGTCGACCCGGGAACCGCGCGCATATCGCGCTACAGCCGCCGAACCAAGGTGCAGCGGCTGCCGATCGAGCCGATTTCGCAGGCCTCGGCCGCGCAGCGGGCGGGACGCTCGGGACGCACGGCGCCCGGCGTGTGCATCCGGCTGTACTCGCAGGAGGACTTCGAGGCGCGTCCCCGCTACACCGATCCGGAGATCCTGCGCACCAACCTCGCCGCGGTGATCCTGCAGATGGCCGCCCTGAATCTCGGTGAGGTCGAGAGCTTTCCGTTCCTCGACCCGCCGGACCGGCGCGCCATCCGCGACGGTGTGCAGCTGCTGCAGGAACTCGGCGCGTTTGAGACCGCCGCCGAAGGCGGCGAATCGAACCTGGGTGGGGTGATCACCGATGTCGGCCGCAGGCTCGCGCAACTTCCCGTCGACCCGCGACTGGGCCGCATGATCCTGCAGGCCGATGCCGAGGGCTGCGTGCGCGAGATCCTGGTGCTGGCCGCCGCGCTGTCGATACCCGATCCGCGCGAGCGGCCCGCCGACCGCGAGGAGGCCGCACGGCAGAAACACGCCAGGTTCGCCGACGAGCATTCGGACTTCATGTCCTACCTGAACCTGTGGCGTTATCTGAGCGAACAGCGCAAGGAACTGTCCGGCAACGCGTTTCGACGGATGTGCCGCGACGAGTTCCTGCACTACCTGCGGATCAGGGAATGGCAGGACCTCGTCGGACAATTGCGCAGCATCGCCAGGGACCTGGGCATCACCGAGTCGAGCGACCCCGAACCCGCCGACCCGGCCGGCGTGCACGCCGCGCTGCTGGCCGGCCTGCTGTCGCATATCGGGCTGCGTGACGGCGACGGCCGCGACTACCTGGGCGCGCGCAACTCGAAGTTCGTGCTGGCGCCCGGTTCGGTGCTCACCAAGCGCCCGCCCCGCTGGATCGTCGTCGCCGACCTGGTGGAGACCAGCAGGCTGTTCGGTCGCATCGGCGCCCGCATCCAGCCCGAGGTCGTCGAGCGGATCGCGGGCGATCTCGTGCAGAGGACCTACAGCGAACCGCACTGGGACGCAAAGCGAGGTGCGGTGATGGCGTACGAGCGGGTGACGCTCTACGGGTTGCCGCTGGTGCCGCGCCGCCGCGTCGGCTACTCGCAGATCGAACCGGAGTTGGCGCGCGAGTTGTTCATCCGTCATGCGCTCGTCGAGGGGGACTGGCAGACCCGCCACCACTTCTACCGCGACAACGCCCGTCTGCGTGAGGAACTCGAGGAGCTGGAGGAGAAGGCCCGCCGGCGCGACCTGCTCGTCGGCGACGACGAGGTCTTCGCTTTCTACGACGCCCGGATCCCGGCGGATGTGGTGTCCGCGCGGCACTTCGACGCGTGGTGGAAGAAGCAGCGCCACATCACGCCGGATCTGCTCACGTTCACCCGAGACGACCTGCTGCGAACCGAGGACGCGGACGACGGACAGCCGGATGCCTGGCACGCCGGAGATTTGGCGCTCCCGCTGAGCTACCGCTTCGAGCCCGGCGCCGAGGACGACGGGGTGACGGTGCACGTCCCCGTGGAAGTGCTGGCCCGCCTCGGGGGCGACGAGTTCGCCTGGCAGGTCCCGGCGCTGCGTGAGGAGCTGATCACCGCGTTGATCCGCTCGCTGCCGAAGGCGTTGCGCCGCAACTTCGTTCCCGCACCGGACACCGCTCGCGCGGTGCTGGCCGCGATCACGCCCGGCACCGAACCGCTGCTGGAGGCGGTGCAGCGCGAACTGCACCGCCGCACCGGCGTGCTGGTGCCGATCGACGCGTTCGATCTCGACAAGCTGCCGTCGCACCTGCGCGTCACCTTCGCCGTCGAAGGCGCCGACGGCACCGAACTGGCCCGCGGTAAGGACCTCGACGCGCTACAACACGAACTCGCCGCTCCGGTCCGGCGGGCGGTCGCCGACGCGGTGGCCGGCGAGCTGGACCGCACCGGGTTGCGCACGTGGCCCGACGATCTCGATGAGCTTCCGCGGACGGTCGAACGCGTCGTGGCCGGCCACACCGTGCGCGGATATCCGGCGCTGGTCGACGCGGGCGAGGCCGTCGACGTGCATGTGTTCCCGACCGCGGCCGAACAACAGGCGTCGATGGGGGCAGGCACCCGCCGGTTGCTGCGCCTTGCGGCGTCCTCGCCGGTGAAAACTGTTGAGCGGCAACTGCCGCCGCGCACCAAGCTGGTACTCGGATCGAACCCCGACGGCTCGCTGCAGGCGCTGCTCGAGGACTGCGCCGACGCCGCGACCGACATGCTCGCGCCCGCGCCGGCGTGGACCCGCGAGGACTTCGCCGCGCTGCGCGATCGCGTCGCCGCCGACCTGGTTGCCACCACGGCGGGCATCGTCACGCGCGTGGAGAAGGTGCTCGCCGCGGCACACGACGTCGAGGTGGCGCTGCCCGCGACACCATCCGCCGCGCAGGCCGACGCCATCGCCGACATTCGTGCGCAGCTCGAGCGGCTGCTGCCGCGCGGCTTCGTCGCGGCCACCGGCGCGGCCCACCTGGCCGACCTGAGCCGCTATCTCCTGGCGATCGGCAGGCGGCTGGAGCGGCTGCCGCACGGTCTGGCCGCCGACCGTGAGCGGATGGACCGGGTGCATGCCGTCGAGGACGCGTACGAGGAACTGGTGCGGGCGTTGTCTCCCGCGCGCGCCGGCGCCGCCGACATCCGCGACATCGGTCGGCAGATCGAGGAACTGCGCGTCAGCCTGTGGGCGCAGCAGCTGGGCACCCCGCGCCCGGTCAGCGAACAGCGCATCTACCGCGCGATCGACAAGGCGCTGTCCGGCTGACAGGTCCCCGCTCCATCGGGTAGGCATATGCCCTATGTATGCCTCCGCTGCCCGCCGCGCGGCCGTCGTCCTGCTCGCCGTCGCGACCGTGTCGTGCGGCGGCCCGTCGCCGACCGCCCAGAGCGACACCCCCACACCACCGGGCGTAGCGCCCGTCATCAAACCCGTTGTGCTGGCCGAGATTCCACACGACGCCACGGCGTGGACGCAGGGGCTCGAGCTGAACGGGGAGAGCCTGTACGAGGGCACGGGCATCATCGGCAAGTCACAGGTGCGCGAGCTCGACCCCGCCACCGGCGCGGTGCGGCGCGCGGTACCCGCGCCCAACGACTACTACGGCGAGGGCATCACCGTCGTCGACGACCGGATCTGGGAGCTGACATGGCGCGACGGGGTGGCGATCGAATGGGACAAGGCGACGCTGACCCCCGTGCGGGAAGCGCCGGTCGACGGCGAGGGCTGGGGGCTGTGCCGCGACGGCGACCGGCTCGTCCGAAGCGACGGCACCGACCGGCTGCGCTTCCACGACCCGGTGACCTTCGCCGAGACCGGCTCGGTCAACGTGACCCGCGACGGCCAGCCGCTGCGCAGCCTCAACGAGCTGGAATGCGTCGACGGCCAGGTGTGGGCCAACGTCTGGCACTCGAACGACATCGTGCGCATCGACCCGGCGACGGGCCGGGTGACCACCGTCGTCGACGCCGCGGGGCTGTGGCCCGGCCAGGGCGATGACCGGGAGAAGGTGCTCAACGGCATCGCCCACCTCGGCGGCGACGAGTACCTGTTGACCGGCAAGTACTGGCCCACCATGTACCGGGTCCGGCTCGATCCGCCCGACTGAGGGTTTGCGTCGCGGCCGAACCGTCAACGTAGCGGTCATGACCGCCCTCGACACCACCCGGGACGCGACCAGGCTCTTCGCGGGCCCGTTCGCGAGCCTCTACCGCCGCACCGGGGCCGACCTGCCCTTCAGCGACCCCCTGACCTCGCATGGCACCGAGATGGAGGGCTGGTTCTGGCGGCTGACCGATTCGGCGACGGGGCGCGTCGTGGTGGCCCTGTTCAGCGTCAACAAGCATCCCGACGGCGACTGGTCGACGGCCGCGGTCGCCCTGCACCCGGGCGACCGGGTGTACAGCGCGGCGCTGGACGGGGCGAGCGCGGGTGCGGACCCGTTTCGGCTCGACGCCGATGACGGACGGTTCCACGCGACCTACGACCGGCTGCGCGTCGACCTGCCCGGCGTGCGCGTCGACATGAAGTTCGACGACCCGGTCCGGTGGCCCAAGGCGCTGGCCGGTGGCGGGCTCGCGTCGGTCGTGCCGTTCCTCAACCAGTACTGGCATCCGTACCGCCTCGGCGGATCCGCCAGCGGCACCGTCGAATTCGACGACGAACGATGGGAGTTCGATGGTGCGAAGCTCTACACCGAACGCAACTGGGGCGCCGGGTTCCCGGAGCGATGGTGGTGGGGGCAGGCGCACGACTTCGGCGACGCCGACGTCTCGGTCGCGTTCTCGGGCGGGCTGCTGGCGCTCGGACCGCTCAAACAGGACGTGGCCGGCGTCGTCGTCCGGCTCGGGAACAAGGTGCTGCGCCTGACCCCGCCGACCGCCTGGGTGCGCTCGGACATCGGGGACGGGACGTGGACCCTGCGCGCCACCTCACTTCGTTACCAGGTCGAATTGCACGGCGACGGAACGCATCTCGATCCGCACGTGCTTCCGGTGCCGCTGCCGGCCAAGCGGCGCAACGTCGACACCGATTTCGAGCATCTCGGCGGCCGGTTGCGGTGCGTGGTCAAAGATTTCGGTCGTGTGGTCTTCGACGGCGAGTCCGAGATCGCGGGTCTGGAGGTCGGCAGCCTGCCCGATCGCTAGGGTGACCGAATGCGACACGGCAGGATCGGGCGGTGAGCCGTCCGCGCGTGGTCGTCGCAGGCCTTGGCGACAGCGGGGTGTTGACCGCGATCAAGCTGGCGCGGCACGCCGACGTCGTCGGCATCTCGGCCAAACCCGGGTTGCTCAGCGGGCAGGAACTTGGCATGCGGCTCAGCAGGCCGCAGGAGTGGGCGCGGTACAACTGGATTCCCTTCCACCGGTTCAATGGACTCGACCGCGTCCGCACCGTGCACGGCATCCTCACCGGACTCGACCTCGCGGCGCGAAAGGTGCTCGTCACGACCGCGGACGGCGCCGTCGTCGCGGAGCCCTATGACGCGCTGGTGATCTCGACCGGCGTCAGCAACGGTTTCTGGCGGCGACCGCATCTGCAGTCGGCCGACGAGATCACCACAGATCTCGGCGCCGCGCACACGCGGTTGGCGTCGGCCGCTTCGGTGATCGTCGTCGGCGGGGGCGCCGCGGCCGTCAGCAGCGCCGCCAACATCGCGAAGACGTGGCCCGACAAACGCGTCGACCTCTACTTCCCTGGCGAACGCGCTCTGGCGCAGCATCATCCGCGGGTCTGGGACCGTATCGGCCGGCAATTGGCCGACCTCGGCGTCGGGCTGCATGCGGGGCACCGCGCGGTGCTGCCGGACGGGTTCGCCTGCGACGAGATCACCGACGCGCCGGTGCGGTGGAGCACCGGGCAACCGGAGGCAACGGGCGACGCGGTGCTGTGGGCCGTCGGTCGGGTAACGCCCAATACCCGGTGGCTTCCGGAGGAGCTGCTCGATGAGCGCGGGTTCGTGCGGGTCACCCCCGAACTGCGCGTGCCGTCGGCGCCGGGTGTCTTCGCGATCGGGGACGTCGCGGCGACCGACCCGCTCCGCAGCTCGGCCCGCAACCGCGCCGACGGGCTGCTGGCCCGCAACGTTCGCGCCCACTTCACGGACAAGCCGCTGCGGGCCTACCGGCCTGCGAGCCGGCGGTGGGGTTCGGTGCTCGGACCGCAGGCGGACGGGCTCGAGGTGTTCACCCCGAAGGGTCAGGCGTTCCGGTTCCCCGGTTGGTCCATCGATCGGGTGCTGATGCCGTGGATCGTCTGGCGGGGCTTCTACCGTGGGGTGCGGCCGGAGCCGGCGCCGCGAAACTGAAGATATGCGCGAGTTTTTGAACTTTTGTCGAGCACAAGCTCAGTTTCGCGGCAGCTCGGCCGCGATCGTGTCCAGCAGCGCCGTGTAGCGGTTTGCCTCGCGGTGCGGACCGGGCTTACCGCTGCTGATCACCCCCGCGGCGAGTTTGCGCTGCGGGTCGGCCCACACCGCGATGTTGGTCAGGCCCGTATGCCCGAATGCGGCCGGTGCGTTGCGGCCGAACGGCCCGAACCGTTTGGACCCCAGCATGAAACCGGTGCCCCAGCGCAGCGGCGCCAACCCCACCGCGACGTCGGGCCGCAGCCGGCGGCATTCGGCGGTCGCCGCGCGCAGCGTCTCCGGCGCCATGATCCGCACACCGTCGAGTTCGCCTTCGCGGCGCAGCAATTCGGCGAACCTCGACAGCTCGTAAGCCGTCGAGACGGTGTTCGACGACGGCAGCACGCTGGTCAGGTACTGCGGGCTGTTGGAGAACGGGATGATCTTGTACAGCGACCCGCCGACCGCCAACCGGAACACGGTGGCGGCGGGCTGCGGCAGCTCCTTGCCGGTGGCGTGGCTCGGCGCGACCAGCGGAACATCCTGTGCGGCAACGCCGTAATTCGTCCACCGGAAGCCCAGCGGTTCGAGGATCTCGGTCGACAGGATGTCGCGGATGTTGCGCCCGGCGGCGGCGCCGACGATCTCACGCATGAGCGGCCCCCACGTCAGGCCGTGGTAGATGTGCACCAGCCCCGGCCGGTACAGCGGTTTGAGTTCACCGAGCTTCTCGCGGGTGTACTCGCTGTCGTCCATGCGGCGCAGGTCCGGGCGCGGGCCGGTGTGGATCGGGATGCCCGCGCTGTGCGTCATCACGTGTCGGATCGTGGTCCGGTGCTTGCCGTGGCTGGTGTAGCTCGGCAGGTATTCGCAGACACGGTCGTCGAGGGAGAAGACACCCCGCTCGACGAGCATGTGCACCACGGTCGTCGTGATCGCCTTGGCCGCTGAGTACGCGCAGAACGGCGTGTCCGGGGTGACCGGAACCTTTTCCGCGTCAACAGGATCGGCGGGGCCGTTGCCCCAACCGTGGCCGATCGCGCGGTTCAGCACGACCTTGCCGTCGTGGCGCAGGCAGACCTGGATCGCCGGATGCATACCGGCGCTATACCAGTGGCGGGCGGCCTGCCAGATGCGCTCGATCGCCGCGGGGTCGACGCCGGAGTGATCCTCCACGCCCACGGCGGTCACGGCGTCGAGGTCGGCGGGCACGCGAATCCTGCCGTCCGGCTCCGTCATTCGGCCGTCCTGTGCAACGACGCGCCCAGATGATGCTGCAGCGGCTGGCCCATCGCGGCCATCTGCACCTCGTAGACGAGCTCGTCGCCTTCGATGCGGAATGAACGACGCAGCGCGGCAACATCTTTCGCCGTCGCGGTACGCCCGATCGTCGTTGCGGTCAGTTCGAGCTCGATCACTGAGCCGCTGACCACGAGCGTGCCTTCCTCGACCTCGGTGATTCCGGTCGGGTGGGCGAGCACCCACTCGGCGCGCCCGGGCGATGGCACCCGCAGATACCCTGTCTCGGCGTGCAGCGGCCGGCCGTCGTCGGCGGCCGTCTTCTGCCGGTATGTCAGGAACGGCTTGCCGACGTGGTCGAACGCGATCTGCTCGGTGTAACCGAACGGTTCGATGGTGGGGTACTCACCGGCGCCACGGCCGGACCAGACGCCGAGCAGTGGGCGCAGCGCGGCGATGTCGGGGTGGAGGTCGACCACGCCGCCAGGCTAGCGGGGGCCGCCGCGAAGGATCCCCTTGCCGATGAACGACCCGAGCTGGCCGAGCACGTCGGTGGGGGAGGCCTGCGGCGGGGGAGCGGCGGTGGTCTGCTGCCACGGCTGGCAATCCCGGGTGGTGAACGCGGTGTCGGTGGCCTCGATGCGGACCACCTGTGGCTTCCTGGTCAGCGCGTTGTCGGGAACCTCGTCGTTGTTGTCGCGCTTCCAGTAGCAGGCGCCGCCGTCGACGGGCCCCGCCGAGGCATACGTACCCGGCAGGATCTCCGTCCCGACCTGGTAGGTGCCGTCCTTGTCGATGGACGTCAGGGGGGCCGCGGGAGGCGGTCCCGGCGCAGCGGGTGGGCCGGGCGCCGTCGTATCGGTGTGGTGCGGTTCGCCCGGCTGGGCCTGCGCGACACCCAGCCCGCCGAGGGCGAGGAGCGCCGTCGCGGCGGCGGCGGCAAGTCGCGGCAAAGTCATGCGAGCCAGTCTAAACGGACAGCCGGGCTGAAACGGAAAAAACCCGTCGCCGCAGCGCGGAGCTGCGGCGACGGGCCCTGTCCATCGAGCTGCGACCGTACTCAGCCGGCCATGAACTCGTCGTAGGCCGACGCCAGCTCCGGCGGCAGCGCCTGGATGTTGCAGGTGCGCTGCACGTCGCCGATCGGCGACAGGATGCCACGCAGGTCGTAGTACTCCTGCGGGTTGGCGTTGAAGTACCCGCGCAGGGTGGCCGAGGCCTCGTTACGAGGCTGGCTGAACGCGGTGCTCACGGCCTGGTTCGCGCCGGGATGGCTGTCCAGGTACGAGCGGGCCGCACCCGTCACGGAGCTGACGGTGCCGGACACGGCGCTTGCGCTGCAGTCCGGTGCGGCCATCGCCGACGGCGCGGCGATGGTTGCTGCGGCCAGGCCGCCGAGCAGGCTGGCGGCACAGGCGCCGGCGATCTGCCGGCGCGCGGCGATACCACGGAATTTCATATCGTTTCTTTCCTTCATTGCGTTTGTCGCTGATTCCCCCGTCCCCGAAAACTAAGGTACCCATGGCAAACGGCAACAAACGCGACAGCGAGACCCGGAATCGGACCGCATACAGGCGTTACACCGAATCGGCGTGATCTGCACCGCAATTCCGTTCGAATTCGATAAGCGCGCAACCAGAAACTTCGAGAACTCTCAGAATTAGCTGACGATACTTATTTGATCGTGATGTGCACGGTGACCGAATTGTTATCCGCGCGGCGGCCGATGACGGTGAATCTAAGGTGGTGGCTGTGAAGCTGGACCTGCTGAGCCCCGGTGTCGAAGTCGGACTCGTCACCACCAACCGCGACGAGATGGTCGCCTTCTACGAAGGGTTCCTCGAACTCGAACCCCAGGGCGAGATCGCGTTCCCCGGCGGTTCTCAGCGGCGGTACTCGCTGGGCGGCAGCGTGGTCAAGCTCGTCACCTACGACACACCGCCCCCCACACCCGCGGCGGCGGGAGGAGGCAGGGCGCAGGCCGGCATCCGGTACTTCACCGTGGGGGTCAAGAACCTGCGCGGCGTCGCCGAGGCGTTCGCGTCCTCGGGCTATGACGTCGTCGAACCGCTGACCGAGTTCGCGCCGGTGCCGGGGATGGGCTGGATGTTCGTCGCGGACCCCGACGGCAACTGGATCGAACTGTTCGGAACGCTGTGACTGGGCCCCAACCCGGCTTCACCCCTCCGGTGACGCCCACGTGCTACCGCCACCCCGACCGCGTCACCTACGTCCGCTGCGCGCGGTGCAACCGCTACATCTGCGGGGAATGCATGCGCGACGCCGCGGTCGGGCATCAGTGCGTGGAGTGTGTCAACGCAGGCACGCAGCAGGTCCGGCAGGTGCGGACCCAGTTCGGCGGGGTGCCGACGGACAAGCCGATGGTCACCTACGTGCTGATCGCCGCGAACGTGGTGATGTTCGTTCTGCAGATGGCCGTCCCCCGCTTACAAGGCGAGCTGGTGCTGCGGTCCTACGCCGTCGCCGACGGCGAGCTCTACCGCCTGCTGACATCGGCGTTCCTGCACTACGGGGCCGCGCACATCCTGTTCAACATGTGGGCCCTCTACGTGGTCGGGCCACCGCTGGAGGCGGCGCTGGGCCGACTGCGGTTCGCGGGCCTCTATCTGCTGAGCGCGCTCGGTGGGTCCGTCCTGGTCTACCTGCTGTCGTCGCCGGGCGCGCAGACCGCGGGAGCCTCGGGCGCGGTGTTCGGGTTGTTCGGCGCGATCTTCGTCGTCGGCAAGCGGTTGAACATGGACGTGCGGTGGGTGGTGGCGATCATCGCGATCAACCTGGCGTTCACGTTCATCATCCCGCTGGTGAGCTCGCAGAACATCAGCTGGCAGGGCCACATCGGCGGCCTGGTCACCGGCGCCGCGATCGCCACGGCCTACGTGTACGCGCCGCGCGGCTCGCGCAACCTTGTGCAGGCGGGGGCGAGTGCGGCGGCGCTGGTGCTCTTCGCGGTGCTGATCTGGTGGCGCACCGCCGACCTGCTGGCGTCGCTCGGCCTGGCCTGAACCGCCTAGAGCTGGATGCGGGACCCGACGATCACGGTGCGATCCAGCGGCAGGCCGAAGTGCGCGGCGGCGTCGGCGGTGATGTGCGACGTCGCGATGAACAGCCGTTTGCGCCACGGCGCCATGGTCGGGGCGTCGCCGGGACACAGTTCGAGCTTGGACAGGAAGTAGGACGCGCTGTCGAGGTCGATCGGGCCCTCAGTGTCCGCCGGGTCGATGAGCGCGAGGGCCCGCGGAACGTCCGGCCGCTCCATGTAGCCGAACCGGGCGACCACGTGCACGATCCCGTCCCGGGTGTAGCCGAGGTCATCGTGCGACATCCGCTCGGAATCCGGCACGCGCGGCACCGTCTCGGTCTCCACGGAGACGATCAGCACGTGCTCGGCGAGGACGTGGTTGTGTTCGACGTTGGCCCGCATGGCCAGCGGCGCGGTGTGCCGGCTGCGGTTCAGGAACACGGCCGTGCCCGGTATGCGGATCAGCGGCGGATCGCGATGCGCCAGGCCGTCGACGAATCCGCGCAACGAGCCCTCGGCGCGTTCGCGTGCGGCGGTGACGAGTCTGCGGCCGCGCTGCCAGGTGGTCATCACCGTGAACGCCGCGACGGCGATGGTCAGCGGCAGCCACGCGCCGTGCACCAGCTTGGTGAGGTTGGCGCCGAAGAACATCAGGTCGACCACGAGCAGCGCGCCCGCGCCGGGCAGCACCGCCCACAACGGCCACCGCCACCGTGTGCGGGCGTAGTAGAAGAACAGCGTCGTGGTGATCGTGATGGTGCCCGTCACCGCCATCCCGAACGCGTAGGCCAGCGACGCCGAACTGCGGAAGGCGAATACGAGGATGAGCACGCCCAGCAGCAGCGCGCCGTTGATCCAGGGCACGTAGATCTGTCCGATCGTCGAGGCCGAGGTGTGCTCGATGCGCAGCCGCGGCAGATAGCCCAGCCGCGCGGCCTGCGCCGTCACCGAGAAAGCGCCGGTGATCACCGCCTGCGAGGCGATGACGGTCGCGGCGGTGGCCAACAGCACCAACGGGATTCGACCCCACTCCGGCGCCAACAGAAAGAAGGGAGCGGCCACCGTCGACTCGTCACCCAGCACCAGCGCGCCTTGGCCGAAGTAGCTCAGCGTGCACGCGGGCAGGACCAGCCCGAGCCACCCGAAAGTGATTGCCCGCCTACCGAAATGCCCCATATCGGCGTAGAGCGCCTCGGCGCCGGTCACCGCGAGCACGATCGCGGCCAGCGCAAAAAATCCGATGTGGAAGTTCTCGGTGATGAATGTCAGTGCGTAGGTAGGCGACAACGCCTTGAGGATCTGCGGATGCCCGGCGATGCCCCGCAACCCGCACACCCCGATCGTGGTGAACCACACGATCATCACCGGACCGAAGAACCGCCCGATCGTCGCGGTGCCACGGCGCTGCACCGAGAACAGCGCGGCGATGATCAGCGCGGTGACGGGAACGACGAAGTCGCCCAGCCCGGGGTCGATCACCTTGAGCCCCTCGACCGCCGACAGCACCGAGATCGCGGGCGTGATCATGCTGTCGCCGAAGAACAGCGCCGCGCCGAACAAACCCAGCGCGGCGAGCGTCGCCGTCACGCGTCGGCCGTGCCGGCCGGAGTAGCGGCGTAACAGGGTGATCAGCGCCATGATCCCGCCCTCGCCGCGGTTGTCGGCGCGCATCACCAAGGTGACGTAGGTGAGCGTGACGATGATCATCACCGACCAGAAGATCAGCGAGACGACGCCGTAGACGTGGCTGTGCGCGACGGGAACGGGATGCGGATCGTGCGGATTGAACACGGTCTGGATGGTGTAGATCGGGCTGGTACCGATGTCGCCGAACACGATGCCCAGCGCGGCGACCACCACGGCCGGACGCAGCGAGGGGGTACCCGGCGCTGTGTGCACCCGATGATCATCGCCGAGCGCGGGCGTGTTTGCGGCTCATCGCGAGGGATGATCGGTTGCGTTTTGGGAGGATGAGGCGATGGCAGACGATGCGCTCGACGAACTGTATGCCGCCAAGGTGGAGGACTTCACCGCGCTGCGCACCAAACTGGCCGGCGAGGCCAAGAAGCGCGGCGATGCCGAGGCGGCCAAGCGGATCTCGGCCGCGCGCAAGCCGACGACCGCGGCGTGGGTGGTGAACCGGCTCGCGCTCGGCGACGAGGACGTCACGAGGCGGCTGAAGGATCTCGGTGAGCGGTTACGCGACGCGCACTCGGCGATGGACGGCGAGCGCATCCGGGAGCTTTCGGCCGAACAGCGCCGGCTGGTCAACGATCTGACCCGGACAGCGTTCGAGGAGGCCGAGCTCAAGAGTCCGACCGGGGCGCTGCGCGACGACGTCACCGGGACCCTGCAGGCCGCGGTCGCCGACCCCGACGTCGCCGATCGGCTGGGGCGGCTGACCAAGGCCGAGGAGTGGTCGGGCTTCGGCGAATTCGGTGACACCGCAATCGTTTTCAGTCCGACTACCAAACGCAAACCCAAACCCGAACCCGAGCCACAGGCGGAGAAGGAGAAGGGCGACGAGGGGGGCGACGGCAAGGACGCCGCCGCACGGCGGGAACTGCAGCGTGCGCGCGCCGAACTGGCCGCCGCCGAGCGCACGAGGGCCGAGGCCGACGAGGCGTTGTCCGAACTGCAGTCCGACCTCGCCGCCGCGCGGCTACGACACCAGGATGCCCAGCGCCGGTTGCAGGAGGCCGAGCGTGGCCTGGCCGCGGCCGAGGACGCCTACGACAAGGGCAAACAGGCCAGCCGCGACGCCGCGGCCGCCGTCAAGGAAGCCAAGACCCGGCTGCGACGAGTTAAGTGACTGCGCGACAGCTGATCTCCATGCTGTCGCTCTCCCGCGCTGGGATGGGCACGCTGACGTAGCCGTTGGCCGGGTCACGGACGTAGTCGAGATAGGGGACGAGTTCGTCCATCGACGTGTTGTCGGCGACGACCAGGGCGCCCGGACTGAGGCGCGGCTGAAGCAGTTCGAGCACCGGCAGATACAGTTCCTTCCAGCCATCGAGTAGCACGAAATCGACTGTGCCGGCCAGCGTTTGCAGTGTGTGCAGGGCATCGCCCGCCAGCACGGTGATCACGTCGTCGAGTCCGACGTCGACGAACGTCTTCGTCGCGGCGGACACCTTGGCCGCGCTGAGTTCGGTGGTGATGACCTCGCCGCGGCCGTTGTCCTTCACGGCCGAGGCCAGGTGAATGGCGGAGATACCGAGCGACATCCCGAACTCGACGACGGTGGTGGGTCTGCTCGCCCGCACGAGCGCGTACAGCAGCCGGCCCGCCTCCGGGGTCACCGGCAGGTAGAAGTCGCTGAGGGCGTCGGCGCGCTCCTGCGGGGTCGCCTCCGACAGGCGGGCGAAGTCGGCGCGCCGGAGGGCCTCCATCTGATACCGGGCTTCGGCGTACATCCGGTCGAGCGTCTCGGCGACGCGGGGCTCGTGCAGTGTGATGCTCATAGATGTCGAACGTATCGGGCCGACGGCCATCCGTGTCAGGATGGCCACAGGGCCATGGGCACCACCGGCACGTCGACGCGACGCGTGATCGCGGTGATCACGCTCATGGTGCTTGCCGCGTGGGCGCTGCGCGGCTACGTCCCGGGCGTGGAGCGGACCGCCGATCAGGTGGAGCCACGCGAGAGCAATCCGGTCGCCTTGGCCGCCGTCGTCGCGCTGTTGTGCGCGGCGGTGGCGATCATCGGTTTCGCGATCGTCGTGCGGATGCGGGACAAACGGCCGCTACCGACACCCATGGGGGACCTGCCGAGGAGCGAACGGTCGGGAGAGCGGCCGTCGTGGCGGTTCGCGCTGGTCGCGCTGGTGGCGCTCATCGCCTTGATGTTCTTGGTCGCGCTGCTGTCGCGGCTGTCTCTGCCGGTGCCGACCGAGACAGCGCCGTCGCCGCCCACGCCCGATGACGTCGGCTCCGGTGACCCGGCGCAGCCGCGTCCACCCGTGGAGGACGGCGCCGACGGCAATCTGGTGAACTACCTGATCCCGCCGATGCTGCTGTTGATGGCGTTGATCGTGGTGGGAACGGCGGTTGCGTCGCGGCGGCAAGGAACCCGTCCGAGCGCGACATACATCGAGGTGCCGGACGCGCCGGTGGCGGCACCGACGGCCACGACGTCGCTGGCGAGGGCCGCCGAGGTCGGGCTGGCCGAGATCGGCGACCTGAGCCGCGAACCGCGGGAGGCGATCATCGCCTGCTACGCCGCGATGGAACGCGAGCTGACGAGGGTTCCGGGGGCGGTGCCGCAGGCATGTGACACGCCGACCGAGGTGCTCGCGCGGGCGGTCGCCAGCGGCGCGCTGCGTTCGGACAGCGCGACCGAACTCGTCGAGCTGTTCGAGGAGGCGCGCTTCTCGCCGCACGTGATGAGCGAGCAGCACCGGGACGCCGCGATACGGGTGCTCAACCGGGTGCTGACCGAACTGCCGCAGCGAGTTCCCGAGGTGGCGTCGTGAGAAGGCTTGTGGCGGCGGCGTTCCTGTTGGTGGTGGGAGCGGAATTACTTGCCATCGTCAGCCGTGATCGCGAGCTGATCCTCGTCGTGGCAGGGGCCGCGCTCGCGCTCGCGTTGCTGGGCTTGCGATGGCACCTCGCGCACGAGGCCGAAACCGCTGACGAACAAACACCTTCCGACGACGCAGCGGAGTCCCTGCGACGCTGGCGGTCGCGCACCGAGACGTTGATCAGCCGCGCCGAGGCCACCCGCACCGACTGGGACCGACACCTGCGACCGATGCTCGCGCGGCAGTTCGAATTGGCCACGGGCCAACGGCGAAACCGTAACCGCGCCGCCTACCACGCCACCGGCGAGATGCTGTTCGGTGCGGATCTGTGGGGTTGGGTCAACCCCGAGAACGTCGCCGCGCGTGGGGCGGACGCACCCGGTCCGGGCCGGGAGACGCTGGACGAGATCCTGCAACGGTTGGAGCGGGTATGACGACGGGACTGCCGGCGGCGACGACCACCGCGAACTGCGAGGCCGTCCTCGACGAGATCGGGCGGGTGGTGGTCGGCAAGCGGGGGGCGCTCGCGTTGATCCTGACGACGGTGCTGGCCGGTGGGCACGTGTTGATCGAGGACCTGCCCGGCCTCGGCAAGACGCTGATCGCCAGGTCGTTCGCGGCGGCGCTCGGGCTGGAGTTCAAGCGCGTGCAGTTCACGCCGGACCTGCTGCCCGCCGACCTGCTCGGGTCGACCGTGTACGACATGCAGTCGGGTCATTTCGAATTCCGTCGCGGCCCGATATTCACGAACCTGCTTCTCGCCGACGAGATCAACCGGACGCCGCCGAAAACCCAAGCGGCGCTGCTCGAAGCGATGGCCGAGAGCCAGGTGAGCATCGACGGCGCCACGCATGCGCTGCCCGCCCCGTTCATCGTGCTGGCGACCGACAACCCCATCGAGTACGAAGGCACATATCCGCTGCCCGAGGCCCAGCTCGACCGCTTCACGATCCGGCTTGAATTGCGGTACCTCTCCGAGCAGGAGGAGGCCTCGATGCTGCGCAGGCGGATTGACCGCGGCTCGGCGGAGCCGACCGTCGCGCAGGTGGTCGACGCGCACGACTTGGTCGCGATGCGCGAGTCGGTCGAGCAGGTCACCGTGCACGACGACGTGTTGCGCTACGTGGTGTCGTTGGCCGCCGCCACGCGTCAGCACCCGCAGATCGCGGTGGGTGCCAGCCCGCGTGCCGAACTCGACCTGGTGCAGCTCGCCCGCGCCCGCGCGCTGCTGCAGGGCCGCGACTACGTCGTACCCGAGGACGTGAAATCGCTTGCCGTTCCGGCCGTTGCGCACCGGATCACGCTGCGACCCGAGATGTGGGTGCGCCGGGTGCGGGGCAGCGATGTCGTCGACGAGCTCCTGCGGCGACTGCCGGTGCCACGGACGAACGCGTGATCGACCCCCGTTGCACCGATGCCGAGTTGCGCTGGCGTGCCTCACCTCTGACTCGTGCGCTGTTGACGTGCGCGGTGGTGGTCATGGCGGTGGCGGTGCTCGGTGGGCGCTGGCAGTTGGTCGCGTTCGCCGCGCCTTTCATCGGGGTGCTGTGTTCGGTCGGATGGCAGCGGGCGGTCCCGGCCGTGCGCGTGTGCGCGGATCCCGGTATTCACCGGTGTTTCGAGGGCGAACCGGCGCGGATCACGTTGTGGGCGGAGGCCGACGGCGAGGCGGTCAGGTTGCTCAGCGGCGGCGTGGCCGGGATGACGCTGGAGGTCGCGTCGCGCGAGAGCGAAGACAGGCAGACGGTGGTGGCGACCGCGGACCGCTGGGGCCGATACCCGCTGCGGGCGCACTTGGCGGTGATGGCACGAGGCGGCCTGGTCGAGGGGATCGGGGTGGTCGACGCCGCGGACGTCTTCGTGTTCCCGTTGGCGCCGCCGCAGTCGACCGCGATCCCGCGCACGGAACTGCTCGATCGTCTGGGCACGCACCTGACCCGGCACATGGGCCCCGGTGTCGAGTACGCCGATGTGCGTCGGTATGTGCCGGGAGATCAACTGCGAACGGTCAATTGGCCGGTCAGCGCGCGTCGCGGCAGCCTGCATGTCACCCAACGGTTGACCGATCGCGCGGCCGACGTGGTAGTGCTGATCGACAACTACGCCCAACCCGCGGGTCCTGCCACCGAGGCCACCGAGCGAACGGCGCGCGGCGCGGTGCAGGTGGTGCAGAGCGCGCTGCGCAGCGGTGACCGGGCGGGCATCGTCGCGCTCGGCGATCGGCATCCGCGGTGGCTGAGCGCCGACATCGGACGCAGGCAGTTCTACCGGGTGCTCGACGCGATGCTGGGCGTCAGCGGGGGTTACGACACCACATCGGGGACGTTGGCGCCGCGGGCGGCGATCCCGCCGGGCGCGATCGTCGTCGCGTTCTCGACGATGCTCGACACCGAGTTCGCGCTGGCGTTGATCGACCTGTGCAAGCGTGGGCATACGGTGGTGGCCGTCGACGTTTTGCAGGGCGCCCCGTTCGAAGAAGGGTGTGACGCGCTGGTGGCCCGGATGTGGTCGCTGCAAAGGTCGTTCATGTACCGGGACATGGGCACGGTGGGCGTCGACATCGTGGCCTGGCGCGAGGACGACACGCTCGATCAGGCGATGCAGTTGGTGCCCGACCACCGCAGGCCCGCGCGGAGGCGACGGTGAACCGGGCAGTGTCGACGGCGTTCGGCCTCGTCATGGTGGCGGCAGCGGCGTTGCCGGCCGACGATGCGGCGCTCGTTGTGTGCGGGTTTGCCGTGCTGATGGTGTTGCTGGGCAACGTGTTTCGGGTGGCTTCGACTTTTGCGGTGTTGGCGACGGCCGCGGTGACCGTCATGGCGTCGGCGAGCCCGGCCCTGGCGGCGCTATGTGGGTTGGCGGGCGCGGCGTATCTGGTGCTGCGGCATACGAGCGACGTCACGGCGCCGACCGTGATCGGGGCGCTGGTGTTCACGGCCGTCGCGTTGGCGGCGGTGGTGTTGGCGCCGTCGCTGCCGTGGGTGCCGCTGGTGGCGCCGCTCGCGGTGTTGGGTGTCGTGGTGCTGGCGACGCGACCGTTCTGGTTGGGCGGATCGCGTTCGGAAGCGCCCGGCAGAAGGGCCTGATTCGCCTAGCACGGGCATCGATTCGCCTAGCACGGGCTTCGATCGCCTAGCACGGGGCACCGACACATCCCGGTGGGACTGCAAGGTTATCCCCAACGTCCGATCCATCCACAGGTGGGTGTTCGGCTGCGGTGTGCGGTCTCGGTTTGTCCGCATCGTGGATAGCGTTGATGTATGGCGGGTTTCATCACTGGAGCGGTGGCACGGGAGCGAGCTCACGTGCTGCTGGACCAGATCGATGCCGCGCAGGAGGAGCTTCGAGAACTGTCCACCGATGACGTGGGCACTGCGTTCCGGGTGATGATCGCGGAACGGTTGGAGACCCAGTACCGGGTCAATCGTGGCCTGATGTACCGGGTGTTCAAGGATCTCACTCACCCGCCCGACGGGGACGCCGACCCAGACGTGATCGACAAGCTGTGGGCCCGCCTGCGGATTGCGCCGAAAGAGATCCGGCGTCGATTCAAGGTCGCGGTGCGGATCCGGCCGAGCGCCGCCCTGACCGGAACGCCCATAGCGCCGGAGTTGCCGGCGGTCGCCGACGCCGTCGAGGCGGGCACCATCGGCGAGGACCACCTCCGGGTGATCACCGAGTGCATGGACAGGTTGCCATCCAACACCTCGGTGGCTGACCGCACAGAGGTCGAGGCGAGTCTCGTGCAGGAGGCGAGCAAGAGCGACGCTGAAGCGGTGCGCGTCGTCGGCCGGCGTATCGACGAGATCTTCAATCCCGACGGACATTACGACGAGAACGATCGGGCGCGGCGCCGTGGGCTGGCGCTCGGTCCGCAGGGACGCGACGGCATGTCCCGGCTCACCGGTTGGATCGATCCCGAAACCCGTTGCTACGTCGAAACAGCCACGGCCGCGGTTCGGCCGGGTCGGTACCTGCCCGACGGAAGTATCGCCGAGATGCGCGACGACAGGTCGATGGCCCAACGCTGCCACGACGGCATCAAACTCGGGTTGAAAGCCGGTATCGGGTCGGGCGGGTTCGGAACGCACCGCGGCCATGCGGTCACCGTCGTCGTGCGTACCACGCTGGCGGAGTTGAACCAGGCGGCGCACGCGGTCGTCGACCCGTACGTGTCGATGCCGGGACCGGCGCGCACGGGCGGAAACACCGCATTGCCGATGCGCGACCTGCTCCGGATGGCCACCGACGCGATGCACTACTTGGCCGTCTTCGATGACCACTCCGACCGTCCGATCTATCTGGGTCGACAGAAGCGGATAGCCACCGCCGATCAGCGGATCATCTGCTACGCGCGCGACGGCGGATGCACGCGGCCGGGTTGTACCGAACCGGGATATCACTCCGAGGTGCATCACAGCCCGGGGTGGGCCGACGGTGGAGCCACGGATGCCGACAAGTTGTTCTTCTGCTGCGGGCCGCACCACGCCGCGGTGAGCGAGGGTCGCTGGCGCACGGTCGTCACCGACGCGGGCCGTCTGGCGTGGAGCAGCGACACTCATCCGCCGGATGTCAACCGCCTGCACCACCCGGAGGAACTGCTGCGCGGCAACACCGACCCGCCGCCCGAGGGTGAGGACGGATAGCGGGAGAGCCGGTGGTGGTCCGGCGAGAGACGCGAGGCGGGGATCGGTAGCGCGACCGCGTCGGCGACCATGAGGGCCGGCCCGGCAAACACAAGCCAACCCGTGCCTGTGTCACCGATGCGCCCGATATCGTCGTAGGGCGCTTACCGGCCCGGTAAGCGAAATGCTCAGCGCAGCGCTTACTTTCGGGAGGTCGGATGCCAAGCGATGTGCGGAAGGCGGTCACCGGCGCGTCGATCGGAAACGCCGTCGAGTGGTTCGACTTCGCGATCTACGGCTTCCTGGCGACGTTCATCGCCGCGAACTTCTTTCCGGCGGGCAACGAGACCGCGGCGCTGCTGAACACGTTCGCGATCTTCGCGGCTGCGTTCTTCATGCGTCCGCTCGGCGGCTTCGTCTTCGGCCCACTCGGCGACAAGCTCGGTAGGCAACGGGTGCTGGCGCTGGTGATCCTGCTGATGTCGGCCGCGACCGTGCTCATCGGCGTGCTGCCCACCTATGCGTCGATCGGCGTCGCCGCGCCACTGCTGCTACTGCTCCTGCGCTGCCTGCAGGGATTCTCGGCCGGCGGCGAATACGGCGGCGGCGCCGTCTATCTCGCCGAGTTCGCCTCCGAACGCCGCCGCGGACTGACCATCACGTTCATGGTGTGGTCCGGCGTGCTGGGCTTCCTTCTCGGCTCGATCACCGTGACACTCCTGCAGGCGCTCCTGCCCACCGCAGCGATGGAGAGCTACGGCTGGCGCATCCCGTTCCTGATCGCCGGACCGCTGGGCCTCGTCGGCCTCTACATCCGCCTGCGCCTCGACGACACACCGCACTTCGCCGAACTCAGCAAGACCGACCGCGTCGCCGAGTCGCCGCTGCGCGAGGCGTTCACGACATCCTGGCGGCCGATCCTGCAAGTCATCGGGCTGTTCATCGTCTTCAACATCGGCTACTACGTGGTGTTCACGTTCCTGCCGACCTACTTCATCAAGACGCTCGAGTTCTCCAAGACCGACGCGTTCCTGTCCATCACGCTGGCCAGCCTGGTCGCGCTGATCCTCATCCTCCCGCTGGCCGCGCTGTCCGACCGGATCGGCCGGCGCCCGCTGCTGATCGCCGGTTCGGTGGCGTTCGCGGTGCTCGGTTATCCGCTGTTCCTGCTGCTGAACTCCGGGTCGCTGGTCGCCGCCATCGCCGCCCACTGCGGTCTTGCGATCATCGAGTCGATCTACGTCTCCACCGCGGTGTCGGCGGGCGTCGAACTGTTCGCCACCACCGTCCGCTACAGCGGCTTCTCGATCGGCTACAACATCTGCGTCGCCGGTTTCGGCGGCACCACCCCGTATGTCGTCACGTGGCTGACCGCCGAGACCGGCAACAGCCTGGCGCCCGCGTGGTACCTGATCGCCGCCGCCGTCGTCTCGCTCGCGACGATCTTCACCTTGCGCGAGTCCGCGGGCCGGCCACTCGCTCAGACCGCGGAAAGCCTGCCCGCGGCTAGGGTGGGCCCATGAAGCTTCGCGTGATGCCCTACGTCACGGTCGAGATCGACGATCGGTTGCGCCGCCGCGTTCGCTCCGCCGGTGAGCGACTTCGCGTCAACGTCCGTGCCTACCTCCTGAGCGCCGCCGACGAGGTCGACACCGCCAGCGACAAGGTCCGCGGTCTCTGCGACCGTGCGGTCAACCGCGTCGATACGGTCGTCGCCACGGTCAACGATCGGATCGCACCCGAACACGAGGCACCGTCGCTGCGTGTGGTCGCCGGCGGCCGCGCCAGCTAGCGTCGCGAAGCCAGCTAGCGGCGCGAGCCGGTCAGCCCGCCCGCGCGGTGCGCCCGCCGACCAGGAAGCCGCCGGCCAGCACGACCAGCCCCACGATCGCAACGGGGATCGACCAGGCCCGACGGGTGGACACCGCCGAATGGCACTGTGCGACGTAGTCCGGCGGATCCGCGGTCAGCTCGTCGATGATCGGCAGGTTCTTCAGCTGATTCGGATCGTTGGCGTTGGCCTGGCTGGCGGCCGAGTCGTCCGCGGCGATGGCGTTGCCGCACGAGATCTTCTGACCATCAGGCCCGGAGATCGACACCGGAACCAGCATCGCGATGACCCCGACCAAGAGGGCCACCGCACCGACCAGCACAAGCACACGTCGCAAATTCATGATCGGTTTGATGCCCCGATAGTGCGGGCACCAAACCTCGCACATGGCCGCCGCAGAGCCACCCGCGCGGGCTCTCGGTTCATATGTTGTGCTTGTCCGATGTGCGCACCATGGCCGGGAAGGAGCGAAGCGCTTTGGTAGGCCAGTCGTGGTAGATCAGGGTCTCGTCGTCCTCCTCGCCCTTCTCGCCGCGGTCTTCTTGGCGATCGGCATCGTGGTGCGTCAACGCGCCACCATGGACGTCCCCGAAGAGCACGGCGTCAGCACCGTGATGGTGATGACGCTGCTGCGCCGTCCGCTGTGGTGGGCCGGAACGGCCGCCGCGCTCGCCGGCTACGGCTTCCAGGCCCTCGCACTGATCAAGGGATCCCTGCTTCTGGTGCAGCCCATCCTGGTCTCGGCTCTGCTGTTCGCCCTGCCGCTGAGCGCCCGGCTCGCCAACCGCCGGGTCACCCGCGCGGAGTGGATGTGGGCACTGCTGCTCACCGCGGCGCTCGCGGTGTTTGTGGTGCTGGCCAAGACGCAACCCGGCGACTACGAGGCCTCGGTCCCGCTGTCGTTGGTGGTCGCAGTCGTCTGCACGGGCGCGGTCACGGCGTGCGTGATCCTCGCGATCCGCACCAACGCGTGGAAACGCGCGGTGCTGCTCGCGGTCGCGGTCGGACTGTTGTTCGGGGTCGTCGCGCTGCTCACCAAGATCGTGATGTTCATGCTCGGCAACGGCGGCGTCGGCAAGGTGCTGACCACCCCGGCGCTGTACCTGCTCCTCGTGCTCGGAGTGCTCGCGGTGTTCCTGCAGCAGTCCGCATTCCACGCCGGCTCACTGCAGACCTCGGTGCCGACGATGCTGGTGCTCGAACCCGTCGTCGCCGTCGTGCTCGGGGCGGTGGTCCTCGGCGAGCACCTGACCGTCGGCGGTGTGAAGGCGATCGCGATCACGGCCGCGGTCGTCGCGATGGCCGCCGCGACGGTCGCGCTGGGCCGCGACGAAGGCGCGCTCGAGGAGCAGCTCGAAGCCGAGGCAGCCGCGGCCGCCCAGCGCGGGGCATAAGACTACGACCCGGGTTTGCCCGCGTCCTTCGCCATCGCCGACCACAGCAGACCGGCGGCGTCGCGTGCGGCTTGATGCGGAGCGATCGGCTCGGCGATCCCAGGCTGCTGGGCCGGCGAACCGCTGACGTGCTCCAGCAGCGCCACCGCCAGTTCGCGGAGTTTGACGTTGAACTCCTGGCTCGCCCTGCGCAATATGCTCCACGCCTGTTCGGCGTCGCAGCCGCAAAGACCCATCAGCGCACCCTTGGCCTGTTCGATGGCGCCGCGCGATTGCAGCGCAGCCAGCAGATCCTCGAAAGCGGCCTCGTTCTGTGCGGCGGTGGTGACCAACGCGGCGGAGACGAGCTGCTCGTAGGCGATCAGCGTGGTGATCGTGACCGCCGAGGCCGGCTCGGACAACGTGCACGACAACACGATCGCGGCATCTGCGCGCCAGAACCCCGGCACCGCCGCGGCACCGTGTACGGTCTTCAGGTCGTCGCTGGTCCCGCCCGCGAACGACGACACCGCGTCGGAGGTTAGGTCCGGCCAGCGTTCATCGGTCCACAGGTCGAGGCTCAACACCGGCACCCGGTGCGTCAACGCGTCGGCGACCGGCCCGCCCAGACCGGACAGCTGCGCGGCCACCATCTCTTCTTCGACACCGAGCGCCGCGAGCGTCGACGGATCCTCGTTGAACCCCCTGTCCTGAACGGTCACGGCCACGCCGAGCGCGTTCGGGGCGTCGGCCTTCAACCGCTCGAGGATGCGGTGCAGCAGCGTGATCAACTCGGGATGCTGGCGAGGCTGAAAGCTGGGTGCTGGCACGGCAATCCGCTCAATCGACGACGGTGACCGTCGCGACCTTGTCGAGTCCGGAGATGCCGAGCAGCGTGGTGATCGGGCCGTTCGCGGGCACCACCAGGTCGAGTTTGGTGCTCGCGGCAACGGAGAACAGCTCACGCAGGGCGGCGCTGTCGCAGTACGTCACCCCCGTGAGATCGACGGTGATGGAGGAGTTGTCCGCCGCGGCACGCGACAACACGGTGCTGAACTCGTTGACGTTCGCAAGGTCGATCTCACCGGCAGCGGAGACGACGGGGGACACACCGTCGCTCCCGGACTTGAGCCGGAACTGGTTGCGGGTCACGACTTTCAGTCCTTTGCCCTCAACGAGGCATGCCAGTGGACGGCAGTGTGAGCGAATACGTTCACAGAACCTCCCAGTGTTGCTAGAGGCTCCACCGCCCCCGTGCATGCCACACAGTCCGCATCGCTGCCTCTTCCCGACAGACGTTCCTTGCCATCAGTTGTAATACCACGAGGACGGTGCCGGGGCAGGCAGAGCTGGTTCAAACGCGAATCTCCGGTAACTGAAACGTCATATCCACGGTGGTGCCCGTCGAGGTGCCCTCGAGATCCACGTGATCGCTGACAGCGCGCATCAGCAGCAGACCGCGGCCTCGGGTGCCCGGATCGGGCGGCGGCGCCTTCCACGACCCGAAGTCGGTGACGCGCACGTGGATAGCGGCGTCGTGGATCTCCGCCTCGACGCGCACGCGGCCGGGTTCGCTCCCGCGGTAGGCATGCTCGACGCTGTTCGAGCAGGCCTCGTTCACGACGAGGATGAGATCCGACACCGACGACTCGGACGCGCCGTTGGCCGCGAGCCAGTCCGCCAACCGATGCCGGATCTCGGTCAGTTTCGGCGCGGTGGCGGTGTCGTCGATGACGAGGGACGCCCGCGGGGTCCGGTAGATCACGATCGCCACATCGTCGTCGAAACCGCTGTCCGGGGCCATCCTGCCGAGGACCGTGTCGGCGACGTCTTCGATCGGCAGGCGGGCCGTGTCGGCCAGGACGGCGGACATCCGCTCGATCTGGGTGTCGATCGGACGGTCCCGCCGTTCGACCAGACCGTCGGTGTAGAGCATCAACGTGCTGCCCGGGTGCAGCGGATGTGTCGTTTGCGGCCGTGATTGGGGATGCCTGACGGCGAGTGGGACCGAGCACGCCTTGTCGAGCAGCTGTGGCGGCGCGGCTTCGGACACCAGCACCGGCGGCACGTGGCCCGCGCTGCTGTACTCCACGGTGGCCGCCCCGGTGTCGACGATTGCGACGAACACGGTGGTGCAGTAAGCGTCCGGGATGAACTCCGCGACCGAGTCGAGGTGTTCGAGCACCGTCGACGGCTGCGCTCCGGTGAGCAACAGGGCACGCGTCGACGCCCGCAACTGTCCCATCACCGCGGCCGCCGACAGCCCGCGACCGACGCAGTCTCCGACCACGATCCCGATTCGGTCTTCGCCGACCGGGAGCACGTCGTAGAAGTCGCCGCCGATCTCCAGCGGATGCACGGCAGGCTCATAGCGCACGGCGAACCCGGGCGGCAGATCCATCGGCGCCAGCAGCGACCGCTGCAGCGTCAGCGACGTCTCCCTCGCGCTCTCGAACTGCCGGACGTGTTGCATGGCCGAGCTGAGGTGGCCGACGAGCGCCGAAACCAGGCGTCGGTCCTCCGCGCTGACGACCCGCGGGAAGCGGTGCTCGAGGCAGAGCACCACGTCACGCGCACCGGAGAGGACCGCGACGAATCCCCGGGTGGTGCCCGCGCTGGGCGCCGCCCCCACCGGTGTCACGGTCAGCGGAATCCACGTGCGGGCGTCCTCGAACGTGCGGCGCCAGTCCTCGTCGAGCTCTCGCCACGAGGTGACCTGCGGTCCACCGGCGACCCGCACCGTCGGCTCCTCGCCGTCGGCCTTCGGCCAGGTGACCGCGATGAGCCGTTGCGCATCCAGCGGGATGCGGCACTGCGCCAGCGTTATCGCCAGCACCTCGTCGACGTTCTTGGCGACGCTCACGGCCGTCGCCAGCCGCGCCATCGCCCGGTCGCGCTCCGCGGCGGCGCGGGGGGCGGTGACGTCGCGGATGGTGCCCACGTAGAGACCGCGTCGCGAGCTGTGGTCCGGGACCGCGTTGATGCTGATCGCGGCCCACCGCAGCCGTCCGTCGCGGTGCCGGATCCGGATCTCGGCGATCAGGCTGCCGTCGCGGACCAGCGCGGCCCTGCGTTCGTCGGCCGCCACTTCGTCGACCGCCCACGGATGCGGCATCGGATAGGGCAGGCCGCCCTGGCCGTATCCGGTGATCTCGGAGAAGGCGTCGTTGATCTCGACCACGCATCCGGTGGCGTCGGTGACGAAGAAGCCTTCCTGCAACGAATTGACCAGAGCACTGCGGAAGACGTCGCGATCGGCGAGATCGTCCGCTCGCGCTCGTTCGCGTTCGTAACGTTGGTGGAAGTCAACGGGGTCGGTCATGTTCGAGGCGGTCGGTCCTCCCGGCTCGCGCTCACACTGGAATCACCGAGCGCACATTTCTGTCATCGACACTAGCCTGCGTATCGCAGCACGATCCCCTGAAGCACTGATCTATCGCCGGACGCGACGGGTTAAGCTCGCCCCATTGCCGTCGTCGTGGCGGCGCCGACCGGAGGACCCACCGTTGTCACGTAATGACCCGATAACCACGTCGATCTCGCACGACGACGGAATCGCTGTGTTGACGGTCGGCGGTGACGTCGACCTCGCCACGGTTCCGACGTTCCAGGCGGCGATCACCGAGGCGCTGACGCAGGAGCCCTCTGCGCTGGTCGTCGACCTGCTGGCGGTGGACTTCCTCGCGTCCGCGGGGCTGCAGGCGCTGGTCGCGACTCACGAAACCGTGAGCAAGTCCGCGCGCTTCGCGGTGGTGGCCGACGGCCCGGCGACCAGCCGGCCGATCCAGCTGACCGGCCTCGATCAGGTGTTCTCGCTGTTCTCCACGTTGGACGAGGCGTTGAGCACTCTCAAGTCCGGTTCATAGGCCCTCTAGCTGCGAATTCGTACCGAGCGTCGGTTCCGATCTTCCGATAGAGTTTCGAAAGCCGGGTTGATCTTGAATTCCTGGCACCGGTCGGGATCAGTTAGGACTCAACATGAGGTCAGCTCAGTTCGGTCGACGCATCGCCGCCGTCGCGGGTGGCGGCGCCGCGATCGCGATGGTCATGTTCAGCGCATCCTGCTCCACCGAGGAGAAGGCGCCGGAGGAGACCACCACCACGACGACGACCACCACCACGACCACAGAGCCGGCCCCGCCGCCTCCGCCGGTCGAGACCACCGACAAGGCGCCGCGGATCTCGCCCGGGCCGAACCCGTTCTCGCCGACGGTGAAGGCACCGCCCGCGCCGACGGCGATCCCTGGCGACAACTAGCCACCCGCCGAGCCGGGCGCGAAATACGCTGACTTCCGTGGGTGCGCGGCATCTCGGCGTGCTGGTGCTGATCGCGGCGGGCGTATTCGTGTTCGTCTCCGATCTGCGCCCCGCATCGGCGCGCCACGGTGGCGAGGTGATCGCCGGCCCGTACTCCTACCTGTTGGCGAGCTCGACCGACCTCGGCCCCTCGCGAGACGACGGGGTTCAGCTGACGATGGCGCTGCGCGACGAGAACCGCCCCGCCGCGGTGTACGCCTGGGCCGACGACCGCGGGCTGTCCGTCCGCTGGCGACCGGGACACCGGTGGGCCGTGGTGGAGGGAAGCGCGGCATCCGTTGCCGAGGCGTTCGACGTGGCGGTGCACGACTACCGCGGGCGACGTGGTCAGGTCTTCTATGCCTCTCCGCAGCAGCCCGAGGTGCCGAATGCGCTGCGCGACGAGGTTTCTCAGGTGGGCCGCATCCTCGGCTACGTACCGCATCACACCTCGCATATCCCGACGCTGCCCCTGGACGTGCCCGACAAGGGCCTGACGCCCCAGGCGCTGCTCAACACCTACAACGCCGCACAGTTGGCCGCCGACGGCTACACGGGCAAGGGCACCACGATTGTGTTCTTCGCCTTTGACGGCTTCGACCAGGCCGACCTCGACACCTTCGCCGACACCTACGCTCTGCCGCGCTTCACCCCCGAGGTGGTCGGCGAGCTCGACGAACCGCGCGGGGAGGCCACGATGGACCTTCAGGTGGCGCACGCGATCGCGCCCGATGCGCGCAAGGTCGTGGTCAGCGCCCTGCCGACCGTCACCGCCGACGGGGCGTTCGAGCGGATCGGCCAGATGCTCGAGGAGACCGACCGGCGTTATCCCGGCGCCGTGTGGAGCTTCTCGATCGGTTGGGGCTGCGACAAGCTGATCACCGCCGCCGACCTCGCGCCCGTCCGGTCGGCGCTGGCCACCGCACAGTCACACGGCACCTCCGCCTTCAACGCCAGCGGCGACCTCGCGGGGCTCGAGTGCAAGGGCGGCGACGACTGGTCCTCGCCGCCGGGTGACAACGACATCGGGCTCGACTCGATCGCCTCGCTCCCGGAGATGACCGATGTCGGTGGCACGACGCTGTCGACGGATCACGAGGGCCGCTGGTTGTCCGAGCAGGCGTGGTTCGACGTGCCGCTGTCGGTGGGCACCGGTGGCGGCGTCTCGGCGGTGTTCGACCGCCCGGACTGGCAGCGCGGGGTGTTGCCCGACCGCGACCCCGGCCGTCGGCTGACGCCGGATGTCGCGGCCGTCGCCGACCCGTTCACCGGGGTGCGCATCGTCTTTCAGCAGACGCCGCTGGTCGGCGGCGGCACGTCGCAGTCGGCGCCGATCTGGGCGGGCCTGGCCGCGGTGATGAACCAGTACCTGCTCGCCAACGGCGGGCGCGCGCTCGGTGACCTGAACCCGGTGCTGTACCGGATCGCGGCGGGCGCCTCGCTGCCGGCGTTCCGCGACGTGACGCTCGGCGGCAACGTCGTCGCCGACGCCGCGCCCGGCTACGACCTCGTGACCGGACTCGGTACGCCGGACGTCGACAACCTCGTCCGCAATGTGCTGACACTGCAGAAGGCGGCCGCATGAGCACGGGCGACGACGACGGGGTGCCCACCACGGAGTGCCGGGTCTGCAAGGTCGACGTGCCGGCGGGCGAGTACTGCGGTTTGTGCGGCTGCCATCTGACACCGCGCCCGCGCGAGGGCCCGGACTGGTTGCGGCCGCGCGATTTCAGCGCCGCCCCGAACGAGCACTTGCTGCAGCTGTCGGTCGCGAGTTCATTGTTCCCGCATCTGCCGCAGCGCTCGCGTTCCGCGTTCCGGATCGGACTGCTGGTGTTGGTGGCGGCGCTCGCGGCTTTCACGCTTCTGCGCTTGCCCGCCGCGCTGGTTACCGTCGCCGCGCTGGGACTTCCGCTGTTGTTCGTTCTGTACCTGCGCGAATCGGATGCGTTTCGCGACTTTCCCGTCGGCACACTGGTTCTCACGGTCAGCCTGGCTGTCGCGCTCGCCGTGGGGTGGGTGCTGCTCACGGGTGTGGCATTCGCCAAGTCCTATGGCGTCGGGCTCGGGTCGGCGATCGTCGGTGCGCGAATGCTGCGCATGGGCATCGTGATTCCGCTCGGCGGGGTCCTCTTGATGTTGTTGCCTGCCGTGCTGGTCCGGGTCGTTCGCCCGTCGTCGCGAGAAGCGCTGGACGGCTTCATGATCGGGGTGCTCGGCGCGTTGAGCTTCACCGCCGCGGCCACGCTGGCCCGGCTGACACCCCAGTTCGGCACCGGCGTGGTGAGCAAGCGGCCGATGGAGAGCCTGCTGGTCGAGGCCGGCATCCGTGGGATCGCGGCACCGTTGACCGCGGCCGCCGCCGGTGGATTGATCGGTGCGGCACTGTGGTTCACGCGCCCGCCGAGCAAGCGTGACCAGCACCCGGGCGTGGTGCGCGCGGTACTGGTCGGCTTCGCGGTCGCGGTGTTGGTGGTGTACCTGGCACTGGGCCTGATCGACGTCGCCCACTTCCCGCAGCTGCTGATGCTGGTGCTGTACCTCGCGCTCGCGGTCGCGGCGGTGCTGCTTCTGCGCGTCGGACTGCACCTGGCGTTGCTGCACGAGGCGCACGACGAAATCCGCGCGGACGAACCGCTGCTGTGCCCGCACTGCGGTCACGTCGTTCCGGACATGGCGTTCTGCCCGGCATGCGGTGTGGCGACCCGGGCGTCCTCACGATCGTCACGCAGGGCGCGCCGCGAAACGCGGCCGGTTCGCGGTGACCCGGAATGAGCGCACCGACGAATTTGTTTCCGGGATACGCGGTTCCGGCCGGATCGTATGTGGCGCCGCCGCCGAGGCGGACCTCGCGCAGGCGGCTCGTGCTGACGTGGTTCGTCGTGATCGCGTCGCTCGCCGCCGTGCTGGTCGGGGTGTCGGCGTGGATCGCCAAAGCGCCGGTGCGCTACGTCTGCCCGCCCGACTGCGGCCGCCCGCCGACCGGCACCCCGGTGTCCATCAACCCGCGCTTCACCGCGCCGGACGGTGCGTTCTCCGTGTCCTATCCCGCGCCGGAGTCGGCCTATCGGGTGAGCACCAAACCCAACGGGGTGACCGCCGAGCTGCTCGCCGGAGACGGCGGAACGCTGCAGCTGTTCAGCGAGCCGGCCGCGGGCCGCTCTCCGCGCGAGATCGCAAAGTCGTTGGTGGAAGCCACGTTCCCCGATACCCGGACCGCGTACGAGATCCCCAACGCGATGGTCGGCTATGAGGCGGGTTACGGCGAGGTCGCCGACTGCTGGCCGCAGGGCGCGAACAGCAGCTATCTGCGCATGCGGGTGCTGGTGATGGTCGCGGTGAAGAACGACCTGGCGTTGGTCGCCGCGGCCGTTGGGCCCTACCACCAGTTCGGGCCGGACTTCGGGTTTGGCAAACCGTCCGGTGCGAATCTCCAAATCGCCCTGGACATGGGCAAATACGTCAACAGTTTCAGCTGGCGCGGGGATCCGCCCCGATGAAACTCAGATGGAGCCGTTGAACAGGCAGAGCCAGGTGGCGATCAGCATGGTGACCGCCAGTATCCCGGTCACGACCACGTGAGCCAGCAGATGCGTTCGGTCTTTCATTGCGGCGACGCTAGGGACGCGACCTGAGAACTTTCTGACAGCGCCTGCAGAATCCCCTGTCACCCGGGGGGATCGGTGCAGTCGCTGCACCTCGGCGACCTAGACCGACGATGTGACTTTCGCCGCAGCGTGCTCGGGCATCGGGTCGTAGCGGGCGAAGGTCCTGGTGAACGTGCCCGCGCCGTGGGCCAGCGAGCGCAGATCGATGGCGTAGCGGGTGAGTTCGACCTCGGGGATCTCGGCCTTGACCAGCGTGCGGTCGTCGCCGACCTTCTCGGTGCCCAGCACCCGGCCCCGTCGCCCGGCCAGATCGCCCATGATCGCCCCGACGAAATCGTCGGGAATCAGCACCGACACCTCGTCGACGGGTTCGAGCAGGTTGATCTTCGTGGCCGCCGCCGCATCGCGCAGCGCCAGCGCCCCCGCCATCTGGAAGGCGAAGTCCGACGAGTCGACGCTGTGGGCCTTACCGTCGAACAGCGTCACGCGGATGTCGACGACGGGGTAGCCGGGCCCGACGCCCTTCTCCATCTGCGCCCGCACGCCCTTCTCGACGCTCGGGATGAACTGGCGGGGCACCGCGCCGCCGACCACCTTGTCGACGAACTCGAAGCCCGTGCCCTCGGGCAGCGGTTCGACCTCGATGTCGCACACCGCATACTGGCCGTGCCCACCGGACTGTTTGACGTGCCTGCCGTGGCCTTTTGCCTTGCCGCCGAACGTTTCTCGCAACGGAACCCGCAACTCAACGGTGTCGACGGCGACGCCGTAGCGCCGCGAGAGCGTGTCGAGGACGACGCTGGCGTGCGCTTCGCCCATGGTCCACAGCACGATCTGGTGCGTCTCGGGATTCTGCTCGATGCGCAGCGTCGGGTCCTCGGCGGCCAACCGTTGCAACCCGCCGGACAGCTTGTCCTCGTCGGTCTTCGCCCTGGGTTGCACCGCGATGGGCAGCAACGGTTCGGGCATGCTCCACGGCCGCAGGACGAGCGGATCGGATTTGTCGGATAACGTGTCGCCGGTCTCGGCTCGGCTGAGCCGCCCGATCGCGCAGATGTCGCCGGCGATCACCGACGGTGCGGGGCGCTGTTGCTTACCGAGCGGGAACGACAGCGACCCGATGCGCTCGTCCTCGTCGTGGTCCTCGTGCGCGGCGAGCGAACCCGTCAGCGAGCCGCTACCGCCGAAGAACGACGAGAAGTGGCCGGACACATGGACCGTCGAGTCGGGTGTGATGGTTCCCGAGAACACCCGGACGAGGCTGACCCGCCCCACGTAAGGGTCGGACGTGGTCTTGACGACCTCGGCCAGCAGCGGACCGGTCGGGTCACACGGAAGCTCGGCGCGCGGTTTGCCCTGCGGTGTGAAGACCTCGGGCAGTCGGTGTTCGGGCGGCGGGGGGAATCCCGCGGTGACGATCTCCAGCAGCTCGATCGTGCCGACGCCCGTGCCGCTGCACACCGGAAGTGCGGGGAAGAACGTCGCCCTCGCGACGGCCTTCTCCAGATCGTCGATGAGCACCGACTGGTCGATCTCCTCGCCACCGAGGTAGCGCTCCATGAGCGTCTCGTCCTCGGACTCCTCGATGATGCCCTCGATCAGTGCGCCGCGGTGTTCGGAGATCGCGTCGGCGTACGAGGCGTCGGGTTCGTGGGTGTCGCTGCGCCTGCCGTCGGCGTATTCGTAGTGGGTCTGCGACAGCAGCCCGATCAGCCCCGTGCACGGCGACTCGGCTTGATGCCCACCCAGCTTCGCCCGCCTCGCCGGCAGGTACAGCGGAAGCACCTTGTCGCCGAACGCCTGTTGCGCGGACGCCAACGCGTTGGCGTAGTTCGCGCGGGCGTGGTCGAGCTTGGTGATCACGACGGCGCGCGGCATGCCGACCTGGCTGCACTCGTGCCACAGCGCCTTCGTGGGTTCGTCGACCCCCTCGTTGGCGGCGATGACGAACAGCGCACAATCCGCGGCGCGCAGCCCCGCCCGCAGCTCGCCGACGAAGTCGGCGTAACCGGGCGTGTCGATGAGGTTCACCTTCACGCCGTCGTGGCGAAGCGACGCGAGTGCCAGACCCACAGAACGCTGTTGGGAGATCTCGGCCTCGTCGCTGTCGCAGACCGTGGTGCCGTCCTGCACGGAGCCCGCTCTGGTCAGGACGCCCGAGGCCGCCAGAAGTGCCTCGACGAGTGTGGTTTTGCCGCCACCCGATGGGCCCACCAGCACCACATTGCGGATGGCGGCCGGACTGTCCGCGGTCGGGGCGGCTCCGGCGCCCTGGGAATGTGTCGTCTTGTCAGCCATGACGTTCCCTTCCACGACGGCGCTCAGCCGCCAAAGTGTGTGTTACACCACAATTCCCCTAACCGTCAGCGAACACAAGGGAATCGGAGAATCTGCGCTCAGGCCTGCCAGGAGGACCACTTCGTGATGGCCACACTGACCACTGGGCCGTCGAGGGCGATGCGCTGATACTGCGGATACTTGCCGCGCAGCAACATGTATCCCGCCGCCAATTCTTCTCCGCTGTAGTGAATTTCGGCGCGGCCGTCGGCGCGCACCCACCACAGCCGGCTCCAGTCGTCCTCGTAGTGGTCGACCAGCAGACTCACCTGAGGATTGCCCTCGATGTTGCTCAACCGCCGCAGCTTGCGCGTGGATTTCCGCTTGGCGTCGACGGCGGTGTAGACCACGCCGGCGTGCACGGCGAACACCACGGGCACCAGGTGTGGCGCCCCGTCGGGTCCGACGGTGGCGAGCATCGCGACCGGCGCCGCGGCGAACATGGCCTCGGGCTCGAATGCGGCCATGCGCCCAGCCTATTCCGGTTCGGTCAGGGTGGGCACGGCCTCGCTACAGGTCGGGTTGCCCGCGGCGCGGGTCAGCAATGCGTAGAGCTGCGCTTGCTCGTCGTCGTTGAGGGCCCCAGCACCTGGCGTTCGAGTCCGGAGAGCGCCTCCTCGATCTTGGACAGCCGATGCGGCCGCGGCGCCGCCTGACTCACAGGTGCGGACGGGAATCGACCGTTGGGCACGCCGGTTGAATTCAATTGTTCGATACCTGCGAGACGTCGTCTTCTGCGGACCCGCCCCGCACGAGTGAAACGAGGACGACGATGAGAACTCGACTGATCACAACCGTGGCGATGGCGGCGACCGCCGCCGCGATCGGATTCGCCCCGGTCGCCGGCGCCGCGCCGACGGGCTGCTCCTACACCGGCGGCGCGGTGGCATGCCAGACCCCGGGCAACGTTCAGATCACCGCCCAGCCGGGACAGGCCTCAGCGGACGCCGCCCAGCTGCAATATCCGTTCTACGGGCCGTACGGCTTCGTCATCCGCCACGACATCGGCCATGACGGAGGGCACCATCACCGCTGACTCTGAGCGGGCCGCTGCGGGGCCACGCTGATCGGCGACCGCGTCACGGGGGTGCGGGTCACCCCGATCTCCGGGCCGCGGCCGGTTCTCGGCGGTGGATTGCGCGGACGGTAGCTAGCCGGCGGCGGTGGCGCAGGGGCCGCCGACGCCTCGTCACGCGGCGGGGGAGGCGGTGGCGGCGGTGGTGATTCGTTGCGTGGCGAGGGCGTGCGCGCCGGGGCCGTGGTCTGAACGGTCGGGCGGAGGGGTTTGTCGTTGCGGTCGACGGGCTTGGCGGGCGTGTGGACCACCAGCAGCACAACGGAGACGACGAGCGCGACGGCCGCGATCGCGGCGGCGATCAGGACGCCGAGGGTGAACTTGGTCCGGTACCAGGGCGGCGGCGCGGGCTCGAAGTACCAGGTGTCTTCGTCGAACGCGTCGAACCGCATATCCCGGCCAGGCGCCTTCTCCGGATCGAAGTAGCCGGCCGTCGCATCCGCCCCCGAATCGGCGCCATCCGCGACGTCGACCTCGTCTTCGATCAGGTAGTCGAAGTCCCCCGAGGCTTCGCGTTGCGCCACACCAGAATGCTAACGCCGGGCCGCGCGGGTGGCCCGGCAAACTCCGATGGAAGTTACCCGCCGTCGCTTTCACCGCGATAGGGTTTCGAGCGCCTCGCATCGAGTCATTCAGCTCGGCGACTCGGTGCGGTGACCGCTGCGTACCGCGCTGTTCTTCAGACCATTGGAAGGTTCGGCAATGAAGATCACGAGTTTGGCGGCCGCGTTCGCCGCATCCGTTCTGCTGCTGGCCGGTTCGATTGCGTGCGCCCCGCCGGAGAAGAGCGGTGACGGCGAGCAGACGCAGTCCGGTGTCAAGGCGTCCGAAGCCACATCGGCCGAGGATTTCGGCGGCATCGACGGCCTCGTGGCGGCGGCCAAGAAGGAGGGCGAGCTCAATGTGATTGCGCTGCCGCCGGATTGGGCGAACTACGGCGCGATCATCAAGGCGTTCTCCGACAAGTACGGCATCAAGGTCAACTCGGCGCAGCCCGACGCGTCGAGTCAGGACGAGATCAATGCGGCCAATCAGCAGAGGGGCAGGAGCACGGCGCCCGACGTCTTCGATCTGGGCCAGTCCGTCGCATTGGCCAACACCGCGATGTTCGCGCCTTACAAGGTGGTCAATTTCGACGACATCCCCGCGGCGTTCAGGGATCCCGACGGGACCTGGGTCAACGATTACGGCGGTTACATGTCCATCGGTTACGACTCGGCCAAGGTGCCGCCGGTGACGCGGATCGACGACCTGCTCAAGCCGGAGTATCGCGGGAAGGTGGCGCTCAACGGCGATCCGACCCAGGCCGGCGCCGCGTTCTCCGGTGTGCTGATGGTCGCGCTGTCCCAAGGCGGTTCGGCCGACGATATCGCGCCGGGCGTCGAGTTCTTCCGAAAGTTGGCCGACGCGGGCAACTTCCTGCCCGTCGACCCGACGCCCGCCACCATCGGATCCGGGCAGACCCCGGTCGTCATCGACTGGAACTACACCAACGCCGCCGAGACCAAGAAGCTGCCGTCGTGGCAGGTGCTGGTGCCGCCGAACTACGCAGTCGCCGGCTTCTACTATCAGGCGATCAACAAGGACGCGCCGCATCCGGCCGCCGCTCGGCTGTGGCAGGAATTCCTTTACAGCGACGAGGGGCAGAACCTCTTCGCGCTCGGTGGCGTGCGACCGGTCCGCGCCGACAACATGGCCGCCGACGGCACGTTGGACAAGGCCGCGGCGGCGTCATTGCCCGTCATCGACGGCCCCGTGACGGTGCCGTCACCGCAGCAGACCGAGGCGGCCACCAAGTATCTGTCCGAGCACTGGGCCGCCGCGATCGGCTGACCGGATACGGGAGGATCGAGTCTGAAGAGGCTGCGCGACACCGCAAGAGACGCCCTGCCGCTGCTGCCGTTCCTGGCGGTGGTGGTGATCTTCCTGCTCATTCCGACCGTGACGGTGATCGTCAACGCGTTCTTCGCCGACGGCGTGTTCTCACTCGATCGCATCAACGCGTTGTTCTCCGGAGCCGCCCTGTCGGCGTTGGGCAAGAGCGTGGTGTTGTCGGCCAGCACCGCGCTGATCGGTGCGACGTTCGGTGCGGTGTTGTCCTGGCTGATCGTGTCCAGTGCGCCGACATCGATGGTGCGGCGGGCCGTGCTGGCGCTGTGCAGCGTGCTCGCGCAGTTCGGCGGTGTGGCACTGGCTTTCGCGTTCTTGGCGACGGTCGGTCTGAACGGCGTGCTGACGCTGTGGGTCCAGCAACTCTTCGATTGGAACCTGGCCGCATCCGGATGGCTGTACGGGTTGCCCGGCCTGATCCTCGTCTACACCTACTTCCAGATCCCGTTGATGGTGATCGTGTTCGTGCCGGCCCTCGAGGGCCTGCGCGCACAGTGGCGCGAAGCGGCGCTGAGCCTGGGGGCGTCGCGCCTGCAGTATTTCCGTGAGGTGGTCATGCCGCTACTGACGCCGGCGTTTCTGGGATCGGCGTTGTTGTTGTTCGCCAACGCATTCGCGGCGTACGCGACGGCCGCGGCGTTGGTCAGCCAGGGCAGCCCGATCGTGCCGTTGTTGATCAGGGCGGCCCTCACCAGCGAGGTGGTGCTGGGGCAGACCGGGTTCGCGTACGCGTTGGCGTTGGAGATGATCATCGTCGTGGCGCTGGTGATGGCGGCATACAACAGGTTGGTGCGGCGCTCGGCGAGGTGGCTCCGATGACGTTCGGCGCCAGAGTGATTCGAGCCGCGCTGTGGGTGGTCTTCGGGATGTTCTTCCTGTTTCCCCTCTACGCGATGGCCGACTTCTCGACGCGCAACCTGGTGGCGGGTGGCCGGACGCTGCGGGCGTGGGCCAACCTGATCGCCGACGACGCGCTGTATCAGGCGATCGTGGTTTCGCTGTTGCTTGCGGTGTTCACCGTGCTCGCGATGCTGGTCATCCTGTTGCCGACGATGATCTGGGTTCGCCTGCGGGCGCCGTGGGCGAAGGGCATCGTCGAGTTCCTGTGCTTGTTGCCGTTGACGATTCCGGCATTGGTCATCGTCGTCGGCCTGCGCAACGTGTATCTGTGGGTGGCGTACTTCCTCGGCGAATCGGCGCTGACGCTGACGTTCGTCTACATCGTGCTGGTGTTCCCGTTCGCTTACCGCGCGCTGGACGCGGCGCTGTCGTCGATCGACCTGCGGACGCTCACCGAGGCGGCGCGGTCGCTGGGCGCCGGGTGGACGACGACGATTCTGCGGGTCGTGGTGCCCAACATCTGGCCGGGAATTCTGTCGGCGTCCTTCATCTCGATCGCCGTCGTCCTCGGCGAGTACACGATCGCCTCGCTGAGCGGTTACCAGACGCTGCAGGTGCAGATCGTGACGATCGGCAAGGCCGACGGGCCGACCTCCGTGGCCGCCTCGTTGGCGGTCCTGCTGCTGGGTTTCGTTCTGCTGATGGGTCTTTCGCTGATCACACGCGGCCGCCGTCGAGTTCAGGGAGTCACCGCATGACCGCCGGAGTTGCCGTCGAGCTGAACGACCTGACGCGGGTCTACGGAACGGTCAAGGCGCTCGACGGGTTGACCCTGCGCATCGAGCCGGGCGAACTCGTTGCGCTGCTTGGCCCTTCGGGCTGCGGTAAGACCACCGCGCTGCGCATCCTCGCCGGGCTCGACAAGGCGACGTCCGGAACCGTGTCCGTCGACGGCCGCGACGTCGGTGGGGTGCCGGCGAACAAACGTGATGTGGGCATGGTGTTTCAGGCCTACAGCCTCTTTCCTCACCTGACGGTGCTCGACAATGTCGCGTTCGGCCTGAAGATGCGCGGTACGTCGAAACGCGACCGGTTGTCCCGGGCCGCCGACATGCTGGACCTGGTGGGGCTCTCGGCGCACAAGGACAAGTACGCCAGCGAGTTGTCGGGTGGGCAGCAGCAACGTGTCGCGCTGGCCCGCGCGTTGGCGATCCGGCCCCGGGTGCTGCTGCTCGACGAGCCGTTGTCGGCGTTGGACGCCAAGGTCCGCTCCCAGCTGCGCGACGAGATCCGCCGCGTGCAGTTGGACGTCGGCACCACGACGCTGTTCGTCACCCACGACCAGGAAGAGGCGCTCGCGGTGGCCGACCGCGTCGGCGTGATGAGCCAGGGCAAACTCGAGCAGGTCGCCGCGCCCGCCGACCTCTACGCCAACCCGGCGACCCCCTTCGTCGCGGAGTTCGTCGGCCTGAACAACGAAGTGCCCGCGACGGTTTCGGACGGGCGCGCCCACGTCCTGGGGAGGACGGTGCCGACGCTCGCGGGTTCGGTCGCGTCCGGCCCCGGGCGCGCGATGGTCCGGCCGGAGTCGGTGACGGTGACCGCCGATCCTGCGGGCACGTCGGCGGTCAGCTCGGTGGCGTTCCTCGGCGCGATCTCCCGCGTCTACGTCGCCATGGCGGACGGCACCGCGATCAGCGCGCAGATGGCCAGTTCGGCGGCGCGCGGTTTCGCGCCCGGCGACACCATCACCGTCGGCGTCGATTCCGACGGCGTGCTCGTCGTGCCCGCGTAGACCCCGCCGAACGTGGGTTACCGGCACGGTCCAGCGCGAAAAACGTGCGGGTAACCCACGTTCGCGGGAGAGCCGGTTAGACGTCCTTGACCGGTTCGATGCCGAGGTCGCGGTACGTGACCAGCGCGGCGAAGGGCACGTTCCGCGCGGCGAAGCGCTTGGCCGCGATGTCCCCGCGGTCGACCATCGGGATCACGCCGGTGACGACCGCTCCCACCGCGGTGACCCGATCGAACGCGATCTCGGTCGAGCCGCCCGTGCTGATCACGTCGTCGACCAACAACACCCGCGTGCCGGGTTCCAGGCGGGTGCCCTCGATCCACTGCTCGCGCCCCCGCTTCTTCTGCTCCTTGCGCACCGAGAACCACGCCTTGCCGGTCACCATCGCGACGCCGTGCGCCAGCGGGTCGGCGCCCATCGTCAGGCCGCCGACAGCATCGAACTCGATACCCCGGCTCTCGGCCAACTCGGCGACCGCGCGGCTGACGATCGTCAACCGTTCGCCGGTGTCGATGGCGAACTTGCCGTCGATGTAGTCGTGGCTGAGCTGGCCGCTGGCCAACCGGAACGGCTCGTCGCGCCGCTCGTGTCCGCGGGTGGCGATCAGGTCGAACGCCGCTTGCCAGGTGGCCGGTCGCCCGTCAGAAGCCGCAGCAGTCATGGGGTGATCGTATTTCAGCCGCGACGCGCCAGGCGGGTCAGCTCGACGGCGGCCGGACGCAATTGGTCGACGGAGTCGAGCGGCTCGCCGTATCCGATGCGGGTGTAGGCGAGGCCGCGCTCGGTGGTCAGCCGCAGGTCGAGTCCGTATCGGTCGACGCCGGTGCAGGTCGCCGCGGTGGTGTCCGGGTAGCCGCCCAGCACCTTGGCCATCGCGACCAGCGCGTCGGCGTGGTCGGCGTTCAGATGCGCTATCGCGCCGCCCGCCAGCGGTTGGACCGGATCGGGTTGCGCAGCCGAATACGCCTCACCCGTCGTCGAATCCATCCGCCCGTAGCCGCCGACCCAGCGCACGCGCCTCACCCGCAGCACCCACAGCGTGAAGTCGCTGTAGTCGATGTAGTACTTCGCGGCCGCGACGGCCGACAGGTGTGCCTCGCGCGCGGCGGCGAAGTCGTCGCCTCCGGGACGTTCCACGACCCCGGCCAGGGTGACCCGTCCGCTGGCCAACGGATCGGACTCCGACGTCGGCGCGACGATCGCGAGGCTCGCCCGCGGGTCGGCCAACAGGTTGCGGCCGTGCTCGGCGAGGTTGGACACACACAGCACCGGTGCGCCGTCGAGCAGCCCGTACGTCACGAACGACGCCCACGGATCGCCGTCTGCCGTAAGAGTCGCCAGAGTTGCGGTATTGGTGGACGCGGCGATGGTCCGAGCTTCCTCGGCGGCCGACGGGCGCGCGGAGTTGACGACCTCCGTCAGCGGCGGAGGAATCGACGGCGCGTCACCCGGGTCGCCGTGATCACGAGTGGCCACGCTCGAACCATACCCAGAGATTTCAGTCGATTCGTTTCTCCGTCACATGGGTAGGTTGAACACGGTATGGAACTTCACACCGGTGCCAAAGCATCCGACGCAACCGCCGACCACGATCCGGCGGAGGGCAGTCACGTCGAGGACGGTGTCGTCGAGCACCCCACCGCCGAAGACTTCGGCCACGCCCGGATCCTGCCCGAGGATCGCACGTGGTTCAAACGCGCCGTCTTCTATGAGGTTTTGGTGCGCGCGTTCTACGACTCGAACTCCGACGGCATCGGGGATCTGCGTGGCCTGACCGAACAGCTCGACTACGTGAAGTGGCTTGGCGTGGACTGTCTTTGGCTGCCGCCGTTCTACGATTCACCGCTTCGCGACGGCGGATACGACATCCGCGACTTCTACAAGGTGCTGCCGGAGTTCGGCACCGTGGACGACTTCGTCGAACTCCTGGACGCCGCGCACCGGCGCGGCATCCGCGTCATCACCGACCTCGTCATGAACCACACCTCCGACCAGCACGCGTGGTTCCAGGAGTCGCGCCGCGACCCCGACGGGCCGTACGGCGACTTCTACGTGTGGAGCGACACCAGCGACAAGTACTCCGATGCGCGGATCATCTTCGTCGACACCGAGGAGTCCAACTGGACCTTCGACCCGGTGCGACGGCAGTTCTACTGGCACCGCTTCTTCAGCCATCAGCCCGACCTGAACTATGACAATCCCGCCGTCCAGGAGGCGATGCTCGACGTCCTGCGGTTCTGGCTCGATCTCGGCATCGACGGCTTCCGGTTGGACGCGGTGCCGTACCTGTTCGAGCGCGAGGGCACCAACTGCGAGAACCTGCCCGAGACACACGCGTTCCTCAAGCACTGCCGCAAGGTGATCGACGACGAGTACCCGGGCCGCGTGCTGTTGGCCGAGGCCAACCAGTGGCCCGCCGACGTCGTCGAGTACTTCGGCGATCCGGACACCGGCGGCGACGAATGCCACATGGCGTTCCACTTTCCGCTGATGCCGCGCATCTTCATGGCTGTGCGCCGCGAATCGCGGTTCCCGATCTCGGAGATCCTGGCGCAGACACCCGACATCCCGGAGATGGCGCAGTGGGGCATCTTCCTGCGCAACCACGACGAGTTGACGCTGGAAATGGTCACCGACGAAGAGCGTGACTACATGTACTCCGAGTACGCCAAGGACCCGCGGATGAAGGCCAACGTCGGGATCCGCCGGCGGCTGGCGCCGCTGCTGGACAACGACCGCAACCAGATGGAGTTGTTCACCGCGATGCTGCTGTCGCTGCCCGGTTCGCCGGTGCTGTACTACGGCGACGAGATCGGGATGGGCGACATCATCTGGCTCGGCGATCGCGACGCGGTGCGCACCCCGATGCAGTGGACGCCCGACCGCAATGCGGGCTTCTCGACCGCGACGCCGGGCCGCGTGTATCTGCCGCCGAACCAGGACGCGATCTACGGGTATCAGGCGGTGAACGTCGAGGCGCAGCGCGACATCTCGACGTCGCTGTTGAACTGGACCCGAACGATGCTGGCGGTGCGAAGCCGCCACGAGGCGTTCGCCATCGGCAGCTTCCACGAGTTGGGCGGCTCGAATCCGTCCGTGTTGACCTACGTCCGCGAGATCGAGAGGGACGACGGTACGAGAGATACCGTGCTTTGCGTCAACAACCTCTCGCGCTTCCCTCAGCCGATCGAGTTGAACCTGCAGGCCTACAACGGATACACGCCGGTCGAGATGACCGGATACGTGGAGTTTCCGCGCATCGGCCAGCTGCCGTATCTCCTGACCCTGCCCGGCCACGGGTTCTACTGGTTCTCGCTGAAGCCGCCCAGCCCAGAGCCTGGAGAACAGTCATGAACCTTCCGTTCGACGAGTGGCTACCGCAGCAGCGGTGGTACGCCGGCCGCAGCCGCGAGTTGGCCTCCGTGCAGCAGACCGCGTCAACCGGTCTGCGCGACGATCTCGACCTCGTGTTGCTCGACGTGTCCTACACCGACGGCTCCCATGAGCGCTACCAGGTGTTGTTGCGGTGGAACACCGGTCCCATCGATGAATACGCGGAAGTGGCGACCGTCGGCGCAGACGGTGACCGCACCGCCTACGACGCGCTCTACGACCCGGGCGCGGCGCAGTATCTGCTGTCGCTGATCGACTCGTCGGCGACGGTGGGCGACGGTGGCGCGGCGGTGCGCTTCGTGAAGGAGCCCGGCGTGGAGTTGCCGCTCGACGCCGCGCCGCGGGTCTTCTCGGCCGAACAGAGCAACACCAGCGTGGTGTTCGAGGAGAAGGCGATCCTCAAGCTGTTCCGCCGGATCACGCCGGGCACGAACCCGGACATCGAGTTGAACCGCGTGTTGGCCCGCGCCGACAACCCGCACGTGGCGCGCCTGCTCGGGTCGTTCGAGACGAACTGGGACGGCAGCGAGGACGGCGAGCCGTGTGCGCTGGGCATGGTCACCGAGTTCGCCGCGACGTCGGCCGAGGGCTGGGACATGGCGACGGCCAGCACCCGCGACCTGTTCGCCGAGGGCGACCTGTACGCCGACGAGGTCGGCGGCGACTTCGCGGGCGAGTCGTACCGGCTCGGTGAGGCGGTGGCGTCAGTGCACGCCACGCTGGCCGACGAATTGGGCACGGAGACCGCGCTGTTCCCGGCCGACACCGCGCTGCAGAGGTTGGCGTCGGCGACGAAGTCCGTACCCGATCTCGAGCAGTACGCGCCGCTGATCGAGGAGCGGTACCGCAAGCTGTCCGAGGAGACCGTCACGGTGCAACGCATCCACGGCGATCTGCACCTCGGCCAGGTGCTGCGCATCCCCGAGGGCTGGCTGCTGATCGACTTCGAGGGCGAGCCCGGCCAGCCGCTAGAAGAACGGCGCCGACCGGACTCGCCGCTGCGCGACGTGGCCGGCGTACTGCGGTCGTTCGAATACGCGGCCTATCAACGGTTGATGGAACAGTCCGTCGACGAGGACCACGACCGCCAGCTCGCGGCGCGGGCCCGGGAGTGGGTGGACCGCAACGCCGCATCGTTCTGCGAGGGCTACGCGGAGATCGCCGGCACCGACCCACGCGATTCGGGCCAGCTGTTGGCGGCCTACGAGTTGGACAAGGCGGTGTACGAAGCGGCGTACGAGGCGCGGTTCCGGCCGAGTTGGTTGCCGATCCCGCTGAAGTCGATCGCGCGCATCGTCGGCTGATCCGCGGACCCGTGGCCAAGTACACGCTCAACGACGACGCGATGGCCAAGGCGCGCGAGCTGATCGATGCGCGCCAATATGTGCTCGACAGCGACTGGGGTGAGGTGCAGCCGCGCGCCGAGGCGCAGAACGCCTATCTCGAGACGCATGCGTGGGACGACTACGCGTGCTGGCATCTCGGATTGACCGAGGGCGCCCGCGACGAGACGAAGGCGCGCTACGCGTTCGTCTACGGCGACTTTCGGCGACTGCACCGGACGGGGCTCATCGCCTGCGTCTACCGGGCTTCGGAGTGGCGGCACAAGGACATCGAACTCGCCGCGCACCACCTGCTGCAGTACCTCGACGCCAAGACCGGGCTCAAACCGTCCCGGCCTATCGGCGAAGCATGAGGTCGAGCACGCGCTCGCTCAACCACGCGGGTTCGCGCGGCGCCGGACCGACCTCGTGCAGCAGGCCGACGCCGGTGGCGAACAGCAGCGCTGAACGCAGATCGGCCTCGCTCGGCTCGAATCCGTAGTCGAGGAGCGCTTCGCGCACCGCGCCCAGCACGCGCCCGTCGCTCTGCTGGACGCTGGCCAGCACGGTCGCATCGGTCAGCGACCAGACGCGCATGGCGCGCTCGAGCGCCCAGTGGTCGGGGCACATCAGCGTCTGGATCATCACCGCCAACCGGGCGCGGGGATCGGCGTCGCGCATGTCCTCGAACCGGCGCCGGCGCTCGTCGTGGAGGTTGCCCCAGGCGCGGGCCAGCGCGTCCCGGTAGGCGGGCATGTCCGTGAAGTGCCAGTAGAAACTGCCCTTGGTGACGTCGAGACGCTCGCACAGGCGGCCGATCCGTAGCGCGCCGGGACCGCCGTCGGACAGCACGTCGAAGCCGGCCTGAATCCAGTCTTGTGCGGTCACGCGGCGGCCGGTGCTGGGAGGCGCCGTCATGGAGGGCAGCATACGGCCACTTCGGCCCCTTTACTGACACTCACGAAAATTTTGACCAGCGTGAATGGAGGCTTCGCAGGCCGAAGAATCGCTGGGAAGACGCTGGGAGAACGGCAACCGTGGCCGCCGGTAGGCGCCGCCGCTCATCGGCTCCTACTCGCCCCGCCGGGCGTGTGACAACTCTGGCTGTCAGTCGCGACGGCCACGGTTGCTGTGAGGAAAACCGTAGCACATCAACGGTCCTGCGTCAGGCATTTCGACCGTCAAGAACGGTGTCGCACAGTGGGTTTCGGCTCACAGCCGTGGTTCGCTGACGGCGGCGCCGACCCGCTCGGCGGCAGCGTCGATTCCCGCCGCGGGGTGGCGCGGCGTTTAGCGATCCGGCAGGTGGGCAACCGGATAACTGTGAGCGCAAATCCGGACCCAGGCTATTCACCCAACGACGGCGGCGGCGTCGGCGACACGCTGCGCCCGACGGAGGCATTGGACTCTGACGACGTCCGCAACGACGACGGTGACGAGATCGTCGACCCGCCCGAGCAGTGGCGTGAGGCCGACAAGGTCAACGCCGAGGGCGAGGTCGACGAGAGCCTCGACGAGAAACTCGCCGCCGAGGAGCCCGAGCAACCCGAACTGAACGAGCCGATGAGCGAGCCCAGCGGCGACACCGAGGTGCGCGCCGACGACGAGGTCGACCGCATCGACCCCGAGCAGCACGGCCGCGACGAGGGTCAGGTCGACGGCACCCCCGAGGACGGCGACTCGTTCTTCCCGGTCGTGGAATAGCGGGACGTTTCGACCGTGGGGTCGCCTCCGAGCCTCGGCGGCCCCACCCCTTCTTGTCACCGAAACTGAGCTTGTGCGCGAGAAATCCACCGATTCTCGCGCACAAGCTCAGTTCGCGGCGTTCGCGTGGGCTGAGCTACTCTTCCGTCGCCGCCTGCAGCACCTGGACCGACCGCGCGGCGACGGTCACGTTCTGACCCGCGCCGACCGGCTTCGGTTCGTCGTCACCGTCTGCGGACGTGTCGATCACCGCGACCCAGGAATCGCCGAACTTCTTCTCCGGCATGGCGAAATCGATCGGCTCGTAGTGCGCGTTGAAGCACAGCACGAACGAGTCGTCGACGATCCGCTGACCGCGCACGTCGCGGTCGGGGATGCCGTTGCCGTTGAGGTACACCGCGATTGACTTGGCGTAGCCCGTCTCCCAGTCCTCGTCGCTCATTTCGGATCCGTCGGGTGCGAACCAAGCGATGTCGGGCAGCCCGTCGCCGCCACGCTGACGCACCGGGCGTCCGGAGAAGAAGCGGCGCCGACGGAACACCGGGTGCGCCGCGCGCAGCGCCGACACCTTGCGGGTGAACTCCATCAGGTCGGTGTCAGGGTTGTTCCAGTCGATCCACGACAGCTCGTTGTCCTGGCAGTAGACGTTGTTGTTGCCCTGCTGGGTGCGCCCGAGCTCGTCGCCGTGGGCGATCATCGGAACGCCCTGCGAAAGCAGAAGCGTCGTAATGAAATTGCGCTGCTGCCGCGCGCGCAGCGCATTGATCTCGGGGTCGTCGGTCGGACCCTCGACGCCACAGTTCCAGGAGCGGTTGTGGCTCTCGCCGTCGTTGTTGTCCTCGCCGTTGGCTTCGTTGTGCTTCTCGTTGTAGGACACCAGATCGCGCAGTGTGAAGCCGTCGTGGGCGATCACGAAGTTGATGGACGCGACGGGCCGTCGGCCGGTCTGCTCGTACAGATCGGCCGAACCCGTTAGGCGGTAGGCGAATTCGTCGAGTGTGGCCGGCTCGCCGCGCCAGTAGTCGCGGACCGTGTCGCGGTACTTGCCGTTCCACTCCGTCCACTGCGGCGGGAAGTTCCCGACCTGATAACCGCCGGGACCGACGTCCCACGGTTCGGCGATCAACTTGACCTGGCTGACGGTCGGATCCTGTTGTACGAGTTCGAAGAACGTCGACAGCCGGTCCACGTCGTAGAACTCGCGGGCCAACGTCGAGGCGAGGTCGAAGCGGAACCCGTCGACGTGCATCTCGGTCACCCAGTACCGTAGCGAGTCCATGATCAGCTGCAGCGAATGCGGATGACCGACGTTGAGGCTGTTGCCGGTGCCGGTGTAGTCCATGTAGTAACGCTTGTCGTCCTCGACCAGCCGGTAATACGCACCGTTGTCGATGCCCCGCATGGACAGCGTCGGGCCCATGTGATTGCCCTCGGCGGTGTGGTTGTAGACCACGTCGAGGATCACCTCGATGCCCGCCTCGTGCAGCGCGCGGACCATCGCCTTGAACTCCTGCACCTGACCGCCCGGGTTCGGGCTCGAGCTGTACTTCGAGTCCGGCGCGAGGAAGCCGATCGTGTTGTAGCCCCAGTAGTTGGACAGGCCCTTGTCGATCAGCGTGGAGTCGTTGGCGAAGTGGTGCACCGGCAACAACTCGATCGCCGTCACACCGAGCGACTGCAGGTGCTCGATGATCACCGGGTGTGCCACGGCCGAGTACGTGCCGCGGATGTTGTCCGGAATGTCGGGGTGCGTCTGCGTGAGGCCCTTGACGTGCGCCTCGTAGATCACCGAATCGGCGTACTCGTAGTCCGGCGGCCGGTCGTTGCCCCAGTCGAAGTACGGGTTGATGACGACAGACTTCGGCATACTCGGCGCGGAGTCGTCGTCGTTGCGGCTGTCGGGGTCACCGAAGTTGTAGCTGAACAGCGACTGGTTCCAGTCGAAGTTGCCGTCGATGGCCTTCGAGTACGGGTCGAGCAGCAGCTTGTTCGGGTTGCAGCGCTGACCGGTCGGCGGATCGTAGGTGCCGTGCACCCGGTAGCCGTACCGTTGACCGGGTTCGATGTTCGGGATGAAGCCGTGCCAGACGAACGCGTCGTTCTCGGGCAGGGTTATCCGGGTCTCAGTCCCGTCGGCGTCGAACAGGCACAGTTCGACCTTCTCGGCGGCCTCACTGAAGACCGCGAAGTTGGTGCCCGTTCCGTCGTAGGTCGCGCCGAGCGGATAGGCCTTACCCGGCCAGACCTCCAGGGATGCGGCTTGGGGGGCGGAGGCTTGGGTCAATTCATACTCCAGACGACGACACAATTGACAACGAGACGATACGGGTGTGCCCAGTGCGGCAGCATCACAATCAGCTCCGCACGAACATCACACTTACCAGGAGAAACGCGTGCCCGCCCGCTCTGATCCGCCCGGTTACCGGACGCTGCTGGTCTCGGTCGATGACGGCGTCGCGACCATCACCTTGAACCGCCCGCGGCGACGCAATGCCGTGGGCGATGGCATGCGCGAGGAGCTCGCCGACGCGTACCGCACCCTCGGCCGCGACGACCGCGTCCGGGCGATCGTGTTGACCGGCGCTCCGCCGGCGTTCTGCGCGGGCGCCGACCTGGCGTCGGGTGAGGACACCTTCGCCGCACCGGGGCCGGAATTCAGCGCGGCCGGTGTCGACGTGCCGGCATGGACGCTGCCGAAGCCGGTCATCGCGGCGGTCAACGGGCACGCGATCGGGTTGGGGCTGACCCTGGCGCTGCAGTGCGACATCCGGTTCTTCGCCGCCGACGGCCGCTACGGCGTCGTGCAGGTTCGGCGCGGGGTCGTCGGCGACGCTTACTCGCACTGGGTCCTACCGCGGCTGGTCGGTATCGCCAACGCCGCCGAAATCCTGCTCGGCGGTGCGACTTTCGACGGCGTCCGGGCGGTGGAGCTCGGGCTCGGCAGCCGAGCGCTGCCCGCCGACGAGGTGCTGCCGGCCGCGCTGGAACTCGCCCACGACATCGCCGTCAACACCGCGCCGATGTCGGTGGCCGCGAGCAAACGCCTGCTGTGGGATTCGTTCGACCTCGACCGGTCCGCGGTGGGCGACCGCGAAACCGAGATCCACCTGCGACTGATGGGGCACGAGGACGCCAGGGAAGGCGTGCGCGCGTTCATGCAGGGGCGTGCGCCGTCGTGGACGGGCAAGCCGGTGGACCCGACCGCGGAGCCTTAAGCGATCTCGACGCCGGCCGTGCGCAGGTCGTCGACGGCCTTGGTTGTGGACTCGTCGGCGACACCGGCGGCCAGGTCGAGCAGCACGCGCGTCGTGAAGCCGTTCGCCACGGCGTCGGCCGCCGTCGCCCGCACGCAGTAGTCGGTCGCGATACCGACCACGTCGACCTCGTCGATTCCGCGTTGGCGCAGCCAGTCGGCAAGCGGCGTGCCGGCTTCGTCGGTGCCTTCGAAACCGCTGTAGGCCGCGGCGTACTCGCCCTTGGTGAACACCGCCTCGACCGCATCGGAGGAGAACTGTGGATGGAAGTCGGCGCCGGCGGTACCGACGACGCAGTGCCGCGGCCAGGAGTTCACGAAGTCGGGGTTGTCGGAGAAGTGGTCACCGGGATCGATGTGAAAGTCCTTGGTGGCCACGACATGTGCGTATTCGGTCTGGTTCGCGAGCAGCGCGGTGATGTTACGGGCGACGTCGGTGCCGCCGGTGACGGCCAGCGACCCGCCCTCGCAGAAGTCGTTCTGCACGTCGACGATGATGAGCGCCTTCATGATGTCCGACGCTACCCGCCGAACAGCAGGTACAGCCCGGTAAACGTGTAGCCGACCATCACCAGCATCATCGCCAGTTGCCCGGTCAGTTGATGGCCCGACGGCAGCAGGCGCAGCGCCCGGTCGTGCGCCGCGACGACGCCGGCGACGTGCCCGGCGAGGACGAATCCGACCTTCAGCGTGGCCAGCAGCGCCGGATGCTGCGACAGGAAGTAGCTGACCTCGGCGTCCTGAAGCCAGAACAGATTCCACCCGCGTCCCAGCGGGTCGGCGAGCAGGATGATCGTCTGCTGACCGCGCTCCACCAGATAGGTGAGGTAGTGGGCGAACACGTAGCCGATGACGATCGGGATCAGCGAATGGGCCATCTGACCCGGCAACCGGCGACGCTGGTCGCGGTCCACCCCGCCGGTGGCGACCGAGGCCAGCCAGAACGTGCCGGCCACGACGCCCGCGAACACCATCAGCCCGGCGGTCTTGATCAGGGTGGCGGTCAGCGTCGACGACGAGTGGTCGTCGACGAAGTTCCGCCATTCGGGCATCGCCGAAAAGCTGTCGAAGGCGGTCGATCCCAGAAGCACGCCCATGACGATGACGAGGCCGGGGCGGACCGGTAGTGACGGAAGGTGGTCGAACGGGTTGCCGACCGCGACCCGAGCCGTGTCGGGGTCCCGACGAAAGGGGGACAGCCGCGAGGCGACCACGCTGTACATCTCGAAGGGGTCGGCCCGCGTGCACCAACGCTCACCGCACGTCAGCGCGCCGATCAGGGTGATCCCGAGGTAGATCAGGAGCCAGATCTGTATGGCGTCAAGCGAACCCGGATCGGGGCTGGCCAGCTCCAACCAGACGAACGCGAACAGCCCGAAGGCCGCGGGCCAGTACCCCAGCCACGCCGGGTAGGCCAGCCCGAGCGACCGTCCGCCCAGCAGTCGCAGGATCGCCCGTACCGGTGATATCGCGCGCCACACCGGGCCGATGATCAGCGACACCGCCACCAGGCCCACCCACAGCAGGACGTAGAACACCCCGGGTAACGGGTTCTGGTTGTTCTGAGGGCCGAGGACCGCGGCGACGCCGACCCACACCGCGAACCCCAATCCGGCGAGCGCGAGGATCCACCGAGTCACCGGTGCGTCGACCACCGTCGTCACCCAATTCGGGAGGGGCCGAACGGAATTCGCCGGATCGAACTTCGGCTTCTTCCACGCCAGCGCCACCACCGCGAAGGTGAACGTCAACGCCCATGCGGCACCGACCACCGCGTAGGTGAACGGAATCGGCAGATCCGTCGAACCGCCGAGACCGTGGGCCAGTACGGAAACCGACGGCTCCCGCATCGCTACTGGACTTGCACCGTGGCGACGACGCGATTCAGGTCGTGCAGTTCGATCTCCACGTTGCCGGGCACGTCGACCGTGAACTGGAACTGCTGGCCCGGTGTGGGATCCACCTTGAAGGTGTGCTCGGGCACCGAGTGCACGTGGAGTTCGTCGGCGGCGTCGCTGTTCACCCGAATCACGATCGGCTCACCGACCTTGCCCTTGATCTGGGCGTTGGTCGGGTCGACGTTGCCGCCCTCGATCGTGACGTCGATGGTCAGGCGGTCCGGCGGGCGTTGTTGGTCCGGCATGTCGGCCGCGCCGACCGTCGACTCTGCGGGACTGCTCGCTTCGGTTTCGTCGTTCCGCGATCCGCCGCAGCCGGCGGCAAGCAGGGTCAGGGCGGCCAAGATGCAGATCGCATACGAGCGGATGGAATTCGGTTTCACGTTGCGCTTTCCCCGTCGGACTTCATTTCTCGTTTTCGGCGGTTCTTCATCGCGATGTAGACCACCACCCCGGCGACGACGATCGCCGGGGCGAAGGCGGGTACCGCGATCCACACCGGATGGTCGGCGAGAATCAGAACATCTGGGTTGTCTGTAGCTGCCGTCATGATTGCGCGCTGGGTTCCAGCTTCGCCTCACTTCCGCTCGGTTCGCTTCGGTTGATCCGCCCGCCACCCCAGGTGACGCCGGCGACCATGGCCAGCGTGCACACGAGCACCACCAGGCAGCCGATCAGCCACAGCGACTCCGGGATGTCCGGGCTGCGTTCGCGCTGAAGGATGGTGATTTCGGAGACGAACGGACGCGTCATGTTCGGCTCGGCGGGCACTTCTTCGGCGCCGATGCCGGGGTCGCCGGCCAGGTAGATCGGCACCGCCGTCAGCATCCGGCCGTCGTGGACGCGCAGCAGCGTCTTCCACGTGCCGGAGACCGGCATCGGCTCGGTGGAACGGTAGTGGCCGGGACCGAGCTGCTCGAGGTTGTCGACGAACATGCCGCGCAGGTTTTCCAGGCCGCCCTGCCATCCGAGGACCGAGACCCAGTTCGGGTCATCGCTCAGCAGGTTGGCGGGTGTGAGCTGCACGTCGGCCGTCACGAACCGGGCTCCCTCGTCACCGCTGGGGACTTCGGTGAGAACGATTGTGGCGTTGGCGTTCTCGGGAACTTCGTACCGCAGCCCGTTGGCGGCGGCACCACCGATCGCGATGACCGTCAGCGCGACGAGTCCGATGCCCAACGCCCGGCGCGGAAGTCGTTTCTCCGTGAGGACCATACCGATCATCGCGCCGCAGGCGCCGGTGAGGATCGCGACAGGCACGGCCATCGCCAACGCCTCGGGCCAGATGCTGGTGTGCCACGGCAGGTGATAGACGCTGTTGATCCACAGCGACTCCAGCCACAGACCGACAGTGCCGATACCGAGGCCGGCCACCGCTCCGAAGAACACCGGGCGCTTGATCAACGGTGTCAGGCCGAGAAGCTCGACCACGACGGCCGCGCCGAGGTAGAGCGGGAACCAGTTGGCCGGGGCGTCGAGCACCGGGGCGACGAGGAACGCCACGATGCCGCGCAAGCCGATGGCGATGACGGCGGCGATGATCGCAGCACCACGACCGAGGAAGAATCTGGCGGCGACCAGCGCGAGTGCGGCCGCTGCGGCGATCAGCATCGGCTGGAACACCTGGCGGAACTGTGGGACGCCGAAGTCGAACTCGATCTGGTAGACGGACATGCCGATGAGGACACCGGCGAACGCCAGGTACTGGATGAACTTCAGGCCGATGCCGTCGGGTGGCGTGTCCGGTCTCCGCACGCGCTTGCCCTCGAGTTCGAGATAGGCGGCGGCCAGCGTCGAAAAGCCCGCGCCGCCGATCATCATCAGGTGTGTGGGCCCCCACAGGGTGACGTCCTGGCCGAAGATTCGGTGCCAGACATCGTCGAGGGGAAAGCCCATCAGGGCGTAGAGCCCGCAACCGGCCATCACGATGCCGCCGACGGGCGCGTACCAGTGGTCGGTGATGCGCACCGCGGCCGGACCGGGTTTCTCTTCCTCGCCGCGGGGGAGCACCATCGCCGTGCAGCCGGCGAGGAATATGCCGAACAGGCCGATGAGGATGAAGTAGTGAGCGGGGTTGGCGAGCGCGCCGTCGTCGCGCCCGTTGCCGATGTGCAGGCTGACGTCCCAGATGAATCCGAACAGCGCGCAGATGATCGACGCGGTGAAGATCGCGATCGGCAGGGCGACCCATGACGGCCGCTTGAAGCGGCGTCCGGACCACTCGCCGAGGCGGGTCAGCCAGTCGATCTTGTGGGTGCGGTGCATCCAGCCGACCCACAGCATCAGCATGGTCACCACCGCGGCAACGATCGTCAAAAGGATGATCTCGTGGATCGCGGTGCCGCCGCCCTCGCTCTGCGCCAGGACGGAGATCTCTGAAGCTCTCCAGGTACCCGTCATATGCCCCACCTGCTGAATGTCGGACGAAACTTCTTACTGGTCGGTAATGTTGCCAGAAGCCGCGATCCCGAAACCAGGGGTATCAGGTAGCGACAACACGGATTGTCTCAAGCGTTGTGTCGGCCGCATCCGGCACGTTCATCCCCGCTTTCACGCCGGTGCACAGGTAGTCGATGACCGCATCGTTGAGCCGCTCACCGGGAACCACGGCGGGAATTCCGGGCGGATAGGGAGTGATCTGTTCGGCGCAGACCCGCCCGCTGGCCTGGTCGGCGGGCACCTCTTCGACCGCCGCGAAGAAGGCGTCGCGCGGAAGTTGCACCGACTCCAACTGGATCTCCTCGGGCGACGGAAGACGGATGGGAGTCGGCGGGTCGAAGTCGTCGGCCGCCTCGCGCCATGCGGTCAGCGCGTCGAGCAGTCGTTCACCGGTGGCCTTGTCGTCGGCGAAGGACAAGGTGGCCAGGATGCGTCGGTGATCGCTCATGCCGACGTCGATGTGCTTGTGGGCGCGCAGCCAGTCGTGTGCCTCATAGCCCGTGGTGCCGGTGCCCGAGACGTCGATCAGGATCTGCATGCGGTCGAGGTCATGGGAAGCCTCGTTGCCCAGCAAGTCGTCCTCCATCACGTCGACGTCGGGGATGAGGTCGATCTCGTGGCGGAGCCAGCGCGCGAGCTCGAGTGCGTTGCCGAGCAATTCGTGCCCGTGGTCGACCATCTGCCGGCGCCAGCCGTCCATGGCGGCGTACATCAGCACGTTGGGGCTGGTGGTCATCAGCAGGTCGGCGCATGCCGAGAGCCGGTCCTGGTCGATGAGGTCGCCCTGTAGATGGAAGACGGAGCCCTGTTCGAACCCGGCGCCCATCTTGTGCACGCTGACCACGCAGACGTCGGCGCCGGCGTCCATCGCCCATGTCGGCAGGTCTTCGTGGAATGGAAGGTGCGCGCCCCAGGCCTCGTCGACGATCAGCGGCTTACCGCGTTCATGGCAGACGTCTGCGATCTCGGCCAGGTCGGTGCAGGTGCCGTACGGGCTCGGGCAGACGACGAGGGCGCCGGCCGCGTCGGGGTGCTCCTCCCAGCTTCGGCGGAAGTCGTCGGGTGAGGGTGGATGGCTGAAGTGCCGGTCGGCGTCCCACCGTGGACTCACCCAGCGCGGTTGCACGCCGGAGAAGATGAGCCCGGCGACGATGGACTTGTGGCTGTCGCGGGGGACGAGCAGGCCACCGCCGGCCGAGCCGGCAATGCCACCGGAGCTTCCGCCCGCGACCGCCAGCATCGCCGCCTTGACCGAGAGCGAACTGCCGCAGGTGGAGAACCACGCGACCTTCGCGCACACGGCGTCGGCCATGAGATCCTCGGCGCGCGTGAGGTATCCGTTGCTGCTGCGACGATCGTCGAGCCCGCCGTTGGCGAGGAGGTCGTCGGCGAAGGCCTGCGGTCCGAGCACCTCGAGAACGCGGGGGTCGACGCCGCGGCCCTGCCGGTGGCCGGGCGGGGTGAAGCCGTAGCGGTTACGCCGGCGGTAGTCGGCGAGGGCGTCGAGCAGCGGGGCTTCGGACTGATCCATCGGTATCAGGGCTTCAGGATGACCTTGACCATGCCGTCCTCCTTCTTCTGGAAGGTCTCGTACGCACCGGGAGCCGACTCGAGTGGGAGCCGGTGGGTGGCGAACTGTTCGACGCCGAGCGGATCCTCGGCGGTCAACAACGGCATGATGTCGGGGACCCACTTCTTGACGTTGGCTTGGCCCATCCGCAGCTGAATCTGCTTGTCGAACAACGTCATCATGTTGATTGGATCGGCGGCGCCGCCGTAGACACCGGACAGCGAGATGGTGCCGCCGCGACGGACGAGCGCGATCGCGGAGTTGAAGGCGGCCAGGCGGTCGACGCCGGCGTTCTTCATCACGACGCGGCCGATGGGCGAGGGCAGGAAGCCGCTGGCGGTCTGCATGGTTTCGGCGACCGGCGAACCGTGGGCCTCCATGCCGACGGCGTCGATAACGGAGTCCGCGCCGCGGCCGTCGGTGTGGCTCTTGACGACCTCTTCGGCGTCGTCGACGCGAAGATCGATCAGCTCGTCGCAGTAGGCGCGTGCGCGGTTGAGCCGCTCGTCGACCAGATCGACGCCGATGACCCTGCAGCCCTTACGGTGTGCGGCGATGCGGGACGCCATGGCACCGATGGGTCCGAGGCCGAGAACCACCAGGGTTCCGCCGTCGGGGACGGCTGCGTATTCGACGGCCTGCCACGCGGTGGGCAGGACATCGGAGAGGTAGACGTAGCGGTCGTCGGGCCCGTCATCCGGGACCTTGATGTGGGTGTACTGGGCTTGGGGGACGCGCAGGTACTCGGCCTGCCCGCCGGCGACCTCGCCGTAGAGCTTGGAGTAGCCGAACAGGGCGGCACCGGTCCCTTGGTCGCGGTTCTGGGTGGTCTCGCACTGGCTTTGCAGGCCGTGGTCGCACATGAAGCAGTGGCCACAGGAGATGTTGAAGGGGATCACGACCCGGTCGCCGGGCTGAAGGCCGTCGACTTCGCGCCCGACTTCCTCGACGACGCCCATCGCTTCGTGGCCGAGGATGTCGCCGGGGTTCATGAACGCGCCGAGGACCTCGTAGAGGTGGAGGTCCGAGCCGCAGATGTTGGTGCTGGTCACCCGGATGATCGCGTCGGTGGGTTCCTTGATCGCCGGATCGGGCACGTTGTCGACGGAGACTTTCCGACGACCCTGCCAGGTGACTGCTCGCATGTGCTCCTCCTTGGTCTGACAGGAGGCGTGCCCATTCGGGCGAGTACCAAACGTGGGGTCAGACGGTGGCGCGTGCGGCGAGGGCATCCTGCATCAGGACGCTCAGGTGTTGCCAATAGATCCAGTCGGCGATGGCGGCGCGCTGTTCGGCGGCATCGGTAGCGGTATGTGCCCGGTGCAGGGCGAGTTCCTGGGCGTGGTCGGCGTAGGTGACGAAGCACTGCAGTTGGACGCGCCCGCGTTCGGGGGCGTTGCTCAGTAGCGGCCGGAAGACCTCGAACCACAGGAGCGTGCGACGATCCTCGGGCGGAGTCGCGTCGGTGGGTGAGGGAGGCAGCACTTCGGAAAGGCCGGCCGGCGCGATGGCGGCCAATTTGGTTGCCGCGTCGGGGGATATCACCTGGAGGCGGTGACGGCCATCCATGTGGCCGCTTTCGGGGATGTCGTCGGGACGCAGGACGATTCGGGGGGCGCCGGGATCGAAGCCGTTGAACTGGTCCTCGGTGGCGATGACGACGCGCAAGTCGGTGTTGTGGTGTTGGGCCCAACCGTGAAGGGCGAGAATGGGATAGGTTGCCCAGGATCCGCGGACATGGGCGGGGATGGCCTCGTCGGCGGTGGCCATCTTGACGCGGTCGGGCAGCTTGACATCATCGGGGATGTAGGCGAGACCGTAGTTGTTGGCGACGACGATGTGGCCGTCCTTCGTGAGGCCGGTGACCCAGTAGAAGCCCATGTCGGTGATGCCGGCGTTGAGGGCGGCCGCGACCCGTTGGGCGAGTTGGGTGGGGTCGGTGGCGGACGGGCGGCCGGTGGCCGCCGCGATGGCTTCACGTTGGGCGCGTGCTGCCGAAACCGGAACGGGCGCAGGGGCGCCGGCGGTACTCGCGCCGGGACCGGCGGCGCTGGCATTCGCACTTGCGGTGGCATTGGCGGTCGAGGCGACGGGTGCGGCCGGCGGAGGAGTCGGTGGGGGACCCAGCGGTACGGGCGGAGTAGGTGCGGCGCCAGTGGGGGG